>JAJPHZ010000042.1 GCA_021325025.1 Pseudomonadota bacterium | reverse complement strand
TTCTACCGCGACATCTGCGCCTGGTCCTCCGACGTCTACCATCACGACGGCGACGATGCCTGGCGCGCGATCGAGACGATGCGCAAGTGCGAGCTGCCGGTGGCCGACCAGGCCAAAATGCTGGGCGGCAATGCGCGCCGGCTGTACAACATCAAGGCGCCGGCGAAGTTCATCCGCGAGCGCGTCACCGAAATCCAGCGCCCCGACTGGTGGCCCACCGAGCAGGAGATCAAAGCGGCGCTGCGGCCCGACGCCGGTTGCATCTTCGGTCCAGCCCAGCCCGCGCAGAGCGCGAAATAGCGCGAAGGGAGCATTTTCATGACCACACCGAGCAAGAACTTTGCGGTCTTCGATGGCGACTCCCACATCGTCGAGCCGCGCGAGTTGTGGGATCAGTACTTGGAGCCCGAGTATCGCGTGCCGGGCCGGCTCGCGCTGTGGCGCGAGGAAGGCCGGCACGGCTCCTATCTGAAGATCAATGGCGAGATGTTTCGCGACACCGACAACGTCAACATCCCCAGCTACGGCGTATGGCGTCCGGGCATGAGCTGGGAGTCGGTGGGCGAACTGGACCCCAACGTGCGCCATCCGGTTAACGAGGGCGCCTTCGACCCGCGCGCGCGGCTGCGCGACATGGACGCGATCGGGGTGGATCAGGCGCTGCTGTATCCGACCTGGTTTGCGGAGGGCTTCCCGCTGGTCAAGGACCCCGACGTGGCCTACGCGTTGGCGCGCGCCTATAACAACTGGATCGCCGACTTCTGCAAGGCGGCGCCCGAGCGCCTGTTCGCGGCCGCGATCCTGCCGCTGCAGAACATGGACTTCGCGCTCGAGGAACTGCATCGCATCGCCAAAATTCCGTGCTTTCGCGGTGTGTTCATCCGGCCCGCGTTCATCGAGGATCGTTATTTGAACCATCCCTACTACGAACCGCTGTGGGCGGAGCTGGAAGCCTCGGGCGTGACCGCGGCGGTCCATTCGACGCCCGGTTTGTGGAACCCGGAATGGACCTCCCACGGTCCGTTTATCGAGAAGATCAAATCGCGGCTGTCGCAAAGCGGCGGTTTTTTCGGCGCGGGCGGCGGACCGGGCGCGGGCGGCGGCAGCACTTTATTCCAGGTTCATGGTATTCCGCTGGGGCACGCGATGGCGCCGATTCTCGCCCAATGGCTGGACAACTACCTGTTTGTCGGCTCGACGCTGCTGGGGTTTTCCGTGATGCAGCGCTACCCGAAGATGAAGATGGTGGTGGCGCACGGCAAGGCCACCTGGATGGAGGAGGTGCTGGAGAAGATGGAGGCCTCCACGCGCACTGTTCCGCCGCTGCACTTCTATCCGGTGCGCACCGACCCGGAAAAGATGTGGAAGGAAGGGCGCGTGATGCTGGGCTTTGACGCCGAGGAACGCGGCATCCAGCGCCTGCCCCATCGCTACGCCGACAAGGTGGTGTGGGGCTCGCGCTATCCGCAGCAGGACACCACCAGCGCCTGGGACGCGATCCGGATGCTGAGCGAAGCGCGCGTTGCCGAACCAACCATCGCGCAGATGATGGGCGCCAACGCCGCCGAACAGTTCGGCGTCAAGCTGGTGAAAAAGATCTGATTCCGGGCAAAGGCTCCGATGCGACGGCAGCGCCCAGCCAGCCTCGGCCCAACGGGTGCGCCATACACATGCACGCGGCGGGAAGTGTAAGCAATGCCTGGAGCCAAGGCGCGAATTTCAGTGGCTTTGCCCCGACAGCTTGCGCTTGAAGGCGGAACGTCGCGGCGCGTCGCGCTCGTCCGGCCCTTGAGAGCCCGCCGGTTCGACGCGCACTTCGCCCTTCTGGATGGAGATCGTGCGGCTCACGCCCAATTTTTGTAGCTGGCGGAAAAGATCGCTTAATTTCTCCATCGCGTCCTACCAGTACGGAATACTAAGTCGGCTGCCCGGGGTGATGTAAAGTTTTGCCCGGGAACTCGACTATGGTCGGTTGCGGGAAAAGCTGGAGCACCATCAGGTCAATGGGCCCACCGGATGCTGGTTCGCCGGGTAAAAAGCGGTCCATCTGCACCTGAAGATTGGCCAAAAATGCCGCAAGTTCCATCGCGTCTTGTGCGGGCATGGCGGCCAGCTTGATCTTGTCAATCGCCGATAACGTCTTGGATTGCCGCCAGGCTTGAATGAATTTGTCGTGGTCCACGCCCAAAGATGCAGCGATGTCCGGCCCCTTTCTGAAGTCGATACCGTACAAAAGCGTAAAAACTTCGGCATAAGAGCCCTCCAGGTAAATGCCCGGCTGCAACAGAATCTCTTCCTTGCTAAAAGTTCCGCCTTGCACCGTGGCGTGCCAAACCCGGGCCTGCCTTCCCCCGGGAAGGGCTGAGGCGAAGATGATGCTCGGTCCGGGCCACTTGCTCTCCTCAATTTTGGTCTTGCTCCAAACCGCGCGCGATTCACTCTCCATTCGCGCCAACAAATCATCGAGGTTGGATTCCAGTTGCTCGGCGCTATTGGCGGCTGGCGAGTTCCAGGCGCTGATAAAATCGGCGACAGGAATGGCGCCAATGTTGGGGTGTCCTGCGACCATTGCCATTACCCGCCGTTCCCGATCGTATGCAAGTTTATAGGAATTATCGTAGGTCTGGCTGACCCAATTGGGTTCTCCGTCCTCTCGAAAGCCGACGCGCCCGGCAATGGTAACCTTGCTGTCGGCCGCAAAGACAACGGCCGCTCCGGTTTTGATCGCTACCGCAATTGTCACAGCAAAGCCCTCGATTTTCGCAGCTCAAGCCCGTCCATTCGATTCGCACCGCCGTAAAGATACCATCTTCGAAAAAAATCTGCGCTAAAAAGAGGCTATGTCGCAATGGCCCCGCCGCCCACTTTTGCAAAACCATTCAATCGGCGGGATAGAAAAAGCAAGGTGTTTGACATGCGCAGGCCGAGCCTGCGATAGAGATTAACTGTAGTCTGCGGCTGACGGAGGTGGCTTATGCCGGTTCAGAAGTTTGCGCCGATGACCAAGGATTATCCGACCTTCGATTGCGACGCGCATGTCACCGAACCCACCGTGATTTGGGAGCGGGCCAAGGAGCATCTGACCCGCGATGAACTCGACGCGCTCAAGGCCACCGACTGGTACGACCCTGACTCCAGGCAGTACCTGATCAACGGCAAGACCGGCGGCCACTTGTTGGGCCTGCGCGGGCGAGCGGGCATCCTGCCCGGCGTGTCGCTGGCCGGTCCCGGCATCAAGCACGACATCCAGCGCGCGCTCAACGTGCGCAACTTGCGCCGCACCAACGCGCTTACCCAGGAGCAGTCGGAGTATCTCGATCATGCGGGCTCCTACGAGCCGCGGCCGCGCCTGCGCGACATGGACATCCAGGGCATCGACCAGGTGATGATCATCCCTACCGACATCGACACCTACCCCTGGCTGCAAAACGCGCTGGGCGCGCGGGCGATGTGCAAGGCCTACAACGAGTGGGCCTATGAATACACTCTGGAGGACCCGGAGCGGTTGTATTTCGCCGCGCTGATCCCGATGCAGGATCCGAAGTTTGCGGTCGAGGAGATCTACCGGGTGGCGGCCAAGGGATGCCGCATGGCGCTGATTCGCCCTACCGACGCGATGGGCAACTACCCGGTGCAACCCAAGTATGAGCCGCTGTGGTACGCGCTGGAGGAGACCGGGCTCGTCTATGGGATGCATCCCTTTCCCTCGCTCAGCGAGCACGTGCCGCCGGGCTACACCGAGCAATCCTCGGCCTCGCAATTGATCCAGCGCACCATGAGCACGTCGGGCATCCCGCACACGTTTTTGGGCAACATGCAGGCGTTCATGGCGGAGGCGTCGGTGTGGGTGGTGGCGACGCTGATGTCGGGGTTCTTCGAGCGTCATCCAACGATCAAGGCGGCAGTGTTCGAGTCCGACTCCACCTGGCTGAGCTTTCTGCTCGATGAGTGCGACAAGGCTTACAAGCTCAACCGCAACCGCCGCCGGATGCCGGCGTTAAAGCGCCTGCCCAGCGAGAGCTTCTTTGAGCACTGCTTTTGCGGCTTTGAGGGCGACGAGTCCTTCCCCTCCCATCTGCCCGAGTTCTACCGCGACATCTGCGCCTGGTCCTCCGACGTCTACCATCACGACGGCGACGATGCCTGGCGCGCGATCGAGACGATGCGCAAGTG
>JAJPHZ010000034.1 GCA_021325025.1 Pseudomonadota bacterium | reverse complement strand
TTCAAGATTGGCGACGGCCCCGACTTTGCCATCAACGTCGGTCCCACCATCGCCACGCCGCTGCCCAAGCAAGTGCAGGCCAACGCCGAGAAGTACGGCCATCAGGCACGCCTGGTCAAGCTGCCCAACGGCGGCTACGGAATCGAGGGCTATGTGGCAGGAATGCCGTTTGCCAATCCCACCGAGCCTGATCTCGGCCCCAAGATCATGTATGACCTGTGGTACGACTTCTGGCCCTTCCTGATCAGCTACCACAGCCATTTCTTTATCGAGGATCGCTACGGCAACACCACGCCCGAGGAATCGATCGCCACGACCTGGCAGCTCATGCATCTGAGCGACTCGCCCTATCCGATCGATCTCTCCTACGCCAACGGCTTTTATCACAGCACGCGCGATCTGCTGCTGATTCCCGAGCAGAGCAAGTACACCACGGCGCTCGACATGCAGCGGGATGATCCCAGCGCGGTGCAGGAAACCTACGTCTTCCTGCCCTCGTTGCGCCGGCCGCTGCGGCTGTCGAGCGCGGCGCGCTGTTCGCCGATTCTGGGCACCGACTGGGCGCAGGATGACAACGCCGGCGGTATCGCCTTCCAGGTGGGGCTGTTCAACGCCCGTTACCTGGGCGAAAAGAAGGTGCTGGCCATCGTCCACGCCAATATCGCGGCCGGCACCGGCGACCGCGCCAACCTGGACAAGGTGCTGCACACCGGACTGCCGGTCCCGGGATGGCCGCGGGCCGCGATGGGCAACTGGGAGGTGCGCGACGCCTACATCATCGACGTCGAGCCGATCGACAAGAGCTACTGCTACGCGCACAAGGTATTTTACGTCGACAGACAGGCCTGGACCACGCTCTTTTACGAGACGTACGACAAGCAGGGCAAGTTGTGGAAGGTGAACAAGAACTCGCTGGGACTGGTCAAACTGAATGACGGCGAAAGCGCGATCGTGTCGGCCGCAACCGAAGATGCGATCTGGGATTTGCAGAACACCCACAGCAGCGTCAGCACGATCGGAACTGTACCCGAAATCGACAAGGACGCGTCGCCCGAGCTGCAGGACGCCCAGACCTTCGCTTTCCCCGGCGGTCTGTCGCGCATCATGCGCTAGCGGTGGCAGGCGGTTCAAAATCGCATATTCGATCCGTGGATCCAGGCCTGGGAAACGCGCGACCGGGTAATCACGCGTCAGGTTCGTCCGCGTGAGGTTGCGCAATTCTTCGTGGACCGGATCGATCGCCTCAATCCCGCCTTGGGGGTCAACCGGCAGTGTCGCTGCCCAACGGCTTCAGCACCGCGGGTTTGCCCATAGGTCTACAGATTGTAGGCCGCCAGGCCGACGAGTTTTCCATCATCGGGCTCGCCGCCCAGTTCGAGGAAGCATGCCCCCGGCATGATCGCCGCCCGCTGCTGGACTAATCGCAATCAGCGGCGGGAGTCCTGCAAGCCCAACTCGCGGCGGACTTCTTCGGTATGCTCGCCGAGCAGGGGCGCGCGCGGGCCCCATCGCCACGGCGTGATGGGCTGCTGACGCGGCTGGCGGGGATACAGGAAGCTGCGGCCCAGTTCGGGATGCTCGATGGCGACGAAATTTTCGCGGGCAGTGCAATGCGGGTCGCCGATCATGTCCTCGGGGTAGCGCACCGCGCCCGCCGCCAGGCCGCATCCTTGCAGTTCCCTGAATGCCTCCATCGCGGGACGCCGCGCGGCCCATCGCTCCAGCATCGCCGGCAGCGCCTGGAAATGGCTGGAATCGGTGGTGCGCAAGGCCTGGGCGTCCTCGTGCAGTCCGTCGCGCTCGACCAACTCGGCGACCTTTTTGAAATCGGCTGGCGGCAGTCCCAGGACGTTTAGGTACACGCCGTCCGCACATCGCACCTGCATCGGCAGCCGCCGGGTCTGATCGACGCCGTTGAAGATGTAGCGCGGCACGGTGCCCTCGGTGCTGTGCGCCACGGCGTCATGGATCGCGGCGTCGATGAATTGGCCCGGCCCGCCCATCTGGCGGCACAGCAACGCCGCCATCACCGCCATCGCGGCATGCTCGCCCGCCTTGCACCAGCTCTGCCATCCGAGCGGATTGAAGGGCGGCGTCTCCCAGCGGTTGCCTTCGACCGGATCGTAGCCGCAGCAATAGGCCATCCCACCGAGTGCCGAATGAATCAGGTCGGACGCCTTCAGGTCGCGCCAGGGGCCGTTGAGGCCGAAGGGCGTAATCGAACAATAGATGATGTCGGGGTTGATTTGGGCCGCGAAATCATATCCCAGGCCGAGGTCATCCATGACGCCGGGCCCGCGGCTGTCGACAATTACGTCGGCGGTGCGCGTCAACGCGCGGTAGAAATCGCGGCCCTCGGCGCGGTCCAGGTCGATCACAATGCCGCGCTTGGCGCGGTTGTAATTCCAGAAAAACAGGCTGCGATTGGGATCGCGTATATCCTCAAAGAAGGGGCCGATCGCACGCGACGGGCTGCCGGTTGGCGGCTCGATCTTGATTACGTCGGCGCCATGCCCCGCCAGCAGCATCGCGCAGTACTCGCCTCGCTGGTCGCCGATTTCCAGAACGCGTACATCATCCAGGCATCCCGGTGCCGAATGCGAACCCGATCCAGGCATCACTTATTCCCCGTTCCACCGTGCGGCCGTTCCGGCCAAGAAGTCCGGGTGCAACCGCAACCTGAAAGCGTCCACCGGCCGACTGCGCCGCTTCGCGCAACTCTGCCCATTTACCACACCTGGTCCGACGTGGCCACGGCCGCGGGTTTCGCGTTCCGGACGGATCGCAATACAACCTCGCGGGACATCTTTCATTGACAGCGCCGGGCCTTTTTGCGAGTGAAGATGCAGGCTCAGCAACGGCCCGGGCCGATTCAAGAGGAGAATTACAATGCGCAAATATCAGGTAATCTCCGCCGACGGTCATGTTGAAGTCCCGGTTGATTGGTCCACGCGCGTGGCGGCCAAATATCGCGAGCACGCCCCCCGGTTGGTGCGCAACCCCGACGGGAGTGAAACCTGGGTGATGGACGAATGGAAGCGCGACTGCGTGGGCAATCTGTATTGCGGACTGCGCTACGACGAGTTCACGCCGAAAACCGCGCCCACTTACCATCATCCCGACGGTTCGCCGAGGCCGGGTGCAGGCGACGCGGTGCAACGTTTACGCGAGCAGGATCAGGACGGAATCGACGCGGAAATACTGTATTACCCAATCTACGGTCCGCGCTTGCTGGCAAAGATGATTCCCAAGGATCCGCAATGCTATTTGGCTTTGGTCCAGGCATACAACACGTATCTCGCCCAGGAGTATTGCAGCGCGGCGCCCGACCGGTTGCTCGGGATGGCGCTGGTGCCCGAAACCGGCGTCGATGACGCGGTGGCGGAGTTGGAGCGATGCCGCAAGATGGGGCTGCGCGGCGCGACGCTGACCATGTGGCCCAACGGCAGCCCCGACCCGGCGCCCGAGGATGACAGGTTTTGGAGTGCAGTGCTGGACCTGGATATGAAGATGGCGGCGCACGTCAGTTTCGGCGGACCGCCGCGGATGGTGGAAGGCGTGACGGCCGAATCCGCGGTGTGCGGCACGTTGCAGGCCGGGCCGAGCTGCGGCACGATCGGGCGCCTGATTTTGTATGTATTCGACAAGTTCCCCAAATTGCGATTTTACTTTGCCGAAACGCAGGCCGGATGGCTGCCGCACGCGCTTAACTGGGTCGATGAATTCTATCTGCGTTGGTATACCTTTTTCGATCTCAAGTTGAAAAAGATGCCCAGTCAGTACTGGCGTGACCATTGCCTGTTCGGTTTCGTGCACGACCGCCTGGCGATGAAGCTGCGCGACTACAGCAGCACCGACATGCTGTTGTGGGGCAGCGACTTTCCGCACAGCCAGGGGACCTTTCCCGATTCCCAGGAAATTCTGGGCGAACTGCTGGAGGATGTTCCGCAAGCGGACCGGCGCAAAGTTCTGGTCACCAATGCCTGCAACTTCCTCGGACTTGACCCCGAGGCGCCGATCACCGAGACACCCTAGCCGCGGCGCAATCAGCCAGCATTGTCTTACGGCGCGTGGGAGGCGCGGGAGTTGCGCAATGAATCAATTGCGAATAGTTGCCGACTGCAGCTCGATGTTGATCAGCACGCAGTTCTTCCGCTTCTGCAAGGCGGTGGAGCATTTCTACTATGCGCTGCTGTTCAGCTCCGAAGATTATGCAGCGTCCGCCGCCGACGCGTGGCATTCGTGGGCGGCGCAGGGGTTCCATCTTGCAGTCAGGGAATTCCCGCCTGCGGCGCGTCCCGGCGATCGCCTGACGCTGGATTCGCGGCCGGGCCGGACCTTCGAGGTGACGGCGTCGAGCAACAACCGCGGCGCGTTGACGCGCCTGTGCGAGCTAGTGCAGGAAGTCGAGCACGCGCGGGCGGCCCTGCCAAGCGGCGGCGAGGAGGTGAGGTTGCAGGCGCTGCTCGACAACCCCGCAATCGAGAGCCGGCTGCTGCGGCCGGTGCGCGAGAGCCTGACGCGCAGCGCCGTTGCGGGCGAAGCCGGGCAAGCGGTCCGCTCGATGATCAGCCGGGGGCTTTCGGCTCTGACCAATTGGCAAATCAAATCGCTCCGAGCTGCGGTGGAGTGAGAGGACGATGAGACTCAAAGACAAGGTTGCGGTAATAACGGGAGCGGCGCAGGGAATCGGGCGCGCCTATTCGCTGCGCTTTGCGGCCGAAGGTGCGGCGGTTGCCCTGCTCGACAAGCGAATCGAGCAGGCGCAGATGGTTGAGCGGGAGATCCAGCGCAGCGGCGGCAGAGCGCTGGCGATCGGCTGCGATGTGACCGACGAGCAGGAGATGGCCGACGTCGCCCGGCGCGTCCATCAGCACTTGGGGCGTATCGACGCGCTGATCAACAATGCCGCGCTGTACTACGACATCGACCTGGCCGACACGTCGATCGCCTACGGCCGCAAGGTGATGGACGTCAATGTCTTCGGCGTGCTGATCGCCTCGTGGGCGGTGGTTCCCTACATGATGCGGCAGCGGTCGGGCTCGATCATCAATATCTCCTCCAATGCCGCGTGGCCGGGGATTGCTGCGCGCGGCGCCAAGCTGTCCACCGTCAGCGAGGACAACGTCCGGCGCGCCTACTACTACGGGCTGTCCAAAGCGGCGGTCGTGCATCTGACGCAGGCGATGGCGATCGATTTTGGCGCCTACGGCATCCGCGTCAACACGCTGGTGCCTGGGGTCGTGCTTTCCGAAGCGACCAAAAAGGCGCTGCCCGAGCAGTTCATGGAGGCACTCAGGCAGCAGGCCCTGCTCGGCACGCTGATGCAGCCCGAGGACGTGGTCGGGACGGCGGTCTTTCTTGCCTCCGACGACAGCCGGCTGATGACCTCGCAGGTGCTGGTGATCGATGCCGGGCGCAAACTGTGGTAGCGGGGCTAATTCCTGCGCACGTTGCGGAACGGGCCGGTGTCGAAACGCGGTTCCTTGGGCAGCTCCAGAACGCGCTCGGCGATGATGTTGCGCTGAATCTCGTCGGTGCCGCCCGCGATGGAGACGGCGGGCACCGAGACCAGAATCTCGGCGATGACGCCGTTGCGCGGACTGTCCTCGCCGGTCAGCATCGCCGCAGTGCCGGTAATCAGCGTATGGACGCGGGCGGCTGAGCGGGCGACGTGGCTGGCCGCCAGCTTGCCCAGCGATCCCTCCGGACCCTGCGGGCGGCCGCGGCGCTGTGCGGCGCGTGCGCGGCGTGAGGTCCATTCCGCGGCCTTCGCCAGGGTCATGAGCTTGGCAATCTCCTGGCGCACGCGAGGGTCCTGGTTGGCTCCGGTCTCCCTGGCGCGCTCGATGACGAGGTCTACACGGCCGGCGCGCTGCGGATACCACTTGTAGGGCTCCATGACGGTGGCGAGTTCGGCCCGCTCCTCGTCGTAGATGCGTCCGGTGCGCGGTCCGCGCCTGGTCGGCGCGGCCAGTCCGTCGGCAAAGCGCCGCTCATGGGCGAGCGTCGTCACCGCCACCTGCCATCCATTGCCGACGCGCGAGACCAGGTACTCGGGCGGGACCTTGGCGTCGGTGAAGAACACCTGGTTGAACGATGCATGCCCGTTCATCTGCCGCAGCGGTTTTACTTCGACGCCCGGCTGCTTGAGGTCGATGATGAAGTAGGACAGGCCCTCGTGCTTGGGCGCGTCCCAATCCGTGCGGGCCAGCAAGGTGCCGTATTTGGCATGATGCGCGCTGGTGGTCCAGACCTTCTGGCCGTTGATAATCCAATTGGTGCCGTCGAAGTCCGCGCGCGTGGTGGCGCCGGCCAGGTCCGAGCCGCTGCCCGGCTCGCTGAAGAGCTGACACCAGGTGTCTTCCGCAGTGATAATGCGGCGCAGGAATTTCCGTTTTTGAAACTCCGTTCCATGCTCGAGCAGGGTGGCCGCCGCCAGACGGCCGATTCCGCCGCGCAAGACGCCCACCGCGCCGACCGCCGCGAACTCCTCTTCGACCACACGCACCAATCCCGGCGGCAGGCCGCGGCCGTACCACTCCCTGGGCCAGTGCGGCATGCCCCATCCTGAATCGGCGAGCTTGTTGCGCCATTCCAGCAGCGGCAGATTGGGATCCCAGTTGGCCTTAAGCCAGGTGCGGACCTCATCTCGCACTTCGGCTTCGCTCAGCTCGCTCATTGCTCAAACCCTCCAACGCTGCATCAGCAGTTCCCGGTGATAGTCGGGCATGCCCAAAAACACCTCGGAGCTCTTGGCGCGCTTGAACCATAGATGAGTGTCGTTGTCCCAGGTGAATCCGATGCCGCCGTGAATCTGGATGCAGTCGATCGCGGTGCGCAAGTACGCCTCCGAGGCCGCCGCCTTGGCCATACAGGCAAGCGCGGGCCACTCCGGGTCCTCGACAGCGGCCGCCTGCGCGGCGTAATAGGCTGTCGAGCGGGCCAGCTCGACGTCGAGCAGCATATCGGCCAATTTGTGCTTGATGGCCTGGAAGGAACCGATGGGGCGGCCGAACTGCACCCGCATCTTGGCATAGTTCACCGCCGAGTCGAGCAGTTTTTGCGCGCCGCCTACCATTTCGTTGGCCAGCGCAATCGCCGCCTGATCCAGCGTGCGGGCCAATGCGTTTGCCCCGGCGCCGACGCTGCCCAATAATTGCGCCTGCGCGCCCTTAAAATCGATGCGCGCAATCTTGCGCGTGGCGTCCATGGACTTCAGCAGGCGGCGCGTTAACCCGCGAGTATCGGCAGGCAGGACGAAAAGCCCCAAGCCGTCGGCCGCTTCGGCGGTGCGAGCGGCCACGATCAGCAAATCGGAGACGTGACCATCCAAAACGTAGCTTTTTACTCCATCGAGGAGAAAGCCGTCCCCAGCCGGCGTGGCCCTGAGTTGGATGGCGTGCGGATCCCAGTCGCCGCCAAGCTCGGCGACCGCCAGCGTCGCCAGATGTTCACCGCTGGCGATATCAGGCAGCAGCGCTGCCTTCTGCTGCTCGCTGCCGGCGTTGAGTATGGCATTGGCCGCCATCACTGCGGTGGAGAAATAGGGTGCGCACAGCAGGGCGCGTCCCAGTTCTTCCATCACGATCCCCAGTTCCACCATTCCGAAGCCGCTGCCGCCGTATTGATGGGGCAGGTGGATTGCGGGGAGTGCCAGTTCCTGGCTCATTTGACGCCACACCGCGGGGTCATAGCCAGGCTCGGTCTCCATCAGGCGGCGAACCTCGCTCGGCGGCGACTTGTCATCGAGAAACCGGCGCAGGGCGGCGCGGAACTGTTCCTGCTCTTCGGTGAACGCGTACTGGATGCGCTGCGCCGGATGGGTGGTCGATTCCTGTGCTCCGCTCATCGTGCTGGCAGTCTAGCGCGGCGCGCTTTCATCGTCCAAGGCGCGTGCGCCGGCTTACGGACTTCGGCGGCGGCGATGGTTATTTTCGGGGAGCGAATTCCGCGCGTATGCGGGCGCCGTCGGCATCGAGCGCCGGCGCGGGTTTGCGGGTCGGCGGATCGGCCAACGAGCTGATTTTGATGGGATTGCCGGCCATTCGAATTCCGCCCGCCGTCACGATCATGTTGCGGTCCAGCACTTGCGGCAGTTCGATCGCTTCGGCGACCGTGGCGACGATGGCGCAGGGCACGCCGGCTTGGGCGAAGAGGCTTTCCCACTGCGCCGCGCTGCGGCCGCGCAGAATGCGCTCCATCCTTTCCTTGAGCGCCGCGTCGTTGGCCCTGCGATCGGCGCCGGTGCGAAAACCCGGCTCCTCGGCCATCGCGGGGTCGCCCATAGCGATGCACAAGCGTTTGAACGTGTCGTCGTTGGCCGCAATCACGAACAGCGCACGATCGGCAGTGCTGAAGGTATCGCACGGAGAGGCGGCGGGATGGCGGTTGCCGATCGCCCGTGGCGCAGGACCGCCGTTAAGCACATTCATCAGGGCCGTCTCCAGCACCGCCATCTGCGCGTCGAACATCCCGATGTCGATTTTCGCCCCGGTGCCGGTTTTAGTGCGGTTGTACAGCGCCGCCTCAATTCCAGCCAGACAGAACATGCCCGAGAAGTAATCGACCATCGAGGTCCCGACCTTGGTGGGCGGGCTGCCCGGCTGGCCGTTGATGGTCATCATGCCGCTCATCGCCTGAAGAATCGGATCGTAGGCGCTGCGTTCGTGCAGCGGACCGGTCTGACCGAATCCCGAAATCGCGGCATAGATGAGGCGCGGATTGATGCGCCGCAGATCGTCGTAATCCAGGCCCAGATGTTCCAGCGTGGCGTAACGCAGATTTTCCACCACCACGTCCGCGCGGCGAATCATCTCCAGTAGCAGTTCGCGGTCCTCGCTCTTGTCGAACTCCAGCGCGATCGATTCCTTGCCGCGATTGACGGTGGCAAAGTACGCCGAACTTCCATCGACAAACGGCGGAAAGCTGCGCGTGTCGTCGCCATGACCGGCGTGCTCGACCTTGATCACCCGGGCGCCCAGCTCCGCCAGGTACATCGTGCAGTAGGGACCCGACAAGACATGCGTCAGATCGATAACGGTAATGTCGGAAAACGGTCCTTCAGGCATCCTAATCCTCCTCCTTTCGCTCGGTGCCAGGGCTTTGGAAATTCAAGCCCGGTTGCGCGCGCTGCTCAAGCGTCTGGAGGACATTTTGGCGCAGGCGGACACGCGGCCGGCCCAAGCAGAGCGCCGGTGCGTCAGCGCCGAGTCAGAACAACCACCAGGCGGCGGCCCCGGCAGCCAGTGCCGCCACCAACGATCCGCTTACATACAGGCCCATGCGCAGACCGCCGACGGCCCCCGCGAGGACTGCTTTCACGACGGTGTTGACCGCGGCCGCGATCAGGATTGCGCCGCCGGCTGCCGGTAGGGCGGCGTGCCCGGCATGATACATCGAGGCGGTTGACACGGTGATCGCGTCGACGTCGGCCAGCCCCGAGATCGCGCCGACGACGAGCAAGCCGCGGCCGCCCAGCCAGATGGCGAACCCGCGCGCCATCAGCATGATCAACGCCAGCAGGGCACCGAACTCGATCGCGAAGCGCAAGCTCAGCGGGTTGCGCAGTTCCAACTGCTCGCCGCTGTCGATAGAGCGATCGCTGAGGCGCCAGACCTGCCAGCCGCCGAGCGCAAACGCCGCCAGCGCCGCGGCCAGCAGCGGGCCGGCCAAGGCGATGGCGAGGTCGGGTGCGACCACTGCCGCCATCACCAGGATGCGTGGAAACATCGTGGCCGAGGCAATCGTTACTCCTGAGGCGAGCAGCGCCTGCTGGGCGGGCTTGTTGTGCCCAAGGCGCGACAGGTTGACGGCCACGGCGGTGGATGAGGCCAGGCCGCCCAACACACTGCTGACCATCACGCCGCGCTCGCGTCCGAGCAGCTTGATCCCGAAGTAGCCGGCATATGACAGCGCGGCTACCAGCACTACCAGCCACCACAGGCGGTAGGGATTGACTGCTTGCCAGGGTCCGAAGCCGTGGTCGGGAAGAATCGGAAGAATGACCACCGAAATCAACAGCAACCGCAGCGTGGCCAGCAGTTCCTCGCGCTCGATGCGTTGCAGCAGATGATGGAGTTCGGGTTTGAATCCCAGCAGCAGGGTAACGACGACCGCCGTGGAAGTCGCCACCACGAACTCGCCCTTGCCGGCCAGCGCGCCCAGCCCTAAAGCGAGCAATGCGGTGATGGTGGTGGTCAGGCTGATATCAGCCCAGCGGCTTGATTCCCGCCAGTAACCCAGCGCCATCGCCATGCCCAGCACCACGAAGGCCGCAGTAAAGGGCAGCATCGAGTCGGGCGACAACAGGGTAGTGACGGCGCCGAGCAGCGTGATGATGCCGAAGGTGCGAAAGCCCGCCACCCGCGAACCCTCGGGCATGTCGCGGCGCTCCCAGCCGCGTTCCATTCCGATCAGCAATCCAAGCGCGAGCGCCACGCCGAGGCGTTCCAGAGCCTGGAGGTAATCGCCGCCCATCAAAGCGTTGTGTCCCGCCGGCCCGGTTCGGTCAAGCGAAACGAGCCGGCGGCGAAGCTCACATCCGCGAACTCATGTCGGCCTTGCCGGTCTTCATGTCGATCGGCACCGAGATGTGCTGGTGAACGATCTTCCACTGGCCGTTTATTTTGCGCAGCACGTCGGTCTGCCGAAAGGTGACCTCAACCGGCTTGCCGTCTGCGGTCTTGGCCGTGAAATGCTGGACGCTGCGCGCATAGCCGAAGTTGCCGTCGGTTTCGACCTTGAGTTCCAGGAAGTTGACTTTGAGGTCCTTAAGTCCGGCGAATCCCTTTTCCAAATCGGCGCGGATCGCCTTGGCGCCCGAGTATTCACGCGGCGGACCACTCATGTCGAAGAGCGTAACGTCGTCGCCCGCCGCGTAATACTTCAAAGCCTCGCTGGCGCTGGCCGCCTGGGCCAGCTTGTGTTCAACGTCGGTGATCGCCTGTTCATCATCATCAGCATGAGCCGGAAGTGCAATGCGCCACGCGAACAGGCCAAGTACCGCAAGGATACAGATGGCCGGCCGGATCTTGTTCATTGGCTCCCTCCTGGATTGCCGTTGCTATTTCGCACAAGACTCCGACCTCAGCACTGCACTTCGTTGAGTTTGCCGGTCTTGACGTCATAGATGAAGCCGCGCACGGGAATCGTTCTGGGAATCCAGGGATGCGACCGGATGCGGCTCACTTGGCGGCGGACGTTCGCCTCCAGGTTGGGGAAGGCGTGGAAATGGCTGGGCGCGATCGCCGATACGCCACTCTCGCGCTCCAGCCGTTCCAGCAAATCGGCGTCCTTGAAGGACAGCATCCCGCACTCGGTGTGGTTGATCACCATGAATTCCTGCGTGCCCAGCAGGTAATGCGAAATCAGCAGCGAGCGGATCGCGTCTTCGGTGGCGATTCCGCCGGCGTTGCGGATGATGTGGGCGTCGCCGGTGTTGAGCCCCAAAAACTGCTCGACCGTAAGCCGCGCGTCCATGCAGGCGACGATCGCCAGCTTCTTCGCCGGCGGGATCGGCAAGCTGCCCAGTTTGAAGTTGCGGGCGTAGGTTTCGTTGCCTTTGAGTACGTCGTCGATGATGCTCATTGTCGGCCTCCGTTTTTGTCGATCAAAAAGTGCTGCTTGTTCTTGACGCGTACATAACCTAACCCCAACCCCTTCCTTGAAGGGAAGGGGAACACATCTGTCTCCGCTTGCCTTTCAGGGAAGGCCGGGGGTTAGGTCTTCTGCCCGGTCGTGGGAGCTAGCGCTGATCGATTATGTCGCCCACCAGATAGTCGCGCAGCATTTCGTTGTCGAGCGCGTCCACAGTCCAGCCCTCCTCGCGCAGTGAGGACCTGATCAGCTCGGGTTCCGACCACAGGCCCACTTCGCCGCCGCCGATCTGAAAGGTCCTGCCGTTGACCGCGGCCATCGCATCGGTGCATAGCCAGGCAACCAGTGCCGCGACCTCTTCCGCCTTGGCTGGCCGCGGGGTTTTCATGCTGCGAGTTCCCAGCACGTGCCGGCCGAAGGTTTGTTCCAGCCGCGCTCCGGCCTCCACGCCGCCGCCCTCGCCGCCGGCCAGGCGGGTGTCGATTGCGCGGGGCCGGATGGCGTTGACGCGCACGCCGTAGCGGCCTAAATCGCGTGCCACCGTGCGCGTAAAGCCGATGATTCCTTCCTTGGCCGCTGAATAGTTGGCCTGGCCGAAATGCCCCAGGCCCGATTCCGAGCCGGTGTTGATGATCACGCCCGAGCGCTGTTCGCGAAAGATCGGTGCCGCGTGCCGCACCATGTTGAAGCATCCTTTGAGATGTACCGCGATGACGGCGTCCCAGTCCTCCTCGCTCAAGTTGTAGATCACGCGCGGGCGCGCGTTGCCGGCGTTGTTGATCAGGATGTCGAGGCGGCCGAAGGTTTTGATCGCCGTCTCCACGATGCGGCGGGCGCCCTCGAAGCTCGCCACCGAATCGCCGTTGGCGACCGCGCTTGCGCCCAGGGCCGCGATCTCCTGCACTACCCTTTGCGCGACGCCCAGGTCCGCACCTTCGCCCTTGGTGTCGCCGCCCAGATCATTCACCACCACCTTTGCGCCCTGACGGGCGAGTTCCAGGGCCTCGGCCCGTCCGATCCCATGGCCGGCGCCGGTTACGATTGCGACCTTGCCGGCCAGTCTTTGTTTGGAATCCGCCATGCCGCGGTCCTCCTTAGCCACCTTGAATAGCCGCGTTAGCGGCGTGCATCAAATCACGCGCCGGTGCCCCTGCAAAGAGCTTGCAGCGCGGCCGCAATCGCGGCCGTGGCGCGCCCCATGTTCCTGACGACGGTGGGCACTTGCCTGAGCGCCGACGGATTACTGAGGAAAAAGGCCGCCGCCTTGCGCATCGAAACTTCCCCGGTCGGCGCGGCCAGTTCGGCCCCGGGCAATTCGTCCGACACCGCGTCGATTATCGCGCGCACGCACAAAAACGGCGCGCCGCACGACGCCATCTCCTGCGCGATGGCGGCACTTTCCATGTCCACGGCAAGCGCGCCGCTGCGCGTGTGCGCCTCGCGTTTGTCGGCGGCGCTGGACAGCACCCGGCGCGCGGTCAGCATCGGACCGGCGGCCGCGCTCAATCCGGCGCGCAACAATGCGTCGCCCGCCAATTGCACCGGTCGGGGTGCGACGCTGATGGATTGAAGGCCGCCGTCCTCCGACTCAATCAGGAAGCGGTCCGCGATCACCAAATCGCCGGCGCGCAACTGCGGCGTCAAGCCGCCCGCCACGCCGGTAGAGATTACCATCCGCGGCTGCGGCAGGACCTCAAGAGCGCGGCGTGCCGTCGCGCGCGCCGGCGCGATGCCGATACCGGTCGCTACCATGGCCACGTCCTGGCCGCCGATTCGGCCGCGCAGGCCGTGCAACCCCTGGCCCAGCGCAGCGCGATTCTCAATCCGTCGGCGCACATCACCCAATTCGCGCCGCAGGGCATAGAAGATGAGGATCATCGTGCAACCGAAGCTCGAATTGATTGGACCATCGTCTTGAGCGACTCATAGCATTGCTAGCAGAATTGTGCGGAGGCGCTCGATTGACAACAACTCTTCCACAACTGTGCGGTCGCAGGCAAAACGCTTGAAGCTGCTGATCGTCAACGGCGACGACTTCGGGGCGTCGCGCGAGTGCAATGCGGGGATCGTGCGGTGCCATCGGCAGGGCATTCTCACCAGCACCAGCCTGATGGTGGCGGAGCCGGCGTGCGATGAGGCCGTGGCGCTGGCGGGGGAGTATCCGGAACTGGATGTGGGCTTGCATTTGGTGTTCTGTCAGGGCAGGAGCGTGCTGCCGCCCGCCAGGCTTGGGGCGCTGGTTGATGAGCGCGCCGCCTTCGCCGACAACCCGGTGGCCGCCGGCTTGCGCTACTTTTTCAATCACGCGCTGCGGCAAAAGATCGTCGACGAATGCCGCGCGCAGATCGAAAGGCATCTGGAGTTGATCGGCTATCTCAACCACATCGACGGCCATCTCAACGTTCACGTCCATCCGGTGATCATCGAGATTCTGACCGAACTGGCGGCGGAATACCGCGTGCCGTGCCTGCGTCTGCCGCGCGAGCCGGTGTTGACCACGATGCGGCTGAGCCGCGAGCACAGCGCCCGCAAGCTGACCGAAGCGATCATCTTCCGTACGCTCAGCGCCCGGGCGCGCCGGCTGATGGCGCAGCGCGGAATCAGGTCGGTGGACTGGCTGTTCGGATTGCATCAGAGCGGACATTTCACCCGTGCCTATTTGCAGGGGCTGCTGGCACGAATTCCCGAGGGCTGCGCGACGGAAATCTACTTCCATCCGGCGGCCGACCTCGGCGCGCGCCCGCCCAGCGTCGCGGCGCAACACGAAGTCGAGCTGCTGACCGACCCGCAATTGCGCGGCTTGCTCGCCCGCTACGACATCCGCCTGACAACCTATCGCGAATTGGCGCGCGGCGTTGGACCATTTGCGCACCGCGGATGCGCCGACGCCGCAGCGCCCGGCCATGGAGACGCCCGATGAACACGGAGCACGCTACGGCGGTGCTGGTGGTAGGCGCGGGTCCGACCGGACTGATGATGGCCGCCGACCTCAGGTTACACGGCGTGCGGTGCCGAATTATCGACCAAGCCGACGCGCCTAGCGACAAGTCCCGGGCGCTGGCGATCCACGCCCGCACGCTGGAGATCTTCGAAAGCCTCGGCATCGCCGATGAAGCGGTTTCGCGCGGCCACAAGCTGCGCGGGATGCATATCGCGGTGGGGGGGAACCCGGCCGTCCATGCCACCTTCGACCGGATTTCCAGCCGCTACCCGTACGTGCTGGCACTGCCCCAAAGCGAGACCGAGCGCGTCCTGAACCAGCGGCTGGAAAAGTTTGGCGTGCAGGTTGAGAGGCAGACCGAGCTGATTGGGCTGAGCCAGGATACGGGCGGCGTCAGCGCTACGGTTCGCCGGCCCGACGGCGGCGAAGAACGTATCGCAGCGTCCTACCTGGTCGGCTGTGACGGCGCGCATAGCACCGTACGCCATCTGCTTGGCATGCGCTTTGACGGCGCCGCGTACGAGGAGTTGTTCGTGCTGGCCGACGTCCACATCGATTGGCAGTTCGGCGAAGACGAGGCCCGCGCCTATCTAAGCCGTCAAGGCATGGCAGCTTATTTTCCGATGGGGCAGGGGCGCTATCGCCTGATTGCGGAGGTGCTGCCGGGTAGCGCTCCGCTCGCATCGGAGCCGCCGCTGGCCGTAGTCCAGGCCTTGGTCGACCAGCTCGGACCGCCCGCCACGGTCCTGTCTGAGCCGCGATGGCTGGCGACCTTCCGCATCCATCGGCGCAAGGTGACCGCCTACCGCGAGGGCCGGGTGTTTGTGGCGGGCGACGCGGCGCACATCCACAGCCCGGTCGGCGGCCAGGGTATGAATACTGGTATACAGGATGCTCATAATCTTGCCTGGAAGTTGGCGTTGGTCCTGCGCGGGGCGGCGCCTGCGGCGCTGCTCGACAGCTACCACGCCGAGCGCCATCCGGTGGCCGAAGAGGTGTTGCGCACCACCAACGCGATGACGCGCATCGTCACGACGCGCAACCCGGTGGCGCGCGCGGTGCGCGATTTCCTGATGCCCGCAGTCGGCTCGCAAGGCTTTGTCCAGAAACGGCTGGGCCGCAGCCTGGCGGAACTGGCGGTCAATTACCGCCGCAGCCCGATTGTGGCGCAGGCGCGGCCGCGGCTGCGCGACGCCCTGCGCCCGCCCGGTATCGGTGCACGCGCGTGGTGGGCGTTCAGCACCGCGCCGCGGCCGGGCGACCGCGCGCCCGACGCCGCGCCGCTGAAGGTTGGGGAACGCGACGGTCTGCGGCTTTATGAAGTCTTCGATCCCACGCGCCACAACCTGATGCTGTTTAGCGGGATCGAGCCGCTCGCCACGGCCGCGGCCGGCCTGGGCGAGATCGCTGGGATGATGGCCGACGGATTCGGCTCGCTGGTGGCGGTGCATCTGATCGCCGCGGACGGTGCGCCGTTGCCGTCGCCGCGCCCCGTCATCATCGACACACAGCAGTCGGCGCATCGCGCCTACGGCGCGTCCGCGCCCTGCCTGTACCTGATTCGGCCCGACGGCTACGTGGGCTTTCGCAGCCTGCCGCCCGACCGGGGCAGCCTGAGCGGATACCTAAGCCGCATCTTCCGGCTGCGCGCGTTTTAGATACGATGGAGGACAGATCCGCGTAACTTTACTGTTTCATCGCGGCCCGGCCTTGGTAACAATGAGGCGGAGGATGGGTCCCGACGCCGGCACGCCGCCGGCCGCGAAAGGAGCTGAGATGTACTACTACGACAGTGCCACCACGCAAGTCTCCGCCCAGGTTTATCGTCTGCCGGCCTCGGTCAGCCCGCAACACTATGAGGTCCGGCTTGAACCCGACCTGAAGAACTTCACCTTTGCCGGTGATGAAACGGTTGCGATCGAAATCCACGAGCCTGTCGAGGAAATTCAGCTCAACGCGCTGGAGTTGGAAATCGATCAGGCAACCGTCAGCCGCGAGGGCGAAAGTGTCAGCGGCAAGGCGGAACTGGACGCCGTCAACGAGCGGGCAATCCTGAACTTCGGGCGCAAGCTCAATCCCGGCAAATGGTCGCTGCGGATTCGCTTTCGCGGAATTCTAAACGACAAGCTGCACGGCTTTTACCGCAGCCAGTACAAGGATGCTGAAGGGCGCACGCACACCATCGCCACCACCCAATTCGAGGCCACCGACGCACGCCGCGCGATCCCGTGCTGGGACGAACCGGCGGCCAAGGCGACTTTCAAGCTGACGCTGGTGGTCGATGAGAATCTGGCGGCGATTTCCAACACCGCCATCGAACACCAAAGGCCGCTGGGCAACGGCAAGAAGGAGGTAACGTTCCGCCAGACGATCCGCATGTCCACCTATCTGCTGGCGTTCGTGGTGGGCGAATTCAAGTCCACCGAGCCGGTCGACGCCGGCGGTGTACCGTTGCGTGTATGGCACGTGCCGGGCAAGGAAGCGCTGACGCCCTACGCGCTGGAGATCGGCGCATTCTCGCTCAAATTCTTCGCCAACTACTACGGAATCAAGTATCCCGGCGACAAGCTGGACCTGATCGCGATCCCCGATTTCGCGGCCGGCGCGATGGAAAACCTCGGCGCCATCACCTTTCGCGAAACCGCGTTGCTGGTGGACCAAAAGACCGCCTCGCGCGCCGAACTCGAGCGCGTGGCCGACGTCGTGTCGCACGAGAACGCGCACATGTGGTTCGGCGATTTGGTGACGATGCAGTGGTGGAACGGCATCTGGCTCAACGAGGCTTTCGCCACCTTTATGGAGATGCTGGCCGTCGATGCCTGGAAGCCGCATTGGCAGCGATGGGTCAGCTTCGGGCTGTCGCGCGGCGCGGCGATGGCGGTGGACGGGCTCAACAGCACGCGCTCGATCGAGTATCCGGTCCATTCGCCGGCCGACGCGGGCGGCATGTTCGACGTCCTGACCTACGAAAAAGGCGCGTCGGTGCTGCGGATGCTCGAGCAGTACCTGGGCGCGGAGGAATTCCGCAAGGGTATCTCGCTCTACCTGCGCGAGCACGAATACGCCAACGCCGAGACCAGCGATCTGTGGGACGCGCTGGAAAAATCCAGCCATCAGCCGGTGCGCAAGATGATGGATACCTGGATCTTCCAGCCCGGCTTTCCGATCATCAGTGTCGCCAGGGGCGCCGACGGCCGCTCCATCACGCTCGGCCAGAGCCGTTTCCTGTACATGAAGGGAGCGGGCGACGCTTCTCAGCAATGGCACGTCCCGCTGATGATCAAAGCGTGCACCGAGCAGGGCATCAGCGCGCACAAGCTGCTGCTGACCGGCGCGGAGAGCACACTGGAGCTGCCGGGTGCGGTCAAATGGGTGGCCGTCAATGAAGGCGGCCATGGTTTTTACCGTGTGCGTTACAGCTCCGACCTGCTGGCCGGGCTCACCGGGGCGCTGGACAAGCTGAGCGCGATCGAGCGCTTCGGCCTGGTCAGCGACACCTGGGCGGCGGTGGTCGCCGGCCTGGCCCCGCTGCGCGATTTCTTTGCGATGGCGCGGAGGTTCCGCGACGAGACCGATCTCAACGTCTGGCGCGCGATCCTGGGTGGGTTTACCTACCTGGACACGGTCGTCGACCAACAACATCGCCCAGCCTTGCAGGCTGAGGTGCGCCGCCTGCTCACCCCTGCCGTCGAGCGCCTGGGCTGGGCGCCCAAGCCGGGCGAAAGCGAGCTGCAAGGCCAGCTCCGCGGCAGTTTGATCGCCGCGCTCGGCACGCAGGGCGACGACCCGCAGGTCCAGGCCCGCGCCCGCGAGCTATATGCCCAATACAAGCGCGAGCCGGGTTCGGTGGACAACAACCTGGTGCCGGCGCTGATCTCAATCGTGGCGCACGCCGGCAGCGAGACCGATTACCGTGAGTTCAAGGAGCGCTTCAAGAGCGCAAAAACTCCGCAGGACGAGCAGCGCTACCTCTATGCGCTGGCCGATTTCCGCCGTCCCGAACTGCTGCGCGATACGATGCAGATGACGCTCAACGGCGAAGTGCGCACGCAAAACGCGCCGTACCTGATGATGGAGCTGCTGATGAACACCGAATGCCGCTACGAGGCGTGGGACTTCCTCAAGCAGAACTGGGAGAAGATGGTGGAGCGTTATCCCGAAAACGCGATTCCGCGCATGTGCGGCGGCATCACCACGCTGGTGGACCGGGCAGGCGACGTCGACGAGTTCTTCAAGACGCACAAGGTAAAGCAGGGCGGCAAGACCGTCGAGCAGCACATCGAGCGGCTGCACATTGCGGTTGCCTTCAAGCAGCGCGAAATCGCCGCCGCTTCCGCCGACCTGGGAATCAGGTAGAGGCTCCTTTACCCGAAGGCGCGCAATCAGGATGGCGGGGCTACCGCCGTGCGCTGTTTGCGGGGTCAGCGCGAACCGGGGCTGGCGTCGGAGACGGCGGACGAGGCTATCGGGTGGACCGATTGGGGCGCCGGGGTGGTGTCGGATTGAACCTTCGGCCCGGGCCTCAGTTCCTCAAGCCGCCCATCAGGCGTGATTCTTAACAGGCGGTCACCCCAGCGCACGGTGTTGCCGAGCAGGCTGGTGAACCAGATGCCGGTGATGCAGAAATCCTTGACCAGCAGCAGGCCGAGGTCGGAAAGCGACAGGGGCAACCTGGCCACGCCCTTTATCATCATCGCACCCATCGCCAGGCGCGCCGCGACCACGGCCGCGGCGAGCGCGATCGATCCGGCGCCGAAGCCGGCGGCGAGCATCGCAACCAAAGCCCAGAACGGGCCGTGGGTTAGAATCGTGCCCAGGCTGATGGGGCGCACGGTCTTGTAGGTGCGCGCCCAGCGCAGTTGATGGTGCCAGAAGTCGGCGAAGGTGCGCTCGCCCGGCACGATTGTGACCAGCGCGCTGGACAGGCCGATTTTGTAGCCGCGCTGCACCGCGCGATTGCCGAGGTGGAAGTCGTCGGCCAGCAGGTCCTTGACCGCCTGGAAGCCGCCGATTTCCTCCAGCACGTTCCTTCGAATCGCGATCGTCGCGCCGAACGCATAATGCAACGGTTCAAAAGAGTCGGCCAGGATCGCCATTGGCATGAAGTCCGTGTTGATATACAGGGCTTCCAGCCGCGCGCCCAAATCGGGCCGCGGCGGACGCGCGCGGTAGGCGCAGGTGACCAGGCCGAGGCGGTCGTCGGCGTAGAGGTCGCCGATGACGCGGCGCAGGTAGTCGGGCTCCACGGCGATATCCGCGTCGCTGAGCACGAAGACGTCGGGCCGCGTGGCGCGCGGCACCATCGCGATCAGCTTGCCGACCTTGCGGTTGGCGGCGGACGGGTCGCCGCCCACCGTCAGGCTGATTTGCGCGAACTGATAGCGGGACTTCAACGCCAGCGGGACCTGCGCCGCCGGGTCCTCATAACTGGAGACGCCGAACAGGTACTCCTTGCGGGGATAGTCCACTTCCAGGAAGCTTACGATGTCATCGACCAGGCTGTCAGTGATGCCGTGGAGAGGTTTGAGCAGCGCGGCGCGGGGCGCGATTTTCGGCAGCGGGCGGGGAGGCGCGGCGGCGCGGCGCCTGAATTTCCACGCCGCTGCGATCGTGGCGGCATAGTAGGCAATGGAAATGCAAATCCCGGCCAACGCCAGGCTATAGATGATACTCACTGCAACTCACCTGCGCGCCGGCCCACGGCGGACATCCTGCGACTGTCGATTGCGAACCGGCGGAAGTCCCGCGCCATCGACCCTCATCGCTGCGGCTCAGGCTGAGGCCGCTTGGGCGCGCCTTTGACGCATCGTGGAAATAAACTGCATCCCTTCCCTCAACAGGCGTTTGCATTCCTCGCCCGAGGTCGCCATCTTGCGCAGCGATTTGAAAATGTATCGCGGACGGAAATAGAAGCTGCGGTAAAAGCGCTCGACGGCAGCGTAGATTTCGTCCGAACTCAGCCCCGGATACTGCACCGTGCAGCGCTGATAGCCCGATTCGTCCAGCAGCGGATCGACCGCCAAATAGCCGGCCTCGGCCACCTGACGGAACAATTCGGTGCCGGGGTAGGGCGAAGCGAGCGATACCTGGATGGTCTCGCAATCCATCTCGCGCGCAAAGCGGATCGACTCCTCGATGGTCTGTTTGGTTTCGCCCGGCAGTCCCAGGATAAAGGTGCCGTGAATCAGGATGCCGAGTTTGTGGCAATCCTGGGTGAAGCGCCGGGCGCGCTCCAGTCCGACGCCTTTCTTGATGTTCTTCAGGATCTGGGCGTTGCCGCTCTCGTAGCCGACTACAAACAGGCGCAGCCCGCCTTCCTTGAGGATCTTCAGGGTTTCGTAATCGACATTGGCACGCGAATTGGTGGACCAGGTCAACCCCAAGGGCTTGAGCAGTTGAGCGATTTTGCGCGCGCGGGGCGGGTCGGCGGTGAAGGTGTCGTCGTCGAAGAAGACCTCCTTCATTTTGGGGAACCTGGCCTTCATCGCGGCGACTTCTTCAAAGACGTTCTCCGGGCTGCGGGTGCGGTAGCTGTGGCCCTGGGTGACCTGGGGCCATAGGCAAAAGGTGCACTTGGCCGGGCATCCGCGCCCCGTGTAGATCGACACGTAGGGATACTGGCAGTAGGGGCTGTTATACCGCAGGTAATCCAGGTCGCGGTGGTAGACTTCGGTGACGAAGGGCAGACGATCCAACTCCTCGCCGCTCAGCACCGGCCGGTCCGGATTGTGATGGATCGCGCCGTTTTTGCGGTAGCTGATGCCGCCGATTTTGCTCCACTCGATGCCCTGCGCCACTTCCACCATCGAGTAGTCGAATTCCTTGCGGCCGGCGATATCGATTGCCTTGGAAATGTTGAGCGTCTCCTCGGGCGCGGCCGTGGGATGGCCGCCGACGAACGCGATAATCACGTTGGGATTGGCCGCCTTGATCGCCTCAGCCGTGCGGCTGTCCATCCGCAGCGACGGGGTCGAGGTGTGGATTACGACAAAGTCGTAACTTTTGGCCTCCTCCACCGTCTTAGCCAGGGTGTAGCCATGCGGCGGAGCGTCGAGCAGGCGGGCGCCCGGTATCATTCCGGCCGGATACGCCAGCCAGGTCGGATACCAGAACGACCATACCTCACGCGTTGCCTGGTAGCGCGAACCTGCGCCGCCATCGAAGTCCTCATAGGAAGGAGGATTCAGGAACAAGGTTTTCATCACGTCCATTCAGCGCCCCTCACAGCACCTGTCCGCTTGGTTAGTCAGATATTACAAAGCCGGTTCGGACAAGGCAAGTTAGTTGCCCGGTTAAACAAACCGCAGCGTGCCGCAGGGCGGGAAAGAGTCGAAGATTCTGCGCGAGTTAGGCACCGTTTCGGGTCGAGTTCTGGCGCTCGATCGGCGTTGGCGCGATGACAAAGGCAACCGATGCGCACAGGCCGGCGAAGGTCGTAATGGCGAACCACAGCAGGCCCAACGCAACGGCATCTGCCTTGTTCGCTCCAGCCATCCCGAACAGCACGACGTAAATTCCCTCGCGCAAGCCCAAGCCATTGAACGTGAGCGGAACCGAGGCCAGCGTGTTCGTGGTGGGAACGCACAGCAAAAACTCCCACGCCGGGATACTCAGGCCGAGCCCGAGTCCAAGAACGTATTGGGCAAGAACCTGCAGAAGGTGAAGAATCAGCGAAAGTGCAAGTGCCGGGATTAGCGCGATACGGCCCTGAAGATAGGGCGAAAGAATGCCGATAGTGGCCGCGATTCGTCTTGGCAGAAAGCCTTGCACCGCCGCCGCCAGCGGCATCGCCAGATAGCCCACCAAAGTGACGGCGCCGATCGCGTAAATCGGCGTGGTCACGGTGGCGGGAAACACCCCTTGCCCGAGGACTCCTACACACACCGCGGTCAGCCAAATCAAGACCACCAGCCCGAAGGCGCGGTCGGCCACCACCGATGCGACCGCTTTGCCCAGTTCGTGATGGCGTCGGCCTAGGTACAGGGCCCGCGCGGCATCGCCGCCCACTAGCCCGGGAACAAACAGATTGGTGAACGCGCCGATAAAGAAGTACAGCAGATGCTCGAAGTAGCTTCCGGCAATCCCGATCATCCGCGACAGCAGTTGCCATCGGCGCGTCGCCACCATCTGGCCCGCGACATAAATTGCGGTGGCCGCCAGGAAATAAGCCGGGCGTTCGCGGGTTAGCAGATGCGCCAATTGTTTGAGATTCACCCGGCTGAGCACGAAACTCAGGATCGCGATTCCCAGGATGGCGCGGAGCACATAGCTGCCGATTGCGCGGCGGGTGCGCCGCGGGGGCGCGGCTTCGGCCGGCGCCGGCTGGTGATGTTTGGCGGGCGCGAGCGGCATTTTTCAGTCCGGCTCCCCTTGATGGGCCACGGCCTGCTTGCGGCCCTGGGTGGCGATTACCCTGGTCGGTCCGAGTTGTGGCGCAAGTCGTCTGAGGTCGGCTTCGTTGATGATCAGCACGGCGCTGCGATCTTTGGTCCACAACGCCAGCAACTGGGCGTCAGTGGCGGGAAAAAACCGCTCGCGGTCCGCGCTGTGCTCGGCGCCAAACCGCAGCTCGCTCAGAAACGGGCTGGCCAGAATCACGCGCCGGCGCGTGTAGAACGGTATCGCCTGCGGATAGCGGCGGTAGTCGATCAGCGTGGCACTGGGCGCGCGCGCCGCCAGGTCGCGGGCCAGCGGCGCCCATGAATGCAGCCATTCCACTTCGATCCGGCCATAGGTGGCGATCAGCATTGCGGCGGTGGCAGTAGCCACCACCAGCGTCAGGCCGGGTGCGAAGCGCCCGCGCACGAAGGTGGCCAACGATGCGCAGCCGCCGATCAGCAAGACCGTCCCGATAATCGGGAGCAGCCGCCTCAGTACCATTACATCGGCATTGCGCAGATATGGGGATGCCGCGAAAAGGGCGATGGCGGCAACGCCGCCGGCGCATAGCACGCCGCCTGTCGCGACGATGAAGGCCGACGGCGCGAGGCGCCGGGCACTGTGCGCGGCGCGGTTTTCAATCGCGCTGACGATCGCATCGGCCAGCAGCAGCGCCAGCATCGGCACAGCGGGCAGGATGTAAGGGATCAGTTTGGCATCGGCGGCGGAAAACAACGCTACTACCAGTGTGGCCACGATCGCGCACCATGAGCGGGCGGGCCCGCGCGTGCCTTCGAAGGGCAGCAATGGCAGGCACACCGACCATGGCAGCAGGCCGGCGAGAATCACCGGCAGATAGAAGTAGAAGGGTTCGTCATGGCTATAGCTGGCGACAAAGACGCGCCTGAAATGTTCGCCGACGATGTAGAAGTCCAAAAAGCCGGGCAGTCTGGCCGCCACGATTGCGAACCACGGCAGCGCGATCGCGGCGACGATCAGGGCGCCGGCGGCTGCGTGAAATTTCCCGAGTGCACCGCGCAGCTCGCCGCGCCGCCATATGAACACAAAGCCGGCGGTGACCGGCAGCGCCGCGCCCACCGGACCCTTGGTCAGGACCGCGAGCGCCATCGCCAGGTACATCGCGACCCACCATCGCCGGCCCTCGCGCCACTGCAAAAAGAAGCATAAAAACGCTACCGTAAGTAGCGCGGTCAGAACCATGTCGGTGGTCAGCACCTGCGCCATCGCGGCGTACAGCGGGCTGGTGACCAGGATGGCGGCGGCGAGCAGGGCGCGGCGATGGCCGAAGAGCCGCCGGCCCAGCCACCAGGTGACGGCCACTCCGAGCAGGGCGCTGAGCGCGGGAGCAATGCGTGCGGCAAACTCGTTGACGCCCAGGAAATGAAACGCCAGTGCGGTCGTCCAGTACAGCAGCGGCGGCTTCTCGATATAGGGAACATAGTTGAGATGGGGAACGATGAAGTTGCCGCCCGCCAGCATCTCGCGCGCGATTTCCGCGTAGCGCGCCTCATCGGGTTCCCACAGCCCGTAGCTGCCCAGATGGAAGAAGAACACCGCCAGCGCCGTCAGGCCGAGCGCGGCCGCCTCGATCGCCTCGCGCCGCCTGAGGCCGCCGTCCGCAATGGCGTCGTGGCCGGCCGGCGCGGCAGTCGGCGCCGCGGCATGAAGGCTGCTTACCGTCATAACTGGAGTGTCAGTCTATAGGATCGCAAGGGACGTAGTCAGACGCACGGGAAACAGTCGCAGGCCGGCGACGCGGCTAATACCCGATTGCCGCGCCGCCCTTGCGCGGGTCGGCCGCGCCGTCGTAACCATCGGCGGTTATCTGGATCGCCTCCTCGTCGCCCAGCATCGGCAGCGTCTTGACCTGGAAGCCCATCGCGGCCAGCGCCTCGCGGTCCGCCGCCGGCATCGCCTGCTCGACCAAAACCGCGGCGGGATAGTACTGATGGTGGATGCGCGGAGAGCGGATGGCCCGTTCGGGGTTGAGATGGAAATCCAGCACGTTGAGTAGCACCTGTAGCGTCGCGGTGACGATGGTCGGACCGCCCGAGCCGCCCAGGGTCAGCACCGGTGCGCCGCTTTTGAGCACGATCGTCGGCGTCATGCTGGACAGCGGGCGTTTGCCTGGTGCGATCGAGTTGGGACTTGCGCCGCGCAGTCCATAGACGTTGGCGATTTGGGGACCGAGCGCAAAGTCGTCCATCTCGTCGTTAAGGATGATACCGGTGTGCGGCACCATCAGCCGCGCGCCGAATGGCGTATTAATCGTGGTGGTAAGCGAGACGATGTTGCCCTGGCGGTCCACTACGCACAGATGTGAGGTGCCCTGATCGCGCGCCGCTTCGGGCGGCCGATGGACCGCGAAGGCCTTGCGGCGGATGCCCTCGATGCGTGCCGGCGAGAGCAGAAATCCGATCGGGACGCGGACGAAGTCGGGGTCGCCGTAAAAGGTCGCGCGGTCGATGAAGATCTGGCGCATCGTCCCGATCAGGCGCGCCAGGTATGGCGGGGAATTGAGTCCCAGGGCCGATGTGCCGCCCGGTTCGAGGATCTCCAGCGCCTCCAGCAACATGCCGCCGCCCGCCGATGGCGGCGGCATCGAGTAAATGCTGTAGCCGCGATAATCACCGTGCAGCGGCGTGCGCCATAGGGCCGAGTAGGCGGCCAGATCCTGGGCAGTCAGCACCCCGCCGCGCTCCTTGACGAAAGCGGCGATCTTGGCGGCCAGTTCGCCGTGATAGAAATTCTCAACCGGATTGTCGCCCAGCGACTGCAGCGTGGCGGCCAGGTCGGATTCGGTGATGGTCTCGCCCTCGCCGCGCGGGCTGCCGTCAGGATGGAGAAAGACGGCCTTCAGCCCCTCATCGCGCGCCAGCTCGGCAGCGGTGTGCGCGATTTCCTTTGCCAGATGCGCGCCGCAGGGAAAGCCGTTGCGCGCCATCTCGATCGCCGGCTGCGCGACGCGCGAAAAGCTCATCGTGCCAAAGCGTTTGAGCGCTGCCGCCAGTCCCGCGACCTCGCCCGGAACGGCCACCGCCAGCGGGCCGTTGCGCAGCAGCATCTCGTCGGGCTTGCCGTTTCTGATATAGGTCGAGGCGCTGACGCCGCGGGGGGCTTTTTCGCGATAGTCGAGCGCGTAAATCTTGCGGGTCTTGGCGATGTAGATCAGCATGAATCCACCGCCGCCAATCCCGCATGAAGAGGGATTGGCCACCCCCACCGCCAACGCGGTGGCGGCGGCTGCGTCGATCGCGTTGCCGCCCGCCTTCAAAATCCGCAGACCCGCATCGGCGGCCAGCGGATGCTCCGCCGCGATCATCCCGTGCCTGGCGAGCACGGCGCCCGCCGGCCGCGCCACGGCCATGGCGAGCCACAGGAACAGACTGAGGCACAACCTGGTCTTCCGGATCCGGCGCATCGTCATCACAAACCGCAACCACACCTCTTCGGCGGGGCCGAAGCGTCAGGCGTTTGGACTTTCGTCCTGCTGTTACTACCAGCCCTTGGAGGCGGAGGAAAGTACCACGGCCGGGTTTTGAAGATGACATCGGCAAGGCCTTGGGCTAGCCTGAGGGCCAGAGCCATCGGGCGCATCGCAGGCCGCAAAAGGTGGAGCACAAATGCCGGCACAACATTTTTTCGCCCAGCATCCGTCTGAAGTCGGGCTTGATCCCGCCAAGGTTCAGGCGCTGTTCGATCGCGCGCAGCAGGAAGTGGCGCAGGGGCTGTTGCCCTCGTGCCAGATCGCGATCGCGCGCCGCGGCAAAATCGGCGCGATGCGCACCTTCGGCCGGGCCGTTCAGGGCGGCGTGGAGAAGCCCGCCACCGACCGCACGCTGTACATCGTCTTCTCCTGTACCAAAGCGATCATCGCGTCGGCGGCGTGGCTGCTGATAGGCGAGGGTAAGCTCGATCCCTCCCGGCGCGCAGCGCAGTATGTGCCCGAGTTCGGCACCAACGGCAAGGAGGTCGTTACGGTCGAGCAGTTGCTAATTCACACCGCCGGTTTCCCCGACGCGCCCTATGCGCAGGAGGGATGGCTGGATCGGTCAAAGCGCCTGGAAGCCTTTGCCCGATGGCGTCTGCAATGGCCGCCGGGCGCCAAGTACACCTACCATCCGACTTCCAGCTTCTGGGTTATTGCAGAGATCATCGAGCGGCTTGCCGGGATGGACTTTCGCGAGTTCGTGCGGGTTCGTATCGCCGAGCCGCTGGAACTGCCGGAGTTGCGCGTCGGAATTCCACGCGAGCATAGCGGCCGTGTCGCGGACGTGGTTTACGTCGGCGAGGCGCTCAAACCTGAAGATTGGATCAAGATGGGGCTGCCGGTGCCGCCGGAAACCGAGGTGACGGAAAGCGCGATTTTAGGATTCAATTCGCCGCTGGTGCGCGAGGCGGGCGTGCCCGGCGGCGGCGCGATCACGACCGCCGCCGACCTGGCGCTGTTCTACCAGGCGTTGCTGGCGGAGGGCAAAGCGCACGACGGCACGCGCATCTGGAAACAGGAGACCTTGCGTGAGGTGATGCGGGTGCGCACCGAAGGCTACGTCGACCCAGTGTTCGGCCTGCCGCCCAATCGCGGCCTGGGTGTGGTAATCGCGGGGGGCGACGGCAACGCCAACCTACGTGGCTTCGGCCGCACCAACTCACCCGCCGCCTTCGGCCACGGCGGCGCGGGCGGCCAAATCGGCTGGGGCGACCCGGCGACGGGTATTTCAATCGGTTACTGCACCAACGGTTTCGACCGCAACGCAATCCGCCAGGGCCGCCGCGGCGTAGCCATCTCCAGCCGCGCCGCCGTCTGCGTGGCGGATTGACGTGCGGGCGTTGTTAGGTTGTCGAAATTATTCGGAACGAGCCGACCCCTGAGCGGCCGCCACCAACCGATGAACCTTGGATGGAAGTAGCGCAGAGAATGTTAACAGTTCACGCCAACATTGCCTTGTCCTGATTTAGTTTTCTATTATTTGGGATATGCAGCCGACCGCCGTGTTACAAGTGGGGTCAACAACCCACCGCATCTATCAGGGCGACGCAAGAGAGCTGGACTGGATTGGCGACGAATCGGTGCATCTGGTTCTGACCTCTCCGCCCTATTGGACTCTCAAGCAATATCCGCCACACGAGCGGCAGTTGGGCATGGTGACCAATTACGAGCGCTTTCATGATGAACTTGAAAAGGTCTGGCGCCATTGCTTCCGTGCGCTCGTTCCAGGAGGGCGCTTGGTTTGCGTGGTGGGCGATGTTTGTCTTTCGCGCCGTAAGCACGGCCGTCATATGGTCATGCCCCTGCACGCTGACATAATCGTCCGGGCAAGAAAAATAGGATTCGACAATCTCACTCCTATCTTCTGGCACAAGATCGCGAACGCGAATTACGAGGTGGAAAATGGCTCAGGCTTTCTCGGCAAGCCCTACGAGCCGAACGCGATTTTCAAGAACGACGTAGAGTTCATCCTTATGCTGCGAAAAGGGGGAGGCTACCGCCAACCAACAGAGCAGCAGCGAGAGGCTTCCCGCCTCACGAAGAAGGAGTACCAGGTGTGGTTCCAGCAAGTGTGGACGCTGAATGGCGCTTCGACTCGTCAACATCCAGCCCCGTTTCCCGAAGAGCTGGCGTACCGGTTGGTTCGCATGTTCTCCTTTGTCGGCGATACAGTGCTCGATCCATTTATGGGCACGGCAACCACCCTGCTAGCGGCTGCGCGGTGTGGCCGGAGCAGCATCGGCGTCGAGGTCGAACCGTCGTACGTCAAAAAGGCCAAGATCCGCCTCGAACATGAGCTCATCGACTTATTCAATCAGTCCGCATTGTCGGTTGGATGAAGCGGGCTTTATAAAGGTCCGCGATGCGCTTTATGAAATTGGTGTAGTAGATAGGTTGCTGAGGCTGCGGGGCAGGCGGTTCTACCACCAGTTTCGAGACCTTCCTGCCGTCATAATCGACAACAATCACCGCTAAAGCCTCGAGCTGGTCCGACGGTTCGTCCGGGCTGGTCCTCAGCGGTGGAGTGGCAAATACGCGGACTGTATCGGCAACCACCTTGAGCATATCGAACTTTGGACGTCTAAGGCCTTTCGCAAACGGATCTGGGTTCTCGTACGTCGGCGACAGATTAATCACCACAAGGCCGGCTGCAATGCAGTCGCGTCTGTGGTTATGCATATGATTAGAGTACGCAATCAAGTCTCCAAACCGGTTTTTTCGTGTCTTGCCGTGTGCAGCCATGATGGTCTTGCTCTCGACAGACACGAGCACAGATAGTCCCGGTCCGGTGTCACCGGTGTGTAGGACCAGGTCGACATTACGACTTATGACTTTGGTGTGAACCTCGGCATTCTTCCTCGCCGTGAAGGAATCCGGACGCCAGGCTTAAATCAATTTCTTTCGATACCCGCCGAAGGTCGGAAAGTATAAAATCCGACAGCGCATTCGAACTTTGTTGCGCGCGAGGATTGAACCCGCGATGCTGGTTCATCCATGAGACGTAATCCTCAGGAGCAGCCAAAAGAAACCGATTCCGTCACCTTGAAACTCACCATCCGCTGACAAATTGTGGCAATGTATTCCACCCCGCGAAGCGCGGTTTATCAACAGCTTCAGACCGGGATTCAACTACCTGAACGGGTTGCTGATCATGATCGTGGCTTCGCGGGCGGCACCGGTGCCTACCATTGCCAGGGAGACGCCGGTTAGTTCCGTGATGCGCTCCAGGTAGCGGCGGGCTTGCGGGGGCAGGTCGGCCATCGTGCGGGCGCCTTGCAGGCTTTGGTGCCATCCGGGCAGCTCTTCGTAGAGCGGACGAACCTTGTCCAGACCCAGGCGGCCGGGCGGCATCTCATCGTAGCGCTGGCCGCCGCGCTCGTAGGCGATGCAGATTTTGAGCGGATCGATCCCGGTCAGGACGTCCAGCTTGGTCAGCGCCAATCCCCACACACCGTTTAGCCGCAATGCGTGGCGTGCCAGCACCGCGTCGAACCATCCGATGCGCCGCGGACGCCCGGTAGCGCTGCCGAACTCGTCGCCCTCCTCGCGCAGACGCTTGCCCACCGCGGTCTTGATTTCGGTGGGAAAAGGGCCGCCTCCCACGCGGGTCGTGTACGCTTTGCTGATGCCGAGCACGGCGTCCAGTTTGCCGGGCGGCAAACCTGACCCGGCATGGGCGGCCGCCGCCAGACAATTGGAGGAGGTGACGTAGGGATAGGTGCCGTAGTCGATATCCAGCATCGTGCCGTGTGCGCCCTCGAACAGAATGCGCTTGCCGGCCTGGTAAGCCGCATAGACGAAGCTTGCGGTGTCGGCCAGATAGGGTATCAGCCGCTTGCGCACCGTCTTCATGCTCTGGACCAGGTCGGCGGCCGGGATCGGCTTGGTCTTGAGCACCGACTTCAAGTACGCATTCTTCTCCGCCAGATTGCGTTCCAGGCGCGCGGTGAAGGAGCGGAAGTCGACCAGGTCGGCAAAGCGCAGGCCGCTGCGCGCGACCTTGTCCTCGTAGGCCGGTCCGATTCCAAAGCCGGTGGTGCCGATCGCGTTGCGGCCCAGGCGCGCCTCGCGCCCCCGGTCGATGGCGCGATGATACGGCATCACCATGTGCGCGTCGTAACTGAGCCGCAGGCTGTTTTCGCCATGTAAAAAGCCGTTGGCGCGCAAGTGGTCGATCTCCTCGATCAACGCGAACGGATCGACCACGGTGCCATTGCCGATCACGCAGGTCTTGCCCGGATGCAGCGCGCCGGCCGGGACCAGGCGCAGGATGAACTTGCGCCCGTCAACCACCAGGGTATGCGCCGCATTGTTGCCGCCCTGGAAGCGCACCACCACGTCGGCGTCGGCGGCCAGCAGATCGACGATCTTGCCCTTGCCTTCGTCTCCCCATTGTGTGCCGACTACGGCCACGGTCTTCATCGGATAGCGAACCTCGATAGGCATCGCGCCCGTGCCAGTGTGAGAGTGTGCACGATCTAAAGCAACCGCGGTGAACGGGGCTTGCCCCGGCGGCCAATTCTTGCGCGGATCAAAGCTTAATCAAGGTGGCAGAGCTGATTGCGGGCAGCGCGCGGAGTTCCTCCAGCACCGAGGGCGAGGGTGGACCGTCGATTTGCACCAGGTTGATGGCCATCCCGCCCACCCGGTCGCGCCCCAAGGCCAGCCCCGCGATATTGACGTTGCTGCGCCCCAGCAGCGTGCCCACCGCCCCCACCACGCCCGGTACGTCGGCGTTGCGGCACAGGATGAAGTAGCCTTCGGGCACCGCCTCGACGTGAAAGCCGTCGATCCGGATGATGCGCAGGGCGCGGTTGCCGATCAGCGCGCCCGCCACTTCGTGCGTCTCGGTCGGCGTGCGCACCGTTAGCGTCAGGGTGTTGATGTAGTCGGTGGACTCGCGCGCGCGGGTCTCGACCACATGGATACCGCGTTCGCGCGCGATGAATGGGGCGTTGACGTAATTGAGCGTCTCGTCCAGAAAGCCGCTCAGCAGCCCCTTGAGCACCGCGGCTGTGATCGGCTCCGCGTTTAGATTGGCCGCCTCGCCGCCCAGGGCGACGGTTACTTCGCTGGGCGCTTCGTGGATAATCTGCGCGGCCAGCCGGCCCAGCTTTTCGCCCAGGTTAAGATGCGGTCCCAGGACCTCCAGTTCCTTGGCGGTCAGCGTCGGGATGTTGACTGCCTGGCGGATTGCGCCGTGGAGCAGAAAGTCGGTGACCTGCTGGGCGATGTCGATCGCGACCTGGACCTGCGCCTCGCCGGTGGCCGCGCCCAAATGAGGCGTGGTGATCACGTTGGGCAACTTGAGCAGCGGATGGTCGGGGGGCGGCGGTTCCCGCTCGAAGACGTCGAGCGCGGCACCCGCGACCTTGCCCGAGCGCAGCGCCCTGACCAGTGCCGCCTCATCGACGATTCCGCCCCGCGCACAGTTGATAATCCGCACCCCGTCCTTCATCCGCGCGATCGCAGCGTCGCCGATCATGCCGCGGGTCTCGTCGGTCAGCGGCGTATGGACGGTGATGAAATCGGCGCGTTCGTAAAGCTCGATCAGGCTGACCAGCTCCACCCCGAGCCGGGTCCCGGCCGCCGCCGTCAACATCGGGTCGTACCCGATTACCTTCATCTTCAAGCCAGCGGCGCGGTCGGCGACAATCCGCCCGATGTTGCCCAATCCGACCACGCCCAGGGTCTTGCCGCAGACCTCGGTGCCGATGAACCTGTCGCGCTCCCACTTGCCGCACTTGGTGGAGGCGTCGGCGGCCGGAATATGGCGCGCCATCGCCATCATCATCGAGATCGCATGCTCGGCCGTGGTGACGCTGTTGCCCGAGGGGCTGTTCATCACCACGATTCCGCGGCGGGTGGCGGCTTCGAGGTCGACGTTGTCGACGCCGACGCCGGCGCGCCCGATCACCTTGAGGTTATGTGCGCGGTCGATCACCTCGCGGGTGACCTTGGTTGCGCTGCGCACCACCAGGGCGTGGTAGGGCGCGATGATCTCGGCCAGTTGCGCCGGAGAAAGGCCGGTCCTGACGTCGACCGCCAGAGCGGGATTGGCGCGCAGCAGCTCGATGCCCTTGGCGGACAAGGTATCGCTTAACAGAACGCGGTAGGTTTCCATGTCGATTCAGGCGCCGGCGGCGATTTCAGCCTGCGCCGCCGCCACTCCCGCGCCGCTGTGGAAGTCATAGCCCTCGCGGCGCAGCGCCAGCTCCAGCGCGCCGACCGCGACCAGCACGTCCAGCGGCGCGACGTAGCCCATGTGGCCGATGCGCACCAGCTTGCCCTTCATCTGATCCTGGCCGCCCTGGACCGTCACGCCGATTACGTCGCGCATATAGCGCACCAGCCGGGAGCCGTCGATGCGCTCCGGCACCAGGATTCCGGTCACGCCCGGCGCGGGATTTTCCGCCGCCAGCAGATTCATGCCCAACGCGGCCGCTGCGGCACGCGCCGCTCGCGCCATCAGGCGATGGCGCGCGAAGACGGCGGGCAAGGTCTCGGCGTGGATCAGGTCGAGGCTCCGGTTGAGGCCGAAGATCAGCGAGATGGCGGGGGTATAGGCCGTTGTATGGTCGTCGCGCTGAGCTTTCAGTTCGCGGTTGAGGTCGAAATAAAAACCCGGCAGATGGGGCTTCCTCGTGCGCGCCCAGGCGCGCGGTGACAGCGCGATGATTCCCAGCCCCGGCGGCAGCATCAGCGCCTTCTGACTGCCGGTGACCAGCGCGTCGATTCCCCATGCGTCCATCTTCTGCTCGAAGACGCCCACCGAGGTGATACCGTCGACCACCAGCAGCACGTCGCGCCGGCGCGTAATCGCGGCGATCTGCTCGACCGGATGCACCGCGGCGGTGGAAGTTTCGCTGGCCTGCATCAGCACGGCGCGTGCGTCGGGATGGCGGCGCAGCGCGTCCTCGACTTGCTCGGGCGTCACCGCGTTGCCCCATGTTACCGGGACCCGATGCGGCGTGACGCCGAACGCGCTTAAGATGCGGCCCCAGCGTTCGCCGAACTTGCCGCCGTCGACGTAGATCGCGGCCTCCCCGGGCGCCAGCAGATTGGCGACCGCCGCTTCCATCGCGCCGGTGCCCGATGACGCCAGCAGCAGCACCTCCTGTTCGGTGCCCATCAGCGGACGCAGCTTTTGGCGCGTCTGGTCCAGCACGGCGCTGAACTCGGGCGTGCGGTGGTGGATGATGGGGCGAGCCATTTCCAGCGCCACTTCCGGCGGCACCGGCGTCGGGCCCGGGGCGAACAGGTACTTTTTAATCGGAGGCACGATAGGATTGTACGCGCTGAAGTCTTCCAGCAAAAATCACGCAGAACAAAGGGCCCGCGCATGTCGCGAGCCACAATTCGTCATTTCCAAGCCGTCCAAACCGGCTCGCAATTCAGAATACCTTGGATACGCGTGCGAGACTACACGGCCGGGCAGGAGGGGGGCATTTAACCTATCAATCGGCGAAATCGCAAAAGGAATCGCACTCTTAGCCGACAGCCCACACAGGCGGGCGCCCTACTTTTAGCTCCAGAGCCTGAACGCAATTATTCAGATCGCATTGTGCCGATTGACCTCGAAACCGGCAGAATTTGGGGGAGTGAACTACGCGTTTCGTTGCTCAGTCCTTGGCACCAGACTGTTGGGGGCAAAGACGCTCAACCATTTCCAGAGACCGGCGCGCCCTGGGTGGCGACCCAGCCTGAGCGGCCGGGGAGGTTGCCGTGCGTGACCGGGCAAATCGGCAGCGATTCGCGATCCAGATGCGCAGCTACCGTATCCAGGCGCACAAATTCCGCACTGGCTCCCTTCAGTTCGCGCACCAGCAGCGTGAAGCTGTCCAGGTGGCCCATGCCTTCGGTTTCGGCGTGCACCGTATGGACGTTGAGGTGGTCGGGGCGGATGCGCTCGCGGTAGAAGCGAACTATCGCTGCTGCATCTGACAACCTCTCACGTCCCAGCACTTCGTCGAGCGTGGGCAGCGTGGTTGGGATTTCCGGCGTCGAAAGCATCGTGCCGTCAACTTGCGGGCGGAACGGTGTTGAGCCGCGGGTGTCGCTGCGGTAGAGCAATCCGATTCGATCCAGCAGGCGCATCGCGGCGGGACTGGTGCGCCATCCGGGCGCTGCCCATGAGCGCGGCTCTTCGGCGAAGATCGCGCGGTAGGCCTCGAAGGCATCCTGGATCTCGTGGGCCAGTTCCTGCTCGCCGAGGTTGTCGATGCGATCCTGCCAGCGCACGTGGTCGTAGCCGTGAACGCCGACTTCGAAGCCATCCGCCTTGAGTTCCCGCAGCAGGTTGGGGAAAGCGATCCCCACCGGACGCGGTTTGAGCAAGGTGCCCGACAGGATCGTCCGCCATCCGTACATCGACACCGCGCGCGTACGGAACATCTTGGAGAGAAAGCCGCGATTGGTAAGCACCCTGCGAATCGCCTTGCCCGAGTTGTCGGGCCCCATCGCCACGAAAAAGCTCGCCGTGACACCCTCGCGCCGCAGCATCGCGGCCATCGCCGGGACGCCCGATTTGAGCCCTTCATGCGTATCAACGTCGATTTTGAGCGCTATCCGCAAGATGCTGCACGCCTATTCTCGTGCATTCTCTTTTCGGAACCATTCGATGGTGTGGAGCAGACCCTCGCGCAGCGGCACCTTAGGCGTGCATCCGAGCAGTGTGCGCATCTTGGTATTGTCGGGCACGCGCCGGGGGATGTCCTCATAGCTGTTGCCGTACACCTCTTCCTGGCTGACGAACTTGATTTTGGAGCGGCTTGGACCGAACAGCTCCAGCATCAGCTTGCCGAACTCCAGTACGGTGGTCTCGACATCGGAGCCGATGTTGATGGCGTGTCCGTCGGCGTTGGGGTTGAGTCCGGCTTGCATGGTCGCCTCGATCGCGTCGCTGACGTAAGTGAAGCATCGCGTCTGCTTGCCGTCGCCCACGACGGTCAGGTCGGCGCCGCGCAGCAGTTGTCCCATGAAGATCGTGAACAGCCGCCCCACGTCGAGCTTGTCCAGGCGCGGTCCGTAGATGTTGAAGTAGCGCACCACCGTAACCGGCAGGCCCAGCTTATGGTAGGCAAAGCAGAAATGCTCGCCGACCGCCTTGGAGGTCGAATAGCACCATCGATCCACCGTGGTGGCGCCCAGCACGCGGTCGTCGTCTTCGCGCCAAGGCACCTTGGGATTGCGGCCGTAGACTTCGGAGGTGGAGCTGAAGACCACGCGCCGTCCGTACTTGTAGGCGGCTTTCAATACGTTCTGTGTGCCGTTGACGTTGACGTTGAGCGTCTCGTAGGGGTCGGCGACATAATGCTCCACGCCCACCACGGCTGCCAGATGGTAGATCAGGTCGGCCTTGGCGGCGAGGCCGTCGAGCAGTTCGAGGTTGAAGACCGAGTCGTGGACGTAGTGAAAGCGCGGATTGTCCAGCAGATGGCGCACCTTGGCGATCGAGCCGGTGTCCAGAACGAAGACCTCATCGCCGCGTCCGATAAAAGCTTCGCTCAGATGAGATCCCAGAAACCCGGCGCCGCCGGTGATCAAAACTCGCATGCGTTTTACCTAAACAAGTTTAAAATTTGCTTCAACCGGGTAGAGTGCGGAAGCCAACCGCCCCAGCACTTCGCACGCAGGACCTTCCTGCTCGCCTTCGAACTGCACGCACCCGATGACCACGATTCCCGCGCCGGCCGCGACCTGCAGCCCCGCGCCAACCGCGCCAACGATTTGTCCCGGGTCGCCGGCGCGGCCCTCCTCAGCGCCGATCGACGCCTGCCAGACCAATAGCTTGCGGCCGGCGGCGGTGCAGAACGCGCCGGGGTAAGGATGGGTCACCGCGCGCACCAGATTGAAGATGCGCCGCGCGGGCCAGTTCCAGTCGATCCTGCCGTCGGCCGGGGTGCGGCGGCCGAAATAGCTGCCGGCGCTGAGGTCCTGCGGGCGGCGCGGCGCGCGTCCGGCCACGATCAGCGGATGGAAGCGGCGGATAAGTCCGGCGGCCAACGGCGTCAGCTTGCGGGCAAGACTAAGCGCCGTGTCGCTGTCGTCGATCGCAACGGTTTGCTGGCCGACGATGTCCCCGGCGTCGGCGCGCGCGACCATGTAGTGCAACGTCACGCCGGTTTCGCGCTCGCCGTTGACCAGCACCCAATTGATCGGCGCGCGTCCACGGTAGGCTGGCAGCTTGGACGGATGCACATTGAAGGCACCGATCGATGCGCACTCCAGGACTTGACGCGGCAGCAGGCGGCGATAGTTGAAGGAGTAGATGACGGCCGGCGCCCAGCCGCGCAGCCTGTCGATCCAATCCGGCTCAAATTCCGCCTCGATGTAGACCGGAATATTGTGCGCGGCTGCCAGTTGCGCGCATGAACGCCACCAGATTTCTTCGCCCGGGTCGTCGCGATGTGTGAACAGGGCGGCGATCGGCGCGCCCAACTCGAGCAGCGCCTCGATACAGACGTAGCCCAGCTCGTGATATCCGAACACGACGCAGGGGGCACGGGCGACGGTGGTGTGAGAGGGCTCGGACAAGATGCGACCAGGGTCAGGGCGCGGAGTTTCCTTCGTGAACGGCCCGCACCAGGTAGGTCGGGCGGCGGCGCACTTCCAGGTAGATGCGCCCGACGTATTCGCCGATCAGCCCCAGGGCCAGGAAGAGCAGGCCGACGAAGAAAAACAGCACCGCGAACAGCGTCCACATCGCGCCTTCCTGCTGCGGACCGTAGATCAGTCGATGGCCCGCCAGCACGCCGGCGAAGGCGATGTCGAGCAGGGCGATCACGATGCCGGTGATGCTGAGGATCTGGATCGGCAGCAGCGAAAAGCCGGTCAGCAGATTGAGGCTGAGCTGGGCCAGGCGCAAAAGGTTGTACTTGGATTGACCGCCCGCGCGTTCATCGTGGCCGACCTCAATTTCAGCCACACGCTTGGCGAAACTGTTGGCCAGGGCCGGAATGAAGGCCGCCTTTTCGTCGCATTCGACCACCGTATCGACGATATGGCGCCGGTAGGCCCGCAGCATACAGCCGTAGTCATGCATCGGCACACCCACGATCAACGAGGTGACACGGTTGTGCAGGCGCGAGGCCAGCCGCCGATACGCCTGGTCCTGGCGCTCGGCACGCCATCCGCCGACCACATCGTTGCCGGCGTCGATGGCCGCGAGCAGGCGCGGGATTTCTTCGGGCGGATTTTGCAGGTCGGCGTCCAGGGTTACTACCACCTCGCCGCGGCATTCGCGGAACCCGGCCAGGATGGCGGCATGCTGGCCGAAATTGCGCGCCAACTCCACGACCCGCACGCGGGCGTTGGCGGCGGCGATGTCGCGGAGCAAGGCCAGCGAATTGTCGCGCGAACCGTCGTCGACGAAGACCACCTCCCAATTGGGAAGTTCGGCGACGACCGCGCTCAGCCGCCGCCATAACGCGGTCAGATTGGCCGATTCGTTGTAAACCGGAATTACGATCGAAACCAAAGGTGCAGGGGCTTCGGACACCTGACCCGCAATTGCCAATTTTCCTGGCGCGCTCAATTTTGCCGGACTCGATACCGCCGCGCCATCGCGCGGTTGATTGCCGCATTTTGGCAGAGCCGCGCTGGTAATAAAAGGTGGGCCGCCGGGGCACAACGGCGACGTGCGATTGACTGTGCGCACGGCGGCCTAGAAACTTGGTCGGCGTGACCTGGTGGGATAGCCGAGGGACCCGGCTGGCGGTGTGCGTTGCCATTGCTTGCCTGCTTTATCTGCCGCGTTTGGGCACTGCCGCCTTGTGGGAGCCCGACGAGGGACGCTATGCCGAAATCGCGCGTGAGATGGTGGTCAGCGGCGACTACGTGACGCCGCGCGACGACTGGGTGCGCTACTTCGAAAAGCCACCCCTGGTTTACTGGATTACTGCCGGGGCGATTCGGCTGCTGGGCCGCAACGAGAGGGCAGTGCGATTGCCCGTTGCCGTTGTCAGTATCGCGCAAATCGCAATCACCGAAGCGCTGGCCGAGTCGATGTTCGGACCCGCGGCGGGGGCCGGGGCGGCACTTTGCCTGGCTTTGAGCCCGCTCTTTTTCGGCTTCAGCCGCTTCCTTACCCTGGACCCGACGCTTGCCCTCTTGGTTACGGCCTGCATGGGCGCCATTTATGCCGCGACGCGCAGGCCGCACCTGAACGCGGGGCGCAATTGGCTTTACCTGGCCGCCTTGTTTGCCGCGCTGGGCACCCTGACCAAGGGGCCGGTCGCGCTGGTGCTGACTGGCGCGACCGGGATCATCTACCTGCTGATTGAAGGACGGGCCAGGGAACTCGCGCAGGTTCCCTGGCTGCGATGTGCGCTGATCGTGGCCGCCGTCAATTTACCCTGGTTCGCGGCGGTGTCGCGGCGCAATCCGGGCTTCCTGCGCTTTTTTTTCGTTCATGAGCATCTGCAACGTTACGCGGCCAGCACCGAGCACGCCTGGGGTCCGTACTTTTTCTTTATCGTGGTTGCAGCCGGCATGTGGCCGTGGATTGGCTTCGTTCCGCTGGCGATGGGCGACCTGTACGGCGACGCCCGCGAACGTCGTGCCGAGGCCGCCGACCCCTCTCGCAGCGCGCTGCGCTTCGCGGCGATTTGGTTTGCGGTGGTATTCGTGTTCTTTTCGATTCCGCGTTCCAAGCTGGGTTCGTATATCCTGCCCGCTCTCCCCGCCCTGGCAATCATCGCCGGCTACGGCGTCAGCCGTCTGCCTCGAATCGATTCGCGCCGCACTTCCCGCATCCTGGCTGCGGTGGCCGCGATCGACGTGGCCGCCGTCGCTGCCGCAATCGCTGCGGCCCCGCGTATCAAGGAATTACGTGTTGTGCCGGAGCTGCGCACCGACCTGATGGTGGGCGTGGGCGCGATGGCGCTGGGGGCGATTGCCGCCTTCGCGCTATGGCGCAGCATGGGCCGGGCGCTGCCGACGCTGGGCGCGCTGGCGCTAGGTATGACGATCGCGTTGGCAGCGATGGTAAAAGCGCGCGAAGACGCTGCGGCATTGAATTCCTATCGCAAGCTGGCCGCCGAAATCGCCCGCGAACTGCGGCCGGGCTGTGTGATGGCTTCCTACCGCCATCACGTTCAGGCACTGCCGTTTTACACGGGGGCGCGCGAGGCCCTGGTGAGCTATCGAGGCGAACTCGCGCCGTGGGGCTCGACTCCTGACGCAGCGCCCAGCTTTATCGCCACCGATGATGCGTTGCGCGCGCGCTGGAGTTCAGGCACGTGCATAATACTGGTGATCAATCGGCGCGATTTGAAGGTCTTGGGCCCGACCCTCAATCCACGGCCGCGTCAAATCGGCGCGGAAGGCAAGAAGCTGGCGATTACCAACCTTCCTGGCGGTTAGGGAGCCTGTAACGGTCCACCTCGGCCTTTGGACTTTTCATGCCGTTTATGGCAAACATTTACAGGGATAGTGGTTAGATGCGGGGTAGTGGAGGAGATGGATGGGGTAGGACGGGGCGGCGCCAGCCTTCTGTCACTCGAACTCCCGATCAAAATCAACAGATTCAGCGATACACAAGCAGTACGCTGAAAACCGGTGAGGTCATGCCAGCTAGCGATCTGGAGCAGAGGCAATCGGGTGCCGATGCGGCACACGCCAACGGCTTGGGTACGGTGCTGTGCGCGGCGCGACAGGCGCACGGACTGACGGTGCAGGAGGCTTCGGAGCGGCTCCGAATCCCGGCCCGGTACCTGACCATGCTCGAAGCCGGGGATTACGGCGCAATCGCCGACGAACTTTATCTGCTGCCCTTTGTGCGCAGCTACGCAGAGTTCCTCGGTCTGGATGCGGAAACCTTGGCGACCCACTTCCTCAGCGGCATCCAGCCGCTGGAAAAAGTCATCGAACTGGAGCCCGAAGTGGCGCAAGGCTTTGACCGCCCGCGCGGGCGATGGTTTACCACGGCGGCGGTGATGCTGTTCGTTGCCCTCGCGCTGTATCTGGTCGGCCTGAAGTAATCGCGCGCCCGCTCAACCCCAAGCCAGACCCCGTGCGGGACGCTCAGCCCCGCGATGGGATTGCTCGTTCGTTTTCACCCGCAGTCAGGATCACCGTTCGGAACCCGGACGCAAGCTGGAAGCGCAAAGCGAAAGCGTGCGCCTTTTAATGCGCAAGCACGGCCAGCCGCGCGTCGGGCTCACGGGCGGCTCGTTGAATCGGCGGCGCGCCGATGATTAAAGAAGATGCGGTACCAACATGCCGATCGAATACGAGCTGCGCGACGGCGCCCTGGTCTGGATCAGGAATCCCTTTACCGGCGTCATCTCTTATGTGGTTGACCTGCGCGACAAGAGTTTTGCCTTTACCCTGGGGGCGCGCGGTTTTGCGCCGCCGGCTGCAACGCACCTGGACGAAGAGCGAATGGCGCGTGCCACGGCCGGCTGTCCGTTTTGTCCCGGCAACGAATCCAAGGCGCCCAGTGAACTGATCCGCGTCCAACCCCGCGATGTGCCCGGCTGGGACGGTGATCCGGCCAGTCCATGGGCGATGCGCGTGTTCAACAATCTGTTCCCGCGTATTCCCGCCGAACTCACCGGCGGGCGCAACGAATCTTACGTGGTGGTCGAGGATGCGCGCCACTTTCTGCCCGCGGCGCGCCTGCCCAGCGACCTGCTGTTCACCGGCGCGCTGAGCGAGGCGCACTTCATCCGCCTGATGGAAGTCAACGCCGAGGTCGTGCAGCGCGCGATGGGCAACCCCACCGTGCAGTCGGTGGTGGTGCGCAAGAACCAGGGCCCCGAGTCGGGCGCATCGCAACCCCATATCCATCAGCAGATCATCGGCTCGCCCGTATGCCTGCCGGCGGTGGAAGGCGAGTTGCGCGCCGCGCAGTCCGACGCGCGCCTGTGGGATGAGCTGATCACGCTGATGCAGGAGCTCGATCTGACAATCGACGACGGCTCTGAAGTGGTCAGCTACGCCAGTCCGATCGGCGCCTTTCCGCGCAGCTACGACGTGGTGATGCCGCGGCATCGCGCACTGCTGTGCGAGTTGGACGGCGCAGGCCTGCGGGCCTTTGCCTGCGCGATGCATCGGATCCTGAGGTTTATCGGAGCGCTGCCGCTGGACTACGAAATCCATCAGGCCCAGGACCTGCCGCTTCACGCTCATATCAACGTGCGCCGCTTTCCCTATTCCAACGTGGCGGGCACGCTGAATCTGCCCCAGGGAATCTTCGACTCGGTCGCGGCCTTGCGGCGGATGAACAACGGCTGACGCCGAACTGTTTGCGAGGAGCGATGAGGGAACGCTCGGACTTGCGCGGCCGGCTGGAACGGCTGGACTGGCAGCGCATCGAGCAGTCGTTGGAGAAGCGCGGCTATGCGACCACGCCGCCCATCCTCGACACCGGTCAGTGCGCCGAGTTGATCGCCCTTTATCCCCATCGCGAGCGGTTTCGCAAAAAGGTCGAAATGGCGCGGCTGCGCTTCGGGGTGGGTGAGTACAAGTACTTCGCCGATCCGCTGCCGCCGCTCGTACAACAGTTGCGCACACTTTGCTATGCGCGGCTGGCGCCGCTTGGGAATCGATGGCGCCGCGCGCTCAAGCCCGACGCTGCCGCCCTGCCGCCCGAGCTCGACGGTTATCTTCGTTATTGCGCCGAGCTGGGTCAGACCAAGCCCACGCCGCTGATGCTGCGCTATGAGGCGGGCGGCTACAACTGCATGCATCAGGATATCTACGGAGAGGCGATTTTCCCGCTCCAGATCACGGTTGCATTGAGCCGGCCCGGGACCGACTACAGCGGCGGCGAATTTCTATTGCTCGAAGATCGGCCGCGCGCCCAGGCACGATGCTCCGCTGTCACGCTGGAGCGCGGCGCGGCGGTCATCTTCCCCTCCAGCTTCCGTCCCATCCAGGGCGCGCGCGGCTTTTACCGTGCCCGGATGCGCCATGGCGTAAGCCCGCTGCACTCCGGACTGAGATACACGCTGGGGATAATCTTCCACAACGCGGCGTGAGGGTAGCAACCGGACTTAACCCTTTCCCTGAAACAGGGACAGGACCCGGGTTAGGCTTCTCTACCGAGACAAATGCCGCAGGGACGCATCCCGGCCTGTGCCGCGCGGGCGGTGTCGCGCAACAGCAGCATGCTGGTGCGCTTTGTGCGCGCCAGCGCGCGGCATCCGGGGCGGCAGAAGACCCACGTGTCGCGATTGCCCCACACCGTGCCGTCTTGTGCGACCGCTCCCGCCGGCGTGAACGAAAATCCCTCCACTTCCAGCAGCTTGCGCTTGAGGTCGAGTCCACCGCCATAGCCGCCCAGGCTGAGGTCGGAGCGCACTACGCGATGGCATGGCACATAGACCGGGAGCGGGTTGTCATGCATCGCCGCGCCCACCGCGCGCGCGGCGTTGGGAGCGCCGGCCCATGCGGCCAGCGCCGCGTAGGTTGCGATGGCGCCGGGGCCGACCTCCAGCAGCAGTTCCAGTACGCGGCGCTGGAAGGGCGCCTTGACCAGGCTCAGATCGATGCGGCTGCGCAGCGCTGCGTCATCGCCGGCCATGAAACGCCTCAACTCCTCGTCCACGCCTTTGACGGCGCCTTGGTCCAGCACCGGATCGCAAGCGCGCCGCAGCTTCGCCATCGCTTCTGCCGCATCAGTGGCGCGCCGGATGAAATGGATCATCACGACGCCGCGGTTGCCGAGGCCAACCAGCAGCGCTCCCATCGCTGAGGACGTAATCAGACCGACGGCGGCTTGCGGCTGGTGCGCCGTTGCAGCGTCACGTCGAGCTTCATCGGTGCCGGCGTCGATCAGCGCCTGCAGCACGCGCCGTGGTTCACAATCCGGATTCGTCGGTGCGGGCGAGGTCATAGTGTGGGTCATCGGTATGCTCCGTTGTGGGATGTAACCCCGCTGCGGCTGCGATGTGAAATCGCCGGCGCGCGCCGCAGGCCCATGTCAGACGACGATGCTCAACAGCTTGTTGGGCACGTAGATGACCTTCTTGGGCGTCTTGCCGTCCAGGTGGCGCTTGACGGCGGCGCTCTCCAACGCCAGCGTGCGCACCCGCTCCTCAGCGGTGTCGGCCGCGATTTCCAGCTTGTCGCGCACCTTGCCGTTGATCTGCACGACGACCGTTACAACTTCGTCCCTGGCCAAAGCCGGGTCGAAGCCGGGCCATTTCTGCAGGTGGACGGAGTCGCTGTGGCCCAGCGCGCGCCACATCTCCTCGGTGATATGCGGCGCCATCGGCGCCAGCATCAGCACGTAGCTTTCGATTGCGGCGCGGCCGATCCCGGCGGGTTCCAGCCGCGCCAGGTAGTTGAGTTCATCCATCAGCGCGGCCAGCGCCGTGTTAAAGCGCAGGCGCTCGATGTGATCGGTCACGGTGCGGATGGTCTGATGCATCTTGCGCAAGGTCTGCTCGCCGGGCTTGCCCTGGGGACATCCCGCCTCGACGAAACGGCGCACCAGGTTCCATACGCGCGTCAGGTAGCGCGCCGTTCCGACCACGCCCTCTTCGTTCCAGTTGGTGGGCTCCTCGAAGGGACCCATGAACAGCTCCCACAACCGCAGCGCGTCGGCGCCGTACTTGTCCACCATCGAGTCGGGGGTGACCACGTTGCCCTTGCTTTTGGACATCTTCTGGCCGTCGGCGGCCCAGATCATCCCCTGATTACGAAGTGTAGGAAACGGCTCCTTGAAGTTGATGAGTCCGGCGTCGTACATCACCTTGGTCCACATCCGCGCATACAGCAGATGCATCACGGCGTGCTCGGCGCCGCCCACGTACAGGTCCACCGGCAGCCAGTAATCGACTGCCTCGCGGTTGAACGGCGCGGCGCTCTCATGGGGCGAAGCGAAGCGCAGAAAGTACCACGACGAACAGGCGAAGCCGTCCATCGTGTCGGTTTCGCGTTCGCCGGGTCCGCCGCATTTGGGGCAGGTGGTGTTGACGAACTCCGGCACATTGGCCAGCGGCGAGCGCCCGGTGCCCGAGGGCTGGTAGTCCTTGATGTCGGGCAGCACCACCGGGAGTTGGTCCTCGGGGACCGGCACGATGCCGCATCCGCCCTTGCAGTACACCATCGGGATCGGGCATCCCCAGTAGCGCTGGCGCGAGATCAGCCAGTCGCGCATCCGGTAGCTGACCGCGGCGCGCCCGATGCCCTTTTCCTGCGCGTACTGCGCCACCATGGCGAGCGCCTCAGCGGTCGGCTTGCCGCTGATGAAGCCGGAGTTGATCGTGATGCCGGGTTCGGTAAACGCGCGATCGGCGGGCGGCTGCGAGCCGTCGGCAGGCGCGGTGACGCGCGGAATGGGCAGCCCATATTTGCGCGCGAACTCGAAGTCGCGCTGGTCCTCACCCGGCGCCGCCATGATCGCGCCCGTGCCGTAGCCCATCAGGACGTAGTCGGCGATCCAGATCGGGATATCCTTGTCCGTAAACAGGTTGTGCGCGTAAGCGCCGGTGAACACGCCGGTCTTTTCCTTGACGGTGGACAGGCGCTCGATTTCGCTCTGCCGGCGCGCCTGCGCCACGTAGCGTTCAACCTCGGCGCGCTGCGCGGGCGTAGTGATGCGCGCGACCAGCGGATGCTCGGGTGCCAGCACCATGAAGGACACGCCGAAGACGGTATCGGGGCGCGTGGTGAAAAAGCGCACCTCCTCGCCGCGATGGCCCGCGACGGGGAAGGCGAGTTCGGCGCCCTCCGAGCGTCCGATCCAGTTGCGCTGCATCAGCTTGATGCGCTCGGGCCAGTCGATGGTGTCGAGATCTTCAAGCAGCCGGTCGGCATAGGCTGTGATCCTGAAGTACCACTGCTCCAGTTCCTTTTTGGTGACCGCAGTGTCGGTGTGCCGCCAGCAGCATCCGTCGATCACCTGCTCGTTGGCCAGGATCGACAGGCATTTCTCGCACCACCATTGCGCGCCCACCGCGCGGTAGGCCAGGCCGCGCTTGTACAGCAGCAGGAAGAACCATTGCGTCCATTTGTAGTATTCGGGAGTCGAGGAGTTGATTTCACGCGTCCAGTCGTAGGCGCATCCTACCAACTTCAACTGGCGCTTGAAGTTGGCCGCATAGCGCGGCACGGTCTCCTTGGGATGGAGCTTTTTAAGCAGTGCGTCGTTCTCTGCCGGCAGCCCAAACGCGTCCCATCCCATCGCATGCAGCACGTTATGGCCGGTCATGCGTTTGAAGCGCCCGATAACGTCGCACGGCACGTAGTTGTGCAGATGGCCGACGGACAACCCTTCCCCGGAGGGATAGGGAAACATCTCGAGCAGGTAAAACTTGGGCCGGCTGCGGTCGGTGGGCGTCAGGTAAATCCCGCTGCGCTCCCATTCCGCCTGCCACTTGGGCTCGATTTCTTTAGGGTCGTACCGTTCGTTCATCGCTTCGAAAACTCCGCCGTCACCGGTGTGTCGATCGAGTCTACCGCGCCCGCGCCCCCGGTAAAAACCCCCGCCAGCGCGACCTTGCCGTTCGCCGCCGGCCGGAATATGGTTGGGCCTCATGAGCACGGAAGAAAACAAGAAAATCGTGGCGGATTACTTTGCAAAGCGCTCGGCGGGCGATGCGCGCGCGTTCGACCACTTCGCCGATTCGGCGACCTGGATGATTATGGCCAAGGGGCCGATGGGCGGGACGAAGAGCAAGGCCGAGCTGGTGCAGATCGCGGCGCAAAACACGGCCCGTTTCGAAGCGCCGATCCGGCTGACGGTCACCGGCCTGACGGCCGAGGGCGAGCGCGTCGCAGTCGAGGCGCAAGGTTACGCCAGGCTTAAGAACGGCAAGACCTACGAGAACAATTACCACTTCCTGTTCATCGTGCGCGACGGGAAGATCCAGATGGGCAAGGAATACTGCGACTTCCACCACGCGATGGAGGTCTTCCGTCCCTGAGCGCCGGTCGCCGGGAGCACAGATCGCCTTGAGGATCCGGCGAAGCACAATAGCGGGCGGGCGTCCGTGCGGCGTGTCGATGCGCGAGCATGCCTGGTCGCGCCATCTTTTGATCCCTAATTGAGGACTCCGCTCCTCGGCCATAGAAGAACGAGCATGAAATACGACCACATCGTGTTGGGCGCCGGATCGGCGGGGGCGATCGTCGCGGCGCGGCTGAGCGAGGATGCGCATCGCGCGGTACTGTTGATCGAGGCTGGCCCCGATTATCCCGATTTCGAGCACATTCCCGACGACGTCAAGTACGGCTACGCGACCGCCTCCGACGTAATGGTCAACGACCGGCACGTGCGCTACTTCACGGCCAAGGCCACCGACACGGCACCGCCGATGATGGTACCGGCGGGCACGCTGACCGGCGGCGGCAGCGCCGTCAACGGTCAGGTGTTTCTGCGCGGTATCCCCGAAGATTTCGATTCATGGGCCGCCGCGGGCAACGACCAGTGGTCCTTCAGCCAGTGCCTGCCCTACCTGCGCAAGCTTGAGACCGACCGCGATTTCGGCGGCGACGATTTCCACGGCGCCAACGGACCCGTAATCGCGCGGCGCTTCAAACGGCACGAATGGCTGCCCGATCAGCGCGCGTTTTATAACGCCTGCCGCGCCGAGGGCTTTCCCGACTGTCCCGATTTCAATCATCCACAAGGCACCGGCATCGGTCCGGCACCGCTTAACAACGTGGACTCGGTGCGATGGAGCACCGCGATCGCCTATCTCAATCCGGCGCGCCATCGGCTCAACCTCACGATCAAGGCGCAATGCAAGGTGCGCCGCATCATTTTTGACGGCAACCGCGCCACCGGCGTGGAAGTGCTCAGCGGCGGCGAGAAGTTCGTCGTCGAAGGCGAGGAGATTATCTTAAGCGCCGGCGCGATCTGCTCGCCCCATCTGCTGATGCTCTCCGGCGTGGGGCCGCAGGATCAGTTGCGCAGCTTCGGTATCCCCGTGGTCCATCATCTGCCCGGCGTCGGACAGAACCTGCGCGACCATCCGTATTGCAACGTCACCTGGCGCACGCGCGAGGACTATGCGCTGGATCCGATGGCGCCGCGGATGCAACTGGTGCTGCGCTGCACGGCGACCGGCTCGCCGCTGCGCAACGATCTGCAACTGCTGATGTATTCCTACGCGCAGCAGTTCGAAATGGGACGCTTCACACCGGTGGGAACCCGCATCCTGCCCGCCGTGGAACTGGCCGCCAGCGCCGGCGAGTTGCGCCTGCAGTCGCCCGATCCGGACGTTCAGCCGCTGCTGGATTACGGCTTTCTCAAGCAGGAGTTCGACCGGCGCCGGATGCGCGAGGCGATCCGGCTGGCGGTGCGCCTGGGCGAGCATCCCGATTTCAAGGCAATCACCCTTGAACGGATTGAGCCCACCGCCGAAGACCTGCGCGATGACGGCGCGCTGGACGCGTTTGCGCTGCGCAACGCCACCACCTGCATGCATATTTCGGCCACCTGCAAGATGGGACCGGCGTCGGAGCCGATGGCGGTGGTCGATCAGTTCGGCCGGGTTCACGGCGTGCGCAATCTGCGCGTCGCCGACGCTTCCATCATGCCCGACTGCGTGCGCGCCAACACCAACGTGACCACGATGATGATCGGGGAGCGCATCGCGGACTTCATCCGCCAGGGCTGCTAGCCGCGGCGCGCAGGCCCTTGACGACGATGTCAACCACCGTCTTCCAGGCCTTGTCGTCGACGCGGCCGCCAGTGAAAAACACGCGCTGCATCATCACTCCGGCCAGCAGGTCAGCGATCAGGACGGGATCGGCCGAGGTGCGGGGCAGCTCGCCGCGCGCGATGGCGCGTTCTATCGCCGCGATCCAGGGCTGGTAGCGCGTGCGGATGAACGCGTCGATTTTGGCCGAAGCGGACGTGCGCCGCACACGTTCCGCGGCCAACGCCGGTAAGACACTGGCCAGGCGGGTGGTTTTGAATAGCCTGACCACCGCGTCGCGCAGCGCGGCCAGATCGCCCGACAACGATCCGGTATCGACCGCCGGCAGCTCCGGAATCCGCGACAGTGCGGCAATCGTCAAGCTGACCTTGTCGGGCCAGCGCCGATACAGCGTGGCCTTGGCGACGCCGGCCCGCGCCGCCACCGCTTCCATGCGCAAGCCGCTGTAGCCCTGCTCGGCGAGCAAAGCCAGGGTCGCGTCCACAAGGGCGACGTCGGCCTCTTCGTCGCGCGGCCGTCCTCGCACCAGTTGCGGATAACTGCGCGCCATCGCGCCCAGCATCATAGCCAAGCTCTTGACTTTCGGCAATAAAGATACGATACGCATCGTATTGAAAATCGTGCCGCCCGTGCGGCCTGGCCGAATGCGATGGTGGGCAGTTCGATGCAAGAGTTGGATTTCCCCTATGACGCTGAATTAAACAATCCGGCTTTTTACACCACCGATCAGTATCATGAGGCCTTCCGCTGGCTGCGCCGCCATGATCCGGTGCACTGGACGCGCGGCAGCAACGGCTGGGACTTCTGGTCGGTGACGCGGCATGAGGATTGCCTGACCGTCTTGCGCCATCCCGAGCTCTACAGCTCGGCGCAGGGCGTGATGCTGCCCTACCTGCCGGCGGACCAGGAGCGGACGCCGGAGCAGGTGGGCGCCGGACTGTCGGTGCTGATGTCTGATCCGCCGCGCCATCGTGAGATGCGCCGGCTTATCTTCGAATGGTTCAGGCCACAGCGCATCAACGCCTTGGAGCCGGCGGTGCGCCGGATGTCGCGCGAGATCGTCGACGCCGTGGCGCCGCGGGGCCAATGCGACCTGGTCAACGACGTCGCCGGCAGACTGCCGGCCGCCATGGTATGCCAGATCATGGGTGTGCCGCCCGCGGACTGGCCCTACATGAGAAAGCTGGTGGACCGGCTGGTCGGGAGTCCCGATCCGGAATTTCAGGCCGAAGGCCCGCCTGATGCTCCCGTTCGGGAGACGCTTCAGTATTTTGCCGGCTTGGTCCGGGAGCGCCGCGGCCGTCCAATCAACGACTTGGTCGGCGCGCTGGCCAATGGTGCGATTGAGGGGCGTGCGCTGAGCGATCCCGAGGTGCTGTTCAACTGCTATATCGTTTTGGGCGGCGGGCTGGAGACCACTCGCAACGCCATCTCCGGCGGTGTGCTGGCCCTGCTCCAGCATCCGCAACAACTCGCCGAACTGACGGAGAATCCGGCGCTGATGCCGATTGCGGTCGAGGAGATCCTGCGATGGACCAGTCCCGCCAACTACTTCGCGCGGGTGGCGGTTGGGGACAGCGAGCTGGGCGGCAAACGTATCAAGCGCGGCGAGCGGGTCGTGGTGTGGTTCACTTCCGCCAATCGCGATGAGGACGTCTTTGCCGAGCCGTTCCGATTCGACATCAAGCGGACTCCCAACGATCACCTGGCATTCGGGCACGGCGAGCATTTCTGTTTGGGCGCCAGGCTGGCTCGGCTGGAAACCCGGGTCATGATTGAGGAGATCCTGCGCGGTCTGCCCGACCTGCAAGTGGCGGGCAAGGTCGAGCGGATGCCGGCGGTGGTGGTCTCGGTCATCAAACGGATGCCGGTGAGGTTTTCACCGGTTAGCCAGTCGCGCAGCGAATAACAGGAGACAATGTGAAATTCGGAATCCTTTATAATATCGACTATCATCCGGGCGTTCACGGTTCCGCAAGTAGCTATTACCAGCAGATACTGGAGCAGGTTGAGCTGCTGGAGGAACTCGGCTACGACGCCGCCTGGTTCGGCGAGCATCATTACTCCGGCTACTCATTCGGCAATCCGGCGATGATTGCGCTGGCGGCCGCTGCGCGCACCCGGCGATTGCGCCTGGGTACCGGGGTGTCGCTCATTCCGCTGCATCATCCGCTGCGCCTGGCCGAGGAGTACGCGATGCTCGACGTGCTGAGCGGCGGGCGTCTGGACTATGGCGTGGGGCGGGGCTTTCTCAGTTATGCTTACGACCTGTTTGGTATCGACATGGCGCAAAGCCATGAGCGTTATCATGAGGGCGTCGACCTGATTATCAAGGCGTGGACCGCCGAGGGCCCGTTTTCCTTCGACGGCAGATTTTGGAAGCTGCGCGATTATGAATTTTTTCCCAAGCCCGTTCAGCAGCCTCATCCGCCGGTCTTTGCCGCCGGCGCCGGCACGCCGGCCAGCTTTATCTGGGCCGGAAAGCGGGGATTGGATCTGTGCACCGCGTTATTCGGCCCGGACAAGGCTTTGCTGAAGAACGGTCTAGATAACTATCGCCAGACCCTGGCCAGCAACGGATACGATCCGGCGCGGCGTACTGTGACCAGCGTGACGCAGATGTATTGCGGCGAGACCAAGGCTGAAGCGTTGCGTCACGGCGGCCAGTACACGCTCAACTACTACAAGTTCTTCGCTGGCCTTGATGCGCGCGGTTCAAAGCCCAGCGGTGCGCGCGGCTTTGGGCAGATCAGGATCGAGGATCTCGATGCGGCCAATCTCGTGCTGCTGGGCGATCCGGACGACCTGGTGCGGCGGATTGGGGAGGTGCGCGATAGCTTCGGCATCGACCTGTTGCTGTTCGAAGTCGCCCAAGGCGGCGCCGCACCGCAGGAAGTGCGGCGCTCCTTGCAGATGTTCGCCCGGCACGTGATGCCGAACTTCAAGCAATCGGGCAGTGAAGCGCCCGCTCAGCCGCGCAGATAGGCCTCGGCGATCGGCCGGATGGTCTGTGCGGCCTGTCCGGGCGGGATGGGTGTCAGCAGGAACAGCATCCGGGTGGCGCCGGCTTCGCGATATTCCGCCACCTGCCTGCGCGCCTCGGCGGCGCTGCCCGCGGCCTGGCCCAGGATAGTAATCTCCAGCGAATTGACGTCGCGTCCGGTCTCCGCGCACATCCGCTTGAGTTTGGCGACCTCTTGGGACAGGCGCTGCGGTGTGAGGCTGGTCGGCATCCATCCGTCGCCGACCGCCACCGTGTCCTTCAGGCGGCGATCGAAATTGGGTCCGGAGCCGGTGCAGATATAGACCGGGGGATGGGGCTGCTGGGCGGGCTTGGGCCAGCACTTGACGGGCGGAAAACTCACGAATTCGCCCGCGAAGCTGGCCTCCGGCTGGGTCCACAGTTCCTTCATCGCGCGCACGTACTCGCGCACCACCGCCCATCGGCGGCGGAAATCCCGGCCCATGATCTCGGTCTCCTCGCGCAGCCATCCGCCGCCCACGCCCAGCACGAAGCGGCCTTGCGAGTAGTAATCGAGCGTGGCGACCTCCTTGGCCAGGATGATCGGATGGCGCTCGGCGGCCAGGCATACGGCAGTTCCCAGGCGCAGCCGCCTGGTTGCGCACGCCGCAATGGTCAATGAGATGAAGGGGTCAGGGATGCGCTCGTAATACTCCGGCATCACGGTGTTGCCCAGTGCGATAATCGCTCCGGCCACCACCGGAATTATCGGATGCTCGCCAGTGAACATCGACTCGAAGCCCAGTTCCTCGCAGGTGCGTGCGACCACGTCGGGCCGCTCCGAGCGATCGGTAAAACCCAAACAAAGACCGAATTTCATTCCGTGCCGTTCTCCTGTGCCCAGCGTGTGCGGCGCCGTTGGTGTTGGTGCGGGTCTTGTAACTCTACTTGTTGAATGGTTCGATCAATTCCAAAAAGGTGCCGTCGGGATCCTTGAAGCAGAAAAACCGCGCGCCGGCTTTTCGGCCCGCGCTCATCGTGACCGGCTCCGATACCATCTCCACGCCCGCCGCCTTGAGCCGCGCGTATTCCGCGTCGAGATTTTTGGTAAACAGGGCGATGCGGTTGATTCCGGTATGGTACAGATGAGGGTACGGCGCGCCGTCAGTTCTGGGCTGTTTCCACTCAATGAGGTCGATTCGGGTGGCACGCGGGTCGTCGCTCAGCGCCAGCAGCGCCGCACGTCCAACGCTGTTGGGAATGTTGAGCCCCTTGTCGTTGGCCCGGTTGGGACCTTCGCCGATGTCGAGCACGACCTTGAAGCCGAGCATTTGGTAAAACTCCAGTGAACGGTCGAAGTCCCTGACATTGATGTTGACGTGAAAGACCGATTTAATCATCGTGGCTTACCTCATTCGAAAACGCCTCCCGCGGGGCGCAGCGTGCCGCCGCGTTTGTGCGCCGCCCAACAACTATCGGGAAAGAGGTTCCCGCGCAAATGGCGCAGCGCAACGCTCGGCCGACCGGGGTTCTTGACATTATTTTGAACGCGTTATAAAAACGAACGCATCTCGTTTTTGAAACGCGTTATGGGTCTACGGGAGAAGCGCAAGCTGGAACGGCGCGAGCGCATCCTGGCCGCCGCTCAGGAGCTGATTCGCGAAACCGGCAGCGTGGGGCTGTCGATGCGTGCCTTGGCGCGCAAGGCTGAAGTCAGCCTGGCCACGCCGTACAACCTGTTCGGCTCCAAGGGTGCGGTGCTGGCCGAGCTGGGGCTGGCGGTGCTCAAGAAGCTCGAACGGAAAATGGAGGAGCTGCGCTCGCACGACCCGATCGAGGATTTACTGCACATCGCTGAACTGGGCGCCAACACCTACGCCTCCGACCCGCGCTTTTACCGGACCCTGATGGCGGTGCTGACGGCGTCGGCGCGGGGACTGCACGACGACGCGATTTCGGGCGGCAGCGTGCGCTTGTGGCAGCGCCCGGTGGAGGCAGGCATCCGGGCCGGTTTGCTGCGGGCGGATGCGGATTCCGAGTTTGTCGCGCGCGACCTGGTAATTACCTTCCTTGGCGTGCTGGATCTGTGGGTGCGCGGGGTCCTGGACGGCGAGGCGATGCGGACCCACATTCTATATGCCTTTACGCTGGCGCTGCTCGGTCTTTCAACCGATGCCAGCCGGGCCAAACTGCTCCGCCATTACCGGCGCTTCCAGCGCCAGTTGCCGCGCGAGATCCGGGTGGTTGACAACGGCTTGGCGCGTCGTCGGGCACGGCCCGCCGGAGAGGCAGCCAATGGCGGGGCGGCGGTGGCGGCCAAAGTTCGAGCGCCGCAAGCGGCGCTGCCCGAGGGAATTCAGTAAGAGACCAATACTTCCCTATCACGGAGGACGAAATGAAGTTCGGATTACTCGTGGCGCTGCAGTTGCCCAAGCCCTGGAAGCCGGATTCGGAGCTAAGGGTCTGGCGCGACGGTCTGGAGCAAATGGAGGTCGCCGACCGGGTCGGTATCGATTACATGTGGCAGGTCGAGCACCACTTCCTGGAAGAATACTCCCACTCCTCAGCCGCCGAGACCTTCCTGGCCGCCGCCAGCCAGCGCACCAAGCGCATGCGCCTGGGGTCGGGCATCACGCTGCTGCCGCCCAACTACAACCATCCGGCGCGCGTTGCGGAGCGAGTCGCGGCGCTTGACCTAATCAGCGAGGGGCGCGCCGAGTTCGGCACTGGCGAGTCATCGACCTTCGCCGAGTTGGACGCCTTTCATGTCTCGCGCACCGAAAAACGCCTGATGTGGCGCGAATGCCTGCAGGCGATCTGCCGGATGATGGTGGAAGAGCCCTTCCGCGGCCATATCGGCAAGTACTTCAAGATGCCGCCGCGCAACGTCATTCCTAAACCCATCCAGAAGCCGCACCCGCCGGTGTGGGTGGCCTGCTCGCGCCAGGAGACGATCGTGATGGCGGGCAAGCTGGGACTGGGCGTGCTGACCTTCGGCTTTTTGTCCCCGGTTGACGCCCAGAAATGGACCGCCGATTACTACCGCTCGCTGACCGAGGATTGCACCCCGATTGCCTATTCGGTCAACCCCAACGTGGCCTTCCTCTCCGGCTTTGCCTGCAACAAGAATGGCGACCTGGCCCGCGAGTTCGGAAAAGAGGGACGCCAGTTCTTCGCTCACGCCTTCCGCCATCATTATGTCGACGGCGTGCACCGTCCGGCCAAGACCAACCTGTGGGAGGAATTCAAGAAGACTCCCGACCAGTTGATGGCACCGATCGACCCGAACAACGAATGCATGGGTACGCCCGATGACATCCGCAAGGTGCTGCTCAACTACGAAGCGGCGGGTGTCGACCAGGTCATCTTTATCGCACAGGAGGGCCGCATCACGCACGAGCAGATTTGCGAAGGCTTCGAGCTGTTCGGCAAGACGGTGCTCCCCGAATTCAAGGAGCGCGATGAAAAGCAGTCCAAGCTCAAGGCCGAGCGCCTGGCGCCGGTGATCGAAAAGGCGATGAAGCGGCGGATCGAGCCCGAGATTCCCGACTACGGCGAGGAGTACCTGGTGCGTGCCGATGGGCTCAAGATCAAGCACTTCGGATGGGATCCCGCCTATGCCGAACTGCTGGAACAGGCCAAGGCGCAACTGGCGCAGCAGCAGGGCAAGTAATCGCAGCCAGCGTGGGGGAGCCGCGCGCGGCTCTCCCACGTTACCGGCGCGGATTTTAATGCGCCGCGCCCAGATGGTAGAGGGGTAACGGAGGACATACTGATGAGCAGCGCCAAATGCCGCCGCATGTGGGGCCTGTCGGGCGCCCAGTTCACGATCCCGCCGATGGGTCCGGAGCGGCCCGAGCCGTTTACCTTTGTCTGCCCGCCCATCCTGATCGAGCACGACAAGGGGCTGGTTCTGTTCGACACCGGGTGCCATCCCAAAATCATGGACGACATCCTCGGCTACTGGGGCGATTTCTGGCAGATGGCCAAGGTGCAGTTCACGCCGGCGGACACGCTTGAGGTCCAGATCAAGGGACTGGGCTATAAGCTTGATGACGTAAAGTACGTCATCCTGTCGCATCTGCACATGGACCATACCGGCGGGATGGCGCTGTTTCCCAACGCCAAGTTTTTGGTCGGCGCCAATGAAATCCGCTTTGCTTACTGGGCCGACCCCGTGCAGCGGCCGTTTTTCGTGATGGGCGACCTGCTGCCGACGCGCGGGTTCAACTGGCTTGAGGTGGGCGAGGACTACGACTTGTTCGGGGACGGCAGCCTGCAGATGCTGCGCACGCCGGGCCATACGCCGGGTGAGTGCACCCTGCTGGTGACATTGCCCAGCCGCAAGTTCGTGCTGACCGGCGACACCGTGCACACGCGCCAGGATTTGGCGGAAGAAAAGCCGATGATGATCGACTACGACCCGGCGCAGGCGGTGGCGTCGCTCAGGCGGCTAAAGCAGTTGCGCGACGAGCATCAGGCGACCATCTGGATTCCGCACGATATCGACGACTGGCACGATTTTCCGCACGCACCGACGGCGATCGAGTAGAAGGCTGGGGCGGCGGAGGCAGCGGCGGGCATTGCCCGCCGCTGCCTCCGCCGCCCCTTTCCCTGGGCGCGGGCCAAGTAGGCGGCGTCGCCGCCTACTTGGCCCGCGCCGCCGCCCCCGCATCCGTCACCTCCCCGATCGCCAGCTCGATGTATTCCCGCAGTTGCGCTTCCACCGCCGCCTCGCGCCGCCGCTCCAGGTCCTGTACGACCCTGTCTGCAAGCTGCGGGTTGCTCCGGATCAGCACGGTCAGCAGTGATTGCAGCACCAGCCTGCTGACGTGAGTGCGCGTAATCAAATTGAGGACCACCTTGCCCGTCACCGGGTCGATACTATCCGCCACCGGAAGCTCCTCGATAGCTGGCGCCAACCGCCGCCAGCGGTTAAGTATTGACGATTCTTGGCTCTCCCGCCGCGCTTTGCCAGCCGTGAGATGCTCGAAAGGAAGCAAGCGATGAATTCCGCTAAGTTCAGTGTCGAAGGTAAGGTTGCGATCATCACGGGGGGCGGGACCGGGGTCGGCGCCGGAATTGCGCGCGAGTTCGCCCGCGCCGGCGCTCGAGTGCTGATTGCCAGCCGCAAGGCCGAAAACCTGGCCATGGTGCGCGACCAGGTCCGCGCCGAGGGCGGGGTGTGCGAGTACCAGGTGTGCGACGTGCGCGACGCGGCGGCGGTCGACGAGATGGTCGCCGCGGCGGTGCGCCATTTCGGGCGCCTCGACGTGATCATCAACAACCATGGCGCGAGCCTGAAGATCCCTTCGTTGGAGCTTTCTCCAAACGCCTGGCGGGCGATTGTCGCGGTCAATCTGGACGGTGTGTTCTTCTGTTCGCGCGCGGCGGCCCGCCAATTCATCGCACAGAAAAGCCCCGGCTCGATCATCAATATCAGCAGCGAAGCGTCGCTGACCGGCTTTGCCATCTATCCCCCGTATGCGGCTGCCAAGGCCGGCGTCAACAACCTGACCAGGACCCAGTCGGCGGAATGGGCACGCTACGGTATCCGTGTCAACTGTCTGGTTCTGGGTCCGATCGAGACGCCCGCCTGGGAGTTGCTGCTTGACGAGGAAACCAAGCACCGGATGGCGGCGACGCGTGCGCTCAAGCGCCTGGGCACACCGCAGGAAATCGCCTACCCATGCATCTTCCTCGCCTCCGACGCGTCGTCCTACATCACAGGAGCGGTAATCGAGGTGTCGGGGGGCGTTGATACCACGCCCTGACGCCCAGCGTTACGAAAGGGGCGAAGGGATCGAGAAAATTTAGCCAATCGCCCGGCGTCAACGGGAATGGCGCTGTCATCGTCTAATAAACCAGATGGGCAAGGTGGACGTTTTGCCGCTGGAGCACGACGACTTTCGCGACCTCTACGCGGAGCATCGGGCGCGGGTGCTGCGGCTGTGCCGCCTGATACTGGCGGACGCCGATGAGGCCGAGGAAGTGGCCCAGGAGATCTTTCTGAAGGCCTTTCGTTTCTACCGCTCCGGAGGGCGGCCGGAGGCCTGGAACAAGTGGCTGGCTACGGTCGCGGTCAATGCCTGCCGCGACCGCCTGCGCTCCAGTTGGTGGCGGCGATGGCGGGGGCGCACTGAAGAATTCGATGAGTTCAAGGCTCACAGCCATCACAGCGCTGAGGAGAGCGCGCTGCAGCGGGAGACGCAGCGGATGGTGTGGGAAAAGTTCGGCAGGCTTTCCGCACGTCAGCGCGAGATCTTCGCGCTGCGCCATTTCGAGGGGTGGTCGACCGAGGAGGTCGCCGCGCAGCTGGGTCTGAGCCAGGGCAGCGTCAAACAGCATCTGTTCCGCGCGGTGCGCGAGCTGCGCAAAGGAATCGGCAAAGAACTATGAATCGATGTCTATCCGAGCAGTCCTTGCTGCAATGTTATACGGGTGAGGGTGCCAGCGATGAGCTGGCACATCTGAGGAGCTGTCTGGCGTGCGCCGGGCGCCTGAAGGCGCTGGAGTCTGACCTGAACCTGATCACGCAGGCGCTGGAGGCCGCTCTGCCGCGCCGCCGTGGTGTGCATGGATGGAGTTTCTCGCGATGGCGCCTGGCCATTTCCGCTGCGGCGGCGATCGCGGCGTTTGCAGGTGGATGGTCGCTGCGCGGGGCGTCGCTCGTGGAGCTGCCGGTTGGCGTGTCGGTGGCGCGCCATGCCCCGGTGCGGTCCACCGCGGCGATCCAGGTTTCAGCCCTTGAACCGGCCTCGGCGATCTATGCTGCATACGTGCAAGACGAATTCGGCGGCGACTCGTGCTCCGACATGAGCGATCCGCTGGGGCCCGGATGCCAGTAAGGGGGGGTCCTTAAACCTATGCTCAGAAAATTTCTTTTCGCAACCGTGCTCGCTCTGGCCGCGCTGGGCATATTCGCCGCCGCGGCACCCGCTTTCCACGACGGACCTGACGGCCGCGCCCGCGAACGGCTCGCCATGATGCCTTTTGAGGCCGTGCTCAGCCCCGAACAGAAGCTGGCGTTTTTGTCGATGGTCAAGGCCGATCGCGCCAAGCTACAGTCGCTGCGCCAGAACCTGCATAATGCACGCGAGGCGCTGATTGATAAACTGCTCTCCACCGATCCGTCCGTGGACGTAAGCCGGGAGGTCGCCCAGCTCAAGGCTGCGCAGGCGGCCATGATCGACGAGCGCGTCGCGATTGCGCTTGCCGCGCGTAAACTTATGACCCCCAAGCAACTCAAGGATGCCGCCGCATTCCATGCCAGGCTCGAAGACCTGCATCGTCAGGAAGCCGCATTGATCCGCCAGATGCAGGGGGACAAGCCCGAGCCGCCCGGCGGCGACGAGTAGCGCTAAATTCTTTGACTACGCTTCGCCGCCAACTCGCTTGCATCACCGGCGCTCTGGCGCCGCCGAGGCGCCCATTCTGTGGCCGGTAAGGAGCTTCAACGATGACACGTGCCTGGCAACCACCGGTTGGAGTGACTAATGGCTTCGGCCGCCTTCGAAGCGCCGTTGAGACTACTCACTGGTGATTCGGAATGACACTGCTGGCAACGCGTAACCTCAAAGTGAGAGTAAATTCTACGTCCAAGCCACTCAAACCCTCCCCATGACATAAGGGGAACGTCGGTTTGTCGGTATCGCAATGCAAGCCGACGCGGATGTTGATGTTCCTCTCCTGGAAAATGAGAAGGGCAAGCTTTCTCTGCCACCCCTTCCCGTGTCGGGAAGGGGCCGGGGGTTAGGTCTCTTATCTGGGCGATGCGCCTCGTCTGCGCCCAACAGTCACAGCCGGCAGCACCATCCCGGAGATTTCTGTGCCTACTCCCTTTTTGTGTACCCAGAGGGTTCAGGAGAAGCGCTCCTGAATTCCGGCGTGGCGATTATTTTCGCTTCAAAGTTGATTGTATATTTCCGGCCGCTTTTCCTGATTGGATCCAAATAGACAGCTCTGCAGAATTCGAAGTCAACCGCGCGCGCTCGATACCGTCTTTCCCATGTGAGCCGCTGTGCAAGGCGGTCCGGACAGAAAAAGGAGTGAGAGAATGAAACCGAAGTATGTCTTGTCAATCGCCGCCGCAGTGGCGGGCGGTGCGGCACTGTTGGCAGAAGCAGCCTATGCGCATGGCGGATTTGGTCCCGGCGGCCGCCATCATGGATCGGCGGCGGCCCGCGCCTGCATCGCCGTGATGACCCCCGATCAGCGCGCCGATCTCAAATCCATTTTCGCCGATGTCAAGGGCAACCTGATGACCGACCATCAAAACGTGCAGAGCGCCAGAGAAGCTCTGACCTTGGGCATTCTGGAGAAGAAGGATAACCTGGGTTCGCTGCAGAACAGCCTGTCGGCGGCCAAGCTGAAGCTGCTCCAGGACGAGGACGCGGCGGCGGTCAGGGTGTGCGGGTTGCTCAATGCCAAACAACTGAGCGCGGCAGAGGGCCTGTACAAGAATCTGGCGGCGCTGCACAAGAGCACCCGGGAGCAGGCGCGTGAATACTTCAAACAGGCGCGCAGCGCGGCCGGCGACGCCGCGGCCGCCGAGATTCCCGGCGACGCTCAGGGTGGCCCTCAGAGCGTTGAGTAAAGCGCCCGCGCCGCGCAGCGACCCGGTCTGACGCGGCTGCGGCGGTCGGCTTTGGATATGGCAGTTACGGGCGGGCTCCTCGGCGGGAACCCGCCCGTCTTACATTTTGTAGATTTCGGTGGGGTTAACGGATGCTCATCAGCCGCCGTGCCGAATCAAATCCGCGATACGCTCGCCGATCATCATCGTAGTGAGATTGGTATTGGCGCGCGGGCAATGCGGCATGATCGAGGCGTCGGCGACCCTGAGGTTGCGCACCCCGTGCACGCGGCCGAGCTGATCGACCACCGCCATCGAATCGCCGGCCGACCCCATCTTGCAGGTTCCCGAAATGTGCTGGCAGGTGCCGGCACTGCGCACAATGTAGTCGTCCAGCGCCCGATCGTCGGCCAGCTCCGCGTCGGTCGGCGCGATTCGTTCCTCGACGATGCCCTTGAAGCTTTCGTGTTCGCTGAGTTTTACCGCCAGTCTAAGCGCCTCGCGCATGCGGCGCCGATCGAACTCGTCTTCGAAATAGCGGTAGTCGATCGCGGGCTGCACGTCGGGATCGGCGGACTGAAGGCGCAGTTCGCCGCAGTTCATCGACAGATACAACGCCGGTCCGATGGAAATGCCGATCGGGACGACCTGGCCGTCGGTGCTGAACTGATGGGTCACCGAGGTCATCATCATCTGGATGTCGTTGCGATGGGGCGAGCCGGCGGCGGTGTAGCGCAGCGCGATCTGAATCCAAGGTCCGCGCGGATTAAGAGGATAGCCTTTTTTGGTGCGCAGGTTGACGTAGCTGTAGGGATGATCGCGCAGGTTGGCGCCGACTCCCGGCAGGTCGTGAACCACCGCGATGCCAAAGCTGCGCAGGTGATCCGCCGGGCCTACGCCGGAGAGCATCAGCAACTGAGGCGTCATTGCGGCGCCCGCGCTCAGGATGATCTCCTCGCCCTGCACGGTGAAGCGCTCGCCGCTGCTGTCGACCTCAAGGCCGAGCGCCTTTTTGCCGTCGAAAAGGATGCGCCTGACGGTGCAATTGGCGCGGATGGTGAGGTTGAGGCGATGGCGGGCGGGGTTGAGGTAGCCGATCGCGGTGCTGCAGCGCACGCCGCCGGGGTTGTTGAATGCCATCGGACCGACGCCGGCCGAGTGGGGCAGGTTGTGGTCGGGGCAGTCGGCAAATCCTGCCGCGCGGCAGGCGTCGTAAAAGGCCTTCTGATCGGGCAGCCATTGCGCAGGCTTTGGACGCACGGCCTTTATGGGTCCGGCACCGCCGTGATAATCGGTGGCGCCGAAGTCAAGGTCGTTTTCCAGCTTGCGAAAATAACGCAGGCAGTGGTCGAAACCCCACAAATCGTTTCCGGCTGCAGCCCAGGCGTCGTAATCCTCCGGGACGCCGCGGACGAACATCGCGCCGTTCACCGCGCTGCCGCCGCCCGCCACCTTGCCCACGAACGGGACGGTCTCAGTGTTGGCCGTGGCCTTGGCGGTCCAGCGCCGGATGTGCCGTTGGTCCATCCAGTTATCGTACGCGGGCGCGTAGCCCGTGTATCCGACCCGCACTACGTCGGGCATCGAGTCCAGGTCGGGATAATCAGGGCCTGCCTCAAGCAGCAGCACTGACCGTCCACTATCTTCGCTCAGACGGCCGGCGACAATCGCCCCGGCCGCTCCGGCTCCTACTATGATGTGATCGTACTTCACCCTCTTGCCTGAAGTTCTTTAGATTCCATACAGATGCGCCGCGTTGTCGACCAGAATTTTGCGCGCGACGCCCGCCGGTACTCCGGCAAAATCCTTGCTCACGCGTTGCTTCGAATTGGGGAACGTACCCTCGGTGTGCGGATAGTCCGAACCCCACATGAGATGATCGATGTTGAGCAGTTCGCGGCTGAGCAGTCCGGCGCGATCGTCTTCGAACGTGTTCCAGAACTGACGCCGATAATAAAAGCTCGGCGGTTCCTCCAGTTTCGGTTCCAGCCAGTGATGGTGATCCTCCCACCAATGGTCCATCAGCCTGATCACGGAGGGAACCCAGCCGATGCCGCCTTCGGCAATCACGAAGCGCAGCTTGGGAAAGCGCGCCGGCACGGCCGAGCCGATCAGACCGGTCAGACTGCGCATCTGTCCGCCGATCTTGATATCGACGATGTTGTAGGAACCCAACTGAAGGGCAAGGCCCTTGATTGTCTGGCGGTCGGGATGGTCGAGCGGAGACTGACGCAGGAACTGCTCGGTTGCCGAATTGTGAAAGCCAATGGGCAAATCGAGGTCCGACAGCGCTTCCCACAGCGGGACGTAATAGGGGTCGCTCCATGGCCGGTCGGGAGTGTCCGCCGGGAGCAGCACCGACCTAAGCCCCAGCCTGGCCGCGCGATACGCCTCGGCCACGGCCCACTGAATGGGACCGCCCAGCGGCAAAGGCGCCACGCCCACCAGGCGATTGGGGGCCACTGCGCAATACTCGGCCAGCCAGTCATTGTAAACGCGCAAGCACTCGCGCCGATAGTCGAGGTCGGGCGCGCCGAACATGTACATCGCGTAGTTGGGATAGATCACCTCGGCGCGCAGGTTGTCGAGGTCCTGGTCGGCAAGCCGGGCGTGGGGGTCGGTCGCGCCCACGCGCGCCTCGGAGGCGCGATTGTGATGGCGCCCCGTAATCGGCGTGCCGGCGGCCTTCTCATTGGCCATCGTGGCGATGGTATCGATGAAGTCCACCGGCACCAGGCCGTCGATCACGAAAAAATCGCTGGTCTGCGCGTCGGCGGACATCGGAACTCCGGCGTAAGCCTTGAGCAGCGGCAGGTCCTTGCCTGCGACTGCGCGTGGCGCGCGGTCGCGAAAGCGGCGCTCCATCCGCTCGGTCCATAGATTGACGGGCTCGGTCACGTGACCGTCTCCCGAGACGAACTTGTAATCGAGCTTTGTCTTGCTCATAGCCTGCGTGGCTCCTTGCGGGCCGACAGCCCGCGTGCGCCGAGGTTCGACGGCAATGTTGCACATGCCGGGACCGCTGGACAACGCCGGAGTCGCCGGATAGAGCGCGGGGTGACGACACCCGGTCGTGTCTATCGGTTGACTTGCGGGGATGGGCTCTGGAAGCCGGGAGCGGAGAAGTGCTGCGTACTTGCGGGCAACCGGGCATCTGCACATATGCCAGGGGCTTGCGCGGCCGCGCTGAGGAAAATCGCATCCGCGTCTGTGTCGCCATCGCGCTCGGCTATGGCTCGTGCGATGCTGCGCGCCCGCCGCTGCAGATAGCCGTTGCGTACCGCGGCATAGAGATCGAGCGAGGTTTCCTCTACATCCTGGAACAGTTGCAGGTTGGCAGCGCGATCGTTGAGCGCCTTGGCCGCCGACATCGCTACGTTGGGGATCAGCGGAACAAAGTAATAGAGCGGATCCAACAGGCCATCGATGCCATATCCGATTCCGTCTCGCACCGTCAGCGGCGGCAGCAGCGGGAGCACCAGATAGGGGCCCGGCCCAAACCCGTAGGTGCCCAGGGTTTGTCCGGCGTCGGCGTCGCTTTTGCGCATGCCCAGCCGGGAGGCAACATCGATGAGTCCGCCGACTCCGATGGTGGTGTTGATCAGCAAGTCCGCCGTTTCCCATCCGGCACCTTCGAACCGGGCCTGGAGGAGGTTGTTAACCAGCCGGCCCGGCGCGCCGACATTGTAGAAGGCGTTGGAAAGTCCCCGGCGCGCGGGCTCGGGGATCGCGTCGTGCCATACCGTCGCAGCCGGTTTCATCAGGTAACGGTCAAATACTTGATAATTGAACCAGAAAGTTTTTTCGTTGAATGGCTCCCACGGGTCGTAATCGGCACTCTCCGGCGCATCTTGCAGCGCCGCGCACTCGGATGCCCCGGGCGCGGAGGTCCCGAGGTGTGAACGCGCGCCAAGTGAAGCGCGCTGATCGTTCGCGTTCAGCCCGCAACCGGCCCAGGCAATGCCGCCGAGTGCCAAAGCCAGGCATGCAACCCGGTAGAACAACGTGGCATCTGCGCATGACGTCACGTTATACCCGCGTCTTGTGGGCTTCATGAAACCTCACGGCGGCTTCCATAACGGAACAGGCTCAGGCCGATAGCGAACGAGACGATCCCGTAGGCGAAAAGGAAGAGGACCTTGGGGAGGAGCTCGATGGCCGACTCGTCGCGCAGAATTACGTCCTGGATCGCGAAAATCGCCCAGGTCGTCATCGCCCCCTGCCCGATAAATTGCATCCATTTGGGCTGATCGTAAAAAGGCCACCACAGCCCACCCACTGCGGCCAGCAGAAACACCACGCTCAAGCCGACCGGGATGATCTGCTCGCGCGTGCGTGTCAACGCCGCGACGACCAGCGCGAAGCATGCCATCGCAAACACCACGCTGGCCGCCACCAACACCAGGGCGGCCGGTGAATGGCCAAGCGACAGCCCAAACACCAGGTGTCCGAACAGCAGAAGGATCAGGAGCTGAGCAACACCGACGCTCAGCCGCGCCGCCAGCTTGCCCCCCGCAATCGCCGCCTGCGATACCGGCGCCACTGACAGCCGCGCGCTGGTGCCCCATACCTCCTCCTCCCGCAAACCCAGCGGCACGGTGAAGACCAGCGTCAGCAGGACGAACATCAGGCTGAAGCCGGGAATGTTCTGCTCCAGCGAGGAGAATGAAAGCCGCTGGCCGGTGATGTTTCGCTCCTGGATCGTGATCAGTTCCTGGCTCAGGGGATCCGCAAGGGACGCGGTCTCGCGGTCGGCCAGCAACAGGATGACCTTGATCGCTTCGAGTTCCCTCCAGCGCGCCGGGTCGGTGAGCAGTTCGACGGTGGAAGGCTTTTCACTGAGGTAGCGCTTGCTCAGTCCCCGGGGCAGGATCAGAGCAGCGGCGGCCTGGTTTTCGATTGCGACCAGCCGGTGAGCAGTTTGGCGATCGACCTCACGCACGTCCAGATACTTGCGAAAGACCTTGCTCAGTGCGCTCGCAACCGGGCCCTGGTCTTCGTTTACGATCGGAAAGAGGATGGTTTTGACGCCGTTGCCGCCCTGCGTTTCAGCAACCACGACAATCACCACGATTGGCACCAGCAGCAGGAACACCAGCGCAAAGCGGTCGCGCACGATAAGGCGCAAATCTTTGAGCATGATCGCGAACGCCGCCTTCATAATTGCTTTTCTTCCCCGGTGCCGCGCCCGTATTTGCGGCGCAACAGGTCGAGCGTGTCCTCCACCGACATCCGCGACAGCATGCGGTCGAACTGAGCGGCCAGGTTTGCGGTCAGACTGACGTCTTCAACCATGATCGCGGTAGCCAGCCAGCTTTGGCCCTCAGGCCGAAGCACATAGACCACCGCAAATTCGTCCCGGGGCGTGATTATTTTGGTGTCGACACGGCTTTCGCCGCCTTCCAAAGCCGTTTCGCCGACATAGGCAAAACGGGGATTTTCGAAGAGCAGCAGCTTTTTTACGTAAGTTCTTTCGAACAGTTCCCGGAACAGAACCAAAAATTCCTTTTGCTGCGAAGGCGTCAGATTCGACCAATGCCGGCCCAGCACCGCCCGCCCCATCGTGTCGGTATCCAGGAATTTTCTGAACAGCGCCGACAACGCTGCCAGCTTCTGATTGTGCGTCCGGTCGCTGCTGACGATCGCGCTCGCTTCCTGCAGCGTGGCGCGCGTGCAGTCCGTTGCGCTGACCGCCGCTACCGACTGAGCCGTGAAAAGGAGCCCAAGCACGGGACCCAGTTGCAGAGCGCGCATCAACGCCGAACCTCCTCGCTGGTAAGGCGTAAAAAAAGTTCCTTGAGGCTCGGAGGCGAGATCGTCACCCGCGCCGGTGGCCCGTAAAAGCTGATGACCTTATGCAGCGGGGCCAGGAACCTTGCGGCGTTTCTCACCAAGAGCCGCACTGTGCCGTTATACTGCTCGATGCTGCACACATCGCCTGCTGCCTGCACTTCGGACAAGTCGGTGCCGGCGGGCAGACCGGTTATCTGGATGGCTTCCGTATATTCCAGAGTGCCGAGCAGCTCGGCCAGAGTGCCTGTCGCAATCAGTCTTCCACGGCTGATGATTCCAAGCCGGTCGCACAGCGTTTCGGCCTCCTCCATGTCGTGAGTCGTGTACAGGATGGCGGCGCCGTCCTGGCGCAGCCGGCGTACGGCGTCGGCGATCTGCCGGCGCGAGTATGGATCCACGCCGAGGGTAGGTTCGTCCATCAGGATCAGTCTGGGGCGATGCACCAGAGCTACAGTCAGATTGAGACGATGCTTCATCCCGCTCGACAGCGTTGCGACATAGTTGTCGCGGCGTCCTTGCAGTCCCACCAGATGCAGCAGCTCATCGATGCGGTGCTCGAGCTCCATCCCGCCAACGCCATAGATGCGGCCGAAAAAGCGCAGGTTCTCCGCCGCGGTCAGTTTCGGATAAAGCGCGATCTCTTCGGGAACGACTCCGATCCAGCGGCGCACCAATCCGGCTTGCCTGCGAATGCTGATTCCGCACAGCACTGCGTCGCCTTGCGATGGCGGCAGCTCGGTTGAGAGCATGGAGATGGCGGTGGTTTTGCCGGCACCGTTCGGCCCGAGCAGACCGAAGACTTCGCCCGCGTGCAGCTCGAGACTCAAATCCGTTACGGCAATCAAAGAGCCATAACTTTTTCCGAGACCCTCAACGTGCAGCACCACGCTGCTCGCCGGTGTCCGCTTCTCTTCCGCCGGTACCTGCGACGAACCGTGGTCAATATCCGGGCAAATCTGCTGACGATCCATCTTTCAACCAAGCGACGCCGTGGAGATGCAGATTGCGCCGTCGGGAGGCGGCGCCAGCCCTCAGAGTGTTTTGCCACGACCTCGGTGATGCCGGTCGTGACGTCGCTGAGAAGAAGTCGAGTCTAACGTGACGCGGCGCAATTTGCGTGCCGCTCGCGCAAAGAATGTTGCTATGGAAATCGTCAGGAATTGTGATGGGGGCATGGATGGCCGATGGTTCTATTCGCACCAATCGGCTCTGGGGTGACTCCGACGGTGACAGCCTTGGTGCGTTTCGGTGACTGAAGCTTGCGGCTTACTTGAGGCGTGGGTCGTCCTCAGGCACGCATTCGGCGGATTCAACACTCGCATGTTCGTGAGCCTCTGATTTGGCGAGCTCGCCGCGATTTGGGAACATCGAATGAGCACCCGAATGGTGCAGCTTGATTTCCAACTCACAACTGTCGCGGGTTTCGTAGACGCCCATCTTTATCCATTGCTTAAGTGGCGTCCTGGCGTCAGAGCCTGGCGGAGGAACCAGGAGAAGCCACGCCATCACCGCATAAAGCGAAGCCGTCTTCTGCAGCGTAACCATCGTCTCTGACATCGGGAGCAAGTCCCATTCCGTTTGTCGTTATGTCGATCCGATTGCTTGAACGACGGAAAGTATCGGTTGAAGTGTTGCCGCAAACTTGGCGTAGCTTTTGCGATTGCGATGCGCAGCGGTAAAAGCAACGCTGCGGATCGCAGGCGAAATCCTCTTTGGGGGAGTTACGATGAACTCACGGCGTACCTTTGACGTGCTGCTGATAGTGGCAACTGTCGTCGTCTGCACGGTCCAGCTCGCCTATTGCACAGAAACGGGCCGGCGCGGAGGCGATCGATTTTACAACCCGGCCACCGAGATCACCGTCTCCGGGATAGTTGAAGAAGTCAGAACCATGCGCCGGAAAGGGCGCGGTGGGGGAGGAATTCATCTCGATCTTAAAACCGACTCCGGCAGCCTTGACGTCCATCTCGGGCCGTCCGCTTTCCTGGCCCGCAATAAGTTCAGTTTTGCCAGGAATGATCGGATCGAAGTGACCGGCTCGAAGGTGAGGTATCAGGGACACGACGCAATCATTGCGCGTGAAGTCAGGACCAACGGCAGGACCCTTACCCTGCGCGACACTCAGGGCATTCCTGAATGGTCCGGCAGACGCCGGCGCTGAACGCTACGAGGCGATCCCGGTTGCAATATCGCGGCGCCGCTGAATCATTGCTCGCAACGCCGGCAACGATCGCCGGATGTTAGCGATGCGGCCGGGCTAGCCGCATTGCCTGTGAAGCTGAGTCAGGAGCCCCTGGCGGAGACGGGATCCCGGGGTGAGCCTTGCTTCCCGCCTCCGCCATCGCCGCTGCGCAACCTCCCCGGGTGGGGGCGCAAGTCTGCTACTGCATTACCTGCAACATCCCGGCCGGGGTCCCGTAGCGATTGAAGTCCTCGTACTGCTTGGCGACTTCCTTGTCGATTTTCGCTTCGAACTGCAACGCATGGCTGGCGTGCCCGTTCTGGAAGTCGTACATGGTGAACTTGCCGTTGCCCGGGCCGCCGATTCCCAGCACCACACCGCCCTCGGGATGCTTCATCGGTTCGAATTCGGCCTCGTTGGATTTGTAGAACTTGCCGTTGCTGTCCCACAGGTCCGCATAGAGCACCTGCAGCGTCTGGCGGTCGATATAAGCTATCCGGTGCGAGTAGCAATATCCCGCCTGCAATCTGGGTACGCGCTGCACATCGATCACCCAAACGGGCCGGTTCTCCCATTTTCCTACTATCGGTTTGGGCAGGAATACGGGCTGATAATAGTTCTTGGTGAGCTTATAGGCCGGTGTCTGGTTGGTCATCGCGATGACGTATTCCTCGGCCAGCAACGTGGCTCTGAAGATCGGCGGCTGAATGTTCATCCCGCGGAAATCATCGGCGGTGAAGTCAGTGCCGACCGCCGGAGCACATCGCGCCGCCGAAGAAAGCCGCAATGAGCGGCGCAACGCGGGAACGAATACGTAGGTCTCCGGAAGATCGGCGGGATCGTTGGAGAATACCTGGAGGAGGTTGGTATATTTGGACTCCTCGGGCTCCAATACTATGACGTTCTGAGTCATAAAGTAGCGTTCGTAGCCGGGAATAGTTTTGGGCTTGTCCGGCTCCGACAGATGATTGACCTTGAACCAGATCTCCTCCGCTGAACTCTGCGTCTTGTTTCCGTATCGGTCGATGTTCCATCCGCCGCGCGCGGGGTCGTCGTATCCGATGGTCCAGCTCAGGTATGGAATATACGAGTAGTATTGATCGTACAGTATCTCCATCCCGGCGTTGGGGCCGCTGGGATGTGGGAACGGCATCCCGGCGACATAGCCGGCGATCTCGAAACTGCCGTCCGCGGTGGGAACCAGACGAGCCTGTTTGCCGTACCTCTCGGTGTCATCCAGATAGGTCTTGGGGAGCGGCATGTTGGTGGTTGGCCCGACGTCCATCTCGATATCGTCGGGCATCTGCCAGTGAGTGGTGCGCATGAACAGGGTCTGCATGCCGTAGGACATGAAACTTTTGTACTTCTGCCAGTTCTGCATGGTGATCCTGGTGCCCACCGGGATCTGGGCGTCGCTGTGAATCACCTGATGAGACGCGAAGGCATTGAGGTCCAGGTGGTCGGTGACGACCAGACCCTGGCTGTGCGCGAGGCCCGGCAGCAACAGTGCAATTGCTGCCGCTATGCAAGCCGATCGATAACTTGACATATTGCGACTCCCCCAGGATTTCGCGCAACCGCGCCCGATCGCGCGATTGGTTGCAGTTGACGATCGTTAAACGCGCACGACGGAATCCGGTTGTGCGGCGGCGCACGTTGAGAGCGCTGGCTGCCCGCTTGTGCCGCCGTCAATATCCGACGCGGCAGGTCCGGCCCCGATGTCCGCCAGCTGCGCGGGACACTCAGCGTTTGCCCCACGGTTTGCATAGCGCGTCATTCTACACCATTTGGGCTTTAACCGGTAACGATTGCGAATGCGAAATACACAGCCTTGGGCGGTTCACGAGCCTTGGGGTGCGGGGCAGGTGGAAAACGCCCTTGCCGCCGCGTAGCAGGCTGGTTTGCGCCGGGTGTTGAAATTGTTTTACAACACCCGCAACGCTATCAGCGGAGTGATAACCATGGCAGGCAGCCTCGAAGGAAAGACCGCGCTGGTCACCGGCGGCGGTTCAGGAATTGGACGCGCCACCGCGCTGGCTTTTGCCCGGGAGGGTGCCCGGGTCGCGATCGTCGATTACGTGCCCGAAGGCGGGAAACAAACGCTCAATATGATCAAGGAGATCGGTGAGGGGCAATTCTTTCAGGCCGACGTGTCCAAGGCGGAAGAAATCAGCCGCGCCGTGCGCCAGACGGTCGAGAGTTGGGGCCGCCTGGACTGCGCCTTTAACAACGCGGGCATCGAGGGCGCCGGCGCCCGCGACAATCCGTGGGACCACGAAAACTGGCATCGTGTGATCGCTATCAATCTGACCGGTGTGTTTTTCAGCATGCAATGCGAGGTCGAGCAGATGCTCAAGCAGGGCGGCGGCGCGATTGTCAACACGTCGTCGATCCTGGGCCTGGTGGGTATCCCGGGCGCGTTCGCCTACACCGCGGCCAAGCACGGTGTCGCCGGGCTGACGAAGTCGGCCGCCTTGATGTACGCCCAGCGGGGGATTCGCGTCAACGCGGTTTGCCCCGGATACATCCATACACCGATGGTCGAGCGCAGCGTGGGCCTGGAATCGGAGATGGCGCAGCATATCACGCGCCATCTGCAGCCGATTGGCCGGCTCGGCCGGCCCGAGGAAATCGCCGAAGCGGTGGTGTGGCTGTGCTCTCCGGCCGCCTCGCTGGTGACCGGGATCACAATGCCGGTGGACGGCGGCTGCGTCGCGCAGTGAACGCTTCGCTCTGACAGGCGCCATCTTTGCGGCCGACCAGAGGGCCGCTGTGGTGCGATGTGCGGGCTTGAGGATGGGTGCCTTTAGGGCGCCTCGTTGCTGAAAATGATGGTGCCGCTGGCGGCGAACATCCCGCCCACGCCGTGGCATACGGAGATTCTGGCGCCAGGCACCTGCGCCGGCGCAATCCCGCGCATCTGGCGCACGCTTTCCTGCAACGCGTACATGCCGTACATGCCCGAGTGCATGTAGCTCAGCCCGCCGCCGTTGGTATTGACCGGCAGCTTGCCGCCGGGCGCGGTGTTGCGCTCCCAGATGAAAGCGGCTGCCTCGCCCCGCTTGCAGAAGCCCAGATCCTCCAGTCCATACAGCGGCAGATGCGCGAACGCGTCGTAGATCATCAGATGGTCGACGTCCTGGTGGCTGATGCCCGCCTCCTCAAAGGCCTTGCCTCCCGATACCCTGAAGGCCTTGGAGGTGGTGAAGTCCTCCATCTGGCTTATCATCCACGATTCCGCCGCTTCGCCGGTGCCCAGGATGTAGACGGGCTTGCGCGGAAAGTCTTTGGCGCGCTCGGCTGACGTCAGGATCAGCGCGCCGCCGCCGTCGGTGACCAGGCAGCACATCATCAGGCGGAACGGATAGGCGATCATCCGCGAGTTGAGCACGTCCTGCACCGTGATCGGATCCTTCATCGTCGCGCGCGGGTTCCTGGCCGCCCACTCGCGCTGCACCACCGCCACCATCGCGAGCTGCTCCTCGGTGACGCCATAGGTCTTCATGTAGCGCAGCGCCGGGATGGTGAAGACGGTGGTTGGCCCCATGATGCCGTAGGGCGCCTCGAACTGTCCCTCCAGGCTGGCGCGATTTCCTGCAAATCCGCCGACCCCGACGCGGGAGCGGCCGCTTTCGCCGTGGGTGATGAGCACAGTGCGGCACAAGCCTTCGTTGATCGCCGCTGCCGCATGACGTACATGCAGCATGAATGAGCATCCGCCCACCATCGTGCCGTCCACCCATCCCGGCGTGATACCAAGGTAATTGGCCAGCACCGGCGTCCACTCCGGGGTCGTGGCAAGCCCGTCGATGTCGGCGGGTTTGAGCCCCGCGTCCGCCATCGCGTTGAGCGCCGCGTCGGCGTGAAGCTGAATTTGGGAAACGTTGGGAATCAGGCCCAGTTCGGTAGTCTCAGCCGCACCGACCACCGCAATCGACTTGCGTTTCATCGTCAAGCACCTGCCGGTTTAAAGAAGGGAAGGGTGATCTCGTCGGTCTGCTTTTCGAACACCACCTCCAGCGCCATGTCGAGCTGCAAGGCCTGGGGTGTTTGCGGGCATCCGACGACGTTGGTCATCATGCGCGGCCCCTCCTCAAGCTCGACGACCGCGATCGAATAGGGCGCGGTGAAGGGCGGCATCGGGCGATGGTTGATCACGTAGCTGTAAAGTCTGGCTTTGCCGCTGGCCTTGAATACCGAAACCTTGCGCGAGGCGCATTTGGGGCAAAAGGGCCGCGGCGGGAAGTACACGTGGCGGCATTGATCGCAGCGCTGCAGGCGCAATTCGCCGGCGGCGGCTCCTTCCCAGAAATGGCGCGTCTCGGGCGTTGGTTTAGGCAGCGGTCGTTTGGCTTCGGGCAAGGTTCGCTCTCCCAATGGCTATTATCGGCTGCCGCCTGTGGGCGGCATCGCCACTTGTTCAAAATAGTGCCGAGCAGTCGTGCCAGTTAACGGCGGGCTCCGGTTCAGCGCCCCTTGGGCATCCCGAGGATGCGCTCGGCGATTGTGTTGCGATGGATTTCGGAGGTGCCGGCCGCGATCGTCAGGCATCGCGAACGCAGCAGCCCCATCGGCCAGCGCCCCGCATCGATCGCGTAGGGCGAGCCTTCCATCAGTTGGCCGGCGGGTCCCGCCATATGCACCGCGAACTCCTCCATCCGTTGGTCCAGTTCCGACCACCACAGCTTGGCGATCGAACCCTCGGGTCCGGGCGTGCCGCCGTGCAGAATCTTGGAAAAATTCCGATACAGGCCGTATTTGAGCGATTGCAGGTCGATATAGAACTGCGCTACCTGCTGGCGGGCCAGCGCTCCGCCGCCGCTGCGCCGGCACAAGTCCGCGACCTCGTTGAAGATGATTTCGTAGCGCGCCGCCAGCGCAAACGCCATCGTGCCGCGCTCGTTGGACAGCGTGGTGACCGCGACCCGCCATCCGTCGTTGAGCCGCCCGACCAGGTTTTCGCGCGGCACGTGTACGTCCTCGAAGAACACCTCGTTGAAATCGGCGTCGCCCGTCATCTGGCGCAGCGGTTTGACGCTGATGCCGGGGCTCTTCATGTCCACCAGCAGGTAGCTGATGCCGCGATGCTTGGGTGCGGTGGGGTCGGTGCGCACCAGCAAAAAGCACCAGTCGGAGTAATGCGCTCCCGAGGTCCACACCTTCTGGCCGTTGACGATAAACTGGTCTCCCTTAAGTTCGGCGCGCGTGCGCAGCGCGGCCAGATCCGAGCCCGCGCCCGGTTCGGAAAATCCCTGGCACCACAGTTCCTCGCCCGACAGAATCTTGCCGATGAAGCGCTTCTTTTGCTCCTCGGTGCCGTGCGCGATGAGGGTCGGACCCACCATCGTCAGCCCCATGAAGTTGAGCGGGGCGGGCGCGCGAAAGCGGGCCATCTCCTCGTTGAGAATCGCGACTTCGATTTGCGTCGCACCCTGGCCGCCGAATTCCCTGGGCCACGACATCCCCAAAAAGCCGTTCTCGTACAGCTTGCGGGTCCAATCGCGCATGAATTCCAGGTTGGCGCGGCCGGTCAGGGCAAAGCCCGGCGTGCCCCAGCCCTCGGGCAGATTGTTTTTGAGGAATGTCCGTACCCGCTCTCTGAAGCGTTCTTCTTCCGGGGTGTAGCTCAGGTCCACCGAATCCACCGACCTCCGTTGGCGCGTGCGCTGCGCAACAAACTAGCCAAAAGCGACCCAAAAGGCCAAAAGCCGCCCGCCTACACCTTGCCAATTAGCTGTTGGCTGGTCTGCGAGACAAATTGCAGGACTTCCTGCTCGGTGCGTCCGCGATGCAGCAGCACAAGGCGATGCACGCCCAAATCGGCCAAGCGTTTGGCGGCCTCAAGGTCGATCCGTCCGCGTGGCGTGACGCTGATTTCCAGATCCTCGAAGCGCCGCCCCGTCCCTCGGCACGCCTGGCGCAGGCCGGCGATGCATTTGGCGGTCCCTTCGGCGTCGAGCGCAAAGCCATACCATCCCTAGGCCAGGCGGGCGGCGCGGCTGTAGGCGCCGTTGCTATGGCCGCCGAAGACGATCTGCGGATGAGGCTTCTGCACCGGGCGCGGCATCGCATTGATTCCGCCGAAGGAAACAAAGCGGCCGCGATACTCCGGCTTTTCCATCGTCCACAGCGCCAGCATCGCGGCCAGATATTCCTCGCTGCGCGGACCCTTATGGTCAAACGGCGCGCCGATCGCGTCGAACTCCGGCTTGAGGTAGCCGATGCCGATCCCGAAGATCAGCCGCCCGCCGGAAACCACGTCCACCGAGGCGAGTTCCTTGGCCAGCACCAGCGGATTGCGCTGGGGCAGGATGATGATGCCGGTGGCGAGCTTGATCTTCGAGGTATGGGCCGCGACGTAGGCCAGCGCGACGGCGGAATCGATGAACGGCGCATGGGCCGGCACCGGAGAGGGCGGCACCTGCGGATCGGGCAGCACAATGTGCTCACCGGTCCATAGGCTGTCAAAGCCCGCATCCTCGGCCGCGCGCGCCACCGCCGCGGCGGTCGACGGGATGGCGCACGGCCCGTGATTGATCCCGAACATTCCAAACTTCATGACGCCAACGACTAACACGAAGTCGGACACGCGGCCAGCGAAATCGCGGCCGGTGGCCAGTGCAGACGAATGTGCATCGCACCGTGTTAGGCCTGCGCGACCAGCCGGCACGCGCAAGCGCATGCTTGATCTCGCGCAAGCCAATACGAATTCCTTTTGAGGATAGTCCACCTAACACGGCTGGCGCGCCGAGATGCCTGGGGGCTCAACGTTTCTGGCGTCCATCTCAAGTGATTCTTTGCATACTGCGACTCCGAATGGCTACCTCCGTGCGCCTGAGCGTATCACGGCCCGAAAACATAGCCCGAGAACAAGAATGTCTCGTTTGGAAACGGCGATGTATCCCTTCGGGGATCACCGCCAGCTATCGGGGCTAAGTAACGTGCTTAAGTGGGGCGGTTGAACCCCGCTCCTGCGATGTGCGGACCCGTCGAGTTGAGCAGTAATTTAGCGCCGTCCTTGCTGGATTTTAGTTCCCCGTCTGACACACCACTCCCGGCAGAAAACGATGACTCCGGGACCCCGGCGGGCGCTGGCGCAATCTATGCAGCCGGGGCGATGCCAATCCACTTCCGACGGCGGTCGCACAGAGCAGAGGAAAAAATATGGCAGCCACTCCGCAGCAGGCAGACGCAGCGCTTCGCAAGGCATTTGCAGGTATCAAGGTGATTGACACCGATACTCACCTGAGCGAGCCCTTTGACTTGTGGACTTCCAGGGCGCCGGCGAAATTCAAAGACCGGGTGCCACAGGTCAGGGAAATCAAAGGCAAGCCCACCTGGGTGATCAATGGCGACGTACCCCTTGGCGGCGCCGGGCCGGTCAGCGTGATCCGTAAAAATGGCGAGAAGATCCGCGGCTGGGGCTTTGCGCGGCTGCGCATGGAAGAAGCGCATCCGGGCTGCTTCGATATCAAGGAGCGGCTGCGATACATGGACGAATCCGGAGTATGGGCGCAGATCATCTATCCTAATTTCCTGGGCTTCGGCGGGCAGCGGGCGACACAATTGCCCGAGGATCTCCGCTTGCTGTGCTTCCAGATTTACAACGATGCGATGGCTGAGCTTCAGCAGGAGTCAGGCAACCGGATGTTCCCGATGACGATGCTGCCGTGGTGGGACATCGAGCTCAGCGTCAAGGAAGCAATTCGCTGCCACAAGATGGGTCTGCGCGGCGTCAACATGAACAACCATCCGCAAAGCCACGGCCTGCCCGACCTGGGGCATCGCGACTGGGATCGGTTGTGGGAGGTATGCAGCGACCTCAATCTGCCGGTCAATTTCCATATCGGTGCCAGCGATGAGTCGGCGGCGTGGTTCGCGTCGATGCCGTGGCCCTCGCTGTTGCAGAACCAGAAGCTTGCCCTGGGCTCGGCGATGCTGTTCATCAACAACGCCGGGGTGCTTTCCAATCTGCTCTACTCCGGTGTCCTGGAGCGCTTTCCCAAACTGAAATTTACTTCGGTGGAAAGCGGCGCCGGCTGGATTCCATTCCTGCTCGAAGCGCTTGACTATCAGCTTGAGCAGGAAGTTCCGGAAGTATCCGAAGTCCTGAGCATGAAACCCTCGGACTATTTCCGCCGCCAGATCTACGTCTGCTTCTGGTTCGAGCGCGCCGGGCTGCCGGCTGCGATACAGGCGCTTGGGGCGGATAACCTGATGTACGAAACCGATTTTCCTCATCCCACCTGTCTATATCCCGCGCCGCTGAGCTATCCGCTGGAGGGGCTGGCGGGGATTGACCATGACGTGTTGCGCAAGTTGACCAGCACCAACGCCGCCAAACTTTATTCAATTCCGGTCTGAGGGCGAGAAATACAATTCGCTTGGGCCGGGGCGTTCAAGACTACCGAAAGGGGCGGATCCATCCGCCCCCCTTTTTCCTCAGAACGGAGAGATCTGAATCGGCGCCGTCGAGCGTGGCGCGCCGGATTACCTGCGTCAGGCGCGGACACGGCGGCGGGCCGCCGCGGGCGTGGATGGCGGCGGTGCAACCGCGGTTAGTCTGTCAGGTGCCGGAAACTTGCACCCCGACCAGCTCAGTAGTTGCGGCGAAATTTAATTGGTCGGGAGTGCGGGCGCTGCGCAAAAATGGCCGGCGTGAAGATCATATTCAACATGAAAGCCTATATTGAAGCCGAACTGAATGTTCTCGGTCTACTTTTTGACATGACCCGGCGTCTAATCGACGCTTCTTCTCAAATCGTGCTGACGCAAACTCTGGCGGAAGATACCCAACACCTCATCATGCTCCTGGAACGGGACGCGGCGCCGGCAGCCTCGTTGAGCGAATCGATCGCCGCCCAATCCGTCAGGGGTCTGCGCCCACCAAAAGATGTGCTGGAATTGCTGGCCCTGGGTCTGGTTGCGAAGGAGCGCGCTCACGCCAAGTACGCAGGTGGCGCCGCTTCGGCCGGCGAAGCGCAGGAACGCCGCCTGCTGACTGCATTGTCCGACGCCGAGGCGCGCCATTGTTCGTGGTTGAAAAGAACTCTTGAGCAAAAGGCACGCGAACGCGGAGTCCGTGAAGTCAGCCGGCTCTTTCGCAGATGCCGGCAGGACAGTGACCAAGCGGTGTCAAATGTCGCCGTAAAAAATAAAGAGAGGATACAGACAAATCGCTGAACAGCCGCATCGGGCAGAAGACGTGCACAAGCGCGCCGGCAACCTGCGAAATCCAACCTCAACCCCGGATGGCGCCGCGGCCACGGCCGGAAGAGTTTTTCGCTCCCGCCCGATGGGCGGATATAGCGGGAGCAGGCCGAAACAACTCCGCGGATGACACCGCGATAAAGCTGCCGCGCACGCCCCCGGCGATCAGGACCTGTCCATCCGGGAGCAGAGTCGCGGTGTGAGCGGCGCGGGGCGTCGTCATGTCTGGAAGTCGTAGGAACGCGCCGCGTTGAGGATCATACAGCTCTGCGGTCGCGACCACTACGGGGCCTGGCCACTGGTTGGTTTTCATGCCGCCGGTCACCAGCACGCACCCATCGCCTAAAAGCGTCGCTTCATGCCAGAAGCGCTCGCTGCCCATACTTCTGGCATCGACAAATTGTCCTGTGGCGGGATCATACAGCCGGGCGGAACTTACTATGACTTCGCCGTCAATACCGCCTGCTATCAGGACTTTTCCACTGGCCAGCAGGACCGCGCTGCCGTTGCTGCCGGTGGAGCGGCCAAAGCCGGTGCCCGGCACTTCGGTGAATCGCCCCAGTCTGGGGTCAAACAGTTCCGCGCTGGCCAGGAAATTGTGACCGCTGAACAAGAAATTCGGACCACCACCCCTCACGCCGCCGATGATCAGAACAGCGCCCTTATCCAGCGCCACGGCATAATGCAACATTCGCGCAACCGTCAGGCTGCCGGTGGCGACAAATTTGCCGGTTGCCGGATCGTAAAGTTCAGCAGTCGGCGTTATGCCGGTTTGATTGCTGGCCCCGCCGGCAATCAGAACTTTGCCATCAGGGAGCAGTGTCGCGCTGTGCCATTGGCGCGCCACCGTCATGCGTCCGGTGGGACGGAATGATCCCGAAGCAGGATCATAAAGTTCCGCGCTCGCCAGAGCATCCCCGGGTTGAAATCCTCCGGCAATCAGCACCCGGCCATCGGGCAGCAGGGTCGCGGTATGACCGGCACGTGCCCAATGCATTTTCCCGGTGGGAATGAATTTGTGAAGCGCTGGATCGTAAAGCTCGGCGCTGTCGAGCTCTTCGCGATAGGTGCGTCGTCCGCCCGCAATCAGAACCTTGCCATTGGGCAAGAGCGTGGCCGTGTGATAGCTACGCGCGTCGTTCATTTCGCCCACGGCAGTGAACGTGCCGTACACCTCGCCTCCCAGCCCCGACGCCGCAGCCACAAGCAGGAGGACCGCGGTTACAGTGAAGCCGGCCACGCTTCGGCGCGCGGTGGTGCGAACACGTTCGGGTTTCGGAATAGACCGCCGGTCGAGCGCCAAATCTTTCATCGCGCACCCCCAATATGCATTGGATAGCACGAGCTTCCATGCCGTCGTCAATTCCCCCACATTTCGAAATTTCATCAGCGAAGGGCAGGACATGGGAACGTTAGATTTGTGGCAGCCTTTGGCCGGGGCAGCGGAAACGGCGACGCGGCGGCGAAGCCCAATGAGATTGGCGCGATTTGCGCTGGTGCGAGAGGGGGGACTTGAACCCCCACGCCTTGCGGCACCGGATCCTAAGTCCGGCGTGTCTGCCGTTTCACCACTCTCGCACCGCCCTTTGAATCTATTGAAAATGACCGGTCTTTTGAAGTGGCTGTTTCAACTCGAGGCGGCGATGCTGTCGGGATTGGAGCGCAGCCTTGTCCGCGGGCCGGACAAATTGATTGACAGCGCCCGTCCGATTGAGGAGCCTGATTATTAGCGAAACCCAATCGCGGGTTTCGAAATTCCCAACACGACGAGTGTGATCGAAAAATCCCGCCGGAGCGGGATTAGTGCACGCGCGTTAGCCGGAACCGCATAGGCGCCAGCAACAACCCAATGAACGCCACTGGGCCGTGAATCGGGGCGCCGGTATCGCGCGGCAATTTACGATGGAGGAGGGAAACATCATGCTCGAGGTATCTCCCAAGGCGGTGAGTTTGCTCAAGGCGGCCAGGTCGGCGCAGGGTGCGCCGGAGGACGCGGGAATCCGTATCCGGCGCGTCACGACCGCTTCCGGCCGCGACACGATTGCGGTTGGTTTCGAAGTCAGCGTGGCGCCGCAATCGGGCGACGACGCCTTTGAGCGCCACGGACTGCGCTTCTTCGTCGAAAATGCGCTGGTCAAGCCGCTTGACGGGCGAACCCTCGACGTAAGCGACGGCGACGATATGCCGGAGCTGGTCTTTCGCTAGGCCGCGGCCGTGCGAATTTGCAATGCCGCCGCTGCCCTGCGTACCCCGATGCGCAGGACGGCGGTGGCAGGTTTTGCTCGGCATTTGCAGCCGGCTGCCATGGGCGAGAGTGATTGCGATGTTTTCAACGCCCGTGACGCGATACCTGGCCGCTTCGGTAACGGTGATGGTGCTGACCTGGGCGGCCGCCCTCCTTCATTACCATTTCGTCGAACGTCAGCTCGCGCGGCTGCGGCCGACGACCGTCCGCCCGCGCTGTGGGCCGCACCGTTGCGGCTCAATGACCCGCCGCGTTGAAACTGACGGCGACGGCGTTGCTCTTCTCGCCGGGCGCGCCGGCGCATGGCGGGTTGGTGACTTGCAACGCGCCGGCGCCATTGCCTATCGAAACCGGGAGTTTGAATTTCGCTTGGAACCTGGTCACTTGAGGTGCGCCAATCCGAAACGGCCCCTGTCTGCCATGCGGACATTGGCAAAAGACGTCCAGCGCAACTCCGTGCACCTGGTCAAAGCCGCGCCCCTCGATCACGACCTGCTCGCCGGGCCGGAGCACAGGCCTCTGACCCGGCGACGGCCCGACGTGCCATAAACGGCCGTCATCTGCCCTGATTGCGGTAACAACGGGTGAAGCGGAAGGCGGCTCTATCAGCCCGGCCAAAAATTGCGGGTAGCGCCAATCCACCAGCAGGTCGGCGGGCGTTTCGCTCCGCCACGGGATGTGACAGGTCGCCCACATGTTCCATTGGTCGGTAGCGCGGGACCAGGCTCCGTGGCCTTGAATGGCGACGCTTAGGATCAGCAACGCCGCGCCAGCGGCAAGCTCCACAGCACGACCTCCCCTTGTCGCCTGGCGCAACGCGGCGCGGCGTGTCATGCTGTCGAGCCCCAGCACGCCGAGCAACATCAACCACGGGACCAAATCGGTGGCGAAGCGCGCCCCGTAACACCATCCTGCCCACCACATTTCGGTGAACATGGATATGCAGAGTAGATGGGCGATACATACGCAAACGGCCATCGTTGCTATTGGACGAAAGCGCAGGTTGCGCCAGTAGCGCGCTGCCAGGTAGATGACGAACCCGACCACGGGCATATAGATCAACAGGCCGCGGGCGGGACCGACCAGGTTATTTGCGAGCGCGGTTTGAAAATGGCTCAGACTCAGTCTGGTAGGCTGGAAGTAATCAGGCAGCGGTTCACCGAAAACATCATACCAAAAGCCGACAAAACCGGTCAGCCACAGCATTCCGGCTGCTGCGTAAGGGATAAGGATCCGGCGGTGATACAACCAGACATACGCACTGATCGCGACAATGGAGATCGAACTGGTTGGCCGCACGAAATAAGCCCATGCCAGCAGGGAACCAAGCCACCACGGGTTGGGATCGCGGCGGCGGACCGCGGCACCGAGCAAAGCGTTTAGCGCCAGCGCAATCAGAACAAGCTGCCAGTCAAACGACCATAGAACCTGCGACCCGGTACTCCAAACCTGGGTTCCCAAAGCGCCCGCCAACGCTGCGATCAGGCTGAGCCAGTATGGCAGGAGGAGCAGCGCGGTCGCAAAAAATATGCACGCGACAAGCGCCATCAAGAACCCGGCTATTATCCGTTCAGCCAAGACATCGCCTTCGGAACTAAAGCTCCCGTCGGGCTTCAGGATCGAAATACCCACAAGATTCAGTACGCCGACGAAAGGCACGGACAGGACGGAGCTTCCGTAGGGGAATGCGTACAGCATCTCACCATGCCGGAAGGTGATGTGATATGGATAGCCGTTGGCGCCGAAGGCGAGTTGTGAATACGGCTTGCCATGCGGTATGGAGTAGTTATTGAGGACGACAGTATGATGGGTCAGGATACTCTGACTGACCAGCAGCGAAAAGTAAGAGTCGCTCGGAAGCGTTGCGTGATGTGAGAAGAACAGCAGGAATCCGCCAAACAGAAGAATAGCATAGGTCGCAACGATCGCCGCCCGGGCGGGCCGGTGGGGTCGGATGAATGCAGGGGACTGCGCAACTTCCTGTGAACCTGCAACGGCGCTCATAATGAGATGAAATTCAGCCGTCCCCGGGCGCCACGACTGGATGGTCAAAGACCAACAGCAAAGACGCCTGGGGCGGACAACCTGGGCGGCGGTCCTCGATGCTACAGCCGCCAGGCCTTCGTGGAATTCGCATTGAGCCTGTGCGTTCGGACATGGTGCCGGCGCACCGGGCCGCGCAGCTAGTCATATACGACGAAATCCCAGGCGACCTTCTCGTTCCCCGCGTAGGGAGGATTGCAGACTTCGATATTGGTCATGCCCGGCCCAAACGGGCTGGGCAACTCGAAATGGAATTCGTTGGAACTCTTTAACGCGATTGGCAGCCGCACGGTTCCGTCGGGCGCAAGGCCGGCCCAATTTACAAACCTGCCGGCCACCCGGCGCCGTAAATTGATCACGGTGCGTTCGGTAAAGCCGGTACCCAGCACCACGATGCGGCGGCCCACCTGGTGGACGGCGGTGACGCTGAGCAGCGGCTGCCGCCTTTGTGCGAGCGCCTTGATGCGCTGATGGGGCTGCGGCCGGCCGGGGATTTCGTCAAAGTGGTAATTCAAGATATGCAGTCTCGCGACTTTTAACCACGACTGTACGCAGGCAAAATTCGGAATTACCCAGTTCGGATCGCCTTTGTACTCGCCGGGAGGATGCAGCGCCAGCGGAACCGAAGAATTGGCGACCTGTACTATGAACGGATCGATGACGGGTCTGCCGTCGAGGTCCTCAGCGTAATGGCGCAGGCACTCGCCTTCCAGGAAGAGACGTCCCTCGTCAGCCAGTACCGCCGCGATCGCTTCGAAAGCGCGTACCGGATCGCTCAGATGGTAAAAGACGCCGAGAAAACAGACCAGCTCGAATCTGTCGTTGAAGAGTTCGTTGAGGTTGTAGACCGAACCCCGCACATATTCCACGTTGGATCCGAGTATTCGCCGGGCCAGATTAAAACAGGTCTGATCGGGATCCCAGATATCCAGGGCCACGACCCTGGCTCCGCGCCGTTCAAGTTCGAACGCCATCGGACCGTCCCAGGTGCCGATGTCCAGTGCGCGCTGGTTGTCAAGGCGCCGCTCTATGCCGACCGAGTCCAGCAGCCCGGCGGCGTCAAAGCGAACCCTGCCCGGTGTGATCAGGCCGGGCAGGATTTCGAAGGCATGGTACCAGTGGCCCGAAGCTACCTGTTGCGCAAGCGAAGAAGGTATTGCATCCGCCATATTCGAACGAGCCGCAAAACGTGGGCGCAAAGCCCCGCTGCGGCAAGTGGCCGCGGAGCGATCTTATAGCTGCATCCCCCAGCGGAGTCGAGGAAATCGGTGCGGCGATGAGCCGGCGTGATGCAAGCAGCAGGGCGCAAGCGGTTTATGCCCCGGACTTGCGGCGACTTATTGCGGAAATGGCCGCGAGCGCACCGCGACCCGTAACTCAGGCTTCGCAGCGCAGCGTTTGCGACAGCGGCGGACCGAGCATCAGGCCGCGCGCCTGTTCACTGATCAGGCGCGCGTAGAGTCCGCGGCGGCGCAACAGCTCGGCGTGCGGTCCGATTTCGGCGATGACGCCCTGGTCGAGCACCACCACGAGGTCGGCTGCGGTGGCGCTGCGCAGGCGGTGGGCAATGGTGATGACGGTGCGTCCTTCCATCAGGCGTTCGATCGCATCCTGGATGAGATTTTCCGCTTCCGAATCGACCGCCGAGGTAGCCTCGTCGAGGATCACGATGCGGGCGTCCTTAAGAAACGCGCGCGCCAGCGCCAGCCGCTGACGCTGCCCGCACGAGACCTTGACCCCGCGCTCGCCGATTACCGTGTCGATTCCATAGGGAAGCTGCTTGACGAAAGCCTCCAGATTGGCGAACTCCAGCGCCCGCCACAGCATCGCCTCGGACGCGTCGGGGCGCGCGTAGAGCAGATTGTTGGCGATACTGGAGCTGAATAGCAGCGGTTCCTGGGTGACCAGGCTGATACTGGCGCGCAGCGACCGCAGCGTCACGTGCCGCACGTCCTTGCCGTCGACCAGAACGCGGCCCGCCGTGGCGTCGTAAAAGCGCGGAATCAGATTGGCCAACGTGGTCTTGCCTGCACCCGAGCGTCCCACCAGCGCCACGCGCATGCCGTCGGCGATATGCAAGTCGATGCCGCGCAGGACTTCGCGCGGGCTGCTGCCGTCGGGCGGCTGATAGGCGAATTTGACCTGCTCGAAGTCGATGCGCGCGCGCCGCATCGTCAGCGGACGGGCCAGCGGATGGTCGGTTATCTCCGGCTTCAGATCCAAAAAGCCGAAGATGCGCTCGATTGCGGCCATCGATGCCGACAACACCACGGAAAGCTGCGCCAGGCGCTCCAGCGGCAGGTACAAAAAGCCCAAGTAGGTGAAGAAGGCGAGCAACGTGCCCAGCGTCATGGTGCCGCGCATGATCATCGCGGCGCCCACCCAGACCACGACCATCGGCGCGCTGCGCGTCAGCACCTGGATGAGCATCTCCTGGGCCGCGGCCAGGCGCACCTTGTCGAGCGAGCGCGCGTACAACTGCTCGCTGCGCGCGCAAAACTGCCGCACCTCATCTTCTTCGCGGCCGAAGGATTTGATCGTGGCGGTGCCGATCACGCGCTCGTGCACTTCGCCGTTGAGCTCCTCGATCGTCTCCTGCATCCGATGACTGACGGCCTTGATGCGCGGCGAGAAGGTGCGCATGAACGCCACCCACAACGGCGCGATGGCCAGCGAGACCAGCGCCAGCCGCCAATTCATCGCGAACAGCGCCAGGACAACCAGCCCCAGCGAGATCGCGTCCATCCATACGTCGACCAGCGCCGAGTTGACCAGTTCGTTGGCCTGGGTGACGTCGTTGAGCACGCGCGAGACGATGGCGCCGGCGGGATTGCGATCGAAAAAGGAATGAGGAAGACGTTGAAGATGCGCAAAAAGACGGCATTGCAGCTTCAGAATCAGACGATTGCCGGCAATCCCGGCCCAATAGTTCCTGAAGTAACTTGCTACTGCTTGCAGTACATAAATAAGTAAAAGCGCAATGCTCAGTACGGCCAGTTTGCTGTGCGGCGAACCGTCCATCCCCAGCATCGCCGTGCCCCCCGCGCACCACCGATCGATGGCTGAATTGACACCGCTCAGGTGCGGATGCGAGCTTAAAAGAACGTCGACGATGTACCTGAAGGCGAGCGGAAAGACCAATGGCAGAGTGAATTTGCCAACTCCCATCGCGGCCGCAGCGGCCACATATGCGAGCTGCGGCTTGAGCAGGGCGAAGAAACTGCGGAGCGGGCGGCGTGAAAATTGTTCAGCTTTCATATGCGGCGGTCCCCGGCCGGCAGGACGACAAGGGACGAACTGTCTTACCGCGCGCCAGATCGCAACCGCTGTGCCCGCCGCATTACCCGCACGGTTGTGGGCCTGGCTCTGGCATACGGGCGTCGACAGTACCCCAAATGGTTAATGCTGCGCGCCAAATCAGGCAGTGGTGACTGGCGCGGAATTAGCTCGGCAAAACGGCCTTTGACGGTGGGTGAGACACCTTCCATGGCGCCGGACGCCGCCGCAGGTAAAGCGCAGCCCGGCGCTGCGGCATCGGGCGCCCCGCGGGGCTCCGCCATCATCGCGGCGATCGTCCTGCTGCAAATCTATCAGGGCTATGCGCTGTCGATCGCGGGCGTCGCTTCGCCCTGGATCGCGGCCAGCTTCCATCTGGACGAAGCCAGTCTGGCGCGGCTGTTCGCCTGGATGTCCACCTCTGCGATCGGTTCATTGTTGCTGGCCCGGATGGCCGACCGGGTGGGCCGCCGCACGATCATCCTGACCGCGCTGAGCCTGGTGCCGCTGTTCAGCGCGGGCGCTGCGCTGGCGCCGCGCGCCGGGGTATTTGCAGCTTTCGAGATCCTGATTTCGGCGTTGTTGGGCGGCTCGGTTTCCTCCGCTATCGTGCTGCTGGCCGAGGAACTGCCGATTTGGCGGCGCGCGACCGGCCAGGCCGCCGCCGCGCTGGCCAGCGCAATCGGCGGGATACTGCCCTATCCACTGATTCCGCTGCTGATCGGCGCGGGCCTTTCCTGGCGCTGGATGCTGTTGCCGGCGGTCGCCGGCGCGGCCCTCATCGCGCCCGTCTCGCGCATGCTGCCCGAGCCGATGGCGTGGGCGCGGGCGGCTGCAAACAGCGGTCCCAAGACCTCCTTTTATGACGTTTTTCATCCGCTGTACCGCCGCCGTTCCGTGACGCTGCTGGCGTGCGCGGCGTTGGACACGATGGCGGGCACGGCGGTTAACGGCTGGCTGTACTTCGACGCGGTCTCGATTATCGGGCTGTTTCCGGCCCGCGCCAGCATGCTGGTGGTGGCGGGCATGGCGGTCGGGATGCTCGGATTTCCGGCCGGGGCCTGGACTGCCGAGCGCTTGGGCCGGGTGCCGACGGTGAGCTATTTCGGCGGCGCTGCATGGCTGGGGGCGTTGGCCTTCTATCACGGACCGCCGCGCACGTTCAGTCATCCGACGCTATGGCTGGCGGCCGCTTACTGCTGGTTCAAGGTCGGCTCGTCGATGATGACAGTGGGCGCCAACGCCGCCGCCACCGAACTGTTGCCGGCGCCGCTGCGCACCACGATGGTGGGATGGCAGATGATCACGGGCGCGGTGTTTTCGGTGGTGGCGCAGGTTTTGATCGCCGCTTTGATCGGGCCGATGCGCGGGCTGACCAACGTGATCAAAAATTTTGCCCTGCTGGGAATTCCCAGTGCGATCGTGTTTGGTCTGTTTATCGACGAAACACGCGGCCTGCCCCTGGAGGCGGCGGCGCGCGAACAGGAATGGGCGGCGGCGCGCTCTGCTATGTCAAGGAAGGACGCCGATGGCGGCGCGCGCAGGCATCGCTAAGGCGCTGCGCCTGTGCGCCGCGGTGCTGGCCGCGGCGATACTGCTGGGCGCGCTGGCGCCGGGCGCCGACGCCGCCCGCCGTCGGCGCCATCGAGGCGCGCACACCGCCACCGCTACGCCGACGCCCCGTGCCACCCCGACCATGGCATTGAGCCCGCTGGTGCTGATCGCGGGCGGAACGGGCGAAATAACCGTGCCGACCGGCAGCAGTTCGGCGGTGCTGGATTCGGCCGAGGTGTACGACGTTGCTTCCGGTCATTTCCTGCCGGTCGCGCCGATGACTGAGCATCGCGACCGCCACGCTGCGGTCGCGCTCAAGGACGGACGGGTTTTGATTGTTGGCGGAGTAAACACCGTACTGGTACCGCTGATCGTCTTTCCGGGTCCGGCGATGCCGTGGATTCTCACCTCGGCTGCGACCTTCAGTCCCCTAAGCGGCCGGTTCACGGCCACCCAGCCGATGGCGACGGCACGCGACGATCCTACCGCCACTTTGCTGCGCGACGGCCGCGTACTGGTGATCGGCGGCGGCTCGGCGACGGCCGAAATCTTCGATCCCGCGGCCAACCGGTTTGCCGCTGCCGCCGACTTGACTTCCAGCCGATATGGGCAAAGCGCGACGATGCTCGCCGACGGGCGGGTGCTGGTGGTGGGCGGCGGCGACCGCCAGGCCGAGATTTTCGATCCCGCCGCGGGCAAGTTCACCGCCACGGGTTCGATGCAGACCAATCGCATCTATCACACCGCGACGCTGCTGGCCGATGGGCGCGTGCTGATTGCCGGCGGCAGTCCCTACGTGCGCAGCGAGGCGGTCGATACCACCGAACTCTACGACCCGCGCCGCGGGCAGTTTGTCGCAGGGCCCAGGATGCTGCGCAGCCGCGCCGGCCACAGCGCCACCCTGCTGCGCGACGGGCGCGTGCTGATCGCCGGCGGATGCGAGGACGCCTCGACGGAATTGTTCGATCCGTCAGGCAACCGATTTATCGCTGCGCAGCCCATGAACAGCAGCCGGTATGGTCATTCGGCCACCCTGCTACCCGACGGCAAGGTGCTGATCGCCGGCGGATGGAATCAGAAGTATCGGCCGCTGGCCAGCGCCGAAATTTACGATCCCGCCAGCGGCCGCTTCCGCCCGGCCGCCAACATGACGCAATCGCGGGCCGGCCATACCGCGACGCTGATCCGGGCTTCCCTGCCCGTCACGTGGACGCTGCCAACCCCTTCGCCTACTGCGACCGAGACCCCGACGCCGACCGCAACCCAAAGCTCGACGCCCACAGCCACCCAAATCCCAACACCGACTGCGACCGCAACCTCCACACCGACAGAGACGGGAAATCCGACGTCGACTGCGACCCAGAGTCCGACCCCGACGGCCGCCGCATCGCCGCCCCGATAACGGCCGCGAGCCTGTCGCCAGCGGTCACACCTGCCGCGGATGCCGCGGCACCGGACCCACGTTGATTACGCGGCCATTGGACGACGCTGCACCCTGCCTGAGCGCGATTAGCCGATGGTAGACCTCCTCGTAGCGGTCAACCATCGCCTCGACGGTAAAGCGGCGCTCGAACTGCCGGCGGCATTCCACCCGCGATAGCCGGCCGACCTGCTTTACTGCGGCTACCAGCTCCTCTACGGTCTCGGCGATAAATCCGGTGATGCCGTGGACAAGGACTTCGGGAACCGAGCCGCACGGACGTGCAATCACCGGGGTGCCGCAAGCCAGCGCTTCGATCATCGCCAGGCCGAACGGTTCGGGCCAATCGATGGTGAACATCAGCGCGATGGCATGGCCGAGAAATGCACTTTTTTCCTCCTCGCTGATCTCGCCGATGTATTCGATATCCGGCGGCGCCAGCAGGGGGCGGATGACGTGCTCGAAATAGTCGCGATCGACCACGTCGACCTTGGCGGCGATTTTGATGGGAAGGCCGGCCTTGCGCGCCACTTCGATCGCAATGTCGGGCCGCTTTTCAGGCGAAATGCGGCCCAAAAAGGCCAGATACCTGCCCGGTGCGTAGCATGGTGTCAGCAGATCGCGCGGCAGTCCGTGATAGATGGTGGCAACCCAGTTGACGAAGGGCAGGTGCTTGCGCTGTGCGTTACTGATCGACACCAGCGGTACGTCGCGATACCGGGCATAGACCGGATGCAACTCCTCGAGGTCCAGCCGTCCGTGCATGGTCGCGACCGTCGGCACGTCGACGAGCTGCGCGAATGGAAAGCTCCAGTAATCCAGGTGGGAATGGATCACGTCGAAGCGGCTGTTGGCCCCCTGGTAAACGTCGCTGAGCATCGGCAACTGATAAAAAGTGCCCAACTGCGGCTTTCCGGTCAGGCGCAGCGCTTGCGCGCATCCGGGCCGCAGCCGCGCCGCGGTCTGCGAGTCACCTGACGCAAACAGCGTCACCTCGTGGCCGCGGCGCACCAGTTCTTCCGTGACGTAGGAAACCACCCGTTCAGTGCCGCCATACAGGCGCGGCGGTATGCGCTCATACAGGGGCGCCAGTTGTGCGATACGCAATTTCGGACGCCACGACTGCGGAACAATACTCAAAAAAGAACTTCCGTTTGCGCTCACTGGACTTTCACTCCTCACTTATAGGGCAGGGCTCTGCGATTAATGCATAAAGCGCACCACCCCGCACTCAAGAACTGTCGTGCGCAGTGACTATCCGATGCGCTCGCTCGGTCGCGTCAATTGTGAATGACTATAAAATATTCGACTCGGTTCGCGCGTGCAAATGCTCGCAGGGCGCGAACGTGGCCGCGCGCATGAAAAAGTAAAGTCAAGGCAAAACCTGTGTCCGATTGTCTATTTTCGAATCTGAAAAAAAGAAAGTTTTTGCCAGATGCGCGTATTTAGCTAAGAAATATGGTGGAAACGTAGAAGCGAGGAAGAGATGGCCGTCATGGATGCCAAATCGGATGATTTTCAAACCACAGGTCGAGTGTTATGCCGTCTACAAACTATCTGCTGTCTCCTTTCGGCACAAATGCATTGGCGAATACATAGTCAGCCACCTTTCGGCCCTGCGCGATTGCCTGCGTCTTGTCGAAATGCCAGTGAATACCGAGATAGATGCGGCTTTGGCCGTTTTCCTCCTCGGCCTGCGAGAAGGAACGAAAACTGCGCGGGATCAGCGGGCGCACCTGTCCGGTGTCATCGCGCGTCACACCGTTGAGTTCGTCGGACACAAAAGTAAAGGCAATGTCGTCGCGGCCGTAAAATTTGCGCAAGATTTCAAACATCGCACCGCCAAATCCACCGTGGCCCGACGGATAGGAAGGAAAGGGCGGCGTGAAGTTGGGCCCGTCGAGGTTGCTGGCCGGCGCGCCGAGCGGAGTAAAGGCCGGGTCGCCGGCGGTGGCCGGATTGCCGTCGCCCAGGCCGGTGGGCCCGGTGCCCGGATCGGACTCGCGGATGCCGGTCACCGGACGCCAGAACAGGTAGTGGAATTTCGATTCCCACACCGCGATTGCCGCATCCGCCAGCGATACGTTGACCAGCGCCAGCAGCCGCGCCAGTTCCAACGGGTGGCGGCTGGTACCCATCTGGTCGGCGATGTGCAGTGTCATTTGATTGTACATCCGCGGCGGTGCGCACAGGCTGGGCGTGCCGTCATAGGCCCAAAAGAGGCCGATTTCGGTCTGCTCCTGGGTGCGGGCGGTCGGCGTCGCAATTCCGTCGCCGCCCACCGACTTGACCTCGTTGTAGGCGGCGGTGTACTCGGGACTGTCCATCGGCGGCGGCGGCGGCGCTCTAAACTGATAGGAAGTTTTCATAACAAACGGTTTGACGCTGCCCCAATATGCACCCAGCGCCAGCGGCCCCTTGCTGATCGGGTCCTGGCGCCATTCTCCCGGCGCCTGGCCGGGATGAAATCCGCTGCCCATCAGGGGATCCGCAAGCTGCGAACCGTCATTGGCGCGCAGCGCCAGGATGGCGGCGGCCGCGCGTTGTCCGAGCTCGATGCCGTTGGCTTTGGCGCGCCGGCTGCGATCGCCGAGGTGCGCCAGGTCTTCGCCGAGCAGGCTGTCGAAAGCGGGCTTTTGCGATGGGAACAGCGCGGCCAGCGTGTCGTGCGCTGCCTGTGCCACCGCGGCGTCAAGCGAGGTGTCGGGCTGGGCGCGTCCGATGCCGGTGTAGCTTTGGTAGCGGCCGGCAATGGCATTGACCACATCGAAGATGGCGATGTGCACGATTGCCATCGCCCGGCTGGCTCGCGCCGGTCCCAACTGCTCGCCAAACACCCGATGCTCGCCGGGCGCCACCGGAGTGTGGTCCAATCCGGTGGCGTTGATCGCAACTTCGTTCCAGCGCGTGATGGCGTTTTGAGGATGGCGGCGGGGCACCAGGGGATTGCGCAGCGCCGCGCGGAAGCGCGGCCCCAGCGCTTGATGAACCCCGCCCGGGAAGCCTCCGGCGGCGGCAGCCGCGCTCCAGGCAAGAACAAGCGCGGGAAACACTGCTGTTATCTTATGTCTTCGCTTCACTGCTCGACACAACCTATCTGGATTTCAGGCCGTGACGCACAGCTTGGCAGAATTAGAGCGGATAGCAAGGTTTAAATACTAATTTCAAGCATCGGCAGCCCGCAAGTGCTTGACTGGAAACCACCTGCCAATATTTTTCGGCCAGTTGAACCGTTGATTCGTTTAACCCCGGCCAACCGGGAGTTGTGGCCGATGCTACCGCTGTTGCGCGACGGCCGCGGCGGGCTGGACTGCGTCGAACAGCACCTCGTGGATGATTCGTTGCCACCGGTTGCTCAACGCGCTGTAAGCGGCAATCGGGGGGCGGGCGCGCACGTGGTCTCTCATCGCGCTGAAGCCGTCGTAAAGGCGCGCCTCCTCGCTGCCGGGCGGCGGCGCTATCGACCCGTACCATCCAAGCTCGCGGCTCAAGCGCGTCTGTGCGCTCGTCGTGAGCAGATAGCGCAAGAACTCGCGCGCGGCCTGTGGATGCGGCGCGGAACGCGGGATCGCCAGATAGCCGCCGCCCAGAACCGAAAAAGTGCCGTGCGGTCCGGCCGGGATGGGCGCGCTCAGCTCGATTTGCGGGGCCAGTCCCTTGGCTGCCAGATAGCTCATCGCAAATGGCCAGTTGAAGTGCAGCCAGACCTGCCCGCGCGCCTGCGCCTCCAGCACCGACATCTCACGAAACACCGCGGATTGCGGATTGAGCCCGGGCGCGAGTGAGTCCAGGAAGTTCAGCGCGGCGATCGAACCCGGTGACTCTGGATCCCGCTCGCTGCCGCCCGCGGCCCAAACAAATGACATCACGTCACAAACTGCGCCTTCATACAGCGCGCCCTTCAGCGCAAATTTGCCCGGATGGTCGCGAACAAAGGCCGACAGTTCATCCCAAGTGGCCGGTGGTTTGGGCACCTCGACGCGATTGTAAATCATCGCCTGCCACATCAGGCGATGCGGGATGAAGAAGAGGCGGTTGTCGGCGGTGGCGGTCTGCCAGGCGGCCTGAGGAAACAGTTTGCGTTGCGCCGGCGTGACCAGATCGTCGAGCGCCCGCACCTGCGGCCGCGCCTCGCCCAGCATCGACAAGTCCAGCTCGACCAGATCCAGCATGCCGCGTCCGCCGCCCGCCTCAGCGTGCAGGGCATGCAGGATGTCGACGTAGCTCTGTGCGACCAGCCTGAGATGCAGGCCGGTGCGATGTTCGAACTGTGCGGCAAAATGCTGGTAGCGGTGCGCCTCTTCGGGAAACAGCGCCAGCGCGACGTTCAACGACGGCCCGTGCGGCGCCCCCCGGCCGCATCCGGCGGCCACACACAGCAGACACCAGAGCAGCACCACGCATAGGTTGCGCCGCAGGATTGGCGCAACGCGCTGCGCCGAGGGCTTCCTTGTAAGTGTATCGGCGCCGCTGTGAATCAGGTCAGCGATGGTTGCCGAAGCTGCCGCCGAATCCACCGAAACCGCCGTTGCCGAAGCCGCCGCCGAAGCCGCCGTGAGTCGCAAAGGATCCGGGAAACACCGGGTTGACCGGGGCGGCAAACGGCGGTAGGCCGCCGGTGGCCGGGAACATCGGCGTGGGTCCGGCAGGGAAGGGCGAAGGACCGCGCAAGCCCGACGGGAAGCCGGTAAAGGCCGTGGACGGCGGAGCGAATGACGGTCTGATTATCACCACAGTTGGGGGCGGCGAATACGCCCCCGGCCCGGTGTAGATGGGCGGAAATGGAGTGCGGTATATCGGCCCGGGAAAAATTGGCGGCGCAAGCGGCGGAAAGATTGCACCCGAGCCGAAAATCGCCATAGCCATGGGAATCCCGCCCAGCACGGTGCCGCTGTTCATCAGCATCTGGTCGTCGCGTTCCTGGTCGGCATAGGCCTGCTGGTCGCCGATGTCGTCGGGCAGCGGCTGAAGGGCGGCAGAGTTCTCGGCCGATTCATCCTCGGAGTCCCCGGCCGCGGCCTGCATGGAGTCGGCGTTGTTGGCGGGTCTGCCCAGGTTCAGCAGCTCGGGCCTTATCTTTATGCGGTTGACGATCGCGACCTCGGGGTCATCGAGAAATCCCCGCGCCTGATCTTCGGCGTCGCGCTTGCCGTATGGGGTGGCAACAAAGCCATACAGCAGCACACGCCGCCCGCCGTCCTCGTCGGTGATCAGGCGCGCTTCGACCAGCGGCAGCCGATGCGCATGCAGATAGGCCGACAGCATGTCCATCGACCCGCCGTCCGACGCCGTGGCGGGAGCGGCGGCGATGGCGCCCCACAACACGGCTGCGGCCACGACCAGGTAATATCGATACATGACGCCCACCTTCATAACCATTACAATGCCCGTTTGCTTGGGCGTCAAGGCCTGAATAGGCGCAATTGGTTGGCTTAAAAAAGTCATTGTGTGGGGCGGAGACAGGGCGCCGCCGGCATGATATGGTGTGGATCGGTTACGGTGGAGCGTAACAATTGATGAAAAAGCAAAAGAGCTTGACGAAGTTGCTGGGCGCGACGATTTTGGCTGCCGGATTGGCCCTGGCCTTGGCGCGCGCCGCGCACGCGGCGAAGGCCAAGGATTCCAATGACGCGGTGCTTGCCACTATCGGTTCGATGAAAATTACCGAGGGACAAGTCGATGAAAAAGCGCGGCCGCAACTGGCAAAGGTCCAGACCGAGATTTACCAGGCCAGAAAACAGGCGCTGGACGCTATCATCGATGACTACCTGATCGAGCAGGCGGCCAAGAAGGCCGGGATGAGCAGCGACGCCTATCTGAAGAAAGAGGTCGACGACAAGGCGCCGGCTCCCACCGAAAAGGAGATGAAGGATTTCTACGACCAGAACTCGGCGCGCATCCGTCAGCCCTACGATAAGATCAAAAACCTGCTGGGGCCGTATATGAGACGGCAAAAGGTGAACGCGGCGCGCTCCGAACTGATCGCCAGGCTGCGCCGCGAGGCCGGCGTCAAGGTGATGCTCAAGGCGCCGCGCGTGGACGTCTCGACCCGGTACAGCGCCGGTTCGGTCGGTCCCAGCAACGCTCCGGTTACGATCGTCGAGTTCTCCGATTATCAGTGCCCCTACTGTCAGCGTGCGGAGTCCTCGGTCAAGGAAGTGCTCAAGAAGTACGGCGACAAGGTGCGCCTCGTTTACATGGATTTTCCTCTGCCGTTTCATCAAAACGCGCTCAAGGCTGCTCAGGCGGCGCGCTGCGCGGGCGACCAGGGCAAGTACTGGCAGTTTCACGACGCATTGTTCGCCGACCAGTCCAAGCTCGATCAGGCCGGACTTAAGGCGACCGCCGGCAAGTTGAAGCTAAATACCAAGAAGTTCGACGAGTGCATCGCCGGCAACCTGCACCTGGATCAGATCAACAAAAGCCGCGAGGAGGGTAGTGCGATTGGCGTCGACGGTACGCCGACCTTTATCATCGACGGCCGTCTGATAAGCGGAGCGCAGCCCGCCAGCGAGTTCGAGTCGATCATCGATGAAGAACTGGATCAGCGGGGCGTCAAGGAAGCCAAGGCTCAGTAATCGCGAATCCAGGGTGCGCGCAGGCGGGCCGGGTGGTCCGCCTGCGCTGCAGTGCGATCCTCGCGCACTTGTCCGTGCGCAGGGCCAGTGTTATCGGTCGTGGTCGCTGGCAGGCCGGATGCGCGGCAAGAGCAGTGCACGCATCGCGGGCTGAATCTTCCCGTATTGCGAGGTCACGATGGATCTCACTTTGACCGAAGAGCAGCGGATGTTGGCTGAGTCGGCCCGCCATTTCGCCGAACAGGTATGTCCCAGCAACGTGGTACGCGAGGTCGAAACAAGCCTCAGCGGTTTCTCGCCTGAGCTGTGGTCGAGGCTTTGCGAACTCGGCTATCCCGGGCTGGTCCTGCCCGAGCAATACGGCGGCAGCGGCGGCAAAATCCTCGATCTTGCAATCGTGGCCGAAGAGTTAGGCCGGGTCGCCTTTCCCTCGCCGCTGCTGACTTCGGTTGCTCTGGGAGCGCTGCCGGTGCTGTGGTCGGGCAACGACTGGCAGTGCGACAAGTGGCTGCCCGGCCTGGCCAGGGGCGAGGTGATCGCCACGATGGCGCTGGTCGAGCCGGGTGGGGGCAACGAATGGAGTGCACTGCGGACCACGGCGCAGCGCTTTACCACCAACTGGCGGCTGTCGGGCGCCAAAATCGTGGTGCCCTACGCCGACAGCGCGCATCTGATACTGGTCGCGGCGATGATGCCGGAGCCCGGGCTGGCACTGATCGCGCTGGAGCGCGGCGCTCCCGGCATCAAATGCGAGCGTCATCGCGCAATCGGCGGCGACCCCCTGTACAACGTCAGCCTGGAGAAGGTGACCTTTACGCCGGCCGCGGTGCTCAATCCCAACGCTGACGGCCGTGCGCTGCTGGATCGGGCGCTCGACCATGCCGCGGTCCTGCAGGCCGCTTACGCGGTGGGGCTGTGCGAGCGCGCCCTGTCGCTGGCCGTGTCCCACGTCAGCACGCGCGAGCAGTTCGGCCGGCCGATCGGAGCGTTCCAGGCGGTGGCCCATCGATGCGCCGACATGCGTATCGATATCGACGCCTGCCGCTATCTGGCGCTGCAGGCGGCGTGGCGGCTTGAACAGGGCGGCGCCGCGGACTTGGACGTGGCTGCGGCCAAGGCGTATATCAACGACGCGGTGCGCCGTGTGTTTATCAACGCCCATCAGGTGCACGGCGCGATCGGTTATTCCAGTGAGTATGACCTGCAACTGTTCACGCGTCGCGCCAAAGCGTTCGAATTGAGCCTGGGTAGCACGGCGCTGCATCACGAACGCGTCGCCAGGGCGATCGGCCTGTAGGAAAAGCCGTCGGCCAGTTTGGAAAGAGGAGACAGTCATGAGCGTACTGGTAATCGTGCAAGGCACGCCCAACCCCGAACGCGCCGAGCAGATGAAGCAATATCAGTCGGGGGCGGGACCGATCGTCGCCAAACACGGCGGAGAGTTGGTGGCGCGCGGCACCGGCATCGAGGGGCTGGCGGGCCATCACAAATGGACCGTCGGCGCGGTGCTGCGCTTTCCCGACCTCGCCGCCGTGCATGCCTGGCACAATGACCCCGATTACCAGAAGATCATTCCGATCAGGACCCAGGCCTATCAGGATCTGGAAATCACGGTTTTTCAGGAATAATCGCGCACGCACCGTTTCGTCTTGCAGGTCGATATCGACGCCGGACGAAACGCAGGCAAAGTTTGCGCCACGCCGCGACCGGTTCAGCGGGCAACTTCGCGTCACACTTGCTCAGAAACCCGGCCCCCTCGACCGTGATACCGACCTCCTGTTCGTAAGACCAGGGTGTGGCCGTCGGGATCTTCGGGAAGGCCCACATTGTGCTCGCGTTACCTGATTTCTCAGGCCGCCCCACTGCCATTAGCAGGTTGCGGAAAAAACGATTTTCCGCAACCTCCTCCCTCACTCTAGTCTCTCCCAGAGGGAGAGAAGTAAAGCGGCCATCTTTTATCCAGGGTGCGGAACGCAGGTGTCTTCATGAGGGCACAAATATCCTTTTTCCGTACCCTGTTAGGCCATGGTTTGATAGACCGCAGATTAACCGGCGAGCGCGGCGTCGGGAGAGCCGCGGCATCGGGTTTGCATATCCAGCGGCGGGAATGTCGCGTGCTTGGATTGTGACGTTTTTCGTGGACGCCTGCCAGCAAGCGCTTTTGTGCAGTGGAGAATTTGCTGAGGGCATTTTACAACAACCCGACACCAATCGCACGACCGCTGCTGGGAGCCGCGCTAGACGGGGCGAGAATAAGATGCCCAGGCAAAGAGCTATTTTGGCAGGCACGTTACGTCTGTGGGCTGAGAGATGGCTAGAAGAAACTTTATAGCCGGAGATCAACAAAAGCTGGTCACAGCCTATTTCCAGAAGCAGGCTCGGTTTTGGGAGGAAATTTATTACGGCACCGGCATTTTTGAAGTGATTCATCAGCGCCGTCTGCGAACGATCCTGGACTTCGTCGACGGCTTCCCCCGTTCCGCCTGCGCTCGCGCACTTGACATCGGATGCGGCACCGGACACGCCACCATTGCGCTTGCCCGGCGCGGCTACCTGGTCTGTGCGGTAGACGCGGTGCCTGAAATGGTGGAGACGACTCGCAGGGCGGTGTCCGCAGAGGGACTACAGTCAGCCGTCTGGTGCGTCAGGGGTGACATCAACCGTCTGCCATTTGTCGACCATTGCTTCCGCCTGGTCATGGCCATTGGTGTTCTGCCTTGGCTGTCATCGACCGAAGCCGCGATGCGCGAGATGTGCCGCGTCCTTGAACCGGGTGGCCACATCATCATTACCATCGACAACCGTTGGGGATTTCGTTGGTTCATCGATCCGCTGACCAATCCGGTTTTGCAGCCAGCCAAGCAGTTGCTTCTCAGGCTGTTAGGACAATCGCACAAGGAGATCCCATTCGGACAAAAGGTGTCGATTGGGGAGTGTCGGGCGACCCTGCGGGCGCACGGCCTGCAGATAGTCGAAGACGCCACGGTTGGATTCGGACCGTTTACGCTTTTCCGGCGCGCGATGCTGCCCTCGGCCACCGGACTGGCGTTGCATCGGCAGCTCCAACGGATGGCCGACCGCGGTTATCCACTGCTTCGCTGTGCGGGCGCTCAATATATAGTCAGTGCGCAAAAGCCCGGGGCATCGCGAACCGCGCTCTTAGGGCCCAAGCTTGCTCCGGAGTTGTCGACCCAGGCCTGTGAAGCGGCGCCCTGAAGCGGGTTCAGTCACAACGTCCATGGGGCGGGCCGCTTTTGGAAGAACGCCTCCAGCCCGGCGCGGCATTCGTCGGTCAGATGGGGCGCCTCCTTGTACTCGACGGTCTTCATCGACACCGCTTGTGCGGAGAACTTCTCCAGCAGCGCCTTGGTGATCATTTCGGCCTTGGGGGCGTTGAGCGCCACCGATGCCGCCCACTGCATCGCGGTCGCCATGAGCTGATCGCGCGCGACCACTTCGTTGAGCAGACCGATTTCCCGGGCGCGGCCGGCGGTGATGAGCTCCCCGGTCAGCACCAGGAAGCGGGCGTGACGCTCGCCAACCAATCGCATCAGATGAATCAGCACCATCCCGGCCTGAATTCCGCGCCGCATCTCCGGGTATCCGATGCGGGCCTCGGGCACCGCCACCGCCATATCGCAGGCGCTGACCAGTGCCGCTCCGGCGGCGGCCGCCGCGCCGTTGACGGCCGCGATGGTCGGTTTGGGGAATCTGTACAGGCGATCGATCAGCTCCTCGCCGCGAAAGGCATCGGCCCACAGCGCGCCGCCGCTTTGGTCAAAGCTCATCTCATCCAGCGCGCGGCGCAGTTCCTTCAGATCCATCCCCGCCGAGAAGGCCGATTCGGTGCCGGTGACAATCAGCGCGCGCACGCCGCTATCGTGCTGCGCGCGCTGGAGCGCCGCCATGATCGCGTCCACCATCGGCATGCTTAGCGCATTTCTGGTCTGCGGGCAGTTAAGCGTGATTATCGCGGCCGGATAACGAGTCTCATATAGAACGAGTTCGGTTCCCATCGACCAATCTCTGCATTCCCAGCATTAAGCGTGCGTATTGACTGCCCGCAGGCAGCACCCGGCGTTGAGCCTGAGCAACCGACGTGCCGCGCCATGCTGGAGCGTCCAGCGTGTCGTTGCCTGCGCCGGGCCCTGTCCCTGAACCCTATAGCTACATCGGGCGCGCAGCGCTGATGCTGCTGGAGGCAGGTCCAGGTTAGAGGTTGGACCCAAACTGCACGCGTTGGGCCATCCGTCGGAGTTTTTGATGGTGCTGGTCTGTACATTGCCACTGGCACGATTCCGGCTTGTCGCTGGGATCAGGATGTGATTTCGGGCTGCGTCAGCCAGGAGTTTAAACGATGGTTTCGTTTTGGCTTCTCGTCCTGGTCTCTCTGACTTGTGTTTGTGCGCGCCACGAAGAGCGCGCCCATCGCGCTCCAACGCGCGTGGCCGGCCGCAGGCCCCTGCGGGCTGGCGACCGCCGATGACGCCGGAGGGGCGCTGCGAGCGTCGCATCGCGGCACTACCACTGGGCGCGAATGTCGCGCTGATGCCCACGCATCGTCGTGGACTTTGTCGATTTGTCAGATCCTGCCTCTCATCGAATTGGTGTGTTCCGCCGCTTGAATCCCAGAATTGATCGTTCGGTTCGCGCCTGACGGCGGGAGATACCGCGCCGTCAGGAGTCAGCCGCAATATAAGCCAAGCTTTCGCCTGCCCGTTTAGCGGGGCAGGGCCCGCGGCACTGGACGCGGAGAGTTTGATAGCGCAACCTTGAAGCGAGCCCGAGCATCCTTTATCGGGTGTTTGCGAAAGGGAGCATGTACCAGCCATGACCGAGCAGGAAGCCTTGGAGCTTAAGTGCATCAACACGATTCGGACGCTTTCGATCGACGCCGTGCAGGCGGCCAACTCGGGCCATCCGGGCACGCCGATGGCGATGGCGCCGGTGGTCTACTGTTTGTGGGACCGGTTTTTGCGCTTCGATCCTGAGGATCCGATCTGGCCCAACCGCGACCGCTTCGTGCTATCGGCGGGACACGCCTCGATGCTGCTCTACTCGATGTTACATCTGACCGGCGTCAAAGCGGTCGATCCGCAATACGAAATCCTGGGCCAGCCCGCGGTGACCCTGGAGGACATCAAGCACTTCCGCCAACTGGGCAGCAAATGCCCGGGGCATCCGGAGTACCGGATGGTGTCGGGCGTCGAGACCACGACCGGGCCATTGGGCCAGGGAGTCGCGACCAGCGTGGGGATGGCGATCGCGTCGAAGTGGATGGCGGCGCATTTCAACCGGCCCGGCTTCGAAATGTTCGACTTCCGGGTCTACGCGCTGGCGGGCGACGGCTGCATGATGGAGGGGATTTCCAACGAGGCGGCGTCGCTGGCGGGCCATTTGGGACTGTCCAACCTGTGCTGGATCTACGACAACAACCACATCACCATCGAGGGCAACACCGCGCTGGCGTTCAGCGACGACGTGGCCACTCGCTTCCTGGGCTACAACTGGAACGTGCTGCGGGTGGGCGACGCCAACTCCATGGAGTTCCTGGAGCGCGCGCTCAAGACCGCGCGCGAGACCACCGACCGCCCGACACTAATCATTGTCGACAGCCACATCGCCTACGGCGCGCCGCACAAGCACGACACCAGCGCGGCGCATGGTGAGCCGCTGGGCGAGGATGAAGTGCGCGGCGCCAAGCGTAGTTACGGATGGCCCGAGGATGCACACTTTGTGGTGCCCGATGACGTCCGCCAGCATTTTGCCCAGGCGATGCGCCAGCGCGGACGCGAGCTGCGCGAGGGTTGGTACGCGCGCCTGGCGGAATACAAAAAGTCATACCCTGACCTGGCCGACCACATCGAACGCATGCAGCGGCGCGAGCTGCCGCCGGGATGGGATGCGGAGCTGCCGGTCTTCAAGGCCGATCCCAAGGGCGTCGCCAGCCGCGACTCCTCGGGCCAGGTGCTCAACGCAATCGCGCGCCGCGTGCCGTGGCTGATCGGCGGCGCCGCCGACCTGGCGCCCTCGACCAAGACCCGGCTTACTTTCGACGGCGCCCGGGACTTCGAGGCCGATGACCGCACCGGACGCAATTTTCATTTCGGCATCCGCGAGCACGCCATGGCTGCGATCCTCAACGGACTTGCGCTGAGCAAGGTGCGCCCCTTCGGGTCGGGCTTTCTGATCTTCAGCGATTACCTCAAGCCGGCGCTGCGGCTGTCCGCCCTGATGGAACTGCCGGTGATCTATATCTTCACCCACGACTCGATCGGCCTGGGCGAGGACGGCCCGACCCATCAGCCGATCGAGCAACTGGCGGCGCTGCGCTCCACGCCCCATCTGATCACGCTGCGCCCCGCCGACGCCAACGAAGTAGTCGAG
>JAJPHZ010000008.1 GCA_021325025.1 Pseudomonadota bacterium | reverse complement strand
CGGTCCCTATCCGCCGTGGGCGAAGGATACTTGAGGGGTGCTGTCCCTAGTACGAGAGGACCGGGACGGACGCACCGCTGGTGTTCCGGTTGTAGCGCCAGCTGCATCGCCGGGTAGCCATGTGCGGACGGGATAACCGCTGAAAGCATATAAGCGGGAAGCCCTCCCCAAGATTAGGTATCCCGACCGTAAGGTCCTAAAGGCCCCTTCCAGACCAGGAGGTTGATAGGCCAGAGGTGGAAGCGCGGCAACGCGCGGAGCTGACTGGTACTAATTGGCCGTGCGGCTTGACCATCATCCCTTCGCACTAGCCGGCGAAGGTGGTGCCCGAGCGCTCGGGCCCAAATGGCCGCGCCACACTCATCGTTGCACAAAGATACGAAGACCTACTTTCAGTTGTCGAACAAGTTTCCGGTCGCCATGGCGGAGGTGAAACACCCGTTCCCATCCCGAACACGGCAGTTAAGCCCTCCAGCGCCGATGGTACTGTGCGGTCGCCGCACGGAAGAGTAGGACGCGGCCGGGAAATCCAGGGGCGGAGCATCGCACGATGCTCCGCCTTTTTTTATTCGCAGCGCCGGGACCCAAGCGCCGGTAGGCGGCTTATGGACACTACTGGAGGCGATTTGCGCTGCGGCCGACTCGACGGTGCGGGATACCAACCGGCGTTCGTATCCAGGGCGCGGTGCCGGTGCCCACCGCGGCCAGCACCGGTTTCGACACGGGCCGGATTGCGCCAGGCTGATCGAGCGGCGCGCCGGGGCTGTCGGCATCGATCAAAACCGGCTCTGCCCGCGGTTCCTTGGATTGGGGGTCGATTTGTATGAGGTATGGCCTCGGCGTCAGGATCAGGATCGGCGGCCGCTGTGACCGGGCGCTGCGGTTGCTGGCATATCGGGCGATCACCCGCTGCACGTATTTGTGGGTCTCGGCGTAGGGCGGTATGCCCCCGTATTTCTCCACCGCGCCCGGTCCCGCGTTGTACGCGGCCAGCAGGGTCGGCAATCCCTGCAGCTTTAGATTGCCGGCAAAGCGATTGCGCAGATAGGCGAGGAAGTTGGCCGCGCCGATCACGTTGGCCGCCGGATCGAACGGATCGAGCACCGAAAATTCCGTGGCCGTGGCCGGCATCAACTGCATCAAGCCGGCTGCTCCCTTGGGCGAAATGCTCAGCGGATTGCCGCCGGATTCGACCTCGGCGATCGCCGCCAGCAGCCCGGCGTCGATGTCATGCGCGCGGCCGACCACTTCAAACAAAGCCTTCAGATTGGGCTGCCCCGCAAGCCCCTGGGCTACGACGGAGCCCGGCAGGAGAAGGATTAATACGATGGCCAGGGACGTTTGCGTCCAACAGCCGCCGCCGGTCTTCCACCCGCAAGAATGTGTTGACCTGTGAGGCGTTACGGCGGGCCACGAAACGAACCGGCCGCGGTCAGCGGGTATGCCAGCCTGCCCGGATGGCTTCAACCGTTGATGCATCAGCAAGCCCCCGTCCCGCAATTTATCCGAGGTCCGCAGAATTTGCGAGCACGCAGCGTCTTCAGCCGCTGGCACTCGAAGGATGGGGTTGCAGTTGGATGATACTGGCTTCGCACTCCCCGTCTTTCACCACCAGGCGGGCAATTGCGATTGGCAGCGAGAAGCGGCGCGGACCGGCGCTGCCCGGATTGAGGAACAACACTCTGTCGCGGCGTTCAATCCGCGGTTTATGCGAATGGCCGGAGAGGACCGCCGCGAATCCCGCGGCAGACGGCTCCAGATCAAGTTCGGCGAGGTCGTGGATGACGTACAGGCTGTGTTTGCCGAGCTCGATCACCGCGTCGCGAGGCAGTTGCTTTGCCCAAAAGCCTCTGTCGTTGTTGCCGCGCACCGCGTGAACCGGCGCAATCGCGTGGAGGGCCTGCAACACCTCGGGAGCGCCGACGTCGCCGCAATGCACGATCAGGTCCGACCCCCTAAGGCGCTGCAGTGCCTGCGGACGGATCAGGCCGTGGGTGTCGGAGATCACGCCCACCACGCATCCCGGCCGTTGTGAAGCGATGCCCGCCATCGCTTGAACCTTAACACGGTTGGCAGCCCGGGCGCACCGATCCGGCGGGCCGGGATGCCTGGGCAGCCAAGCCATCCCCGCAGTCACGTAGTATCTTCGATCCAAGGGAACACCGTGGCAGAGGCCGGGGCTGCGCCATCGGCGCATCAAACCTTGACACACAGAGGGCCGAATTCTAGTTTGGCGCGGTAACGGCTGTTCCGTCCGGAACGGCAATGTTTCTGCCGCTTGGACCGGCAAATCAACCAATGGCGGAGGCGACTGTCGCGCAGTGTCGGCGGCGCCGACCGGCCGAGGAGCGCAGCTAGATGAGTTTCACCGAAAGTTTCGTCGATGTGGTCGGAGGCAAGGTGCAGTTGCTCAAAGGGGGCAGCGGCTCTCCGGTCGTCGTCTTCCATCATGACATAGGCAATCCGGGATGGCTGCCGTATTACATGGCGCTGGCCGAAAACCACACCGTGTACGTCCCCTCCCATCCGGGCTACGGCAAGTCGGAGCGGCCGGAATGGGCGCGCAATGTGCGCGACATCGCCTGTATTTATCAGCGCCTGCTCAAGGATCTCGGCCTCAGTACGACGGCCGTGGTCGGCCTGGGCTTCGGCGGATGGATCGCGGCGGAGATGGCCACCATGTGCCATCACGAGTTCAGCCACCTGGTGCTGGTCAACGCGATGGGTATACAGCCCACGCGCGGCGAGATCATCGATCAGTTCCTGATCAGCACGCTGGACTATGTCAAGGCGGGCTTCGCCGACCAGGCCAAGTTCGCCGAGCTCTACAAAGAGCGGCCCGATGTCGACCAGTTGGTGCAGTGGGAGATCAATCGCGAGATGACCACGCGCATCGCCTGGAAGCCCTACATGTTCAACCAGGCGATGCCGCATCTGATCAAGGCGGTGACGGTGCCGACGCTGGTGGTGTGGGGCAAGAACAACCGCGTGGTGCCGCGTTCGTGCGGCGAGCGCTATCAGCAGTTGATGCCCAAGGCGAAACTGGAAGTGCTCGAAGGCAATCACTATCTGGAAGTGGAAAAGCATCACGAGCTGGCGCAACTGACCAAATCGTTTATCGCCGGCAAGTAAACGGCGCCTGACAATCCAGGCAAGGGAGGCCACGGCCTATGCATCTGATGTATTTCACCGAACAGCCGATGTCGGCCTATCCCAAGGAGGAAGGCGACCGCTACGGTTACACGGCGCTGCTGTTTCCCAACAAGTTCTTCGATGCGGCCGAGGGCAGCCGGCTGTATAACGAGCGGCTTGAGGAATACAAGCTGGTCGAAGAAGTCGGCTACGACGGCATCATGCTCAACGAGCACCATACGGCGCCGTTTTGCATGCAGGCCAAGATCAACATCTGCGCCGCGATCCTGGGTGCGATCACCAAGCGCGTCAAGATCGTACTGCTGGGCAATCCCCTGCCGATTGCCGACAATCCGGTGCGCCTGGCCGAAGAGCTGGCAATGATCGACATGATCTCCAAGGGCCGCCTGGTGTCGGGCTTCGTGCGCGGTGGCGGAGTTGAGTCCTTGCAGGCCAACGCCAATCCCGCGTTCAATCGCGAGCGCTTCGAAGAAGCGCACGACCTGATTGTCAAGACCTGGACCACGCCCGGACCCTGGCGATGGGAGGGCAACCATTACCAGCTGCGCGTGGTCAATCCGTGGGCGCTGCCCCTGCAAAAGCCGCATCCACGCATCTGGATCCCCGGCGTATCCAGCCGCGAGACCATCGTGTGGGCGGCGCAGCATCGCTACCCTTACATCGCGCTCAACCTGCCAATCGAGGAGAGCAAGAACGTTTGGAAAATCTACGATCAGACCGCCCGGGAAAGCGGCTATGAGCCGGGTCCGGCGGAGCGCGGCTACCTGATTCGATGCCACGTTGCGGAGACCGAGGAGAAAGCCATCCGCAACGCGCGCGAGTTCATGTGGATGCAGGGCGAGTTCACCGGCCTGACCCATCCGGTGTGGGCGGCGCCCTCGGGCTACCTGGGGCCGTGGGCGCGCCGCGCGATGGCGGAGTTGCGCGCGGGCTACACCCACGTGCGCGGTGCCAACGCCTCGCTGGAGCGCCAGATGCAGAACCTGACCTTGATTGCGGGCACGCCCAAGACCGTGATCGAAAAGCTGCGCATCATCATGGAGGAGACGCGGCCGTCAATCCTGGCGCTGTACGGCAATGACGGACGCATCAACCACGAGGACTCCAAGACCTGTATCCGGCTGACCGGGCAGGAAGTGCTGCCGGCGCTGCGCGAAATCGGCAAGAGCCTGGGACTGGAGAGCCCGTTTGACCTCAATACTCCCGTCAGCCTGGCCTATTCCGGTGCGCAGGCGCAAAAGCCTGCGGCCGGCGCTGCAGCCGCCAACTAGAACTCGATAAGATTCGCAACACACCCTATGCAGCGTATCCGCAGCCTGATCCGACGCGCGGCTTGCTAAGGCAAGATCGCGCGCCGGCCTCTGCCGGTTTGTGACTTTGTTCGGCAGGCGCGGGCGCCGCGGAAATCAATCGCTGGCAGGTGAGTCATGAACCTCAGAAGCATCTATCACATCAACATCAACTGCACGAACCTCGAGCGCTCGCTGGAGTTCTACAAGATGTTGGGCTTTCGGGAAGTGGTGGACTTCGGCGAAGGCGGGGGCCCCGAGATGGGGCGGGGGCTGCGGATGCCGGAGGACTCGCGCGCCCGCGCCCGGCTGCTGGAAATCGGTGAGGACCCCTATTGCAGCCATATCGACCTGATCGAATGGCTCAATCCGCGCAGCGACAAACCGCCCTACGACAAGCTCAACAACCTCGGTATCGCGCGCGTGTGCTTTTACAGCAAGGACCTTGAGAAGGACGTCGAGGAGCTGAAAAGCAAGGGGGTCAAGTTCTTCTCCGAGCCGATTACAGTCCGATACAAGGGCGGGCAATCGACGGTGGTCTGCTTCGAGGATCCCGACGGTACCGTGCTTGAGCTGGTCCAATACAAAAAGCGCACGCCCAAAAGCTAAGCAGCCTGTTTTCCACGCCCGGGCGGGCGCCTGAACGCGGTCTAGCCGGGGATATCGTGGACGCGGCGCAATGCGTCGTGCCATCATGGCAACGGCCCGATTCGGGTAGTGAAATTGCCTGCGAGAGCAAGAAAATGGTGGTCTCGCCTCCTGGGCCCCCCGCCGTCCGAGCCTGCCGGGCGCGCGGTGATGCCCGACGCCATCTACGGCATTAGCGTCAACTGCACCAGCCTGGAACGTTCGCTGGAGTTCTACAAAGCGATTGGTTTTCGCGAAGTTGGGGAAATTGCCGAAAGCGGCGGCGGCGGCCTGGAAAAAGCCCTGCGCATTCCCAACCCGCGCGCACGCGGCAAGCTGCTGAAGCTGGGCGACGATCCGGGCGCGATCAATCTGGATCTGATCGAATGGCTGAGCCCGCGCACCGAAGGCCGCGCCTATCCGCGGCTCAATCACGCCGGAATCGCGCGCATCGCGCTGCATACGCCGCATCTTCAGCGGACCTACGAGGAACTCAAGGCCAGGGGAATCGAGTTCTATTCCGAGCCGCAGGTGCTTCATTCGCACGGCGGCAGTTCGCTATTTGTCTGCTTTGAAGATCCCGACGGTACGGTGCTGGAGCTGATAGAATTCCGTCCCCTCGAGGCCGAACGCAGATAGGCTCTGGCGCCGCGGGAGAACGCTGAGGAGAAGGCGAGGCGAATTTTCCGGTTTCCGAATCCCTTAGTTCGGCAGCGCCGGCCCGCGTGCCGGTTCTTTTTGCTCCCGGCAATGCCGAGAGCTGTATCGTCAACGATTGGTAAAAGTATTCTTGTTCGAAGGGAGGCTCAAATGGCGGAACAGAAGGTGGCAATTGTAACCGGCGCGGCACGTCCGTGGGGGATCGGGTTTGCCGTCGCGCAGGGCCTGGCGCAAAAGGGGCTGGACGTCGCAATCGCCGACCTCAGGGAAGACTGGGGTAACGAGTCGGCCCGGAAAATCGCTGCCGAAAGCGGCCGCCGCGTGATCTTCGTCAAGACTGACGTGACCAGCCGCGCCAGCGTCGGCGCTGCGGTCGAGCGCGTGGCACGGGAACTGGGACGGATCGACGTGCTGGCCAACGTCGCCGGAATTATCATCCCTGAACCGCTGGAGAAAATGACCGATGAAGGCTTCGACAAACAGATCAACGTCAACCTGCGTGGCACGGCGCTATTCTGTCAGGCGGTGATTCCCCATATGCGCGCGGCCGGTGGCGGGCGCATCGTCAACATCGCCTCGGGCGCCGCCTATCAGCCGCTGCTCCAGCAATGCATCTATTCCGCCACCAAGGCGGGCGTTGTGGCGCTCAGCCGGGTGCTGGCGCGCGAACTGACGCGCGACAAGATCGTGGTGACCGTGGTAGCACCCGGCGCGACCGGCACCGCGATGGGCAAGGAGGGGCCGCCCGAGCCGGGCGATCACGCCCGGCTCATCCCCCACATGCCGTGGGGACGGGTGCTGGAGCCCAGCGAAATCGCCGACGTGGTGATTTACGCCGCCACCAATCCCAGCCACATCCTGACCGGCCAGGTGCTGCACTGCTACGGCGGCGCATACATGGTGTGAGATCCGCAGCTTGAAGGCCGCGCTATTATGAATCGAGAGAGATGCCCGTGAACGCACCCGATCGCGGGGCTGAGCCCCGCATGAAATCGTACGAAGCCGAACGCCGCAGTTACCGGGTCCAAGTGCCCGAGCGCTTCAATCCCGTGCTCGACATCATCGAACGATGGTGCTCGGAAGACCCCCAGGCGCCGGCGCTGGTGTCGATTGGGCCAGGCGGCGAGTTGGTCGCCGAGCAGAGCGTCTCGGCGCTGGCCGGCGAGTCGCGGCGGATGGCGCGCGCGCTGCTTGCCTTGGGCGTTGCCAAGGGTGACCGCATCCTGGTGATGCTGCCGCGCGTGCCAGCGTGGTACACGGCGATGCTCGGCGCCATCCGCATCGGCGCAGTTCCCATCCCCACACCCAATCTCTCCACCGCCAGGGACATTAATTACCGCGCCAAGGCTTCCGGCGCGGTCGCCGTGATCACCGACGAACCGGGCGCGGCGAAGGTCGATGAGGTCGCGGGCGAGTTGCACACCATCCGCCATTTTGTGCGTTGGTCGCACGGGCGCGGCGACCACGGCCGATGGCGCAATCTCGATCAGCTTCTCGACCGCGCCGGCGATGGCGACACCCCTGCCGATCCGACCGGATGCGAGGATCCGATGCTAATCTTCTTCACCAGCGGCACCGTGTCGTACCCCAAGATGGTATTGCATACGCAAGCCTACGCCCTGGGACACGTTGCCACCGCGCGATTCTGGCACGACCTGCGCCCCGGCGACCGTCATTGGACGATTTCTGACACCGGATGGGCCAAGGCTGCGTGGGGCGGGCTGTTCGGGCAATGGCACGAGCGCGCCTGCGTGGTGCAGGTCGCGCTGGGCAAGCCCGACCCCGACACGATTCTCTCCATCATCCGCGAGCACGGTGTGACGTCATTCTGCGCCCCGCCGACGTTGTATCGGATGCTGGTACAAGCCGATTTGCAATCCTACGACCTGTCATGCCTGCGGCATTGCACCAGCGCCGGCGAACCGCTCAATCCCGAGGTGATTCGCGCCTGGCGCGAAGGCACCGGCGGGTTGACGGTTTACGACGGCTACGGGCAGAGCGAGACCACCGCGCTGGTGGCCAATTACCGCGCGATGGAGGTACGACCGGGCTCGATGGGCAAGCCCGTGCCGGGCTACGAAATCGCCATCGTCGACGACGAGGGCCGGCGCGTCGCACCCGGGGAGGTGGCCAATATCGCGGTGTGCACCCAGCCGCGGCCGGTGGGGCTGTTCTCCGGCTATCTGGGCGACGAAGACGCCACGCGCAACGCGTTTCGCCACGGATGGTACTATACGGGCGACAAGGGCTGGATGGATGAAGACGGCTACTTCTGGTTCGAGGGGCGCGCCGACGATGTCATCACTTCGGCCGCCTATCGGATCGGTCCGTTCGAAGTCGAATCGGCACTGGTCGAGCATCCGGCGGTGATGGAGGCGGCGGTGGTCGGCAAGGACGACCCGGAGCGCACGCAGATCGTCTGTGCCTTCGTGATCCTGGCTCCTGGCTGGAAGCCGTCGGATGACCTGACGCGCGAACTGCAGGATCACGTCAAGCGCGTCACCGCGCCCTATAAGTATCCGCGCGAAATCCATTACGTAGCGGAGCTGCCCAAGACCATCAGCGGCAAAATCCGCCGCAGCGAACTGCGCCGCCAACTGCGCGAGTCCCGGTCCTGACGCTGGCAGAACCGGCGCCGCGGTCCTGAAGGTCTGAGCGCTTGCGCAATTCCGACAGAGCCTGGGAACTGCTCGGCACATCGGAGCCATACGGCGCGGTTGCCGGCACCAGCCGATACTATCGGGCGCAACTCGATGCCCAGCGGCGCAGCGAATTTTTCCACGCCGGGGAGCGCTACATCGCGCAGGCGCTTCGGGACATCGACGAGCATCTTGCGCCGGGCTTTAGGCCCGGGCGCGCGCTGGATTTCGGCTGCGGAGTGGGACGAATGGTGATCCCGTTGGCGGCGCGATGCGATGAGGTGGTGGGGATGGACGTTGCCGAAGCGATGTTGGCCGAGGCGGCTCGCAACTGTGCCGGGTACAACAACGTGAAGCTGGTCAAGGCTGATGAGTTGCTCTCGCGCCTGGACGGCAAGTTCGATCTGATCAATTCAACCTGGGTGTTCGGCCATATGCCTCAATCTAAGGGTGAGTCCATCGTCGCGCGCCTGGCGCAGCGGCTTGATGATGGCGGGATTGGCGTCTTTCAGTTCCCGATCGCGTGGCGTGCCGCACCGTGGCGCAAGGCGCTCAACTGGGCGCGCAACAACCTTCCCGGCGTCAACGGCCTGGCTAATCTGGCCCGGCGCCGGCCGTTTAGCTATCCGCTGATGCAACTGAACCTTTACTGCCTAAGCCGCCTGTTCGCCGTCCTCGATGAGCAAGGTTGCAGGGCCGCATTCGTGCGCACCGAACCCGATCGCAACTGTGCGCTCAGCGCCACGGTCTTCTTTCGCCGCCATCGCTAGGGCGCGGACGCATCGCCGCTGCCTATCGGTATCGTGGTATCACCTCTTTGCCGAAGGTCACGATTTGGCGCTTGACTTCCGCCTTGGGCAGAAAGCCCTGGTCGCCCTGCCAGACGAACCATTCCGGATGGACGTTCTCGTTCATCGCGTCCATTTCGCGCCGGACGTCATCGACGGTGCCCATGAAGGCGAATTTGCAGCGCTCCAGGCGCTCGGGGGTCACCTCATGAGCGGGCAGCATCACTTTGCCCGCCGGATAGCGCGCTTCGTCCTCAGGCAGGCGCCAGGCTTCTGAAAATCCGAAATAGTGGAAGAATTTTTGGAACGCGACCCCACACATTCCACGCCCGGCCATCTCGCGCGCCTGCTCCTTGTTGGCGGCCAGATAGATGCCGTGCAGCACGCCGATGCCCTCCCCCAGCTTCAGCTCGCGGCCAGCTTTGTGCGATTCCTCTCGATAGGCCTCGGCGAATTTCCGCACCACCGGCGGCTGCGGCAGCAGGATGGTGGGAATGATTTGTTCACGCGCGCACCAGCGGATGGTTTCCTCGCTGACTGAAAAGGCCTGGAACAGCGGCGGATGCGGCCTCTGGTAGGGCTTGGGCACCACGTTGATCTTCTGGATGCGCCCCAGTTCGTCGACTTCGCCCGGAAAGCCGTACTCGCGCGTCCATTCATGCGCCGGCCATGGCGTGCCTTCCTGCGGATAGGGGTATTCGTAGTATTTGCCCTTGAAGCGGAACGGTTCGTCGCCCCACGCCAGCTTCAGGAAGCGAAACACTTCCTCGAAAGCCTCGCGGTTGATGCGATCGGTTTCGCTGCGGTCGCTGCTGGTAGCGCTGACGTGGATTTTCTGCGCCATCTGGTTAAGCCATCGGGTCTGATATCCGCGCGCGAATCCGACGAAGGTGCGGCCTTTGGTTAGCTGGTCGAGCCAGGCGATTTCCAGCGCCAGCCGCAGCGGGTTCCATCCCGGCAGCACGTAGCCGATCGGTCCAACCTTGATGCGTTGGGTGTGGTGAATCACGTGCTGGGTAAGCACCGGCAAACTGCCGATCTCGATGCCTTCGCTGTGCAGGTGATGTTCGGGGAAGCACACCGCATCAAAGCCCACCTCCTCCGCCGCCTGCGCCAGTTCCACGACCTCGTCGATCATCTGCTGCCAGCGTTCGGGATGGCTGGCGATCGGACGCAGCGCTCGGCGCTCTTCCAAAGTCGCCGGCAACGTGGGCAGGAAAAAAAACATGAATTTCATCGTTTCTCCTTTCGGCCGCCCGATGGCTGCATGCGCCGCTATCTTGCTTTCAGGCGGTGCGCAAAGTCAAAGTGCCAGTTCTTGCGCCTCGCCCCCCGCGCAGCGAAGCAACTCTCGCGCTGCAACCTCGTGCAAAACCGCAGCCGTTAACGTTTTGCGCCGTGATGTGGTAGATTCGTGCCACTTGAACCCAAGGAGCCATTTCCGATGCATGACCTGGTGATTCGCAATGGCAGGATCGTCGACGGCAGCGGTAAGCCGGCTTTTGATGGCGATGTCGCCATTGACGGCGGCCTCATCACCTCCGTCGGCGGCAAGGCCGGCGGCGCGCGGCGCGAGATCGATGCCGCGGGGCTGCTGGTGACGCCCGGATGGGTCGACATCCACACGCATTACGACGGCCAGGTCGCGTGGGATCCTTATCTGAGTCCCTCTAGTTGGCACGGCATCACCACCGTCGTGATGGGCAACTGCGGCGTCGGGTTTGCGCCGGTCAAGCCCGGCGAAGAGGAATTTCTGATCGGGCTGATGGAGGGCGTTGAGGATATTCCGGGTGAGGCGCTGGCCACGGGCATGACCTGGAATTGGGAATCGTTCGGCCAATATCTTGACGCGCTGTCCGCGATGACACGCGCGATCGACGTTGGCGCGCAGGTGGCGCATGGCGCGGTGCGCGCCTACGTGATGGGCGAGCGGGGCGCGCATAACGAGCCGGCCACCGAGGAGGACATCGCGCGGATGGCGGCGATTGTGCGCGACGCGTTGCGCGCTGGCGCGGTCGGTTTCAGCACCTCGCGGACCATCGGCCATCGCGCCAAAAACGGCGAGGTGGTGCCCGGCACATACGCCGATCAGAACGAACTGCTGGGTATCGGGCGCACCTTGGGCCAGGTCGGGCATGGTGTGTTCGAGATGGCCTCTGACCTGACCGGCATCGATCGCAGCATGGAATGGATGGCCCGGCTGTCGAAGGAAACCGGCCGCCCGGTCAGCTTTATCGCGGTTCATCTGACCAACAGCCCGATGCTCGACGGGCGCCAGTTGCTGAGCGAAATTCACCAGCTTAATCGCGGCGGTGCGCGGCTGATATCGCAAGTCTCCGCGCGTCCGCCTTCTTTGCTGATGAGCCTGCGCGGCTCAGGGCATCCGCTCAATATGCATCCGACCTACCGCTCGATGAGCGACCTGAAGTTCGAGGAAAAGCTGGCGCGGCTGCGCGACCCACAGATTCGCGCGCGCATCCTGGCCGAATGGTCCCAACTCAAGCTGGGGCCGATCGCCGAGCGAGTCATGCGCGGCTTCGATAACTTCTTCCAGCTCGGCGATCCACCCAACTATGAACCGACCGCCGACATGAGCGTGGCCTCCCGCGCCGCGCGCGAAGGCAAAACCCCCGAGGAACTGACCTACGATATACTGCTGGAGCGCGGCGGCACCGAATTCATCTATACGCCCATCAACATGCCGATGACCGATTACCGCTCGCGCAGTTTCGATTTTATCGGCGAACTGCTGGGCGACCCGGCCACCCGGCTGTCGCTGAGCGATGGCGGCGCGCATTGCGGGGTGGTGTGTGACGCCGGCATGCCGACCTTTGTCATGACCCACTGGGTGCGCGATCGCAAACGCGGTCCGCGCCTGCCCCTTGAAAAGGCGGTCAAGCTCCAGACTCGCGACAACGCCGAATTCTACGGCTTTATGGATCGCGGCCTGATCGCGCCCGGGATGAAGGCCGATCTGAACGTGATCGATTTCGACAATTTGCGCCTGCACGCGCCGGAGATGGTGTTCGATTTTCCGGCCGGAGCGCGCCGCCTGGTGCAGAAGGCCGACGGCTACAAGTACACGATCCTGAGCGGCGAAGTCACCTTTGAAGACGGCAAGCCGACGGGCGCGATGCCCGGCAAAATAGTGCGCGCCGGCCAGCCAGGCGCGTAATCGGCGCTGCGGGGGCTCCTCATTCAGTCTTTAGAGCCTCACAGTCGCGATGGTACGCCGGGCGTGGGCGAGCGCTGCGCTGCGAGGCGGGTAGCGAACCGGGTTTTTTCTGGTTACTTTGGCGCCAGCGCCGAATGCTCCCATTGGCGTCAGGGGCTGGCTGCGCCTTTAATCGCCCCAGCCAATAGGCAGGCACGCTCGATGCATCCAGTGGCCGCGAACCTTAGCGACAGGATGTATCGGACCATGGACGAAAACAAATTCCTGCACGAAGTGGAACGCCGCTCTCAGCTCAACCGCGAGCAGGCCTTCAAGGTGACGATCGCGGTGCTCCAGGAACTGCATGATCGCCTCAGTCCCAAGGAAGCCGACGACCTCGCCGCCCAGCTTCCCTCCGATTTCAAACGCCAGTGGCATGCCTTCGACGCCCCCGGCCGCGACGTGCGCCGCACGCACAAGGAAGATTTCGTACGCCACCTGATCGAGGTCGCAGAACTCAGCCCCAAACAAGCCAGTGACGGTCTGTTGGCGGTGTTCAAGGTCATGCAGATGCTGCTCAATAGTCCGACCGGACAGGAGGGCGAGGCCTGGCACATCTTCAGCCAATTGCCCAAAGACCTCAAACAAACCTGGCTGCAAGCGGCTGAAATGGACGGTCCCCAGGGACGACCCGGCAGTTCCTCTACCCGGTAGTCGGCGCGAAACCGGCCAAGACTTGCCGGCAGGTTAAGATCGCACCCCCGGAAGTCTCGGTGTGGTCAGAGGTGCACTTCGTCGTCGGGCAAGCGCAGTATCTCGTCGCGCTTGAACCAGGGCAAACGGGCGGGTTTGCCGTCACGCATCGCGCGCACGCCGCGGCCCGCTTGGAATTTTCCAATTGCCGTCGCGGCGATGCCGGCCGTGGCGAGTGCGTCGATAAGGCGTGCCGTACGCCTGGGACTGACCGCGATCAGCAACGCGCCCGAACTGGTGAGCCCGAGCGGGTCGATACCCATGACGCGGCAGAGGTCGCGCGTGATTTCCAGCACCGGTATGCGGTCCAGTTCGACCCTTGCGCACAGCCCGGCCGCGTAAGCCATTTCATGGATCGCCGCGCCGACGCCGCCCTCCGTCGGATCGTGCATCGCATGCGCACCGGCGTCGGCCGCGATCAGGCCTGCGCGCAGCACCGAGGTGCCCGGAAATACTTCCAGGCGCTGCGCCGCGCGCAGCGCCGCCCGGCCCAGCGCCCGTTGGATTTGCCGTGCCCGGTCGTGGGCGAGGATCACGCTGCCCTCGATGCCCGCCGCGCCCGCCATCACCAGGATATCGCCGACCCGCGCGCCGCCGGTCGATAGCAGCCGGCGCGCCGAAACGAACCCTAGCATGTTACCCACCAGCACCGGGCGGGTCACGGCGGCGGTGACCTCGGTATGCCCACCGGTTATGGTCACGCCCAGTTTTTTTGCCGCCGAGCGCAAGTCGCGGAAGTGCTGCGCGACCTCCCTCGCCGTCGTCCCTGGCGGAAAGAATGCCGCAACCTGCAGGTAGCGAGGATGCGCGCCACGCGTGGCCAGGTCATTGGCGTTGACCTGCAAGAGCAATTCGGCCGCGCGATGGGTGGTAAATGTGATGGGGTCGGTTTTGGCAATCAGGTATCGATTGCCCTGCAATCGAATTGCGGCCGCATCTTCGCCCATCGCCGGACCCAGCTTGACGCTCGTATCGCGATTGCGCAGCGTGCGTAGCAGCTTGACCATCAGCGCCGGCGGCAGCTTGCCCGCGGTGAATCCACCCCTCGGCTTCATCGCGCCGTATGTTATCCGCATCCGCTCGACGGGAGAAACTGGCTGCACCGCAGGGCGCTCCTGTGGCAAATAGAAGCACATCCTGATTCCGAATGGGGCATCAAGGCACGCCGTCAGGCCAATTCGTCTGCCGCCGGGTCGGCATGAAGACTGCTCAGTGCTCAAACCAGGGATTTTGACCGGTAATGGAAGGCCGAGACATGACCACCGACGCGCAGCGCACGCAGGAACTACGCCGCATCCTGGAACACGAACGCACCCTTGCCCTTGAGCGGGTGCGGGAGCTACGGGCCGAGCAGGAAGAAGACGTTGTAACGCCGCCCGCCGACGAACTTGATACGGCGCGTTCGCTGGCCGACGTCGAGACTCACGCAACACTGATCGAACAGCTCGAGCAGCGGCTTAAGGCCATCGACCTCGCATTTAACCGCCTGGAACAGGGGCAGTATGGCATCTGCGCGGAATGCGGTAAGCAGATTGCGCTCGAGCGGCTGAAGACCCTACCATTCGCGTCCTATTGTCAGCCCTGTCAGGAAGCGCGCAATCACCTGGCGCATCCCAGCAAGGAATGGATCGAGGAACCGTTGATCCATCGCTGGGACCCGCCCGAGGAGATGAAGATTACCACCGAATCGCCGCGTGATGAGTCGTCCCCCGGGCCCGAAGAGTTGGCGATCGAGATCGTTACGGAAGATCAACTCTCAACCCGGACCGCCCGCCGGGCAAAAAAGCGCGCGAAAGATCGGGCGAAATAACCGCGTACACCGACGACAAGTATTTTTCCGTTCCTTGTTCAAGGCGAACGGCCCGGCCGTGGCAGCAAGATGTTGAGAAAGTAGGATTCTGGGAGTTTACCAAGCAGGTGGTCCTCAACACCCTGCATAAAAACGGTTTTTTCCTTAATCTTCTCTCCCTCTGGCAGAGGAGGCAGGCTGTGAAAATCCCTTTTCAACAGCCTGCCAAGCCCGCTTTTATACCCGTCAGCCTCTCGTCTATGAACTGACGGGAGAGGCACGTCCATTAGCGTCAGTTACCGGCTTACGTGGAGGATCTGCCGGCTTCCGACCAGATTTTCTTCAGGTCTTTGGGCAGTTGGCTGAAAATATCCCAGGCCTCACCTTCGTGGCCGGTAGGACTTTGGAGGGCCGCCTGTAGGACCTTGAACACCGCCCGGGTGGCACGTTGCGCTTCTTCAGCGGGAAGGCTGGCCAGGATGCCGACACGCCTGAAAAATTCCCGCTCGCGGAAACGGGTTGCGCTTGGCTCAGAGCAACCCGAGGGCCGGAAACGTTTGAGCCTGGCAGGAAGCTGGGCGTCCAAATGCGCTGCCTGTTTGCCAGTCAGACGCGAACGCAAGACCCAAAGTACGGCAGACGTAACGACTTGCGCCCCCTCCTTGTCAACCTCAAGCCGCTGCCCAACCTCGCGAAAAAATGCCGTGTCGTCCACGCTTAGCTCCCTGTGTGGTGCTCGGCAACATCGGCGCAGGACTCAGTAGCACCCGGCGCATCGGCGGCGTCAGGCAAGGCATGCGTACACAACCACACATCTTCGCGAAGCGACGCAAATAAGAGGCCATCTACGGCGAGCGCAACTCCAAGGGAAAATCGGTTCGACCCCGGGATGGAATGCCCCCTGCCGGAGAACAAGATGTTTCCTACGGGGTCAGCAAGACGGCATCGGCGGCCTTATGGCCAACGTCGCCGGCGTTTTTGCTTCGGGCACGGATCGTGAATCGAGTAGGGCAAAAATGGGAGAGAAATCCCTATGAAAGTGGCTGAATTGATGACGCGCGACGTCAAGAGCTGTTCCGCGCAGGATTTCCTCCACACTGCCGCCAGGATCATGTGGGAGAATGACTGCGGCTGCGTCCCGATTGTGGACCGCGAGGGTCAAGTCGTCGGCATCATCACCGATCGCGACGTCTGCATGGCAGCCTACACGCAGGGCGCTCCACTCCATCAAATCCGCATCGATTCCGTGATGGCGACCAAGGTTGCCACCTGCAGTCCGGACGATGACATAGCCGACGCCGAGGAACTGATGCGCCAGTACAAGGTGCATCGCCTGCCGGTGGTCGACGCGCAGGGCAAGCTGGTCGGCATCCTGTCGCTGTCCAACATCGTGCTGGAGGCCGAACGTCAACGCAAAGCCCAGCGCGGCACAAGGCGCGCCGCCGAACTGGTGGAGACCCTTGGCGCGCTGTGCGAGCCGCGCTCCCATGTGGAATCCCATCTGGCTTTTGGCCCCGAACCGGGCGAGACGGAATTCCGGCCGACGCCGCCGCCCAAGCGCGGACACCTGCATAAGCCGCATCTGCACAGCGGCAGTTAGCTCCGGAGTGTCAGTCGGCGACAGCCCGTGGGTTCAAATCCGAGGTGGTTGATTCCTTCGGACGCAGGTCGATGGCTCAAACGGTGTCAGACGATGGTCGACCTGAGGAAACGCCAGATGGTGTTGGAGCGCTTCGCTGGCCCATGTTTTGCTCCACTATCTTGCAGTCCATTTGGAGGTAAACACCATGCCTGAGAGAGGACTTGTTCCATGGCGGCCGTTCCGCGAACTGGAGCGCTGGGCGAGAAGCTTTCCCAGTTTTTTTGACGACCTGGAATGGCCCCCGATGTTCGAGCGCGGTGATCATGCTCCGGCGATCGAGAGCTTCGTCAAGAACGGCAACCTGGTCGTTCGGGCCGACATGCCCGGCATCGATCCCAAGGACATCGACATCAGCGTGCTCGGCAATGTGCTCACCATCAAGGGTAACCGCAAGGAGGAAAAGGAAGTAAAGGAGGAAGACTATTTCCGGCGCGAACTCTCCTACGGCGCCTTCGAGCGGCGCATGACTTTGCCCGAGGGCACCAACACCGACAAGGTCGAGGCCCATTTCAAAAACGGCGTGGTCGAGGTCGTGATGCCGATGTCCAAGGAGGCGCAAGCCAAAAAGATTCCGATTCAGGTCGAAGCCAAAAAGTAGGCCGGCGAATCGCCAGCCGTTTGAACCCAAACATCAGTTGATGAGCACAGGGCAGTACCTGGTCTAAGCAAACGTCGGCCTTCAGCCGCCGAGCGATTCGCGGCGAATCGCTCGGCGGCCCGAACCCAGTTTGCGGCCGCGGACCGGGTCTGCAGCCGCAGGCAACAAATACGCGGCCGCCTTTTCTGTTCCCTCTCTCACATTTAGTTGTGGCAGATGGCGGTGAGGGCTGTGGTATCCTTGTAGCACCGACAACTGATTGGGTTAGGGCTGCATTCGCGGCGGTACGTTCTTATCCGACGCGGCGGACCGAAAAAGGCCGTCACGGCGCAAGCAATTTTTACCGTCAAGGAGATGTTCGATGGCTACGTATGTGATGTTGACCCGGCTATCGCCCGAAGCTCTTACGCGTCCCGAAGCGGTAAAGGATCTCAACAAGCGGGTTGAAGACCGTATTCGCAAGGAATGTCCCGGAGTCAAATGGGTGAGCAATTATGCCGTATTGGGGCCTTGCGATTACCTGGACATCTTCGAAGCGCCCGACGCCGACACCGCCACCAAGGTTGCCTTGTTGGTGCGCTCCTTGGGCCATGCCACTACGGAGACCTGGATTGCCACGCCATGGGAGCGCTTCCTGTCGCTGGCGGAGAGCCTGAAGTAGCCGCTCCGCCTCACCATCGGCGGAACGGATGCGCGACCAGGTTGGCGTTGAAGTAGCGCGGGTCGTGCGTTACTTCCTCGCCGACCCAATCCGGAAGCGTGATCGCCTGATCCTCGCGCTGAAGCTCGACCTCGGCGATGATAAGCCCGGCGTTTTCGCCCTCGAATTCATCCACCTCCCACACCAGTCCGCCGTGCGCGACGCGGTAGCGGGTCTTTTCGATCAGCGGCCGTTCACACAACCGGTCGAGGATCTCGTTGGCGTCGGCCAGCGGGATCTCGTATTCATACTCCGCCCTGGTGGCGCCGACCGTGACGCCCTTGATGGTCAGGTAGGCTTTGTCGCCCGCGGTGCGCACCCGCACGGTGCGTTCCGTGACTGTGCTCAGATAACCCTGGCGGTAACGTATGCCGTTGTCGGGCCGGCGCCAGGACTCGGCCTTGACCAGGAATTTGCGTTCGATTTCCTGTCCCATAATTTGCTGCCACCGCAGGCTGCGTCGCTACCGGCCCAGCACCTGCTTGATCGCGCGGACGTAGCTGATGTTCGGCGCGCCATCGATTCCCAGCGCCCGGATCAGTTGCACCACCGCCTGCGCCTCGATCGATTCGACGGCCACGGTTTCGCGGGCCACGCCGCCGATCATGGTCGACGCAAATTCCGCCTGGCAGCCGTCCACGCTGAACTGCACACGGTGCTTGCACACCTTGACGACCGCGATCTGCGGATGCGTTCCAACCACCTCATTGAGAAGCTCGTCGATTGCGTACTGCGGCCGCGATAGCGGCGGCGCGGCAAGTTCAAGGCGTGGAAAAAGCTGGACCGCGACCTGCGACTGAGTCAGCGGGAATTCCGCCTTTAGCACCGGCTGCCACTGTTCCAGTTCCCGATACGTGCCCACCAGCAGCTTGATATCCATCAGATGGTTGCGGATTTTGGCGTTGCATCGGTCGCTGTGCGCAGAAACAAGGTAGGTCTCCTCGCTGCTTTCGGTCCGCGACACCGCGCCGCGCTGCGCAAGCCTGTCGCGCAGGTGGCCCAGCGCTTGCCCCCATACCCGGAATTCATAACGCGGCGTGATCTCCGCCATCGGTCTGCTCGTTGTGCATCATAATCTGCCGTGGCAGGCGGCGGCAAACCAGCCTTTGCTTGTGGCAACGGGTCGATGCAGCCCGCCCCGTCAGGCGGCGCTTGTGCTAGATTGCGCATGCGGGACGGCGCCCGCTTCATATCCGTACACGGAGGACCGATGATGTCAGCGGAGAACGAAAGGATCGTAACCGAACTCCTCAACGCCTGGTCCCGGTTGGACTTTAACGCGGCGGCTGAACTGGTTGCGGATTCCTTCGTCTATCAACCCGATCCGTCGGCTAAACGGATCGATGGCAAGGCGGCGGTGCTGGCCGAATGGCAAAGCTACCTCAAGTTCATGAAATCCTACGAGTTCAAGATCTGTCACATGCTCAGTGCGGGCGACGTGGTGATGATGGAGCGGACGGAATGGGTGGGCACCAAGCGGGGCAAGGTCGAGCTGCCCATCATGGGAGTCTTCGAGCTGGCCGGCGGCAAACTCACCGCATGGCGCGATTACTGGGACACTAAAATGGCCGCCCCGCCCGCCCCGACCTCCTCAAGTCCGCACGCCTGAAATCACCCCGCGCTGGTTCGCAAGGAGGTTGCACGATGGAATACCGTACGCTGGGCAGGACGGGGCTACGTGTTTCGGAGGTCGGCTTTGGCGCGATGACGATCGGCGGCGAGGCGTTCGGTCCCACCGATGATGCGCAGTCGCTCAAGGCGCTGCATCATGCGCTGGACCTCGGCATGAATTTTATCGACACGGCCGACGCTTACGGGCGCGGCCACAGCGAGGAACTGATCGCGCAGGTGCTGAAGACGCGCCGCACGGAGGTGGTGCTCGCCACCAAGGGCGGCAATCAGTTCACAGTCCGCCAGGGGCTGCGCAACTTCGATCCGGCCTATATCGCCGGCGCCCTGGAGCACAGCTTGCGGCGGCTCCAGACCGACACCATCGATCTCTACCAGCTCCACAATCCGCCGGCGGAAGTGATGCGCCGGGGCGAGATCTTCGAGCTGATGGACCGCGTCAAACGCGAAGGCAAGATTCGCTACTACGGAGTATCGCTGGAGAACGCTGCCGACGGCATCACGGCGCTCCAAACCGGCAAGCCCGACACGCTGCAGGTCGTCTACAACATCCTGCATCAGGATCCCGAAGCGGAACTTTTTCCGCTGGCGCTCAGAGACAACGTCGGCATCATCGCGCGCGTCCCGCTGGAGCGCGGCGTGCTGTCGGGGCGCTTCAGCGGTGCGCAGCCGTTTGCCCCCGGCGACTTCCGCGCCCGCATGTTCTCGGAGCGGGAACTGGTGGCGCTTAACGCCGCGGCCGGCAAGCTCGGCTTCCTGCTCAGGGGCGACGTGCCCAATCTGGCGCAGGCGGCGTTGCGCTTCGTACTGAGCCATCCCGCAGTGTCGTCGGTGATTCCCGGCATTCGCACTGCCGCGCAGGTCGACGACAACGCCGCCGCCAGCGGCAAGCGCCTGCCCGAAGAGGATCTGGCGCGCCTGCGCGAACTCTACCGCAGCGATTTTCGAGCAATCGCGTTCCATTAGCCCGCTCAAGCCGCCCGGTCCTGCTTGTCGGCCGCGGCGGTTTTGTGGCAAGAAGGCGTAGGCCCGGCCTTGACGTCGATTGGCGCGCCCAAGCAAATTGGCGGCGCACGGCTGCCGCAGCACTCCAACCGCCGGAGGAACGTTCAATGCAAGTGATGTTTTTCACCGAGCGCGGCTACTATCCCATCCCCGAAGATGAGGTCATAAAAAGGCGCAGTTTCTTCGGCCTGTCCAACAAGTACTTCGACGCCGAGCAGGGCTCGCGGCTGCTCAACGAATACCTCGACGACAAGATCTACTGCGAGGAACTGGGCTTTGACGGCGTGGCGCTCAACGAGCACCACGGTACGCCCTACTGCCTGGGCGCGGTGATGGACGTCGAGGCGGCGGTGCTGGCGCGCGCCACGCAGCGCGTCAAGATTGTGCTGATCGGCAATCCGCTGCCGGTGGTGTCAAATCCGCTGCGGCTGGCGGAGGAAGTTGCGATGATCGACCTGATCTCGCACGGACGCCTGGTGCCGGGCATCATCCGCGGCACCGGCTGCGAACAGATCTTCAACAACGCCAATCCCGCCCACAACCGCGAACTGTTCGACGAAGCCCACGACCTGATGATCAAGGCTTGGACGGTGCCGGGGCCGTTTCGCTTCGAGGGCAAGCATTTCAACTACCGCTTCGTCAATCCCTGGGTGCTGCCGCTGCAAAAACCCCATCCGCCCATCTGGGTGCCGGGCGTGATCAGCCCCGAGACCGTGGCCTGGTCGGCGCGCCGGCGCTACACTTACGTGGCGCTGTCGACGCGGCTGGAGCCGACGCTGGATTTGTGGAATCTCTACGTCAAGACTGCGGCGCAAGAGGGCTACCAGGCCGGGCCGGAAAATTTCGTCTACATGCAGCCGGTATTCTGCGCCGAAACCGAAGCGCAGGCGGAAGATTACGGCAGGCGCTTCCTGTACGGCGGCGGTTTCGCCTTCTTCGGGCGCAGCGAGTGGATGTTTCCGCCGGGCTACAACTCCAAGGCCGCCATCCGCCGCATGGCCGACCTGGCCACCCAGAACACCAACATCTGGGGCGCGGCCGAGGGCGGCGCGCAGTCCAATGCGGCCGATGATGAGCTGCGGATGGCGATGGGTCGCGACCCGCAAAACGACGCCGAGGTCGAGCTGGTCAAGAAGGCCGTGTACGCGCGCTACCCGGAGCTGCTCAGGAGCAAGCAGATGATCGCGGGTACTCCCAAATCGGTGCTGGTCAATCTGCGCCATCTGCTGCGTGTGCTGCAGCCGGGCGTGCTGATCCTGCGCATCGACGGCCCCATGACGCGCGAGGAGCGGCGCTCATGTATCCGGCTTTTGGGCCAGGAGGTGGTGCCGGCGCTGCGCGAGATCGGCCGTGAGATGGGACTGGTCGATCCCTTCACCTGCAAGCCGGGCAGCCGTCCGCTGGCCGCCGGCGTCAAGCCGGTACCGGTCGGAGACCCGGGCGCGCTGAAGGACCTCTACGCTGCGTAGAGATTAAAGACAATTTGAATTGGTGGAAGGTTTTATGGACCAAGGCCCGGCCGCGCCGCCGCGCGGTGTCTTTGCGGCGGCCCTGACGCCGCTTGACCGCGCCCTTGAACCCGATATCGCCCTGTTCGTCTCGCACTGCCGATGGCTGCTGGAGCGCGGATGCGACGGCGTGGTGCCGATCGGTACCACCGGCGAGGGCAACTCCCGGTCGGTCCGCCAGCGCCGGGCGTTGCTCGACGCGATCGCTGGAGCGGGAATCCCGCCGAACCGCTTCATCATCGGCACCGGTTCATGCGCACTGGCCGACGCCGTGGAGCTGACGCGCGCGGCGGTTGCGGCGGGCACTGCCGGCGTGCTGGTGCTGCCGCCGTTTTATTACAAAGAACCCTCCGAGGAAGGACTGGTGCGGTTTTTCTCGGAACTGATCGAACGGGTCGGCGATGCGCGCCTGCGGCTTTACCTGTATCACTTTCCGCAGCTTTCGACGGTGCCGATCACGACGGGCCTGATCAAGCGGCTGCTGGCAGCATACCCGCGCACAGTCGCCGGATTGAAGGACAGCTCGGGCGACTGGTCCTATTCGGCGGGGCTGCTCGCACAGTTTCCCGGCTTTGGGGTCTTTTCCGGGAGCGAGGGATTCCTGCTTGCCAACCTGCGCGCCGGCGGTATGGGCTGCATCTCGGCCAACGTCAACGTGACGGCGCCGTTGGCGCGCAAGGTCTTTCTGTCCTGGCGCGACGCGCAGGCCGAGCGGCTGCAAAAGGATCTGGACCAGGCGCGTCAGGTGCTGGACAAATACCCGTTACCCGCCGCGCTCAAGCACGTGATGGCTGCAATCAGCGGCAATCCCGGATGGAATCACATCCTGCCGCCCAACCAACCGCTGTCCGACGAACAGGGCCGCCAGTTGATGGCGGCTTTGGCCGCGCTGCCAGCGATGGGGGAAATCCTGCGCCGGCCCGGCTAAGCGCGGCCTGGTAGGCCAACGATTCGGAGTGGCGGCAGCCCGGCGTGCGGGCCGCACAGAAAAGGCGGGCGGCGCAATTTGGAACTGCACCGCCCGTTTGGGTTGAACTGTTTACTTCCGCAATTTCACTGCATGACCTGCAACAGTCCCGCGGGCGTGCCCCAGCGCGAATAGTCGCGGAAGGTGGGCGGCACGTCACGCCCCCAATGCGCGATCTGCCAGGCCGCGTCCTCGTGCGTGTTCTGAAACTCCTGCATCAGGAAAAAGCCGCCGGTCGTACCCGAGCCGAAAGTGCGCTCGCCGCTGTCGGGAAAAAGCTCGGGATAATACAGGTTCCAATAGAATTTCCAGAATTTGAGGTTCGCATCGTAGAGGTCGAGCCACTGGGGTGCGAACTGCTCCTTGTCCAGGAATATCACGCGGTCGCCGTAGCAATAGCCGACCCGCTGCGAGGGGATCCGGCGATTATCGAACACGTACATGTCGCGCAGTTGCCATTTGCCAACGCCGGGGCGCGGGATATAGGAGGGATAGTAGTATTGCGGCGGCTTGTTGGCTCCCTGCGCGTAAGAGAAGTAGAAGTCGCGGTTGGGAAACACCATCGTGAGGATCTTCTTCACCCCCAGAAACCTGGACTGGAAAAGCGGCACCTGCAGATTCATCCCATTGCGAAAGTCGTCGTTGGTGAAGTCGCCGCCGGCGAACGGCGAGCAGCGCGCCGCCGACGACAGCCGCAGCGAGCGCCGCAGAGCGGGTATGAAGGCGTAGTTTTCAGCCACCCGTGCCGGATCGTCGTAAAACACCTGCAGTGCGGTGACGTACTTGGATTGCTCGGGTTCCCACACTTCGCAATTCTCGGTCAGAAAAATTCCGTGAGCATCGGGCATGTTGGGCGGCAGGTCCGGGTCGCTGATGTGCATCTGCTTGAAATGCACGCACGTAACCCTTGTGGCGCTGCGGCTTAGGTACTTGTCGGTGGCCTGCGACCAGGTGTCGATTTGCCCGATGTGCGGCTGCCAGTTGTAGTAGTTGTCCCACAGCAGCTCGATGCCTTCGTCGGGGCCGCTGGGATGCGGAAACGGCAGACCCGTGACGTAGCCCTGCAGACTAGTACCGCCGTCGGCTTGATGCACCAGCTTGACCTGGGCGGAATATTTTTCCGAATCGGCGATGAACTTTCTGGGCAGAGGATAGGATTGGGTGGGCCCGACTATCATTTGAAAGTCGGGCGGCGGGCTGAAGGTCGGCAGCTTGCCGGCCAGCAACATTTGCAGGCCCATCGGCATGAACTGCTTGTATTGCTGCCAGTTCTGCGCGTTGATCACGGTGCCGGGCGGGATGGTAGCCTTGGAATCCGCCGGCGCCAGCGACTGGTAGAAATGCTCATCGAACTGGGGCAGCGTCACCTGTGCGTTGGCCCAGGCGGAGGTTAAAACCCAAAGCCCGAAGACCAAGATTGTCAAGCGACTCAGGCGTGACATGATTTCCGTGCCCTCCTTAGCCCTGGAATTTATCCAACCAAAACGTGCAAGTGCCTCCCCCGATTTGCGATAAGCCGTTAACACAAGCTCTCCGAAAGTGTCAAACACGGCATCGGCAATACTTCCGAAAACTTTATTTGAAACGGCGCGCATGCTGCGCGGCCGCGCCGATGCCTACAGCTTGAAGGCGCGTGCGGCGTTCTCGCCCAAAATCTTGCGCTTGGCGCTCTCCGACAGGTCCGGGCGGTCCGCAATCTGCGCCACCACGCCGTGGAACTGATGGTCGGGATGCGGATAGTCGGTGGAAAAGCACAGATTGTCCTCGCCCAGGCAACTGATGAACTCCGGCAGCATCCGCTCCTCCCCGTCGGCCGACACGAAGCATTGGCGTTTGAAGTATTCCGAAGGCCTGAGCGAAAGCTTGTGAGGCAGCGTATAGCCCCACTCCTCGACGTGATGGTCCATGCGCTCGAGCCAATACGGCACCCAGCCGCACCCCGCCTCGACCATCACCACGCGCAGATTGGGATGGCGGTCGAGCACGCCCCCGCAGATCAAGCTGAGCAGCGCCATCTGCTGCTCGAAGGGATGCGAAATCATGTGGCGGAAGAGGAAATTGGTGTAGCGTGCGTTGCCGATCTGCGGCACGTCCTGGGTGGCCCCCTCATGCATCACCAGCGGCACATCGAGTTCTTCGACCACCGTCCAGAACGGCTCCCAGTCGGGATGGTCGAAAGTGCGTCCGCCCACCGGGTTGGGCCGCACGAAAGCACCGCGCAGACCCAGTTCGCCCACCGCGCGGCGCAATTCGGCGATCGAGGCGTGCACGTCCATCTGCGGCAGGATGGCGGGGCTGATCAGGCGTTTGGGATCGACGCTGCAAAAGTCGTGCGCCCAATTGTTGAAGGCGCGGCAGAGTGCGACGGTCAACTCCAGGCTGTCGACCCCGAAAAAGAACAGCCCGGTGGTCGTGTACATGACCATCGCCTCGATGCCTTCGGCGTCCATGTCGGCCAGCCGCACCCGTGGGTCGCGTCCGCCGGCACTCATCTTGCGGGTGCCTTTGAGTGAATCTTCGGTGCCGTACAGATAAGGCGACAGACGGCCGCCGATCGACAGGCGGTAGCGCCCCTGCTCGTACATGCCCTTGGGCGCCTGCGCATGATATTTGGGATCGAGGTACTGGGTCCAGATGGTGTCCGGCTCCATGAAATGACCGTCGGCGTCGATTACGCGATATTTGGCCATTTTCCTTTCCTCCGATGCGCAACTGCCAGTGGCGCGGTGCGCAAAGATCTGTCCTTCCTCTAAAGCCGCCACACCTCGACGGCGGTGCGGCCCAGTACCCAGTCCTGATCCTCGGGCGGCATCGGCGCGATACATCGGCGCAGCGCCGCCAGCGGGTCCTTGTGCGCGTCGGCGTGCGGGTAGTCGGTCGCCCACATCATCCGCTTGGCGCCGATTTTGCCGGCCACCAGCGGCAGGTCCTCGTCGTCGGCTTCCGCCGAAATGTAGCAATGCTCTTTAAACAGTTTGCTGGGCTTGTGTTTCATCGCAGTAGTGAAGCCGAACAGCTCGTACTTGGCATCCGCCCGTTCCATCCACGACGGCAGCCATCCGCATCCGGTCTCCAGCACCACGTACTTAAGCCGCGGGAAACGTTCCAGCACACCGCCCTGGAAGATCAGGTTCATCCCCATGATCGAGTCCTCGGTCAGTTCCATGAAGAAGAACCACGGGGCGCGGCCGGCGGGATAGAATTCGTGGCCCAATGACGTCGGACGCACCTGCACGTGCGTCGATACCGGCAGGCCGGCCGCTTCGCACGCTGCCCAGAACGGATCGTAGTAGCGATGGCCGTAGGGCCGTCCGTTCATCGGATAGGGCGTGCAGAAAATCCCCCTGGCCTTGCCCTTGACGCGCTCGACCTCGGCGACCGCAAGGTTGACGTCGCACAGATTGACGTGCGCAACTGCGATCAGCCGGTCGGGATGGCGGGAGCAGAAATCGAACAGGTAGTTGTTATAGGCGCGGCAGTAGGCGGCGGCCAGTTCCGGGTCGCGGCATTCGCCTTCCCAGACGATCCCGATGGTGGGGTAGAGGATCGCGATGTCGATGCCCTGTTGGTCCATCTCGCGGATGCGCGCGTCGGGATCGATCGCGCCCGGCGTCCGCTTGGCGACTTCCCAGTACCGGAGTTTGGGATCCGAGTACAGCTCGTTGAGATCCTGGTACGCGCCGCCGAAGCCGCCCAGCCCGCCGCCATGGAAAATGCGGCTGGTCTTGCGGTCGATCTCCAAATACTCCAGCCCCTTATCGTCCACGCCGATACGAATCGCGCGTTCGCGGTACCTGGGCTCCAAATAGCGTTCCCAGGTGTCGGGCGGCTCAAGAATATGGCCGTCGGCATCGACCACCGCTGATTTAGCCATTGCAAACCCTCTCCCGCGCCAGTCCGGTTCAAAGGACGGCGCCCGATCAGATTCAGTACACCAACTGGCCACGTTTGCAAACGCCCCGCTCCGCGGCGCTGGCGATCCAGGCCGGAATGTAGGAATAAGGTGATGACGGCCATCGCACCGCAACGGAGGTAGGTCCATGCTCAAGATCGTCTACTGCATCAGCAAGCTGCCCAATTTGAGCGACGAGGAATTCCATCGCTACTGGCGCGATGTCCATGGGCCGATTGCCGCCCGCATCCCCGGATGCCGCAAATACGTCCAGAGCCATTCCATCTATCGCGGCAAGAACCGTCCGCCCTACGACGGCTGCGCCGAAATGTGGCTGGATGACTGGGAAGCCTACAAAAAGGCGATGGGTAGCGCGGAAGTCAAGGCGGCGCTGGAGGACGAGAAAAAGTTCATCGATCATTCGCGCACGGCGTTTTTCGTCACCGAAGAGCATCAGGTGGTCTGACCGCCCCTCCATCGGGGATTGAGCTGCGCAAGCAGGCTCTGGCGAGGGCGTTTGCGGACCCCTTACAGGCATTTTAGATCGCAAGGAGTGGGCGCCAATGAAGGACGCAACCAAGGCGGCAAAGGTGCGCGCTGCCGCCGGTCACCCGATTATCGACGCCGACGGCCATCTGGTTGAGCTCGGCCCGGTGCTCGACGACGAACTGCTGGCCTGCCTTGAAGAGAGCGGCGGCCGCGACCTGCGCGACCGCTACCTGGCCGGCATGGTCAAGCCGTTCGATACCTCCACGGCGCTATCGGACCGCGGCGACCCGCGCGTGCGTGAGAAATGGCTGGCGATGCCGTCGTGGTGGGGATGGCAGACGCGCAACGTCCGCGACCGCGCGACCGCGCATCTGCCGCGCCTTTTGTACGAGCGCCTGGACGAGATGGGCATCGACTTCACCCTGCTGTATCCGTCCACGGTGCTGGCGCTGCTCGACCTCGATGATGTCGAGTTGGGCGCCGCGCTGGCGCGCGGGGCGAATCGATGGCTGGCCGGCATCTTCAGGCCCTACCGCGACCGTATCGCGGTGGGCGGTATCGTGCCGATGAGCAACCCCAGGGTGGCGATCGCGGAGTTGGAGTACGCGGTCCGCGAGCTGGGAATGAAGACGGTGGTGGTGACCGGCTACGCGCGCCGGCGCCTTGGCGGCGATCAGTTCCGGCTCGACACCTTCGGCCTGGACAGCGAGTACGATTACGATCCGTTCTGGGCCAAATGCATCGAGCTGGGCGTCGCGCCGCTGTCGCACAGTTCGCATCTGCATGCCCGCCCGACGCGCTCGATATCCAACTACGTCTACAACCACATCGGCGCGCTGGCGGCTTCGCACGAATCGCTGGCCAAGTCGCTGTTTTTGGGCGGCGTCACGCGCCGCTTCCCGGCCTTGCGTTTCGGCTTTCTGGAAGGCGGCGTGGCCTGGGCCTGCAGCCTGTACGCCGACCTGGTGGGGCATTGGAGCAAGCGCAACTGCGTCAACATCCTTGACCTCGATCCCGACCGCCTGGATGTGGGCGAGCTGATGCGATACATGGAGCGCTACGGCGACGGCGCCGTGCTCTCCAGACTGGGCCGCATCCGCGATTTCTTCTCGCGGCCCGCGGCGCGGCCTGCGATGCTCGATGAATTCGCGCGGGCCGAAATCCGCCGCCCCGAGGACATCCGGGATTTGTTCGTGCCAAACCTTTACTTTGGATGCGAAGCCGACGACCCGCTGGTGGCGTGGGCGTTCAACGGGCGCGTCAATCCGATGGGTGCGCGGCTGCGCGCAATGATGGGCTCGGACATCTCGCATTGGGACGTGCCAGACATGACCGAGCCGGTCGCCGACGCCTACGGGCTGGTCGAGAGAGGCCTTATCAGCGAAGAGGACTTCCGCGAGTTCACCTTTCTCAACCCGGTGCGCCTGCACGCGGGGATGAATCCGCGCCTGTTCGAAGGAACCATCTGCGAGCGCGCGGTAGCGCAGGCGCTCGCCAAGGGCATCGAGTAAGGGAAGGAACGCATGGCCAAGCATGACGCGAAACCGCTGCGCACGGTGTTGTTCTGCGCCGACACGGAGGAAGCGGAAATCAACGCCGCCTATAACTCCGGTGCGGACTCGATTGTGATCGACCTTGAAGAGCCCAGGACGCCGTTCCCGCCTGCCGCGCAGGAGCGGGCGCGAAAGGTGGTCCGCTCGTTCCTGGATTCGGCCCCTGCCAGGGAGCGTCCGCTCATCTTCGTGCGCGTGCAGCCGCCCTCCACGGGTCAGACCCTGCGCGATTTGCGCGCCGCGATGGGCGAGCGGCTGGCCGGAATCCTGGTGCCCAAAGTGCAGGGTCCCGCCGACATCCACGCCGCCGAGGCGTTGCTGGGCTGCATGGAAGTCGACTTGGGTCTGCCGATGGGCCGCACGATGATCTATCCGATTCTGGAGACGGCACAGGCGCTGCGGCTGGCGTATGAGATCGCGATGGCATCGGCGCGTATCAGCTACATGGGCGGTGCGATCTCCCGCTTCGGCGATATCCATCAGGCGGTCGGCTACCGATGGACCGCGGAGGGTCGTGAGACGCTGTTCATTCGCTCCAAGGTCCTGCTCGACGTCAGGGCGGCCGGCATCCGCTATCCGATCAGCGGAATGTGGGGCGGCGACCTCGACGACGAGAAGGGCCTGCGCGCGTGGTGCAAGGAACTGCGCGAACTGGGCTACTACGGGATGATGATCGGCAATCCGCGCCTGGTGCCGATCGTGCACGAGTATTTCACCCCGACGCAAAGTGAGATCGCGTATTGGAAGGATCTCGACCGTCTGGCCGCAGAGGCGGAAGCGGCCGGCACAGGCCCCATCATTTATGGCGACCCCAACCGCGGCGAAGGCCATCGCGTGCACATCGCGCACGTCGGCTCGGCCCGCAAAAACCTTATCTGGGCGCGCGAACTCGGCGTGCTGTGAACAACGGCTTCACTGCGCGAAGGCGCCGCCGTCGATCGTAAATGCCGTGCCGGTGACGAAGGAGGCGGCGTCGGAGCACAGCCAGACGACCGCGTCGGCGACCTCGCGCGGCTCTCCCGGACGGCCCATCGGCATCGCGGGCGGCGCGGCGGTGGCGCCCAGGATGCGCATCGACTCCTCATGCTTGTGGGTGCGAATCGCGCCCGGACAGGTGACGTTGACGCGAATCCCGGACTTCGCATACTCCAGCGCCGCCGCGCGCGACAGCGCCAGCACGCCGCCCTTGGCCGCGGTGTAAGCACCCAGCAGCGGGGTGGCGGCCAGTGCCACCAGCGATCCGGCATTGACGATCGCGCCGCCGCCCTGCTTGACCATCTGCGGGATCTCATACTTCATGCACAGCCAGACGCTGGTCAGGTTGAATGCAATCGTCCACGCCCACTTCTCTTCGGTGCAATCCACGAGCGGCACATAATACTGGCCCGCCCCGCCCGCGTTGTTGAACGCACAATCCAGCCGCCCGAAGGCCCTCACCGTCGCTGCCACCATCGCCTCGACCTCGCGCGCCCTGGTCACGTCGGCCTGTACGAAGATCGCGTCCCCGCCGCGCTGCTTGATCATCCCCACCGTTTCGTTGCCGGTGTCGGCGATGATATCCACCACGGCGACCTTCGCCCCCTCGGCGGCAAAGCGCAGCGCCGTTGCGCGTCCGATGTTCTGGCCCGCACCGGTCACCAGCGCCACCTTGCCCGTAAAACTTCCAGTCATACTTCTCTCCTTGCTGTTTATCTTCGAATCGGCCGCCCGGCGCTGATTTCCACCCTCTCGCCGCCCCCGAAAAGGCCTGGGGCGAAGGGGACTGGTACACTTCAACCACCGCCAAAAGACATTTTCAACGGCTGCGATCGTGACTTTGCGGTGTATTCACTATATAGCTCTGCCCGTTGGTGGATAACGGCATTCGAGAGGGTGAACGATGAGTCTGGAGGCACAAGAGCGGCGAATCGCGGGCCTTTTGGGATTCGCCGACCTGGTCGCCATCCTGATGGTTGGCGCAACCATGTTCAGCGGCTTTGCGACCTGGCGCACCGCCACCATCGCCGACCAGATCATGAAGAGTTCGGAGCGGCCCTATATCGGCGTCGAGGGCATCACGCTGGACACCGACGCGGCCGGCGGCCCGGCGGTGGCGGTGGATTACCGCGACTTCGGACACGTTCCTGCCGACGGCGTGCGGGTGCGCGGCGAGTTGCTGCTCGACGGCCATCGGCTGGTGCTCGTCACCAAGACGGTCGGCATAATGTCGCCTCAGGTTCCGCACGTACTCTTTTTGCATCTGACCAGGGATCAGTTCGAGGCGGCGATCGGCGGCAAGGCGATCCTGAGCGCCCGCTTTACCGCCCGTTACAACAGCGCAGCCGAAAGGCAGTTCTGCTATTGCGAAGACTTCAGCTACAGCCGCCACGCTGGCATGTTCGAGGCGGTCGGCGGCACCACTCGATGCGACGGGTCTCCGGCCGCGGGGCTTTAGCGCCGCGGACGAACAAAAAGCAGGTCAATGCCATGATCGCAGCCGAGAATAATCCGCCGGATGGGACAAGCTAAGCATCGATGAAATGCTCGGTGCGATGGCCGACGACGTTCGCTGGACGGTGATTTGACAGCACGAAGTTTTCGGCACCGTCAACGGCAAAAAGGAACTGCTCGACAAGCTCATCCATCCCCTGTTCGCGCAGATGGAAAGCATGGGCACGGGAATCACCGACAGCGTCATCGCGGAGGGCGACTATCCGGTCGTGCAGACGCGCGGCGCCCGGCAGAAGGACTGAAGCCGGCAACGCGGCACAGGCGATGCAGGATGGTTGACTAAACCCGGCCGCGACGGCCGGCTCCATGCCATCAGGTATTCAAGGCGTGCCCGGGCGCAGGGTCTGGCCCGGCAGCTCGCCGGTGTGGCGGCCGTCGTTCAGCAGCACCGTCCCGTTGACGATTACGTAACCGATGCCTTCAGCCAGCGAGACCATCCGGCGGCCGCCGCGGGGCAGGTCGTTGCGGACCTCCGGCCGCTGCTTGCAGCCGACCGTGTTGGGGTCGAAGACCGTCAGGTCGGCGGCCATCCCGGGCGCGATGCGGCCGCGGTCGCGCAGGCCGAAGAATGCGGCGGGTTCGGAGGTGATGCGCTTGATCGCGTGCTCCAAAGTCAGCGCCTGCCGTTCGCGCACAAAGGTGCCGAGCAGATAGGTCGGATAGCCGGCGTTGCACAACATGTCGACGTGCGCACCGCCGTCGGAGATCCCGATCATCGTGCGCGGGTCGGTGAGCTTGCGCGCCACGCGCTCGGGATTGATGTCCAGCAGCGGTACCATGTAGACCAATTTAAGCTCGTCCTCTAGGGCGAGGTCGAAGAACACGTCCAGCGGGTCCTGGCCGCGCGTGCGCGCAAGTTGCGCGACGCTTTGCCACAGCGCCGCTTGGAGTTTGGGATTGCCGACCTCCTTAACCTGCAGTTCCTCCCACCATTTCTGCTGATTGGCGCGCCGGAACTGGGCGCGAAAGGCGCTGCGAAACTCCGGATTGGAGTAGATGGCTTTTTTCTCCCCGACCGTTTGCGCGGCGAACAGCGCCCTGCAGCAGTCGAGCATCCCGAAGATGAAGGGGTTGCGCAGATGGAACTCTATGATCAGCGGCCGCACCGCGACCTGTGGGCGTCCGCCGCGCGCGATCAGCGGCGCCGCCATCTCCAGCGTCTTCGTGCAGGCTTCGGGATGATCGTCGGAGTCGCGCAGGTTGAGCCACGTGACGGGCCGTCCGCTCGCGTTGATCAGCAGTTCGATCAATTGATACTCGCGCTCGGACAGCGTGCTGGGGCGGCGCGTCAGCGCGATCTCGATCACGCCGCGGCCAGCCTCGCGCAGCACACCGCCATAGGCGCGCAGCTCGTCGTCGCTGGCCAGACGGCAGGCCAGCGGCTGCCCCTTATATCCCAGATGCTGCGGCATCACGGTCAGCGAAAAGCCCAGCGCGCCGGCGCCAATCGCGTCGGCGAGCAAACGCCTGATTTCGGCCGTCTCCGCCTCGGTGGCGGCGCGGGCCATCGCGTCCTCGCCCATCACCCAATGGCGAAAGGGCGAGAGCGCAGCTAAAAAGCCAAGGTTGATACCGGTACCGCGCCGGCGCGCTGCTTCGATGTAGTCAGGAAAGGTCTGCCAGTCCCAGGTGAGTCCGCCCTCCAGCACGTCATAGGGAATCGCCTCGACGTGCTCAAGATTCTTCGCCGCGATTTCGTGTTCCCTGGCGGTGGGGCGGCAGGGCGCGAGTCCCACGCCGCAGTTGCCCATGATCACCGTGGTCACGCCGTGCCAGGAGGAGCAGCTGACCAGCGGGTCCCAGCAGATCTGCGCGTCGTAATGCGTATGCGGGTCGATAAAGCCGGGGCTGACGATCAGGTCGGTGGCGTCGATCACGCGCGCCGCCGCGCCCTGCACGTCACCGACTTCGACGATGCGGCCTCCCGCCGCTGCCACGTTGCCGCGAAAAGCCGGCGCACCGGTGCCGTCCACGATAGTTCCGTTTTTGACCAGCAAATCGTACGCCATCGCGGAGCCCTCCTTGTCAGGAGATTGCGCGCGCGTTGAATCCAAAGTCAAGGCGCGGCTGGCAAACGAGCGTGCGCGCCGTCAATATACGCTGGACAGGTTGGTATCGGAGAACAAAACGATGGCGGGAATGTTGGAAGGCAAAAGCGCGCTGATTACGGGTGCAGGCACCGGGATCGGACGCGGCGCCGCGCTGTGTTTTGCGCGCCACGGCGCGAAGGTGGCGGTGGCCGATATCGTCCCGGAAACGGGTGAGGAAACCGTACGCTTGATCAAAGCGGCAGGCGGCGAGGCATTTTTTGTCAAGTGCAACGTCGCGTCGGCGGCCGAGGTCAAGGCGATGGTGGAGCGGGTGGCGGCGCAATTCGGGCGCCTGGACTGCGCTTTCAACAATGCCGGGGTTGAAACCGCGTTGCTTAAACTGGCCGACGATACCGAGGAGAACTTCGACCGGCTGGTCGCGGTCAATATGAAAGGGGTGTGGTTGTGCATGAAGTATGAGATCCACCAGATGCTCGCGCAGGGCGGCGGCGGCGCGATCGTCAACACCGCTTCGACGGCGGCACTGGTCGGCACCGACCTCCACGCCATCTACTGCGCCACCAAGCACGGCGTGATCGGCCTGACCAAAACCGGCGCGATTGAATACGCCAAGGACGGCATCCGCATCAACGCGGTCTGTCCGGGCGGGACCGAGACGCCGATGCTGCAGCGGCTGATTCCCGAACTCAAGCGGCGCGGCCGTGCCATGGCCCGGATGACGCCGATGGCGCGCGCGGCGCGGCCCGAGGAGATGGGCGAAGTCGCGGCCTGGCTGTGCTCGGACCGCGCCTCATTTGTGACCGGCCATTCGATGGTCGCCGACGGCGGCTTGACGGTGCAGTAAGCGTTGCTGCTCGAGCCAGAGCCCCATCCTGACCCGCTCCCACAACTGGTTGTGGGAGCGGCAACAACAGAAGCTCAGGCCTTCACAATCTTCAGGCTCGGCGTGTCTTTGCGATCCCAACTCTCCTCGAAGATACGCCGGTAGCCGGTGGACTTGATTAGCCAGTGTCCTGCGCTCTTGACGTACTCATCGTGGTAGTAGGCGCAGATCCTGAGTCCGGTGTGCGCGCTCTTGTGCAGCAGGTAGTTGTAGAGCGCCCACGTGCCCTTGGCCGTCGTGGCGCTGGTCAGCTCGATTTCGGGATGATGGACATGATGGACGCCGACCATTGCCGAGGGACCGGCTAAGGCGCTGTCCTTGAGGAAGCGGATAATCGCGTCGCGCCCGGAAAATCGCAGTTCCCCGTCCGAGTAGTCCGTGGTTGCGTCGGGCGCGAACGTCGTGGCCATCTCGTCCCACTGTTTGGTGTCCAGGCATCGAAGGTACTTGTACTTAAGCCGCTTGATCGCCTCGATGTCTTCCAAGGCTGCAATTCGCGCTTCGAGTTCGGCAAGCTCGGCCATCGTTGGAACCTCCCGCTTGATTTGCCGCCGGCACGGCGCGCGCCGGCCTCCGCAGTTTACGACGGTTTGGGCGCCGGTGGTAACGATGGCGCAAGGGCGCGTTTGCGGTCCTGTCCGCAGCCCGTCAAGCCTTGCGCTTGCGCCTGAGCCGGGCTACCAATCGCACCGGCTGGACGATGTTAGTCCGGGCTACCGACTTTGCCCGTCGCGCAAGCGGAAAGGCGGCTGCATGAAATTTGGCTTGTTCTCAGAGTTCGAACTTGGAAGGGGAACGTACGATCAAGTAACCCAATTGTACGACGATTATATCAGGCAGGCATGCTTTGCCGAAGAGCAGGGTTTTGAGTCGATCTGGGTGCTGGAGCATCACTTTACCGATCTCTACTCCTACTGTTCGGCGCCGGAAATTATGCTGGCGACGCTGGCGGCGCGCACCAGCCGGGTGCGGCTGGGGTGCGGCGTCTGCCTGCTGCCCTATCACAACCCGGTGACGGTGGCCGAGCGCTACGCCACGCTGGACCATCTGTGCCACGGCCGGCTGGAGTTCGGAATCGGGCGCGGCGTGCCGACCTTTGAATGGAACAAGTTCCGCTCCGAACCCTTCGAGCAGGGACGCGACATCATGTATGAAGCGCTGGAGGTGGTGCTCAAATGCTGGACCGGGGAGGACTTCGTCCACAACGGACGGTTCTTCAAAATCGACCAGCCGATCAACGTCATCCCCAAGCCGATGCAGAAGCCGCATCCGCGCATCCACGCCGCCGTGACCAGCCCCGACTCCGCCGCGGTGTACGGCGCCCGGGGCTGGGAGACGATGAGCATCGCACGCGTCAACCCGCTTTCCGACGTCGCGCAACAGGCCGCCGGCTTCCGCGCCGCGCGCGCCAAGGCGGGCAGCCGCGGCGAGTTCTCCGTGCTGGTCGATATCCACTGCGCGCCCACCGATCGCGAGGCCGACGAGCGTTTCAGCCTCTATCACAAGTGGTTCTTTACCGAGATGGGCCGCACTTACTACCCTATGCCCGAGGCGGGTGCGCCCGCGGAAATGCCGTCGGGCAACAGTATCGTGCGCTACCTGTTGGGCCAGGTCGGATTCGAGGAATTCAAGCGCGCCGGGATGGTAATCTCGGGCAGCCCGCAAACCTGTATCCGGGAATTGCGCAGATTCCAGGCCGCCGGCGCCGACCGGATCATGTGTCAGTTCAAGCTGGGCCTGATGCCGCACAGCGAAACCATGGCGTCGATGGAGCTGTTCGCGCGCGAAGTCATGCCGGCCTTTGCAGACCGGGGATGACGCCAGGCCGCGGCCGATCGAGGAGGGAGTCTGATGGTATTGGACTTGACCGCAAAGACCGCTCTTATTACCGGCGCCGCCAGCGGGATCGGGCGCGAAACCGCGCGCTTGTTCGCCCAGCAGGGCGCCGACGTGATGGCGGCCGACCGCAACCTGGAGGGCGTTGAGAGCGTGGCGGCCGAGCTCCGCAAACTCGGCCGCACCGCGATTGCACACCAGGTGGAGATCAGCGACGAGGCGCAAATCGAGGCGATGGTGCAGCGGGCGGTGGTGGAGCTGGGCGGAATCGATATCCTGGTTGCGGCCGCCGCGATTCCGTTTTCCACCTACGGCACCGATCAGGGTAATCGCTGGCTGCTGGTCGATCAGCCGCTGGAGGATTGGCGCCGCATGATGAGCGTCAATCTGGACGGGACCTTTCTGACCGACCGTCACGTCGCCCGCGCCATGATCAAAGCCAACAAGGGCGGGCGCATAATCAACATAGCCTCGGGCGCGGCGATCGTGGTGTCGGCGCGCGGAGGGGCCTACTCGGTGAGCAAGGCCGGGGTGTGGGTGCTTACCAAGACGCTGGCGGTGGAGCTGGCCCGCTACGGCATCACGGCCAATGCGATCGCGCCCGGCTTTATCGAAACGCCGATGACCGATCACATCCGGGGCAGCGAACGGCTGTCCAGGGCCGTGCTCGACACGATACCTCTGGGCCGCTACGGCAAGCCCTATGACATCGCGGCCACCGCGCTGTTTTTGGCCAGCGAGGAGGGCGCCTATTACACCGGTCAATTGATGCATCCCAACGGCGGCGTCCTGATCCCCTAACAAGGCCATGGAAGTCGGCGTCTCTTACGTCCCCACCTGCAACGCGATCCATCCCGCGCAAATGGCGCGTGCAGTCGAAGAACGCGGACTCGACGCGCTGTTCGTGCCCGAGCACACCCACGTGCCGGTTCATGAATCCGTGCCGTGGCCGCCGCAGGCGTTCGCCGAGCAGTACAAGAACATGTTCGACAACATGATCGCGCTGACCGCGGCGGCGGCGGTCACCACGCGCATCAAGGTCGGCACCTCCATCTGCCTGGTCACGGAGCACGACCCGATTATTTTGGCCAAACAGGTCGCCTCGCTGGACCTGCTCTCCGGCGGGCGCTTGGTGTTCGGCGTCGGCTCGGGCGGCCGAATCGAGGAGATGGCGCATCACGGCGTCGCCTGGAAGGATCGCTGGAAGGTGTTTCGCGAGCGCATCGAGGCGATGAAGCGGATCTGGACCAGTGAGATTGCAGAGTATCACGGCGAGTTCGTTAACTTCGACGCCATCAGATGCCCGCCGCGGCCCGCCCAGAAGCCCCATCCGCCGATCCTGCTGGGCGCGATGGCGCCGCGCTCGCTGGACCGGATCGTCGAGTACTGCGATGGATGGCTGCCGCAGCGCGTGCCGCTCGATACTTTCAAATCGATGCTCAACGATTTGCGCCGCCGGGCCCAAGCCCGCGGCCGCGATCCGAACACCATCCGCATCACCGCGCATCGCTTCGTTTGGGAAAAGATCGAACCGGAAAGGGCGGCGCTTGACGAATACGAGCGCCTGGGCGTGGAGCGTGTGATCTATCGTATCCCCTCAGAAGCTGGCGAGCGGACGCTGCCGCGGCTGGACGAACTGGCGGAAATCGTACGAGCCCGGCACTAAGGCCATCAGCCCTGCGCCAGTTCGTGCAGCGCGCGGGCGCATTGCACTGGCGCGGTGAACATGATCTCGTGGCCGCACTTGACGTGGCGCATCGTCGGGTTGGCCAGCCGGCTTGAGAAGTTGGGATGCCAATGGCCGGGTCCGCGCGAGATGTCATCCTCGCAGACCAGGAAGCTCTGCGCCACCCCGCAGGTGTAAAAGCCTTTCATCGAAATGGGTTCGAGCATCGGCGCAACCGGCTCAGGCACCAGCGCGGAAAGCACGAAATCCTGCAAGTCGCGCGACGCGTCCTGGATGTAGGCGGTGCGAAACATCTGCTCGTCGACGGGGCTTGAGGGATCGGGGCGCGAGCGCAGGCCTTCGAGCGCACGCGCCACGGCGTCGGCGTCGGGCAGCGTGTGGATCGCGCTTTCGCCGTCGCGCGGCACGATGGCGCTGACGTAAACGACGCGCTTGATGCGCGCCGGAATCTTCTGCACCACGCCGGAGATCGTCATCCCGCCCAGGCTGTGGCCGGCCAGGATCACGTCGTTCAATCCGCGCTCGGCAATGTAGTTCGCGACGCAGTCGATGTAACCGGTCAGCGTCGCCTGCGCGCGGCTGATTGCGCTGGCGCCGTGGCCCGGTAGGTCGACGGCGAAGGCGCGGTCGCCCAGTTTTTGCAGTTGCCTGATCACCGCGGCCCAGCACCACGCGCCGTGCCAGGCACCGTGCACCAATACAAAGGTATCGCCCATAGGTCTGGGCGATGATGTAGCGCGGGAAGTCTTGCGCGACAAGAGCGGCGCGCGGCTTTCCGGTCGGCGTGGAATTCTGTTAAACACCCACACAGCGCGGAGGACACTGCCATGAGCGCGACAGAGCAGGGCCGGATGTTGGCTGACGCGATGGAGTCCTTTCACAACCATCTGCGCGACGCGCAGCGGTTGATCGACCAGGTGCAGGGACTGACGCCGCAGGAGCGGGCCGATGGCTACGCGTACCTGATGGGTCTGATGGTGAACATCGTGCAGAGCGCGATGGCCAACGTCGATCCGATACATCCGCAATTCCGCCGCGGACAGGACACCTTCTCCAAGTTCGGCCTGGACAATCCCGACAACCTCTACGGCGGCGCGCATATCGACGACACCGGCGAGTATCGCATCAGGGGCACGCGCGGCACGGCCACCGACTTTCTGTTTCAGATCATCGCCGGCAATCCCGGCGACGGTTCGCTGGCCACGGTCGTCAGCCAACTGGACCTCGACGCGATCAAGTTCGAGCCCGACGGCAGCTACGAAATCATCGTCAGCCGCGAGCCGCAGCCGGGAAATTGGCTTCGGAGCGGGCCGGGTGCATCGTTGATCGTTCTGCGCCAATGCTTTGGCGACGACTGGCCCCATCAGCGCAAGGGCGAAATCCTGATCGAGCGAATCGGCGCCGAGGGGACGCCCGCACCGGTGCCGACACCCGAGCAGGTCGCACGGCGCATCAGCGAGGCGGGACGTCTGCTGGCCACGCACGTCCGCTACTGGATCGATTTCAACAACAACATGGTGGGCCCGACGCCGGTCAACGCAATCGCCAAGCCCTGGCCAACGGTCGGCGGCATCGCGGGGCAGTTCATCAGCGCCGGCAAATACAATCTGGCCGACGAGGAGGCGCTGGTGCTGACTTTCGAACCGGTCACGGCGCGCTATGCCAACATCCTGCTGGCCGACCTGTGGTGGTTCATCACTTACGACTACCGCGATCGGCAGACCAGCTACGCGCTGCCGGGCCAGGCTTGGCAAAGCGGCGACGGCAAGTATCGCTACGTGGTCAGCAAGCAGGATACCGGCGCGCCCAACTGGCTGGACACTTGCGGGCGGCCGCGCGGAACGATCTTCCTGCGATGGCAGGGAGTCAGCGGCGCGCAGCCGCAGCAACCCAACGCCAAGGTGGTCAAGGCCGCCGAGGTGCGTAGCGAGCTTGCCCAGGGCGACCCGGTCATCACGCCGCAGGAGCGCCGCCGGCGCATCGCGGCGCGCTCCGAAGCGATCAGCCGCAGGTATGGAATCTGAGCCGGCGCGAGGACGATATGAAAGTCGAGCAACTGATTGAGGCAGCCCGCTCGCGCAGCGGACTGAACGACTTCGGCGGCGATTCCTTCCGCGAGGGGTTGGAGCGCCTGGTCGACTCGATCAACCGGGAAAGCCAACTCAACGAACTGGGCAAAATGGCCGTGCCGGAGATGCTGATCGGAATTCTGATCAACCGGCTGGAAGTCGAAGACTGGTACCGCAGGCATCCCGAGATCGACGACGAGCAGATCGTGGCGCCGCTGTTCGGCGTGGGATTGCCGCGCACCGCAAGCACGGCACTGGCCTTCATGCTCGCGCAGGACCCCGCCACCCGCTCGCTGCGCACGTGGGAGGCGGGCAAGCCGTGTCCGCCGCCGCAGACCGCGACCGAGCACACCGATGCGCGAATCGCGCAATGCCGGGCCGGCATGGAAGCGGGACTTGAGCGATGTCCGGAGCGGCGCGACATGCTGCCGTGGGACCCCGAGGGGCCGATCGAATGCCTGTACCTGATGTTCCTTGAATTCAAGTTCCAGGCCTTCGAGTCCGCGGTGCATGTACCGTCCTATATCGAATGGCTCAACTCCTCGGCCGACATGGAACCGGCCTACCGTTACCATAAACGGGTGCTCAAACTGCTGCAGTGGCGCTGTCCGCCCAAGCGATGGAGCCTGAAGTCGCCGACCCATATGCTCTACATCGACGCGCTCATCAAGGTTTACCCCGACGCGCGCTTCGTAATGACCCATCGCCATCCGGCCCAGGTTCTCGCTTCCCTCGCCGACCTGTTGTGGTCCACGCGCCGCGAACTGCTGGCGGACCCGATGCCGCAGTGGTACGCCAGGCACGCGATGGAGGAGTGGGCGCTGGCGATACGGCGCCTGATCGGCCTGCGCGATCGAATCGGTGCGCAATCCTTCCACGACATCGCGTTCCGCGACTTCATGGCCGATCCTATCCACGAGTTGCGCCGGCTCTACAGATGGTTGGGTTGGGAGCTGAGCGCCGATACCGAGCGGCGGATGCTCGCCTGGCAGGAGAGCAACCCCAAGGGTGCGCACAAGGTGGCGTTGGAAAAATACGGACTGGACAAAGATTCGATCGCCCGGACCTACGACTTTTACATCAACCGCTATGCCGCTCTCCTTTGATTATTCGCTTTTTCCGCAGGTCTTCTGCCAGGTTGGCTTTCGGGAGCGATTTTCCGTTTCCTCCTGACCGGGGAAAGTTAGGATGAGGATCCCAATGCGCATCGAAAACAAAAACGCCATAGTTACCGGCGGCGCCAGCGGAATTGGACGCGCCACGGTCCGCCGCTTCGCCGCCGAAGGCGCCAACGTGCTGATCGCCGACCGCAATGGCGCGGGCGCCGAGCTGCTGGCGCAGGAACTGGCCGGTTCGGGCCGTAAAGTGCTCGCTCACCAACTGGATGTGAGCAATGAAGGCGAAGTCGACGCGATGGTAGACCGCGCGGTGCGCGATTTGGGCGGCGTGGATATCCTGGTCGCCGCCGCCGCCATCCCCTACGCTGGCTTCGGCGGGGCCGAGGACCGCCACCGCGCGATTGTCGACAAGCCCTTTGCCGAATGGCGCGAGCTGCTCAGCGTCAACCTCGACGGCGTTTTCTTGGTCGACCGCGCGGTCGCCCGCGCGATGATCAAGGCCGGCGGCGGCGGACGCATCATCAATATATCGTCGGTGATGGCGGTGCGTCCGGCGGTCAACAGCAGCGACTATTGCGTCAGCAAGGCGGGGGTGTGGATGCTGACCAAGGTGCTGGCACTGGAGCTGGCGCCGCATCGCATCACGGTCAACGCCATCGCTCCCGGCGGCGTGCGGACCCCGATGCTGGGGGCGGCACTGCAGCGCAATCCCGGGATGGAGCAGGCAATCATCGACTCCGTGCCGCTGCATCGAATCGCCGAACCCGAGGAAATCGCCGCGGCCGCTGTGTTTTTGGCCGGCGAGGAGGCTTCGTATTGCACCGGCACCCTGCTGCATGTCAACGGCGGCACCCTGATGGTGTAGATGTCCAGCCGCTCCTGACGACTGCAGGTCAGGACAAAGTTGGCTTTCAGTAAAAATTCATGGCTGCGCCGCGTTGTCGGCTCGGGCGAGCCACTTGTCGGCGGGCCGCCCGCAGACGTAGTTTTGACTCGGGTGCCGGCAAGACTGTCCGCCTCGCCCGGAGGTCGCTATGCGCAACTATCAAGTCATTTCGGCCGATGGTCATTTGGAAGTTCCGCTGGATTGGTCCACCCGTGTGCCGGCCCGCTACAAGGACAAGGCGCCGCGCCTGGTGCGCAACCACGACGGCACCGAAGTCTGGGTCATGGACGAATGGACCCGCGACAACGTGGGCAACCTCTACTGCGGCCTGCCCTACGACAAGTACACTGCCGCCAATGCCGCCACGTATCACTTTCCCGACGGCTCGCCCCGTCCGGGCAGCGGCGGTCCGGCGCAGCGTTTGCGCGAGCAGGACGCCGACGGCCTGGATGCGGAAGTGCTGTTTCCTCCGGTTTACGGCCAGGGCCTGATGCGCAAGATGATTGCCAAGGACCGCGCCTGCTACCTGGCGATCGTGCAGGCCTACAACAACTTCGTTGCCGAGTTCTGTGCGGCTGCGCCGGATCGCTTGATCGGAGTGGCGTTGATGCCGGAGACCGGCGTCGCCGACGCGGTTGCGGAATTGGTGCGATGCCGCAAGCTGGGATTGCGCGCCGCGGCGCTGACGATGTGGCCCAACGGAGGACCCGACCCTCGGCCCCAGGACGATGAGCGGTTTTGGGCTGCCGCCCTGGACGTCGACATGAAGATGGCGCCGCACGGCAGCTTCGGCGGCCCGATCAAACCCTACGAAGGTGTCAGCCGCGAAGGAGCGGTGTGCGCCAGCGGTGCGCTTGGCTGGCCGTGCACCGCAACGATCGGCCGCCTGATGTTGTATGTGTTCGACAAGTTTCCTCGCCTGCGGTTTTATTTCGCGGAAACGCAGGGCGCCTGGCTGGCGCACGCGCTCAACTGGATGGATGAATTCTACCTGCGCTGGTACCGCTTTCATGACATCCATCTCAAAAAGATGCCCAGCCAGTACTATCGCGACCACTGCCGTTTCAGCTTTATTCACGACCGCGTCGTGATGCAGTTGCGTCAGTTCATCGATCCGGCCCTGCTGATGTGGGGGACCGATTTTCCCCACAGCATCGGCTCTTACCCGGATTCGCGCCGCGTGCTCGACGAGTTGTTCGACGGTGTGCCCGATGAAATTCGCCGTCAGGTGCTGGTCGACAACGTGTGCGAGTTCTTCGATCTCGATCCCAAACGTGAACTGACGCCTACTCCATAACCTCGGGCGGTATAGTTGGACAGCCATGGCCCAGTTGCATGTCGAAGTGACCTCGCCGTCGATGCCGGGGAGCACCCAGTTCATCCGCTTCTGCAAAGCCGTCGAGCAGTTCTATTATGTGCTGACCATCGCCTGGGAGCCCGACTCCGCCAAAGCCGCGGCAGCGTGGCGCGCCTGGCTTGCCAACGGACTCCATCCGGCCGTCAGGCTGGCGCCGCCGGTTGACGCCGCAAAGCGAATCAGGGTTGACTCGCGTCCCGGGGTGGGCGGCTTCGAGCTGACGGCCGCGGGCCCCAACCGCGAGGCGCTGGCCCGTCTGCAGAAGCTGCTTCAGGCGATCGACGCCGCGCACAAGGCGATAGCGGAAAGCGCTGACGACGCTGCGCGGGCGGCGTCGCTGATAGCGACGGAAGCGGTCGTCCGCGAATTGGTGCAGCCGTTAAAGGATTGCGCGGCGCGCGGTTTGATTCCGCCGGCTGCGGTTGATTCCTTCATGGCGATGATTGGGCGCGGTGTGGCGGCCATCGGCGCCAGGGAAATTACGGGGCTTGCGGTCAGCTTGACCTGAGCCCCTGCCGCGGCTCATTGCTAAGTGCGGCGAAGCGGAGGGTAATCATGGCGGGGATTCTCGACGGGATCAGGATAATCGACGCGTCGCAGGGCTTGGCCGGGGCGCTGGTCACGCTGCTGCTTGCCGAGCAGGGTGCCGATGTCATCAAGGTCGAGCCGCCCGGCGGCGATCCGATACGCCAGATCGAACCCGGCTTCTTTGTCTGGTATCGCAGCAAGCGCAGCGTCACGCTCGATCTCGATTCGGCGGCCGACCGCGCGCGGATGCGCCCGATGTTGGAGCATGCCGACGTCCTGGTCGAATCGTTTGCGCCCACCGATACCAGCCGCCCCGAACTCGGCCCTGAGGCGCTGCGTGCATCGCTGCCGCGCCTGATTCATTGCAAGATAAGCGCCTACGGTATGGACCATCCGTGGCGCGACCGTCCGGCGATCGAGGCGCTGGTCGCGGCGCGCACCGGCATCTACCATCAGCAGGCCGGCATCCGGCCCGACGGACCCACTTTCATGTATTGTCCGTACGCGAACTACGGCGCGTCGTTTCTGGCGCTGCTCGGCATCTGCGGCGCGCTGCGCGTGCGTCTGCATACCGGCCGCGGTCAGTTCATCGATACCTCGTTGTTCGACGGCGTCCTGTTCTTCACCAACATGCTCTGGCAGTGGTCGGAGATGCCGGTGCCGGAGTTCAACCATTTCCTCGATCATACGGTTCCCAACCCGGTGTGGCTTTACGAATGCGCCGACGGCAAATGGCTGCATCACATGCGCACCGAGAAGGGCAACATGTATGCGCTGGCCGAGGTGCTCGGTATCCCCAGGCCCTCGCATACCACGTGGCTGACCGATGCGGAGCGCTGGAAGTTCAATGACCAGGTGATCGCCGCATTCAAAAAGAAGACGCGCGAGGAATGGATTCCGCTGCTGCGCGCCGCGGATATCCCGGTCGAAGCGGTGATGCCGGCCGAATCCGCGTTCGGCCGCGAGCAGACCAGGGCCAACGGGATGGTCGCCGTGCTCGACGACCCCGAGCGCGGCAGGGTCACCCAGATCGGCATCCCGATCAGGTTCGCCAAGGCTCCCGGCTCGATTAAGGGTCCCGCGCCGTCACCCGGTCAGGATACCCAGGCGGTCATGCGTGAAATCGAGCTCGCGCCGCCGCAGCCGCTCAAGACCACGGTGCGTCCGATCGGGCGCGATCCGCGCTATCCGCTCGACGGCATCACCGTGCTCGACTGCGGCGAGTACCTGGCGGGTCCGTTCGGGCCGATGGCGCTGGCGGACCTTGGCGCGCGCGTGATCAAAATCGAACGGCCGCAAGGCGATCGGATGCGCACCGCGGTGCCGTTTCCGCCCTTTATGGCCTGCCAGCGCGGCAAGCAGGATCTGGCGGTCGACCTCAAGCATCCCGAGGGACTCGCCATTTTCTACCGGCTGGTCGAACGCGCCGACGTGATCCATCATAATCAGCGCCCGGGCGTGGCCGAGCGCCTGAAAATCGACTACGAGACGGTGCGCGCGATCCGGCCCGACATCATCTACACGCACAGCGCCGCCTACGGCACGCGCGGCCCCGACGCGATGATGGGCGGTTACGACCAGCTCTTCGCCGCGATGTGCGGAATGGAATACATGGGCGGTGGCGAGGGCAACCCGCCAGTCTGGAACCGGCTCGGCACGGTGGACGCCGGCGGCGCAACGCTGTCGGCCATCGCCACGGTGATGGCGATCTATTACCGGGATTTGACCGGTGAAGGGCAGTTCGTGGACGGCTCGCTGCTCAACGCGGGGCTGTGGTACAATTCCGACGCTTTCATCACCGACCGGCCCGGCGTGCGGCGGCGTCCCACGTTGGACCGCAGTCAGACCGGAATCAGCGCCTCCTACAGGATGTATGAGACTGCGTCAGGATGGATCTGTGTGGCGGCGCTCTTCGAGCCGCAGTGGCGGCGCTTTTGCGAAGCGCTCGGCCGGCCGGAACTGGCCCGCGATCCGCGCTACAGCTCGCATTACGGCCGCGTCGATTATCGCGATGAACTGGCGGCCATCCTGGAGCCGACATTCAGAACCCGTACCGCCGCGCAATGGTTCGAGCGGCTGGATCGCGCCGGGGTGCCCTGCGAAGTTTCCAACGAAGGCTATTGGAGAAAGTTCCTTCAGGATGAATGGAGTCTGGCCAGTGGGCGCCTGGTCGAATACTACCAGGGCGACCTGTTCGGCAAGCTGCGCCAGTTCGGCAAGACCATTCGGCTGTCGGACACGCCGCAGATAATCCAGGGACCGCCGCCGCGCATCGGCGAGGATACGCGCAGGATCCTGACCGAGTTGGGCTATGACGCGGCGCAGCAGGAGGGGTGGAAGGCCAGCCGCGTCGTGACGTGGCCCGATGACTGACGAGGCGGTGGAGCGATGAAGTTTTTCACCCTGATAAGCGCCGCGGCGGGACTGGACAAAAGGCAGTTCCAGCAATGGTTTGTGCGCGAACACGCGCCGATGGTCCTGGAGCGGGCGCGCGGACTCAAGCGCTATATCGTCAACCTCGTCGATACGCAACCGCCCGCGGTCGACAATATTGGGTTCGTCGCGCCTGATGCGCCCGCGCCCTACGACGTCATCACCGAGATGTGGCTGGGTTCTCCGCTCGAGTTCAAGGATCGCACCAGGCTGTACGGTTCCGCGGCAAACGCCGATGAGGTGGAAAAGCATCTGGCAGCCAAAGCGGGTCAGGTCTCTTCCTACCGCGTCACCGAGATAATCGAAAAGGATCGGACGGTCCCCAGGGTGGGTGAAAGAACCTCGGGTCTCAAGACCGTTATTCCCTTGTGCTGGAAGCCTGAACTGTCCGACGACGACGGGCGCAACGGATGGCAGGTGCATGCCGCGATCGCGCTGCGCACGCACGTCGGAATGTCAAAGTACGTGCGCAACCTGGTCGAGGAGGTGCTGACCGAAGGCGCGCCGGCATACCAGGGTATCGGCGAGCTGCACTTCGCCGCCGCCGCCGACATGCGCTACGGCATGTTCCCGTCGCCCCATGCGCTGGAGGTGATCGCGTTCGACACCGCGCGATGGCTGGGGCCGGTGGCGCAGCATTGTTGCAGCGAGTGGGTGCTCAAGCTTTAGCGCGGAGAATCCGATGGTCAAATACTTCACGCTCGTCACCGCGGCGGCGGGCCAGGACGCGGCGAAGTTCCGCCAGTGGTTCCTGCGCGAACACGCGCCGGCGATGCTGCGGCATTGTCCCCGCCTGCGCCGCTTCGTGGTCAACCTGCGCGAGCCGGCGCCGGCGATCGAGAACATGCCCCGCCTTGAAGAGGCTGGCGGTACCCGCCGCCGCTATCAGGCGGCAGCGCAGATGTGGTTCGACGCCGCCGACGACTTCATCGACCACGCCCGTCTGTACGATTCTCCGACTGCGGGACAGGCTATCGGGGAGGCACTCGCAGCCCGGGCCGGGGAGGTATTCACCTGCCGCGTGACCGAGAATGTCGAGAAGGACGCGCATCCGGAGCTGGCGGGCGAGCGCTCGGTGGGCATCAAGATGCTGACGCTGGCCGGATGGAAGCCCGGGTTGACCGACCGCGAGGGGCGCCTGGCGTGGCAAGTCCACGCCCCGCTGGCGCTGCGCACCCATACCGGCTTTTCCAGGTATATCCGCAACGTGGTTGAGGAGTGGCTTACACCCGGTGCGCCCGACTATCGCGGTATCGCTGAGTTGCAGTTCCTCACCGTGGACGACGCAATCCATCGCTTCTTCCCCACCCCCGCCGCGGCCCGCATCATCGAATTCGACACCGCGCGCTGGATGGTTTCGTATGAGGGCGCGTACTTCGCCGAATACGTGTTGAAAAAGTAAGTAGGCGCCGATTCCGCGCGCGCCAAGGCGGCCGATTGCGCGCCACCGCCCGCCGCTCAGGCAACGGCGGCGCAGGCGGTTTGCAGCACCCGGATGCTTTCGGTAACGGAACGACGCTGGTTGAAGACCGAGGTTCCCGCCACGGCGATCGTCATTCCGGCGCGCGCCAACTCCGCGATGTTGCCTTCGCCGACGCCGCCGTCAACCTCGATTTCGATTCGGTCCAGGCCGCGCGCGCGCAGGATTGCGCGCAGGCGCGCGACCTTTTCGGTGGTCGCAACGATGAACTGCTGGCCGCCAAAGCCGGGATCCACCGACATCAGCAGCGCGACGTCGATTTCCGGCAGGATATCATCGAGCATGACCAGCGGCGTGGCCGGGTTGAGCGCCACGCCGGGCTGTGCGTTGAGCGCGCGGATGTTGTGAACGGTCCGATGCAGATGCGGGCAGGCTTCCAGATGCACCGTCATGGCATTGGCGCCGGCGCGCGAAAATTCGGCCAGGAACCGGTCGGGGGCCTCAATCATCAGATGGACCTCCATGATCGCATCGAAGCGCTGCGCCAGCGGACGCAGCGCCTCGACCACCAGCGGGCCCATCGTGATGTTGGGGACGAAATGGCCGTCCATCACGTCGATATGAATGCGCCGCGCGCCTGCCCGAAGCGATTCGGCCACCTGTTCGCCTAGGCGGCTGAAGTCGGCGGCCAGGATCGACGGTGCAATTTGCACGGCTCGCTCGCCGCGGACACCCATCGAGAGCGCCGTTTTCTTTTTCGGATCGTTCAGCCCGCCGTCCTCCGTGCGCGATAGCGCCTGATCAGGATGTTGGTTGAGCTGTCATGATGCAACTGGGGCTCGGCGGCGCTTTCCAGTTCGGGGATGATTTTCAGCGCCAGCACCTTGCCCAGCTCCACGCCCCACTGGTCGAAGGAGTCGATGCCCCACACGCAGCCCTGGGTGAAAACGCTGTGTTCGTACAGCGCCACCAGCTTGCCCAGCGTCTGCGGCGTGAGCTGGTCTGCCAGGATGGTGGATGAGGGGCGATTGCCCTCGCATACGCGATGCGGCACCAGCCAGTCCGGCGTGCCCTCGGCCTTCACCTGCTCGGGCGTCTTGCCGAAAGCCAGCGCTTCGGCTTGAGCAAAGACGTTGGCCATCAGCAAATCGTGATGGCGGCCCAGCGGATCGAGCGGGCGGCAGAACGCGATGAAGTCGGCGGGAATCAGCTTGGTGCCCTGATGAATCAACTGGTAGAAGGAATGCTGTCCGTTGGTCCCCGGCTCGCCCCAGAAGATCGCTCCGGTCTGGTAGTCGACGCGCTCGCCCTGGAGCGTGACGTGCTTGCCGTTGGACTCCATGGTGAGCTGCTGGAGATAGGCGGGAAACCGCTTTAGATACTGACTGTAGGGAAATACGCCTACCGTCTGAGCGCCGAAGAAGTCGTTGTACCATACCGTCAGCAATCCCATGATAACCGGCAGGTTGCGCTCGAACGGGGTGGTGCGGAAATGCTCGTCGAGGGCGTGGAATCCCGACAGCATCGCCGCGAAGTTCTCCGGCCCCACCGCGATCATGGTCGAAAGCCCGATCGCCGAGTCCATCGAATAACGCCCGCCGACCCAATCCCAGAAGCCGAACATGTTGCGCGTGTCGATGCCGAATTTGGCCACCTCGGCGCCGTTGGTGGAAACGGCGACGAAGTGTTTGGCGATCGCGCTCTCATCGCGCAGCGCGCCCAGGCTCCATTGGCGCGCCGTGCGCGCGTTGGTCATTGTCTCCAACGTGGTGAAGGTCTTGGAGGAGATGATGAACAGGGTCTCGGCGGGATCGAGGTCGGCGGTGGCGACCGCGAAATCGGTCCCGTCCACGTTGGACACGAAGCGCACGGTCAGCGCGGGGTCGGCGTAATGGCGCAGCGCCTCGTAGGCCATCACCGGGCCCAAATCCGAACCGCCGATGCCGATGTTGATGACGTTGCGGATGCGCTTGCCGGTATGCCCCTTCCATGAGCCGTCGCGCACGCGGCGCGAGAAGTCCGCCATCCGGTCCAGCACTGCGTGGACCTTGGGCACCACGTTCTCGCCGTCCACCACGATCGTGGCGCTGCGCGGCGCGCGCAGCGCCACGTGCAGCACGGCGCGATTTTCGGTGGTGTTGATCTTCTCGCCCGCAAACATTGCGTCGATCCGCTCGCGCAAGCCCGATTCGTGCGCCAACTGAAACAGCAGGCGCATCGTCTCCTCGGTGATGCGATGCTTGGAGTAGTCGAGGTAAAGCCCGGCGCCTTCGGCGGCGAAGCGCTCGCCGCGATGCGGATCCTGCGCGAACAGCTCGCGCAGATGAAGGTCGCAGATCTTGCGGTAATGCTCGCCCAGCGCCTTCCACGCCGGACGTTGAGTGAGCCAAAGCGGTTTTGCCATGCCCTGTCCTCGCCGTTCAGCCCGCCTTCTTGAGCGCGGCGCTCTTCTCTTCGATGCGCGACATCAGGTCGTCCCACGACTTGACGAACGCTTCGGCGCCTTCCCGCTGCAATTGCTCGGCGGTTGCGTCAAGGTCGATGCCGGCGCGCACGAACTCGGCCAGCACCTGCTCGGCGTCGCCGCCGTCCCGCGGCAGCATCGCGCCGACGTTGCCGTGATCGGCCAACGCCTTGAGCGTGTTCTCCGGCATGGTGTTGATCGTATGCGGGGCGGCCAGCGAACCGATGTAGAGCACGTCGGAGGCCTTGGGATCCTTGGTGCCCGTGCTGGCCCACAACAGCCGCTGCGAGCGCGCGCCGAAGTTGATCAGCCGCAGCCACCGGTCGCTGGCCAGCAGCTCGCGATAGGCCTTGTAGGTGCGCTTGGCGATCGCGATGCCGATCCGATCGTGCATCGCTTCGGGCACCTTTTTGTTGACCGCCACGTCCCAGCGGCTGATGAACAGCGACGCTACCGAGGGAACGTAGGGATTGAGTCCGGCCGAGACGCGCCGCTCGATGCCGCGCATGTAGGCGTTGGCGGCGGCCAGATAGTGCTCGCGCGAGAACAGCAGCGTGACGTTTATCGGGATGCCCGCGAAAATCGACTCTTCGATCGCCGGCAGCCCCTCGCGCGTGCCCGGTATCTTGATGAACAAATTGGGCCGGTTGGCGCGCGCATGCAGCTCGCGCGCCGCCGCCACCGTGCTCGAGGTGTCGTAGGCCAGCTTGGGCGATACTTCCAGCGAGACCCATCCGTCCACCCCGTTGGTGCGGTCGTGAATGGGACGGAACAGGTCGGCCGCACCGGTGCAGTCTTCCAGCGCCAGTTCGAAGAACACGTCCTCGCTGCTTTTGCCCGCGGCGTTGTTCTGCCGGATCGCGCCGTCGTAGTCGGAACTTTCCTTGATCGCGTTGTCGAAGATGGTCGGGTTGGAGGTCAGACCCGTGACCGAATACTCGCTGATGTAGCGCCGCAAGCCGCCGCCGGTCAGCAGCTCGCGTCGGATGTTGTCCAGCCACAGGCTCTGGCCCGCGTCATGGAGCTTTTGCGTTGCTTTCATAATGCCTCCGCTATCATCGCGCACCGCCCAGCGCCCCGATGTCGTAGCCGAGCAGGTCGCTGATGCGCTCGATGGTAATGTCCGCCTTGGGATAATTCGCCACCTCCGGCGCCAGGGCGTAATGGCCCTGGCGGGGAAAAACCGTGGTCAAGCGGCCGGCCCACACCTTTTTCGCCGCCGTCAGGATGCGGATCTTGTCGTCGATCAGCACGTAATGATCGGCCGGGAACAGCCGCTCCACCTCGGCCAGCTCCTGCTCCTTGTGAATGTAGAGCAGCACGCGTCCCTGCACCGCCTCGAACAGCCCCGCGCGATCGATCTTGAGCGGCTGGAAAACCACGTCGCCGTCGGTCAGGATGACGGTGGTGCCGAACTGCGAGAGGTACTCGATCGCGTCGAGCGATCCCGGATACAGCCGGTTGGCGAACGGATAATTGACCAGGTAGCGCGACACTTCGAGCAGATGGGGCTCGTGCGGATGCTCGACGCGGTAGCGCTGCAGCGCGCCCAGGTAGTCGGCATAACCCAGTGCCTCGCGCAGTTGCTCGAACAGCGCCCAGTAGCGCTCCTGGCGCTCGGCGCCGACCTCGCGCGTCAGATGGCGCTTGAGGTCGGCGGCAACGCGGTCGTTGTCCAGCAGCGTGTTGTCCACGTCGATCAGAAAAACCAGCTTGGCTCGTGTCCGTGCCGCTTCACTCATCGCGATTCATCCTCGTTCGCCGCATCATCCGCCCGACTTCTGCGGCGTATGCCAGCCGCCGATCTCTTCGGTCAAGCGGTCCGCCTCCCGCGGACCCCAGGTGCCCGGCTCGTACTCGAGCACCGGCGTGACGTCGCCCAGGATCGGCTGCACCACCGACCAGGCCGCCTCGACCGCATCCTCGCGCGCAAACAGCATCCCGTCGCCCACCATCGCGTCGCTCAGCAGCCGCTCGTAAGCGTCCATCTCCTCGCCTTCGGGATTGTGCACCACCTTAAGCTCGGTGGACTCACTGATCCACTGCTCGCCGGGCTTTTTGATCTGCGAGCCGACGGCAATAATTACCTCGGGGCTCAGCCGGAAACGGAAGTAATTGGTGTCGCCGACCTTGCGCAGCGGCGGGCGCTTGAGCGTAACCAGCACTTCGGTGGTGGTCACGGGCAGGCATTTGCCGGCGCGGATGAAAAAGGGCACGTCCTCCCATCGCCAGGAATCGATATGCAGGCGCACGGCGGCAAAGGTCTCCACCGTGGAGGTGGGCGACACGCCGGGCTCCTTGCGGTAGCCCCTGAACTGGCCGCGCACCAGATCGTCGGCGCGCAGCGGGCGGAGGGCGCGAAAGACCTTGGCCTGCTCGTCGCGGATCGACTCGTGGTAGGTGGTGACCGGCGGCTCCATCGCCAGAAATCCTACCACTTGTAGCATATGGTTTTGCACCACGTCGCGGATCGCGCCGGCTTCCTCGTAAAAACGCCCGCGCCCCTGCACGCCGAAATCCTCCGCCATCGTGATCTGAACGCTGTCGACGTAATTGCGGTTCCAGATCGGCTCCAGGAAGGAGTTGGCGAAGCGGAACAGCAGCAGGTTCTGCACCGGCTCCTTGCCCAGGTAATGGTCGATACGGTAGACGTCGTTTTCCTCGAAAACCGAATGGATCGTCCGGTTCAGCGCCTGCGCCGAGGGCAGATCGCGTCCGAAGGGCTTCTCCACGATCAGCCGCGCGCCGCGGGCGCATCCGGACTTCGCCAGCCCTTCGGTTACGGTTGCGAACAGGCTGGGCGGAATCGCCAGGTAATGGGCGGGATGCGCCGCGTCGCCCAGTTCCTTGCGCAGCGCCGTGTACGTCGCGGGGTCGTTGTAATCGCCGTCCACGTAGCGCAGCCGCTTGAGCAGGACGGCGAAGGCCTTTTCATCCACGCCGCCGCCATGGGTCTGGATGGAGTCGCGGGCGCGCTCGCGCAGCTGCTCCAGGCCCCATCCCGACTTGGCGACGCCGATCACCGGGAACTCCAGATGGCCGCGCCGCGCCATCGCATGCAGCGCCGGAAAGATCTTCTTGTAGGCCAGATCGCCGGTGGCGCCGAAAAACGCCAGGGCGTCGGAACGTGGCTCGGTCATGACCCGCTACCCTTCTCCAGATGCCCGCCGAACTCAAAGCGCATCGCCGACAGCAGCTTGTCCTGGAAGTCGGCCTCGCCGCGCGAGCTGAAGCGTTCGAACAGCGCCGTGGCCAGCACGTTGGCCGGGACGCCCTCGTCGATCGCGGCGTCCACCGTCCATCGCCCCTCGCCCGAATCCGACACCCGCCCGGCGAAGCGCTCCAGTTTGGGGTCGCCGGCCAGCGCCGCCGCCGTCAGATCGAGCAGCCATGACGCGATTACGCTGCCGCGGCGCCATACTTCGGCGATGTCGGCCAGGTTGAGATCGTACTGATAGTACTCGGGATTGCGCAGCGGCGTGGTCTCGGCGTCGGCGGCGCGCTGATGCTTTCCGGCGTTGGCGTTCTTGAGGATGTTAAGCCCCTCCGCATACGCCGCCATCAGGCCGTACTCGATGCCGTTGTGCACCATCTTGACGAAATGCCCCGCGCCGTTGGGCCCGCAATGCAGATAGCCTTGCTCGGCGGTGCCGCCCAGCTTCTCGCGTCCGGGCGTGCGCGGCAGTGTGCCGGCGCCGGGCGCCAGGGTGGCGAAGAGCGGGTCGAGATGGCGCACCACGTCGGGTTCGCCGCCGATCATCAGGCAGTAGCCACGCTCCAGTCCCCACACGCCGCCGCTGGTGCCGCAGTCGACATAATGGATGCCGCGGGGCTTAAGCCGTTTGGCCCGGTCGATATCATCCCGATAGTAGGAATTTCCGCCATCGACGATAATGTCGCCCGGCGACAGCCTGGCCGCCAGCTCCTCCAACTGCGCATCGACGATCGCCGCCGGCACCATCAGCCACACCACCCGCGGCTTGGTCAGTTGCGCCAGGAAATCCTCCAGCGAGCTCGAGCCCCTGGCGCCCTCGGCCGCCATCGCGCGCACCGCGTCGGCGGAGACGTCGCGCACCACGCATTGGTGGCCGCCGCGCATCAGGCGCCGCACCATGTTGGCGCCCATGCGTCCCAGTCCGATCATTCCGATCTGCATCTGCTTCACCTGCTTTGAAATCCGTGCCGCCGCCACGCGACAGCCTAATCCGCCTGTGCTGAATTATGCCCAACGCCGGCAAAAACCGCCCGCCGGGCCAAGCGATTCGATCTGCTACGATCCTGCCCCTTTTCCTTCCTCAGCCGCAAGACGCGCCGCTTTGATGCCGCCCAGCCGCGACGGGGTTTCATAGTAGGGATGAGGGATTGGATCGGGCCGCGTCAGCGGTAACCCCGGGAGGGAAATCTTGATCGTTCGGCCCTTGACTGCGCAACCCTTGACGGCGGCCGGTCACATGACCCCGAGCATCCTGGAACAATGCTGCCGCAGGCTTTTCGGACAGATGCGATAGTTGTCTAATGAAATCAAACGACCCTTCTAACGCTTGGCTTCCGCTCTGGGCGTTGCTATATAGCTCGCACCGGGGAGGGTGACGGTCATCCAGGTTGACTATGGTCAACGGGTCCGGCGGCTGCGCGGCAAGCTGGGCCTGACCCAGATGCAATTCGCCGAACTGATGGGCGTCTCCCTCGCGTCCGTCAACCGTTGGGAGAACGGTCAGTCGCATCCGTCGCCGCTCGCCTGGCAGCGGATTCTTGCCGCCGAGGAGCACGGCCTGGACGCTTTGCTGCCGCAGCCGAGCGGTCAGCGTCCCAGTCGAACTGATGGCCGCCACGCGCGGACTGACCTAATCCCAGACCTCGATTTTTCCGCCAATCCCGAGATCGTCCGCGCGGTCGCTGAGGCCGAGCGCCTGTCCTACGGCTATATCTTCAACCCCGCCTTCGCGACCGAAATCTCCCGCATCGATCCGCTGCCGCATCAGCGAATCGCGGTCTACCAGCACATGCTGCCGCAACCGCGGCTGCGATTCCTGCTGGCCGACGACGCCGGCGCGGGCAAGACCATCATGGCCGGGCTATACATCCGCGAGATGCTGACGCGCCGTCTCGTCCGCAGAGTGCTGGTCGTTCCACCCGCCGGCCTGATCGGGAACTGGGAGAGCGAATTACGCACCCTCTTCGGGCTGCGTTTCAAAATCGTCACCGGCTTGGATGCGCGCGCCGGCAATCCCTTCGCGGGCGCGGATGGCGACCTGGTAATCGTGAGCGTTGACACACTTAGCGGCGACCGAATGCTCGCCCGCCTGCGCGAACCGGACGTCGCTCCATATGACCTCGCGATCTTCGACGAGGCCCATAAGCTCGCGGCGCATCTGGACGACGGCTTCACGATTCGGCGCACCGAACGCTACAAGCTTGCCGAGGCGCTCGCCGGCGTTCACGGCCTCGATCCTGCGTACCGGCTGCCCTGGAGCTGCCGCCATCTGCTGCTGCTCACGGCCACACCCCACATGGGCAAGGACTTTCCCTACTATTGCCTCTGGCGGCTGCTCGAACCGGAGGTGCTTTCGACCAAGGAGGCTTTCGACGCCTATCCGCCCCAGTCGCGCCGGCAGCACTTTATCCGCCGCACCAAAGAGGAGATGGTGCGCTTCGACGCGTCGCGCATCTTTCCTCCCCGCAACTCGGACACACTCAGCTACGAGCTTTCCCAGGGCCAGGTGAGCGAGCAGGCGCTGTACGACCAGACCACTGACTACATGCGCGAATACTACAATCGCGCCCGCATCTTGAATCGCTCCGCCGCCCGCCTCGCCATGAGCGTCTTCCAGCGCCGGCTCGCCAGCTCGACCTATGCCCTGATGCGCTCGTTCGAGCGCCGGCTCGCAAAGCTCGACGCCCTAATCGAGGACGTGCGAGCCGGCCGCCTCACCACTGAGCAACTGCTGTCGCTTCAGGAACGCCTGCGCGTGCGCGATATCGAAGATGACAAGACCGCCGACGAAGAGGAGCCCGAAGATGGGCTCGAGGAAAACGAGGCCGCCGAGCTCGAGGCGATGGCGGGCGTGGTCGGCGCCACTCTCGGCGAGCTTGAGGCCGAGCGCAACCAGGTGCGCAATCTGCTGGATCTCGCGCGCCAGGTCTACGAGCGCGGCGAAGACTCCAAGTTCGAGAAACTCCGCGAAGTAATTCGAGACCCGCGATGGCGCGATCAGAAGATCCTCGTCTTCACCGAGCACCGCGATACCCTGGACTTCATCGTCCAAAGTCTCGAAGCGATGGGCTTTGCCGGCCGCGTCGCCCGAATTCACGGCGCGATGGACTACCTGGAGCGTCAGGAACAGATAGCCTTCTTCGACAAGCCAACCGTTGACGGCGGCGCGGCTTATATGATCTGCACCGACGCCGCGGGGGAAGGCATCAACCTGCAGCGCGCCTGCTGGCTGATGGTCAACTACGACATCCCATGGAATCCGGCGCGGCTGGAGCAGCGCATGGGCCGTATCCATCGCTACAAACAGACCCACGAGGTGCGCATCATCAACCTGGTGGCGGGCCGCACCCGCGAAGGCCGCGTACTCAAGACGCTGCTCGACAAGCTCGAGAAAATCCGCAAGGAACTCAACTCCGACAAGGTTTTCGACGTTATCGGCCGGCTGTTTGAGGGAGTGAGCCTCAAGGACTATCTCGAAAAGTCGGTCACCGACCAGGGCGCCACACAAAGTGTGACCGAAATCGAGGGGAAGCTTACGCCCGAGCAGATCAAGGCTTTCGAAGAATGGGAGCGCAAGCTCTATGGCGATGGCGGCGAAGTCGCCGCGCGGCTCGACACCGAGCGCGCGATCGTCTCGCGCGAGCAGCTTCGCCGCCTGCTTCCCGGTTACGTGCGAAGCTTCATCGAGCGGGCCGCTCCGCTGCTCGGTCTGCGCATCGAGGGCGACCTCGACGGGGTTTTCTCGTTCACCGAAGCACGTCCGCGCGCGCTCGAACCATTCTGGCCGATTCTGGAAGACTACCCGCCGGAGAGCCGCAACCGCTTCATGCTCCATAATCCGGGCGATTCTTCGGCCGCTGTATTCCTGCATCCCGGTGAATGCTTTTTCGATGCACTACGTGAGGCTGTCGCGTCGCGCTTCTCCGCCGATGCGCTTCGCGGTGCGATCTTCATCGATCCGACCGCCGAAGCTTCGTATTTCTTCCATCTCGGACTGATTCAAATCGCGCGCCAGGCCGACGAAGATCCTGCCCTGAGCGGAGCCGAAGGATCCGGCGCGCTCCGCGCGGAGGAGCCGATCGAATACCGCCTGGTCGGATTGCGGCAGGATAGCGCGGGTCGTATCGAGGAATGCCCGGTCGAGCATCTGCTCCTGCTGCGCGGCGGTCCGGGTGGAATCCCGCTCGCCGTGCGCCCGTTCGCGGCTCAGGCGCCGGCCGCGATCGAACTTGCCGTCCGTTTTGCGCGCGAGCAAATCGCCGCGCCGATTGCCGAGCGTCATCGCTCGGCGATGCTGGCCAGCCTTCCCGAGCGCGAGCGCTTTATCGAAGCGGGCTATCGTTACGAGGAGGACGCGCTGCTGGCGCAGCGCGTAATCACAGCCAACAGAGCGCGCGAAGGGGATAATCGCGCGGCGGCCGAGCTTGAGCGGATCAAGCAGCGCCAGCGCTCGCTCGAAGACCTGAAGCAGCAGGCGCTCACGGCGCTCCGGCGCGAACCGGAGCTGATCGAGCCGCGCGAGATCGAATTCCTGGCCCACGCGCTCGTCGTCCCCTCCTCCGATCCGGAAGACCAGAAGCGCCACGACGCCGAGATCGAGAAGGTCGCGGTCAGGATTGCTACTGAATACGAGCGCCAGCAGGGATGGACCCCGCGCGACGTCTCGACGCCGCCGCTCGCGCGCGCGGCGGGCCTAACCGACAATCCCGGTTTCGACATTCTCTCGAATCGCCCGGCCTTTGGCGCGACCAGCGCCAAATCGACCGTGTTCGAGGAGCGCGCGATCGAGGTCAAGGGTCGCGCGGGCGTCGGCGACATCGAACTTACCGAGAACGAATGGAGCCGCGCCTGCAACCTGCGCGACCGCTATTGGCTCTATGTGGTGTTCGACTGCGGCACCCCAAATCCGCGCCTGCTCCGCGTGCAGGATCCCTTCTACAAGCTCATCGCCACGGCTAAGGGTGGCGTTACCGTCGATGAAACCGAGATTTTCAGGGCGGCAAGCGCCAATTGAGCCATGCCGAGCTCAGCTTTTTATCACGCGCAGACCAAGATGCCGTTCGAACGGATCGAAATCGCGATCGCAGTGGAGCAGCGAATGACGGTTTCGGATGCAGAAGGTCGCGATCAGCGTATCGATGGTCGCGGGGATGGTGGCGCCTCTTCGCCGCAGCAACCGGTAATTCCGCGCCGCGCCGATCGCGCTTTCACGGTCCACCATGGAGGCGCACTCGAACGCCCGGAAGCGGGCGAGCGCAGGGAGAGGTGAAAATTCAGGTGGGAGGAGATTGAATGAGTGACCGTTCTCTTACCTCTCCCTTCGTAGGGAGAGGTCGTGCCGCAGGCGCGGGTGAGGGACCATGATGAAAAAATTTAAGTGGCATTTATATTATGCACAAGTGCTGCGGAATTTTGATGTCCGGCGCCCAGGAATGGCGCCCGGCGGCGCGGTCCCTCACCCGGCGCTGCGCGCCGACCTCTCCCGACAGGGAGAGGTGAAAATCCAGGCGGGAGGAGATTGAATGAGTGACCGTTCTCTTACCTCTCCCTTCGTAGGGAGAGGTCGCGCCGCAGGCGCGGGTGAGGGACCGGATGAAAAAATTTAAGTGGCATTTATATTATGCACAACTGCTGCGGAATGTTGATGTCTGGCGCCCAGGAATGGCGCCCGGCGGCGCGGTCCCTCACCCGGCGCTGCGCGCCGACCTCTCCCGACGGGGAGAGGTGAAAATCCAGG
>JAJPHZ010000039.1 GCA_021325025.1 Pseudomonadota bacterium | reverse complement strand
CAGCAACAGTCTTTCAGGAATAATGTCGCCCCCGGACCCACCGGCAACGTGTCGACCACCGTCGCGGCGGGCTCCGCCACCCTCTTCTGGCACGCCGTGATGATCGCAATTAAACCGTCGGCGCCGCTCGCTCCGGCCACGGGATCCAGGCCAGCGCATGACCCGCGCCCACCCGCTGTTGCCGGCTCCCATCGGCCGCGCCAACGAGCCAGAGGCCATCCGCCACTCACGCCGTCGCGCGCCTCTTCAAAGGCCGGCTACCTCAGGTAGGGAGTTGCGATTTCCTTGCCGATCATTTCCACCTGCTGCGCATATTCGTCCGGACCGGCCAGCGGCGACAACACGAACTTGTTAAGCCCGACCTTGATATAGGCTTCGATCCGCTCGCAGATATCGTCGGGCGTGCCGAAAGCGCCGCGGCTGATGAATTGCTCCGCCGCAGCGCCAAACGGCCGCAGGTAAGCCGGTACCTCTTCCAGCGCCTGGCGGCGCGACGGAGCCAGCCGGCAGAAGATGATTATGCCGGATTCGATCCGCCCCTTGGCGCGCCCAAACTGCTCGGCGTAGCGCCTGATCGTAGCCCAACATCGGGCGTATTCCTCGGGCGTCTGGAGCGAAGGAAAATAGCCGTCGGCATAGCGCGCGGTGCGCCGCAGCGCTCCGTCCGCGCTGCCTCCCACCCACAGATCGATGGTGCCGAAGTCGTTGTTGTGGCGCGGCTGCGGACGCGGCTCGATGGTGACGTTGTCGAAGTTGTAGAAGCGCCCGTGAAAGCTTGCCCGCGCCTGGCGCCATACCGTGCGCAGCACCTGGATGCCTTCGTCCAGCCGCGCCCCGCGACCCTCGCTTGGAATCCCGCACGCGGCGTACTCGGCCAGATTGGCGCCCGTCCCCACCGCCATCACGATGCGCCCGCCCGACAGGTAATCCAGCGTCGCAAATGCTTTGGCTACCAGCAGTGGATGGCGCAGGTTGAGCAGCAACACGCTGGGCCCCAGCTTGATTTTGCTGGTCCGCGACGCCAGCAACGACAGCACCGCCACCACGTCCAGATCGGGCGTGCGCGGCACGATCTGATCGGCCAGCCAGAACGAATCCACGCCCCATTCCTCGGCCCGCTCCGCGACCCGCACAATCGTCTCCGGCTTCGGCACCCCCATGCTCCACAGTCCGAAGCCCACACCAACCTTGATTTGCGCTTCCATCGTCTGAGCGCTAACACACTTAAGTGGACATTGGCTACCCGTTTTGCCCTTCACGCCGCCGCCGATTTGGGCCTAAAATAACGTGCAGCAGGCTTAAGGGGTGACGCAATGATAGATGCGGAATTGGCCAGTGAATACGTCGCGAGCTGCCAGGAGTTGCTCGACGCCGAAGATCGCGTCAACAACCTGATTCACGAAGCGGGCGACGCTTCGATGCTCAAGGACTGGCGGCATTGGAATCCCGACGAGATACCTGCGATCCTCGACGTACTGCGCCTGGACCGATGGGCCAACGGCAAAGCGCTGGCGGCGGCGATGCGGCAGTGGAGCGAAAAGCGCTACGCCGCGCATCGTAAATATGGCGAAGTCATGCTTCATGCCTCACCCGAGGAATTCGCCAAACTGCCCAAACCCGACCGGGTGGATCGCGCCTCCATCAACAGTTGGCAGGCATACTTCAGCGCCTCCACCAACATGTGAAGCGCACGCCGCGCGTGCTGCGCGATGCCGTTTGAATCGCCCGCTGAGCTGCTGAGCCAGCATCGGGCAACCGTCGCCCGCCTGTACGAATCCTCCCACGCATCGCGCCTGGGGCTGTCGCTGCTGCAATTTGCCGACGCGCTGCATCAAAGCCTCCAGCGCGCTCAGCGCGATCCTGCCGGGGATCCGGTCGAAGATTTCCTCGACTCGCTGCACGTGCGCGACCTCGCGCTGGCCGCTGCCTGCCGGCTCGGGATCGAAGCGGCGTGGGATGAGCTGGTGGCGCGCTATCGCACGGTGCTTTACGACGCTGCGCGCGCGATCGTGCGCGACGACGTGCGCGGCCGCGAGCTGGCGGATTCGCTCTATGCCGACCTTTACGGCCTGGAGATTCGCGCGGGCCGGCGCCGCTCGCTGCTGCAATACTTCGACGGCCGCAGCTCGCTGGCCACCTGGCTGCACGCCGTGCTGGCGCGCCGCTTCGTCGACGGCTATCGCCAGCAACGCCGCATGGCCTCGCTTGACGATTGCCCGCCCGCTTCGCTGCCCGATGCCATCACTTCGGCCGAGCCCGCCGACCCGCATCGCGCCCGCTATCTTGGCCTGATGCGCGAGGCGATGGAGAATGCGCTGCGCGCACTTGCTCCCAGGGACCGGCTGCGGCTCGGCTACTATTACCTGGACAGCCTGACCCTCAAGCAGATTGGTCAGCTCATGGGCGAGCATGAATCAAGTGTATCGCGCCGGCTGGCGCGCTCGCGCAAGGCGCTGCGCCGCCACGTCGAGCGTACGCTGCGCCGCGGTCTGCGGCTGAGCGATGAACAGGTCCGGCTGTGTTATGATTATGCCACGCAGGAATGGCCGTTTGATTTGACGCAGGCACTGTCCGAACCCGAGCGGAGCTGAATAAAAATGCAACTAAGCACTGCGCAATCGTTCCAAGCTTGAGAGAGATTACTCTGTTGCAACGCCGCGATACGCAGTTCGACTCCATCTTAAGGCGCGCGCTTGAGGTCAGGCGTGAAGCGGGCGCGGGCGCATGCCCGGACGAGGCGACGTTGGCTGCCTACTGCGACCGCTCGCTCTCCGCACCGCAGTCTTCGCGCTGGGAGGAGCACTTTTCCGAATGCGCCCGATGCCGGGGAATGCTCGCCGCGATGGCTCGTGCGCGCACCGCACAGGGTTCGGCGCCGGCGCGCGCTATCGGGCGGCGATGGGAATTATACGCGGCGCTGGCCGCCGCCATGGCAGGAGTCTCGGTCGCGGTCGGCCTGATGCACCGCAAGGAAACCCCGCTGCAATCCGTGCACTCCGCTTCTCCAAAGATGGCTGCTTCCGCACCGCTGCACCGGGAACGTGAACTCAAGCAATCGCGCCCAACACAGCTCGCCCTCAACCAGCCCGCTCATCGGCCAGCAGCCGAAATTGCGCCGGGCGCCCTCCGGGCTCCCTCCAGCGCTTTCAAGAGCGAGGCCGCACCGCGAACAGCGGGCGTACCCGTGGAGCAGAGGCGCACACTTGAGTCGGAAGCTCTTCGTGCGCCCCTGCCCGCTGCACCACCGCCACCATCCGCGGCCGAAGCGCCGGGGGCTGCCCCAATGGCGGGCCCTGCCGCCGAAACAGGGGCAGATATTGCCAGCTCGTCAGCAGTTCAGACCGAGCCCACCGCGTTAGTCTCGGTGCGCACCCGCGACGACATCGAGCGATGGCGGGTAGGGGCGGACGGAACGATCTTGCATCGTGAGCCCGATGGCTCCTGGCGTCGGCAACACAGCGGCGTCCAGGCCACACTGCGCGCCGGCGCGGCGCCCTCACCCACCACGTGCTGGCTCGTCGGTTCCGGCGGAACGATCCTGCGCACTGTCGACGGCGAGCACTGGCAGAAGATCATGTCCCCGACTTCATCCGACGTAACCGCGATCGCCGCCGCCAACGCCTCAGCGGCCATCATCACGGCCGGCGACGGCCGCCGTTTCGCCACTTCGGACGGCGGCAAAAGCTGGCGTCCGCTGTGAAACTCTGAGTAGGGCCATCAGGCGTACTGTATCGACCGATCCCAATCCGTACCGGACCACGCACTCCTTGCCCTTGGGCAAGTATCCGGCAGGTCAACTGCGGGCTATGCGGACAGCCGCCTTTTGTTGTAACTTGCGCCCCGATGGACAGCGATATTCTCGATCTTCCACGGATGCGGCGCGAGCGCTACACGAGGCTGCTGGCCGAGATGGAGCGGCGCGGTGTGGGCGCGGCGATGCTGATCATCCCCGGCAATGTGGCTTACGCAGGCGGGGCACGCAACGTGATGGCGGACGGCGACCGTGCCGGCTTGGAGCGCAATGTCGTGGTTGCGGTCAAGGGCCAGTCCGCGCCTCATCTCTTTACGGCCTATCCCGAAGGAGCGCCGCCTGAACTGCCCGCCGATCATATCCATCCCCCGCTTTATCCCGACCTTGAGGAGGGCGTGCGGGCGATGGCCAACGCGGTGCGCGACGCCGCCGGCACGCGCCTGAACGAGGGGCTGGCTATCGACGAATATACTGCTGCGATGTACACGGCCCTGCCCCGGCTGCTTGCGGATGTGCGCATCGCCGATGCCGCGCCGATGCTGCAGGCGGCGCGCATCTGCAAGACCGCCGACGAGATCGAATGCATCCGGCGCGCCCAGCGCATCAACGAGTTGGCGATGTACGACGTTCAACCGCAGGCGCGTCCGGGCGTGCGGCAAAACGAGCTGATGGGTCTGTTCCTGCGGCGCATCTTCGAGTTGGGCGCCACCGCCAACGTGGTCGACCCGATCTGGCAGCCGATGGCGCCGGCGCTGGCGTGGGGACCGCACACCGTCAACGGCGACATCGCCTTTCCGCTGACCTCCACCGACCGCATCCTGCGCGACGGCGACGTGCTGTGGGTCGATACCGGCATCGTGTACAACGGCTACGCCTCGGACTTCGGCCGCACCTGGCTGGTCAGTCATCGCCCGCGTCCCAGTGCGCGTCAGCGCGATCAGTTCAAGCGATGGTGCGAGGTGCGCGACGCGGTGCTCGAACGAGTAAAGCCCGGCACAACCGGCCGCGCGCTGACGCAGGCCGCAACCGCCGCGGCGGGCGGCCGCAGGCCATGGATGAGCCACCTCTACCTGATTCACGGAATCGGCGCCGATAGCGCCGAGATGCCGCTTATCGGATCCAATCTCGGCGAGGAGTTCGACGATTCGATCGTGCTCGGGCCGGGCATGGTGTTGGTACTGGAGCCCGCGGTGTGGGAAGAAGGGCACGCAGGCTACCGCGCCGAGGTGATTGCCGCGGTGACCGAAACCGGCTACCGCGACCTGACTGACTATTCCTACTTTCCGTACGAGTGACTGACATGAGCGAGCTATACACGGCACGCAATCCGGGCACGATGGCGCATGAGTTCGGCGGACCAATCGACTTCGAGCGGATGCGCCGCGCGCGCCGCGCGCGATGCCTGGCCGAGATGGAGCGGCGGCAAATCGACGCGTTGATCACCGGACGCGACGGTAACGGCCGCTACCTGACGGGTGCGCGTCGGCTGTGGATGGGCGGCGGGCACGGCTTCGGCCCCTCTTGCGTACTGGTCAGGGAAACCGGCGAGCTGTTTTTGCTTTCGACCTGGGACGACGGTATTCCGCCCGAAATTCCCGCCGATCATCTCTACGCGCTTTCCTTCAATCCGATGACTACTATAGAGCGCATCAAGCAGCTCGCACCGTTGGCCAGGGCGCGGCGGATCGGCGTCGATTCGATAAGTCCGTTGTTCGAAGGATTAATCAGAGCAGCCGCGCCAAACGCTGAACTGGTTGACGGCGAGGCCGCGCTGCGCGCCGCCCGCCGCATCAAGACCCCGGACGAACTCCAATGCATCCGCACCGCCTGCGCAATCGCCGAAGCCGCGCTCAGCGCATCGATCGACGCGCTGCGTCCGGGCATACGCGAGGCCGACTTGCTGGGAGTGTTCGAGCAGCGGATGGCAGCCTTCAACGTTACCGCGCCCGCCGTGGAAGGAACATTTTGCGCCACACCGCGCAATGCCGATCGCTCCCAGGTTCCGCCTGTGCGCCTGCTGCCTGGTCAACGCTCGATCAACGAGGGCGACCTGGTCGCGCTCAGCAGCGGCGTATTGTACGCGGGATACGAAGGCAGCGTCGGACGCACGTGGCCGTGCATGGGACCGGGGAGCGAAATCAAGCCGGCCCAGCGCGCGCTGTTCCACCGATGGATGCGGCTGTGGGATGCGCTGCGCGCTCAACTGCGTGCCGGCAACAACGGCGCCGCGCTGCGCCAAGCGTACGCAGATGCGGGCGAACCGCTGCCGCCTTTTCCGATCGCCAACGGCGTCGGCATGGGTTGGGAGCCGCCGCTGATCGGCACGGCACTGGGCGCGGAGGCTGACGCCGGCGCAATTCTGGAGCCGGGTATGGTGCTGTCGGTTGCCGGATATGTCTGGCAGCAGGGAGTTGGCGGCTACCTGAGCAGAGAGACGGTCGCAATCACGCCCGATGGCTGTGAGCTGATGACCCATCTCGGCTACGGGCCGCTCGCAGAAACCTGAGCCCCCGCCCCTTTCCTGAAACGGACTGTCGATTTTTCGAACAATCAGGGCTGGATTGGCCCTGCCGCGCCAAGCGTGTTCTGCCCTCCCCGTTCCGGGACGGTCGATTTTATCGGCACCGCAATGTAAGCCGATGAGGACTTTGATTTCCTCTTCCGGTTCCGGGGTCAGGTTATTTCTTGAACGCTCTCGTCTCCTCGATTAGCTGCTGCAACCATTGCATGTAGGGCGTGCCACCGGTGCCGCGCGGATCATCAGTCCATCGATTGATGTACTCCTGCGCCCAGCCGTAATGGATCGAGCGGAATTCGGCCATCGCGTCCAGTACCGCGTTGAAGGCGTGCTTGTCCGCAGCCTCGCGCAAACTCGGCATCGCCTCCACCGACTCGATCACAGCGCGATGCTCGGGCGGCATATAGTTGCGCATGTCGGCCAGATGATTGGTGAGCATCGAAGGCCGGTGCGGGATTTTCATTAACGCAACCAGGGTTGGCATGATGCTGCTCTGTGCACCGGTTTCGCCCCGGAAGTTCATCCGCACCGGCGCGCTATCGGCGTCGCCGTTGGCTGTCACACCTTCGTACACAACGTTTTCGAAAAAACGGATATACGGCCGGAAAGTCTTGTAGTACAAAGTCGAATCCATCTTTTCCGGTATTCGGCGCAGTGCCCGGATCTGATCGTTGACGGCCCCGGCGATGGTCCACAACGCACCATCTATTACAGCCATATCGCCGTTGCATAACGCGGCCTGCACCTCGGCAATGGCGTTGAGGATGCGCGCCGCGAGCGCTTCGATTTCGACATGCACAAGAATAAACCAGTGCTCATCGTAGAGATGGACGAAGTTCTGAATGGTATCGATATTGCCCAGCGCAATCGGTCCGTCCTTGCGAAACCGCTTCCAGTTATACAGCGCGTAGCCGTCGTAGCTGAGAATGGGAGGACGCCTGAGCAGCTTGCAGGCGCGGCACAGTGCGGCAGCCAGGTTGGCGGGCAGCATGGTGGCCGGTTCCTCGCCCACCTGGTTGATGTAGGCCGAAGCGAGAAAACCCGTACGCACGTAATACAGTCTGAGCTGCGGCAGATCGTTGGGCCGCGCGCGGCCCTCGGGCCATAACGGAATTTTCAGCGATCGCGCGTAGCGCCGAAAACCGCGATCGTGCAGCAGGCTGGGAAGATCGCGGCCGATCTCATCGAGGATCGCGAATTCCGAATCCGACGGAAACGCGCCCAGCGGATCCACATCCGGAAGAAAACCGCACCGGCGAAACGGCTGGGCAATAGCCGGCCGAATGCCGCCGTCAACCCCGCCTTCGCCCGGCAACAGGTCGGTACGCATTGGGCTTGCGCCTCCTCACCCGCTGCAGCAACTCTGCTCCCTCATCTAATGGTAGCTCCGGGATAAGGGAGTGCGCCAGCGGCTTGTGGAAAATCAGCAGATGAAAGGCGCGAAGATCCGGGGACCCGCTTATTTGTCCAGCTTCAACACCTTGCGGGCATTTTCGCGCAGGAACTTGGGCCAGACGTGATCCTTGAACGGCACCGACTTCATGTCGGTCATAATCCGCTCAAGCGACAGGCCCATCGGAAAGTAGCCGGCATAGATTACCTTGTCCGCGCCGCGGCTGTTGGCATAACGGATGATGGCTTCGGGGTAATGCTTGGGCGCGAAGGCGGAGGTCGAGTAATAGAGGTTGGGCCATTTCAGCATCAGCTTGACGGCCAGGTCTTCCCACGGCTCGCAGCCGTGACGGGTCACGAACACGAGCTCAGGGAAGTCGTACATTACGCGATCGATCAGGCGCACCTCCTGCGGCCACATCGGGAACCTCGGCCCCGGCACTCCGGCGCAGGCAAAGATCGGAACGCCCAGCTCGACGCACTTGGCGTAGATCGGGTACATCAACGGGTCGCCCAGACCGACCTGCGGATTGTAGCCGGCGTTGAACGCACTGAAAGCACGTACGCCGTAGGTTTCGTACTGCCGCACCATATCGCGCAGTCCGTCCACGCCGCGGTTGGGGTCGACATTGCCAATGGGGAGGAAGCGGTCGGGATGATCCTTGAGCGCCTTTCTTGTGACCTCCCCGCCCACACCGATGAGACCGATCTCGATGCCCCACCGATCCATCTCGTGCAGAGTGATCGAAATGGGATCTTTTCCCGTTCCGTACAATTCCTTGGGCACGTTCTTGAACATGTATTCGACGGGGAAATCGAACTTGGCCGAAGGATCTTTAAGTTGCGCGCGGATAAAGTCGTAGACTTTAAAATCCTCGGCCGGAAAGCCGATCATCGTGTCGATGATACCGATGTTGGTGGGCATAGCCATGGCTCAGCGCGCCTCCGCAAGAGCGTCGCGAAACAGATAACACATGCTGTCGCGGGGAATCTGTTCCCGCGGCAGCGGCGTTTCCACCTGCGCCGGCGTCGGGCCGACCTTGGCCGCCCGCGGCTTCAACTTCTCCAGGTCGAACTTGTACAGGGCCGCGGCATTGAGCCCCAGCACCTTGCGCCGGCGCGACTCCGGCATCGAGCCGAACGTCAGACGCAGGGATTCCAGGGTATACGGGAAGGTGCCCTCGTAGTGAGGATAGTCATTGCCCCACAGCACGTGATCCTCACCGATCTGCTCGATGCCGGCGAGATCGGCTTTGCTGGGGAAGCTCGCACCGTAGTAGCAGTGCTCCCTGGCATACTCACTGGGCGGCCGCTTGAGCGGGAGTTCCATTCCCTTGTAGTTCATCTCGCCCTGGGAGCCCGCTTTGATGGCGTAGTAGGCGCGGTCCATCGAATTGAGCACCGCCGGCACCCAGGCGCATCCAGACTCGGTCAGGATGTGCTTGAGCCTGGGGAACTTCTCGTACACCCCGCTCATCATCAGGTGCCGATAGCCGGCCTGTCCGTAAAACGTCACGTCCTGGATCCAGATCGATTCCGCCACGGCACCCTCGCCATACTGCGGCAGACCCTGGCCGGTATGCTGGTTCATCACGAGGTCATGGTCCTGGATGGCGGCGAATACGCGTTCCCACGCGGGGTCGTAAAGCGGTTTGAGCCAGGTAGCATCGGGAGGGATGAGCGGCAGAAGCACGCCGCCGCGCAGCCCGGCTTTGGCGATGAACTCGATATCCTTGATGGCCTCGTCGAAGTCGTTGGGCAGGATCAGGCCGATCCCGGCCCGGCGCACCGGGTCTTCGTTGCAGAAATCCGCCAGCCAGCGATTGTGCGCGCGGATACCGGCCAGGCACCGCTCGTATTCCTCGGGTTTCGGCGGATGAGCGGTGACGATGCTGGTACGGTAGAACGGCGGCACGGTGTTGGGAAACACGACTTCGCCGACCACGCCCTGGCTGTCCTGATCCTTGTTGCGGATGCCGAAATCCCAGTTGCGCATCTTCTTGGAGCCGTAGTGCTCCTGGGAGGGGTTTTTGTACCCGCCCCGCCATTGGTCAAACGCCTCGCGCCATTGCGGATCGAGGTACTCGCGATACTGCGCATGACTGCCGCCCGCGTGCGTATCCGCGGTGATGAGTATATATGGCTCCTGACTCATGTCGCCCTCCCCTGACAGGTCCGACCAAGTTCTTACGGCCAAAGATTAAGGCTTGTCACACTCTTAGCAAAGTCGCGATACAGGTCAAACTGCTGCAAAGGCCTGCACAGACTTCCCAGCGAAAAGCGGCACGTCAACGGCGCTCAGAGTTTGAACTGAAGGCTGCCGATAAAATCGGTAAGCGGTGATTTGGGCAGACTGACAAGCGCGTCGCAAAGGATGGTGCTCGAATCGTGCTTCAACCCGCGGTGACGCCCACCACAGCCTCGGTCGCCAGCCCCCCGGTGACCGCCGATGAATAGACGCCCATGCAGTCCGCCCTACGGACGCAGGAGTTGGCAGCCGTTGCCGCGCGAATGAACGCGCTTACCCAATCATTTGCCCGGCCTTCACCCCAGCTCCTGCTCCACCATCGTGAAGGTGACGCCGAAGGCGTCGCGCGGATCGATGGTCACGCGGCGTTTGGAATCGCCGACCAGGCGCAGCCCCTTGGCCTTCAGGTAGTCGGCCGCGGCCTTGAGCGACTTGACTTTGAAGCTGACCGAGTAGATCCCGCCGCCGTATTTCGACACGTACTCGAAAAGCGGCGTGCCCTTGCCCGCCGGCTCCATCGCCTCGATCACGAACGGACTCTTGCTCCCGATGCGGAAGGCCTCGGATTTGGCGCCTTCTTCGGCAATCTCGCGCTGCCCCAGCGATTTAAGCCCGAACACTTCCTTGTAAAAGCGCGACGCCCGGGCCAGATCGCCGGTCGCGGTGCCGATGCTCGCCAGCTTCTCGATGCCCAGCGGATGGCTGTCGCGCCACCAACTCGCCGACCATCCCGGGCGCAGCCGCAGGTCGTTGGGCATCTCGACGGCGCACAGCTCAAAGCGGATGTCCAGCGTCTCTTTCGGATCGGTCATGAAAAAGATCTTCTGGTAGGCAGGATGCAGGCAGATGGGATGCAGCCCGTGCTGACGGAAGTGCGCGTCGGTGGATTCAACCTCCGGGATCTTGATCGCCATCTGCGCGAAACGCCCCGCGAACGAGGCACGCAGCTTGCCCTGCTCGGATTCCAGGTTGGTTGAGCATTGCGGAATCAGGCACAGTTCGCCAATCAGTATCAACGTCTCGTCGCGATCCAATCCCTCGACCGGGCGCGCTTCGTAATAGGTTTGCGCCGCGAAGACCTCCAGGTAAAAGCGTTCCAGTTCGCGCCGCTGCGCCTGGTCTTTGGCGACGTGCGTCATGTGGAGCAGTTTTTCGGGAGCAAACATGTTTCCTCCTTGAGTTCAGAGCGGCAGCCGGTAGGCGCGCACCGCGTTGCGTCCCAATATCAGACGCTGCGCCTCTTCCGGCAGTGAGCCGATTTTGGACTTCAACTGGCTGATCACCGTGGTCCGGTATTCCGGATGCGGGTAGTCCGACGCCCAGATAACCCGGTCGGGGCCCAGGAACTCGGCGCATGCCACCAGATTCCATTCGCCGGGATCGAAGCTGACATAGCATTGGCGCTTGAAATACTCGCTGGGCAGCATCTTGAGCCATCGCCGCTCCAGCCAGAACGTCTCGACCTTCTCGTCCATCCGCTCAAGCTGCGTGGGACACCATCCGCCACCCGACTCCAGGAAGATGAAGTTAAGGCGCGGGAAGCGCTCGCACACGCCGCCCATCAGCAGGCGTCCCATCGACACCATCATGTCCACCGGATTGCCTACCGCCTGGCCCAGCCCCGAGCCGCCGTAGATCGGATCGACGTTGGAGTTGGTATCGGTAACGCACGGACTTGGGCGCACCAGGCGGAAATGGCGGCACGCACCGGGCGTGTCGATATGAACGCCGGGATGCAGCGCGACAGGAATATCCAAATCCTGGCAGGCCGCCCAGAAGCGGTCGTAAACGCTGTGGCTGAAGGGCAATTCGTCGATGTACGCGGAGGGGCGGATGAAAACGCCCTTAAGCCCCAGCTTGTTGACGGCGCGCTCGGCTTCGGCAACCGCCATGTCGATGTTCTGCAACGGCACGGCAGCCAGGCCGAACAGGCGCCTGGGCGCAACCGAGCAGAAGTCGCTCAGCCATTCGTTGTACGCACGCTGACAATCGCGCACGAACTCGGGATTGTGGAACGCCTCGATCGGATCGAGCGGACCGAAGAACAAGGCCGTGGACGGATAGATGACCGCCGCGTCCATCCCGTCGCGGTCCATCACCTTGATCCGTTCATGCGGATCGAAGCCGCCGGCTTCGGCGATCATCTTAGCGGTCGGGGCCATGAACTCTTCCGCCGTCATTCCGCGCTCGGCGGCGAGCTTCTGGACCATCTTGAGGCCGCCGCCGCGGCAGACGTTGCCGACGAAGACGCCGTCCTCCTCTGACACCAGGTGCGGGATCAGGTCACCCCACTTTTTGTGATCCATCCGCTCCGCCCACAGGGTCGGCGGCTCCATGACATGGCCGTCGCCGTCGACCACCAAAGCTTTGCCATTCGCTGCCATAAGAGCCTCGCTGTGTTCGCCGAAAAAGACCGCGTTCCGAGCACTTTATTACACTGCTTTGGACGCGATTTCCAATTGGCGCGCCAGTCCGCCACCGGTAACGGGAGCCAGCCCGCCGTACTGCCCGCTCCAAATCTGTCCGCAATCAGCCGGCCGGCGCCTGCGCGCCGCCGCTCTTACTTTTTGGCGAAATGGATCGTCTCGATCATCTTCTGCTCGACCAGGTTGGCCAGCGGCTGCGGCACGTCCAGTTCGCGTCCATACTGATTGGCCACCATCTGATCCTTGCGCGTGATGTGGCCCATGCCGAAGTCGGCCCACTTGAAGTCCCCGCCGATCACCGTCCGGGGCAACAGGTTGAGCAGACTGCCGTAGGCGCCGTCGCGCGCGACCTTCAGCAGGATGTCGGGCGACAGCCCCGCCTTCACACCCATCGCGAAGCTCTCCGCGATTACCTGCATGGTCGAATACAGCATCTGGTTATGGACCAGCTTGGCCGTGAGCCCCATCCCGATTGCGCCCATGTACGTCAGCTTGTTGCCGAAGGTGGACAGGATCGGTTTGACGCGCTCGTAGGTCTGCCCGTCGCCGCCGATCCACACCGCCAGCTCTCCCGACGCGGCACGCGGCGCGCCGCCGCTGACAGGCGCGTCGATAGCGTCGGCGCCCTTGGCCTTGAGCGCGTCGTGAACCTTGCGCATGCTCGACGGCAGGGTCGTGCTCAGTTCGACGTACACGGCGCCGGCGGCGATGGTTTGCAGGATGCCCTGGCGGCCGAACACCACCTCGTCGATTTCGGCGGGACCCGGCACCGACACCAGGATTACGTCGCTTTGCGCGGCCAGCGCCGCGGCACTGTCCGCCCACGCCGCACCGGCCTTGAGCTGAGGTTCGGCGGCTTCACGCCTGACGTCGAACACCGTGGTTCGGAAACCACCCTTAACCACCCGCAGCGCCATCGGTCCGCCGATATTACCCAGTCCGATAAAGCCTACTCGCATCGTACTTGTCTCCCTGGCCGCTGTTATGTTCTACCACAGGCGCTTGCTCGCCAGCCGCGCGCCCTCGACCAGCGATTGCAGTTTCATCCACACGATATCGGGATGCACCGCCATGAAGCTGGCGCCGCTGGCGAATCCGCAGTCGGTGCCGGCGATGACGTTGTCGCGCCCCACTACTTTTGCCCACCGCTGGATACGCTGCGCCACCAGTTCGGGATGCTCCACGAAATTGGTCACCGTGTCGATCACGCCCGGAATCATCACCTTGCCCGGCGGCAGCTTGATCGTCTCAAACAGTTGCCATTCATGCTCGTGGCGCGGATTGCACGCTTCAAGCACGATCCCGGCCGGCCGCGCCTTGAGCACGATGTTGATGATCTCCTTGAGTTCGATGTCATGATGGTGAGGACCTTCGTAATTGCCCCAGCACAGATGCATCCGCATCGCCTCGGGCGGGATGGCGCCGACCGCGCGATTGAGCGCCTCGACGCGCAGTTCAGCCGCCGCGCAGAATTGGCTGTTGGTCAGTTGCGCAAACTTCTTTTGCCCGCGCGCCATCGCCAGGTCCGGACAATCGATCTGCAACAGCAGACCGGCCTGATGCAGCCGCTCGTACTCGCTCTTCATCGCCTCCGCCAGCGCCATCAGGTACTCCTCTTCGCCCGGATAATATTCGTTGTCGAGAAAATGTGCGATCACCCCGGGCGACGCCGCGCTCATGAACGCTTCCTGGTAAGGCTGCCCCGTCAGCGCCTGCTTGAGATTTTCGATGTCGCGCTCCAATTCGGCGATCCCCACGTACGAAACCGGTCCGTTGCATCCGCCCATCGCCACCCGGCCCGCGCCGCCCATGACGCGGTCGCGATACTCGGGAACCGCGTCGAGGTCGGAGATAGTCATCGGCTTGCCGACCCCGCCAAAGCCGCTCAGCCGCTGCGTGACGTAGGTGGCATAGCTGACCCTGCCCTGCTCGCCGTCGTTGACGATGTCGATCCCGGTCTGCGCCTGACGCCGCACCACGTCCGACACGGCGGACCGGACTTCCGCCTGGAAGGCGGGGTCGTCCTTGCGCCGGCGCATGCCGCCCGCCTCGATCATCTCCAGCAGCTTCCTGGGCCGCGTCAGGCTGCCGGTATGAGTGGTCAGAATCCGCTCGATGCTCCGCTTCATGGTTCAGGTCCCGCCGCTTTTGGTGTCTTCAAAGGCGCTTAGCATATGTCGGCGGCGGCGAAAAACAGGTTGGCAACTCACCGCCCGGGAGAGGTTGAGGTTCGGTTTCGAATGGAACACAGTAGGGCATTGACAGGGAGGTACGCACGATGAGTCAACGCTACGATGTGGTCGACGCCGACGCGCATGTGCTCGAACCGATCGATACCTGGCAGACCTACATCGATCCGAAGTTCCGGGAAAAAGCGCCGCGCATGATTTACACCGACGACGGCGGCGAGATTTTTTACTTTTGCGACGAGTTCTCGCTGGGCTCGCGCCACAAGACGCTGGGCGGATGCGGCAGCATGGGCGCGCGCGACGGCGAGGTATCCAACGACATCAAGTACGTCGAGGGCCGCAAGGGCGGCTTCGATCCGCACGCGCGCATTCCGGACATGGACAAAGAGGAAGTGGACGCGGCCTTTCTTTATCCGACGCTGGGGCTTTTTCTCGACGTAATCACCGACCCGGCGCAGGCCGCTGCCAATTGCCGCGCCTACAACCGCTGGCTAGCCGAATACTGCAGCGCCTATCCGCAGCGCCTGTTCGGCGCCGCCGCGCTGCCAATGCAATCGGTGGAAGCGGCGATCGAGGAAATGCATTACTGCGCCCGGGAGTTCGGCTTCAAGGCCTGTTTCGTGCGCCCCAACCCCTACAACGGCCGCCCGCTGCATCACAAGGACTTCTACCCGGTGTGGGAGCAGGCCCAGGAAATGGGCGTGGCGATTGCGGTCCACGGCGGCGGCGCGCAGCCCAATCTGGGCTCCGATCGTTTTCCCGCCAAAGAAGGCTTCGCGGTGGAGCATTGCGTGGTCCATACTTTTGAGATGATGGCGGCAGCGGCCAGCTTCATTATGTGCGGCATCTGCGACCGCTTTCCGCGTCTACGCGTGGGGTTCATGGAAGCCGGTGGCGGCTGGATGCTGGGCTGGCTGGACCGGATGGACCGTCACGTCGACGACAAGGGCATGAACGACACCGGGCTCAAACATCGCCCCAGCGAACTGTTTGCGCGCCAGTGCTTCATCTCCTTTGAGCCCACGGAAAAGAGCCTCAAAGTGACGGCGGAAGCAATCGGACCAACCAACATCCTGTGGGCCAGCGACTATCCCCATCACGACGGCTTTTGGGGCGCCGCCAGGATGATCAAGAAGATGGGGCTTAAGCCCGAAATCGAAGCCCTGGTCCTGGCCGAGGGCGCCAGGCGCTTTTACGCGCTGCATTGAGCACCGGACGTCAGGGAACCCACGCCCATGATGTTTTCGGAGCGTGGGCCTCGATGCGCGGCCTTCGCGGCGTCCGGCGCAAGGGCCATCCAGAACCGAACGCGCAACAATGCTCCGTCTCCGATCGGCTCTGGCGCTGGCTCATGCCGCGGTCGAAGCAACCGTCGCGCCGGCTCCCGGGGCCGCTCCCATAGCGCTGCTTATGAAGCGCGGCGCCAGCGACGAAATCACGGCTGGCAAGACCCACAGGCTTGCCAGCACGTTGGCGGCCAGCAGGATAGTCAGTAGGACAGCCATCTGATGATGAAACAGGGCGGGCGAGAACATCCACGGCACAATCCCGCCGATCATCGCGCACGCGGCCCCCAGGGCGCCGGCACCGCCGCGGCTGAGACTGATACGGATCGCGTCATCCAGACCGTGCCCGGCGGCAACTTCGGCGTGGACGCGCGAAACAACGGTAATGGCGTGATCGATACCCAGCCCGATCGCCAGCGATATCACCGGCAAAGTATCGATCGTGAGTTGTATTCCGAAAAGGTAGAGGTAGGTGAAGGCGGCAAAGTTGGCCAACACCGAGGACAATACAAGCAGCATTCCGGCCACAAAGGAGCGGAACAGGACTGTGCACAGGATATAGACACAGCCAAGCACCATCACAATATTGATCAGACCGACCCGGTACAGAACCTCATCGGCCGCCGCATACAGGCCGGCAACGCCCGCCATATAGTTGACCTCGACCCTGGCATATGCCGGGTTGCGATCGGTGTAGGACTTTAAAAACTCTTTGATCTCGTGCTGAACGCGCGCCAGTGTGGCCGCGGTATGATCGCGCAGCAGTACCCGGATGCAGGTGTCTTTCGCATCGGAATCGACAATATAGCGTTGCATGCCGCCAGGGGCGCTTCGGCTCGCAAACAAGTACCACAGGTTGCCTGCTTCCTGCACGTTGTTGGGTATCCCAAAGTACTTCGGATGACCATAATGAAATATCTGGTTGAACGGCCTGATGACGCTGGATGCGAAGGATAGGACTTGAATCACCCCGCTGTCTTTCAGAAGGTGGCTTCGCAAATCGTCCGCCAGGCGCAGCACCTCAGGTGCCAACACCGACTGGCTGTGCGGAAAGGGGGGTGTGGAGAACAGCACCCAGGCCTCGTCTGCGGGAAACTTACGGGCGATCGCCCCGGCGTCGCGATTGACGCGGCTTTCGCGGCGATAAAGCGGCGTACCGGGTTCGGTGTAGCCAACTTCCACGTTGATTGCGGAGACCACACCCACTATCAGCAGCGCCAAGGCTCCAGCCAACGTCAACTTGCGAAGCGCCCCGGCCGTCACCGGCACTTCGACGATTCGATCCACCAGCGGCTCGGCGCGGCGGCTCAGTTTGCGGCCATGCTCGAAACCGCGAACGTTTGCCGGCGCGCCGAGATAGCTCACCACAACCGGCTGCAATATGTAGATCATCGGCAGACCGGCCCCCAGCCAGACCACACCCGCACGCGCGGCATGGTCCAGCACCGGGATGCCGGAGAATGAAACGAAAACGATGCCGGTAACGTCAGCGGCGATCGCGACCAGCCCGGGCATTAGCGCCGCATCGATCGTGGCTGCACAGGCCGCGCGACAGTCCTCCAGCTCGTCAAATGTCCTGTAATAGCGCCGCTGCCACGCGACGGCGTGACTGATATTCCGGGCGGTCAGGATAAATGGCACCACCAGCATCAGAGGGTCGAAGCTGTAGCCGATCCATCCCATGAAGCCCAAACCCCATACGGCCGTGCCGGAAGCGGTAAGGAGTGGCACCCACCAGTCCCAGTAGCTGCCGAGCGTGGCATAAAGAGCGAACACGATCGCACCGCAGGCTGTAACGAGGATCGCCGCAAGTGCAGGCAAATAGTAGTGACCGTATCCTCGGACCACCGACTCGCCGGTCACGTAGATGTCATGGTCGTTATCGCGGTTGTTCGCAACGATTCTCCTCAGCGCCCTGACAAAGTCCGCATGATCGGTGAAAGGTTCCTTCAGCGTAGCCGTTATAACAGTGCTTTTGTTGTCCTCGCTGACCAGATGGCGCAGCGGTCCGCGGTGAGCCGAAATCTTCCGCTTGAGCGCTACGATCTCCTCTGGTCTTTCCGGAATCGACGGATACATGAAGGGTCTGAGATCGATTCCGCCCGTTACCAACTGGGCATACACCGTCCGGAACGATGAGAGGGAGAGGACCTCGTAGTGGTTAACCCCAGGAAGACCGTCTACCTCCTGCGTGAGCTTTTGAATTTTCTTGAGGGTCGCCGCATTAAATATATCGCCCTTGCGTACCTGAACCATTACTACCAACGTTTCGTTGCCGCCAAAGCGGCCAAATCTCTCCGAGAGGACAACGTTATGGTGTTGGTGCGGGAAGAAATCGATGAAGCGAGTCGCAATTCTGACCTCGGCGGCCCACCACGACATGTAGAGAGTCGCGGCGACGAGAATGACACCAACCGCGCGGCGAAATCGCAGTATTGTTTCCCCAATCCCCTTGATCTTCACGATACTCTTTTCAACCCGGATGGTGCTGTCATACGGACCGGCGTGGCACTCGCCTGTATAGTCAAGCTACAGGGTTTGACTTGAGCCCGGTCTTGCTTGAGGACAATTGAAATCCGCGCAGGGAAAGGCAAGGTGCGTACCGAACCTACCGGCCGACGGTGGGGCCGTCCGCCTTGGAAAATTGGGGCGCTTTTCCGCGCAGCGTCGCAGAACTCCACACTTTTCCGTTTCTGTCCCGAATTTCCACAGACCCCCCTGCGCCATCGCTGCCCTGCCCTGAAACGGTCTGCGGAAAAGTGGCCAATTGCCCGCACCTGTCAAGTACGGTGCATTTGGCGATGGAAACTACCCGCAGGAGCCTATCAAGCTTTGGGCATGCACCGCGGAGGCGCAATCAGGAAAACCGACGTCTTTGCGCCATCTATTTGACCATCCCCAAGCGATTGTTCGAGCGCCGGACTTTTGCGTCGGACAAATCCAGCCAAGGAGGCGGTTCTTGGCACCGATCTTGCTGTCGTGCACGCCGCACCGCCATCGACGATGTGTCAGTGAAGCACTGCCGCTGGGGAAGGCAGGTTGCGGTACGTCCGCGCAAAAGCGGGCCAACCAAGGAGCGGGGTAAATGTACAAACGGGGATGTTTAGTATTCGGGGTCTTAGCCGGCGCATTTGTGTTGACCTCGGGGTGGTCAACAGCAAAAGCCCAAACTGTGGTGATGTGGGACAGTCGCGCCTACGACCAACTGGTCTCAGCCGACTCCCCCGACACCATCCCACCAGGAACCAAAATCACCAAGCAAAACTGGCAGCAATACAAGAACTTCATGCCGGTTGGCATGCAGGCGCTGTGGCAGCAGAAGTTTTACTGGAAGCTGCCTGATGATGCGGTGATGGAGACCCGAGCGACACAATCAATTCCATTGCCGAAGAAGTACCAGCAAGATACCGAAAAGTATAGCGGGCAGGTAAAGCTGGTACCGACGGGAGATGGCGGCTACAACCTGGAAAACTACGTAGCGGGAGCCCCTTTTCCCCATCCCGGTGGAGAGCTGGCAGGAGTACAGATTCTGTATAACGAGTACTATGCGTATATACCATACCTGATCACCACGTATGCCCATCTGGGATTCACGATGGACCGCTTCCATAACAAAGTAGCGAACGAGGTCCGCGAGGTTAATTTCAAGGTCAAGCACCTGAGCGATCCCAACAAGCCGGTCGATATCCCGGGGACCGGCGATTTGTTCATTACCCAGAACAACATTATCTGGACCCCGGAACAATCCAAGTACGTCAACGCCCTGCAAATCTTCTACAATGACCCGGGCAAATTGCCCGAGACCTTTGTTTTCGTCCCCGCCCTGCGCCGCTCATTGCGGACCTCGACCGCCGCACGCTGCTCGCCGCTGTTAGGCAGTGACTACACGGAGGACGACGAGCGCTCCATGAACCTGCAGCCTCCGATTTTCCAGGCCAAATTCGTGGGCTACAAAAAAATCCTGATGATCGCCCATCCCAACCCGGCGTACGCAGATGAAGGCGCCAAATTGGGACATCCCACCGCCTACTACTGGCCGCTGATGTTTCCTAATCCCAAGGCTGGTGCCTGGGAGCTGCGCAACGTCGCGGTACTCGACGTCCGCCGCGTGCCTTCCCATTCCTCAGGCTATTGCTATGGCAGCCGCATGGCGTTCATCGACAAGGAGACGTGGCAGCCGGTTTGGATGGACCTGTACGACGCGAATCTGAAGCTGTGGAAGGTCGGGCCATCGGTGTACCGTCCAATGACTCTTCCTGGAACCGGGGGCGACGTGGCCACCGGTGGGGGCGGCCCTGGAGACGGCGTTTATATGTATTGGGATTTGCAGAATGCCCACATCACCTTCGACCCGCAGAACGGAGCCCAGATCAACGAGGATGCGCCCAGGGCTTACGATGACTTCGCCCGTTGGGGCACGCCGGCCGGCATGCAGCAGGTAATGCAATGACCCGCAGGCCCTGAGCTCGTTATTCGGCTGCGCAGGCTTGGCAGTTCTTCCGGGTTATACACGCGCGCGGCGCTCTGCCACCCACGAGCATTAATTCGGACGCGCGGGGCTGCCTGGTTGCGCGACGGCGGCCCGCGCGCGGCGAGGACTGGCGGCTTCGGCGTCGTAGGGGAAGTCCTCTAGATGGCGCGCCACCTGGGCCGGGGTTGCCTGGCTACCGGGGCGGGTCAGCGTGTTTATCACCATCGCAGTGAATGGCAGGAAGATGAAGATCGCGGACCAGGCGATAGTCGGGGCATCAATCATGAACGCGATCGTGATACCGAAGCATACGATTCCCAGGTAAAGGCCCGGCCCCAGCAGCCATCGTAGCGGCAGATGAGGCAGCACGCCCGGCGGCTTGCTGCGGCCCGCCGCCAGCCGCGCGTCGAGGAACTGGAAGATCGCCACCGACACCGCCGCCACAAAGAACCATCCCAGGTAATTGCTGATCGGCACGCCGAAGTGCGGACCGGGCGGGTCGTACCAGAAGATCCTGCCCAAAAACCATCGATCGCCGAGCACCGATAGCGGATCGATCACCAGGTCAATCATGACCATGAACATCGCGGCCATTATCCAGACCCGCGGGGAGCGGCGGATTGCGCGGGTGTCGTACAGGCGCAGATCGTAGCCGCGCCATTGAATGGGTGAGGCCACCAGGAGTGCGACCGAGTAGCTGGCAAAGGACAGGAAGGTGAAGGATAGCGAATCCATGAACGGCACGCCGAACACCCAGATTTCCCGCCCCCTGGTGGCCGCAATGTAGTGATACAGGCCGAAGGGAAAGCCGTTATGCACCGAACTCCATTCGCAGGCCAGCGCCACCGCGTAGGTAAGAACCGTGAAGATTGCAGTGGTTCGAAAGCCGAAGTTCACAATCGACACGAACAAGTAGACGGCCAGAAAGACGAACACGTAGGGCCGCAGGACGATGGTGGAAATCAGCAGATGCACGCCGGCAATTATACATGTCTGCGCGCGATTGTCAGTTACCCCACGTTCGCGGATGTGGCGCCGCGTCGGCGGCCGGTCCGGCGATAAGGACCGTCAGAACCTGACCGCTCTCGGCGAGCCGCCGCCCTGGGCGCGTTCCAGTGCGGATAGACGCCGTGCGAATTCGCTCTGCATCACCTGCAGGTCACGCTGATGGCGCGCTTCGAGTTCAGCTACCTTGCGCTCGACCGCTGCCTTGTCCCGAGCCGACTGCTCGGAGAGCCGCCGCAACTGGGCATTTTGTTTCTGCAACTCGTTGAGCAGCATCGCGCTGAGCTCGGAGTAGCGAACGGTCAGGACCTTCCCGTCGGGTCCGTAAACCACCAGCTGCGGGTAGACCCGCGCGACCTCTTCGGCGACCAGGCCGTAGCGCAGCGTGCCACTGGGGTCGTTGTTGTAGCGGAAAGTCACCGGGCGCAGTTTCAATAGCTCGCTGCTGGCTTCGCCCATGTTGCGAATATCGTGCTTGAAGCGCGCCGCGGAGGGCGCCACTCCCAGCCGGCCGCTGGCATCAACCACCACGTCAACCCCGGTCACCGGCGCGCCGCTGATCCCTGCGATATAGGTCTGCGTCTGTGTGCCCTGTTTGCCGATACGAATCGCGTTGGTCTCAGCCGCAAGGCCAGGATTGCCGATTTCGATGTTGTTATTGCCGATAGTCAGGCTATGGCCCGCTAAAACACCCAACGCGACATTGTTCGCTCCGGTAGTGTTGCTGTCCAGCGCGCTGACTCCAATTGCCGTGTTGTTGATGCCCGTAGTGTTTTTGCCCAGTGCACCGACTCCGGCTGCGCTGTTGGCGTACCCGGTGGTGTTGGAACCCAGAGCGTTATACCCGGCAGCGGTATTACTGCCGGCGGTGGTGTTGTTGGCCAGCGCGTTGACCCCCAATGCGCTGTTGTACTGGCCCGTGGTATTGGCGTTGAGCGCCTGCAACCCGGTGGCCGTGTTGTAGTTGCCGCTGGTGTTGTGCGCCAGAGCTGACACCCCAACCGCGGTCTCACCGCTTCCAACGGTATTAAAGAACAGGGCTCTGAACCCGGCCACGGTATTGTTGCTGCCGCTCGTGTTCTGGTTGAGCGCAAGCGCCCCGGTGGCGGTGTTGCTGTTGCCAATTGTATTGTTGAATAGTGCGCCCTGCCCGTCGGCGGTGTTGCTGTTGCCGCTGGTATTGGATACCAAGGCCTGCACTCCGCTGGCCGTGTTGTTGCTGCCGGTCAGGTTGTTTCCCAGCGCGCCGAATCCCGCCGCGGTGTTCTGGTTTCCGCTGGTGTTGAGTTCAAGTGCGAAGGTTCCAGTGGCGGTATTGAAGTTGCCCAAGGTGTTTTTCTGCAGCGCAAAAGCGCCGCTGGCGCAGTTGTCGGCGCCGCTGGTGTTGGATTCCAGCGCACTGGCACCGAGCGCGGTATTGTTGTTGCCGTTGACGTTGGCGCCAAGGGCGTGTTCTCCCACCGCGGTGTCCCTGCCCCCGGTGGTATTCTGCATCAGACTCAGCGCTCCGACGGCGGTATTGCTGTTACCGCTGGTGTTCAAGCGCAGCGCATAAGCGCCGGTGGCCGTATTGTTGTCGGCCGTGTTGAATTGAAGGGCCAAAAAGCCAGTCGCGGTATTGTCGTTGCCGGTCGTCCCCACCTCCAGGGCGGCCGACCCGACCGCCGTGTTCTCGCTGCCGCCGACGTTGGACTCCAGCGCCGCCGAACCGTCGGCGGTGTTGTTCGTTCCGGAAACATTATGTTGAAGCGCCGCCGCTCCGGTTGCGGTGCTCTCATTGCAGGTCGTGCAGTCGGTCAGTGCACTGAATCCCAGCGCGGTATCCGTGGCTCCGGTCGTCACGCTGTCAAGCGCGAAGGTTCCCAGTGCCGTGTTGTCCGAGGCAGCCCCTGCGTAACCCGATCCCGTGGCCAGCACAATCAGCATCAGGCCAAAACCACGCAGCCAACGTCTCATTGTATCCTCCCCGAGTCTCAGGAATGCCGGCCTGTGGCCAAGCGTCCAAATTTGGGGACTTTATCGCAGAATGGCCTTGAAATGTCTAGAGCTACTTTTACAATGTCTACTACACCTGGCTTTAACATGACACCATCGATTTAGCCCGCAGCCCGGGCGCGCCACGCCGCCAGCTAAAGGCGCCCAGCCTGACCGGCGGTGCCCGGCGTGAACTCGTTGAGCGCGACGCAGCAGCCGCCAACAGCCCCGCCCTTCAGAGCAAGCGCATGCGGCCTGCCGCTGTTCACGTGTAGCTCGCATCCCATCATTTCATGATGCGCGACAGGCTGCCCGGATTCGACATTCCTGCCGCATCCCGTAAATCTCCCGGTACGTCGTCATCGAAGCGCATGTTGGAGACCCCGGAAGCGCTTGAATGCGTGTTCTGAAAATCCGTCATCAAGGGTGAGCAATAGGCATAACCGATAATCGTTTTCTGACCCTTGAAGTCCACCGGCGCCCACTTTACCCAGAACAGTTTATAGAATTTGTCGGTGTTATCGTAGGAGTCGGCCATCATCTTGATATTGGTGTTTTCATCCACGTAAAAGATATTGTGATTGTAGCAGAAGCTACCCAGAGACTTATTCCACACCAGGTCCAGTATATGCATCTTGCGGATTTCCCATTTGCCTGATCCATACTTGGGCCAGCCCGGGTATGCACCGCCTGGCTCGCCGGGCAGAACCCCGACATAGGAACTCTTTTCGAATCCCTTTATGGGGTCCCCAATCCACATCAGCACCTTCTTGTAGCCAAGGTAACCGACGTGGTAGTTCGGCGGCATCCAGGAGTTGTCATCCTGAACGTAATCGGTGCCCAGAATCGGGGCGCATCTGGCCGCAGCCGACAGACGCAGTGAGCGGCGCAGCGATGGGAGAAACACATAATTCTCCGGGACGCGGCGCGGATCATCAAAAACCTGCGTTAGCTGCGTTGTGTACCTGGATTGTTCGGGCGCCGTGACCAAAAAGCGCGTCGCGTAAAGCACCCCGTTGGCATAAGGCATGTCTATCGGCATGCCTGGTTCGCTCAGGTGAGACAGACCATAAAAGGTCGCATCGACGTTGTTGGTGGTCTTGTTGCCGAAACGGTCCACCAAAAAGCCGACGTTGAGGTTGTGCAGGATATGTGCCCGGAAGACCAGCCAGGCGTTATATAGTATCTTGACCGGCCGATTAGGTTCCTGAGGGTTGGGAAATGGTATTCCGGCTACGTAGCCCTTAATTAACCAGCCACCGTTGGGCAGCTTCTCCAGCGTGGTTTGGCCACCATACTTCTCGGTATTCTTGAGCATGTCGCCGGGCTGCGGAAAGTCGCTGGTCGGCCCGACCTCGATTGTATATTCGGGCGTCGAGCCGACCCGGATGGCGTACTGGCCGGAAAAGGCAGCCTGCAACCCCACCGGGATGAACTTGCGGTACTGCTGCCAGTTCTGCAGGGTTATCCTGGTTCCCGGCGCGATGGTTTCCGATGAGTCGGCGTCAGCCAGTTGTTTGTAGGCGTCCGCGCTGTACGCCATTTGCGCGTGCGCCACCGCGGCGCACGTGCAAATCAGCCAGGCCGCGGCGGCTCCGACTAAGACCCCCAGCAACCTTTTCATGACGACTATTACTCCCTGACTGGTTAGGAGAGCGATGAGCGGACCGCGAACGGCAGCGGGCAACTGCGCAGCTCCTCGCTCGGCGTTGTCGAACCTTCGGCAAAGGCATTGCCGGCATCCCCAATTTTTATGGTGGGTCCGCTCTGATGAAAAAGTCAAGGGAAGATAACGACAGACATGCCCACGTGGAACGTGCTATCTTAGATAGAACCAAAGGGTCCAGTGAGGATCGGCGCAGGTCGGCCCGCTAGCGGGCTGGGGCGGCGCCGGTCATGCGGTAGTAGGTGACCGCGTCGCTCAGTGCGGTGTCGATCGGGCCGGGCTTGTAGCCGAGATGGCGCTCGGCTTTGCTGTGGTCGAAGAACATCTTTTTGCGCGCCATTCGCACCTCGGTCAGGCTGGCGCGCGGCGGCCGGCCGGTAATCCGGCGCGATACGAAGTCGGCGCCGATGGCGAAACCCAGTGCAACCCCGTAGGGAATTCGAATCCGCGGCGCCGGGATGCCCGAGATCGCGGCCAGCCGCTCGAACAGTTCCCGCAGCGTCAGGTTCTCCCCGCCCAGGATGTACTTCTCGCCGGGCTGGCCGCGTTCGGCGGCCAGCAGATGGCCCTGCGCGCACTGCGCAACATCGACCAGGTTGAGCCCGGTGTCCAGATACGCCGGCATCCGCCCGTTGAGGAAATCCACGATTATCCTGCCGGTCGGGGTGGGCTTGTAATCCAGCGCGCCAATCGGCGTGGACGGATTTACCACCACCACCGGCAGGCCCTCACGCGCCGCTGCCAGCGCCGCCTGTTCGGCCAGAAATTTCGACCGCTTGTAGGGACCGACCATGTCATCCAGCCCAACCGGCGTATCCTCGGTACCGGGCGCGCCCTTGGGAACGCCCAGCGCGCCGACCGTGCTGGTATGCACCACGCGCCCGACGTTGTGGCGGCGCGCGGCGGCCAGCACGTTGTGCGTGCCCTGCACGTTGGTCGCGTACATCGGCGCCTCGTCCAGCACCCACAGGCGGTAGTCGGCGGCGACATTGTAGACCTCGTCGCATCCGCGCATCGCGTTGGCCACCGCCTCGGGGTCGCGCAGGTCGCCGATTACATGCTCGCAATCGACTCCTTGCAGCGCGCGCACATCGGCGCCGGCCCGCACCAGCACGCGCACATGATCGCCGCGCGCCACCAGCGCCCGCACCACGTAGCATCCGACAAAACCGTTGCCGCCTGTGACCAGCGACGTCCTGGCCATGACCGCGTCACTCCAGCGTGGGCACGGGCGAGATGGGCCCGACCCGGTTTTTTACCGCCTGCGCGGCGGCATGTCCGGAGGCGACCGCGCTTTCGATGGTCGCGGGCAATCCGGTCTGAATCCAGTCGCCGGCCAGAAACAGGTTGTCGATCGGGGTGACGGCGCCCGGACGCAGCCGATCCGATTCGCAGTCGGGCGCGATGGTGGCCTGCTTTTCCTTGATCACCAGAGCCTTGAGCAGTTTGGCCTCCCGTGAGGCCGGGATCATCCGATGCAGGTCGTCGAGCACAAGGTCGAGCAGCTCCTCGTTGGATTTGTCCACCAGCGCGCGGGCGCCGCTGATCACGAAGCTCAGGTAGCCGCCATGCTCGGTGCCGCGCTGGGCGAAGATCACCCGCTTGTTGAACAACCATTGCGTGGTCGAGCCGATAAACCCAACGAACGCGCAATCGGTGACGTCGCGATCAAGCCAGACGTGAACGCAAATGATGGGCGAGAGTCTGAGCTGCGCCAGGCGCGCAAAGAACGGGTCGTGCGCCACCGGTTCCGACAGCATCGCGAGCAGCGCTCCGGCCGGGACCGCGGCGATGAAGTTGGCCGCCTCCAGTTTCCTGCCGTCGCGCATCCGCACGCATCCCACCGTGTGGTTGCCGTCCATCTGCAGGGTTTCGACCCCGGTATGCGCGGCGACGAAGCCGCCATGCTCCTCGATGTAGGCTTGGGCCGCCTGACAGTAGAGGTCGCTGAGGCCCACCGTCGAGTAGACGAAGGCGGAGTCGCGGCGGCGGGAGAAGAAGGCGCGCCGCCACACCTCGGCCAGCAGCGCCGCCGAGGCCCGCTCAGGCTCCTCATTGAGCGTGGCGATGGCCAGCGGAAACCAGAAACATTTGCAGGCGTTGTCGGACTGATGCAGATCCTTGAGCATCGCGGCAACCGTCATGCGCTCCAGGCGCTTGCGCGCAAAGCGCCCCAGCGCCATCATCCACGCCCCTGCCGCCAGCACCGCCATCCGCTCGCCCGCACTGAGCAGCGAAAAGCCCATCAACGCCGACACCATATGCAAGGGTCCCGGCAACCATCCGGTCTTAAGGCGTCCCTGCCGGCCGCCGGGCGCAATCATCTCGATCTCCATGCGGTCGCGGAACTCCAGCTTGTCGTAGGTGCCGATTTTCCGCAGAAAGTCGAAGGTCTGGGTGTAGCAGCCCATCAGCACATGCTGGCCGTTGTCGATCCAGTCGCCGCCCTCGGGGTCCTGAAAGGAGTAGGCGCGCCCGCCCAGTTTGGGCTTGCGCTCCAGCACCGCGACTCTGAAACCCGCCTCTGCCAGCTCCACCGCGGCGCTGAGCCCCGCAAAACCCCCGCCGACGATTACCACGTCGCGCGGATCGGGCATCACCGTGCGATCAACTTCGGCCACGCCTCAACCTCCCGCTGGCCCACGCGCGTCCAACCAAAAACAGCTTGTGCGGGGCCGATAACCTGAGCTTCCCATCCATCACACGATAGCGCGACTTGACGATGCGTTGCAGCAGGGCGCTGTAAATCAGCCGCATCGCCTCGGCGGTCAACAGGCTTGAGCGATCCTCGGCGGGCAGCGCCTGTTCGGCCAGGCGGTAGAATTGCCACGCGCGGCGCGCCTGGAACTCCATCAGACGCTCGAAGCGCTCGCTGTGACGCCCGGCCAGAACCTCCTCCTGCGCGACCGCGAACCGCTCCAGGTCCTCCAGCGGCAGGTAGATGCGGCCGCGGCCAGCGTCCTCGCGCACGTCGCGGATGATGTTGGTCAGTTGAAAGGCGATGCCCAGATTCTCGGCGTAGGTGCGGGTCTGTGGATTGCGGTAGCCGAAGATCTCGATACAGACCAGGCCTACCGCGGAGGCGACGCGGTAGCAGTAAAGGCGCAGTTCCTCGAAGGTGCGATAACGCTTGTGCGTCAGGTCCATCTCGACGCCGTCGATGATTTCCTCGAAGTAGCGTCTGGGGATGGAAAACCGGCGTACGCTGTCAGCCAGGGCGCGCGAGATGGCGCGGGTCGGTGCGCCGTTGTAGACGCGCTCCAACTCCTCGCGCCACCGCTGCAGCATCGCCGCCGGCTCGCGCACCTGCTCATCGTCGGCGATATCGTCGACGAAACGGCAGAACGCGTAGGTCGCATGCAGCGCGCGCCGGCGATAGGCGGGCAGCAGCTTGAAGGCGTAGTAGAAATTGGAGGAAGACTTGCGCGTGATGCTGGCGCAGCGGGCGAAGTCCGCCGCCAGAGTGCCGTCCACCTCGGTCAGCGCTCCCATCTCCTCCACCCTCTCAGACACAGACCCGGCCTCTCAGTGCGTGCCAGCCCAGGCGCAGATAGTCCAGCTTGCGAAGCTCGGGGCGGCGGCGGAACACGTCATAGCCGACCGCTTCGATCGCACGCAAAATCGCCAGTCCACCGCCGGCAAACATCAGGATATCGCGCCGCAGACGTGGCCCGACCAGCTCGTGCAGCGCGGCGCCCGAGCGAAGCAGCTCGCGCGCGAACCCGACCTCATGGCGCATCAGCGCGATGAACGCCGAAGTGGCGGCTCCTGCGCGCAGCTCTTCGATCGAATAGCCAAAGCGGGCCATATCGCGGCGCGGCAGATATACTCTGCCCTTGCCGAGATCGATCGCGATATCCTGCCAGAAATTGGCCAGTTGCAGACCGCTGCAGATGCGGTCGGACAGCTCCTGGCGGCGCGCGTCGCCAAAACCGAACAGGTAGAGCACCAGCCGCCCCACCGGATTGGCCGAATAGCGCGCGTACTCCATCAGCTCGTCGATTGTCTCGAAGCCTTGAAAATCGACGTCAGAGCGGAACGCCCGCAGCAGGTCGGTAAAGGGCTGGCGCGGAATGTTGAAGCGCCGCACCGTGTCGGCCAACGCGACGAACACCGGATGGCGCGGTGCGCCGGCATAGGCAAGGTCAAGCTCATGCTCCCATTGATCCAGCCTGGCCAGGTCGTGCTCCTCGTCGGCGAAGTCGTCGGCGATGCGCGCGTAGGCATAAATCGCGTGCATGTGGGGACGCATCGCGCGCGGCATCAGCCACGACGCAATAGTGAAGTTCTCGTAATGCGAACGCGCCAGCCGCGCGCAGTATTCGTACGCCTGCTCAAGAGTGACCTGACCGTCATTGGGATTGTGCGGTTGGGCACTTTGCGGTCGATGATTTATGTGCGCGTCGAGCATTCAGAAGCGAGCGACAAAAAAATGTAAAAGGACAACACGACATACCACGTCAACTCTGCTGTCCCATTCTTTTCCCCCGTACACCATTACCTCATCAGCTCACGAGTGGCGGCCCGCGCCCAGCCATCGGTTTCCAGCACGTCTTCCAGGGTGCGCGCCGGACCTCCATGATGGCGTCCCATCACGGTCTCGATATGACGGGGAATTTCCACGAAGCGGATCCGGCCGGCCAAAAAGCCCGCCACCAGTTCTTCGTTGGCGGCATTCAGACAGGCCGGCATCGTCCCGCCCGCCCCGAGCGCTTCGTAGGCCAGGCGCAGGCAGGGGAAGCGCCCGAAGTCGGGCTGCTCGAAGGTCAGCGCGCCGCACTCCGCCAGCGCCAGCGGCCGCAGATGGTCCATCGGCAGACGTTCGGGAAACGCCAGCGCATAGGCGATCGGAATCGCCATATCGGGAATCGCCATCTCGGCCAGCACCGAGCCGTCGATCATCTCGACCATCGAATGCACGATGCTCTGGGGATGGATGATGACGGAGATCTGCGAACTGTCCAGACCGAACAGCCATCGCGCCTCGATCACTTCCAGTCCCTTGTTCATCAAGGTGGCGGAATCGATGGTGATCTTGGCGCCCATTTGCCAGGTCGGATGCTTAAGCGCATCAGCGACCGTGACGGTGGCGAAGCGCTCGATGGGCAGTGTGCGGAACGGCCCGCCGGACGCGGTCAGGATGATTCGCTTGACGGCGCTGCGCTTGCGCCCTTCCAGGCACTGGAACAGCGCATTGTGCTCGCTGTCCACCGGCAGCAGGCGTACACGATTGCGCTCGGCGGCACGGGTCACGACTTCACCCGCGATCACCAGCACTTCCTTGTTGGCGAACGCGATATCCTTGCCCGCTTCGATGGCGCGCAAGGTGGGACGCAGCCCCAGCGCACCCACCATCGCCGACACCACCAACTGCGCGGCTGGCCACGTGGCGACCGCAATCGCGCCCTCCATCCCGGTCAGCACTTCCACCTTATGCCCGCCCAGCAGTTCCTTGAGCCGACTGGCCGCTTCGGGATCGGCGACCGACACCAGTTCGGGGCGGAAGCGGCGAATCTGCTCGGCCATCAGTTCGACGTTGCGCCCGGCGGCCAGCGCGCCGACACGGAAGCGTTCGCCGAAGCGCCCGGCCACGTCCAGCGTCGTGACGCCGACGGAACCGGTGGAACCCAGCACCGCAATCGTCTTCATCGCCCGCTCACCCCGATTTCGCATTCAGCCGTGTTCTGAATCTGCCCAGCGCCATCAGCGGGAAATAAAGGGGATACATGTAGTAACGCAGGTAGAAATGATTGGGGAACCCGGTGCCGGTCGACGCGGTCTCCTCCCAGGTGCCATCTTCGTTCTGACGCTCCAGCAGCCAATCGACTCCGCGCGTGACCGCGTCGCTGATCGCATCTTCGCCCGCCAGCAGGCCAATCACCGCCCAGGCGGTCCGGCTGGCGGTGCTGTCGCCGCGTCCGTGCCAGGCGCGATCCTTGTCGCTGAGCGGACTCTCGCCCCATCCGCCGTCGGGATTCTGAAGGTCCTTAAGCCACTGCACGGCGCGCCGAATCCACGGCTCGGAGACATCGACGCCGATCGCGCGCAGGCCGGCCAGCGCGGAGAACGTTCCATAGATATGATTGACGCCCCACCTTCCCCACCATGAGCCGTCGGCATCCTGCGCCTTCTTAAGCCACGCGATCGCGCGGCGCGCCACCGGATGGTCGGCGCGGTAGCCCACCGCGGCCATCATCTCCAGCACCCTGCCGGTCAGATCGGGGCAGCTCGGATCGGTTACCGCTTCGACGTCGGCAAACGGCAGATGGTTGAGCCAGTTGGAGTCGTTGTCGGCGTCGAAGGCGGCGAACCCACCGTCGCGCGACTGCATTCCCATTACCCAGTTGGAACCAGCCCGAATCGCCCGCTCCCTTGCCGCCCCATCGTGAAACGGCGTTGCCGCGAGCACGCACAGGATTACTGCAGAATCGTCAACATCGGGATAGCAGTCGTTGTAGAACTCGAAGGCCCATCCGCCCGGTTCCAGCTTGGGCCGCTTTACCGACCAGTCGCCGCGTTTGAAGATCTGATGGTCGATAAGCCAGCGCGCGGTCTTGACCATCGCCTCGTCCTGGGGACTGATTCCCGATTCCAGCAGCGCCTTGGCGGCCAGGCCCGTATCCCAATTGGGCGACACGCACGGCATGTAGAGAATCTTGTCGCCCATGTCCCAGATCAACTCGCGGCTGGCCTCGATCGCCTTCTTCAGCACCGGATGGTCGGAGCGGTAACCCAGGGCCTTGAGCGCCATCGCGCTGAGCAGGTAGCAGGGCTCGATCCCGCCCCACGATCCGTTGGCCTCCTGACGCTCCAGGATCCAGTCCTCGGCGGCCTTAAGCGCCCGCGCGCGCAAGCTCTTGATCGGATGGCGGTTGTAGGCACGCAGCAACGGGTCGGTCAGGTTGAGCAGGCCGCGCAGCGACAGGCGGCTTTTTGCCGCCGGCGGGCGGAACCGGGTGAAATGTGGCGGCTCGATGTAAAGCTCGAGCACGCCCGCTTCGTAACCGACTTTGACCACCGGCTGGACCGCCTGCAGCAGCATCAGCCCGAACAACGTCCCGCGCGCCCACGACGCCAGCTCATAGACATTGATTGGGAACCAGTTGGGCAGCAGGCAGATTTCCACCGGCAGGGCGGTGGTCGCCTCCCATGGTATCTGGCCCATCGCGGCCAGGTAAAAGCGCGCCAGCGAGCCGATCTTGGGCACGCCGCCGCGGGAAAGAATCCAGCGCCGCGCCTGCGTCATCTCTTCGTCGCCGGCACGCATCCCGGCCAGTTTGAGGGCGAAGTAGGCTTCCACGCTGGTCGACAGATAGCCCTCGCCGCCAGCAAACAGGCTCCAACTCCCGTCGGGCTGCTGGGTTTCGAGCAGGTACTTCTTTATCTTGGCCTCTTCCTGCGGGTCCACGCAGTCCATGAAGTGGGTGAAGATGACGTACTCGGCGTTCATCTCCGCATTGGCTTCAAGCGGAGCATGCCAGTAGCCTTCGGGTTTTTGCAGGCGCAGCAGCGCTTGCTGGGCGCGGCTGATCACCTGGTCCAGGCGCAGACCGATGCGGCCGTCGGTAACTTCCGGCCCCTGCGGCGGGGCAGTTTCAATCTGGGTTGTTTCGTTCATAACCAATTCAACTCGGCCCGCTGCGGGGCGCATCAAGGTATAATCGCGCACTTCAAAACATCACCCTGCTCCAGCAGGTCGAAGACTTGCGGCAATTCGCTGAGCCGGCGCCGCTCGTTGATGATCCGGCCCGCGCCCAGCTTGCGCTCGACCAGCAGGTCGCGGGCGCGGCGGACGTCGGCGGGACGATAGTGGAACGGAGCCAGCAGCGTCAGGCTGTCGTAATGCATGCGGCGGGTATCAAGTTGCAGCGACGTCCCGGCCGCGCACCCGCCGAAGAACACCACGCGCCCGCCGCGCCGCACGCATCGGACCGCGCTTTCCCATCCCGAGACCTGTCCGGTCGCCTCGACCACCAAATCCGGGCCGTACCCGCCGTTGAGCGCGCCGGCCTGGCTCGCAACATCTTCGCGGCGTGCGTCGATTACGCGATCGGCGCCCATCTCGGCCGCCCAGCGTAGCCGCGCGTCGCCCCGTCCCGCGACCACCACTGTGCGCACGCCCGCGGCCTTGAGCAGGATGACGTGGAGCAGACCGAAGGCGCCCGCACCCACCACCATGCAGGTTTCCGATGGTTCGGGGCGGGCCATCGCCTGCGCATGGACCACGCAGGATAGCGGCTCAAGCAGCGCCGCCTCCTCGAAGGGCAGGGTGGAAGGCTTTTTGAATACGTTGCGAGCCGCGACATGCGCCGGCAGCAGCAGCAGGTCGGCGTAGGCGCCCATCACCATCGTATCGATCACCTGGACGCACAGGTTTTCCTGGCCGCGCGCACAAAAAAAGCATTCGCCGCACGGCGCCGTGGGGGCTGCCATCAGTTCGTCGCCGGGCCTGAAAGCGTCGACGCCCTGCCCTACTTCGAGCACCACGCCGGAGAACTCATGCCCAAAGGGCATCGGAAAGCTGAACAGCGGATGGCCGCGGCGATAGAACTTGAGGTCGGTGCCGCAACTGAGCGCGCATTTGACCTGAAGCAGGATCTCGCCCGGCGCCGGATGGGGCACGGCGGCCTGGCGCAGTTCAAAATGCCGCGGCTCGACCAGGACCGCCTGGCGCGGCAGGGCAGGAATGGCGGCCTCGCTCACAGCGAACGCTCCACGACGAAGCTGGCGATTTGGCGCAGCGGCTCGGCGCGGCCGTCAAAGCCGCTTAACGCCGCAATCGCCTGCTCCTTGAGTTGAACGGCAAACTGGCGCGACTTATCCACACCCATCAGGGCCGGATAAGTAGCCTTGCCGTGCGCGTCGTCCTTGTGGGCGCGCTTGCCGAGTTGTTCGGTGGAGGATACCACGTCGAGCAGGTCGTCGATCACCTGAAAGGCCAGTCCCAGCGCACGGCCGTAGACGGTCAGCGCGTCGAGTTGAGTGCGGTCGGCGCCGCCCAGCAGGCCGCCGCCGCGCACCGATACCAGGAAAAGCGCGCCGGTCTTGCGCGCGTGCAGATACTCCAGCGTGGCCAGGTCGGTGGGCTGGCCTTCGGACAGCATATCGAGCGCTTGCCCGATCACCATCCCCGCCGAGCCCGCCGCTTCGGCCAGTTCGGCGATCACTTCGAGCAGGACCGGCGCACCGGCACGGCTGGCGGGCGAACGCGCCAGCACCTTGAATGCGTCGGTCAGCAGGGCATCGCCCGCGAGCGTCGCCATCGCTTCGCCGTATACCTTGTGATTGGTCGGGCGGCCGCGGCGCAGGTCGTCGTCGTCCATGCAGGGCAGGTCGTCATGGATGAGCGAGTAGGTATGGATCATCTCCAGCGCGCAGGCGAATCCCAGCGCATCCTGGGGCTTGCCGCCGACCGCCTCGCAGGCGGCCAGCGCCAACACCGGGCGCAGGCGTTTGCCGCCTGCCAACAGACTGTAGCGCATCGCTTCAAGCAGTTTGGCGCCGGGTCCGCGGTGCTCGACCACGGTGCGGTCGAGCGCGTTCTGGACTAATGCGGCGCGTTCCTTCAGGTAGCGCTCGATGTCGAATCGGGATGCATCAGAGCTGTGGCTCGGGCCGGAGCTGGAATGTGGCATCGCTTATCTCAAAACCGCGGACGTCCCCCATGCCGCGACCGGCGCGGCCCTGTGGTGGGGGGCAATTCAGGATATGTAATAGCGGACCATCTTCCACGAATCCCTGAGGTTCTTGCCGAAATCCAATGCGACCGTCCCCTCGAAGCCCGAATGCATTTTGCAATCGCGGCAGCGGATGTCCTGTTTGGTGCGGTAGAACTCCCAGTCGATGGCTTCGTGCAGCTCCTTGAAGGTCCGGTAATGGCCGTTGGTGATAAGGTAGCAGGGGCCCTTCCAGCCCTGCGGATTGCGCGTCACCGTGGTCCAGGGGCTGCACAACAGGTCGCGCTCGCCGGTCAGATACTCCAGGTAAATCGGCGTGTTGATAATCTTGTGGTCCTCGGCCAGCTTTTTGACCCGCATGAACTTGTACGGCATCTCATCCGACTTGAGGTAAATGTCGTTGGTCAGCACCTGGTAGTGATAGCCGGGGCTGAGCAGCATGCCGTCGACCTTGAGCGAAGTCAGCAGCTTGACCAGTTCTTCGATCTCATCGGCGGTGGTCTCGCGGAAGATGGTAGTGTTGGTCTGGACCCAGTAGCCCTTGTCCTTGAGCAGTTTGATCATCCGCACGCAGGTGTCGAAGACTCCGTCGCGATCGACCACGCGGTCGTGCGTTTCACGCATCCCGTCCAGATGGACGTTGAAGCTCAGATAGGGGCTGGGCGCAACCTGCTTGATGAATCGTTCCAGCAGCAGGGCGTTGGTACAGATCATCGTATGACGGCCGCGTTCGATCAGCCCCCGGGTCAGCGGCACGATATGCTTGTAGATAAGCGGCTCGCCGCCGCAGATCGATACGATGGGGGCGTCGGCCTCCTCGGCGGCGCCCAGCGCCTCCTCCAGCGGCATCTGGTCGCGAATCGTGTCCTTGTACTCGACAATCCGCCCGCAGCCCACGCAGGCCAGATTGCAGGCGTGCAGCGGCTCCAGCATCAGCACGATCGGGAAGTAGCGCTTGCCGGCGCGCTTTTGCCGCGACATGTAACGCGCCAGATCTGTCATCAGTTTAAACCGCATGCGCATGGCGCGATTCTCCTGTCAGTGGGCTGCGGGTTCGGCCTGAGGCGCCGCACCCGGTACGTCGCCGAACAGCAGTCTGTAAAGCATTGCCAGGGCGCTGTCGAGGTCAAACGGCGCCTGGCTCATGAACAACAGGTTGATCAGCAATCCGTTAAGCGCCGCCATCACGAAGTCCGCCAGCACCTCGGGCTGATTGGACCGCGCGCACAGCCCTTTTTCCTGACCCAGACGAATGCGATCGGTCAGCAGCGCTTTATACAAATCGTAAAGGCGGCGGATTTGTTCCGTAAATGCTTCGGGCATCTCTTCACCGCTCATGAAACGGCGCAGGAAAAAGCTGACCGAACTGGCATTTTCGCGCACAAAATTGACATAGCCGCCAATCAGCTTGCGGATCTGCTCGCGCGCGTCGAGCTTCTCCGACTCCTCGGCAAAGTCAATCACATACGGCTCCAGCAGCTTGTTCAGGACCGCCAGGAACAGGTCCTCCTTGGTCTTGAAGTGCCAGAAGATCAGGGCTTTGCTGACCTTGGCCTCGCGCGCCACCTCCGACATCGAAGTCTCATGAAAGCCGCGGGTGGCAAACAGCCGTATCGCTGCCTTTAGAATCTCGTCGCGTGAATCCTGGTTCTGAGCCTGCCCTCCCGCCGTAACCATTGCCTTCCATCGGCCCGGACGATTCCCAAGCCCTCAGCGCCCGCTCTGCCTGTCTCCGAACTCCTTGTCCATGGCGGAATGCCGGCGAAGGTCTCGCCGAACCGTCGTATTGACCTCCCGCTGCCGGGAGCCAGCCTGCCGCCCCATCCCTAACCCGTCGGTCAATGGCAACTCTGACGCGCCCCTCCGGGCAAGTCAAGAGGGGCGGGCAGGAAGCTGACGAAGGGCGCCGCAGAAAATCAACAAGCCCTTAGCAATTCCCTGATTTTCCGCTCCCTGACGGGCCCAGCGCGACCGGCGTGCCGGCGGCGGCGTGGGAGGCCTTGGCCGCTTCCAGCATCGCCAGGGCGGTTGCCGCTTCGTGTTGGTTTTGCTGCGCGATCGGGCCCTGCGGTCCCTGTGCAATCGCCGCTTCAAATTCTTCAGCCAGGGCGGCGAACCAGGTCGGATGGTAGGAGTTGTCGGGCTCCTCGATTACCGGAAGTTGCTCGCGCCGACCCGAGCGGCTGGTCAAACGGATTGAGTTGTCTTCGATTTCGAGCATCCCCTCGCGCCCGTAGAGCATCGCCGAAGTGCGCCGGACCGGCGCGCGCCATGACAGATGGATATAGCCGAGCCCATCGCCGGCAAAGGTCGCGGTCAGGTCGGCAACCTCATCGACGACGCCGGGCGCAAAGATGCCCAACTGCGCCGCGACCGAGCGCGGCGCCCGTCCGCCCATCAGCCACTGCATCAGGTAAAAGACGTGCCATCCGTGATCGATCAGGATTCCGCCGCCCCCGATCACCGGATCCACGCGCCAGGGCGCGCCGCCCGCCTGCTGCGTCCGCAGCCGTGTTAACATACAGTAGTATAACTCGCCAAGGCGTCCGGCGCTGACGGCGTCGAAGGCGGCGCGGTAAACCGGCGAATGCTTCCAGTTGTGGACGCAGAACAGCAGCCGCCCGCGCGACGCCGCAAGCGCGCGCAAAGCTTCAAGTGTAGAGCTGTCAAGGCACAGCGGCTTTTCCACCAGCACGTGGGCGCCCGCTTCCAGCGCCGCGCGCGCGGCATCGGCATGATAAGCGGGCGGACTTGCAATATCGACAAAGTCGGGCGATTCGCCCGCCAGCAGCAGATCGAGGTCCTCGTAGACGCGGATATTGGTGCGCAGCGCAGCCTGGCGGCGCGCTGCTGCCGGCTCGTGAATCGCGACGATTTCGACGTCGCGCCGCCGCCGCCATCCCGGCATATGGCCCAGTTCGGCCACCTGCCCGAAGCCGGAAATTGCGCCTCGCAGTTTCAGTGAAGTAACTCCCGGTTGGCCGCGTCAGAAACTTAACCCCTGCCCCCTTCCCGTTCCAGGACCGGGTCAGGGTTCAGGTCTCCTACACCAGGTAGCGCCGCGCCAAATCCTCCAACTCCTTGCGCCACGTGGCAGGCTCCAACGCGACCCCTCTGCGATACAGCGCTTCGGTGCCGACCACGATTCTATGGCATCCGGCGGCTTCGTATTCCTCGAAGGTGCGCTTGATGTCGTCGTGCTCGAAGGGGCGGAACATGGTGATGTCGATCTTGCTGAAGTCGCGGCCGGCGTCGGCGCACATCTTCTTGAGGATCGCCAACTGCTCGGTCAGTTGTGCCGGCTTAAGCCGCAACGGCATCCAGCCGTCGCCAATCTCGACCACGTCGCGCAGCACGCGCTGGGGTCCCTTGGCGCCGCCGTTGGCGCCGATCAGCACGGGGGGATGCGGCTTTTGCGCGGGCTTGGGATAACTGCGCACCGCAGGGAACTTGACGTACTTGCCCTCGAAGCTGGCCTCGTCCTTGGTCCACAGTTCCTTCATCGCCCGGATATACTCGCGCGTCACCGGCCATCGTTTAGCGAACTCCACGCCCATGATTTCGGTTTCGTCGGCCAGCCATCCCGCGCCGATCCCAAACCACATCCGGCCGCCCGAGAAATAGTCCACCGTCGCGACCTCCTTGGCCAGCACCAGCGGATTGTGTTCGGGCACCAGGCAGATGCCGGTCATCAGCTTGATGCGGCTGGTGACGGCCGCGGCGATTCCCAGCAGCACGAACGGATCGGGCATGTGCGAATACCAATCGGGAATCTCGCCGCCGCCGGCCGGATAGGGCGTTCTGTGCTTGACGGGAATGATGGCGTGTTCGGGCACGATCAGGGCGTCGAAGCCGAGCTCCTCGACCCTGCGAAACATCAAGTCAGGCTTCGCGGTGCGTTCGTTGGCGAACACCGATACGCCGATTTTCATCTCATCTTCCTCCGCGCGGTCGTGGACACTGCCCCGATGTCATAGCGCAAAGCCCGCCGATGAGGCCAACAGCACCGATTGCAGTAGCTGCTCGGTTCCCTTTCAGCAAATCGCGACGGATTCAGCCGCTGGTAACACAGTGGACGCAGCCCCAGCCTCGCCGCCTGGTGATGTGCATGGTTGGCAACCATCATACACATCTGGTGCGGCTTAAGCGCCGTCATCCCGCTTTGAAGAACTCGCGGGCGTACACGAAGCGCCCGATTCCCGCGGCTTTGGCGCACTGCTCGTCCACTTCCTGATCGCCCACCATCGTGGAGCCCGCCAGGTCGACGCCGTAGTTGCGCGCCAACTCCAGCACCATCCCCGGCGCCGGTTTGCGGCAGGCGCAGCCGTCCTCGGGACCGTGCGGGCAAATCTCCCACGCGGTCAGGATTCCACCCAACTGGCGGTCGAGCTCCGCGATTCCCGCTTCGACCTGCTCGCGGGTAAAACGTCCGCGCTTGATGCCGCGCTGGTTGGTGACGATGAAGATCAGATGGTCGCGGATGGGCCGCAGCGTTTGCACCACGCCAGGCAGCAACTTGATGATCGGGTTGCCGCGCGGGTCGGCGGGCAGGTCGCGATTGTCGTCCAGTTCGATCAGGGTTCCGCCCAGGTCGCAGAACAGCGCCACGTTTCCGGCATTCTCCGCCATCGCCCGCTCAAGCCTCCCGCCAGTTGAGATGATCGCGGACGTAGGCGAACACTTCCTCCAGGATCGCTGCGCCCGCCTCGGCCTGCTCCTGCGTGATCACCAGCGGCGGATTGATGCGGATACGCGGGAAGTAGCCCATGATCAGCAGTCCGCGCCGCAGCGCCTCCTTGAAGATGACTTCGGTGACGCGCCGGCTCAGTCCCTCCCGGGTGCGGCGATCGCGCACCAGGTCGATTCCGATCATCAGGCCGCGCCCGCGCACGTCGCCGACGAACTCGAATTTGTCCTTGAGCGCCTGCAGTCGCGCCAGCAGCATAGCGCCCACCTCACGTGAGTTGTCGACCAGCTGCTCCTCGCGGATCGCGCGCAGCGTCTGACCCACCGCCACCGCCGCCAGCGGATTGCCGCCATAACTGGAGGAGGAAGCACTGGGCTTGGAGAACGGCTTGGCCTGCGCGACTTCTTCGGTCATCAGCACGCCCGATACCGGAAAGCCCGAGCCCATGCCCTTGCCGACCGTCATGATATCGGGGCGTACCCCGGTGTGCTCCACGCCCCACATCTTTCCCGTGCGGCCAAAGCCGGTGATCATCTCATCGGCGATCAGCACGGCGCCGTTCTCGCGCGCGATCTCCCCCACCGCGGGCAGGAATTCGTCGGGCGGGATCACGTTGCCCGCGGTACCCTGAAATGGTTCGACCAACACCGCCGCGATGGCGCCTGCCGAGCTGTTTTTGATCTGCTTGCGGGCGAACTCCACGCAGAACATCCCGCACCCGGGATATTCCAGCTTGAACGGACATCGGTAGCAGTCGGCATAAGGCACCAGATGCTGCCCGCCGGGCAGCGGACCATAGCCCTGTTTGGATTCGTCGCCGATAAGTCCCATCACGCCGCCGGTCTTGCCGTGAAACCCGCCCCAGAAGCCCACCACCTCGTGCTTGCCGGTGTAGGAGCGCGCCGCACGCAGCGCAGCCTCGACCGCTTCGGCGCCGCCGCTGTAGAGATGGAAGCGCTTAAGCGGCGCGGGCGCGGAGTCAGCCAGCGCCTTGAAGGATTCGGCGCGCTCGGGAGTCGCAAACGTCCCCACCATCAAGCGCGCCGCCTGCTCGGCCAGCGCTTTGGACATCGCCGGATGGCCGTGGCCGAGGCTGGCAACCGCCACGCCGGCAAAGAAGTCGAGATAAACGTTGCCGTCAACGTCGGTAAGCGTGGCGCCCTCGCCATGGTCGAACGCGACGCCTGCCAACGATGAGATCCGCTGGCGGCCGGGGGCCAGATGGCGCTCTTCGGCCTGGAACAAAGCGCGCGAGCGCGGCCCCGGAACGGGAGTGGTGATCGAAGGAAGTTTGTTCATTTTGGCTTTCATGCTGATTGACGAAACGAGAAAAGCGAAACCGGCAATCGGAAAATATACTAATGAAGCGCAATGGCTATCCTTTCGCTTCCATTTTCCGATTGCTCTCCCCCGCACGCCTCTCCTCTCTCGTTTCCCTCTTCTCGTTACTCAATAATTCAACTACTCGCCGTGCGATTGCCCCGGCGGCCGCTTCCCTGACGCGCTCGAAGCTGGGCCAGTCGTTGAAGTCCACGATCTTGAATTGCCCGCCGTCCACGATCGCGTCGCCGCCCCATACCTCCAGTCCCAGCGCCGCCGCCGCGCGCTGCGCCGCGTCATGGAGGCGTACAATCAATGAGCCGGACGCACCCTCGGCCTGGACGAGGCTGAAATATCCGCCGCCGCTTACGCCATAGAACTTCACTACCCTACCCTCGACCGCGGCTTGAAGGTAGGCAAGCCGGATACCGCGCGCGGCAAAATCCGCCAGCGCCGCCGCCAGCGACGAAGCATCGTCGACGCGGCGCACATCGCCGGCATACAGCGCGTGCAGGTCGCCGCGCTTTACGTAGATGCCGCGGGACGGATCCAGTGGGCCCAGCGCTGCCCGCTCAACCGCGGCTGAGGTCTCAACCAGCGTCCCCTCGGGCACCGGCGCTCGCGCTTCCCTGAGCATCGGGCCCAGACGGTCGCGATAGCAGGAACGAATCGCCTGCGGGGCATTGACCACCAGCGCGCCCTGTTGCTGCATCGCCGCCAGGCGCGCCAGCGCCGGCTCGCTCTGACACATCGCCAGCACCAGATCGCATTGGGGCAGACCGCCGTTGATGAAATCGGCCGCGGCACGCGCTGAGGTGTCGATACGATGGGCGGCCAGGATGGCCAGGACCTCATCCATGATCGCGGCATCGGCGCCGACCTTTCCCGGCGAGAACTCGCTTTCGCGATATATTCCCAGCGCGCGCACCGTCAGCACTTCCCGCGCGGCCGGACCAGCTTGCCCGCCGCTTCCAGGTCTTCGGCCACGTCGATATCAATCGCATCGCTCAATTCAACCGCATCAAGCCGCACGCCCCACTGCACCAGCCCGGCGAGAAACTGGCGTAGCGCCGACAGCCGCATCTCGCGGGCACGTGAGCGAAAAGCGAAAACCGACTGGGGCAGGAAGTAGATGCCGGCCGTGACCAGCGCACCGCGAGCCGCGCCGACGGTGCGGATCGCACCGGCCGCGTCCGCTTGGACAAACAACGGACGTTCGTCGCCGCGCCATCGCACCACACCCAGCGCCCCGCTGGCCGGCGCCCCATCGGCGCAGCAAAGCGCCAGCGCACGCTGCACAAAGTGCGTCATCTCACCGGCCGGCAGCACCGCGTCCACCGTCGCCGCCAGAAACCATCGGCTGGTCAGATGCTCGCCCAGTTCGAACAGGGTCTCCATCGAATTGGGCGTATCGCGCACCACAACCGACAGCCCGGCGGGCAACGCGATCGCGTTGCGATCGATTAACGACGCGGTTTCCGAGTTGACCACGGCGACAACTCGGCGCGCTCCAGCTTCAAACATAAACCGCGCCTGGCGCGCCAACAGCGGCTCGCCCGCCAGCCTGACCAGCGGCTTGGGCAGGTCAGGGCCGCCGGCGCGCAGCCGTTCGCCCCGCCCGGCGGCCAAAATCGCCCCTTCAATCGGCTCCAAGACAGATCTCGACCAGTTCCTGAAGATTACCCACCACCAAATCGGGACGTGCCTCGCTGGGCTGAGTGTACCGCGAAGCAGGCGCCAGCCATACCGTCCGCAACCCCAACCGCTGCGCCGGTGCGCAATCCTTCGACAGCGAGTCGCCGACCATCGCGGTGGCTTCCGGCGACGCCTTGAGGCGCGCCAGCGCCGTGCGGTAGATGGCCGGGTCCGGTTTGAAAACGCCCACGCGCGAGGAATCGATCGCTGCGGCAACGAGGGGTAGCAGCCCCGCTTCATTTAGAACCGCTTCCAGGTTGCCGTAGAAATTCGATACCACTCCAATCGCAAAGCGCGGCGCCAAGGCAGCCAGTGCCGCGCGGCTGCACTGGTAACCGGCCGCGCTCTCCGCGCAAAACCGCTCTGCAATGCCGGCGGCGGCGTCGCGGACAGAAGGCGGCACACGGCCGGGAAGATGTTCCAGCAGGCAATCGATTTGCCACTTCACCAGCTCATCGACCAGTCGGCGCAGCCCATAGCCATAGATGCGATCGCCGGCCCCGTAGCCTCGTTGAGTGGCGTAAGCGTAGGCAAGGTCAAGCTCGTCGCGACTGAGGTTTATGCCGGCGTCACAGTAATGGCGCCAGAAACGGTCGAGCCAGTGCACCGCCGGCACGTCGAGCGTGCCGCCAAAATCAAACAGCAGGGTGCTGACTTGTCGCCACGAGGCTCCCAAGATCTTTAACCTGACCTCGCAAAATCAGGCTTAGAATTTACGCGTGGCCAATTCGCAAAGCTAGCTGATTTTAAAACTCCTTTCTGATTAATCCGGAGCATGGCTTGGCGGGACGCTTTACAAGCTCTTTCCCAACCCTGCGCTTAGCCCAAAAAATGGCCGATATTAAAAGAGAATTCGGGGGTATCTTGCCTTGCCTGACCGATTGGTCTAGTACATTGCCCTGAGTTGACCGGAAAGTTAAAGACGTTGCAGCCTGTTTCATCACATCATGACGACGGCGCGACCGTGGCACTGGTCGAAGCACCCAGCCGTGGTTCGGAACTGATTTTCGGCCGCCCGTTGCTGGAGCGAATGCTTCGCGTCTGCGAGCGGGCGGGGGTGTCGCGCTTTTTCGTCAAATGCCCGGCTCCGGAGCGGCCCCGGTTTGCCGACGCCTTGGGCCGCTTCTCGGAGGACTCTCGCGTCTGCTGGGTCGATTCGTTCGATCAAGTCAGGGACATCGCGGATGAGGTCTGCGGCATCAGCCGATGCGTCGTGCTCAGCGGCAATATCGTCTTTTCGCTGTCCCAACTGCGCGACCTGCTGGAGCGCCATGCCGCCAACGGCCACCAATCGCTGCGGCTGGCTAGCCGCGACCCGGCAGCATCGGTTGCAGTCGGAAATCTGGCCGATTTCCTCGGCGGCGACGGCCGGCCGCCGGTCACCAGTGTGCTCAGCCAGATCGCCGGCCTGCCCTACGCCCTTGATGGACATCCGTCCGACCGCAACGCAGCCGAACGCGTCATCGCCGCGACGCTGCGGCACGACACGGCCCGCACCGACGGCATTATGGCGCGCATCTTCGACCGCAAACTTTCCTGGCGCCTGAGCTATCTGCTGGCGCACACGGCGGTGACTCCCAATCAGGTGACGCTGGCCAACACCGCGATAGGAATGCTGATTGCGTGGATGTTCGCCCAGCCCGGCTACTGGATGCGGCTGGCGGGGGCGCTGCTGTTCGTGGTCTCGATCACGATCGACGGCGTGGACGGTGAACTGGCGCGGCTCAAGATGGCGGAGAGCGCGGCGGGCGCGCGCCTGGATGCGCTGACCGACAATTTGGTTCATATCGCGATCTTTTTCGGTATCAGCATCGGATGCTACCGCACGGCGCACAGCACCACCTATCTTTACGTGCTGGGTGCGTTGCTGGTCGGCTTTGGTATGTGCGCCATTGCGGTGCATCGCGCGATGAGCGTCTCCGTTGCGGGCGCCCAGGATTTTATTCGCCGGGTTGACCGCCTGACGGGGCGCGACTTTGCCTATCTGGTTTTGCTTCTGGCGGTGGTGGATCGGCTGAACTATTTCATTATCGGCGCGGCGGCCGGCACCTATTTGTTCGCCGCGGTCCTGTGGTGGCTGACTACCAAATGGACGCGGCCGGGCGCGGCGCACCAACCTGGTGGGGATCGGCTTGCGGAGGGAATATGAACCGAAAACCGCGAATCCTTCTTATTCAACCGACGACCGTCCATCTTGACGGCACGCCGCACAAGACCCGATGGCGACTGATCATGGGGTTGATGATCCCGCTAGTGGCCGGGCTCACCCCCGACGATTTCGACGTCACGCTGTGCGATGAACGGCTGGAGGACGTCGATTTCGACGCCGGATGGGATCTGGTCGGCATGACCACCACCATCGGCGCCTCACTGCGCGCTTACCAGTTGGGCGACGAATTCCGCAAACGCGGCATCCCCGTGGTCTTCGGCGGCTTTCACGCCACGCTGCAGACCGAGGAGGCGCTCAAGCATTGCGACGCCGTGATCCAGGGCGAAGCCGACCTGGTTTGGGAGCCGCTGCTGCGCGACTGGCAGGACGGCAAGCTCAAGCAGGTCTACAAGGCCGACAAGCTGCACGATCTGAAAAACCTGCCGCGCCCGCGCCATGAACTGCTCAAACTCAACCGCTATCTGTTTAAGGCAGTGCCGATCCAGGCCAGCCGCGGATGCCCCTACCGGTGCTCGTTCTGCGAAATTCCGGTCTTCTATGACGGCGCCTACCGTACCCGCCCGGTGGGCGATATCGTCGAGGAAATCAAGCAGGTGGTCAAAATCACCGGCATTCGCCGCTTCCAGTTCATCGACGATCAAATCACCGGCAAGCACAAGTTCGCGCGCGAATTGTTCCGCGCCCTGGAGCCGCTCAACATCCGCTTTTCCTGCCTGTGGACCATCAACTCCAACCACGACGACGAGTTGCTGGAATTGGCGGCCAAGGCTGGCATCTTCCACGTCAATATCGGGGTCGAGTCGATCAGCCAGGATAGCCTGCTGTCGATGAACAAAATCCAGAACCACGCCAATCAGTACAAGAAACTGCTCGAGAAGATGCGCAAATACGGCATCTACTACTCGCTCAACTTCCTGTTCGGACTGGAAAACGACCATCCGCGCATCTTCGACGACACCCTGAAGTTCCTGCATGAGGTAAAGGCACCCGAGGCGTTCTTCAACACCGTCACGCCGCGCAAGGGCACCCCGATGCGCACCCAACTCGAAGACGAAGGGCGCGTCATCATCCCCGACGCGGACATGTACACCAACAACTTCCGCTGCATGTTCGTACCCAAGAACCTCTCGCCCCAGGAAGTCGAAGAAGGGGTGTGGCGCTGCACCACCGAGTTCTACTCGCTCAAGTCGATGTTCAAGCGCCTGCTGATGCCGCCCGGACCGTTCACCTGGCAGGGCCTGACCGAAAATATGCTCTTCTACTTCGGCGCCAAACGCCGTATCGACCCGGTGGACTATTACTGAGTTCCCGCTGTTCAAAGCACACTCATGGTATACTGAACCGGAGCCGGGCTTCCCGCTCGGCTTGCGCCGCGCCGTTCGGTCATGAGTGTTGGAGGTTTGCACGTATCTCTGCTGCTGGCGGCCGCTTTGACCTGGTCGGCGTGCGCGGTTGCGTCCGCGCCGCTGCAGACTCAGCGCAGGGCGGTCCCGACGCCCATCGAAGGTCAGTTCTCGGTGGTCACCGAGGCGCAGGCGCCGGTTGGAAACCTGATTCCCGTCTATGTCGCCGTGGCCAACGGCACCGACGAAGGCAGAACCATCCATCCCAGCCAGGTCTTCGCGCTCAACGCTTACGGCGAGCGCATCGCCCCGGTGCCGCCCATTGAAGCGGCCCGCGAGGCAGGCGGCGCGCAGAAACTGAAGGCCGCGCTCGCCAGCGGTGCGGTGGGCGGCGCCGCCGAAGGCGCGCTGGGCGCAGCCGTCGGCGCTTTGGCCGGGCTGGCGGCAGGCGGCGTCGGACCGGGGGCGGCGGTCGGCGGCGCAGTCGGCGTCGCTCAGGGGGCGTTGTGGAGTGCTCCGATGGGACAGGCCGAAGCGCAAAACCAGGCCAACGCCCAGATTCAGGGACTGGCGCTCAATGACGCCGAGGTGCGCAAGGACTTCACCGTCAGCGGTTATGTCTTCTTCCCCAAGGGCTCCTACAGGGAGCTGCAACTGCTGGTGGTCAACAACGAAAGCGGCGTCACCGAAACGGTAAAGATCCCCTGGCATTAGGGACATCCCAAACCACGCCGGCAGGCCGTCCAATCCACGTTGGGCGAGCTGGCCGACCTCGCTTTAAATCCGCCGTAAGCTTTGCGGCTCGCCGATACGATGCAATTGCATGCCCGATCAGAAAAAGCTAAACATTGCATTCAGGATGGCTGATGGCGCAAGCTGTCCGGCGTGCGGACCGGCGTCCGAAAATATTCTGACGAGCTTTGGCTGACATCGTCTAAACCGCCACGAGGTTAGCCGACCGCCGCCGGTTGCGAGTGCGTCTTTGTTGGATTTCGTCCACGTGCGTTTTGGATTCTGTGCCTGGAAACCGCGTTCGGGGAGGAGCCACCGATGAGAAGCCGCCCTCTGTCGATCCTTTTGCTCACGGCGTTGCTTTACCTAAGCGGTACCGCAGCGGCCGCCGAGATTCAGTTCAGCCCGCAGTTGTACCAGGCCCTGGCCGATGCCGGCTCGCCGGAAACCGTTGCGCCCGGCACCAGGATTACGCTGCAGAACTGGCGCCAATACAAGAAGTTTTTGGACGTAGGCACCCAGGCGCTCTTCAACGGCGGCTATTTTTGGAAGATGGGGTCCGGTCCCGAATATACGATCGTGGTCGGGCCAACTCATCATTTTATAACGCCCAAGCAGTATCGGGACGATACCGAGAAATATCATGCTCAGGCCAAACTAAGAAAAGTCAGCACCGGGGGCTACGTGATAGACGGGTACGTCGCGGGTCTGCCCTTTCCCAATCCGTCGGGAGATTTGGCGGGAACCAAAGTGATGTACGATGCGTGGTTGAGCTTTGGTCCGTTCGTCGACTACTACCTGGATTCGGTATTTCAAATCGACCGGTTCCTGAATGTCTCCCCCAATACCAGCGAGGTTACCCAATACCGGTTGATGCACAACAGCGATCCGCCTTATCCGATCGATATGGCGTACGCAGCGGGCTTTTACCAGTCCTCGCGCTATTTCGTGCTTGCCCCCGAGCAGAGCAAGTATCTGAGCGAAGTAACGATGCAGCGGGCCGATCCAGCCGCCGTGCAGGAGGCCTATGTCTTTCTACCGTCGCTGCGCCGCTCGCTGCGGCTTTCCAGCGCGGCACGCTGCTCCCCCAGCCTGGGCACTGATTGGGTGGAGGATGACAGCGGAGCCGGAATGTTCTTTCAACTCTCCAACTTCAGCGCCCAATTGTTGGGCGAGAAGAAGTTATTCTGGCTGGTAAACTCCAGCTATCCCTCCCCTTCCATCAGTCCCGACGCCTATGTGATCAAGGGCACGGTGCCGTCCTGGCCGAAGCCCGAGGTCGGACCGTGGGAGTTGCGTGACGTATATATTATGGATGTTACCCCATTGCCCGCGGCCGGTCCGTCATACTGTTATCGCCACAAGGTGTTTTACACCGATAAAGAAACTTTCGTGAACCTGGGCTATGACGCTTACGACGCCAGCTCCAAGTTCTGGAAGCAGGATCGGGTTTACGGTCGAGCTGTTAAACTGCCCAGCGGCGAAGTAACGTTGTTCCGATCCGTAAACGTCGAGCGGGTTCTGGATATGCAGAACGCCCACGCTACGTTCTCACTGGCGCAGGCTGTTAGTATCGACAAGGACGTGCCGCACGGGCTGTCGGACGCGGCGGTCTGGGCCTTCCCCGGTGGCCTCGATCGCATCATGCAGTAGGGCGCGCGGCGAAAGTGCGCCGCCCTCCGCTATCGCCACAGCTTTTGGTAATTGGGACCGCGCGAGTCGGGCTCCTGGGTCGGCTTGTTGATTTGAATCGCCAGCGGCAGCGGCAGGTCGGCGCCGATTACCACCGCCTGGCCCTCGCCCAGGCCGGGGATGAAGGCCAGCACGGTGCGGTCGGCCGCACTCGAGGCGTTCTCCACCGCCAGTCGATCGCGCTCGTTGTTCAACCGATGCACGATAAAAGTACCGATCTGGCTTAAGATGCCCTCGGGAATGTCACGCGGACGCTGGGTGGCGATACAGAAGTTGAGCCAATGCTTTCTTCCCTCTTTGGCAATCAGTTCGAAGGCGTCGAGCGGGATGCCGATATCTTGCTGGGCCAGATTCTCGTTGAGAAAGTGATGCGCCTCATCCAGCACCACCACCAGCGGCCGCCCGCCCAGCTTGCTCTTGCGCGCCAGTTCCATCAGATGGCGCCCGATGGCATTGGCCACGACTTCGCGCGCGTCATGGGAAAAGGGCAGATGCTTGAGCGAAATGCGCAGGATGCGAATCGCATCGTCGGCCAGAAAGGAGCCGATTTCGTCGAAAATCGTCCGCATCTCACCGGGTTGAAAGACGCAGGCCAGCTCGGGCGCATGCACCATGTCCTCGATGCGCGTGATCAAGCTGACGCAGTTGCTGCGCTCGATCTCGTTAGGCGCGCCCCAGCGGGTAGGATCGGGATTGGATGAAAAGCCACCGGTCGGAAATATGCATTCGGCGTCGACTTGCGCCGCCAATTTAGTAATGTCAAAGAACGCCCGCGGATCTTCGATCTCCTTGGCTCGTGCCGCATAGGCCTTTTCAAACGGAAACTTCAGTTTGCCGGCCTTCAGCACCACGCCCCCGGTGGCCAGGTTGGGAACCCGCGCCAGCTTCAGGCTCTTCATCGCCGCGCGCAGCTTGGGTCCCTGGGTCGGACCGGTAGGCTTGAACAGCGCAAAAAGGTCCGACTCGGTCAGCGCGTTGTACGGCATCGACACTTCGTCGGAGGTTTCCGTCCCGGTCGGGTCGGTTCCGATGTGGACGTGACGGACGCCGGAGTTCAGCGTGTAAAACTCCCCGGTGCTGTCGAACAGGATCATCTTGGCCGCATAGCGCGCCGCTTCTTCCATCACGCGCGCCAGCGTCCAACTCTTGCCCACCCCGGTGGCGCCGACCACCGCGCAATGGCGCCCAAACAGACGCTCGGGAGCAAGGCCCACCTGCGTGCCGTCGCGCAGCGACATCAGGTTAAGCAACACCGGCTGGTAGTCGCCGTCACCGGTTTCGCGCACCTGGTTGCATTCGAACAGCCAGCTCAGCAGTTTGGGCGGCGCCAGGTAGACCCGGCTGCCCAGATGGGGAAACCGCTCAATACCGCGCAATGCACCGTCGCCGTCCAAACCGATCGTGGTCAACAGCTCGATGACAGCCGTGGGATGTGCCGCGGCGCGGGGGCCATCGCCCCCGCCGTCCTGTTCGGGCAACTGAACATTGTTCAGGCGCCCAAACATCAGCCACTGCCCACAATCGGCCACCACAAATGCGCCCACTTCCACCGAATCGACGCTCGATTCCGTAAGCGCCACATGAGCGGCGTTGGGCCCGATTTCAAACACCGTACCGATGTAGCGGCTGGCATCAAATGGATTGACGGGCGGGATTCTCTTCATCGACACTACCCCTCCTCACGCAACCGGTGGCACACAATAATCGTTGCGCTAAGCCACATGGGCCATGAGCCGCATAATCAGGATGCCGATTCACGACTTTGCCTCAATTGTGCTTAATTAACACATCGGTTGGGCACGCGCCACTAAGTTGATGCTTGCCTGGTTTGGCTCATCGCGCGCTTCCCTACTCCACGCGACTTCATCTATCTATGGGCCTCCTGCCGCGCGGCGTCTTGACCCGCTCCAGCGCGGCGGTCGCCCGTTCATCGAAATATCCGATTTCGACGATCGAGGCGCCCGCGGCGCGGCAATCGAAATAGCAGGCGCGGATGCCGTGGCCGCGGAACTCAATGAGGGGTCGGGCGCCGCTGGCGCGCATCCGCTCGGCAGCAGGCTCGAAATCCGAAACCAGGAAGGAGACGTGATTGAGCCCTTCGCCGTGCTCCTGCAAAAACTCGCGATAGGGGCTCGGCCCATCCACCGGCTGAATGATTTCAATCTCCTGCTCGCCCCGCGGCCCCAGCCGGCCCATCGCGGTCCTGAGCGAAAACGTCACAGCGAGCGGCTGGTCCCTGACCAGTACCTCATAATCGCGGCCGGCTGTCGCCCTGGTAATGCCGAAGTACTCCACGCCAACGACGCGCCGGAACCAGTTGGCGGCGGCGTCCAGATCGCGCACCACGTAGGAGATTTGCACCAGCCGCGGCCTGTTGGCGCCGGGAGCCGGAGCGGGGTGGGCAGCGGGCGGCGATTTCAGGCGCTGCAAAGCCAGGCGGGTGTCGGTATCGTACTGCGCGATTTCGATAATCGACGCGCCCGCCGCATTGCAATCGAAATAGGCGACTTTGCTGCCGCCGCTGACCGTAGCGCACGCGGTCACTTCTTCGCCCTCAAGCTGCTGCGCGGCCGCGTCGAAATCCTCAACCACAAAGCCGACATGATGCAACCCGCCGCCGGTGCGCTCCACGAATCGGGAAAAGATGCTGTCGCCGCGGTCGGGTTGAATCAGTTCGATTTCCAACTCGCCGCGCCCGCCCGCGCGCGCCAGCGCCATCCTGACTCCAACTTCGGCGCCGCCCGGGTTACCGGTGGGCAGCGGCGGACCATTCGGCCCGCCGAGCTGAGCGCTTCTCGCAGCGAAGAACTCGACGCCCAGCGCGTGTTCAAACCACCGCGCGCTCGCCTGGAGGTCGCGTACCACGTAGGAAACCCGGGTAAAGCCGGAAGCCAGCGCCTGAGCCATCGTGCTTACCTCGCCTGGAATTTGACACCGTGCGCCACTTGTTTTAGAGCACACCTCGCCGGCGGCTGGCGAGGGCCGCTTGGGCGAAGCTCGATCGTTGGGCTTGCAGCCGATGGCTGCAAAGCGGTTAATGGAGCGGTGAATGACGTGCTTTTTATGCTCAAGGGTTTGGCACCTGCGGGTTTCGCCGCACTGGGCTTTCTCCTGGGCATGCGCCACGCCACCGATCCCGACCACGTGATCGCGGTCACTGCGATCCTCAGCCGCGAACGGCGGCTGGGCGCCGCCACCCGCACCGGAGTGCTGTGGGGAGTTGGTCATTCGCTGACCGTACTGATTGTAGGGGGCGCGATCATTGTGCTCAAAATCCGCATCCCGGCAAGGCTCGGGCTGACGATGGAATTCGGCGTCGGCGTGGCGCTGATCGCGCTGGGTCTGCCGGCCGCGGCCGCAGTTTTGCGCCGGGTCGCCGCGCGGCTTGGACTCAAACGCCGGTGCACCGATACGCCTGAAACCCCGCAGGTGCATTCTCACCTCCACAGCCACAATGGCACCGCGCATCGCCACATCCATGCCCATGACGGCGCCACCGCATCGCACCACGGCCATCTGTTCAGCCGCGACTCCACGGCCGCGCCCGCGCCGCGCTCGGCGCTGATGTCGTTCGGCGTCGGGCTGGTTCACGGCCTGGCGGGCAGCGCCGCGATTGCGCTGACCGTGCTGAGCGCGATTCCGCAGCCGGCCTGGGGCGCCGCCTATCTGGCGGTCTTTTGCCTGGGAACCATTGCCGGGATGGCGGTGATCACCACCGCGATCGGCGCCCCGATGGTGCTGGCGGCAAGCCGCGTCGGCCGGCTGCATCGCGGACTGGTCGTGGGCTCGGGTCTGCTCAGCTTTTGTTTCGGGCTGTTCCTCGCTTACCAAATCGGCGTTGCCCAGGGGCTGTTCGGCGCCGCGCCGCTGTGGACGCCGCATTGAGCCGCTCTTCGTCTTGCCCCGGCTTTGGGCTAACTTTGCACACCTGGATACGTTTGCCGGGCCGCGGGCCTTTTCAGTTTACATTTTGTAAAGGTCTTTAGCCAACGTGATTGCATGCGTATCCGGGTAAGGAGCACGTGGCCGACGCCTCAAAAGCACAGCCTTCGGATCGCCAGCTGGTGGCCGCGATGGCGGCGGGCGACGCCCAGGCGCTGCACGCGCTGACACTGCGCTACGCGCGGATGCTGACGGCGCTGGTGCTGCGGTTTTGTGCGCAGGAAGCCGACGCCGAGGAAACTGTCGCCGACGTGCTGTGGCAGGCGTGGTCCGAGGCGAAATCCTACGACCCCGCGCGCGGCTCGGTGGCGGCATGGCTGGTCACGCTGGCGCGCAGCCGTGCGATCGATCGGCTCCGAGCCCGGCAGGCGCGTCAGCCGCCGGCGGGCGCCGCGCCTCCCGCGGCGGCCGCTAGCGCCGGCGACCCGGCCGCCGCACTCGACGCGGCGCAGCAGGCGCAAATCGTGCGCACCGCGCTGGCCGCGCTGGACGCTGGCGAACGCGCCGCGCTGGAGTTGGCGTATTTCTCCGACCTGTCGCAATCTCAGATCGCACAGCGGCTGGGCATCCCCCTGGGCACCGTTAAAACACGCATCCGCACCGCGATGATCAAACTGCGCCAGGCGCTTTCAGGACAGCGGTAATACCGATGGACCATCAGGAAGTCATAGACCTGCTGCCACTGGCTGCGCTGGATCGGCTGGAGCCCGGTGAGGCCCGGCAACTGGATGAGCATCTGCGCGAGGGATGCCCGCAATGCGAGGCGCAGTTGCGCTCCTGGCGCGAAACCGCGGCGGCGCTGGCCAGCGCCCCGCAAGGGGCTGGATCGGACAGCCGCGTGTGGCAGCGCCTGGAGTCGCGTCTGCACACCGAAGCGGCCGCCGCTCATTCCCTGGCCCGCACCGTTTCGCGTCCGCGCCGGATCGGCGGTGAACGGGCGCCCAGCGTCGGATGGTGGCGCGGTGTAGCCACCGTAGCCACCGCGGCAGCAGTGCTGCTGCTCATTTATAACCGGGTAATCGCCAACCGCGCGCGCCGCGCCGAAGTCCGTCAGCTCCAGCAACTGGAATCGCTCAGTTGGCAGCTCAACGACCTGCGCTCCGAACTCACCGCGGCCCAGACCGAAGCCGAGACGCTGCGCAGCGTACTCGATGAGCGTGCCAAGCTCGACCGTATCCTGATGTCGCCCGACTTGCAGCTTATGCGCCTGCAAGCGCTGGCTCCGGCGCCCGGCGCGGGCGGGGTCGTGGCGGTCAGCCGCGCCTCGCGCATGGCGGTCGTGCAAACCTTCGGCCTGCCGCCCGCACCGCCAGGCAAGACCTACCAGCTGTGGTGGATTACCAAAGAAGGCGGGCCAACCAAAGCCGGCCTGTTCTACGCGCAGACCGGCCGGATGTCAGTTGCGCCGGCGTCGATGCCGCCTGCCGGCCAGCGCGTAATACTGGCCGCCGTCACGCTCGAACCCGCAGGCGGCGTCGACAAGCCCACCGGCGCGATGTACCTCAAAGGCGCCCCCGATCGCGAGTAGCGGATCCGCGCTTACGCAGCTTGATTGATCGGCCGGAAAACCCCCTGCGCTTATGCCTTGCGGCTGCTGAATGCTGCCAAGCGCTGGCGGATGTCGGGGGCAGTGCCGGGTGAGCGATACACCTCGTGCGCCAGCCCTTGCGCCAGGCTCATCCCTTCGGTTTCGCGCAGCAAGCGCTTGTTGCCGCGCAGCGTATGCCATGAATTGGCCAGGATTGTGTCGGTCAGCTTGCCCAGTTCAGCCTCGACCACCGCGTCGGGAAAGCAGTAATTGACCAGGCCCATCGCCAGCGCTTCCGCTGCGCTGTAGGGCCGCGACGTAGTCATCATCTCGATCGCCTTGGCCGCACCAATCCGCCGCGGCAGCCGCTGACTCATCCCCCACATCGGGATCAGACCGAGCTTGGCGTGCGTGTCGGCAAAGCGCGCCGATTCCGCGGCGACGATCATGTCGCACGCCAGCGCCAGTTCCAACCCGCCCGTGTAGCAGACGCCGTGCACCGCGCAAATCACCGGCTGCGGCAGCAGCGCCACCATATCGACGGTTCGACCCTTGAAGTTGAGCTCCGGCTGGCGGACGCGCTGGCTCATCTCCTCGATGTCGTTGCCGGCAGAAAAACCCTTGCCGGCGCCGCGAATCACCACCAGGCCGACCGCATCGGTCTGTTCCGCCAGCTTCTCAAGGTGCGCGCGCAGCTCGACGAACAGCGGCTGGTTGAGCGCGTTGAGCTTGTCGGGGCGGTTGAGCGTAAGCGTGGCCAGCCCGTTGCGATCTTCGCGTAGCACCAGTTCGGCCATGACAATTCCTCCCAATCATCACGAACCATAGCGCCGCGCGGCGCGTTTGCAAATCGCCGCCGAAAGGGCGATCACATGGTCAGCGGAGGTTACTGGGATGAGCGAACAGAGTGCGCGCAGAAGAAAAGTCATGCAATTCATCGCCTGCCAATCCGCAGCCGACCGCGCGGCGTTCCGCGAGCATTACCTGCGCCATCATGCGCCGCTGGTGATGCGCCATTGCCCCCGCCTTTTGCGCTACGTCGTCAACCTGGTCGACGTCAAGGCGTCGATCAAGCATCGCGCCGGACTGACGCCGCTTAACCGCGAGATGGACCCGCCGCCCTTCGAAGTCATCACCGAGCTATGGTGGGAGAGCTTCGACGACTTCAAGAACCCGCAGCGCCGCTATGCGACGCCCGCCGCTGTCGAACTGCTCGAAAACCACCTGCGCGGCATGGGCGCGACGGTGTACGACTACCTGATCGCTGAAACCATCCAATGGGATCGCACGCCGCGGCCCGCGCCCGGCGAGCGCACCGCGGGTGTCAAGGCGATCATCTTCACGCGCCGCAAGGCGGACCTGCCCAACAAGGAGGTGGAGGCGCTATGGCGCAAACACCGCATCGTCGCGGAGAAGTACCACTGCTACGCGACCAGCTACATCCAGGACGGCGTGATTGCACCGCTGACGCCGGGCGCGCCCGTAGTCCATGGACTGGCGGAATTGTTCTTTCCCTCCAAGGAGGATCTGGAAGAGCGCTTTTACGGCGGCACGATCGAGGGCGAGAAAGCCATCGCCGCCGACGCCGGACCATTCGTGGCCGATGCGATCGGACTGTATAGCAGCGAGTACGTGCTGTTGGCCTGACCCTTCCCAAGGTCTTTTCGCCACCTTTGCGATCTGATTTTCCGGCTGCCAGCCAAGATCTCGTCGCACTTCATATAATCACCTCAGTACATAGTCGCCGGCGCCAGAATTATGTCGCTCGACACCAACACCCTCCAAAGCGATACACACGCAGAATAAATCAGATCGCTTCTGTGCGTGTCCGAGCCACATCGATGATGCGCCGCCTTGGTTGCATCGTCTAAGGAACAGACCAGCCGCGACGCGCCTGCGACTCACGGGCTACCCAGTTCAAGCACGGGACAGAAGAACAACTCGTAGCCTTTGTTAGCATTTGCTGCGTCAACAGCGGTGCACAACCGGCCGTCAGCAGGTATGGCAGTTGCAACAAAGCATCATCGTCGCATCGGCGACGAGGTAGTCGCCGCGCTGCCGAAACACTTTTTTCAGGGGCACAGGGAATGAGTCACGAAAATATTGAGTGCAGGCCCAGAAGCATCCTTATAGCAAGTTTGCTGACCTCCCTGGCCGCATTGACTTCGGGCGGCAGCTCCACAGTTTGGGCGCAGTCCCTCAGTCCCAACGTAATCCGACAGATCGCGGAGATATCAGCCGAGAAGGCTTCGCGCACTGCGGAACAACTGAAAATAGATTCCCAGCTATTATATGTTTCCAGGGCGCACCGCGGTATTGCGCCCTATCCGGGCACGCCCGAAATGCGAAGCGGTGTGGAGGTCGACAACACGGGACGCACGCTGGTCGACATCCGGGCGCAGGTGAACGACATATTGCTGGGACGGATTCGCTCCCTGGGGGGCACGATCGTCAACGATTTTCCGCGCTATGACGCAGTCCGCGCGGTCTTCCCGATCGATCGGTTGGAAGAGTTGGCTGCTTGGCCCGAGGTGCACTTTATCCGTCCTGCCGACATGGCCATCACCAACAAAGTGGTCAGCGAAGGCGACATCACGCATCGGGCGAACCTTGCCCGCTCGCAGTTCTCGGTCAATGGCTCCGGCATTACGGTGGGGGTGTTGTCGGACGCGGTCGATCAGCTCAGCAGCTTGCAGGCCAGCGGCGATCTGCCGCCCAACTGTCCGGCCGGGCCACCATGCGTGCAGGTTATTTCCGGGCAGGCGGGCAGCGGTGGGTCTGAAGGCACTGCGATGATGGAGATCGTCAACAGCCTGGCTCCCGGCTCCAATCTCATCTTTGCGACTGGTTTCGGCGGGCAGGCCAACTTTGCCTCCAATATTCAAGCCCTGCAAGCTGCCGGGGCGCAGGTAATCGTCGACGACATTTCGTACTTTGTCGAGCCAGTGTTTCAAGACGGGGTTATTGCCCAGGCGGTAAACAGCGTGGTCGGCAGCGGCGTCGTGTACTTCTCCTCGGCGGGCAACGCCGGCAACAAGGCTAACAACACTTCGGGAACCTGGGAGGGCGATTATTCGGGAACGCCGCTGCCGTCGGTGCTTTCCGGCGCCGGCGTATCGGCATTGAATTTCGGCGGAGGCAATAATGAAAATGTAATCACTCTCAACTCGCCTTTCAGAGTAATCAGCCTGCAATGGTCCGACGCCCTGCAGCATTCCGCCAATGACTACGACCTTTACATGCTCAATCCGTCAGGCACCTCGGTGATCCTGTCCTCGACCAATCCGCAGACCGGAACCCAGGATCCTCTGGAAGCGTTCTCTTATTCAGGGGACGCAACAAACTACCGTCTGGTGGTTGTACTCTACAGCGGCGCGCCGCGTTATATGAATCTGCTGACGCATCGCGGACGCCTGCAATTCAACACCACCGGCGCTACCTACGGCCACAACGCCGCCCAGACGGCGGTCACGTTGGCGGCGGTTGACGTCGCGAGCGCCGGCTGCCCGGCGTGCGTTCCATTCGTGGGCGGCACCACGAATCCGGTGGAAACCTTCTCCTCCGACGGGCCACGGCGGATTTTTTATTATCCCAACGGCAGCGCGATCACACCCGGCAATTTTCTGTCCACCGGCGGGCTGTTGTTGAACAAACCGGACCTGACGGCGGCCGATGGCGTGAGCACCGCCACGGCGGGATTCGATCCCTTTTACGGCACCTCGGCGGCGGCGCCTCATGCCGCCGCGATCGCTGCCCTGATGCGGTCGCGCAATCCGGCTCTGACGCCTGCCAGCGTGCTCAACCTGCAAAAGTCAGCCGCGCTGGCGGTGACCCAGCCGTCGCCCGGACACCTGGCCGGCGCCGGGATAGTCGACGCGCGCAACGCCGTGGCTGCGGCCGGCCCGACCACAACGCCAACCCCTACCCGCACCCCGACTCCGACGCCAACGCGCACCCCCACTCCAAGCCCGACCCGCACTGCAACCCGCACCCCCACTCCGACCCCAAGCCCAACGCCCGGACCGCTGACTCCGGCCATCACCACCATCACCGATCCCATCGAGGTGGGCAGCAGCTTTCAGGTGAACGGCAGCCATTTCACCAACGGTTCAGTGATTAACTTCTTCATCTCGACCGCCGCCGGGCCGCTCAATGCCGGACCGCTGAGCCCCACGCTTCCGCACGGCAGCACGCTGATGATGGTCCCGGTGCCCGATACGGTCCCTCTAGGGCAGGGCTTTGCATCGGTCCAGGTGGTCAATACGGATACCGGGCATCAAGTCTCCAACAGCAAGTCCGCACTTCTGCAAGGCTCGGCGTCCGCGGGCATTCCTACCATCAAGACGATCAACGGTGAGGAGCTGGCCGACACCAGCCGGGATCCGCATTACGCTACCAACAACGTCGAGACGGTGGTGCCGCAAGGTGCGGTGGTGGAGCTGGGCGGCACTGGCTTCGATACCAGCAACGGCGCGGCGGTGGATCTGTTCTGCGCCTGCCCCGGCGGCAAGGTCGGTCCGTTCTTTATCTCGCCGATGACGCCGGGATTCACTTCGACCCACATCAGCCTGATGGTGCCTGCCGAGGGACTGCCCAACTCGCCGGTCACCGGACCGGGTTCCTTTGTGGTAAGCAACGCGGGTGCAGCGCACACCTATGCGCGCAAGAGCAACGCGGTGTCGGTTCCGATCGGCGCCCAAATCACCATCTCCTCCGTCAGCCAGACGGGAAATGTTATCTCCGTGGTGGGAACCGGATTTGCGGCCAACTCCACGGTTATCAATCTGTTCAACACGCAGGGTGCGATGGTGGTGAATCTGGGCGGGCTCGGGCCCGGCGGCACGCCAAAGATTGCACTGACCGTCGTCAATTCGACTCACTTCACGTTCATGAAACCGGCGCTCGCCTTGGCCACCGCCTCCTACGTGCAGGGCTTCAATCCGCCGTTCGTCCCTTACACCAGCTCCGGCACGGGACCGGGAGGAGCGATCATTCTGCACTGATGGCGGGCCGCACAGCACCAAAGCGGCCCCTGAGGGTGGCGGAAGAGCTTGTTCAGCGTTGCCACAGAATTTCCTGTGCTTCCAGGGGGACACTGGCGGCGGGATGGCGCGGGATGATTCGCACTGTGAAGTCGCCCGCGGGACGGTCGGCCTTTACCTGGGCGATGTAGGTCCAGGCCCGCACCGCGCCCACCAGCGGCTCGCCGCGCTGCAGCCGAAAGCGCGAGGGAGCGCCGTCGGCGAGCGGCTCGGCATACAGCTCGATCTCGACCGCGTCCGGATCAATGTCATCCAGGTAGACCTGTACGCGGAAGTTGTGAAGGCCATCGGCGGTCTCCACCTGCACCTCGCCAAAGCGCAGCGCCGCCCAATGCCGCTTGAGCTGCTCGCGCCACGCCACCAGTTCCTTGCCCAGCGCGCCGTGCTCGGCAGCGCGCTGGTGATAGGTCTGGGCGGCGGGGAGATAAAACTTCTCGGTATATTCGCGCACCGCGCGATTGGCGGAGAACTGCGGCGTCAGGCGCGCCATGCTCTCGCGCATCCGCGCCACCCAGGCGGCGGGGATGCCGTTGGGGTCGCGATCGTAGAAGGCGGGAATTACCTCGCGCTCTAACAAAGTGTAGAGTTCGTCAGCCTCATGGGCGTCCCAGGCCGGGTCCTCGTTGTGGGCCTGGCCGTCACCCAGCGCCCATCCAACGTCGGGCGCGTAGGCTTCCGCCCACCATCCGTCGAGTTCGGAAAGATTCAGCCCGCCGTTGACCAGCACCTTCATGCCGCTGGTGCCGCAGGCTTCCCATGGACGGCGCGGATTGTTGATCCACAAATCAACGCCCTGGACCAGGTATTCGGCCAGCAGCATGTCGTAATCGGCCAGAAAGACCGCATGCGGACGCACTTCAGGCCGCTGCACAAAGCGCATCCACTGCGCGATCATGGCCTGACCCGCGATGTCGCTGGGATGGGCCTTGCCGGCGATGATTAGCTGCACCGGGCGGCGCGGGTCGGTGAGTATGCGGGTCAGGCGCGCCGGATCGTGCAGCAGCAGATTGGGCCGTTTGTAGGTGGCAAAGCGGCGCGCGAAACCGATCGTCAGGCTGTTGGGGTCGAAGATGTTCTCCACCCAGGTTTGATTGAGGCTGCCGCGGGCGGCCAGCTCGGCCGGCAGACGGCGGCGGACGTACTCGACCAACTCGGCGCGATTGGCGCAGCGCATCTTCCACAACTCGGCGCTGGACACGTTGCGTATTCGGGCGCTGGATTCCATCGCGCCGCGCCATCGCTCCGGCCCGCACGCTTCGGTCCACACGCGGTCGGACTCGACCGAGTCCCAGGTCGGCGTATGCACGCCGTTGGTTACATGGCCGACTGGAACTTCGCGGCGCGGCCAGCGTGTAAAGAGTTCCTGGAAAATGCCGCGGCTGACCTCGCCGTGCAGCCGGCTGACGCCGTTGACCGCGCCGCTGCCGCGCACCGCCAGGTAGGCCATATTGAAGGGCTCGTTGGCATCGGCGGGATTCCTGCGGCCCAGCGCCAACAGATCGTTGACCGCGATTCCCAGCAGGTTTTCGGCGTAGCGCCTGAGGTAGCGCCCGATCATGGCGGGTGGGAATGCGTCAAAGCCGGCCGGCACCGGCGTGTGAGTCGTGAATAGATTGCCGGCGCGCGTCACCGCCATCGCCACCACAAACGGCTGGCCGCTGTCCGCCATAAAATTGCGCGCCCGTTCCAGCACCGCGAAGGCCGCATGCCCCTCGTTGAGATGGCATACTTCGGGTTTGATCCCCAAGGCGTGCAGCAGCCGCCATCCGCCGATGCCAAGAATCAACTCCTGCTGCAGGCGCAGCTCGGGACCGCCGCCGTACAGTTCGCTGGTCATGCCGCGGTAGACCGGTGGATTGGCCGGGTCGTTGCTGTCGAGCAGATACAAGGTGACCCGCCCCACCTGCGCCTGCCAGGTGCGCAACCACAACTTGGCGCCGGGCAGGTTGACCGGCAGGCGCAGCCAATCGCCTTCGCTGTCGCGCACCGGCGTGATCGGCAACTGGCCGGGGTCGTTATAAGGATACAGCGCGGTCTGATTGCCGTCGGCGTCGATGAACTGGCGGAAGTAGCCCTGCTGGTAAAGCAACCCGACGCCAACCACCGGCACGCCCAGATCATTAGCGGCCTTGAGCTGGTCGCCCGCCACATTGCCCAGGCCGCCCGAGTAGATGGGCAACGCCTCGCTCAGACCGAACTCCATGCTGAAATAGGCCACGCAGCTAAGGGGCGAATCGGGATGTGTCTGGGCGAACCACGACGCACCGTCAGCGCTTTTGGCGCGCGCTTCGAGCAAGCTGGTTACGTCGGCGCGAAGCCTGCTGTCTTCGGCCAGTTTCCGGAGTTTGGCGGGCGACACCGTTTGCAGCACCAGCCATGGATTGCGTGTCAAGGTCCACAGCTCCGGGTCCAGCGCCTGCCAGATCTCATCGGTGCGATGGTCCCAGCAGTTGCGCAGGTCAAGCGCCAATTCGGCCAGGTATTCGACGCCTTCCAACTTTTGCGGCAGCGAGTCGTGACTAAACTGTGGCATCGGTTGCAAACTCCTTCGCCCATCGTCACGCAGGCAGGTCCTATAAGGAAATTAAGGAATGACCAATTGGATTGTTACTGCTTTCGGGCGGTCTGGAAAACCGCCGCGATCAACGTCTGCGCCTCGGCCTGGATGCGGCGCAGGTGGTCGGGTCCGCGAAAACTCTCGGCGTAGATCTTGTAGACGTCCTCGGTTCCCGACGGCCGCGCGGCGAACCATCCGTAATCGGTGACGACCTTAAGCCCGCCGATCGGCGCGTTGTTGCCCGGTGCGATGGTAAGCGTGGCGCGGATCCTGTCGCCCGCCAGGTGGTCGGCGCGCAGTTGTTGTGCAGACAGACGGCTAAGTATTTGCTTCTGTTCGGGACTGCACGGCGCATCGATACGTTCGTAGACCGGCGCGCCGAATTCACGGGTCAGTTCCTCGTACAATGCGCCCGGATCGCGGCCGCTGCGCGCGGTGATTTCGGCCGCCAAAAGCCCCATGATCAGTCCGTCCTTGTCGGTGGTCCACACGCTGCCGTCGCGCCGCACAAATGACGCCCCTGCGCTCTCCTCCCCGCCAAAGCCCAACGCGCCGCTGCTTAAGCCCTCGACAAACCACTTGAAGCCGACCGGCACCTCAACCAGCCGCCGACCCAGCCGGGCGGCCACGCGATCGATGATACTGCTGCTGACCACGGTCTTGCCTACCGCGGCCTCAGTGCGCCAGCCGGGGCGATTGCGGAACAGATAGTAGATGGCGGCGGCCAGATAATGGTTAGGATTCATCAGCCCGGCGCTGCGTGTGACGATTCCATGGCGGTCGTGATCGGTGTCGTTGGCGAACGCGATATCAAACCGCTGACGCATCCCGACCAGGTTCGCCATCGCGTAGGGCGAGCTGCAATCCATCCGGATCTTGCCGTCCCAGTCCAACGTCATGAAACGAAAAGTAGGATCGACGCTATCGTTTACCACTTCGATCCCGACCCGGTAGCGCTCGGCGATCCTGCCCCAATAATGCACGCCGGCGCCGCCCAGCGGGTCCACGCCGATTTTAAGCCCGCTGCGGCGGATTGTTTCCATATCGACGACCTGGTCAAGGTCGCGCGCGTACGAATCGATATAGTCGTGGTCGTGAGTGGTCGATGCCCGCAGCGCCTGCGCAAAGCCGACGCGCCGCACGCCGCGCAGGTTTTCGGCCATCAGGCGGTTGGCTTGTTGCTCAATCCACAACGTGACGTGGGTGTCGGCGGGACCGCCATGGGGCGGATTATACTTGAAGCCGCCGTCGGACGGCGGATTGTGCGAGGGCGTAATCACAATCCCGTCGGCCAGGCCGCTGTTGCGCCCGCGATTGTAATTGACAATCTCGTGCGAGACAGCGGGCGTGGGCGTATAGGCGCGCGCGCGGTCGATCATCGTCTCCACACCGTTGGCCGCCAGCACCTCCATCGCGGTCGCGAACGCCGGCTCCGACAGCGCGTGCGTGTCCATCCCCACAAACAGCGGCCCGTCGATTCCCTGGCTGCGGCGATACATGCAGATCGCCTGCGTGATGGCCAGGATGTGCGCTTCGTTGAACGCCGCGTCGAAAGCCGACCCGCGATGGCCCGACGTGCCGAACGCCACCCGCTGCGAGGGAATCGACGGATCGGGACGCTCGGTGTAATAGGCGGTCACCAGGCGCGCAACATTGACCAGCATCGAAGGTTCGGCCGGCTTTCCCGCCAAAGGAGAGATGTTCATGCTGACAATCCGTCGGGTCGAGATTTTTTGAAGGGCACCTTGGATACAGGATACAGATCGAGCCCTGCGAGGTCCAAACCTCGGCCGTGGTTGATAACGCACAGAAGACCCACCGCACGCAGGCGGCGCTGCAAAGACGCTGCCCTTGGCGAACCCGCCGCCCAATGAGCGATCCCTGAAGCGTCGTTCGCAGCGTCGGGTGCCTGCTCCGCCTTCTCGATAACCGGACCGTCCGGTGCGGGGCGCTGGGGTCCGGTGCTGACGCAGTTGGCTACAGCTCGCGGTCGCCGATCGAGTCCTTCAGCAGGAACAGGTTGGTCAGATCGAAGGTCAGGCGCTCAGGGGCGAGCGCGTCGAGCGAATCGAGGTCCCATCCGCCCGGACGCGTCAGGGTGCGGATGGCTTCGGGTTCCGAGAACAGAGCGACGTCGTCGTTGCCGACAAAGAAGGTGCGGCCGTTGACGTTGGCGGCCGCGTCGGTGCATAGCCACACCACTAATGGCGCGACCCGGTCGGGACCCGCCAGCGACTTGATGTGCCCGCGATCGCCCAGCCAGTAGCGGCCCAGCGCGTCCATCAGCGGCTGCCATTTCGATACCCGGCCGGAAAAGCGCTGCGCCCCGACCGAGCCCGCGCGCGGCCGGATCATGTTGCATCGGATACCGAAGCGGCCCAACTCGCGCGCCGCGGCGCGGGTCAGTCCGGCCACACCCTCCTTGGCCGCCGAGTAGTTCGCCATCGTCGGATGCCCCAGCCCGGATTCCGAGCCGGTGTTGACGATCGCGCCGGCGCGCTGGCGTTTGAAGTGGGGAATCGCATGCTTGATCATCAGGAACGTGTTCTTGAGGTTGTTGGCCTGAACGAAGTCCCATTGCTGCTCGGTCATGTGCTCCAATTCTTCCGGGCGCGCCAGACCGGCGTTGTTGATCAGGATATCGAGGCGTCCGAATTCGCTGACCGCGGTGTTGACGATGTGCGCGGCGCCCTCGACCGTGGAACCGTTGGAGGTATCGGCCACCGCCCTGCCACCGGCGGCGCGAATTTCGGCCACGGTGCGATTGGCGGTGGGTTCGCGCGTTTCGCGCTCATGGCCGATGTCGTTGATCACAACCGCGGCGCCTTCCTTCGCCAGCAACAACGCTTCCTCGCGCCCGATGCCCTGTCCCGACCCGGTTACGATCGCAACCTTGCCCGCCAAACGCTGCTTAGCCATCGTCAGTCCTCCCTGATGCCTGCGCGGCACGTTAAGAAGCGGGCACGGCGGCTGTCAAGCGGTGCTGCGCTACAGCTTGTGAATCACCGACTGCGGGCCGACGGTTGTGACGATCGTCACCGGGCCGCTGGTGACGGCCGGATTTTCGGTGGCAACCTTGCCGATCGGGACCAACAACCCGTTAAGCTGGTTGATCGCGAACTCGGCGAGCGTGGAATCGCCGTAATTGGCCGCGTACAGGAATTTGCCCTGCCGATCGATGGCGATGCTCAGAACGTCGTTCAGGTTAACGGCTTCCAGGGCCAGCAGCGTCAACTGCCCCTTGGAATTCACATAGAAAATCGAAATCGAGTTCGAAGAACTGTTGCCGGTGTAGAGAAACGTGCCCTTGGGATGCAGGGCGATGCCGAAGGCTGCACCCTTGGCAGAGATGTCCGTGGTTTCGGCGGAGGGATTGCATCTGATGCCGATTAATCCGGAAACTACCGGCAATTGATGAACAACGCCGAGGTTATCATCGGTTACGTAAACGCTTTGGCCCCGGCTGTCCAGGCCCGGATTGTTCTGAACCGCGACCAACTCCGGTCCCGGACCTTCGCTGAAGGCCCCGATGCTGACCTTGGCACCGGCCGACAACGTGCCGTTGCTGGTGATGCCGTAGACTGAAAGACTGGGGTCGCCGGTGTTGGCGACATAGACACAGTTGCCGCCGGGATCGACGGCAATGCCAAAGGGCCTGTTTCCCGCCGGCGCGGTGCCGTTGGCGGTCAACACGCCGGAGGACTGGTCGACCGTGTACTGCGACACATCGTGCGCCTCACCGCCGTAATTAGTCGCGTACAGATAGGTTCCCTTGGGGTTAAGCGCCACCGCGCGCGGTCCATTGTGGGCCGCGTATGGCCCGTTGTGGGCGAAGATTTGCCCCGAGTAGGCCCCATCACCGATGTCGAACTCTTCCACCTCGCTGGCGTCATCGATGGTCGCGTACAAAAACTCGTTGGACCAGTGCAGGGCGAGGCCGAAGACGCGGAAGGTGGGTTTGACGGGAATCTGCTGGATCAGGGTTAGCTTGCCGGTTCCATTGTTGACCGAAAACACCGAGATCGAGCCATCGGCGGCGTTGGCGACATAGGCATACTCGCCGTTAAGCTCGGGCAACCCGTTGGTAGGGCCGCATGCTGCAATCCCGGTCAGCGCAGCAGCCATCCCAAAAAGAGCTGCAAACAGCCACCACCTCATAGAAATAGCGATTAACGGCGGCGATGATTTCACAGTTGCAACTTCCTTTATTGAATTGGAATAAATCTTAACTGTGATGTTTTGCAGTCGCCAACATTTACCAGCGTGACGGAAGCCGGCATGGGCCGGCGGCTGGCGCTGCGCGAGCGCTTGTATGTTCCGCGATGCCGATTCGGCCTAGCGCGCTGTTGAAAAAGGATTTTCACAGCCTGCTCCCTCTCTCTTATCTCTCCCAGAGGGAGAGAAGATTAAGGAAGCCAGTTCTAATACAGGGTGTTGAGCACCACCTGCTTGGTAAACTCCGGAATCCAACTTTCTCAACGCCCGCTAGGCGGCGTGGGGTTCCTGCTCGACGCAGATGCGCCGGCTGTCAGCCTCCGACAGCGGTTCGTCGAGCAGGGCGCACTGATGCGGCATCGCGGAGCCGGGCCGAAGATTGCGCCGGAAATGCCGGCACGAGGCACATACTCCAAAAGCCCGGCTCTGGTTGCGGGCGAGCGCGGCCCTGAGGGTCTTGCGCAGGCCTTCCAGCACCGCTGCAAGGCTGCCGCCGTTGGCCTGTTCGATATCCTTGGCCAGGACGAGGAGAGGATCGCGCTTGAGCGCTTGGAGGGCATTTTTCGTCAGCACAAACTCCACCGACCGGCCGTCGCGGGCATTGGCCTCGCGCCGCACATAGCCCTTGGCCTCCAGGGACGCCAGCGTACGCGAGATGGTGCCGCGGGTGGACGCCACATAATCGGCAAGCGCCGCCGGAGTTCGGGAAAAGCGATTGGCGCGCGCCAGGTACCTGAGCGCCTCCCATTGCGCCGGATTGAGCCCGGCGCCCTGTTCGCCCATGCGCACCAACCGCGCCAGGCGTTCGATCAGATGGGCGCCTTCAAGCGCGCTTGGCCAGCCGATATGATTGCTACTCGAAACCATCTTGACAAGACCGCCTTCCATATAGTAGCTACTAGCAATCGAATTTTCCAATCGGAGGCTCCAAGCATGACGTCCGTTTCCATTCCAGGTTACCGGCTCGGCGATGCGGCGCTGCCCGCCTCACCGCTGAGTCTTGAGGATCTTGCCGACCTCAAGGCGTCCCTGCTCTTCGGCGACGACGATGCCGCCGCGCTGCGGATGGCTCATGAGGTCGTCAAGGATCAGCTCGAAGCGATCCTCGACGTCTGGTACGGGTTCGTAGGCAGCACGCCGCATCTGCTTGCCTATTTCAGCGATCCGGCCACGGGTCAACCGGTCAAACCGTATCTTGACGCGGTACGCAAGCGTTTCGGGCAGTGGATCCTGGACACTTGCCGGGCCGATTACAACGAGGCCTGGCTTGCCTGGCAGGATGAGATCGGCCGCCGCCACCATCGCTCGGGCAAGAACCGGACGGACGGCGTTTGCGCGGTGCCGCACGTCCCGATGCGCCACATGCTGGCACTGGTCATGCCGATTTCCGTTACGATGAAACCTTTTTTGGCAAAAAAAGGGCACGCGCCCGCGCAAGTGGAGGCAATGCATGCCGCGTGGAGCAAGGCCGTGCTGCTGCAAGCGATCCTGTGGTGCCGCCCCTATGTCAAAGAGGGGGACTTTTAGCGGGCTGCGGACGAAGCTCCGGCAACCCATGGCACTTCGCTGCGGTCGCTCACGGTCGCAAGCTTTGGTCCCGGGCGTGGCCTGGAGAGGCCGCGGCGTGTCAGGAAAACGATGACGGTGAGGTGGCCAATCAGGCCACCGGCTCCTGCCCGGGTTTCCCTTTGTCGTGTCGGGGATGAGCGGCCGGCGCTGACACTGGAGCCGGGGTTGCACCGGCGAACACTCAGGCGGCTAAATTAGCGTCAAAGACCATCCCACCTGCTGCCACGTTGCGACCGCGGCGCGGCGTCGCGCGAGAACTCAGACCCTTGGCGCTGAGCGAAGGCGCGCGATTTATACTATTTCTTCCGTTTCGTGGTCTGGGCCGAACCCGCCTTGGTCTGATGCGTTGAGGTCTTGGCGCTGGATTTTTGGTGCCGGGTCTTGGAAACGGAACTGTTGGCCGCCATCTGCATCTGCTTGGCGCCGGTGCGGATGGGCTTGTGTTTGAGGTGCGCGGGGGCCGCAAAAACCGGCGCCGCCGTCGTCACCGCCAGCATCGCGGCGACCAGCACGGATAAAATTCGCCTCGACATGGCCGTCTCTCCTCTTTTTGCCGGTTTGACGATTTCCCCAGTCACAAAATTCACCTTTGTTTGCCCGGCAACTGCCGCGGCGCAATCGCACGTCATGCCGGGTGGCGCCGCGGGCTCGGCTTGTGCCTGACGGTAGCCTCCGCGCGGGCCGCACAACACACCATCCCGGCGGGAACCAAAATCACTCCGCAGAACTGGCAACAATACAAGGACTTCATGCCGCAGGGTCTTCAAACGATCCTGTCCGGCACCATCGTCTTCAGGGTGCCGGCCGACGCGGTAATGGAGGTTGGACCGTTGGTTGACTATCCATTGCCCGCATCATGGTGGGAGGCGAGCGAGAAATACAAAAACCAGACCAAACTCGTCAAACTCGGTACAGGCGGATATACATTAGAGGGATACCATGCCCGAACTCCATTTCCCGATTACTCAGGTCCTGAAAAAGCATATAAAATCCTCTACAACCTCTACTATCATTATGGAGGGTCTGTCGCTCACTACGAGAGCGACGGTTACGAGGTCGACCGCTACCTCAGCGTTTATAAAAATCTCTCCTACCAGGTCTTCCTGCAGTTCACGCACATGACCGATCCGGGGTTTCCGGGCCATGCCGCGGAGATGCCCGGCTACTTCTCCAGCTACTATGACGAACTGGAGGAACCCGAACAGTCCAAATACACCAGCCCCCTGGAGTTGATCTACGACGACCCGCAGAAGGTCCCGGAATTCTACGTGTTCCTGCCTTCGCTGCGCAGGGCGCTGCGGCTCTCCAGCAGTGCACGTTGCGCGCCGTACGCGGGCAGCGATTATGTCGGCGACGACATCTACGCCGGAATTCCGCTACCCGTGGGATGGTTCCAGGCCAGGTTCCTGGGCGAAAGGAAAATTCTGATGTTCCGGCCCACACCGGGCAACCGCGCGCAGTTTACCACTTTCCACCGATCTTCTTCCCCAAACCGGTGGTGGGCAAATGGCAGGTATTTAACGCACTGATTATCGATGTCAGCCGCGTGCCGAGTCTCAGTGCAGGGTACTGCTACGCGACGCGCAGGATATACGCCGATCCGCGCACCTGGAAGGTGATGTGGGAGGACCTGTACGATCAGAACAACAAGTTCTGGAAGGTACTGGCTTTTCTGGAATCGCCGGAACCGGTGCCGGAAGGCGGATTCGTACCCAATATCAGGGGCGTCAACTGGATGATCGACTTCCAGAACGGTCACCCCAGTTACGCCCTGGTAGGCAAGGACATTTTTCAAATCAATCAGCAGGTGCCAAAGAACTTCTGGGATGTCAGCCGCTACGGCTCTCCCGCCGGCCTGCAAAAGATCCTGCAGTGATGTCGGCCGGCAGGGGCGCCCCGCCTGGCGCGCGCTCCGCCGATACACCGACGAGAATAGTCCGCAGCGGCACGAGAGGCCGCAGGGACAAGTTGGCGCCAGCAAATTCGTGCCTGCGCGCACCGGCAGTGGCGGAAGTCGAACCGCGGTTCCTGGCTGACTGTGCGCCCCGGACGACCTCGGCGTTCAGGCTTCGGGCTCGCCGCCGGGCTCTTGTTCCACGTTGGACGGCGGCGGTGCCTTGAGCTGACTGTGCTCGTGTCCGACCTCGATCCACCTCTGGACCTGCCGCCGCTCGCGGACCAGGAATGAGTGCACTGCCTTGCGCAACCCCTGATGCGCGATGAAGTGCATGCTGCGGGTTAAGGCCGGATCGAAACCACGCAGCCATTTGTACTCGCCGCCCGCGCCGGGCTCGAAGCGCCGATGGCCGGCGCGGATGCAATGCTCGATGGCGGCATAATAACAGACGTTGAAGTGCAGGAACCGGTGCTCGCGCAGCGCGCCCCAGTAGCGCCCGTACATCACGCCGGCCTTTTGCAAATTGAAGGTGGCGGCGATCAGCTTGTCGCCCTTGAACGCGCACACCAGGCACAGATGGCGCTTGAAGGGGCGCATCAGTTCGAAGAATTTCGCCGTCAGGTATTGGCGCCCCCAGTAAAGCTTGTCGATCGTGGAGCGGTAGATGGCATACATCGCGGCCAGCAACTCATCGGCAATCTCCTCGCCGGCAAACACCCGAATCGCGATTTGCTGCTGCTCCAGCGCGGCGCGCTCATGGCGCACGGCGTAACGCCGCTTGCTCTTGAGGTGAGCAAGATAGTCCTCGAAGCTGGCGTAGCCCGCGTTGCGCCAATGGTACTGATAGCCGAGCCGTTCCATGAATTGCAGCCGCGACAACACCGCGGCCTCCTCCTCGGTGCAGAAATTGACGTGCACCGAGGACAGGCGGTTCTGACTGCACAAGGACACCAGCGCATGGCCCAGCGCCTCGACCATCGCGGCGCGGTCAAGGCCGGGGCGGACCAAAAAGCGCCGCCCGGTATGGGGGGTGAACGGCACGCCGACCAGCAGCTTGGGAAAATAGCGCAGCCCCGCGCGCTCGGCCGCCTCGGCCCATCCGTGGTCGAAGACAAACTCGCCCATGCTGTGGCTCTTGAGGTAAACGGGGCAGGCGGCGGCCAATTCACCGGCGTCGTCGCGCACCACGAGATGATGCGGCCCCCATCCGCTGTCGGGCGCCGCGCTGCGCGATTGTTCCAGCGCGTAAAGCCAATCCCAGTCAAGAAATGGGGTATCCTCGGGCGCCAGCAGCGCGTTCCATTGCGCGCGGGGGATTTTGGCGATGCCTGAGAGGACTTCGGCTTTCACGTCGGCGGCCTGCCTATGCTCTACTGACCGGGGATGCCATCTGCTATTGTTTTGACCAGGAGTCTTAAGCGGGGCGGGACCTTACGATGGCAGCGGAAAAGAACAATCGCGGCAATGGCGGCGGCTCGGGCCAGGAAGACGTGGTAGTCGAGCGGCGCACGCAGACCAAAACCAAACGGCCGTCCATGTACAAGGTTATTCTGCTCAATGACGATTACACCCCGATGGAGTTCGTCGTCGAACTGCTCAAGCTAGTCTTTCACAAGCCGCACGCGGAAGCGACCCGAATCATGCTTCACGTCCATCAAAATGGCATGGGGATAGCGGGGATTTATCCGTTCGAAATCGCTGAAACCAAGGTCCGCACGGTGGACGAACTGGCCCGCGAGCACCAGTTCCCGCTGAAGTGTACAATGGAGAAGGAGTGAAGGCAGCGCGCAGGCCCCCGGGCCCGGCGCCAGCCGCGATAAATCAGCTATGCCATCCTCCGGCGTGATGATCAGCCGCGAATTGCAGGTCACGCTGCAGCTTGCAATGACCGAGGCGGCCAACCGCCGCCATGAGTACGTCTGCCTGGAGCATCTGCTCTACGCGATGCTCCACGACGCCACCGCCAGCAACATCCTGCGCCATTGCGGCGCCGACCTGGCACGGCTGCGCAAGCGCCTGGTCAAGTTTCTCGACGAGAAGATCGAGCGCGTACCCGGCCACGGCCAGGTGTCGCCGCGCTACGCGCTGGGCGTGCAGCGCGTGCTCCAGCGCGCCGCCGCGCACGTGCAATCGGCGGGGCGCCATGAAATCAACGGCGGCAACGTGCTGGTCGCGATGTTCGCCGAACCCGACTCATACGCCGTCTACTTCTTGCAGGAAGAGGAAGTGACCCGTTTCGATGTGGTCAACTACATCTCGCACGGCGTGTCGAAAGTCGATGCCGACGATGAGGAAAAGGCGGCGCCCGAAGATGGCGCCGAGGCCGAAGAGGAGGAAGGCGAAGAGCGCGGGCCGGGACGCAAGCAATCGCCCGCCAAGGCGCTGCAAACCTACGCGATCAATCTCAATGAGAAGGCAGCCAAGGGACTGATCGACCCCCTGGTGGGACGCAAGAACGAGCTGGAACGTGCAATCCACGTCCTGCTGCGCCGGCGCAAGAACAATCCGATCTTCGTCGGTGAGGCCGGCGTCGGCAAAACCGCCATCGTCGAGGGACTGGCGCTGGCGATTCACAAGGGCGAGGTGCCGGCGCCGATTCGCGACTGCGAAATTTACGCGCTGGACATGGGCGCGGTGTTGGCCGGCACGCGCTATCGCGGCGATTTCGAGCAGCGCCTCAAGGGCGTGCTCAAGGCCGTGGTCGGCAATCCCAAGCGCATCCTGTTCATCGACGAGATTCACACCATCGTCGGAGCAGGCGCCGCGTCGGGCAGTACGATGGACGCCTCCAACCTGCTCAAGCCCTCGCTGGCCTCGGGCGAGTTGCGCTGCATCGGCTCGACCACCTATCAGGAGTACAAGCGCTCCTTCGATCGCGACAAGGCGCTGGCGCGCCGCTTCCAGCGCATCGACGTGCTCGAGCCCTCCCGCGAGGAAGCGCGCCAGATCCTGGCCGGGCTCAAGGGCTACTACGAAAAGCATCATAACGTCACCTACACCGACCAGGCACTGGAGCTGGCGGTCGAGTTGTCCGCGCGCTACATCAACGACCGCTACCTGCCCGACAAGGCGATCGACGTGATGGACGAAGCGGGCGTGGGCGCACGGCTGGGCGCTGCCGAGGGCGAAGTTGCAGTGGTCGATACCAGGGCGATCGAACGCGTCGTGGCGCGCATCGCCAAGATCCCCGAACGCACCGTGTCAGCCTCCGACCGGGTCAAGCTGGAGACTCTCGAAGAGGAACTCAAGAAGGTGGTCTACGGCCAGGACCATGCGATCGAAGCGGTGGCGCGCGCCATCCGGATGTCGCGCAGCGGCCTGTCGCATCCCGACCGCCCGGTGGGCGCCTTCATGTTCGCCGGTCCGACCGGCGTGGGCAAGACCGAGGTGGCGCGTCAGCTTGCCAAGGTGATGGGCGTTGAGTTCCTGCGCTTCGACATGAGCGAATACATGGAGCGCCACACCGTGTCGCGGCTGATTGGCGCGCCGCCGGGCTATGTCGGCTTCGATCAGGGCGGTCTGCTCACCGACGCGATCAACCGCACGCCGCACTGCGTGCTGCTGCTCGACGAAATCGAAAAGGCCCATCCCGACCTGTTCAACATCCTGCTCCAGGTGATGGATCACGCCTCCCTGGTCGACAATAACGGACGCAAGGCCGATTTCCGCAACGTCATCCTGGTGATGACGACCAATGCGGGGGCCGGCGAACTGACCCGCGCCTTGATCGGCTTCGGCAAGGATTATCGCTCCGGCACTCCCAAGGACGCGATCGACCGCATGTTCAGCCCCGAGTTCCGCAATCGCCTGTCGGCGATTGTCGAGTTTACGCAGCTCACTCCGGCGGTGATGGAACGCGTAGTCGACAAATTCATCGGCGAGCTGGGCGAACGGCTGGCGGCGCAAAAGGTGGACCTGTCGCTTACCGAAGCGGCGCGCCGATGGCTGGCTGAGCACGGCTACGTTCCGCGCTTTGGCGCGCGGCCGATGGCGCGGCTGATCGAAACCGAAATCGCGCGCGTGCTGGCCGACGAGATTCTGTTCGGCCGCCTGGTGGGTGGCGGACATGTGACGGTGGACGCGGTGGATGGCAAGCTGCAGTTCGACTACCCCCAAGGCATGGGGCTGCCCGAGGGCACGCCGCAGGGCGGGCCCGGAGCGCTACGGGAGTCTGCGGGGTTGGAGAAGTGAGGCGGTGAGGGCGGGCGGCCGCGCGGCGCGCGGCCGCCCGCCCTCATGCTTGCGCCCAAAAGCGGGATGGGCCGCCCGGAATTCCGGGCGGCCCATCCCGCTTTTGCGTCCCGTCTTCCGCACCTCGCGCGCTCACGCCGCCCGCGCGTTCCAGGCCCGCAGCGGCTCCAGCGACCCCACCGACTCCGGCTTGCCGCTGGCCGGCAACGGACGCTGACCCGGCGTTACTTCGAAGGGCGACTTCAGGTCCAGCTCCTTGCCCATTTCTCGAATGGCGGGCACCACCTCCTGACCGAGTAGCCTCAGGTTGTTCAGCCGATCCTCGCGCGAGATCGGGCCGTCATTCTGCCAGATCATGAAAATCCCCGGACGCAGCACTTCGAGCAGCGTCCTGATTTTGGGCAGCACGCTCTTGGGCGTACCGCAAATCATCTGGAACTGTTTTTCGGCGTCCTTGAACTCTTCGAAGATGTGCTGGCGCGTCGCCTCGACATCCAAGTCGCGTTGCTGCCAACTGGCCGAGCGATGCTGCACCTGGGCGCCAGAAATCCGCTCTCGGCTGCTGGCCTCGGTCTCGGCCTTCTTGCCCGCCCAGGGCGTGCTGGCTTCGCCCTTCTTCTTGGGCGCGGTGAGCTGCTTGGCGATACGCCGGGTCGCCAGCTTGGAGTTGTAGCCCGGAGGGAATGACCAATGGGGCTGGGCAAACAGGCTGTAGCCGATCCCCGCGCCGCCGAACATGTCCCATTTGGCGATTTCATGCGCCTTTTCGTCGGTCTCGGCCACGTAGATCTTCTGCAGGTAGCCAAAGTTCTCGGTGCCAACCTGGTAGCCTTCGCGCGCGGCCGCGTCGCGGTAGAAATCCCACAGCTCGACGGTCGGCTCCATGAAGGTCGCCAGCGCCACGTACGGGTAGCGATGCTTGGCGCACCACTCCACGGTCTCGGGGCTGAGCAGGCCGGGAATCCAGATCTGCGGATGCGGCTTTTGCAGCGGCAGCATCCAGGGATTCACGTAACGGTAGTGAAAATGCTTGCCCTCGTAGCGGAAGGGTCCGGGCTGCGTCCACGCCTTGACGATCACTTCGTGCGCTTCATCGAAGTACTCGCGATTGAAGGCCGGGTTGGCATTGCTGGCGAACTGCTCGCTGCCCGCCCCGCGCACCCATCCGCTGACCAGCCGTCCGCCGGAGATCAGGTCGATCGTCGCCAGCTCTTCGGCCAGGCGCAGCGGATTGCCGACGATCGGCAGCGGATTGCCGAGCAGCACGATCTTGGCCTGCTTGGTGATGCGCGCCAGGATCGCCGCCTCGACATTCATCACCGAGCCCATGCAGAAGGCGTTGTCGTGATGCTCGTTGAGCATCAGGCCGTCGAAGCCCAGCTCCTCGGCCATCACGCGCTCATCCAGGTATTCATTGAGGAAGCGCGCTGCCGTCTCCCGCTCGAACATCGAGTTGGGCAGGCCGAAAAAGCCGTTTTTGATGATCTCATCGTTGTTGACGTAACGATGGGGCCGCTCAGTGAAATAGCCTACGTGCATAAGTCAGCCTCCCGCTGCGATGATGCCGATTTTCTGGTCAGCCAAAATCTTGTGCACGAATTAAGCATACCTAATCCAAATTGTACAGCCGCGCCGCGTTGTCCCACATGATCTTGCGCTTGGTCTGGGCGGGCAGCTCCAGTGCCAGGATGTCGTCCAGCGCCCGGATGTAGCCCTTGCCCTCCATGTGGCCGAAATCCGTGGCCGTGACGATATTGTCGTCGCCGATTACCGCCGCCACCTGCGCGATACCGGGATCGTCGGGATCGGCCGAAATGAAGCACTGCTGGTGGAAGTATTCGATCGGCGATTTGCTCAGCCCATGGACTCGCCCGCCGCGATTGGCGCCCTGGACCCCGGCCTGAATGCGCTCCAGCCAAAATGCCGGCCATCCCGCACCCGATTCCAGGAAAACTACCTTAAGCTCGGGGAAGCGCTCCAGGATGCCGCCGCTGACGAAGGACAGACAGGCGATCATGTTGCCGATGGTGAACGCGCACAGGCCGCGTCCTTCGCTCCATTGCGGGAAGTACTCGATACCCACCTGATGCAGCGCCGTACCGCCCGCGACATGCACGCCCATCGGCACTCCCAACTCCGATGCGGCTTGCCACAGCGGGTCATAGAAGCGATCGTGCAGGGCCACATCGTTAACCGGCTCGGGGTTAAACGTGATGGCCTTGAAGCCCAACTCGCGCACACAGCGCCGCGCTTCACGGGCCGCTTCCACCGGATCGCGCAAATCCACAGAACCCACGCCGATCAACTTGGAGCCCGCCGCCTGGCAGAAATCGTACAGCCAGTTGTTGTACGCACGACGATAGGCCGCCGCCACTTCGGCGGACAGGCCCGGCACGGCGGTCGCGTAAAGCCCGATCGTCGGGTACAGCACCATGTAATCCATCCCCGTGCGCTCCAGGGCGGTCTGGTAGCAATCGGGCCCAAAGCCACGGCGCATGTAATCGCCGTAAGCCTCTTCCAGACCCGGCATCTGAACCAAATCCGGCATCTGGAAGGTCGGCATCGTGGTGCCGAGAATCCGGATGTGGAGATAAAAGCCGGGTGGCTCACCCTTGTAACCCACGGCGTGCACCGGCGCGAAACGGCGATATTTCGGTTCCAGGTATTTTTCCCACATGTCGGCAGGCTCCAGCACGTGGGAATCGGCGTCGATATAGCGATGGCCCTTATACATCAGTTGGCTCCCCGGTTCGGATAAGTACTGTTTCCTATTTTTCATGAGACGCCTGCAACAGGAACAGACCGGGCAGTACCGCGTTTTAACCCGTCGTACGCGTCAGGTTGCCGACCAGCCGAAATCCACTGGAAACACCTGACCCGCAATCAGCCGCGACTCGTCGGAAGCGAGGTAAACGGCCAGTTGGCCACATCGCCTGGCGCGCCGAGACTGGCAGGTTGAAACTGCCGCTTTGCGCCATCAACCGGGGATCACCGAAAAAATTGCTGCATGCGCCCGGGGAGAATCAACGGCTGCGCGATTGCATCGGCGCGTACCTGGTGCGCGGAGCGATCCACCGCGATCGCCCGGGTCAGCTATTTCAGACGCCCTTGAAACCCCACGCGCAGCGCACCGGCTGGCGCCCGCGCAGCACACCGCTGTGTAAAAAATCTACATTGCCTCACCCAGCGGCGCTCTATAGGCTTGAGCCTTCGAGCTTCGTCTCGATTATCGCTGGGGACGAACGTCCACGCATTGGAGGAAAGGATGTACATCAGGAGTTTGGATAGGCGCGTCGATGGCGCGCTACGAACAGCCCTCCGCTCGTCTGGGGAGGCGAATTTCCGTAAACCCTCGCGCCGTGCAGAGTTGACCGCCGCGCCCACAACGCACGCACGCTGGCTGGGTGCGGCAACCCTCGCCGCCGTCGTGCTGTGGTTGGCATGCGCACCTGCTGCGGCGCAGATTTCCTTTGACCCGGCCAATTACAAGCAGATGGTGCCGGCCAGTTCCCCGGAGTCCATTCCGGTCGGCACCCGCATCGACTTGAGCAACTGGACCACCTACAAGAAGTTCCTGCCCATTGGCGTCCAGGCGCTGTTCTCGCAAAAGTATCTGTTCCGGATGGGAAACGATCCGGGCTTCGCGATTGAAGTCGGACCGACCGTTCACATTCCGCTGCCCAGCAAAGTGGTGCGCGACACCGAGAAATACAGCGGCCAGGTCCGCTTGAAGGACATCCCCGGCGGCGGCAAGGCACCCGAAGGTTACGTGGCAGGGGAACCATTCCCCAACCCTTCGGAGCCCGACCTCGCCTACAAGATCATCTACGACAACTGGTACCGCTGGTACCCGTTTGTGCAGAGCTTCCATTCTCACACCCGGCTGGTCGACCGCTTCCTGAACATCTCCTACCAGATGAGCCAGACCAGCTATTGGCGGCTGTCGCATCTGAGCGACAATGACTATCCGACCAACATGCCTTATGCGGCGGGCTTCTCGCTCAACGCGCGCTTCTTCATCCTTGCGCCCGAACAATCCAAGTACACTACCGAAATCGAAATGCTGCACGACGATCCCACCGTGGTGCCCGAGCTCTACGTCTTTCTGCCCTCGCTGCGCCGTTCGCTGAGGCTTTCCAGCGCCGCCCGCTGCTCGCCGCTGCTGGGCACCGACTACACCGGCGATGACGGCGCGGGCACCTCGATCACCAGCCCGGGCCTGTTCAAAATCGAGCTGCTGGGCGAGTACAAGGTGCTGGCCCTGCTGCACGAAAACCCCGTCGCCCGCGAAAAGGAGGACACTTTCCTGATCAAGAGCTCGGTTCCCGGATGGCCCACACCCAAGGACGGCAGATGGGAACTGCGCGATACCTACGTGGTGGTGCTCTATCCACTGCCGGAACTGGGAAGCAGCTACTGCTACGGGGCGCGAGTGGTTTATATCGACAAAGAGACCTGGGACAATTACTGGTTCGACTTGTACGATTCCAACCGCAAACTGTGGAAGACCGAATGGCTATTCACTTATCCGATGGATATTGGGGGAGGTGAGAAGGCCATTACCAACAATAACACTTCCACCATGATTGACTTGCAGAACTCGCACGCCACGACCGTGATCGAGACCAACTACGCCCTCGACAAGCAGGCGCCTGCCGACCTGCAGGACGCCCGGACCTGGGCCTTCCCCGGCTCGCTGGGTCAGATCATGAGATAAGGCCGACGCCTTTGCCGGGTCCGCCGCGGCAACGCGGCGAACCCGGCACCCTGAACTCTTCGCAAGTCTTCAATCATGGGGCTGGCGGCCCGGTGTCGAGACACGAGCATCCTTGCTCGCGCCATCTTATTTTCAGCCTGAGATGTAATGCCGTAAACACGCGCCTCCGGCAGGCGCGCTGAAACAGGGCCCGCGGTGGGCGCCGCAGGCTTGCGCCTTACGAACCAGGATTGATATGGCAACACTAGAGGCCGGCTTTTGACAATCGCACCGATGGAACGTTCCGCTGCGGCCGGCAAGGAGGCATCCAATGACCAGCTACAGGATTATTTCGGCTGACGACCACGTCCAGGAGCCCAAGGACACGTGGGAAAAACGGGTTCCACCGGCGCTGCGCGACCGCGCTCCCCGGGTCGTCAACGTCGACGGCGGCGATGTCTGGATGCTGGAGGGCAAAGTGGTGATGAAGATGGGCATGAACGCTGCCGCCGGAAAGAAATTCGAGGAATACAAGCTTGAGGGCGAGACCTACCAGACCATCCGCCCGGGCGCCTTTGACCCCGACGAACGGCTTAAGGACATGGACACCGACGGCATCGACGCCGCGGTCATCTTCCCCAACGCGTTCTGGGCCTTCATGGTGGAGGACTTCGAGCTGCAGCTTGCCTGCATGCGCGCCTACAACGACTTTTTGGCCGAGTTCTGCGCGACCAATCCACGCCGCCTGATCGGCATCGGCCTGGTGCCGACCGACCACGTCGAGGAGGGGGTGCGCGAGGCGCAGCGGGTGGCCAAACTGGGGATGCGCGGATTGCTGGTGTCCAGCTTTCCCAAGGCCGGACCGCTCAGCAGCCAAGTCTTCGACCCGCTGTGGGCGGCTGCCCAGGACCTCGACTTGCCCGTCCATCTGCATCTGGCCGTTGGCGATACCCGCGGCCAGGTCTTCCATCAGCAGCCCAATGTGCGCGGGCTGCTGCCCGGACAGATCCTGATCAACTCGATTGGCAATATGGAGGCGCTGGCGCGCCTGCTCTTCGGCGGCATCGGCGAACTATTCCCCAAACTCAAGATTGTCTCGGTGGAGGGCAACATCGGCTGGATTCCCTATTTCCTGGAGCGCGCCGACCGCATCTACCAACGCCATCGTTACTGGTCACGGCTGGAGCTGCCGATGCCGCCGAGCGCGTACTTCCATCGCCAGGTTTACGCTACCTTTATCGAAGATAAGGCCGGCATCCGGCTGCGCGACCTGATCGGTGTCGACAACCTGATGTGGTCCTCCGACTATCCCCATACCGACACCACCTGGCCCAACTCCCGCAAGTACATCGACGAGACCATGGCAGGCGTGCCCGAGGCCGAGAAGCGCAAGATAATCGGCGGCAACGCCGCCCGGCTTTACGGCCTGAACTGAGCGGCGGCACGATCTCAAACCCGCTTTGCGTCGACAGCCTATCAGGCCGTTGCACAAAGCGGCCGGACGGGGGGTAAGGCCGTCCGGCCGCCAGACCCGCCGGCGCAGGGGAGCGCCCCGGGCCGTTACGCACGTTCAGCGGGGTAAAGCACCAACGTGCGAGACTCAAAGCAGATCAAAGTTATATTCAAACTGCGAGATCAACATGTTCTTGCCTTTGAAAAGACCTCCGTCCAGGTTGTAGGGATCGTTCCCTAAAATCTGAATCCACTGAAATTTGGCGAAATACTTGTTGGTCCATGGCGGCGTGAGCTGAAGGGTTGGGAAGAACAGCCACGTCTGTCCCTGCGGAGCGTAGATCATCGTCCAGGTCGGGCTGATGGCGCCCCACCACCACGAGCTGCCGACGTTAAGCAGCATGTTTATGTCGTTATGATACAGCGGGGTAAAATAACTGCCTGCCTGCTGCGCAAATTTGCTCGGGCTGAGCACCGTCAGATCGGTGAACTCGTAGTTCATGGTGAGGTTTCCGGTGCTGGTCAGCCATGGCACATAGGCCTGATCGAGGTCAAGCGCAATCATCCATTTGACAGTGTCTGAGTAGTACAAAGCGTCCGGCGTCCCCAGGGCGGGATTGAAACCGGTATAAACCGTTCCCGGAATAAAATCGGTGTTGAATGTCTGATGATTTTTGTAGAAGGCCTCCGCGCGCGCTACGAACGGCAACTGACTAAAGACTCCCGGCAAGTAGAGCGGCCGATTGGCGGTAAAGCCGAACGACTGATACTGCGGATAGTACTCCAGCAACCGCCGCAGGAAGAATCCCGGGCCAGCCGCCAGCGGCGCGTTAGGCGTAATCTTCAGAACCGGATTATATTCATGACTCCACAAATAGAAGGCGGTCAATTCCGTGTTCGCCACCAGCGTATGGAACCTGACCCCGACCTGAGAGTTACCAAAGGTGGCGTTGGGAATCTTCACGTCGGGCAGACCGAAGTACTCGCCAGGACCTTGGCCGGGAATTCCGGTTCCGGTTTGAAACATGGCAACCGGCGCGGCCGCGCCGCAAAAACCGGGAAAGCCCACAGCTGGAATTACCGAGCCGCCAAAAGGCGCATACAATACCCGGCAGTCAAGCTGCCCGGCAAAGCGGCCTCCGGGATTGGGAGCGCCCACGTTAACGCGGCCCGCGATGTTGTCCACACCGTCGACGTGATCGTCGGAGTAGTCGACCTGCGAATACAGGAAGTCGAAGCCCGGAACGTAGACCGCTTCAAGGTAGTTCGAGCTCAGAGGACCAAGCGAGGGCAAGTTGAGGATCGGATGGATCATCCACAGCGGCATCCGCGACTGTTCGAGGTTGGCAAATCCGAAATTCCAGCTTAGATCCTGCGGATTGATCTGATCGCCAACCCGAAAGGCCAGCGATTCGCCCCAGGTCACGATCTGCCGGCCGATGAACAAATCAAGCGGCCCCTGGCGATGCTTAAACCAGAGTTCGCGGATGCCATACTGATTGTAGAAGTCCGAGTTGCAGTGCATCGCGCTGAACGGCTGCCCCGCCAGCGCCCCGGACCAGGTCGCGCCCGGTCCCAGGCAGGCGACCTCCCACGGATAGGATGGCTCGTATACGAACCAGTCGCGCATGAACATACTGTCGTTCTCGGTGAAGTCATCGTTGACGTCGAGCTGGACCATGTTGCGTTCCACCGCCAGCGAGTTGCGGCTGCGCTCGCCGAATTGATTGACGTTGCCCGCCGGCGTGAAGCCGAATCCCTTAGCGGCAGTACTCGAATCGATCCAGGTTCCGGTCGTGTTCAGCAGAAAGCCTGAAATGTGAAGGTTCTTGAGGAACATCGGCTGCGACGACTGGCCCGATGTGCCCGCCGACGTACCACCCTGGTCCTGAGCGGAGCATACGCCCGCCAGCCACCCAACCAGCAACGTCACTACTATACCGCCGATAAGCGTTCGCGCGGAAAGGTACAGTCTTCGTCGTTCACTTTCCGATCTGTTCATGTCTTTCTTCACCTCATGCCTCTCTTCACCTGTCATGTTCTCTGTGGTGGCTCCGCAAATCCGGAATCCTGTTGTTGGCCCAAAAGTCCCCGGGTCCGCGTCCACCGTCCAAGGCAGCGCACAGCAACCCGAAACGATGGCGTCCAGCGGCGCGCCGCGGTGCGGCGCGCCTACATCAGCCCCGCGATCCGCAGCCCTGGCGGGCGCAACTCAGACGCGTGGCGAGCCGCAGAACTGGCGCACGCTGATGTGTGGTGAGACTAAGCTAGGTAGGGATCGTCCTGAGACGGCGGCGGAATGCGCCGGCGTTGAAGCTGCCCGAATTCCGGCCTTATCGGCGGCATCGGGAAGGATGGCCGTTGAGAGCGCTCGGTCAGGACTACACTGCCGGTGCAAAAGACAGCCGATACTGACAATTCGGGCTGCGAAGGACTGACCTCTTCCTTGACGTGGCGGCCGAAGCCGACGGCGGGGTTCGAAAGCGTGCAAGCGCCGCGATAAAGAGCGGTCAAGGAACCCCTGTATTGAGCTGATCCCAGCAGGGTGAGCATGGCCGCGGCCAGAAACACCATTCTGGTCGAAGCAGGGCGGACAGTTTCTCTCAGGCGGTTCACGTATGTACTACCGCAATACCAGATGACTAATTCGAAGTAGCATAAGAGATTATCCACTTGCAAGGGCTGCATGGCGGTCAAATTAATTTCTCGGCTCGAACATTCAAACGGCAGTCTCCGTTACTGAACTTGACCCGAATATTTTGGAGTTTTCTGCTCATGTATCTATTGCAAAAACCCGGCCTTCGGCCTCCACACAAGGAATCATGTAATAGAAAGTGTCGAATTTAATTTTTAACTTCGACATTTTGCATTGCCATCGTCATGCTACACCTTATTCAGGCCATCGCCGCCCGCAATCGACGCCCTCCTCGCGTGAACAAGTCCGGGGCACGCAATTTTCCGCGGTGAGGCTCTCCAGGATGCCGCTCACGCGGGAAAAGCCGCGCGCGTAAACGCCGGCGTCGGGTAGCGGACACGGTGCAATGGGCCGAGCCCGTCCGCCGCCAGGGCTCGAACACTGACCACTGGAGTTGGTGCGACCTGCCAGCTTTGCACGCTAGACGCCGATCGCTGCGATAGTTGGCATGACTGAAAGACGCAGGGATGCGGCGCGCTTCACCGATGTCTGTGCCGCCCGCGTTCGACGCCGTCCCGCGACAGGAGACCGCGGCGCCACAAATCCGCGCTACGCTGTTTCGGGGCCGCAGCCCATAAGCTGCTTCGGCTAGCGATGCGCTCGGCATGCCGTGCGCAGTCCAAAGCCACCGCCGGGAAGTAGAATTAATTTACCGCATGTCTAGCACGGTATTGGCGAATTTCAGCCGCGGTCGTCTTCAGTTTGGAGCTTGCGGTCAATCAAGCGATCTTCTCCCCGGGATTAATGGTCGCTGCGAGCGAAATTGCACAGTTCCGTGATAACCGGAAAAACTTGACGTCATGCTGACCGACAGCTACAAACTTAGGAGCTTGGACAAACAAAGCTCAGTTTGGCTCAAGTATGTCCGGGTCGAGGTCTGGTTCACGGTTTCATGATGCGGCGCAGTGGTCTCCCTGGCGACGGTCTACATGGCCGCCGCTGCACGGCCGGTTTGCGGACGGCAGGGCTGCGGAATTGAGGGTGCTTGTTTCCGGCTGACAGGAGTGCCGACGCGCCGCCTCCTGATGCGCCAGATGGGTAGCAGGAAGTGAAGTAGATGGGCTCGTTAATCCTGGCTCCGGTGGCGGCTTTGGTTTTGTCAGCGTTTGCTGTTGGGTTGGCGCGTCGGCTGGCCTGGCGCATGGAATGGGTCGCCAAGCCGGCCAAGGACCGCTGGCACACGGCGCCGGTGGCGCTGCTGGGCGGGGTCGCCGTGGTGGGTATTTTCGTCCTGGTGGGATTGTTTTGCGCCACGCCGGGCTGGCTGCTGGCATCGGCCCTGGCGCTTTGTGCGGTGGGGTTGGTCGATGACCTAGTGTCGCTGGCGCCGCGCACCAAGCTGTTGTGCGAGCTGCCCCTGGCGCTGCTGGTCGCCGCCTGGGTTCCAATTCCGCCGTTGTTACCGTGGGGTTTGCAACAACTGGCCGTGGCGTTCTGGATCCTTACCGCGATCAACTCCTTCAATCTGATTGACGGGCTCGACGGTTTGGCGGCGGGCCTGGGAATCATCGCCGCCTTCGCCATGGCGCTCATCGCAATTACCCATCAAAATACCGCCGAGGCTCTGACCGCCCTGGTCCTGTGCGGCGCGCTGGGCGGGTTCCTGATTTACAATTTCAGTCCGGCCACGGTTTACCTGGGCGACGCCGGATCGCTGCCCTGTGGTTTTCTGCTGGGCGTGATGTGCCTGAGCGCGGTGCGCTATGCGCACGAATCCAAGCTGGCGATTCTGGCCACACCCGCGCTGCTAATGGCGGTGCCGATAATCGACACCATGATCGTCACGGTCACGCGCCTGGCAACCGGACGGGCGATCTCCAATCGCGGCCTGGACCACTGCCATCACCGGCTGCACAACCTGGGGCTTTCGCAAAAGCGTGTCGCCTTCGCACTGTGGGCGCTGGGCGGAATCGGGGCGACGTGGGCGGTATTCATCAGCCTGGCCTGGAAGCCGATGATTGTTACGGTGCTGCCGCTGTGCGCGCTGATGTTCGCGACGGTCGGCCTGTTTCTGGCTAACCTTTCCTTCGAACACGAGCCGCCGGGCCGGCTCTACGGCGCGGTGCCGGGGCTGGGCCGCCTCATCCTGAGCCTGGCCTATCAGCGCCGCGGGGTGGAATTCGGACTGGATTTCCTGGTGATTTCCTCCGCCTATTACGGCGCACTGCTCATCCACCACAACTTCCAGCTCACCTGGCCCGCCGTGGCGCACTTCTCTTACGGGCTGCCCGAGGCCTGCCTGGCCGCCTACACCGCCTTTATGGCAACCGGAACCTATCGCCACATGTGGCGCTACGCCAGCGTCGAAGCGGCGCTGCGTTTTGAGTTCGCTGCCGTGTTGGCGGGATTGCTGGCAGCCCTGATTTCGGGTGCCGCCGGCCCCTGGATTCCCCCCGCGATGCTGGTCATTTTCACCATCGCCCTGTCCAATCTGCTGGTCGGGACGCGCATGTCGTTTCGGATCCTGGGCACGGTTCTCAACCGGTTCGCAGCACCGGCGCGCAAGGTGCTGGTGGTCGGGGCCGGCTCGATCGGCGATAGCGCCGCGCGTGAATTGCTGCGCGCCGGCTCGGAGCGTCTTAGCCTGGTCGGCTTTGTCGACGACGACGTCTTCAAGCACAGCATGTTGGTGCGGGGTTATCGCGTGTTAGGCGGGATCCCGGATATCGACCGCATTTACCGCGAGACCGGCTTCAACGAGATCCTGATCGCCGAAGATGAAACTGCGGAGATCGACCTCAAATCGCTGCAGTCCTTTGCCAGCGATCACGACGTCACGATCCATCGCTACCTGCCCCGCATCGATTCGCTCAGCCCCGCGCCGCGAAACGGCCAGGCACTCGACGCCTCGGCCTCGCACTTCGCCTGAATCCGGCCGCCCGGTTCCCGCGCACATGGATGGCTCAATCACACCCCCATTGTTGCATCGCTTTGTCACCAGCGATGCGCGGGGAACGGCGCCGGCCTCCTATCGTGTCGAGCGGAGTAAACATGTTAGTTTCATCGTGTTCCGTGCGGCGCCTGCGGCATCCGCCTGACCGGCGCAAATGGGAGGCAAGCAGCTCATGACGGTTTTGCGGGAACGCGCGATCGCCAAGTTCAACGACCGCAGCGCGAGGATCGGCGTGCTGGGATTGGGCTACGCCGGCTTGCCCCTGACCTGCTGCTTTGCGGAAGCGGGCTTTGAGACGCTGGGCTTCGACGTGGACCACGCCAAGATTGAGCAGCTGTGCGCCGGGCACAGCTACATCGGCCACATTCCCGCAGCGCGCATTGCGCATCTGGTCGAAAGCGGACGCCTGCGCCCCAGCGCCGACTTCTCGGCCTTGCGCGATTGCGACGCCGCCGTCATCTGCGTCCCCACTCCGCTGGGCGAAGGACGCACGCCGGACCTGACGTTTGTCATCAACACCGCGCAAGCGGTCGCCGAGCATCTGCACCGCGGTGAGCTGGTCGTACTGGAGAGTACCACCTATCCCGGCACCACCGACGAAGTGTTGCTGCCGCTGTTCGCCAGGTCGGGGTTGAAGGTGGGCGAGGATTATTTTCTGGCCTTTTCGCCCGAACGCGAAGATCCCGCCAACGCCGACTTCTCCACCCGCACCATCCCCAAAGTGGTGGGCGGCGTCACGGCACATTGCAGCAAGGTGGCGGTCGCCGCCTACAGCGCCCTGGTTGAACGGGTCGTGCCCGTGTCCTCGGCGCGTGCCGCCGAAGCCGCCAAGCTGCTGGAGAACATCTACCGCTGCGTCAACATCGCGATGATCAACGAGCTGAAGCTTTTGTTCGAGCGGATGGGAATCGATGTGTGGGAGGTGATTAGGGCCTCGGCCACCAAGCCCTTTGGCTTCACGCCCTTTTATCCCGGCCCGGGTTTGGGCGGACATTGTATCCCGGTCGATCCATTCTATCTGACCTGGAAAGCCAAGCAGTACGACTTCAACACGCGCTTCATCGAACTGGCGGGCGAGATCAACTCGGCGATGCCGCAGCATGTCGTGGACCGGCTGACCGAGGGGCTCAACCTGATGGGCAAGGCGCTCAACGGTGCGCGAATCCTGCTCATCGGCGCGGCGTACAAAAAGAACGTCGAAGACGTGCGCGAGTCGCCCGCCATCCGCATCATCCAGCTCCTGCACGAGCGTCTGGCCCGCGTCAGCTATTACGATCCGTATGTGCCGCGCCTGGAAACCCGCCATCTGGAAAAGGTGCTGTTCTCGGTGCGCATGACGCCCGAAACCGTCGCGTCCAGCGACGCGGTGATCATCGTCACCGATCATTCCAACATCGACTACGCGATGGTGCTGGAGCATGCCAAGCTCGTGGTCGACACGCGCAACGCCACCGCAGCCTACCGCAAGCCCTCACACAAAGTGATAATGGCATAACGCCGGCACCTCGCGGGTGGGCGTTCGACAGATTACACGATTCTTGGCACTATGAGCGCTGACATGAACCGGTGCGGCGCCGACCGCGCGGCGTACCGTCACAGGAGCGGACTATGGGACGTACCTCGATAACCCTGGGCGGAGTCCATCTCAATTCTACCGTCACCAACGCGTCGGGGCCGCGCTCGGCCACGCGCGAAGAGCTGTTGGAACTGAGCGCCGCTCACAGCGGCGCGGTGGTCTTCAAATCGTGCAATCCCACCGGACTGGAGAGTCCCGATAACCTCAAGAATCCGGGCGTCGATTACTATGCGGCGCTGGCGCGCGACCTGGCACCCAAGGGCACCGTGGTGTGGGGCAGCGTGGTGGGAGTAACCGAAGAAGAGATCATCGAGGTAGCCAAACGTCTGGACCAGGCCGGCGCGAAGATCATCGAACTCAACCTGGCCGACGACTTCGTAGCCAACTCGGTAGGGCCGTTCAAATCGATCGACCGGCTCAAAGCGCTGCTCAGGCGCGTGCGCGCCGCAATAGGTGCGGTCATCGCGGTCAAGGTGCCGCCGTCGGTACCGCGCGATCAGGCCCAAGCAATCGCCGCGGTGTTCAAGGAAACCGGCGTGGCCGTCGCGGTATGCGCCAATGATCTGCCCAAGGGCCTGGAGTTCGATCTCGCCCAAGGATGCGTCAAGGCGCCCCGCGGCGCCCTGTCGCAGACTCATGCCTTCTACCTGGCGGGCGGCGGCGCGTTGGACGTGGTCGCGGTGGGCGGCGTCGGCAGCGGCAGCGAAGCCTACCTGGCCCATCTGACCGGCGCCAAAGCGGTCCAGGTCGGCTCAGCCCTGATCAAGGAGGGCGTGGGCGCCATCGCGCGCATCGACCGCGAACTGGACGCGCTGCTGGCGCAACACGGTAAATCGTCGGTCAGCGAGATCATCGGCAAGGTCGCGTTCGTCTGACCAGGACCTCACGCACCGGCGCGAAGCGCGCCAGATGGCCGCTTGCTCCATTTTGCGCCGCGATGGTAGCCTTTGGCGGTCGCGTAGGCGGCGCCGCGTACGCGCCCGGACGGAACTGGATAGCTTGATTCAGCCTTCCGCCAAAAGCCTTCCGAACGTCCCCGTCGTCTAGCCCGGCCTAGGACACCGGCCTTTCACGCCGGTAACACGGGTTCGAATCCCGTCGGGGACGCCAACCGATGCAGGGGCTTTTGCGTTGCCTCGCCGAACAGCCGATGCCCTTGCGGCAAATCGCTGCCGTTCCATCGCGCGGCGATATCGGTCACATCAGCTTGTAGAGCCGGGCGCAGTTCTCCGCCACTATCTTGCGGCGGTCGGGGGCGGGGACGCCGCTGAACATCTCTTCCACCGTCTTGCGCGAGTAGGGCCAGTCGTTGCCGTGATGGGGGAAATCCGTCGACCACATCATGTTCTCGACACCGACCCGGTCGCGCAGCGCGATTCCCGAGCGATCGATGATGAAGGTGCCAGCCCAGTTGCTGAACCAGTACTCACTGGGCGGATGCTTCAGCTCGATGCCCGTCCAATGGCGGTTGCGCCAGTAACGGTCGTCCATCATCTCCAGCAGATGCGGCACCCAGCCCACACCGGTTTCGACGGCCAAAAACTTCAGCTTCGGAAAGCGGTCGAACACGCCCGACACGATCACCTGCGGAATCACTTCGGCGATGGTGGTGAAAGCCGACGCGCCGATTACCACACCCGTGCGCCGGTCCTGCACGTTGGCGACGCGCGGGCGCGAAGTCACCAGGATCAGATGCAGGCTGATCGGCATCCCGGTTTCCTCGGCCACCGCCCAAAAGGCGTCGTCGTCCGGTGAGATGGTATCGCCGCCGCTGGGCCATGCGGTGAGGATGACGCCCCGATGGCCTTTGTCGACGGCGCGGCGCAGTTCGGCCACCGCGCGCTCGATGCCGGCATTGGGCATCTGCGCCACCGGCACCAGACGCTCGCGATCAGCGGCGCAGAAATCCTCGACCAGCCAATCGTTGTAGGCGCGCAGTCCGGCGATCTGCAGGTCGACGTCGTCCTTGAAGCCCATGAAGTGAATCATCGCGCGCTGCGGCGGATAGATCACTTCGGCGTCGACCCCGTCGATATCCAGCACCTTGAGCCGCTCCTTGCCGACGTAGCAGGCCGGATGAATGTTGTTCTTGTAGCTGGCGCCGGTCCACTTGAGCTGTTCAGGCCGCGTACCCACGCAGGTCACCAGCCCCAGCGGATCGCCCGGCGTGCCGGGACGGTACTGCCAGGCGTCGCCGCCGTCGCCGTCGCTCACCAGCCTGGGCGCCTGATCCTGGTATTTGCGCGGCAGCCATTTCTCCCACAGATCGGGCGGCTCGATGATGTGAGAATCGGCAGAGACCAGATGGTATTGCCTTGTCATAGTCGCTCTCCTCTCAGAGGCGAGATGGGCTCTAATTCTGCGCGCAGCGGATTATCCCTTTGCTTTCCAATGCCGCGATGCGCGCGGCGTCGTAGCCCAATTCCTGCAGCACTTCGCGGGTATGCTGGCCGCACAACGGCGGCGGGCGGTCGATGTGCGCGGGAGTTTTGGAGAACCGCATCAGATGGCCGGTCTGGCGCAGGCGCCCGTACACCGGATGCTCGTACTCGACGACGCGTCCGCGCTCCATCGCCTGCGGGTCGGACAGAATCTTCTCGACGTGGCCGGTCTCCTGCGCGATTTCGCAGGGCACGCCGCATGCGCGCAGCGACTTCATCCACACCTGGGCCGGACGGTCACGAAATTTCTCGGCCAGTTCATGCTCCAGCGCCGCGCGCTCGCGCATCAGCGCGCCTGCATCAAGTCCGGCAGCGGACAGCAATGCCTGCTGGCTGTTGCGATCCGCGCAACTGACGCAAATCCATCGACCGTCAGCGGTTTCGTAGATCCGATAAAAGGGTCCCAGGCCGGTTTGCTGTGCGTCAAGGGTAAAGCGCGGACCGGGACCGCCGGGCGCGATGTACTGCTGGCTTTCGAACACGAACGCAGTGGCGAACTGTGGAATCTCCAGGTACTGGCCCTGGCCGGTTTCATCGCGCCATCGCAGTGCCATCAGGATCGCCGAGGCGGCCTGCATGGCGGTGAACAGATCCATCGGCGCGCCGCAGATCAGCACCGGCGAATTGCCCTCTCCCGCCTGCGCGGATTCCAGTCCGCCATGCGCCTGGTAGTTCATCTCGAAGCCGCCGATTTTGCGCAGCGGCCCCTGGGAACCGAAACCGGTGCCATGGCAGTAGATGACGCGCGGATTGATTTCGCACACCCGGCTGTATCCGATTCCCAGGCGCTGCGCGACTTCGCCGCGCAGGTTGTGCTGCACGATGTCGGCGCGCGCCGCGAGCTGGTAGAAGATCTCCAGACCTTCGGGCGTCTTGAGATCGACGGCGATAGACCGCTTGCCGCGCTGCACGCCGGCAAACGCCTTCTCCGTGGGGCGCATCGTATCGCCCTCGGGCGGCTCGAGCTTGATCACGTCGGCACCCAGGTCCGCCAGCAGCATCGCCGCGTACGGACCTGCGGCGAACATCCCGCAGTCCACCGACCGGATTCCCGCAAGCGGGCCGCGCCTGCGGGCGGCCGGACTTCCGTCATGCTCGCCGCTTGGTTTCATCTGCTCTCCTCAAATCGCACCCTGCGCGCGCAGGCCGCCAAGCTGCACCGCATCGACGCCAAGTCCGCGCAGGATGTCCTCGGAGTCGGCGCCGGGCTCGGGCGCCGAAGTGGTAATCGCGCCGGGCGTAACCCCATACTTGATTGGCAGCCCGGCCTCGCGTAGCCGTCCCAGTTTCGGGTCAAGCACTTCCACGACCAGGTCCATCGCCAGCGCTTGTTCATCCTCAAAGCCGGCGGCGGCTTCCAGGCACGGCCCCACCGCGACGTCGGAGTCGCGCAGCGCCTGCACCCATTCCATCATCGGACGGGTGCGGAAGCGCTGCGCCAGTTCGCGGCGGAAGCGCTCGCCCTGCTCGCGGTCGCCCACGAAATGGCGTCCTTTGTAGTAGCCGGGGAACTCCTTGGGATCCATCCCGACCAGCTCGCACAGCCGCTCAAACGCCCCCTTGGCGCCGGTATGAATATGCAGGTAGCGGCCGTCGGCGCATTGATAGGAATCGACCGTGGGCGGGACGTGGCGCTTGCTGCCGCGATACGCTCTGAAGCTTGCCGTAGGTCTTTCCGCCTGTGAGAGCTGAAGCGCGAAATGAGCCAGGACGCCGTCGTACAGCGACGTCTCCACGCGCTGCCCTGCCCCGCTCTGACTGCGCACGTGCAGCGCCGACATCACCCCGATCAGCGCCAGATAGGCGGCCGCGTAGCTGGCCAGCGGATAGTAGGAAAACACCGGACCTTCGCGGATTCCGCTCTGCTCTCCGAACAGGCCCGCGTGCGCCTGTACCAGCGCATCATAACCGGCATGTTCCGCGTCGCGCTCATCGCCGTAGCCGCGGATCGAACAGTAGACCAGGCGCGGGAAATCATGCGCCAGGGAGGGATAATCGATTCGCAGCCGCCGCGCGGCATCCTCGGCGAAGCTCTCCAACATCACGTCGGCGCGCGCCAGCAGGCGGCGCAGGAGCTCCGCGCCCGCCGCGGTTTTCAGATTAAGCGTCAGACTTTTTTTGCCCCGCTGCCACACGGTATAGGCGGGCAGCAGGGCGCGAAATGGATCGCCGCCCGGCGGTTCGACCTTGATCACCTGGGCGCCGTAGTCGGCCATCAACATGGTCGCCAGCGGCCCGGCCACGCCCCAGGTCAAATCTACGACCGTAAGTCCCTTAAGCGGCCCGCTGCGGCGATCGTCGGTTGCTTGCGCCATCGGCTGCCTTCCTTGAACGCTTCCTGGAGCTCTTCATGTAAAGCACGGCCTATTCATAGATCCAGCGCGGCAGACGCAATCCACCCGGCCCCTCGCTGAACACCGCCTTGACTCGCGCGCCGATACGAATCTGATCGGGCTTGACCTTGTTGATGGGCCCGTGCGGCTCGGCGAGCAGGTTGCCGACCATCCTGATCGCCGGATCTTCCTCCAACGCGACCACGATCACATTGTAGGGCGCCAGCTCCGCAAAGGGCGCCACCAGCGGCGGATGCACGATCACGTACGACCACAACGTACCGCGTCCCGACATCGGCTGCCAAGCCGACTCCGGCGAGCAGCACAACGGGCAGAACGGCCGGGGCGGAAAGCGCAGCCGGCGGCATCGGGCACAGCTTTGCACGCGCAACTCGCCGCAGGCGACGCCTTGCCAAAACGGGGCGTCCTCTTCTCCGGCCCAACTCGGAACGTCCGCCATCGCCTAACTCCGCAGCAGCAGCGCGCCCGACGGCACCGCTTCGGCACTCGCTACCAGGCAGCAGTTCGCGCCCTCGACCTGCGCGGTCGAGGTGCCGCGCATCTGGCGCACGCCTTCGGTGATCAGGTTGAAGCCATGCACGTAGGCCTCCGACAGGCTGCCGCCGGCGGTATTGACAGCGACTGCGCCCGAGTCCCAACGCAGGCGGCCGCCGCGCACGAAATCCGCGGCCTCGCCACGTCCGCAAAAGCCGAAACCTTCCAGGGCGAACAGAATCAGCGGACTGAAGGCGTCGTAGATTTGCGCCACCTTGACGTCGGCGGGCGTGAAATCGCAATCGCGCCACAACAGCTTGCCGCACACGAACGACGGCGTGCGCAGCGGGTCCTCGCAGAAGTAGTTGGTCATGCTGTAAATCTGGCGCGGCATCGCCTGCGCGAACGCATGGATATAGACGGGCGGACGGCGGCAATCGCGGGCGCGCTCGCGGGACACGATTACGGCGGCCAGGGCGCCGTCGCTCTCCAGGCAGCAATCGAACAGGCAGAGCGGCTCTGAGACCCATCGCGCCGTCATGTACTCATCGCGGCTGAGCGGGCGCGAATACATCGCGGCGCGCGGATTGCGGTTGGCGTGCGCGCGCAGAGCCAGTGCGACTTCGGCGAAGGCTTCGCGCGTGGCACCGAACTGATGCATGTATCGGCGCGCCAGCATCGCAACTTCGTCGGCGGGCCGCAGCAGTCCCCACGGCCGGCTCCATCGCCCGCTCGCCGCCACGCTGTCGGCGGCACTGGCCCAAATCCGCGCGCTGCGGGCGCTGCGCTTGCGCGAGCGCCACGCCACCACCACGTTGGCCTGTCCCGCCACCACCGCCATCGCGGCCTGACCGACCGTGGCGCAGCCCGCGCCCCCGCCGTAGCCGACCTGCGAGAAGAAGGTGATATCGCCCGCGCCGATATTGCGGGCCACTTCAGTGGCATCGGTGGTCTCCATGGTGAAGGAGCACAGGCCATCGACCTCTCGCGGCGCGATTCCGGCGTCATCCAGCGCGGCCAGGATCGCTTCGCACGCCAAGCGCTCCTCGGAGGCGGGCAGCAGCTTGCCGAATGAGGTTTCGCCGATCCCGGCGATCGCGGTCCGATCCTTCAACATCGCGCTTGCGCCTCAGACGGGTTCCATCACTTCGCGCGCCACATCGTCAAGACAATCTCGCGCGCCACATCGTCAAGACAATCCGCAAAACCATCCATCGGCGGGTTGAGGGAAACCTGCGGCAGTCCGGCGTTTTGAAGCGCCCGGATGCGTTCGACCACCGCCCCGCGCGGGCCGGCGATGCCTGACCGGCGGCAGATCCATCACGCGCCGCCCGGTATGACCCGTGCAGTAGCCCAATATCACGCGGCCGGACGCCAGCTCATTGATCGCGCCGATTGCGGCAGCGGTGGCTGGCGCAATGCGATTGGCCGCCACCACCACGCCGGTGGCAAGCTTGATGCGGCCGGTGTTGACAGCGGCCAGCGCCATACGGGCCCATGCGTCGCCCCAGATCATGTGCGAATCGTGGCTCCAGGCGTGGCTGTAACCAAGCTCTTCGGCGCGTTTGGCATTGCTGATCGCGCGCCGGGGCCTGGTAAAAATCAGCGTACCGAATTCCATTCCTGCTCTGCCGCACTACCGCATCGTAACCGGCGCTTTTGTCATCGCTCTGGCAACCCCGTACCCCGCGCCGTACCGGATTGTCAAGCTGCAACAGCAGACAAGGCTGCGTCGCGTCGCGATTCGGCCCTGACCGTGTCGGTAAACGTACCGGCCCCCGGTTCCGTCGAATACCCCAAAGAAGGTAGCATCGGAGTCTGGGTGGTCGATGGCAACCCCGACCGCGCCCCGAACGCGGTGCGGAGCAGGGCCGACCGCTGGGGCTAACCGGCTTGAAGGAGCTTACGGATGAGGAGTTGTGCGCCAGGGTCGCGCAGCGTGACCAGCAGGCCTTCGAGCTGTTGGTGGAGCGCCATCAGGCACGCGCCTATCGCCTGGCCTACTCGGTGCTGGGCAATGAGGCCGACGCACGCGACGTCTCACAAGACGCCTTCATCCGTCTGTACGAGTCGGCCCATCGCTTCGACGGCCGCTCGCGCTTTTCGACCTGGTTCTATCGGGTGCTGGTCAACCTATGTATCGACCATCGGCGGCGCGGCAAATGGTGGAGCAGGATGCTGCCGCTGGCCGGCCCGGGCGACGACCCCGACGAACCCGGTATCGATCCGCCCTCGGAGGAAGGGGGCCCGGAGCTGGAGGCAATCAAGCAGCAATCGGCAGGCCGCCTCGCCGACGCGCTCAAGCGCCTGTCGGCCAACCAGCGCACGGCCGTGCTGCTGCAGGTGCAGGAAGGGTTGTCCAGCCGCGAGATTGCGCAGGTGCTCGACTGCTCGGAGAATACGGCCCGCGTCCATATTCATCGCGGACTGGCGACGTTAAAGAAAGTGCTTAAGGACCAATAGCCACGATGGCCGCCACCCATCCAGAAACCGCGCTGGTACCGTTTATCCGCGGCGAGCTGACCGGCGCCGAACGCAATCGCGTCGCCGAGCATCTGGAGCGATGCGGGCAATGCCGCGAATCGGCCGAGTCCTTCCGCCTGATGCTGGCGGAGCTGGCCGCCCAGCTCGACGAATTGCCGGCCCCCGAATGGGGCGCCTATCGGGCGCAGTTGCGCCGCAAGCTTGCCGCGCGCAACCAGCCGCGCGAGCGATGGTGGCGAATCCCGTCATTTGGATGGGCCGCCGGGACGGCGGCCGCCGCCGCAGCCGTGGCACTCGTTTTGTGGTTGGCCGTGCCGGGATTTCGTCCCTCCGCTCCGCCGGTCGAACAACTGGCCTTGGAGCAGCAGGAAGACATCGCCGATGTGGGGCTGTTGCGCAACTACCCGGTAGTGCAGCGGCTCGATCTGCTGGAGAACTACGACGTGATCGAGCATCTGGATGAGCTGCAGCCGCCCGCCAAGCCCAACCATGCGATGCGGTCGTAAGTTGCTGCAAGCGATGGTTGTTTCGGCCGCGATTTTCCTCCTGGGAGCGCGCGTGTCATGGGCGCACGACCACGCCCCGGACCCGCGGATGCTGCTGGACCTGGATTTGTTCACCCCAGATGCGGGCGACGATGCGCAGGGAACCGAGAACTCGATGCTGGATCGGATTCGCACCCTGCAAGCGATGGGCTACTTGAGCGCAACCACGGTGCCATCTGCGCCGCAGCCGGTGTATTCCACCCCGCTCCCACCGCCACCGCCTGAAGACAGCGAGGACCAGGTCGTCGAATGAGCCGCCGCATGAGCATAGCCGCCTTGCTGATGGTACTGGTATGCGGCGCCATGGCGCCGGGCGCGATGGCGCAGATGATGCCCGGTGTGCCCGCCAATCCTGCCGAGCAAGCGTACATCCAGCGCTATCACGAAATCTGGAACAATTTGAATCCTGACCAGCGCGAACGCGTGCTGCAAAACTTCCGCCGCTGGCAGCAGATGAGCCCCGAGCAGCGGCAGGCCGCACAGCGTAATTTCCAGGAATTCCGCCGCCTGCCGCCCCAGGAACGCCAACAGGTGCTCGAGGCGATGCGCGAATACCGCCAGCTCCCCCCGGCGCGCCGCTTCCAACTGCAACAGGCCTACAATCGCTTCAGAGCGCTGCCGCCCGAGCAGCGCCAGGAGCTGTTGAACCGGTACCGGCGCTTTCAGCAACTGCCACCCGAACAGCGCCAGCATCTACTGAAGAACTATCAGCGCTGGCAGCAGATGACGCCGGCTGAGCGCGGCGAACTGCGCCAACGATGGCATCAGAAGCACGCCTGGGGTGAACCGCATTGGCATCCGGGTCCGCCGCCCGGCCCATTCCCAGGCCCATATCAAGGCCAGGAGCGCCCGATGCCAAGCCCGCCCCCAGGCGGCCACGACCACCATCATCACGGGCATCACCGCTGGTTGCCGTGGTAAGCCCCGACCGCCTGGCCTAACGCCGCGCGGTTGAGGCAGCAGGAGCGGAAGAGGCCGCGGGCTGCTGCGCGGCAGCGTGGCTGTCAGCGCCGCGCATCAACGCCAACTCGATGGCGTTAGCGATATCGAAGTCGCCGTATTGGCGATTCGAGTAGATGTCGTCCAGGTAGCCAATAAGATTGGCGGCCGGCAAGTCTGACAAGTCCATCCCGCGCTCAATCCGATCCAGAATTTTGCCAGCGCCCTTCCAATGGAACAGAGTTGAGGCAATCTTGAGCTGCTCGAGCTTGCCCCGGCTGGTGTGCATCGCGTCGGAATAGCCATCGACGTAGTGCGTCTTGCCCTGAGCGCCCAGGCTCTTCCAGAACGCGCCATCATGACGAGAAACCGGGCTGGCCGAAGCCAGCGCACAACTGAGGCCGGCACCGGCTATAACACCGGCGGCAAATTTGACCATTCCCTCGAACCGTGCTGAAAGGCGTCGCCCCCTGATCATGGCTGCCCTCTTTGCGACCGTGTAGCGTCATGAAAAGCAGCGTGCAGTGGAGCAATTACGATGCCGTCAGGGAGTGGCCACGCGATCGGAGAAAATCACCAACGGCATTCCGCGAATTTTTCAGGAGCGGCATCCGCGGATGTCTCCGCATCAGCCAGGCTGCCTCCTTTCGCACCGGACGCGCTGCGTCTTTTCGCATCGAATGGATGCCCCTGTGTAGCGAAAAGTTACCGCAAATGACCGCCATGAAGCGGGTATCGTGAACAACGCACGCGCCGCATCGCAATCCGGTCAACGTTCGATCCTGGCGATGCGGCGTTTGCCGACTTCGAGCAGGGCGTGGCGGCCCGGTACGAAGCGGAAATTGACGTCGGTAACGGGCTGGCCGTCGACCCGCACCGCACCCTGCCCGACCAGCCGGCGGGCCTCGCTGGTGGAGGGAGCAAACTTCAACTGTTTCATTAATTCGCAGATCCAAAGCTCGTCGGCCAGCTTGAATTTCGGCACATCGGCGGGCACCTCCCGGCGCTGAAAGCGGGTCTCGAAGTGCTCGCGCGCCGCCTGCGCCGCCGCGGCGCCGTGATACTCCTGCACGATCATGGCGGCCAGACGCTTTTTGGCCTCCATCGGGTGGATAGCGTGGCTTTTGATCGCGGCCAGCTCGGCGGCATCGATCTCGGTCAGCAACTCGTAGTAGCGCACCATCAGGGTATCCGAAATCGACATCAGCTTGCCAAACATCTCCTGCGGCGGTTCGGTAACGCCCACGTAATTGCCCAGCGATTTGGACATCTTGCGCACGCCGTCGAGCCCTTCCAGCAGCGGGAAGGTCATGACCACCTGGGGCGGCTGGCCGAAGGCACGCTGCAATTCGCGTCCGAGCAGCATGTTGAACTTCTGGTCGGTACCGCCCAGCTCGACATCGGCTTTGATCGCAACCGAGTCGTAGCCCTGAATCAGCGGATAGAGCAGTTCGTGCAAAAACAGCGGCTGCTCGGCCTCCAGGCGCTTTTCGAAGTCGTCGCGCTCCAGCAGCCGCGCTACGCTGATATGGGCGGCAATTCTGATCAGCTCGCGCAGGCCAAGCTTGTCCATCCATTCGCTGTTGAAACGGATTTCAGTGCGCTGCGGATCGAGGATTTTGAACACCTGGCGCTTGTAGGTCTCGGCGTTGGCCTCGATCTGCGCGCGCTCCAGGGGCTTGCGCGTCTCAGAACGGCCCGACGGATCGCCGATCGCAGCGGTGAAGTCGCCGACCAGGAAGACCACCGTATGGCCGGCGTCCTGAAAGTCCCGCATCGCCTTGAGCGTGATGGTATGCCCCAGATGCAGGTCGGGCGCGGTGGGGTCCATCCCCAGCTTGATACGCAGCGGGCGGCCCTCGGCCAGCTTGGCGGCCAATTCGGCATGCGTAATCACCTCCACCGCACGCCGGGCAAGCCGCCGCGTCAGTTCCTCTGCCTGTTCCTTTTCCACTGTGGGTTTGAAGATAGCCGGAGCGCGGGCATGGGAAAAGTTGCGCGCCAACTATATCCGCTGGTTGAACTTGTTCATCGCGCGTTCCACACCGCTGGTGACGATCGCCTCGGCGGCCTCGGCGGCTCGTTCGATTACAGGGTCGAAAGCGGCCATTTCCTCCCCGCTGAGCGGCTGAAGCACGTAGCCGACGGCGTCGCGTCCTTGCGGCGGGTGCCCAATCCCAATCCTGACCCGCAGAAAATCGCCGGTGCCCAGCGCGTCCATAATCGAGCGGATTCCGTTGTTGCCGGCGTGACCGCCGCCGCGCTTGATGCGCAGTGTGCCAGCCTCGAGATCCAGCTCGTCATGGATTACGATCAGGCGCGCGGGCGGGACTTTGAAGTAGCCAAGGATCGGCGCCACCGCCTCGCCGCTTAAGTTCATGTAGGTTTGCGGCTGGGCCAGCATCACGGTCTGGCCGTGGATTTCGCAGCGCCCCAGATGGGCCTTGAAGCGGCGCTGATCCAACCGCACGCCATGGCGTTGCGCCAGGCGCTCCACCGCCATGAATCCCAGGTTATGGCGCGAACGGCGATAGCGCTCGTCAGGATTGCCCAGCCCCGCAATCACCCACGCGATATGGGTTGGCGCACCAGCGGGTTCCGCCTTGGAGGCGGAACGGCGGAAGGATCCAAAAAGACCGCGCAGGCTCATGACTAAGAAGGGCGGTCCTACTGCGCTCCATTGCCCTGACGAGCCTGCAATTTCGCAACCATCGGTTTAAGTTCTTTGAGCAGCGCCTTCATCTCCGCAGGCTTGCCGATCGTAATCCGCAGCGCATCGTAGAGCAGCGGCGTGGCAAAGTATCGCACCAGGATACCCCGCCGGCGCAAGGCGGCGGCCATCTCCGACAGGTCCACGCCCGCCAGTCTGGCCAGCACGAAGTTGGCTGAAGAGGGCTGGACCTCAAAGCCGATCTGGCGCAACGCCGCCTCCGTGGCGCGGCGTGTGGCGCGCACGCGCTGGACGTTGCGCATCGCCCACGCCGCATCCTCCAGCGCGGCAACGCCGGCAGCCTGCGCAATCCGGCTTAGGTTGTAGGAATCCTTAACCTTGATCAGACCCTGGATAATCGCAGGATGGGCGAAACACAGCCCCAGACGCATCCCGGCCAGCGAAAAGGACTTGGAGAACGAGCGCAGCACCGCAACGTTGTCCTTAAGCCGCGCCAGCGACAGCGCGTTGTGGTCGGCAAAGTCCACGTAGGCTTCGTCGATTACCAGCAGGCGCGGCCTGAGCGCGTCGGCCAGCCGAGCCAGGGTCCGGGTCGGTGTCATGGTGCCGGACGGTGCGTTGGGATTGCACACAACGGTAAGTGCAGCCCGGGACCGGGCCAGTTCGTCGAAGGGGAGCACGAAGTCGCGGCCGTAGGTAATTGGCGCGATTCTCGCTTCCTGCACTGCGGCAAGGGTATCGTACAAGGTGTAGGTCGGGCTCGGGTAGGCGACCACGTCGCCGGGATTGAGCATCGCCCGAAACAGCATCGCCAACAGCTCATCCGACCCGTTTCCGGCCAGGATCATGTGACGGGGAATCCGGTAGTAACGTGCTGCCGCGGCCACGAAATCGTCGGCCAAGGGACGCGGGTACAGCCGCAGGCTGTCGCCCGCGACCGCCTTGATAACCGCGTGGCGCACCCGCGGCGAGGGCGGGTAGGGATTCTCGTTGGTGTTAAGCTTGATCACCCGCTGGCCGGGACGGGGCTGCTCGCCCGGCGTGTACGGCGCCATCTTGTCGATCACGGCACGGAACATCGGAGGTGGCTCGCTCCCGGTCAGTGGTTACTCAGGCAAGGTGGCACAGCGATGCGCCTCGTGGAAGGGGCGGCGGCGACAGCGCAATGCTGCATTTGGCGCCGCTTCCTGCTATGGTGGGGCGCCTCAGCACGAAAGGAGCATCGGGGCGCTGTTTCGAGGGTCTAGGCAGGTCATGAATTGTCGATATCTGGTCTCGATCACCGCGGCCTTGGCGCTGTTGGCGGCGGCCTGCAGCAGCGGCAGCAGCTACAGCAGCGGTTACGGCAGCAGCAGTTACAGCGGCGGTTATGAAGCCGGCACCGCAGGTACCCCGTCGGCCAGCGCAACGCCCGGCACTAGCAGCAGCACCGGCGGCAGCGAAAGCCTGAGCAACGACATCCACGGCCTCATGCACGCCGAAAAGCAGGACGAACGCATCAAGCGGGCGGAAAAAACCGAGGCTCTGCTCGGTCCGGCCGGTTTCAAGTTGATGCCGATCGACACGCCCGCCAAGCACAAGGTTATCGAGGGACTGAGCCCGCTCAGCTTCAACCGCCTGGCCCATCACGGCAAAATCCATTACTGGTTTGCCGATCCCTACTACTGCAATTGCGTGTACGTCGGCGACGAACTGGCCTACCTGCGCTACAAGCAGGCCAAGCAGGAACGCAAGCAGGAGAAGGTCGAAGCGGCCTATCTCGTCGACACCGAAAATCAGGTCGACCTGCCGATGGATTCGGAGTGGGATCCGGTGTCGGCGTTTGGGATGCCGTAGGCGGATACGTTAGCGCTTGCGCGGCGCGGCTGGAGAGCCGGCGGTCGATTGGAGCACCCAGTCCAGATAGGGCGCCGCTCCTTTCTGAATATCAAGCGCGACAATCTCCGCCACCTCGTAGGAATGGAGCTGCTTGACGCGCTGCTGCACGGCCTCAAAAAGACCGGCGCGCGTTTTGATCAACAACAGGTATTCCGCAGCATCCTCCACCGCGTCGCGCCATCGGTAGATCGAGCGGATCGGACCGACCAGGTTGGCGCAGGCCGCCAGACGCTCCTCAACCAGGGTGCGGCCAATGGCAGCGGCCTCGGATTGATTGGCGGCGGTAACCAGAACTACGATGCAGTGGTTTTTAGAAACGGCCATCGGGGACCCAACTCGCGCGTCAGCCGTTTGCGCAACTCGCGCCCGGTGCAGCGATATTTGAACGCTTTGCGCCCGTTGACGAACAGCACCGGAACCTCCTGGCCAAACCGCGCTTCCAATTCGGCATTTCCGTCGATCTCGATCTTCTCCAGGCGCGCCGCAAAGCGCGGCAATTCCGATGCGATCACCTGCTCCATTTCGCGGCATAACTCGCAGTCGGCGCGGCTGTAAAGAAGAAGTTCGATCACCGTCAGGGCCTCAGTCTAAGCAGTCCCAGCTCACGCATCAAACGCACGGTCGCCGGACAGGCTGATACGCCCGAACCACCGCACAGGCCGCGGGCCAGATCGGCAGCCAGAAAGTCCAGGTCGGCAGGGCGATCGATATCGTACCACCATCGCCCCAACCGATATCGAACCTTGAGTCCGTGCAGACGGCGTAGCGTCTGCCCCATCACCCTGGAACCGCCCCACTCAATGCCGTCAAAGATGTCCGGGACCCGACCGCGCACTGCGACCAGGTAATAGCCGCCGTCGAGCGCCGGCGCGACTACCACCGGCGCCTCGCGCAGGGCGTCGATACTTTGCCGGATGAAGGCACGCGGCAGCGACGGCGTGTCGGTGCCGAACAGCACCGCCCCCGTCCCTTCGGCATAAGCCGCCAGCACGCGAGCCATCCGCCGGCCCAGATCGCCGCCGCCTTGATCGATCAACTCGGTGCCGAAGCGGCGCGCGATGCGGTTGAAGTAGGGGCTGTTGCGGACGGAGCCGGGCGCGCTGCCTGCGATAACCAGCTTGCAGCCGCGAAAGGACCCCGCCTTGGCCAGCGCGTCGATAATGAAGGCGTCGGCCAGGCGCGCCGCGGCTTGTGCGCCCAGCCGCGCAATCAGCCGGCTTTTGACGCGGCCCGCAACCGGCTCGCGGGCAAACACGATCAGGGCGGGTAGCGGGCGTCCGCCATCCGAAGGCAACGCGGCCATAGCGCTATTTGACCGTCTCGGGGACCACCAGGTTGATCGGGATCGCCAGAGTTTTGATCAGCAGATGGCTGATCGAGGTGATGGGTGCCGGGACCACGGTCGGATCACCCACCGGCCCGTGGACATGAAAGTAGGCCGCCACAATCCCGGACTGGCTGGCCGCGATGCGCGAGCCGATGAGCGGGATCTTGTTGAATACCGTGTCCAAAAGCTGGAACGGGCGCATCCCGATCATCATGTTCATCCCGCTGCGCGCGACGTCAACCTTGCCCGCGGCGGTGATTTTCATTACCGGTCCGTCGAGCAGGAAATCGTTGGTCTCAAAGCTGCCCTGCTCGCCGGTAAAATGCGCGCTGATGGTTTTGAAGGGCACGCCCTTGACGCGCGGGTCTGGAACGTTGGCGTTGATCCATTCGCTGACATCGACCAGCGACAGCATCCGCGACAGCAGTTTGAACTTGAGCAGCACCCCGTCTTTGACCGTCAACGCCAGACTACCGGTCAGGGTGTTGAAGAAGTCGTCGTCGGTGTCCGCCCACACGTCGGCGTCCGAGGACAGGCGGCCGGTCACCACCGTTGGATCGCTGCCCAAGGCCTGCAACGCGGCGACGTCGAGGTCATCGGCGCGGGTAATGATGTGCACCCAGTCGTCACGCCGGCGTCCGGTCAGTTCCATCGTCAGATGACCGCCCAGCGCATCGGCGCTGATGTCGAATACGCGCCAGTTTTCGGCGTCGCGCCGGAAGCTGGCCTTAAGCCCACGCATCTGCAGGCGCTCGAGGTTGGCCTGGGCCGCCTCGATATGGCCCTCGAACGAGGTATTGTCGATCTTGACGGGGGTTTTGGGCGTCCACGGCAGACGCACCGCCGTGATCGCTTCGAGGTCGAGCTTTTGCGCCGACGCGTCGATCCTTATCACGGGTTTGCTGACGTCGGCCACCGACAGCGTCATCACCAGCGGCGAACCTTCCAAGGTCGCCGACTGGATTGCAAGCCGGCCGCCCTGGCCTGACAACGTCACTGACGCGGGCTGGGTCAGAACTACCGGCGCGCGCAAAAACGCGAACTTGATCTGGCCCGGACCCAGCGCCAGGTTGCCCTGCACCTGGTAGCGATGCGTGCCTTCGCGCAGGCGGCTGACGGAGAGCGTGCCGCTGGCCGGCGCATGCACGTCCATCGTATCCATCGCGATCATCTGCGGCAGCCATTCCTCGGCGTCGATCTGGCGCATCTGGAGGTCCAGATCGCTCAGCTCGTACACACCCGGCCCGGTCTTCTCAATCCTGCCGCTGACTCGCAAGCTGCCCCGGTTGGGCGCCAGGTCCAGCTTGTCGATCAGGATGGCGTTGGGCGACAGATCGACCCTGCCGCCATATAGCTTGAATTCGGAAGGCGTCGACGCCGCGACGACCGTCACCCCACGCGGCTGCAACACCGCCCGGTACTCGGGTGCGTCCGCGATGCCTGACCTGGTCAAAATCCCGTGCAGTTCGATTTCAGCCGCTGTCATGCCGCGCACGCTTTGGATGCGTTTGAGCGGTTCAGCGACGACACCGGGCATCCAACGGCGCAACGCATCATAAAGCTGGCCCACGTCAAGGTCGCCGGACACCTTGACCTGATAGGGCATACCCGCGCCGGCGCGGCCAAGGTCACCGGTCAGGCTGATTTGATTGAGCGTGGAAGCGCCCAGACTCGCACGGCCCTGGGTCAGGCGTACGAGCCCGCCGCCGTATTCAAGCTTGCCGTCCAGTTCCGCGACCGGCGGTAACTGGCCCGGCGGCGTCAGCGCGATTCCGTCCAGGCTGGCCTTGAGCATCGCTTGATGAAGCAGGATTCTTCCCGGCGGCGCCAGCAATTCGTCAAGCGTGGTGTCGAGATTCACTTGCTCCACGCTCAGGCGTCCCGCCGTCAGTATCGCGGCGCCTGCGGTGACCCATCCGGGCAGACCACGAATCCGGCGCGTCAGCGACTTTAGCTCCTCGGCGTCAATAATCAGCGGCGACAGCAAGGCGCGGATGCGCAAATTGTCGGGCGGCAACGGCGCGAGTTGGGCGGAGCCGGCCAGCAACTGTTGACCCGCTGTTGCGATCGCGAACTGAGTTACCTGCAGACCGCTGACGGAATGGATCAGGCGGGCGCTGACCGTCAACTCGGACAGGCGGATGGGGTCGGCAATGAAGGGCGCGCCCAGTTGGAAATTGCTGGCCCGCGTCAACGCCTGTCCCCTGACCGTCCCGTCGGCACGCACCAAAAATGTCAGGTTGCCCTGCACGTCGCCGCGCAGATCCACGCCGGTGGTTGCCATCTGTTCAAGCTGGCTATCCCAAAACCACAGCGCGCCGCGCGCAAACGGCACGTCGGCTCCGTCGATTTCGGGCGCCATCGTCAGGCTTGCCCCAATTTTGAAGCTCGGCAGCGCAACTCCCTTGAACAGCCCCTCCAGGCGCACGCGCCAGGCCCCGGCCGCGCGGCTGTGGGTGGCACGCACCGCGGCCTGCTCGAACAGGACCTGTCGGTCATGATCCTCGACGGTCGCCGTCGACATCACAAGCTGGCGGGTAACATTCGACAGACGCACGAGGATCCGCCGCAGGTTCTGCACCGCAACGGCATCCAGCACCGGCATCGGGCCGGGAGTCACGGAATGCACGGGCAGGACGACCTGCGGCTTATCCAGCGACACCGCCAAAAACGGCAGCCCACCGTGAAACAGCAGGGTGCGATAGCCGCAGGTCAACCGGATGCGGCCGAAACTGGCGACGGTCTGATTGCCGTCCATCAGGCGGGCGGAATCCAAGGTGATGACGACATGATAGGAGACCCGAGTGCTCAGGCGCGCACTAATCAGGTCAAGCCCGGTCTCGGCCTTGACCGCAGCCGTGATGCGCCGGTTGATTTCATCGGGACCAAGCCGCCTGATTGCGGCGTACGCCAGCACGCAAAGCACGACGCCGGCCATCAGCGCCGCGCCGGTCAGAACTAACAGCAGCTTGCGGATACGAGCTAACAACGGTGCCTGCCGCCCTCTGGTCTTGCTATTGTGCGGTAGCGATAACGCCGCGCCCCGAACATGATGATCCCGTCATATCCAGCCGCACCGCTGCAGTCCGGCAGTTGCTGCCTCTACGATCATGCGTTTTGATTGCACGGCGCAGTAGCGCGAAATGGTCAGCGCCCTCCGGCTGTTTGTTGCTGCCTGTAAAGTAGACGCCAGCCGACGGCCATGCGTTTCGCCCCGGCTTAGTTGACGCCCAACCGTTCGCGCTCCCGCTTCTCGAGCCGCTCCAGCAATTGCTGGATGTTCTTAACTTCGACCACCTGCCACTGGCCGTCGGAGTTGCGCGCCATCCGGATGTCCCAATCCTGTCCCTTGTGGTCGCGAAAGTGGGTGTAGGCTGTAGAGCCGTTGTTATGCATCAGCAATACCGCGCCGGCTACCGCTGCGGCCGGCATCTGCACCTCCTTGGCTCCATCGTCGACCTTTTGCTTGGCCCATGATTCGACCATCCGGGCGGCAGGGGCGGATAGCAGTTGGACCGCGCCCCGGCTGAAGAATTGCGTCAGCGGGTCCGCCGACCCGGCCCGGTTGTCAACCATCTGCATGCCGGCGCTGCGGACCAGGCTTTGAAAATCCACGAAGCGGGCGGCGCGCTCGCCGTCGCGCGCGTCGATCGCCAGCTTCAGTTGCAGCACCGCGAAAGTCGGCGTGGTGGGCAGATAGAAGATCGCCCATCCGGCCACCACCGCCACCAGCGCCGCCGCCGTCCAATGGCGCAACAAAAAACGTCCCATCGTGTCCGCTGGTTCTCAGGCTCGAATTTTTACCGGGCCAGGCATCTCCAAACCGCCCGTACCTTACCCTTAACATGATTTGTGGCGAAACCGAACTATCCCCGCGATAGCCTCGATGCGATTGTGCCGCTAAGCTGGCCACACTGTGCGCGCGCAGCGGCCCTTTGCAAGCCGCCCGTCAGGTTCAGATGCAGCAAGCCCTGTCTTCCGCCAGTTCCATCAGGGAAGCTCCCTCCCTGGTTCCCCGGCGCCTTCGCCTGCCGTTCGAGATTTTGTTGGTGACCCTGGCGGGCGCCCTGGCACTGACCGTCAACATCAGCCATCCGCCCTTGGTCGACTGGGACGAAGCGACCTACGCCGAAGTGGCCCACGAGGCACTTCACAGCCATCGGATTTTCGATCTGACCTGGAACGGCGCTCCCTACGTCAAAAAGCCGCCGCTGCTGTTCTGGATGGTCACGGCGTCGTTCCGGATCCTGGGCGAAAGCGAGGTCTCGGCGCGGCTGCCGTCGGTGATCGCCGGAATCGGCACGCTGGTGCTGATGTATCTGATCGCAGCGCCGGTGATCGGCAGATTCGGCGGTCTGCTGGCAGGGCTGTTGCCGCTGGGCTTTTACTTCTTTATCGCACGCGGCGGACGCGAATGCGCCACCGATGCGCCGCTGCTCTTCTTTAGCACGCTTGCGATGTACGCGCTGACCCGCGCGCCAGGCCGGCGCTTGTGGCTGGGCGTATCGGGGGCAGCGTGCGGGCTGGCGATCCTGAGCAAAGGACTGGCCGGCGTGCTGCCGATGATCGTGGCGGCGGGCGCGTTGGTTTTTATCCCCGGCTTTTCTTCGATCGGAATGGGCGGTCTGATTTGGATGGTCGGCGGCGCGGCGCTCGTCGCCGGTCCATGGTGCCTTTATGAAGCGCTGTTCAATTACCCCGCCTTTCTGACCAACTACCTCGGTTACGAGACTCTGCGCCGCGTCACAACGCGTCTGGAAGACGACCAGTTGGGGGCCGATTTCGCGCTGGTCACGTTCGGTTCGGAGATAAAGCATCTGTGGCCGCTGCTGCTGCCCGCCGCTGCCCTTGCCCTGGCCTCCGTGCGCAAGGGCTTGCTCGCCGCGTTACGGCAAATCGACTCTTCAATCTGGTTGTGGCTTTGGTGGCTGATCGTGACTCTGGCCGCGGCCTGCGCGGTTCAGACGCGACTGCCGTGGTACATCCTGCCCGCACTGATACCCACCGCACTGCTCGCTGCAGCCGTCCCGGCCTGTGCGCTGCGCGGCGGACGCGTCCGAACCATATCGGGTGTCGCGGCGCTCGCCGCTTTGGTGCTGATCGGACTGCACGCGCCCAGGCGCTGGCGCACCATCAATCACGCCGCGCAGCGCCAGCGCAGACTGAGCATGCCCAGCTACGTGCTGGGGATGAAGGCGCGCGCGGCCGAAGCCGCCAATCCCGGCGGGGAACTGTTCTTCGCCGGCCCGCCGATGCCCACGTTGGTGTACTACAGCCGCATGCGATGCAACTTCGTGGAGACCTCGGAGCTGGCCCACGTGGAACTGGTGGGTGCCGCCTCCGCGCCGGCAAAAATCCGCTCCCACGATGCGGTCCTGCTCGACGCTTCGGGCAAGGCCCAGGTAATCGGCAACCTCGACCACGAATGGCACTGGACCACCGACGGCGCCAGCACCGCTCCACCCACCGGCGCTACAGCGCGTCTTCACGCGGCGGAATAAGGATATCCGCCTGCAGAACCTTTCAGCGCCAGCACGGGCAGGGACGCTCGCGTGTCAACAAGCATGGGCACCTGTCCCACTGCTGAAAATCCCAAACCTCATGTAAGCGACGCCGCCAGCCTGAAATGATACGTAACCGCCACTCGATTCCATATAGTTAAAGTCGAACATATCCCCACCAGGCCAAGACGCAACTACGATGCTTGCGCCGCCTTTAGTCCCAATCGCCCCGTGAGTAGCGGCGGGATTAGCGGATTCAACGGCGTCCGCTGCTACGATTCGCAAATCGCCCATTTCATCTCCCGCGACGCGGCGGGCCTGGCCGGCGGCCTCAACCCATACGCCCACGCCGGCAACGACCCGAAGGCGTCGCAATAGTAGTTGATCGTGTAGGGATTGGCCGACGCCCACTGCTGGAGATGACCCCGCTCGCCGTGGGAAAACTGGTTGGAGCAGGGACTGCCGCCGATAACCGGTGATGTCGCCGTCGTTGTCGTTGGTTACCCGGCAGCCGCGCGATGAGAAGAGGCGAGTTAGCCGGGTTGTAGGTGATAGACGAAATCGGGGCGGCGATGTTGCTCCTGGCCAGGCTGCCGCCCATGCTGGTGCGCCGCCCGTCGGCGTCATAGCCATAGTGTGTTTATCAACCGGTCCTCGTCGGAGAGAAGATCAATTGCTTATCGAAACTTACCTGACGAAATCTAGTCATATCCTCGTTCACCGACACGGTGACATGTAGAACTACAGAAAACGCGGTAAGGGGCGGCCAGGTCTTTTCGATTATGAGGAATCTCTTAAAGTAGCTGGCATTTCCCTCGGTGAGACCTGGCGGCAACGCTGCCGCGCCGACGAGAATTGACGCCTCAAGCGTAGCGGTGTCGGCACTCCCGTTCTCAATCCTCACCTCCCAAAGACGCAGGATCTCGGATAATCTGACAATCCGTCCACCGTGCACTGTACACCTGAAGGCCACGACTCGTTCGTTAACTCCCAACACGAAGTCCGGCGCGCTCACAACAACTTCTCTCAACTCGCAAGCGTGTAACAGACAACGCCCGGACGCCGTCAGGAAAGTTACGATGGTCAACAAAAAACTCAATCTGTGATAGAGCAAATGGCTAATTTCCATTGGCCACACCGTGATGCGCCTAGTCGGGCACCTCAACCTCGACCCAGATCTTGCCGGCACCTAAGCTGTCACCATTTATCGCTTTAAAAGCGTCGGGATTTAGCTCAATAATGCGTCCTGGGTCCTCCTGTAGAGGCCGTACCGGGCGGCCGCTATTATCAGTTCTGAAGGGCCCCGCATCGTTTACCCAGACCTTCACCTTCGCCTTGTTGGCGGGGTTTGTAACTTGGACTGGCGCAGGACGATGCGGCTCAATAGTGCGGAAGGGATGAAGAAGGCCGAACCGTCAACCTAACGTTTCCTTCAGTGCCGCGACGATCTGATTGAATGCGCGCTTGCCGACCTCGAGGTTCGGCATGCTTACGAAACTGTGGATGGTGCCGTCGTAGCGTGTGCAGGTCACCGGCACGCCGGCGGCGCGCAGGCGCTCGGCGTACGCCTCGCCTTCGTCGCGCAACGGATCATACTCGGCCGTGATGACCAGCGCCGGGGGCAGCCCGCGCAGGTCCGGTGCGTTAATCGGCGCCGCATAGGGATGGAAGCGATCGTTATCGTCGTGGATGTAATGCTTCCAGAACCATGCCATCGACGCGGCGGTGAGAAAGTATCCCTGCCCGTTTTCGCGGTACGAGCGTGTGTTCATGCTGCCGTCGGTGATCGGATAGACGAGCACCTGAAAGGCGAGTTGCGGTATCCCGCCGCGATCGCGCGCCATCAACGGCACCACCGCGGCCAGATTGGCGCCGGCGCTGGTGCCGGCTACCGCGATTCGCCGGGGATCGCACCCGAGGTCTGGCGCGTTTTGCGCCACCCATCGCGTCGCCGCGTAGCAATCCTCGACGGGCGCGGGAAATTTGGCTTCGGGCGCCAGGCGGTAATCCACCGACACCACGACGCATCGGGCGGCGTTGGCCAGCGCGCGGCATTGCGCGTCGGAGCCGTCGAGATTGCCCAACACCCAGCCGCCGCCGTGGAAGTACACAATCGCGGGCCGCGGCGCCGATGCCTCGGGCGTATAGATGCGCACGCCCAACTCGCCGGCCGGTCCGGGAATGCGCCTGTCCTCGACTTTGGCGATCGGTTCGGCAGTGCCGCGCGCGATGGGATTGGCTTCCATCCTGCGCCGTGCCTCCTGTGGCGGCATCTGGCCAAAGTCCAGCGACGCGCCCGCGGCAAGCATCGCGTCGAGCAGGGCCCTGGTCTGCGGCTCCAGCGCCATCGCGGAGGCCTATTTCCCAAAAGCCGTCTTCAGCGCGGCTACGACCTCTTTGATCGCTTCTTTGCCCTTGTCGAGGTTGTCCGCCATGCTGACGAAGCCGTGGATCGTGCCGTCATAGCGCGTGCAGGTAACCGGCACGCCGGCCTGGCGCAGTCTGGCGGCGTACGCCTCGCCCTCATCGCGCAGTGGATCGTATTCAGCGGTGATGACCAGCGCCGGCGGAAGTCCCTTCAAATCGGGCGCGTGGATTGGCGCCGCGTACGGATGCTTGCGATCGTTGTCATCGCGCACGTAATGGTTCCAGAACCACACCATCGCAGCGCGCGTCAGAAAGTAGCCCTGGGCCAGCTCGCGCATCGAGCCGGTCTCCAGGCTGCCATCGGTGCAAGGGTACAGCAGTACCTGGTAGGCGATGGCGGGTTTGCCCCGATCCTTGGCCATCAGCGGCACGGCGGCGGCGAGGTTGCCGCCTGCGCTGTCGCCGCATACCGCCAGCCGCTTGGGATCGGCGCCCAGGGCGGCGGCATTCTCCGCGGTCCACACAGTAGCGGCGTAGCAGTCTTCGGCTGCGGCGGGGAACTTGGCTTCGGGGGCCAGACGGTATTCCACCGACACCGTGACGCATCCGATCGCGTTGGTCAGCTTGCGGCATAACGCGTCGTGGCTGTCGATACTGCCGATGACCCATCCGCCGCCGTGATAAAAAACCATCACCGGAAACGGCCCGCTGCCCTCGGGCGTGTAGATGCGCACCGGGACCGGCGCGTCGGGGCCGGGCACGGTACGGTCCTCGACCCTGGCGACCGGCTCGCCGGGACCGCGCGTCACGGCGGCCATCTGCTCCATGGCCTGGCGGGCCTGGGGCGCCGTCATCTTTTCGAATTCCAGCACCATCCCCGCCGATTGCATCGCGTCAATCAGGGCCTTGGTCTGTGGTTCCAGCGGCATAGATTTTCACCTGGTTGGTTGTGGGCGCGCGCGATGCACGCCACGTGTGTTAAGGGGCCTGTTTGACAGGGCGCATCACGCGCCCGCCTCAATCGAACATGATTACCGTGCGAACCACCTCGCCGGCTTTCATCGCGCGGAACGCCTCGTCGATATCCGCCAGCGTGCCCTTGCGCGTCACCATGTCGTCGAGGTTAAGCCGCCCCTGCCGGTAATATTGCAGGAACTTCGGTGCGTCGAGGCGAAAGCGGCTCGACCCCATAAAGCAGCCCTGCAGCTTGCGCTCGGCCAGCAACGATACCGCATCCATCTCGACCTTCTCGGTCAACGGGATCATTCCGATCACGGTCGCGGTGCCGCCTGGCTTGAGGCAGGCAATCGCCTGTTCGGCCACTTTCTTGAGCCCGATGCATTCGAAGGCATAATCGACACCACGCCCGGTCATACCCATGATCGCCTGCACCGGGTCGGCCGAGGACGCATCGACGGTGTCGGTTGCGCCCAGCCGCCGCGCCATCGCCAGCTTGCTCTCAAACATGTCCACCGCGATGATCTGAATCGCGCCGGCGATGCGCGCGCCCTGCACTGCGGCCAGCCCGATTCCGCCGCATCCAAACACCGCCACCGTCGAGCCCGGCGCGACCTTGGCGGTGTTGAGCGCCGCGCCGACACCGGTGGTCACGCCGCATCCGACCAGCGCCGCCCGATCCAGCGGGATGTCGTCGGGAATCTTGACCACGGCGTTTTCGTGCAGCAATTGCTTTTCGGCAAACCCCGCCATCGACAGGATTCCCTGGATCGGCTTGCCCTTGTATTGCATCCGGGGCGGCTCGCCCGGCTTGCGATTGGTCGCACCGGTGTTGAAGCATAGATGCGGACTGCCGCTCAAGCATTTTTCGCACGACCCGCAGAACAGCGCCAGGCAGGCGATGACGTGGTCGCCGGGCTTGAACTCGCTCACATCGCTGCCGACTTCCTCGATGATCCCCGCCGTCTCATGACCGAGGATCGCCGGCGGCATCATCGGCCACACGCCGTCGGCAAAATGCAGGTCGCTGTGGCAGACGCCGCACGCCACGCTTTTGACCAATACTTCCCTGCCCTTGGGTTTGTCGATGTCGACCTCGTCAAGCACTAGCGGCTGCCTGGGGCCGTTGAATATCGCTGCACGCATGAATCACACTCCCTGGCTTCGCGGCAAGCTTCGTGCGCTGCCGAGCCCTGACCGCCAAAATAGCATGGCAGGTGAAAAAGCCGGCAGCACTAGGCTTTGGCCAGCCAATTAGCATGGCGGCAGCGCGCCCTGCAAACTATGCTCTGCGGCCCGCGGGCGCAGCGCCACCGGTGGCACCTGCGATTTTAAGGCGAAATGATGAGTGAAAATATTCTATAATCTCGCGAAATTAGCTAAGCTCGGCGCATGGCCGAGCGGAGCAACGCGGCGGTGTTTGCCGCCGCCACGATACGCCTTGGATGGCCATTGAGGCTGTGCCTGTTCGGCGTGGTCGCGGTGATCGTCTATTGGCTGGGCACGTCGCTGTTTTCCGCTGTCCGGATGGAACCGCTGTTCTATCCGATCTTCAGGTCGGTGTTACACGTCACCGGCGACGAGAAATTGTTCTTTTATCTGTCGCTGGTGAGGTGGACGGGGCATTTCCTTCAATACTTCGTGTTGTTCCTGATTCTGCTCTGGGCGCTGGGGCTGCGTCCCTTAACCGCTTTGATCGTGTGTGTCCTGCTGGCTCTGGCCGACGAGGGCCATCAGTATTTCCTGCCCGACCGCAGTTGCAGCCTGCTCGATATCAAGCTTGACGCGGCAGGCGCCGCCACCGCGTTCATCCTCGTTGCCGCCGTCCGCCGCATCCGCCTCGCGGCGCCGCGCGTCGCGGCCGGTCCGGTGGCAGAACGGGCCGGCTCGGCTTCGGCCTGAATCAGAGCCGCGCAATCACGTCATTGCCGATTTTCTCAAACGCGCGGCTGATGCCGTCGCGGTCGGTGGCGGGCGAGTTCATGAACACGCGCGTGACGCCGATATCTTCCAGGCGTCTGATCACGTCCAGATCGGGGCCGGCGCCGGTGGTGATATCGAATCCGTCGGACTTACGTCCGACCTTGGCACATTCCTCCTTGAGCCAGCCGATCATGGATTTGATTTCGTTGATGAAGTCAATTTTGCTTACGTCCGCATCGACGATCGGAGTCAGCGGGTAGAAGCCGTCGCCGAAGCGCGCGGCGCGCCGCGCCGCGGCGCGCGAATGACCGCCGACCAGGAGCGGGACGCCGCCCTTTTGCACCGGCTTGGGAAAGCTGCGGATGCGCTCGAAGTTGAAATGGGTGCCTTTGAAAGTGGACGGATCCTCGCGCCACAGCGCGCGCAGCGCCTGCATCGCTTCATCGGTGCGCTTGCCGCGCCGATGGAAATCCAGGCCCAGCGCCGCAAACTCCTCCGCACACCATCCGCTGCCGATTCCCAGTTGTGCCCGCCCCTTGGAAACCACGTCCAGGGTGGCGACTTCCTTGGCCACGTATAACGGATGGCGCTGGGGGAGGATCATGATGCCGGTGCCGAGCTTGATTTTGGAGGTCAGGCCAGCCACGAACGACAGCGCCGTGATGGGCTCGGCCAGCGGCGCGTCGGGACCGCCGGGAATCTCGCCGTCGGGCGTGTAGGGGCATTTGGTCTGATGCCCGTCGGGAATCGCCGAATGATCAGGCGCCCATAGCGATTCGAAGCCGCATCGTTCGGCCGTAATCGCGACGTGGGCCATGATGTCGGGATCGCTGAAGGGACCGAGGCCGATGGCTGCCATGCCGACCTTCATGTGCGTCAACCTCCTCTTTAAGCCTTGCAGCGCATACCGCCACTTCCGCGCCCGCTTGTCAATCAGCGCACCAGCGCGGCCAGTGCCAGAACGCGCTGCGCCTGCTTGAGATGGGGCATGTCGAGCATCTTGCCGTCCAGCGACACGGTACCGGCGCCCGCGGCGAACGCCTCGATTACGCGATGGGCGTGCGCAATCTCCTCCGCGGTGGGCGTGAAGGCGTCGTTGATGATCGGCACCTGGTCGGGATGAATCGCGATCTTGCCGGTGAATCCCGCCCGCGCCGCTGCGCGCGCCTCGGCGCGCAGACCGGCAGCATCGCGGAAATCGACGAACACGGTGTCCAGCGGCTGAACGCCCGCCGCCACCGCGCCGGCCAGACACAGCGAGCGCGCCAGCCGATAGGTAAATTCCAACTCGCCCCGCTCGTCGCGATTGGTCGCAGCGCCGAGCGCGGCGGCCAGGTCCTCGGCGCCCCAGGTCATCCCGGCCAGCCGCGGACTGCATCCGGTATAGCTCCCCAACGCGAACAGCGACGGCGCGGTTTCAGTGGCGATTGCAAAGATCCGCACGCGTCCTTCGTCCAGTCCATCACGGACCTCCAGCGCCGACAGGTAATGGCTCGCGACGACCACGTCGGCAGCCGAGTTGGTCTTGGGCAGCATGATGCCGTCGGGTGCGCCCGCGGCGATTGCGGCCAGGTCGGCCAGTGTCTTGCCGCTGGACAGCGGATTGACGCGCACCCACAGTTGCTGGCGGGCGCGTTCGCGATGGCTGCCCAGGTACTCGCGCACCATCGCGCGCGCCGCGCCCAGCCGGTCGGCGGGCACGGAATCTTCAAGGTCGAGCACCAAAGCGTCGGCCCCGGAACTTTCGCCCCGGGCCAGCTTGCGTTCGCTGTCACCGGGCACAAACAGCATCGAGCGCGGCTCCATACCTCACCTCGCACCCATTGCGTATCGCCGTGCCTTGGGCCTGCGGCCTCAAGTATACTCGGGCCGAACCAACCACAGTCCGACAGGAGGACGGCGATGGCGATCAAGCTGGAAGATTACGCGGGCAAGTACAAGTTCATCAAGATGGAACGCACCGACGGTATCCTGCAGATGACCCTGCATTCCAAGGGCGGGCCGCTCAAATGGGGGATGCGTCCGCACGAGGAGCTGTCCTATGCCTTCGGCGAGGTCGCGCGCGACCGCGACAATAAGGCGGTAATCATTACCGGCACCGGGGATGAATTCATCGCCGATGCGCTCTGGGGCGGCGATACCACCAAGGTCCCGCCCGGGGCCTGGGATCACACCTTTTCCGACGGCAAGCATCTGCTCATGAACCATCTTGACATCGAAGTACCGATGATCGCGGCGGTCAACGGCCCGGCGCTGATCCATGCCGAGCTGGCGCTGCTGTGCGACGTCGTGCTGGCGGCCGACCACGCTGAGTTCCAGGACCTGCCTCATTTTCCCGGCGGGCTGGTTCCGGGCGACGGCGTGCACGTCGTGTTTCCGCTGCTGATGGGATTTAATCGCGGGCGCTACTTTCTGTTGACCGGTCAGAAAATCTCCGCCCGTCAGGCGCTGGACATGGGGCTGGTCGCGGAGGTGATGCCGCGCGACCAGCTGCTGCCGCGGGCCTGGGAGCTGGCGCGCCAGATCACGGACAAGCCGCCGCTGGCGGTGCGCTACGCGCGTCAGGTGCTGACGCTGCATTTAAAGCGCCTGATGCTCGACAACCTGAGCCTGGGGCTGGCGCTGGAGGGCCTGGCCGCGGGCGAACATTGGGTGTCCACCAGACCACGCGCCTAGGTTGCGTGACAATTGAAACCAACCTTCGGGCTGGTCGTGAGCACCTACAATTAGTAGGACGCGTGTCGCCGCCGGTCGATGACGCGCGAGCGTCGGCTGCTCGCGCTCGTCGGCAGGAACCTAACCCCCGGCCCCCTCCCTGAACGGGAAGGGGAGCAGATTCGGATCGCGGCGAGAACTGGTTGTCCGTTGGCGAAGGTGCTTCCCGCTTCGTTTTTGGCCAAGGGGAAAAATTGCTGAACCGGCCGCGCTCAGCCGCGCTTGGAGCCGGCCGCGCCGCGCTCGTACTCGGCGCGCAGGCCCATGCGCTGGGTCTGCGCGCCCTGCACGACGACCATCGAATGGCCCGCTTTGGCCAGATCTCCGGGCGGCAGGCCAAATTCGTCGAGCAGATTGGTGCCCAGAATGATCAGCGGGCCGGGCGCCTGGCGCGCCAGTTGCGCCGCGCTGCGCTCGGCCAGCACGTCGGTGTGCAGACGCAGGCCCTCGGCGCGGCCAATCGCGCGGACCATTTCGAGCAGCGGCAGATCGGGTTTGATATCCGCGCGCGGCACCAGGATAACGTGCAGACTGCGCTTGGTCCGCTTGACCAGGCGGATACCCAACTCAAGCGCGGCGCGCCCGTGCGCACTGTGATCGACCACCGCAAACACCCGGTCCAGCGGTTGGTTCAGGCCTGGGGTCAGGACTGCAACATTGACCGGAATCGCTTCCGCCCGCTCGGCGATCGAGCGCACCACGCCGCCGCGCAGGTCGGAACCGAAGACCGCGTGATGCGCACCCAGCAGCAGCCATTCGCTTTGCGCCTCTTGGGCGGCGCGCAGGATGTCCAGTGCGGGGTCGTCGGTCCATACCGCCTGCGAGGTGACCGCCGTGCCTCGCGCATGAACATGGTCGAGGGCGGCGGCCAGCGCCGGCGGCTGGGGAGCGACGCGCTGGTCGACTTCGCGCAGCCCCGAGCGCACTCCTTCCGGGGGCCGGCGCGCCAGCGCCACGACATGCGGGGGCGGATCCTCGGGGCGATTGGCCTCCAATGCGAGGTCGAGCAGGTTGGGTGCGCCTTCGGGGTTGGAGATCGCCACCACGATTGCCGCGCGGCGCACCGGGCCCAGCGCCGGACTGATCGTGGCGGTGGGTTCATGGTCCGCCTGCGCGCCAGCGGCTGGAATCAGCCAGTCGATGACGGGCGCGGTTGCGGCCGTCGCCGCCAGCGTCATCAGCACCAGCATGGTGAACAGCTCGGGGCCGATGATCTCGAGCTGCAACCCGATGTCGAGCACAATCAACTCGATCAGGCCGCGCGTATTCATCAGCACGCCCACCACCGACGCGTCGCGCCATCGCGCGCCCGACAGGCGCGCGGCCAACGCGCCGGCGCCAAACTTCGCCGCCGAGGCCAACGCGACGAGCGCACCGCACAGCAGCCATTGGCGCGCACCGAACACCGTGAAATCGGTCTGCAAACCGACCATCGCGAAAAACGCCGGCAGCAACAGCACCACTACCAGGTCTTCGAGGCGGTCGGTCAGTTCGCGCGACATCCCGCTGTCATGCGGCATCACCGCGCCCAGCGCGAAAGCGCCCAGCAGCGCGTGCAGGCCGACGACCTGCGCCGCCAACGCGCATAGCAGCAGCGAGACGAAGATGGTGGTGATGACGCCCTGGGTCAGCCGGCCGCGATTGCCATAGACCACCGACAGGCGCATCATCAGCGGCCGGAACACGCCCGCCAGGATTAGGACGAATCCGGCAATCAGCGCTGCCGTCGTGATTGCGCCGCTTTCACGCGCCTGCCACAGCCCCAGCATCACCCCCAACAGCGACCAAATCGTCACGTCACCCAGCGCGCCGGCCGCCAGTGAGGTCGCACCGATCGGTGTTTTGTGGACGCGGCGGTCGATGAGGATGCGCGCCAGGACCGGAAAAGCAGTTACCGCCAGGGCCAATCCCAGGAAAAAGGCGAAGTAAAATGTCCCGCCCGACAGCGGCGAGAGTGCGCCAAACGCCGGTGCGGCAACAAGGCCGCCGATCACGAAGGGGATAAAAACGGAGGACAGAGAAATCAGCGCGCTCGCCGCGCTTTGCTGACGCAACAGGGCCGGTTCCAGTTCCAGGCCCGCTAAAAACATGTACAGAATGATGGCGACCGAGGCGATCTGGCTCAAAAACCCAAAGGCCTGGGGCGTGAAGAGAAAAGCGAAGGCGTGGGGCGACAGGTGGCCTAAAACAGCCGGGCCCAGTACGATGCCGGCGATGAGCTCGCCTACCACCAGCGGCTGGCGTAGACGGCGGAAGGCGAATCCGAGCGCGCCCGCCATCACGATCGCAGCCGCCAGCGCCAGCAATTCATGCATCAGGGCGGACCCTACCAGCGATGCGGCCGCAAGGCCCAATGCCACCGCGGGCGCCGCCGCGGCGGCGATTACAGACAGAGGTCCCATCAGTTCGAGAATCTGCCCTGCACCGCTAACGGGTCGCCACCCCCCGAACCAGGCCTCGCCCCTGCTCCATGCTCAGTCATGGCGTCTGCTCAACAACCTTAGCACAACCGCCCCGCCAGTGGTCGAGAAGTAGCGACGAGCGCTCTAAATGTCAGCGCAGCCCAAGAGCAGTCAGTTGGCAAACGTCGGGCGGAAGTTCAGCGGGATTCGTTGATCGCGTGGCGCAGAACCCGGTTTTCGCGTTCCTCGCGGATGAAGCGGTAGCTGGCCAGTCCCGCGTAGGTGACGAACGCGGTGATAATCGGGAACAGCACCCCCACCAGCAACCCGTCAGCCATCAGCAGGTACTGGGCCAAGACGAAATAGCCGCAAATCATCGCCGCGGCCGCGACCAGCGACCACGATGCGGACAGGTAGGCAACGGCGGCGCTGACCGTCAGCCCCATTATCGCCGCCGCCACAATCGCCACGCCCGTAGTGGTGTCGGAGCGCTGGATGAAGTCGCCTTGCAGGATGTTGTCGATCGCGTTGGCGTGAATTTCGACGCCCGGAAAATCAGCCCCCATCGGAGTGGACCAACGATCGCCCACCCCCAGCGCGGACGCACCGACGAGCACGATCTTGTTGGCCAGTGCGGCGGCCGGAACCCGATGGGCGATCACGTCGCTGACCGAGTAGTAAGGAAAGGTATGCGCGGGACCGCGGAAATTGACCAGCATCCGTCCCTGCTCATCGACCGGGATCTTGACCGCACCGACACCAACACCCGCCACACCAAAGTCCGCCAGGGCCACCGTGGTCGGCGCCCGGTTGGTATATGCGCTAACCAGCGCCAGAATTAATGGCTCGCAGTAGAGCTTGCCCAACCGTATCACCATCATCTCGGAGCGAAACACTGCGTCCGCGTCAGTCGGAGTATCGAAATATCCGGCCCCGCGTGCGGCACGGTTGATTACCCCAAGATTGGGCAGATAGGCGACCGCTTGCGGTACAGGCGGCAACAAGCCGCGCTCGGCAAGCCGCACATGATCGTACACCAGCGGTGCGGGAGCATCGATCTTGTCCACAAATCCGGGCGTAATTTCCTGGTTGCCGTCCCCAGACCCGACTTGCAGCGAATAGCCGATAAAGGTGTTGCCCTGGGCCCGGATGGCATCGGCGAATGCTTCATCGTTGCTGACTGCAGTCGCGCGCAGAGCCGACATCCTGGCGCCGTCGGCGCCCCGCTCACGCTGCAGGTCGTAGTAGTCGCGTTCGCTGAACACCAAGTCGAAGCCTACCACGGCCGCGTTGTAGGACTTTAACGCCGCCGTCAGCCGCGCCAAAACCGTGCGCGGCCAGGGCCATCGGCCCAGTTGGGCGATGCTCTTATCGTCGATCGCGGCAATCACCACCCGCCCGCTGGGCTTGCGAGTCCCCTGGGCGTACATGCGCAGATCAAAAGCCTTCAGTTCAGCGTCCCGCAGCAGGGCGGGATAACGGCCATTGAAGAAGAACAGAACAGCCACTATCCCGGCTCCGATTTGCAGGGTGCGTAAAGCCACCGAGTTCCTGTTTCGTGCCTGGACCATTGGCGCCTATCATATCACGTTTTGCATAAAAGCCGTCAATCAGGCAAAACCGGCGAATTTCGTGCAATGAGTGCAGGGGCCTGTTCGTCTGCTCGATTCAAGGCATCCGCATCGCGCTTTTGGCCGGCTGGCGGCATTTATTAGCCTGTCATATAGTAAAATCGACGTGGCGGGACGGAGCGGCGCCCGCGCCGCCCAAATCCACCGCCGGGGTAGAGCACAGAAATGACCGTCCGTCTCAAGCCGGCCGAAGAAAAGATCACGCAAGATGACGCCTTCATCGCGCACGCGCTCAAGAGCGCCAACGTCCCCACCCTGATGATGTCGCTGGTGCATATCACCGGCGACATGAGCCTGCTTGAGGGCCCAATCAGGCCAAGGCGGGTCGTCAATGGCGATTACGAAAGCTCGATGACCGGCGAGGAAAAGGCGCAGGTGCGCGCGCACGCGCTGGAAATCCTCAAAGCCTATCGCGACCGCGGCTGCACACTGCCACCGCCGCTTTCGGAAAAACAGATCCACGCCCTGATGAGTTTCCTGGTCGGCGAAGCGGTGCCCGAAGAGTACGTGCCGATGATGGTTGAGGAGTTGGCGCTCGACGGCGTCGACCATCGGGCATTCCGCTGGGACCAGCCGGTTAGCCCCGAGAACAAGCAGAAATTCAAGGTGTTGATAATCGGGGCCGGCATGTCCGGACTGCTCGCCGCGATTCGCCTGCAGGAAGCCGGTATTCCCTATGAAATCGTGGAGAAGAACCAGGCGGTGGGCGGAACCTGGTTCGAGAACAGCTATCCCGGATGCCGCGTCGACTCGCCCAACCATTTCTACTCCTTTTCCTTCGAGCCCAATCACGGATGGCCCGAGTACTTTTCGCGGCGCGACGAGTTGTTCGCCTACTTCAACCGCTGCGCGGACAAATTCGGCATCCGGCCCCATATCCGCTTTTCCACCGAAGTGGTAAGCGCGCGCTACTGCGAGGACGAACTGCTTTGGCGGGTCACGGTCAGGACGCCCGCGGGCAACCAGGAAACGCTCAGGGCCAATGTTGTCATCACCGCGGTCGGACAGCTCAATCGGCCCAGGCTGCCCGATATCAAGGGACGCGACAGCTTTGCCGGACCGTCGTGGCATTCGGCCAACTGGCAGCATCAGCACGACCTCAACGGCAAGACGGTTGCGGTGATCGGCACCGGCGCCAGCGCTTTCCAGATCGTACCGGAAGTCGCAAAAGCCGCCGGCCGGCTCAAGGTCTTCCAGCGCTCAGCGCCGTGGATGTTTCCCAACGCGCAGTATCACGCGCTGGTCAGCGAGGAAAAGAAGTGGCTGTTGCGCCATGTGCCCTACTACGCGCGATGGTACCGGTTTTTGCTGTTTTACGCCGGTTCGGACGCGCTGCTGCCGGCCTGCACGGTTGACCCGCGATGGCCGCATCAGCAGCGCTCCATCAGCAAGCTCAACGACCGGATCCGCGAAAACCTCATCGCCAACTACCGGCGGCAGGTCGGCGATAATCCCGAACTGCTGGACAAGGTGATTCCCAAATATCCGCCGTTCGTAAAGCGGGTCCTGGTCGACAACGGATCATGGCTGGCAGCGCTCAAGCGGCCCAACGTCGAGCTTATCACCGAGGAGATTCGCGAGATCGTGCCCGACGCAATCGTCGACACCCACGGCCATCGCCATCGCGTGGACATCATCGTCTATGCGACCGGGTTTTACGCCAACCGCTTCCTGTGGCCGATGGAGATCACCGGCAAGGGCGGCGCCGACCTGCGCGAGATCTGGGGCGACGAGCCGCACGCTTATCTGGGAATCACGGTGCCGCAGTTTCCCAACCTGTTTATGCTCTACGGCCCCTCGACCAACCTGGCCCACGGCGGCAGCATCATCTTCCATTCCGAGTGCCAGGTGCGCTACGTGATGGGATGCATCAAGGCGCTGGTCGAGCGCGGCGCCGCAGCCATGGAATGCAAGGAAGAGCCGTTCCGCCGCTACGTCGACGAGTATACCAAGGTGTGCGCGGCAATGGTGTGGGCGCATCCGGGCACCCGCAACTGGTACAAGAACGAACGCGGCGTGGTGGTCAACACTTCGCCCTGGCGTCTGGTTGATTACTGGAAGTGGACGCGGGCGCCCGAGCTGTCGGACTACGATTTGCGCTGAGGCGCCAGGGCATCGGCACTGCCAACGGAGGTGGAGTTTGGATATCGGGATCATGATCACCGCGACCGCGCAAACCGGCGACATCGCCGAGATCGCGCGCGAGGTCGAGAACCTGGGCTTCGAGTCGTTCTTCATCCCCGAACATCCGGTGATCCCGATCGACTTCAAGACCGTACCGCCCTACGGGGGCGGCAACCTGCCCGAGCATTACGGGCGCTGGATGGACCCGTTCATCGCGCTCACTGTCGCAGCGGCGGTCACCAAGCGCATCAAGCTCGGCACCGGCATCTGCCTGCTGCCCGAGCGCGAGCCGATCGTCACCGCCAAGCTGATCGCCACGCTGGACGTAATCTCGGGCGGCCGCGTCGTGCTCGGAGTGGGAGCGGGATGGCTGCGCGAGGAAACCGAAGCCTTCGGCGTCAATTTCCTCACCCGCTGGAAACTGCTGCGCGAGACCACCGAGGCGATGCGTGTGCTGTGGACGGAAAAGGAATGCAGCTACCAGGGCGAGTTGGTCAAGTTCCCACCGGTGCGCTGCGAGCCCAAGCCGGTGCAGAAGCCCTACCCGCCCATCCTGCTCGGCGCGTTGGGGCCCAAGGCGCTACAGCGGGTGGCGCGGACCTATGACGGATGGTGTCCGGCGGCGGGCAAACCGGAATCGCTCAAGCGCGACGCCGCCACGATCCGCAAGCTGGCCGCCGAGCGCGGACGCGATCCGAAAAGTATCCGCCTCGAGCCATTCATCGCCCCCGGCGACGACGGAATCTCCGTGGACGATCTCAAGCGTTTCAAGGAAGCGGGCGTTGACCGCCTGATCCTCTTCTCACAGCGCGATGCGGTGCGGATGGCCCACGGCCGCGCGCTGGAGGTAATCAGACGCCTGGCCCCCACCGTCGAGCGCGCCCAGCATGTGTGAGGACTTCCCCCTCCCATAGAAAAACGGGAGAAGGCAAGCGAGGACGACCGCATGTGCTCAGCGGCATCCGCAGCCGCCGCCGCAGCAGGCGCGGGGTGCGGGGGCGGCTGTGGCTGCGGATTGCGCAGCACCGTTGCCGCTGACCGCGGAGGCGAAGATCGACATCTCGCGCGTCAGCTCATGACCGCCGCACTGCGGGCATTCGGCTTGCGGATCGCTGCGCGTGACCAGCGCCTCGAATGAGGTCCGGCAGCCTTCGCATCGATACTCGTAGATCGGCATTCAATCCTCCTCGATCGGCTGCGCGTATTCCACCAGCACGCCGCGCGTGGCCTTGGGATGCAAAAAGCAGATCATCCCGGCCAGTCCCTTGCGCGGATGCTGATCGATGAGCGCCAGTCCCTTGGCGCGCGCGCCTTCCAGTTCGCGCCCGACATCGTCGGTCTCAAAGCATAGATGGTGCAGTCCGCCGCCGCGGCGGGCCAGGAACTTGCCTACCCCGTTATCCGCGCTGAGCGGTTCCAGCAGTTCGATTTCGCTGTCGCCCACCTTGAGCAGGGCCGCCTTGACGCCCTGCTCCTCGATCGTGGCGCTTTTGGTAAACTCAAGGCCCAGCGTGTCGCGCCAGAAGCGATATGCTGCGTCAAGGTTGGGAACGACCACACCAATATGATGAATCCGTTTGAGCATCGCTGTCGCCAACCGCTTTCACTTTAGTCCAAGCGCGCCGATGCGGCAATTGCGCTCCCGGCCCGCGTTTTGATCGCGTTGAACAATATCGCGGGATAGCGCTAAATGGTTGCGCGCGCTTGGCGAGGAGAGCGAAGCTCATGGCGATCAGCGAAATTCATCACGTGGCTATCAATGTTTCCGACCTGGAGCGTTCGGTCGCCTTTTACCGCGATGCGCTGGGGTTTCGCAAAGTCCTGGACATGCATGCCCACGGACCCGCCAACGCGCGGATGCTGCATCTGCCGCTCAAGGGCCTCAACATCCGCTCGATCATGATGGTGCAGGGCTCCAGCACGGTGGGCGAAATCGAGCTGATGCAGGTCCAGCCGCGTCGCGAACCGCCGACCCCTCCCAAGCGTCCCGACGATTTGGGCGTGTGGGTCATCTCTTTCGAAGTCAAGGGCGAACCGCTCGAGGAGGTGGTCAAGCGCCTGCGCGCGATGGGCGTCAAGTTCTTCAGCGATATCGAGCAGCTCGACCTGCAGGGCTACGCGCCCATGAAGGCGGTAATCTTCGAGGATCCCGACGGCAACCTGCTCGAACTGGTGCAGTTGCCGACCCGCGAGGACTACCAGCGCCTCAAGCAGGCGCGCGAAGCCGGCCGCGGCGCTTCCAAATGATCGGCGCTGATTAGTGCAGCGCGCGGTTAGCCGATTCGTCCGGCGATGGCGTGAATTTCGTCCATCCACACCGCCAGCGCGGGCGCGTATCCGGCCGGCACGCAGGTAGCACATATGTCGCCGGCCAGTTGGCTGACGGTCTTAAGCGCGTGCGTCAGCACCGGCGAGCGCGGATGACCGTCAGGCGCGGCGCGCAGACAGTCCTCCAACGTATTGAGCGCGGAGGCCAAAGCGGCCAGTATCGCCGCCATCACCGGCTCTTCCGGCGCCTGCTGCGGGCGGTAGAGCAGGTAGTGGATGGTGCGCAGTTCGGTCGCGAACACCAGTACGGTGCTGTCCAGCCGTGCGCTGATGCGTTCCACAGGCGCGCGCCGTTCGCTGAACATCATCCCCACCCACTGCAATTCCGACAGCACCATGTGGAGATTGGTCAGGATGCGGTCGATGCGCTCTTCGTAGGTAATGCGATGAATCTCCGTCACCACCTGGTCCTGGCGGCGCGATACAAACTTGGAGATCACGGCGCCGAAGATCAACAGCCCGCTGACCGCCTCGACGACCGCCAGCCCGCGGGAAATCCCGCGCGGCAGGACGTCGCCGTAGCCCACCGATGTCACGGTCACGAGGCTGAAGTACAGCGCGCTGACCAGCCCGTGCAAACTGCCGTCCAGCCGCCGGCCTTCTTCATACAGCCCCGAGTGATGCAGCAGTCCGGCGGTCCAGTACAACAGCCCGAACGCCAGGGCCATCGCCAACCAGAACAGAAACAGCCGCGAGGTTGACTGCGTGTCGATCAGCTCGATCAGCCGGCTGCCCCACGACCATTGATGGACCACGCCGGTGACCCGCGTCAGCAGCGGCGCAGCTTCCCCCACGGCCGGCGGCACAGTTGCGGAGGGCGGCACAGTTGCGGACGGTGGCGCAGCGGATACCTGCGCCGGACCCATCTGGATCGGCGCGCCCGATTGCTCCCAGTCCGCGATGCCGCCGTGATAATGGCGCACGTTGGTGTAGCCCATCTCGATCAGCAGGCGTCCAGCCCGCTCGGCGGCGTCTCAGGTGAACTTGGCACAGTACACCGCAATCTCCGCCGCCGGGTCGGGCAAAAGCGCGGCGGCGCGCTGCTCGATTTCGGCTACCGGCAGATTGATCGCTCCGGGAATATGACCCGCTTCATATGATGAGGACGGCAGAACATCGACGATCGTCAGGCTCGGATCGTGCAGGCGGCTGAGAATCTCCTCGCGCGAGATGTCTCCCAGCGGCGGTGGAGAAATCTTGGCAGCTTCGGCAGTCATCGCTCCAGCTTCCAGAAACAGCTTGTAGATTATACAATCCGGCGCTATCGCGCGAAACACGGCAGAATCCAAAGCTGCTAGTGCGTCCGGCGCAAGGGTTGGCAACGGTATGGGGGATAAGTTCTGTCGCGGGTTCTGATCGGCAGGACATCTGGTAGACTTCAAATCGATGAAGAAAGCGATCTTCGTCATTGGCGTTGCGGCGGCGTTGGCCGCCGCGGCTGCGCTGATTGAGTGGCGAGGGCTGTTTGGTCCCGGCGCGTCGGACAAAGAACTGCTGGTTTCGGGCAACATCGAAGCTCATGAAAGCCTGGTCAGCTTCAAAACCGTCCAATCGCGCATCGTCTATCTGCCCTTCGACGAAGGCCAATGGGTGCAGGCAGGCACGGTGCTGGCGCGGCTGGACGCCGCCGACTACCGCAAGCAGGTGGAGGTAAACGAGGCGGCCGTCGCGGTGGCCCAGCGCCAACTGGAGTCGGCCGCTGAGCGCGTCGATGTTGCCCGCGCCACGGTGCTCAACGATCGCGCCGAACTGGCGCAGCGCGAACTGGATTACGCCCGCCGGCGCGAATTGTTCGCCGGCCACGCGATTTCCGCCGAGGATCGCGATCTGGCACTAACCGCGCTCAAGCAGGCCCAGGCTGCTTTGCAGCGCGATCTCGCCGCCTCGCGCGCCGCCGACCGCGACGTGGACGTGGCCCGGGCCGGTCTTCAGGACGCGCAAAAGAACCTCGAACTGTCCAGGGTAATTCTCGACTATACAACGCTGCGCGCGCCGTTTTCCGGGGTGATTTTGGTGCGCAACGCCGAACTGGGAGAGGTGATGCAGCCGGGTACGCCGGTGGTCACGCTGGCCGACCTCGACCATGTCTGGCTGCGCGCCTACATCAGCGAAACCGATCTTGGCAAGGTGCGCTGGGGCGAGCAGGCCTGGGTGACCACCGACACCTATCCGGGCCGCCGCTACCGCGGGCGCGTCTCCTTTATCTCCTCTCAGGCGGAATTTACGCCCAAGAGTGTCGAGACGCACAAGGAACGGGTGACGCTGGTCTATCGGATCAAGATCGACGTGGAAAATCCCCGCCACGAGCTGAAACCCGGGATGCCGGCCGACGCCCTGATCGAGCTGAGCGGCGGCGAAGGCGGCGGACCGCAGCGCGACGGCTATCGCGGGCCGCAGGGCAGCGCCGCCCCCAAGCTTTTTGGAGGCGCCGATGCCGGATGAGAGCTGGGCTGTGGTGGTTGAGGGCCTGGTCAAGGACTTTCCCCCCGTCCGCGCTGTCGACCATCTCAGCTTCCGCGTCAGCGCCGGCGAAATCTTCGGCCTGGTGGGACCCGACGGCGCCGGCAAGACCACCACGATGCGCGTGTTGGCGGGCGTGATGGCGCCCGATGAAGGTTCGGCCGTGGTCTGCGGATGCGACGTGGTGCGCGACCCCGAGGCGGTCAAGCAGCATATCAGCTACATGCCGCAGCGGTTCGGCCTTTACGAGGACCTGACCGTCAGCGAGAACATCCGCTTTTATGCCGACCTCTTTGGAATCAGCCGCCGCCAGCGCGAACAGGCCGCGGCCCGGCTGCTGGCCGCCTGCGGCATGAGCGAGTTTAGCGGCCGCCTGGCGGGCAAGCTTTCGGGCGGGATGAAGCAGAAGCTCGGTCTGGTCTGCGCGCTGATTCATACCCCGCGGCTGCTGCTGCTCGACGAACCGACCAACGGCGTCGATCCCCTGTCGCGGCGCGAATTCTGGGCGATGCTCTACGAACTGGCGGCCCAGGGCGTAACCATCGTCAATTCCACCGCCTACCTCGACGAGGCCGAGCGATGCCATCGGGTAGCCCTGATGCATCGCGGACGCCTGCTGTTTTGTGACCAGCCGCAGCGCCTCAAGCAGCGTCTGCCCGGAGCCGTGATCGCAGTGGTCTCGCCGATCGCGGCGCGCCTGCGCGAGGAACTGGCCCATGCCGACGGCGTTCACAGCGTCTTGCTGATCGGTGATGCGCTCCATCTGTTCGTCGATGATGCCGCACGCCGTATCCCGCAAATCTCGCGCGCGCTGGATGCCAAGGGCCTTTTCTATGATGAAGTGGTGCGCATCACGCCCACGATTGAGGACCTGTTCGTCAACGCGGTGACCGCGCAGGAGCCGCATTAATCGATGGTAAGCGCGCCCGCCAACGACGCTTCGGTGGTCGTCGAAGAGCTGGTCAAACGCTTCGGCACCTTCACCGCTGTCGATCGCATCACGTTTGCCGCTTACAAAGGCGAGGTGTTCGGCTTCCTGGGCCCTAACGGCTCGGGCAAATCCACCACCATCCGAATCCTGTGCGGGTTGCTGCGGCCGACCTCCGGTCGCGCCCGCGTCGCCGGCTTCGACGTGGCCTCCAACCCCGAAGCGGTGCGCCAGCACATCGGCTACATGTCGCAGAAGTTCTCCCTCTACAACGATCTGACCGTGATCGAGAACCTGCGCTTTTACGGCGGCCTGTACAGCGTCACCGGCGCCCTGCTCAAGGAACGAATCACCTGGGCGCTGCGCATGGCCGGGCTGGAGGGCCGCGAGGACAGCATGACGCGCACCCTGTCGGGTGGATGGAAACAGCGGCTGGCCCTAGGATGCGCCCTGCTCCATCGCCCGCCGATCGTGTTCCTGGACGAGCCTACTTCGGGCGTCGATCCGCTGTCGCGCCGGCGGTTCTGGGAGCTGATTCAGCAGATGGCAAGCGAGGGGGTTACGGTCTTCGTTAGCACCCATTACATGGACGAGGCCGAGTACTGCAACCGGCTGGCGCTGCTGATGCGCGGCCGGATGATTGCGCTGGGAACGCCCAGCGAGCTCAAGCTGGGCGCGGTCAAGGGCGACCTGATGGTGCTGGAGGCTGACTCGCTGCCGCGCGCGATTGAGGCCGTAAAGCCGCTGCCACAGGTGCGTGACGTCGCGGTGTTCGGCAACGGCCTGCATCTGGTGGTGCCCGACGCGCGGACGGCCGCCGTGGCGGTGCGCGATGCGATGGCGGCGGCGGGCGTCGGGATCCTCCGGCTCGAGGTGATCCGGCCCAGTCTGGAGGACGCGTTCGTCGCGCTGACCGGGCGTGCGGTCGATTCGGAGCAGGAGGCGGGGCGATGAACTGGCGGCGCATGCTCGCCCTGGCGCGCAAGGAGTCTATCCAGATCCGGCGCGATTGGCGCAGCCTGGCGGTGGTGCTGCTGATGCCGGTCATGCTGATGACGCTGATGGGTTACGGCATCGCGCTGGATCAGACCGACGTGCCGCTGTGCGTGTACGACCGCGAAGGCAGCCAGCTAAGCCAGGACCTGCTCAAGAGTTTTGTCTCCAACCGTTATTTCAGCCTCAAGCTCGATGCGCGGGATTATCGGCAGTTGGTCACCGCCGTCGACGGCGGGGTGTGTACGGTGGGCGTGGTGGTACCGCTGTATTTCTCCAAGCTGCTCAACGCCGGACGGCCGGCCACGGTCCAGGCGGTAATCGACGCCACCGACAACAACACCGCCAACCTGATCATCGGCTACACGCAGGCGGTGGTCGCGCGTTTTTCCGCCGCCGTGCAGCTCGACTACCAGCAGCGCAGGGGCCCGGCGCTGGGCGCCCCGTCGCTCGGCCTGCAGGCGCGCACCTGGTTCAACGAAGACCTGGAGAGCCGCAATTTCATCGTGCCGGGTGTGGTGGCGCTGGTGATGGCGGTGATCGGCACCTTCCTGACCTCGCTTACCATCGCGCGCGAATGGGAGCGCGGCACGATGGAGCAACTGGTCTCCACCCCGGTTACTGCCGCCGAAGTGATCGCGGGCAAATTGATTCCCTACTTTGTGATCGGGATGACCGACGCGGCCACCTGCGCCGCCATCTCGGGGTGGTGGTTCGAAGTGCCCTTCCGCGGCAGCGTTATGACACTGTTCGTCTCCTCCGCGGTCTTTCTGATCGGCGTCCTGCTGCTGGGCTTTTTGATTTCGGCGCTGTCCAGGACTCAACTGGCGGCCAGCCAGTTCGCGCTGCTCACTACCTTTTTGCCGGCCTTCCTGCTCTCGGGTTTCGCCTTCCCCATCGACCAGATGCCGATCGCGGTGCGCGCCGTGACGCGCATCTTTCCGGCCCGCTACTACGTCACCATTCTCAAGGCGGTGTTCCTTAAGGGCACCGGCATCGAGCCGCTGTTCGCCCCGATGCTAGCGATGGCGCTGTTCGCCGCCGCGGTCGGGGTCGGCGCGGTGCGCGGCTTTAAGAAGACCCTGGATTGAGAGGCCCTTCATGTTGGCGCGCATCTGGCAGTTCGTGGTCAAGGAATTCTTCCAGGTATGGCGCGACCCGCGCACCCGCTTCTCCCTGATCGTCCCGCCCATCATCCAGATCATCGTCTTCGGCTATGCCGCCACCTTCGACGTGCACAACGTTCCCACCGCGGTCTTCGATCAGGACCATAGCCAGGAAAGCCGCGAACTCATCTCACGCTTCGCTTCAAGCGGCTATTTCAAGATCACACAGGAATCAGGCAACGGCGCCCGCATCAACGACCTGATCGACCGCGGCCGCATCACGCTGGCGATTCGCATCCTGCCCGGTTTCGCCGAGGAAATCCGCAAACGCGAGGACGCCTCGCTGCAGGTCGTGCTCGACGGTACCGACTCCAACACGGCGCTCATCGCGCTGGGCTACATCAACCAGATTACCCAACGCTATCAGCAGGATTATCAGCGCGATTATTTAAACCGCATCGCGCCGCTGGCCTCCCAACGCGTGCCGCAGGTGATGCTCGACGAGCGGCCGTGGTTCAACAAGAACCTCGAGGACAAGCTGTTCTTCGTGCCCGGCACCATCGGGTCGGTGCTGATGGTGATGGTGATGACGCTGACCGCGTTTTCGATCGTGCGCGAACATGAAATCGGCACCCTGGAACAGATCATGGTCACGCCCATCCGCCCGCTGGAATTCATCCTGGGCAAGACCATCCCGTACCTGATGATCGCGCTGTTCGAACTGCTGATCATCTCGCTGGTCGGAGTGATGTGGTTCGAGGTACCGCTGCGGGGCAGTATCGCGCTGCTGCTGGCGGGCTCGCTGCTGTTCATCGCCGGTGTGCTCGGCATCGGGCTGCTGATTTCGACGCTGTCCAACACTCAACAGCAGGCGATGGTGGTGTCGTTTTTCTTCGTTCAGCCGGCCATCACGTTGTCGGGCTTCGGTTTTCCCATCAGTTCGATGCCGCCGGTGCTGCAATGGCTGACCTACCTGGATCCGCTGCGTTATTACCTGGTGGTGCTGCGGGCGACGTTTCTCAAGGGGCTGGACTTCGACCTGCTGTGGCCGCAATTTGTCGGCATGGCCGTCTTCGCTCTGCTCACGCTGTCCGCCGCGGCTGCGCGCTTCCGCAAGACGCTGGATTAGCGTCCGCTAGCCTCTGATGCCCGTCGCACCCACCGCACAGGCAGGTGCCGCCTTCGACCGAGGTCCGAATCCCGGCGGTGGAGCGTAAAACGAGGCCGCGGCGCTCAAAAACGCCGCTCCAATGATGAGCCACTTTAGGGCCGTGCTGGAACAAAGTGGAAACCGGCCGCCGATCCGCATCGTTGTGCTCCGCCATTCACCGCGCGCGACAACTGCACCTTGCAGCGGCGCCATGCGCGGATAACAACAAGGCGTGACTATCCCTCGTACAAAAACGTGAGACCGGGCGGAACCAGCAAAACCTAGCATTCCAACGCGGTCGCAACAGAAGCTAAAGGCCTCCGTGGGCTTTCGGAGAGCTCGGAAAAGGGCACCTGAATCAGTGGGACAGGTGTCCCTGCCGGTCCACCACGCGCAAGCGAGGTCGCTTGCGCCATCGCCAAAAATTACGTGGCGCCAGCAGCAAATGCTCGCAGCTTGAGGGCGGGCAGGGACGCCCGCTTCGCCGCTTTTCCCTTGGAAGGTTCAGCCGCAGCTTGCCCCTAACCGAGATGGCGGGCCGCCGGGTGGCAGTCCGGCGGCCCGCTCCGGTCAGCCGCAGGTCCAGGCGTGGTTTGCGGCTAGCCTTGCGACGGAGGCGGCAGGATGGAGTTTCATAAAATCGCCAGCAGCGCCTTGCCATTGGGAGTGCCCAAACCGGTACAGGCATCCCAGTTGAGATCGGCCGAATAGGCGCCGTTATTGCCGCGCTGCACGTCGTTGAAAGCCTCGGGATGGGCGTAGATGGCGGGATTGATCAGGCCGACGTTGTGCCCCTTGAGCTGGTTGATGCACGCGATCAGCCCCGCCCACAGCGGCGCGACCGCGCTGGTCCCACCGATTACCGTGTCGCCGCCGTCCACCCGCACCCGATATCCGGTAACCGGGTCGGCGTCGCCGGCCACGTCGGGCACGCCGCGGTTGCGCAGCGCCATGCGCTGACCCGAATGCAACGTCAGCTTCAGCCCCTTCTGCCATCGCGGCAACTCGAACACCGCGCTGACGCCGCCGCCAGTGGCGCCTTCGTTGGGCAATTCGTTCCACACGGTTTCCTCGACGATGGCGTTGGACGCCGCCGCCAGCCGCGTGCCGCCGCAAGCCAGCACGTAGGGACTGGAGGCCGGGAAGTCGACGTGCGACGCGCCGTCGCCCATCCCGTCGCTCGAGCCGTTGTCGCCCGCGGCGCAGCAGACCGTCACACCCAACGCCGCCGCGGCCTGGAACGCGTCATCGAGCACTCTCATCGCCTGCTGCGTCCAGTTGGCTTCCGGACCGCCCCAGCTAATCGAGATGACCGAGGGCCGGTTGACCTGATCGTGAATCGCGGTGGTGACCGCGTCGATAAAGCCGCGATCGGTGTTGGGCGCAAAATACACCACCACTTTGGCCTTGGGCGCCACCGCGCCCGCGACTTCGATGTCGAGCATCACTTCGCCGTCGGGACCGTTGGCGTCGCCGGTGGGATGGTTGCGCGCGTGATCGACCGAAACCGCGACTATCTCAGGCCTGTGCAGATGCAGTTCGTCGAAGTAGCGGGCGAGGTCCGTGGGACGAAAGCCGCCGCCGAATTCGATAATCCCGATGCATTGTCCGCTGCCGTCGCCGCCGTCGGGAAAGTTGTAGATTTTGGCCAGTTCCGCGGGCGTAAACACGCTTGAAATCGCCGCACTGTCGTGCCATTGCACGTTGCCGCGATGGCCCCGATGGCGCAGATGGGGCTTGACCTGCGGGCGATCGTCCAGGCCAAAGACGCCCGCCACTACCTCCTTGAGTTCGGCGGGAATCTGAACCGCACCGACGCGTCCGCGGTAGGTGCCGCCTTCGTACTCGTAACGCTCCAGGGTCACGCCGAAGGCCTCGCTGAAATCCTTGACCGTGCCGCACAGCACCACTGCGCGGCGCGCGGCGTTTTTCTCCACCACGCTCAGACCGTGTTGGCGCGCGAACTGTTCCACCCGCTCCAGGTCCTGCGGGTCGGCATCATGGAGCGCACGGAAGTTGTTGCGCGCCCGGCGCTCCTCTTCCGGCGACAGGCGTCCCTGGGCCCGGCGTTCGATCATCGCCTGGACCTGCTGCCTGACCCCCTCTTTTGCCTTGGGATGGACCACAACGGTAACTTCCGTGCGCTCCCGCGGGTCGGCGGCACCCACCGAGCGCGAATTTGCCATCGGCTTTCGCACACTGCCCGCCACCGAATATCTGACCGCTGCCATGACTCTCCCTCTGCCTCGACGGCGCGGTAAATCGTGCGCCTTCGATGACACAGGGCGTAACAATCTTTCTCACAAAATCGTGAGAAACCCGCTCCGATCGCGTTTTTGCCGAGGAATCGAACGCCGCCGTGAAGATTGGGTTTGTCCATCAGGGCGGTTCCTGAACCGCCCCGACCGGACGACGCCGGGCCCGCGGGGCCGTCGGCTACTTGCGGTCCACAACCGCAACGCTCACGGACACTTCTCCAGTTGCTCCCAGAACGCCGGATAGCAGAACCGGTCGGCGCGCGCGCCGACGAAATTGTCGAAATGACCGAAACCGCGGATTACCCTGCGCGTATAGAATTGGGGGCCGTTGCTCTCGCACAGCCATCGCAGCGTGCGGCGGGTGGATTCCGGTACAAAGACCTGGTTGGCCGCCCCGGAAACCAGCGTGATCGGACGGCGGAAATGCGCCGCTCCGTCCAGGTAGCTGGGCGGCGTCAGCGACCCGTAGCGGGCGCGATTGCCCTGCGCGCCGTAGTCGAACTTGGCCAGATGGCCCCGGATCGTCACCTGCTGCAGATGCTTCAGCGTGGTGATGTTGCAGGGGCCGTATTGCTGCGGGATATCCTCGTGCGTATCGACGTTGACGCTGCGATGCGGATACATGTGGCCGTACATGAAGGTCATCCGATGACACGCGGTGCTGGCGCATTCATGGTGCAGCGTGTTGGCGTACAGCCGCAGCGCGGCGTTAAGCATCCGATAGTCCGGGTCGGGCAGCGGCGAGACGTGCGTCATGCCCAGCGCTCCGATCGCCGACGCTAGCCGCAGCCCCGCCTTAATGCGCATGAGCGTCCCCACCACCGGATGCATCGCGACCTGCGAGACCGCCACGCACCTGACCTGCGGCAGCAACCCCTGCGCCATCGACATGAAAAACGCCATCGAGCCCACGCAATGGACCACCGCCTGCACGCTCGCCGCACCGGTGCGCGACAGGATAGATTCGACGGCGGCGGGAAAGTCATTGGCAGCCGCATCGTCCAGGGTGAACTGGCGCATCGGCAAGTGGATACTGGCGCGCCAGTCCAGCAACCACACGTCGTAGCCATGCCGGACCAGGAACTCGGCGAAATTCTCGCGCACGGTCGTAATCCGGAACATCCCGCTCCACACGCTTACCCCGTGCACTACCATCACGGGGCCCTTCTCACCGCCCTTGTAGCGGGTCAACAGCAAATCGACGTTGTCCGGCGTAGTGAAGCCAATCGTTTCCGGTTGCGGCAGCTTCATGGCCGATGACTTCAGACTGCTCCCGGCATCGCAGGTCTGATGAACACGTCGAACAAGGTTCCGAGGAACAGGCGGAAGAATCGGACCATGCCCGAGGTTTTGACCCACAGGCTGCGGGTTCCCGATATCCTGAATGTCGTAAGTTGCTTCACGAAGTCGGCCAGGCCGATGCGGATGATTCCGCGCGCGACCACCCCGCCGCCAGCGGCGCGCACTGAAGTATAAAGCGTGGTGGTCGCGCTCCACACGTCGAAGCCGCCGTGGTCGCGGATATCCTTGAAGCCGTCGAGCACGTAATCGGCGCCGTCGGCGCCGCGAAACGGAAGATGGTAGAGCATGCGGCGGCGGTAAAAGTCGCCCTCGCGCCCGGCCACGAACAGGTTGAAGACGCCGTTGCGCACGGCGGCGCCTTCGGCAGGGGTAAGCCCCGCGACTTTTACCGTGCCCTTGGCCGAGGCCGCATGGCGCTTGTCGATCAGAAACGAGTCCAGCGTCGGAGTCGTGATGGTCAGGGTCATCGAGGCGCTCGTACCCGCCTTGCGGCCCTCGCGTGCCGCGGCCGCGTAATCTACAGCCGCAGCCCCAAACGAGACGAAGCCGTTCAAGGTCTCGGTAAAGCTCAACACCACGGGCGGCGTGCTCGGCAGCGCGGTCCCGCCCGCGGGCACCACGACATCAAAAAGCGGTTCGTGCGCTCGATGCTGTAATGCAGCATCCATCTCCGGCGCACGCCACTTAGCTTCGTTGCGGATCTTTCTGATCGCCGCCTCGACGTTCCGTTCCGCGACCGCCGCGATGGTGTGCGACGGATTGGCCCCGGTTGCGGCCGGCAATATCGAACCGTCCAGCACGTAGAGCCCCGGATATTCGAATACCTCGCCGAACGGATCGACGACGCCCTCTCCTTCCACGGCACCCATCGGGCATCCGCCAAGGTTGTGCACCGAAACCGGAACCCGCAGCGTCTTCCACAACGGATTGAGGGCCAGATGCCCGCCCAGGCTTTTCGCGAAGTCAGCGCTCAATTCCGTCTCCGTGTCGTACAAGGGCAGGTTGGAGGCGACATCCCAGTCGATGAAAATATCGGAGGCCGGAGCATTGAGCCGGATCACTCCGTTGGCGCGATCGCGGCCCATCTCCAGGAACACCGCGGTTCGATCTGCGTCGCCAAACCCGCGCTCACCAACCGCGCCAGGCGCCACCGCGGCCCGATGCGTCAGCGCTTCGTGCGCCTGCTTCAGCAACCCAATCCGGTCTGCTTCCTCAAGAAGTCCCGCCCGCGGATGAAGCAACTGGACCAGCGCGGCCAGCTCTTTGGGAAAGCCGCCTTCCTCCAGCACGAACCAAGCGGGCTGCTGGTTGTGGCGATCGTACACGACGGCGCTGGTGATGGTCGGGCCGTTGCCGGGTTCGAATGCGGAGGCGGTGTCGAAGGCGAATGAAAGGAAGTCGCCATTGCCGGAGTAGCGATGCCCCAACATGGCGTTGAGCTTCGGCAATGATTTGTAATGGTCACGGCATCGCAGGAGCAGTTGGGTGCTGTTGATGCTGCCCGCGCAGAGGAAGACGTAACGAGCCGCGCTTGCCGTTTCCATATCGTGTTCATGGTCGCGGACGGTTACTGTGTAACCGCCGCTGTCCAGCGGCTCGATTCTGATAACTTCGCAATCGGTGTTGATGTCGGCGCCGCGGTCCTCCGCCACCTTAAGGTAGTTCAAATCGAGCGTGTTTTTGGCCGCGTTGGGACAGCCGATGATGCATTCGCCGCAGAAATTGCAGCTCTCCTGATGCGCACCGAAGCGGTTTTCGCCCGCGGGGCCGAAGTTGATTGCGAGGTTGGGATAGAAAAACTGTTGCGCGCGGCCGCACCGCGCGGCCGCTTGCTTCATCAGCACGGTCTTGGGCGGGGGCCCCGGCGCAGCACTGATCGGCTTGACCTCGAGCATGTAGGCGACCAGGTCGTAATAGTCGGCCAGTTCTTCCAGGCTGTAGCCCGGCGGCCATCCGCTGGCGAACACCTCGCGCGGCGGGCGCATCTGCACGTTGGCGTACACCAGCGAGCCGCCGCCGTAGCCCGCCGCCGCAATCGCCGTCATCTCGCTTAAGATTCGGATGTCGAACAGGCCGCGCCCCACCTGCCAGACCCATCCGCCGAGCGCGTCTTTGAGACCGCGCGGAAAGGCAGCGGGCGGGTAGCGGCGGCCGCGCTCAAAGACCCCCACTTTGATGCCGGCCTGCGCCAGCCGGCAGGCCGCAACCGCACCGCCGAACCCCGTACCGATAACGATCGCCTCGTAGTGATCCTTCATCGCGTTTGAGGTTTAGCAGCCATCCTTACCTCAATCGCGTTCGGAATCCAACTGCGAGTGCCGTCTGGCTCCCGGGCCGATGGAATAATCTGAAGAGGCCGGCGCGGACGCCTCGCCACTGCTCGAAACGTCCGCCGCAGCGAGGCTTACAGGCCCTGGCGCTTGCGCAGCTCGAACAGCCGCGAAGGCGACATCGGCAACTCGGTGATACGGATGCCGAGCGCGCGCGACACCGCATTGGCCACTGCCGCCGGCGGCGGTATGATCGGCACCTCGCCGACGCCGCGCACACCCAGCGGATGCGAGGGGTTGGGCACTTCGACCATGATGGTCTCGATCATCGGCAGGTCCAGACAGGTCGGCATCCGGTAGTCCAAAAAGCCCGTGTTGCGCAGATGCCCTTCCCGGTCGTAGATGTACTCCTCGTTGAGCGCCCAGCCGATTCCCTGCGACGTGCCGCCCTGCATCTGGCTTTCGACGTAGCTGGGATGAATCGCGAGGCCCACGTCCTGCGCCACCGTGCAGCGCAGGACCTGGACTTTGGAGGTGTCGGGATCGACTTCGACGTCGACCAGCACCGCCGAGTAGTTGGGCCCGCCGCCGGCGCCCACGATGTTGGCGCGTCCGGCGATCGGCCCGCCGGTGCGCATCGCCTTGCTCGCGATTTCCTTAAGCGTCAGCGGCGCCTTGCCGTTGTTCCTGGCGATTGCCTTGCCATCGACCCACTCGATGTCGGCCGGGCTCATCTCCCAGAGCTTGGCGGCGCGCTCCTTGAGTTCGCGCACCGCATCCTCCGCCGCGCGCATCGCCGCCAGCGTTGACGTAGCGCCGGTGCGGCTGCCGGCGGTGGGGTCGGTATAGCCGATGGAATCGGTGTCGGTCACACTGGGACGCACCGCCGTGACCGGGATTCCCAGCACCTCCGCCGCCACCATCGCGCACGCCGCCCGTGAGCCGCCGATATCGACCGCCGCGGTCACCAAGCTGGCGGTGCCGTCGACGTGGATGTTGATCAAGGCCGAGGACTGCATGCCGCCGGTGTGCCAGGCGCCCACGGCAAGGCCGCGTCCGCGCAGCTTGCCGCTGAGCCTGGACTTGTAATGTTCGCTGTTCTTGAGCGTCTCCAGCACCTCGACGAAGCCGATGCGCGGCTGCGGCGGTCCGGCCAGGGTGCGCGTGCCGGTGCGGGCGCTGTTCTTGATGCGGATGTCGATCGGATCGAGGCCCAGCTTCTGCGCCAGCTCATCGATCACCGACTCGACCGCGAACGCTGACTGCGTCGCGCCGGGCGCGCGATAAGCGCCGGTGCGCGGGCGGTTGAGCACCACGTCGTAGCCGTCGATCACGTAATTGTCGATGTCGTAGGCGGAGAGCGCGGTCATGCATCCGATGTACACGACCGAGCCGGGATAGGCGCCCGCCTCGTAGGCCATCCACACCTCGGCCGCCGTGATCTTGCCGTCCTTCTTCGCGCCCATCTTGCACTTGAGATAGGCACCGGGCGTGGGACCGGTCGACTTCTGCACCTCCGCCCGCGTCATCACCATCTTGACCGGATGCGCGGTGATCTTCGACAGCAGCAGCGCCAGCGGTTCGTAGTAGACCAAAAGCTTGGCACCGAAACCGCCGCCAATCTCGGCCGGCACCACCTTGATGTCGCTGACCGGTATCCCGGTCAGGTCCGAGCACATCGCGCGCACGTCGAAGGGCCCCTGCGTGGAGCAGTAAATCACCGCCTTACCGTCGGGCTCGAAATACGCCAGCGCGTTGTGCGGCTCGATGTAGCCTTGATGCACCGTTTCGGTGCGGAATTCGTGCTCGACGATTACGTCGGCTTCCTGGAAGCCCTTGGCCAGGTCGCCGTGATCGTAATGGATATGGCGCGCGACGTTGGAAGGCTTGCCTGATTCGTCCTTGATGTCCTCGTGCAGCAAAGGCGCGCCAGGCTGCATCGCCTCCCTGACGTCGAGCACCGCGGGCAGCACTTCGTACTCGACGTCGATCAGGTCGAGCGCCTCCTCCGCGATATGGGGGCTGGTCGCGCACACTACCGCCACGCCGTGGCCATGGTAGAGGACCTTGTCGTTGGCAATCAGGTTCAGCGCCAGATGGCGCGGATTGTAGGGCACCAGGCCGCCATAGCGGTAGCCGACTTCCGGAATCGGCGGGAAGTCCTTGTAGGTGATGACCGCCTTGACGCCCGGATGCCGCAGCGCGCGCTCGGCGTTAATCGATTTGATCCGGGCGTGCGCGTGCGGGCTGCGCAGGACCTTGGCCCACAGCATCTCCGGCATGCTGTAGTCGGCGCCGTATTTGGCCCGCCCGATCACCTTTTCAACCCCATCGTGGCGAATCGGACGCGTGCCAATCACCTTGAACTCGTGTGCCTGCTCCGAAGCTGTGCTCATGGCGCTCTCCTGCGCGGTTACGGCTCGCGATGAGCCGGGCTGATGCTCAACATTAGCAGACCAGCGGCCTTCAGTCGCACCACCGCGGGCCTGATTTTTCTGTTACCGATTTGGCATTCGCGGAGCAAGCGGCGAGGGACGACCGACACCAAGGCGGACCTCTTTAAAAGTCTGTCGAGAGCGCCAAAAAAGGAACCGGCAATCAGAGGCCAGCCCTACAAAACCAAACATCAGGACAACTTCTAGACCGGGAGCACCGGCCCGACCGCAGCGCCGGCCGAAAAACTAAGCCATTGAAAACCGTGGAGGCTTCGGAACTTTCAACTCAATCACGCGGACATCTTTAACTGCTTATGGGGCGGACATCTTTAATTGTCAGTGACAGCCCTGCCGATCGCTTTCGCGTTGCGGAATCGGTGGATTGTCCCGATAATGGCTCCATCGCCAAAAGCGGGGGAGCGCGATGAACAAAATCGAACGGGCGACGGATTCCATCTGGCAGTCGATGCGCGAGGGCCGCCATGCGCCCGAATCGCTGCGCAAAACCCTGACGCTCGATGACGCCTATCACGTCCAAGTCAACCTGTTGCGGCGATGGCAATCCGAGGGCAAGAAGCTGGCCGGATGGAAAATCGGGCTGTCGGGCGCAGCGGCACGCTCGCGGATGGGGCTGGCGGAGCCGTTCACCGGCTATCTGCTCGACAGCGGCCACTTCGAATCGGGCCATCGCTTTGCCTACGACTCGCTGCCCCGCCCAATCATCGAATCGGAGCTGTGCTTCACAATCGGGCGGCGGCTCAGCGGCCCCGCCGTCACCCGCGATCGCGTGCTGCAAGCGATCGGCGCGGTCGCCCCGGCGTTCGAAATCGCCTACACCGCCTCCATCATGGCCGACATGGCGCTGGGCATCGCCGGCGGCGGCGGCCAGCTCGCCTTCGTCACCGGCAGCCCGCTTGCGCCGTATCCGCACGACCTCGACCTCGGCGGCATCAGCGTAGAGCTGCGCCGCAACGGCGAGACGGTGGAACGCGCCGTCAACCGCGACGTCAACGACGACCCCCTGCAATGTATCGCGTGGCTGGCCAACCATCTGGCCAAATACGGCTTGGCGCTCGAAGACGGCGAGCGCATCATCACCGGCAGCATCACCAAGCCCGCATCAATCGCCAAGGGGGACCACTTCGAAGCCACCTTCGCCGCCCTCGGCAAAGTGTCGGTATCGTTCGTATAGCCGAACATCCGATTCCTGCCGGCTGCTTTGCGCCGAACCAAAAGTCAGTGGGGCGGCCCGCCCCGCTGCGAGGCTTGGGACAGCGAAGGTAACCGACCGACCCCCTCACCAGCTATCCACGAAGCGATGCTTCTTGGTCGTACGTTTGCCCGCCACCGGCGTCGAGCGCAGGGTTGAGGTGATCCAGCGGCGGGAGTCGGCGGGGTCGATTACTTCGTCCACGCCGAAGTGGGTGGCGGCGTTGAGCGCCTTGCCGCTGCGGTAGAGCTTGGCGACCATCTCCTCGAAGCGCTTCTTGCGCTCGGCCGGGTCGGCGATTGCCGCCAGTTCGTTGCGATAGCCCAGCTTCGCCGCGCCCTCCAACGCCATCGGGCCGAACTCGCCCGTGGGCCACGACACGCAGAACACCGCGGTGTCGTACGCGCCGCCCGACATGGCAATTGCGCCCAGCCCGTAGGCCTTGCGCAGGATGATTGTCATGTACGGCACCGTGACGTTGGCGGCGGCCAGGAACAGGCGCGAGGAATGGCGCACCAGGGCGGTCTTCTCCGCGTCGGGGCCGACCATGATTCCCGGCGTGTCGCACAAAAACAGCAGCGGGATGTCAAAGGCGTCGCACAGCGTGATGAAGCGCGCCGCTTTGTCCGCGCCGTCGCTGTCGATAGCGCCCCCCAGGCGCATCGGATTGTTCGCCACCACACCCACCGGGCGTCCTTCGATCCTGACCAGCGCCGTCACCATGGTCTGGCCGAAATGGCGGCGCAGCTCCAGCACCGAGCCGGTATCGGCGATCGTGTCGATCACCTTTCTGATCTCGTAGGAGCGCAGCCGGTTGTCGGGCACGGCGCGCCGCAGCAGCCGCTGGTCCGCGCATTCCCAATTGGGCAGTGCGCCCTGAAAATAGGAGAGATACTTCTTGGCTGCGGCCACGGCTTCCGCTTCGTCGGCAACGGGGATGTCGACCACGCCGTTGGGCACCTGCACTTCCATCGGGCCGATCTCTTCGGGCCGAAAGATGCCCAGGCCGCCGCTCTCGACCATCGCCGGCCCGCCCATGCCGATGTTGGAGTTGCGGGCCGCGATCACCACGTCGCAGCAACCCAGCAGCGAAGCGTTGCCCGCGTAGCATCGCCCCGACACGATCCCGACCAGCGGCACCAGGCCGCTTAGCGCGGCGAAGTCATGAAAGGTGCGGCTGCTGAAGTCGCCGTCGGTGTCGCCCGGCCGTCCGCCGCCGCCCTCCGCAAACAGCACCAGCGGCAGGCGGAAGTCGCGCGCCAATTCGAACATCCGGTCCTTCTTGCGATGGTTCAGATGGCCCTGCGTGCCGGCCAACACCGTGAAGTCGTAGGCGAGCACCACGCAATGCGCCCGCTCGGCCCCGAACAGATCGGCGTTGACCGTGCCGTGACCGGTAATCAGCCCGTCGGCGGGGGTGTTCCTGATCAGGTCCTCCATTGTGCGGCGGCGGCGCTGCGCCGCAACCACCAGCGGCCCGTACTCGACAAAACTGCCGGGATCGCACAGGTCCTCGATGTTCTCACGCGCCGTGCGCTGGCCGGTCTTGCGCCGGCGCGCAACTGCTTCGGGCCGCGCCGCGTCCAGCACGATCTCGTGCCGCTGCATCACTTCGGCCAGGTCCGGGCGGATGTAGCCGAGGTCCACGCCCTCGCCGGCGGCCACGACGGCACCATCCACCTCGCGCACCTCGATGAAGACCAGCGGATGGCCCTCGAAGACGGTGTCGCCTCTGCCTACCGTGATGCGCTGTACAACGCCGCTGGCCGGCGCGCCGATCACATGCTCCATCTTCATCGCTTCCATCACCAGGAGCTGCTGGCCTTGCCGGACCTGTTCGCCTTGGGCGACGTCGATCGACACGATCGTGCCCTGCATCGGCGCGCTGACCGCGATCGTGTTTTCGGGCGCCGCGATTTCGTAGCTTGCCACCGCAGGCGCCGTATCGCCCCGTTGGGTGGGCGTCTCGCCTGACTTGCCGTGATGGAGCACCGCGAGCGGATCGGTGGAATCAATTTTGGCGCCCGCCAGCCGCGGCGCCGCTGGCTGGTCGAAGTACAGCCGCGGATGGGCCGCATTGGTGTTGTGCGCCAACTCTGCGCCGCGTTCCTCGATGAAGCGGGTGTGCACGCGATGCGCCACGAAGTCAGGGTGCTTGAGCAGGCTCTGAAGGAAGCCCAGATTGGTAGCCACGCCTTCGATCCTGAACTCGCACAGGGCGCGATAGGCCTTGCTCACCGCATCGGCAAAATTGGCCGACGGTGAGCGCACAATCAGCTTGGCCAGCAGCGAGTCGAAGCGGGGATTGGGCGCATAGCCGCAATGGGCGCAGGTATCGACGCGCAAGCCCGGACCCGAGGGCATCTCGAACGCCGCGATTTTGCCGGCCGAGGGTCGCGCCACTGCGTCCGCACTCATCGACTCCGCGTTGATGCGCAGTTGAACCGCAAAGCCGCGCGGCGGTGCAATCTCGCTGCGGCGCAAGCCCATCGCGGCCAGCGATTGTCCGGCGGCCAGCAGGATTTGCGTCCGCACCAGGTCGACGCCGGTTACCTCTTCGGTCACGGTGTGTTCGACCTGAAGGCGCGGATTGGCCTCGATGAAGGCGTACTCGGCATCCCCGTCGCCCTCGGCGGCAACCAGAAATTCGAACGTGCCCAGATTGTCGTAGCGCAGGCTGCGCGCGATGCGCAGTGCGGCCTCGATTATGCGCTCGCGCAGCCGCGGGGAGATTGCGGGGCTGGGCGCGACTTCGACCAGCTTCTGATGGCGCCGCTGGATGGTGCACTCGCGCTCCCACAGATGGCTGACCTCGCCGCTCCGATCGCCCAGCACCTGGACCTCGATGTGACGCGCCGAGGGCATCAGGCGCTCCACGTAGAGCGCGCCGTTGCCAAACGCGGCGCGCGCCTCGGACTGGCATCGCTCCCACGCAGCGTCGAGCTCCTCGATACGATGGACCACGCGCATGCCGCGTCCGCCGCCGCCCGCAATCGCCTTGATTATCACGGCGCTGCCGGCGGCTTGGGCGGCGAAAAACTCACGAGCCTGCTCCAACGTCGCCGGCCCTGCCGTCGCCGCCATCAGTGCAACGCCGCATCGCGCGGCCAGCGCGCGCGCCTCGATCTTGTCGCCGAACAAATCGAGAATTTCCGGGCGCGGGCCGACGAACACGATCCGCTCCTGGGCACATCGGCGGGCAAAGCTGGCGTTTTCGCTCAAAAAGCCGTAGCCCGGATGGATCGCGTCGCATCCGCTGTCGCGCGCCGCCGCAATCAACTGTTCGATGTCGAGGTAAGCGCCGGGACCCGCGCCGCGCAAAGCACGCGCCTCATCCGCCTTGATGGTGTGGAGCGAACCCCTGTCATCTTCGGAGAACACCGCGACCGTGCGAATTCCAAGTTCGGCGGCGGCGCGGATCACGCGAATCGCGATTTCGCCGCGGTTGGCGACCAGAATGCTCGTCGGAATCATCGCTTTTGAATGCCCCAAGCGAGGCGCTCTGAAAATAATCGATTTTGCGAGCCCGCGCATCCGGTTGCGCTGTCCCTGGACAACGCCCCGGTTGACGGTCGCAAACGGTGGCGCATTATATGGTTCAACACAAGCCGCATGCTTTTGGTTGCGGCGCACCGATGGAGGTCCGATGGCTGAACCGGCAAAGCAGAACCTGGCGGGGCTGCGCGTCCTGGACATCACGCAGTATATCGCGGGCCCGACGCTGGGCCGTATCCTGGCCGACCTGGGCGCCGAGGTGGTCAAGCTGGAGATGCCGCCGGCGGGTGAATTTTCGCGCCGGGGTAGCTTTCCGCCGCCGGTCGATGGCCAGGCGCCCAACTACATCTATTACAATCGCGGCAAGCGCAGCCTGTGCATCGATTTCAAACGGCCCGAGGGTGCTGCGATCGTCGTTGAACTGGCGCGCCATTTCGATGTCGTGATCGAAAACTATACGCCCGGTGTGCTGAGCAAATACGGGCTTTCCTACGAGGCGTTCAAGGCCGTCAACCCGCGCATCATCATGTGCTCGGTGTCCGGCTTCGGCCAGAAGGGGCCGCGCGCCAATCTGCCCGGTAATGACATGACGGCACAGTCGTTCTCCGGCCTGCTGCACCTGACCGGCACCGACGACGGCACCCCGGTGTATCCGGGCATGTACCTGGCCGACGGCGGCGGCGGGGTCAACGGCGCCGCCGCCGTGCTGGCGGCGCTGTATTACCGCGATCGCACCGGCGTGGGGCAGTATATCGACGTCGCGCTGTACGAATGCGTATTCCATATTCACGACGTCTTCCTCATGCAGCACCTGTTCACCTACGGCGATTACAATCCGGGCCCCACCGGACGCCATCGCCCGGGCGCCACGCCGTGCGGACTGTTTCGCACGCGCGACGGATGGATCGTGCTGACCGTACTCAACCATTATTGGAAGAAGTTCACGCAGGATATCGGCAAGCCGGAACTGGCCAGGGACCCGCGCTTTAATCCATTCAACGTCCGCTGGGAGCATCGCAAGGAGCTCGAACCCATCGTCGAGGAGTGGCTGCAAACCTTCCCCAGCCGCGACGCGGCGCTCAAGTTCCTGCTCGACCATCACTACCTGGCCGCGCCTGTGATGGATCTGCGGCAGACGGTGGAGATGATTAAGCAGGAGGGCCGCGGCGCGCTGCAGACGGTTGACGTTCCGGGCTACGGTGAAATTCCGCTGCCCAAGGTTCCGTATCTGTATTCGGAGACCAAAGTGGAGTTCAAGCCGATTCTCTCGCTGCTGGGCCAGGATAACCGGTCGATACTAAAGGAGACGCTCGGCTATAGCGAGCAGCGGCTGGATGAACTGCAGGCGGCGGGAATTCTGATCGAGGATGCGGAGCTGGCCAGGCAGCGCAGCTAAGGAGGCTCGCCTGCGCAATGGGGGCGAATGATCGCGCCCTGCGAGGACGCCAATCGCCGGTCGCAAGGCAGTCACTGCTCGTATAGGCTGAACCCCAGTATGTCATCACCAGCTCCGGAGGGGGCCAAAGCCGCGCCGACCGCCGCCACGCCGTCCGCGCGTCATTTCCTGCCGCGGTCCTGGCCCGTCATCATTATCGCCGCGGCGCTCGCGGCGTGGGGACTGATCATTGTGGCCCTGCATTTCGGCCAGATACGCCACGACCACCTCGGCTTCGATATCGACAAAGCCTTCCCGCCCGGCAAGCCCTTCGTCGCCGGCGAAATCTACGCCACCACGATGGCGGAAATCATGGACCACGAGCTTAACAGCGGTTTTGGGTGGCGCCCCAACGATATTTTCCTGTGGGGCCCGACGCTGATGGCGGATAACAACGCCCATCGGCAGATCGGAATTCTGGTCGCGCTGCGCGAGACCTGCCGCGTGTTCAAGGACCACCTGACCAAGATTTCATCCAACGAATACGATCAGAACCTGTTGCTGGCCGATACCGACTTTCGCAACGATCCCTACCGCTGGATGCTGCCGGCGGCCGAAACCAAGTATCGCAGCGGTGTCAAACATCTGCGCGCTTACGTCGCCGGCCTGCACACGAATCCGCCCACTTCACGCGAGCTCAACCAGCGCAACATCGAACTGGTACGCCTGATGCAGGCCTGGAGCGACCTGCTGGGAGACGCGCACGCCAACCTTTACCGCTCGCGCACGGACGCCGGCGCGCCGGTGCGTCCGTGGACGGTGGACAACTACTTTTACGAGGCCCAGGGCTACGCCTACGTGATCTACCACATGATGAAGGCGGTCAAACGCGAATACTACATCCCGCTGCGCACCAAGCCCGTGCTGGCCACACTGTTCGACGAGGCGATCGACCCGCTCGGCAAGGCGGCCGTGATGAAGCCGCTGATCGTGCTGGACGGTTCGCCCGACGGCATCTTCGCCAACCATCGGCGCAATCTCGACGCCTACATCTCCGAGGCGCGCCAGAAGATTTACTCCATTCGCGAGGAACTCTCGCAATAGCCTGCGAGCGGCCATCTGCGCCGGCGCGCCGCCGTTGAATTCCGTTTGATTTCCCGCCGCGGTAGGTTCAGTTTGTGGTGAGAATCGAGAGCGCTTCAAGGGAGAGCGGGACATGGCCGAAGCCGGGTTCAACAAGGAAAAAGCGCAAAGATTTTTGCAGCAACTGATGAAGGACGTCGCCGCTTCGTTCCATTCCGCGATGACCTATATCGGCGATCGGCTGGGCATCTTCAAGGCGATGGCCGCCGCGGGCGCGGTCACGGTCGAGGACCTGGCGCGTCGCACCGGCCTTCAGGAACGCTATCTGCGCGAATGGCTGGGCTCGATGGTGGCCGCGCAGTACATCAACTACGACCCCAAAAGCGCGACCTACACGCTGCCGCCCGAACACGTCGCGCCGCTGGCCGACGAGGATTCGCCGGTTTTTCTGGCCAGCATGTTCGCCGGCCTGCTGCCCCATCTGATCGTCGCACCCAAAGTCGCCGAGGCCTTCCGCACCGGGGGCGGCGTCGCGCAAAGCGAATACCCGCAGGAATTGTTCGCGGCCATGGAACGGATGACGGCGCCCATGTACAAGCACTACCTGGTCCAGCAATGGTTGCCGGCGCTGCCAGAGGTGGTCTCCAAGCTCAGAGGCGGCGGCGCGGCGCTGGATGTCGGATGCGGCAGCGGGCTCGCGGCAATCAAGATCGCCGAGGCTTTTCCCCAGGCGCGCGTGTTCGGCTTCGATCGCCATGTTGGGTCGATCGAGCGGGCGCGAGCCAACGCCCGGGCCGCGGGGCTGGGCGAAAACCGCATCCGCTTCGACGTCGCCGACTGCACTCAGTTGCCCCATTCGACCTTCGACTTCATCACCACTTTCGAAGTGGTACACGATGCGGTTGACCCGCAGGCGCTGGTGGCGTCGATACGCAACGCGCTGCGGCCGGGCGGCACCTACATGATGGCGGAGGTCAACGCGTCAGCGCGGGTGGAGGACAACATCAGCCCCATGGGACGGATGCTGTATTCGGCCAGCACGCTGTATTGCATGACGACGTCGCTGGCGGAGGGCGGCGCGGGACTGGGGGCCGCGATGGGTGAGGTCAAGGCGCGCGAGTTGGCGGCCAACGCCGGGTTTGGGCATTTTCGCCGCCTGCCGATCGAGCATCCGTTCGCGGCGCTGTACGAATTGCGCGGCTAAGGGGGGGATGGCAGCGCCGCCCGCGACGCGGGCGGCGCTGCCATCCCCCCCGGCGATCCCCCCCGGCGCTCCGCCCTACCCTACGCGTGCAGGTCGATGCCGGCGCGCTCGCGCCCCAGCGCGATCACGATCGCGCCCAGCACCAGCACCGTCAACGCCACCACCCCCAACGCATTGGCATATCCCATCCGCACCGCCATCAGCGATTCCACGTACGCCGCGTTGGCCGCCGCCAGCACCCCCAGTTGGTAGGCCAGACCCGGGAACAGGCCGCGGACCGCCGGCGGCGACAACTCCACCAAATGCGCCGGGATCACGCCCCATGCGCCCTGCACCATGAACTGCATCAGAAAGGCGCCTGCCGCCAGCAGCCACACCGAGTGCGCGTGGATCCACATCGGCACCACCAGCGCGGCCAGCACCACTGCCATTACCATCGCGCGCCGCCGCCCGATGCGATCGGAGACCTGACCGAAGAACAGCCCGCCTGCGATTGCGCCGAGGTTGTACACGATCGCCATCGCGGCAACCAGATGGGGGTCGAAATGGCGCTGGCGCTCCAGGAAGGTCGGATACATATCCTGCGTGCCGTGCGAAATCAGGTTCATCATCGTCATCAGGATCACCATGTAGATGAACCCGCCCAGATTGCCGCGAATCGCCTCGACGATCTCCACCGCCTTGGGACGCCGGCGTTCCCAGGCCCTGGACTCCGGCACCTTGGCGCGGATAAAGAGGGTGAGCAGGGCGGGTAGACCGCCGACATAAAACAGCGCGCGCCAGCCGAAGTGCGGGAAGATGAAGAAGAACGCCGCCGCGGCCAGCAGGTAGCCGAACGCGTAGCCCTCCTGGAGTAGACCCGACATCAGGCCGCGCCGGCGCGAGGATACTGCTTCCATCGCCAGCGACGCGCCCACGCCCCACTCCCCGCCCATCCCGATTCCATACAGCGCGCGCAAAAACAGGAACCATCGGTAGCTTGGAGCAAGGCCGCTGAGCACCTCGATGATCGAATAGAAGACCACGTCGATTAGAAGCGGCATCCGCCGCCCGTACCGGTCCGCCATCCAGCCGAACAGCAGCGCTCCCACCGGCCGCATCGCCAGCGTCAGGGTGATGGTGTAGGCGACGTCGCTGATGGGACGGTGGAATTCCGCGGCGATGGTCGGGATGACGAAGACCAGGACGAAGAAGTCAAACGCGTCCAGCGTCCATCCCAGGAAGCTGGCGATGAAGGCGGTCGCGGAATGGGCGGGTTGCTCCGCCGCATCCGGGGACGGTGCAACGACGGAATCGCTCTGCTGCATCGCGGTTTAATTATTGGAAGCGGGCGTTTGATAAAAGACCAAGGGCATCTGGATCGGTGTGGCTTTGGACGCTATCCGGCCGCTGACACAGGCGCCGGAAAGGCAGCTTGACTGTCATTCTTTGGCCCGCCTATAGTGGCCTTCGAGGCTCCCGGATTGCGAAGATGCCTGCGGCAACGCGCGATTTTCGAAGCGGGCCGGATAGCAGCATAAAAATGAAGCGACGCAGCGAAATGACCTTGGCAGAGCGGCTTTATCTGCCGGAAATCGTCAAGGGGCTGGTGGTCACGAATTACCATTTCGTGCGCAATCTGGTCTTGCATACCGCGCACGTCTTCGGTCTGGCCAAAAGCCGCCGCGCGGCCACCACCGTGCAGTATCCCGACGAGCGCAAGCGCTACTCCGAGGGTTATCGCGGCAGCCATCGGTTGACTCTGCGGCCCGACGGCGCGGTGCGCTGCACCGCCTGCTTCCTGTGCGCCACCGCCTGTCCCGCGCAATGCATCTACATCGAGGCGGGCGAGCATCCCGACCCGCACATCGAAAAGTACCCGATGCGCTATGAGATTGACACGCTGCGATGCATCTACTGCGGGTTGTGCGTGGAAGCCTGCCCATGCGATGCGATCCGCATGGACACCTACGTCCATCCGCGCATCTGGGGCTTCGACCGCAAGGACTTTGTCGAAACCAAGGAACTGCTGATGCATCGCTCCGAGGTGCTGGCCGCCAGGGGCCGCGAAGGCAACATGGAGGAAATGCTGGCCTGGTACCAGGAACAGGACCGGCAGGTCTACAACCCGCAGCGTCCGGAACTGAAGACCTACACCAGCCGCGTTTTGCCCCCGCCGTGGTCAGCGCCGGATGAGGAGCAGGGCGCCATCGAGGCCCTGCCGCGCCATCCCGGGGCCAACGGCAGTTCGCCCAAATGACCAGATTCACGATTGGACTTACGGTTATTTCGCTGGCGTTGTTGTTTATCGCCTATGGCAAGGGGGTCGGCGTGATTCATGGAGGCAGCCCGCTCAGCCACATGTACTGGGCCACGGGCGCACTGTTTGCCACCGCCGCGGCGGATTTCTTCGCCGTCGCCCATTTGGCGCGTGCCGAGCGGATGCTGCGTCAGTTCCGCGCCCTGTGCGAAAAGCATGGTGTCCCCTACGAAGGGCTGGAATGAAGCGTGCCGGTGCCCTGGCTGGCGGCCGCGCATGGAACAAGCGAGGAAGGACGGACTATGACTCAACTGGAAGCTGCACGTAAGGGTCTTGTCACGCAACAGATGATCGAAGTGGCCGAAGACGAGGGACTGGCGCCCGAGCAGGTGCGCGAACTCGTGGCTAGCGGCGAGGCCGTCATCCCGCATAACATCCATCATGACTTCCGGGCGATCGGCATCGGCAAGGGGCTGCGCACCAAGGTCAACGCCAACCTGGGCGCCTCCAACTTCCATCAGTTGCTCGAAGAGGAAATCGAAAAGCTCTACACCGCGATACGCTTCGGCGCCGATTCGGTGATGGATCTTTCCACCGGCACCGATCTGGACAAAATCCGCATCGAGATGATCTCACGCGCGCCCGTGATGCTGGGCACGGTGCCGATCTACCAGGTCGCCTCCGAGGCCTCGATCATGGAGCTCAGCGCCGACTTCTTTTTGGAGATCATCGAGCGCCAGGCGCGCCAGGGTGTGGACTACATGACGTTGCATTGCGGCGTGACGCGCGAAAGCGTGCGCCGGCTGCGCGGGCATGAGCGGATCGAAGGCATCGTGTCGCGCGGCGGGGCGCTGCTGGCGGCCTGGATCGAGCGCACCGGCAACGAAAATCCACTCTACGAGCACTTTGACAAGGTGTGCGAGATCCTGCGCGAGCACGACGTGACGATCTCGCTGGGCGACGGGCTGCGGCCCGGCGCCACCGGCGACGCCACTGACCGCGGCCAGATCGCGGAGCTGCTGGTGCTGGGCGAACTGACCCAGCGCGCGCGCCAGATGGGCGTGCAGGTGATGATCGAAGGTCCGGGCCACGTGCCGCTGGATCAGATCGAAGCCAACGTCAAGCTGGAAAAACGCATTTGCGGCGGGGCGCCGTTTTACGTGCTGGGTCCGCTGACCTGCGACGTGGCGCCGGGCTACGACCACATCACCGGCGCGATCGGGGGCGCCATCGCCTCGGCGGCGGGCACCGACTTCCTGTGCTATGTCACCCCGGCCGAGCATCTGCGACTGCCCACCGTCGACGACGTGCGCGAGGGTGTAATTGCCACGCGCATCGCCGCCCATTCAGGCGACCTGGTCAAGGGCGTGCGCGCGGCCAAGCTGTGGAACGACCAGATGTCGCGCTTCCGCAAGGCGCTCAACTGGGAGGGGATGTACGCGATGGCGATGGACCCCGACAAGGCACGCCGCTACAAGGAAGAGAGCGAGGCAGCCGGGTCCAACGTGTGCACGATGTGCGGCTCGCTGTGCTCGATCAACGTCGACAACGCGTCGATCAAGTTCGTGCGCAAGCAGGCGGCCGCCGCGGCCGAGCATGCTCATGCCGTCTCGTGACGGACTGGACATCGGCGACGCCGCGCCCGATCAGATCGTGCTGCACGACCAGCGCGGGATGCCGGCGCGGCTGGCCGACTTCCGCGGCTGCCACGTGGTGCTCTACTTCTATCCCGCCGACGATACGCCGGGATGCACGGTGGAGGGCAAGGAGTTCCGCGACCTGCACGAGCAGTTCGCGGCGCTGGATTGCGCGGTGATCGGCGTCAGCGTCGATTCCGTCGAATCGCACGCCAGGTTCGCTGAAAAGCACGCCCTGCCCTTTGCGCTGCTTTCCGACCCCGAGGGCGAATTGGCGCGCAGCTTCGGCGTGCTGGGCGACCGGCGCGCGCAGCGCGCGACCTTCGTGCTGGACCGCGACCTGCGCATCCGCCGCCGCTTCGACCAGGTCAGGCCGCGCGGCCACGCCCAGCAGGTGCTGGAGTTCGTCCGCGCCCTGCTCGAATCGCATCGTATGCTCGGCGGCTAAGCGCGCGCGGGCAGGTCGCCTCGCGCGGCCGCAACCGCTAAAATAAATCCTCCCAGCGGAGGTCATTGCATCATGGCCAGAACATCGAAGAGCCTCTTGGAGGAGGCTCGCGCATCAATCAAACAAATCAGCGCCGAAGAGGCGCGTGAACTGATGAAACAAGGCGCCGTCGTGGTTGACGTCCGCGAAAGCGACGAATGGCGCCAGGGCCACATCCCCGAGGCGATCGGCATCCCGCGCGGTTTTCTGGAACTGCGCATCGAGGACAAGGTGCCCGACCGCAAGACGCCGGTGATCATGCAATGTGCGTCGGGCACGCGCTCGCTGCTGGCGGCGCGCGCGATGCGTGAACTGGGATATGAGAACCTCTACAACCTCAACGGCGGCTTCAACGCCTGGAAGGACAAGGGGCTGCCATGGGTGGCCGATCGCCAGTTCACGCCCGATGAACTGACCCGCTACTCGCGCCACTTCCTGATCCCCGAGGTCGGCGAGAAAGGCCAGGCCAAACTGCTCGACGCCAAGGTGCTGCTGCTGGGCGCGGGCGCGCTGGGCTCGCCGTCGGGGCTGTACCTGGCGGCGGCGGGCGTGGGCACCATCGGATTCGTTGATTTCGACGTGGTGGATCTCTCCAATTTGCAGCGCCAGATTATCCACGCCACGGATAGAGTCGGGATGCTGAAGACCGAGTCGGCGCAAAAATCGATCAATGCCATCAACCCGGGCGTCAAGGTGATCGCTCATAACGTCCATCTGAGTTCGGAAAACGTGATGGAGGTAATCCGCGACTACGACGTGGTGGTGAACTGCTCGGACAATTTCCCCACCCGCTACCTGATCAACGACGCGTGCGTGTTCGCCAAAAAGCCGCTGGTGGACGGCGCGATTTTCCAGTTCGAGGGCAACGCAACCGTGTTCTATCCGGCCAAGGGCGGGCCCTGTTACCGATGCCTGTATCCCGAGCCGCCGCCGCCCGGGATGGCGCCGTCGTGCGCTGAAGCCGGCGTGCTGGGCGTGCTGCCCGGACTGATCGGGTCAATCGAGGCGCTGGAGGCAATCAAGCTCATTCTCGGCGTCGGCAAGCCGCTGATCGGTACGATGGTGTACTTTGACACGCTGTCGGATCGCGACTTCGTGCGCCTGATGCGTATCAAACGCGACCCGGACTGCCCGGTATGCGGCGACCATCCGACGCAGACCAAGCTCATCGATTACGAGGCGTTCTGCGGCCTTGCCGCCAACGGCGCATCGGCCAACGGCGGCGGCGCCGCGCCCGAGCAGCCCGGGCAAGGCGCGTCGGCCCACTGAAGCATCGGCAGGAGCTGGAACAGCGAGTGATCGCGCAAATGCCTGACGTGTGGTGAGCGGGGGGCGGGATGGCGCTGGGGCCTTTTCAGGTGGCGGAAAGATTGAGTGCGGGCAAGCGCGAACGCGGCGTCGCGCTGCTGATGCGCCATGGCGAGACGGCCTGGAACCGCGAAGGCCGCGTGATGGGCCGCCAGCCCGTGGACCTCGACGAGGGTGGGCGTGCGCAGGTGGAGATGGCGGTGCCACTGGCGCGTCAACTGGCGCCCGATCTGATCATCTCAAGCCCGTTGGCGCGCGCGCTGCAATCGGCGGAAATCATCGCGCGCGGCCTGGGCGGCATCGACATTCTTACCGACGAGCGCCTGGAAGAAGTTCGCTATGGCTCGTGGGAGGGCATGACTTATCATCAGCTCGTCAAGGATGAGCGCTACATCGCCTACCGCAAGGCGCCGCTGGAAAGCGCCACGCCCGGCGGTGAGACCATCCGCCAGGTGCAGCAACGGGGCGTGGCAGCGGTGGACGCGGCCGTCACCGCGCATCGCGGCAAGCGCATCCTGTTCATTTCGCACGGCGACATCATCCGCACCGTCCTGTGCCATTACCTGGTGTTGGACCTCAGGCACTTCCATCGCCTGCGCGTGGATAACGCCACGTTCTTCGGCGTCGAGATCAGCGACGACTTCGCGGAAGTGAAATTTCTCAACCTGCTTCCCGACCCCAGCCGCGCCTTTCGCTCGCCGTTTCCGAAGTAAGCAATCTCCAAGCCAAGCGTTTCCACCAATGGGCAGAGCCGATGGCAGGATTGCGATCGTAACCGGCGCAAGCCGCGGGATTGGCAAAGCAATCGCGCAGCGGCTGGCCACAGAAGGCGCGCGGGTGGTTTGCGCGGCGCGCACTTTGGAACAAGGTCAGAGCCGCTTGGAAGGCTCGCTGGCCGCTACCGTGGCCGAGATCAAGTCCGCCGGGGGCGAGGCCGCGGCGGTCAGATGCGACCTGGCACAGCCGGCTGACTGCGAACGGCTGGTCGAACAGACGCAGCGCATCTACGGACCCTGCGATTTGCTGGTGAACAATGCCGCGATGGTCTACTTCATCCCGGTCAAGGATTATCCGGTCGACCGCTGGATGAAGTCGTTCGCAATCAACTTTCACGCCCCGTTCATCCTAAGCCGACTTGTGCTGCCGGAGATGGTGGCACGCCGATTCGGAGCGATTATCAACATCTCGTCGGCGGGCGCGATCGGTCCCGGCCGCGGTCCGTACTCGCCGAAGATGTTTCGCGACGGTACCTGCTACGGAGCCAGCAAAGCAGCGCTGGAACGCTTTACGCAGGGGCTGGCGCACGAGCTGTACGAACACGGTATCGCGGTGAGCTGCGTTGCTCCCTCCGAAGGCGTAGTCACGCCGGGCATGGCGGGTCACGGCCTGCTCGACGAACTCAAGGGACGACGCCGGGAACCGCCGGAGCATATGGCGCAAGCAGTTTTGCTGCTCGCAACCGAACCGCTCGACAAGGTCACGGGCCGGGTGACCTACAGTCAGCAACTCCTAAAGGAATACGGCCTGCTCCCCGATGCCCATGGTATCGGCGTGGACCACCCGGGCAGCGGCTACAGCCGGATGTAAGTTCACATCACACAACACTGCAGATCCCCTGACCGCCCTGAGCCTCGATGGACCGATGCCAGTCTCACCGTCCTCTGATGCGCCTTGGCTGCAACAGGAGGTCGACAGTCGGGGGCGCTCCCGGAGTCCGGGCCAGGCGAGGGTCGGCGGCCGAGATGCATTGGACGAAGACGTTGGGGCTGGTAAAGCCGTGTTTGGCCCATCCGCCGCGCGCGATGATGCTGTGGCGGCGCCAACTCTGGACCAGCTTGTGGCGATGAGATTCGCACCGGGCGCGGCTTTCATACTCGCCGCGCGAGGTGAAGCGCACCGGTCCGGTTACCGAACCCTTGATCATCGTGGCAGCAACGTCGGGTTGGCTGATAGCTTTTTCATCGGCCGCCATCAGGTACCAGTTCGCCGCATGGGCCGCACGCGCGCAGAGCAAGGCCACCACGGCCACAATCGCAACTTGCCATTGCGCGCCCAGGGATTTCTTCACTTGGAGTTCAGCCATCCTCTCCCGCCCTCTCGGTTGAAAAACGGGTGGGGCGAGAGCAGGGATTGTGCTTGAGTCGGATTCAGCCGGCCGCCATCAGGGCGGCGGCCTGTTTTTCCACCACCGTGCCTTTGAAGAAGTCCGGATTCATCCCGGCGAACAGGCGCACCGGGTTGGTAAAGGTGAGGTCGCGCAAGTCCTCCTCGCTGAGCGCGCCGTGCTCGACCAGCTCCCAGGACTCCTCCAGCACTGCGCTCATGTCCTTGACGTCGAAATGGCCGATATCGGAGCCGAGGATCGCGTTGAGGCGCGCGCCGAAGGGGTTGACCCGGCTGTTGAAGGCGGCGGCGTTCATGGGATCTTCCGCTTCGCATCCGAAGTAGAAGTTGGGGACGAACAGGTCGCGAATATCCTCGGCGCGCTTGATTTCACAGCGCCAGAAATCGTCAGGATTGGCGGGCGGAGCGGGATCGCGCCTTAGGATCGGATTGTCGCGCACGGTTTGCCGAATCAGCGGGTCGCCATAGCGCTCGGCCAGGCTGCGAAACAGTTTTTCGTCCAGATTGGCGGGGTCGACGTACTCCAGCGCATCGATGTTGCGCGTGTTCCAGTGGCGAATCAGATCGCTGTACAGGCTGCAGGCCCATCCGGCGCCGCCTTCAAGGAAGGCGAATTTGAGCTTGGGAAAACGCCGGGTCACGCCGCCCAGGAACAGCGCCTTGCACAAGGCATCGCCGGCTGCGGCGAAATGGCCGATATGATTATAGGTCCAGTTCGAGGTAGAGGCGCGAAAACCCAGGCCCTGGGTCGAGTTGTGGAAGGTCGGGATGAGCTTGAGTTCCAGGCATTTGGCCCACACCGGATCGTAATCGTAGTCGCTGTCCAGGCCCAGCGGATCGCGCCAGATCCGGCTGCTGCGCCCGTCCTCGCCCGGGACGTGGCGATTGACCAGCCCGGCCAGCATCACCACCTTCAGCCCCAGGGACTTGACGTGCTCCAGCTCCTCGATTGCCTCCTGCGGCGTGTGCACCGGGATAGCGGCGACCGGCGTCATGCGATCGGCATAGTCGGCAAACAACTCGGCGGCGTACGTGTTGAGCGCGCGTGTGCCACCGCGACGCAACTCCTCGTCGCGCATAAACGGCACCATCGTCATGATCGAGGTCGGGAACAGCACGCTGAAATCCAGGCCCATCTCGGGAAGGCGCTCGTAGAGCAGCTTGGGGAGCATCGCAGTGGCCCGGTCCAGAGTATTCTTGGTGGGAAATGTCCACCATGCCGGCTGCGCGATTTTGGATTTCTGGCGCTGCTCCACGGTCGCGCCCCTGGCGCTCGACCCTAATGTCAACCGGGTGATGCGCTCATAGCGCGCCGCCGACTGCTCGCCGACAAAGCGGCGTACGTATTCTCTGACTGCGGGTTCGTACTCAATCCAGTGGCCGTCGGAGTCGATCACCGGATGGCTCAGGCGGTCGTGGATGGCGGATGACCTGGTGGCTGCCATGGGTTTCCTCCTGTCGGGTGACCGGCATCGCCGCGCTCGGTCCCCACAGAAAGCCTCATACTACGCCCGCGCAGCGCCTGCCAGAGCAGCCCCGCCGGCGGCCAGAAACTCACTGGGCCGCGGCGTAAGCCTGCGCGGCGCCCCGCGCCTGCTTTTGCATCGCGGGCCGTCCCTTGTCGTTTTTCAACTGGAACACAACCTTGGCCACGACGCCGTTAAAGCGAAACGGACATTGATAGGTCTCTGCCACCGGCGTGCCGGTGTCGCGCCCCACATCGAAGGTGTCGTGGTCGGAGAAGACGAAGGGCACGGTGCGGTCGATTTTGCCTTCGCCGACCTTTTTGCCGTTGATGAACAACGCGCCGATTCCCTGATTGTCGCCGGTTCTGGTGAACTCAAAGCGCAGCGCCGCCTTGCCCGCCGGCACACGCTCGTCCGAGCTTATGGTGTAGCGCGCGTCGCCCAGGAAGTTGTAGACGAAGGTGGGACGTCCGCCCTGCACGAAGAAGGCGTAGCCGCCGAAGCGTCCACCGTCGGTCACGATCATTCCCTCGCCGCCGCCCGGCGGGATCACGACGTCAGCGGTAATACTGTAGGAGCGATTCTTCGTATCCGGAGCCAGGATTTCCGGCACCCGGTAGGTGTCGGCAGTGTATGAATAAACCGCGCGCGGCGGGGGCAGCCAGGGCTTGGCCGGCGCAATCCGCCCCAGCCGATCATCCAGCGGCAGCACGTTGTTCTTCTTCGCCTCCTCAAGCCATAGCGCCTGCATTTCCCTGACCCTTTCGGGATATTGCGCCGACAGGTCGTGGATTTCGGCGAAGTCGTCATCGGTGTGGTAGAGCTCCCAATGGTCTTTGTCGAACGGCGCCGAGCCGGCCGAATCCCACGGCATTCGGGCGTGGTAGACCACCGCTTTCCAGCCGTCGTGCCAGATGCCGCGATTGCCGACCATCTCGTAATACTGCACGTGGTGAGCCGACGGCGCGTTGGGCTCGGTCAGGGTGCGCGCGAAGCTGACGCCGTCCATCGGCCGCTGCTTGACACCATCAATCGCATCCGGCGCTTTGATTCCCAGCAGGTCGAGGATTGTCGGCGTTACGTCGGTTACGTGGCAGAATTGATGGCGGATAGCGCCGGGGTCCTTGATCAACTTCGGATAATAGACAATCAACGGATCGCGCACCCCGCCATAGTGGACCGTCTGCTTGTAATACTTGAGTGGGGTGTTGCTGGCCTGCGCCCATCCCACCGGATAGTGATTGTACGTCAAGGGCGAGCCGAATTCATCGATCCGGGCGACGTCGCGCGCAAGCGGTTCGGGCACACGATTGAAGATACGGAACTCATTGCTGGTGCCGAGCAGTCCGCCTTCGGCGCTGGCGCCGTTGTCCGACATCACGATGATCAGCGTGTTGTCCATCTGGCCCAGGTTCTGAAGCGCGCCCAGGATGCGTCCGAATTCGTAATCCGCGTGCTCCAGGTATCCGGCATAGACCTCCATCTCGCGGGCAAACAGGCGCTGCTGGTCGGATGTGATAGCGGCCCATGCTTTGACTCCCGGTGCGCGCGGCGCCAGTTCGGTGTTGGCGGGCACGATGCCCATCTCCTTCTGACGCGTCAGGATCTCCTGGCGCAACTGGTCCCAGCCTTTGTCAAACCGGCCTTTGTAATGCTCGATGAACTCCCGGGGCGCCTGATGCGGCGCATGGCAGGCGGCGGGCGCGAAGTACACAAAGAAGGGTTGGTTTGGATGGACCGCCTTCAACTGCGTGATCGATTCGATCGCCTTGTCGGCCAGCAGTGCGGTCAGATGGTCTTGCGGGCGGCGCCATTCCTGCATCGGCGGCAGCGTCTGGTGCGCCACCGGCGTCGTATCTTCGAACAGCTCCGGATTCCATTGGCTGGCCTCGCCGCCCTGGAATCCGTAGAAATGCTCGAAGCCCCAGATGCCGGTGGGCCAGTACTTGAACGGTCCCGCCGTCGAGGTGAATTCCAGCGGCGTGTTATGCCATTTGCCGATGGCATAGGTGGCGTAACCGTTCATCCGCAGGATTGTTGCGATGGTGCCAGCGTCATCGCGCAGCAGGCCGTTATACCCGGGATATCCGGTCGCTGCCTCGATAATCGTGCCGAACCCCACCGAATGGTGGTTGCGGCCGGTCAGCAGCGCGGCGCGCGTCGGCGAGCAGAGCGCGGTGGTGGTGTAGTTGTTGTAACGCAGCCCGGCTTGCGCCAGCCGGTCGATATTGGGAGTGTGGATCGGCCCGCCATAGCTGCCCAGGTTGGCGAAGCCCACATCATCGAGCAGAAAGAGCAGCACGTTAGGGCTGCCCGGCCTGGCTTTGGGCAGCGCGGGCCATGCCGGCTGCGACTCCTTATAGGTGAAACCGATCACACCGTTGAAATAGTTCCCGGCATAACTGCGCACCGCCCGCGCTGCGGCCGGCGCCAGGCACAGCGCCGCAAAGGCGGCCGCGATCGAGAGTCTGACCAGGCTGACACGGAAAACTCTCATCACCCACCTCCTGATCTTGAGCGGCCATCACAGCCCCGAAGCTCGTACCCCGGCTGATCCTGGACAGCCCGGGGCTGAGCGCGATGGCCGCCGAAGTGAGGGCGGCCCGAGGCTAGAAAGGCTCAGCCCACCATTGCACTGCCATCGCGGTCGCATCGCCATCCCAGCTTGGCAGCCCGGGCGCGAACCATACCGCCTCTTAAAGCGGCAAGTGCCCGCATCTGGCGCGTCAATTCGCGCCCGAATGCAGCACCCGGCCGGGCAGGACCGGGCGCGGCTGGCCGTGGTCGTACAACACCTGGCCGTTGACGATGGTGTAGTGCACGCCGGTGGCCGCGACCGTCAGGCGCATCCCGCCGCCGGGCAGATCATAAACCGTGCGCGGACCCTTTTCCCCCACCGTGTCGTAGTCGAAGATCGCGATGTCCGCCGCCATGCCCGCCGCCAGGCGCCCGCGATCCTTAAGGCCGAAGAAATCGGCCGGCTCCGAGGTCATCCGCTGGATGGCGCGCTCCAGAGTAAACAGTTTTTCCTCCCGCACCCAATGTCCCACCATGTAGGTGCAGTAGGCGGCGCCGCAGAACATGTCGACGTGGGCGCCGCCGTCGCCCAGCCCGACCAGCGTGCGATCGTCGACTAACAGCCCGGTCAGATAGCGCTCGAAGTCCTCGAAGATGCAGAACCGGGTCTCCAGATTGTCGGCGATCGCGAGGTCCAAAAACGCGTCGACCGGCGATTTGCTCATCGCCTGGGCCACTTCCAGAACGCCCTTGCCTTCGAAGTGCTTAAGTTTGGGGTCGCTGACCTCCGCCACCGACATCGCCTTCCAGTTGCCGGAAAAGAATACTTCCGGTTTCTTCAGCCCTTCGGCGAAGGTGGCGCGGAAGCCCGGGTCGGAGAGGATTTTAATCTGCGTGTCGACGCCCTGATGGAACATCGGCTTCCATTCGGCGCGCGGCGCGAACACGAACGGATCGCGCAGTCCGAACAGGATGCGGTTGCCCTTGCTGACGATCTGCGGGATACCGCCGCGCCGGATCAGCGGCTCGGCCTTCTTAAGCGTCGCCTCGTGAGCGGTCAGATCGGTGATGCGCGGCAGCAGCGCCGTCCAGGTCACCGGGCGCCCGCTGTACTCGAGCAGCAGATCCACCAGTTCGTATTCCTGATCCGACAGCAGGCCCAGGTCCTGGGTCAGCGCGATCTCGACCACGCCTTTGCCGGCTTCTTTGAGCACGCCGGCGTAGGCGGCCAGCTCCTCGCGGTCGGCCAGACGGCAGGCCAGCGGCCGTCCCTTATAGCCCAGATGCTGGCGGAAGACGGTGGTGGAAAAGCCCAGCGCGCCCGCGTCGAGCGCCTCGCGCAGCAGCGCCGCGATGCGCGCGCGCTCCTGGGGCTGGGCGGCACGTTCGCTGGATTCCTCGCCGAGCACAAAATGGCGCAGCGGAGTCAGCGCCACGAGGAAGCCGACGTTGATCCCCAGGCCGCGCTTTTGCGCCGCTGCCATGTACTGGGGAAAGCTTTCCCAATCCCACGTGATGCCGCGATTGAGGACGTCGAAGGGGATGCCTTCGACCGTGACCAGGTCGCGCGTGACGATTTCGTGCGCGTTCGGGCGGCAGGGTGCGATACCCACGCCGCAGTTGCCGATTACGACGCTGGTCACGCCGTGCTCCGAGGAGCACGTCAGCAGCGGGTCCCAGCAGATCTGAGCGTCGTAGTGCGTATGCGGGTCGACAAAGCCGGGCGTCGCGATCAGCCCCGCGGCATCGATCACTTCGCGCGCGCTGCCGCCGACTTTGCCGATCGCGGCGATTTTGCCGGCGGTGACCGCGATATCGCCCTCATAAGGCGGCGCACCGGTACCGTCGACGATCACGGGCTTGCGGATGATGAGGTCGTAGTCCATGGTTTTGCCGTCCTTTTCCAACCCGATACGGGTGGGCTGCTATGACTAGGGTTTGTAAAAGGCCAGGGCGCTTTCGGCCATCACCGTGCGGCGGATTTCCGGGCGCAGCCGCTGGGCGATCTGTTTGGGTGCGCCGGGGAAAAAGCCGTCGGGATGGGGATAGTCGGTGGCCCACAGGATGCGCTGGGGGCCCAGGAAATCGGCGGCGAACTGAATCGACGCCTCTACCGGTTCGAACGACACCCAGCATTGGCGGCGGAAGTAGTCGGAGGGAAGCATCTTGATTTCAGGATAAAACAGGTGGCTGTCTCTGAAATGGCGGTCCATGCGGTCCAGCCACGCCGGCATCCAGCCGCCGCCTGCTTCCAAAAAACCGAAGCGCAGTTTGGGAAAGCGCTCGCACACGCCGCCCCAAATCACGCACAACGACGCCAACATCATCTCCATGGTGTGCGAGACGATATGCTTGGCGCCGCGATTGGCGAAGCGATCGGCGCCGATGGCGGGATTGCCGCCCAACCCCTCGTGGATGCCGATGGCGAAGTCCAGTTCCTGGGCCTCAGCCCACAGCGGATCGTAAGCACGGTCGTCCAACTGCCGGTTGTTGTAACGATTGGGCCGCACGAAGCCCGCGCGCATCCCCAATTCCTTGCGCGCAAAGCGCATCTCTTGAATCGCCAATTCCACCGATTGCATCGGCAGCATCGCTACCCCGAACAGCCGGTCGGGATAGGGCGCGCAGTAGTCGGCCAGCCAGCGGTTGTACGCCCGGTAACAGGCGCCGGCAAGCTGATGGTCCTCGATCGCGCCCATCCACAGACCCATCGTGGGATACAGGAAGACGGCGTCGATGCCGTCGAGGTCAAGGTCGGCGATGCGCGCATGCGGATCGAAGCCGCCCTTGCGCCCGTCAGCATATTTCATGTCCTTGACTATATCGGGGCCGCCGCGCACGACGTCAATCGCGCCCGCCGAGCCGATACCATCGAAGCCGGGAAACACCCGGCCGATAAACCACATCATCTCCTTGCCGCGCTCGTCGATAAAATATCGGGGCGCTTGCTCGCGCCATGCGGGGTCGATGTAGCGCTGCCATAAATCCACCGGTTCGAGCACGTGCCCGTCGGAATCGATCACGTTGTATGTGCGGCCCATCGAAGCGCAACCTCCAGGCTTGCCAGGCGATCCGCGCGCACAAGCCGCGCGGCCCATCCATATCTGGAACGGGTCTTAACACGGCGTCCAAGCGCTTATCAATGCGGGAATTGAACGCCGCCTGTGCTACGCGCGGGTGGCGGCGGCGATGCGCCGGGCGCGCGCGTAATCCTGCGGCGTGTTGACGTTGAAGAAGCTGAGCAGTTCAGGATCGTGGCGGCGCAGCTCATCCTCATCGACCAATCGGGCATCGAGCGCCGATCCGACCCGATGCAGGGCGCGCTCGCCGCGCTGGACCATCGCGTCGAGCACGCGCAGGCAACTTGTTCGGTAGGCAGCATGCAGTACCTGCAGGCGGCCTGCGACCATCGGCATGGCGGCGTCGCGCCCGGCGCTGACGTCGCACAACCAGGCGGCCAGTGCGGCGTCGAGGAAGGGCATGTCACAGGCGCAGGCGAAGGCGACGTCGGTGCCAATTGTGCTCAACCCCAAATAAAGCGCCTTGACCGGGCCCTGGAAGGGCTCGGCGTCCCGAATCACCCGCGTTGTGGGGGAGAGCCGCGCCAGCTCCTGATTGGGTGCGGCGACTACAACCACGTCCTGGAAGGCGCGCGCCAGCCGCGCGACCATCGACTCCAGCACGGTCAGGCCGTCCCAGGGCAAGACGGCTTTGTCGGCACCCATCCTCAGGCTACGTCCGCCGGCCAGGACGATGGCGCTGCGGCCGGTACCCTTCATAGTAACTCATTTTATAGCGCGAAGCGCTTTAAGCAGCTACGCGTAGCGACAGACCAGTTCGGACAAGCAGCGGAAAGCCGACGGAAGTTTCTTGAGTAATTTCCTTGCATGCAGGATTTAGCAATGCGTGCCTTTTTTCTTGCGCCCCAAATTTGCTAACCTCTTGGCGAATGGCTGCTTCCATCACAGGACGTAAATCGTGCCCTGAACCGGCCCTGGATGCCATCGAAGTCCGCGACAGCGACGCGCTGATCGCCAAAATGCTGGGCGAGTTGCAGATTGCGCTGCCCTCCATCAACAAACAACTGCTGATCAAGCTGGCCGACCTCAAGAAGGTCATGGCCACCGATTACTGCCAGGCGCCGGGGATGCCGGCCCAATCACTGGTCAGAAAACTCTCCGACGTCGTCGAACGCGACATCCGCACCCGCTTCGACGGGCTGGCGTCGAATTGGAACAAGGAGGACCTGCTGCGCTACCTGGCGGAGGTCTTCGGGCCGCGTGAAATCGAGGTGCGTGCCGAACCTTACCGGCGCGGCTCGGGGTTGGCGCTGCGCGGTTTTTTCTGCCGCGCCGAAGTCAGCAAGAAATCCAAGTTTTTGATCTTCCTCAACACTGCCCATCCGCCGGCGGTGGTCGCCGCCACCTTCGGCCATGAGTTGGGACACTATATCTACGGCTCGATGGTCGGAGAGACCTCGACCTTCAATGCCTTTATCGAGGGCAGCTTCTCGCGCCATCTTAGCGATGAGAGCGAGCTGTTCGCCGACTGCCTGGTGGCGCTGTCCGCCTACGATCGCGACACCTTGCAGCGGATCGCGGCCAGCGAGTCCGAATCGCGCGCCGACCGGTGGGTCATCCTGATGAAGGAGATCCATCGCATGATCGACGCGCGCTACCATCTTAACCTGAGTCCCGGGCGGCTGGCCAATGTCAGCCGGGTCAGCTACCTGACCGCGATGATTCACTTCTTCAAGCTGCGCCGGGCACTCTACCAATGCGCCGGCCTTTAGCAGGTTGCGGAAAAAACGATTTTCCGCAACCTGCTCCCTCACTCTAGTCTCTCCCAGAGGGAGAGAAGCAAAGGAAAGCGGCCATCTTTTATCCAGGGTGCGAAACGCACGTGTCTTCATGAGGGCACAAATATCCTTTTTCCGCACCTTGTTAGAGCGCGCCGACAGCTGAGCCATCTGCCAACGCTGCGGACCTCAACGCAGCGAGCGGGCCGGAGTTTTGCGCGACGGTGCCGGGCCGGTTATCTTACCCGCCAACGTGGCCGTCAAAACCACAGGCTTAATCGCCCAATACTTAAGCATCAAGCAGAAAGTTGCCGACGCGATTCTGTTCTTCCGCCTGGGCGACTTTTACGAGATGTTCTTCGAGGATGCGGAGGTGGCCTCGCGCATCCTGGACATCCAACTGACCTCGCGCTCCAAGGACGGTGCGCCGCTGTGCGGGGTCCCTTATCACTCCGCCCAGCCCTATATCGCCAAGCTGCTCAAGGCCGGGCACAAGGTGGCGATTTGCGAGCAGGCCCCGACCGCCGCCACGCGCGGCCTGATGCCCCGTCAGATCGTACGCATCATTACGCCGGGCACGGTCAACGACGAATTGGTGCTGAGCGCCGACGAGAAGAATTACCTCAGCGCCGTCCTTGCGGCTGCCGATGGCTTCGCGCTGGCCTCGGTCGATGTCTCCACGGGCGAATTTCGGGTGGCGCGGCTGGCCAACCCGGCCAGTCTGATCGAGGAAATCAAGCGGCTGGCGCCGCGCGAAATCCTGGCCGCACCGCAACTGGGCGAACTGGCCGGTCGGCTGGCCGGCCTGCCGCTGACCCGTCCGGACGATTCCTACTGGGAGCCGGAGCGCGCCGCCGAGGCGTTGGCCCGCCGCTTCGGTGCCATTTCACTGCCCCCGGAGCTTGCGGCGGCCGCCGGCGCCGCGCTGCTCTACCTTGAGCAGACCTTCGGCACCGAACTGGCCCATCTGCGGCCTCCCGCGCTCTACCAGGCCAGCCAGTACCTGCAAGTCGATGAGGTCAGCCGCTGCCATCTGGAGCTGGTCGTCTCCAGCGACGGCACCCGCACCGGCTCGCTGCTGTCGGTGCTTGACGAAACCCGCACCGCGGCTGGCGCCCGAACCCTGGCGTCATGGCTGCTGTATCCGCTGCTCGACATCGACGCGATCCATCGCCGGCAGGACGCCATCGAGGAGCTGATCGACGCCGATTTGGGCGGCGCAATTGCCGCCGCCCTGGGCAGGATCGGCGACCTTGAGCGGCTGGTCGGCCGCATTGCCAGCCTCAAAGCCGGACCGCGCGATTGTCTGCGCCTGCGGCTGGCGCTGGAGGCGGTGGGCGAATTGAAGGCGGCCTTCGGCGCGTTTCGCAGCACGGAGCTGCGCCGATGCGCCGGCGAACTGGACCCGCTTGGCGAAGTAGCGGCGCAGATCGCGGCGGCGATCAGCGACGAGCCGCCGATGGCAGTGCGCGACGGCGGCGCGATCCGCCCCGGCTATCATGCGGGGGTGGATGAATTACGGGCGCTGCGGCTGGACGCACGTTCGGTCATCTCGCGCCTGGAGGCGCGCGAGCGCGACCGCACCGGCATCGCTTCGCTCAAGGTCCGCTACAACCAGGTCTTCGGCTATTACCTGGAGGTCACCAAAGCTCACCTGGAACGGGTTCCGCCGGATTACGAACGCAAGCAGACGCTGGTCGGTGCCGAGCGCTTTACCACGCCCGAACTCAAGGAGCTGGAGCGCAAGATCTTAAGCGCCGAATCCGGGTTGAAGGAGCTTGAAGCTGAACTTTTCAGCAAGCTGCTGCGCGCGATTTCGGCCCATGCGCAGGTGCTGGCGCGCACCGCTCGCGCGGCCGGGGAGCTGGACTGCCTGGTCGCGTTGGCGCAGGTCGCGCGCCGCCGCGGCTATGTCCGGCCGGTGATCAACAACGGCACCGCGCTCAGCATCACCGACGGACGCCATCCGGTGCTCGAAGCCAGCCTCAAGCGCGGCGAGTTCGTTCCCAACGACCTCGAAGTCGATCCCGACACGCGCCAGCTCCTGTTGATCACGGGACCCAACATGGCGGGCAAATCGACTTATCTGCGCCAAGTCGCGCTGATCGTGATCATGGCCCAGGCGGGCAGCTTTGTTCCGGCCACGCAGGCCACGTTGGGGCTGGTGGACCGCATCTTTACGCGGATCGGCGCGCGCGACGATTTGCGCCGCGGCGAATCGACCTTCATGGTCGAGATGCGCGAGACGGCGCGGCTGCTGGCCGGGCTGGGCGAGCGCAGCCTGCTGCTGTTGGATGAGGTGGGACGCGGCACCAGCACCTTCGACGGGTTGGCAATCGCCTGGTCGCTGGCCGAATATCTGCATGACCGCACCCGTGCGCGGATTCTGTTCGCCACCCATTTTCATGAACTGACCGACCTTGCGCGCGAGCGGCCGCGCGTTAAAAATCTTTGCATGGCGGTGCGGGAGTGGGGCGGCGACGTGGTCTTTCTGCGCCGCGTGGTGGAAGGCGCGGCCAGCCGCAGCTATGGAATCGAGGTGGCAAAGCTGGCCGGTTTGCCCGAAACCCTCATTCTGCGCGCGCGCGAGATCCTGCACAATCTCGAACAGGGCGAACTGGACCCCGATGGGATGCCGCGGTTGGCGCGCGGGCGCAATCGCGCCGGCACCCAGGCGCGTCAGCTCGACCTGTTCACCCCCGCCGAACGCCGCGTGCTCGAGGAGTTGAAGATCCTCAACCCCGATCGGCTGACGCCCATTGAGGCGCTCAACGCGCTCTCCCGGCTGGTCGCGCTGCTGGAAAAGCGGGACAGCGGAACCGGCAAATGAAACGCGAGAGAGCGGCCGCACTCGCTTCCTTCCCATCGCTGATTGGCCGCTTTCTTCTGTCCACCGTCCTCGCCATGGCGGCGGATGTGCTCCCGGCGCGTGCCACCATGATCACCAGCACATGGATCGAGCGCCGCGGCGACGTTGTCACGGTCCACGTCCGGCTCAACGGACGTCCGCGATGGGTGCTCAGCCGGCAGAGCAATCGCCTGCAGATCGACCTGCCCGGCACGCGGTTGAACATGGCACCCAATGAGTTTCTGCATGCCGCAGCCGGTCCGCTGGGCAGCGTAAGAATCGCCCCCGCCGCCAATCAAAGCGTCCGTATCCAGATCGACGTCACCACCGGATGCGACTACGTGGTGGGCCGCAGGCGCAACCAACTCATCGTCGGGCTGGCGCCGCGCGGTGCGCCGGCGCTGCATCTGGCTGACGCGTTCAACTCGGTGCCTGCCTCACCGCGGGCAAGAACGGCGATGGCGCGCCGCGCCGCGCCGGTGGCCCCGGCGCCATTAGTCGATATGACCGCGCCGCCCGCCATCGCGGTGCCGGCCACCGGCCGCGCCCAACTGCAACCGGCGCTGGCCACGGGCGCTCCGGTCGTGGTGGTTGATCCGGGCCATGGCGGGCATGATCCCGGCACCCGCTCGGCCGACGGATTGTTGGAAAAGGATCTGGCGCTGCAGATCGGACGCCGGCTCGCCGACGCGCTGGCGCAGCGCGGAATCAGGCCGGTGATGACCCGCGAGCGCGACGAATACCTGACCCTGGCGCAGCGCACGGCGATTGCCAATCGCAGCGGCGCGGAGCTGTTCGTGTCAATCCATCTCAACTGGAGCCCCAATCCGCGCACCGCGGGAGTGGAGGTCTACTACCTGAACAACACCACCGATCGCGCTACAATAAGACTGGCAAGGATGGAAAACGCGGCCGGGGATGCAGCGGCGGCGCGCGACTCCAACCTCAACTATATCTTGAGCGATCTCCGCCAACAGTATAAAGCCACCGAATCAGCGCTGCTCGCGGAGGTGATGGAAGAACAGACCGTGGACGCGCTGCGGGCGGCTTTTGGCGACCGCCTTGCCGCGCTGGGCGCCAAGCGGGGACCTTTCTATGTGCTGGTCGGACCCAAAATACCGGCGGTGCTGGTTGAGTGCGGATTTTTGTCCAACCCCGCGCAGGCCCATCGCCTGGCAAACCCGCAATATCAGCAGGTTCTGGCCAACGCCTTGGCGGCAAGCGTGGTGCATTACCTCAATCAGGACGTAACCGCGGGAACCCTGTGAGCATCTCCGACGAGCACGACCCGACGACCATTGCCGTGCCGCTCGGACTTGCGGCCGAGGAGGCAGGATTGCTGCGCGATTTGCAGCAGACGCGCAAGCCCGGCCAGGTCGTGCGCGACTATCTCGACGCCACGCGCCGCGTGCTTAAGGAGCGTCATTTCGCTGGCGCCAGCGGCGGCGAAATCGTGCACGAGTTGACCGCAGCGGTCGACCACGTGATGCGCGCGCTGTACGTCTACGCCGCCGCCGAGCACGATCGCCGCTTCCCCAGGCTCAATCAACGCCTGGCGGTAGTCGCCCGCGGCGGCTACGGGCGCGGCGAACTCAATCCCTACTCGGACATCGACCTGCTCTTTCTCCACGACTGGAAGCCGGGCCCCTACCTGGAGATTATCGCCGAGATCATCCTGCACGCGTTGTGGGACGCCGGAATGACGGTCGGCCACGCGGTACGCAACGTCAAGGAATGCGTGCGGATGGCGGATGGCGACCTCAAGGAAAAGACCGCCATCCTGGACAGCCGCTTCCTGGTCGGCGATTCCGAGCTGTGGGCGGAGCTGGAGAAGGCCCTGACCACGGGTGTGCTCAACCGCAATCAGGCCAAATTCTTCAAGGCCAAGCTGGAGGAAAGCCGCAAGCGCCATGCCGCTTACGGCGATTCGGTCTATCTGCTGGAGCCCCAGTTAAAGGAGGGCGAAGGCGGGCTGCGCGACTTGCATACCGCGCTGTGGCTGGCCAAGGTCAAGTACAAGGTCGGCTCGCTGCAGGAACTGGTGCACAAAGCCATCATCACGCAGCCCGAGATGGACGAGGTAGCGCGCGCCCGCGACTTCTTGTGGCGCGTGCGCAACTCGCTGCATTTCCTGTCCGGACGCCATTTCGATCAGCTCACCTTCGAATACCAGGAGGATCTGGCGCCGCGCCTGGGCTTCAGCTCCAGTGACGGGCAGAGCGCCAGCGCGGCGCTCATGCGCGCCTACTATCAGCAGGCCAGCACGATCAAGATGTTCGCCGAGGGCCTCATTGCGCGCGTCACCGAGGAGCCGGACTCGGGCAGCTTCTTCCGGCGCGGCTTCGGCCGTCAGATCCGGCCCGGGGTGCTGATTCAGCGCAAGCTGCTGGCGGTGGCCGACCCCGACCTGTTCAAACGCGATCCGCTCAACCTGATCACCATCTTTGCCGACTGCCAGGCCCATGGCGTGCAGCTGTCGGGCTCGACCTACCAGCTCGTGCGCGACCATCTCAATCTGATTGACGACAAGGCACGCTCGGACCCGCGCTTTGGCGCCGCCTTGATGCGCATCCTGGGCGGGCGCGAGCGGGTGGCCGAGACGCTGGAGGCGATGCATCGCTCGGGCGTGCTGGGCGCGCTGATTCCGGAGTTCGGCAACCTTTACGCGCGCGTGCTGCGCGACCTCTACCACATCTATACCGTGGACCGGCATTCGCTGGTCGCGGTGCGCGAGCTGGAGCGCCTGCGCGCGGGCGAGTTCAAGGCCGCAGTCCCGCTGCTGACCGAGGTGGCGCGCGAGGCCGACACGCTGCCGCTGGTGTTTATGGCCCTGGTGCTGCACGACATCGGCAAAGGCCACGGCCATCACCATCACGAACGCGGCGCGGCGCTGGCGCAGCAGGTCGCGCAGCGCCTGGGGCTGGACCCCGAGCAGGTCGACGCAGTGGTGTTTTTGGTGCGCAATCACCTGATGATGTCGGAGATCGCGCAAAAGCGCGACATCGAGGACGACTATTTGGTCAAGGAGTTCGCGCGCGCGGCGGGCTCGATCGAGCGGCTTAAGGAACTCTACCTGATGACCTTTGCCGACATGCGCGCGGTGGCGCCCAAGGTTTACAACATCTGGCGCGATATGCTGCTGTCCGACCTCTACATGAAGGCGCTCAAAATCCTGGAGCAGGGCGACCGCGAGGCGGTCGATCCGGCCCGCCTGCTGGCGCTGACCAAGAGCGAGCTGCGCACCCAGCTCAGCGGGGCCGATACCGGCCGTGCGCGCGCGTTGGAGGAGTTTTTGGAGCGGATGCCGGAGCGCTACTTTCTGATCACGCCGCGCCAGGACATTCCCTATCATTTCGACCTGATGCGCCGGCTGGACGGCACCGCGCTGGTCTGCCAGCATCGCCACTTCCCCGAGCGCGAGTTCACCGAATTTGTCGTCGTTACGCGCGACCAGCACGGCCTGTTTTCCAAGATCGCCGGCGTGCTGACCGCCAACAATCTCAATATCCTCTCCGCGCGCATCACCACCCGCTCCGACGGCATCGTGCTGGACACCTTCCGCATCTCGCACCTCGCCGAGGCGGCGGCGATCGCGATGGACGAGGAGCGCTGGGAGCGGGTGGAGCGCAACCTGCTCGCCGTGCTGGGCGGCACGCAGGACATCGTGGAGCTGGTGGCGCGCTCGCGGCCCGCGTCGATCGCCGCACGGCGTTTCGTGTCGCGCGTCGCCACCGAAGTGACGGTCGACAATCGCACTTCGGAGCGCTTTACGGTGGTCGACGTCTTCACGCAGGACCGCCTGGGCCTGCTGTTCACCATTACCCATGCGCTATCCGAGATGGGACTGGAGATCCATCTGGCGCGGATTTCGACCAACGCCGATCAGGCGCTGGACGTCTTTTACGTAAGCGACGCGCAGGGGCGCAAGATCGACGACCCCAAAACGCTGCGCCAGATCGAGACCACCTTGCGCGAGCGCCTGGACGAATCACCCGCGCAAACCGTGCAGCAGGAACCAAGTTGAACGACCTGGGTTGGGACGATGCGGTGGAACGCCACCTCGCCCGGCTGGCCGCCGAACGCGGCCTGGCCGCCAATTCGCTGGATTCCTATAGCCGCGATCTGGCCGGCTTCAGCCGCTTCTGCCTGGAGCGGAAAATCGCTCCGGCGGCGCTGGACGCCCCTGCCCTGCTCGACTACCTGGAAACCCTGGCCGAGCGCGGGCTGAGTCCGGCCACCCAGCGGCGCCATCTGGCCAGCGTGCGCGGACTGGTGCGCGAGCTGCTCGAGCGCAAGCTGCTGGAGCAGGATCCGACCGTCGCTATCAAGCTGCGTCCGCCCTCGCGGCCGCTGCCCGATACGCTGGGCGTAAGCCAAATCGAAGCGCTGATCGAGGCCATCGACACCACCACGGCGCGCGGATTGCGCGATCGCGCGATGCTGGAGCTGGCCTACGGCAGCGGGCTGCGCGTGTCGGAACTGGTCAACCTGCGGCTGGGCGCCGTCAACCTGGAAGCACGGATGGTGGTGGTGTTGGGCAAGGGCGGCAAGGAGCGGATGGTACCGTTCGGCTCGGGCGCGCGCCGGGCGCTGCTTGCGTATCTGAAAAACGGCCGACCGGAGTTGCTCAAGGAACGCCGCAGCAACGTGCTGTTCGTGGCGCGGGCGGGCCGGCCGATGACGCGCCAGGCGTTCTTCAAAAACCTCCGGAACTGGGCGATGGGGGTGCCGGGGCTTGACCGGATGCATCCGCACGCACTGCGCCATTCCTTTGCCACCCATCTGCTGTTGGGCGGCGCGGACCTGCGCTCGGTGCAGGAGATGCTCGGTCATGCCGACATTTCCACCACCCAAATCTACACCCATCTGACGCGCACCCATCTGCGCCGGGTCCATCGCACCTTTCATCCGCGCGCCACGCTCGATAAGCTGCGTAAATAGGGATGCTTTCGACGAATTTTTCAGATTTCATGTTGGAGCTGTCGATCTGGGCGGTTCCAACCATTTTTTCCATCGTCGCCCACGAGGTGATGCACGGCGAGGTGGCGCGCCGGCTGGGCGACGACACCGCGGAGCGCGCCGGACGCCTGACCCTCAATCCGATCTCGCACGTCGATCCGTTCGGCACCGTGATCCTGCCCGCGCTGCTGCTGTTCTTCCATCTGCCGGTCTTCGGATGGGCCAAGCCGGTGCCGGTGGATTTCCGCCGCCTGCGCAACGGCCGCGCCGGGATGGTGATGGTGGCGGCGGCGGGACCGCTGACCAACGTGACCCTGGCGATCGTCAGCGCCCTGGCGGCGCACAAACTGCCCTACCTGATCGATCCGCAGGCCTGGCGCGCGGTGGTGATCCCGCTTATCTACATGCTGCGCGCGTCGGTGGTAATCAACGTGGTGCTAGCGATTTTCAACCTGCTGCCGGTGCTGCCGCTGGACGGCGGGCGGATGCTGGCCGGATTGCTGCCGCTGCCGATGGCGATCAAGTTCGCGCGCTCGGAGCCTTATGGCATCCTGATCCTGTTCGTACTTCTGTACTCCGACTTCTTCAATCGGCTGATTGACCCGATTATCAATACCGTCACGCGGATGCTGCTGTGAGTGACTCCAATCCCAACCCTGCCAGGACCACGGCCGAGGCCGGCCGATGGTTTCGGCTGCCGGTGTTCGAAGGGCCGCTGGACCTCCTGCTGCATCTCATCAAGAAGAACGAACTGGACCCCCACGACGTCACCGCCAGCATCGTCACCGAGCAGTATTTGGCGTACCTGGAGCTGCTCGACTCGCTCAACCTGGACGTCGCGGGCGAGTATTTGGTGATGGCGGCGACGCTGCTGCTGATCAAGTCCTTCGCCCTGCTGCCCTACCAGGGCCCGGCCGACGAGGAGGAGGCCGAGGAGCTCAAGCGCGACCTAATCGACCGGCTGCTCGAATACCAGCGCTATCGCGAGGCGGCGTTTAAGCTGGCCGAGCGCCCGCTGCTCGGACGCGACGTGTTTGTCGCGCCCGGCGAGAAGCTGGAGGGGGCGGCCGAGGAAGTGCCGATTTACGACGTGTCGATCTTCGACCTGATCGAAGCGCTGCGCGGCGTGCTCGCGCGCATGAGCGAACAGGGACCGCGCGAACTCAATCTGCGCGACATCCCGGTCGCGCAGTGCATCCCGGTAATCCTGGAGCGGCTGGAGCACGCCGCGCGGCTGGAATTCATATCGCTGTTCGACGACGCCCGCGACCGGCCCACGGTGGTGGCATTCTTTCTGGCGCTGCTGGAATTGATTCGCCGCGGCCGCGTGCGCGCCTGGCAGGAGGCCGCCTTCGGCCCCATCTGGCTCGCCCCGCGCGCCGAAGCCGCGGCCAGTGCCTGAGCGGTGGCCTGTCAGTTCTGCGTTGGGAGTAAGAGGTGGATGAGGAACGATTGAAGGCGGTGCTGGAAAGCCTGCTGTTCGCGTCGGGCGAGCCGGTCTCGCTGGCGCGCCTGGCGGCGGTGCTGGAGCCGGTCACGAAGGAGGCGATCCGCAAGGCGATTGCCGAGTTGAAAGCGGACTTCCATCGCCAGGGCCGCGGCCTGACGTTGGAGGAAGTCGCGGGTGGCTATCAACTGCGCACCCCCAGGGAGCACGCCCTGTACGTGCGCAAGCTGCTGGCGGCGCGCCCGCCGCGCCTGTCGCGCCCGATGATGGAGACGCTGGCGATCATCGCCTATCGCCAGCCCATCACGCGGCCGGAAATCGAACAGTTGCGCGGCGTCGACAGCGGCGCGGTACTGGAGACGCTGACCGAGCGGCACCTGGTGAAAATCGCCGGACGCAAGGAAGCTCCCGGCCGCCCGCTGATGTACGCCACCACGGCAGAGTTCCTCCAGACCTTCGGCCTGAAGGACCTCGACAGCTTGCCCGACCTGACCGAGCTGCGCGAAGTCGAGCGCCGAATCGAAGAAGCCGAACAGCAGCGCCGTGCCGAGCAGGGCGAAGAGGCAGCGCCCGAGCAACTGGAGCTGATGGCGGCCGACGCCGAGCATCCCTCCGAGCAGGCGCCGCCCGGCCCGACCCCTCCTGCACAATCCGCATCGCCCGCCGACAAACCCGACCAGCAGGCCGCGCAAGACTCACCACAGTCCTCCGCCGCCGACACCGGCCCTTCGGAGGAAGGCGAAGGTTCCTCCTGAGCTGTGTGACCCAACCCACGGCTCGGTGGAGAAGATGACAGGCAGAGTCGCCCGCCCCATGGCTTGGACTTGATGTCGTACTTTGACGGGGAGATTGCTGCAGCCGGCGTACGCCGGAAAACTTGCGCAAAATGGCCGGTTTTGATGTAAAAAACGCTGGCGTTTGGGAGCCCAAGTTCCGTGAAAGGTAACTGAATGGCCCGTTTTCGTCTCCTGTCTCTGACACTGTTTGCGCTGAGCATGTTTGGAATTGCCGCAGCCGCCGATCATGGCCGGTTGGCGCGCCCCCATAACTGGACTTTCGTGGGTCCGGCGCCGATCTTTGACAAGGCCACCAGATTTTCGGGCCGAGTCGATGTGGCGGTGCGCGACCCGCTGGATCCCAACGTCATGTACGTCGCCGGCAGCGGTGGCGGCGGCACGGCCGGCAGCGGAATCTGGAAGACCACCGACTGGCTCGACACCAATCCGACCTGGCAGCCGTTGATCGACGCTCAGCCCAGCCTTTCCATCTTCGGCAAGAGCCTGGCGCTGTTTGCCGGACCACGCGGCGGCATCCTGTATGCCGCTGCGCAGGGACCCAACGGCGGCATCCTGCGCTCCGCCGACGGGGGTCGGCACTGGAAATTTCTGGCCGGCAACCTGTTCGCTAACGCGCTGTTCGGCGCTATTGCAGTCAGCCCCGCCAATTCCAAGGTTGTCTTCGCCGCGGTGGGCGGAAACACTGTCCATGGCCTGTTCAGATCGAGTGATGGCGGCATGAGCTGGGCCAATGTTACGGACCCCACCATTGGCCTGGGCGCCGCCTCCGACGTGGTGATTAACCCGCTCAACCCAGCGGTCATCTACACGGGCATCGTCAATGGAGCGGCCGGCTCCGGAGCAACCCACGGCGGCATCTACCAAAGCACCGACGGCGGCAATAGTTGGAGCGCGATGGCGCTGCCGCTGCCGGCGAACTTCGCAATCGGCGATTTCATCGCGCTGCGCATGGCGCCCAGTAATCCCAACTACGTCTACAGCACAATCTTCGGCAGCAATAACGGTCCCAAGAATCCCCAATTGCAGCGCTTTCGCACCGTCGACGGCGGTGCGAACTGGGAGCTGCTGACGCTGCCCAACGCCCGCGTGCCGAGCATGTGCGGCACCAGTCCGAACACCTCTCAGGACTTCCGCTTCTGGCACGTCGTGCTGGGAGTTGATCCCGCCAACCCCGACGTGGTTTACGCCAACGCCTGCGAGCCGACTTTTGTGGCCAGCACCGACGGCGGCCACAGTTGGACGCAACTGCCCACCGTCGACGACGTGGTCAACGTGTTCTTCGACGATTCGGGCAACCTGATGCTGGTCGGCGACCGCGGCATCCACCTCAGCACCAATGCCCTGAGCATGTCGCCCACCTTTGTCTCCAAGCAGGGCAACCTGGGCAATTTCCTGATCCACACCCTGGCACTCGATCCGTTAAACCCTTCGATCATTGACGCCGTGGCCCAGGATCAACTCTCGGGCATTCAATTCACCGGCAGCACGACGTGGAATTATCTGCCGGCCGGCTCCGAGGTCGGCAGATTCCGCATCAATCCCGTCAACGACAACCTGGTCTATACCTGGGGCTTCGAGCAAAGCGGCATCTTTCTCAAGCGCTCGGAGGATGGTGGTCAGAGCTGGCAGACGGAGATGACCGGCCTGGCGACCGCCGACTTCCAGGCTGAAGACGAGCAGCTTCCTTATAACGCTTTCGCGCTGGACCCCGACGACCCCGCCCATCTGGTGCTGGGCGGTCAGCACGTGTGGGAAGCGGTCGATCAGGGGCCCTCGCAGCCGCTGGTGTGGAACATGCTCAGCACCGCCCCATCGCCAGGCAACCAGATCACAGCCGTAGCGGTGGCGCCCGGCAGCAACGGCCAGACCATCTACGCCGGCACCGTCGGCGGCACGTTGTTTGTCAGCACCAACGGCGGCAGCACCTGGAGCAATGTCTCGCCCCAGCCGGCGATTACCGAGGATGTCACGACCGCCATCGTCATCGATCCCAAAAATCCGGCGCGGCTGTTCGTCAACACTGTCAGTTCAGAGCCGCCCGGCTGGGAGCTGAGCACCGCCAATCCGCCCGCCGGGGGACGCATCTGGATGACGGCGAACGGCGGCACGTCGTGGACCAATATCGACGGCGACCTGCCGGCCGGTCTGGGCGTTCACGCGCTGGCGGCCGATTTCGCCTTTCGCACGCCGGCGCTTTTCGCCGGAACGGATCGAAGTGTGTTCTGGTCGCGCAACCTGGGCAAGCACTGGACGATTTTGAAAAACGGCCTGCCCAACGTGACCATCGACGACATGGAATTCCTGCCACAGACCGCAGTGCTCGCCGTGGGCACGTTTGGGCGGGGCGTGTGGGAGACCGTGATTCCCGGCGGCGATTGACACGTCGCCCGGAGGCACCCTTTTCGCGGCAGGGATAAAGTGGTGGTTTACGCACCGGCAGGGACACGGCTGAATCACTTCAGTGGGATAGGCATCGCTGCCCTTCAGCGACGCACGAGCCGGCTCGCGCCGCCCTTCGGTCGGCGGGTGGGCACAGACGCCCCGCTTCGGCCAGCCACTACGCTTTTGACCATCGGCTGATGGCTTTGGCTTCGAAGCCGCCGCCCGATTGACTTCTCAATCGGCCATCCGAATCGACTCCACTTGTGCCAAAGGGTGCACATTTTTGATGTGTAAAATGGCGATAACATCATGGTTTTCCAGTCCAGGAGGTGCTACTGCTATGGCTGATATTCGAGTCGCGGCCCGGGTGTTCGTGGTTGGAGCGCTGCTGGCGATGACGATCGGAGCGTGCGGCGGCAGCTCATCCGGACCACAGCCGCATTCGTGGACCTTCCTTGGCCCGGCGCCCGTTTTCGATTCGCTCTCCGGCACCCCAATCAGGTTCTCGGGCCGGATCGATGTCGCGGTGCCCGACCCCTCCAATCACAATGTCATGTACGTGGGCGGCAGCGGCGGCGGCGATACGGCAGGTAGCGGAGTCTGGAAGACCACCAACTGGGAAGACGCCAATCCGACCTGGCAACCGCTGACCGACAAGCTGCCGAGCCTGTCCATCTTCGGCAAGAGTCTCGCCCTTGGCGGCGGTGTATTGTACGGCGCCGCGCAGGGCCCCAATGGCGGCATTCTGCGCTCCACCGACGGGGGGATGAGTTGGGAGTACCTCGCCCAGGTTTTATTCGCCAACGCCTTGTTCGGCGCAATTGCGGTTAACCCTGCCGACCCTGACCTCGTGTACGCCGCAGTGGGCGGGAATACCGTCCATGGCCTGTTCAGGTCCAGCGACGGCGGCGTGAACTGGGTCAACATCACTGAGCACAGTATCGGGCTGGGTGCGGCTTCCGACGTCGTGATTGACCCCGATGCGCCAGCGGTGATCTACACCGGCGTCGTCAATGGGACACCTGAATCGGGAGCTACTCACGGCGGCATTTACAAGAGCACCGACGGCGGGGATAGCTGGACCCGGATGAGTCTGCCGGCAGTGGAGGGCTTCGAGATCGGCAGTTTCATCGCGCTGCGGATGGCGCCCTTTCATCCCGACTACGTTTATGCCGCGGTGTTCGGCAGTCAAAACTCCGCGCAAAGTCCTCAATTGCAGCGCTTCAGGACCGCCGACGCCGGGGCAAACTGGAGACGCCTGACACTGCCCGAGGCGCTGCCACCCAACTTCTGCAGCCAAACCGAAGCCACGCCTGCGCAGGACTTTCGCTACTGGCACGTCGTGCTCGGCGTCTCTCCCGCCGATCCCAACCTCATTTACGCCAACGCCTGCGAGCCGAACTTCGTGATGAGCACCGACGGCGGCGGCACCTGGACCCATCTCTCCCGCGACGTGGACGATGTCGTCAACGTGTTCTTTGATGACTCGGACAACCTGGTGCTGGTCGGCGACCGCGGCATCCATAGCAATAGCGATCCACCGAGCATGCCTTTCGCCTCCAAGCAGGGCAACCTGGGCAATTTCCTGATCCACACCCTGGCGCTGGACCCGCTCAACCCATCGATCATCGACGCCGTATCGCAGGACCAGTTGTCGGGTATTCAATACACCGGCAGCATGACGTGGAATTATCTGCCGGCCGGAGAGGAGGTCGGCAGATTCCGGATCAATCCCACGAATGACAGCCAGGTCTACGTATGGGGCTACGGCAGAAACGAGGTAAGCGGACCCACTCCTACCCCAAAGCCCGCAAACCAGACTTTTCTGGACCGGTCGGGAGACAAGGGTCAAACCTGGACGGATCAGACCGACGGACTTAATCAGGAGGACTTCGCCAACCGGGACGATCAGGAACCCTACAATGCCTTTATCCTCGACCCCGCCAACCCGGCCCATCTGGTGCTCGGCGGCCAGCATGTGTGGCAAGCAACCGACATCGGGCCCGGACAACCGTTGACCTGGAATGAAATCGGGACGGCCCCCTCGCCGGGCAGCCAGATTACCGCCATTGCCGTGGCGGGTACCGCCGCACAAACCATCTATGTTGCCACGGAGGACGGACGCGTCTTCGTCACGAGCGACGGCGCCGCGACGTGGGCCGACATTTCGCCGCAACCCGACTTTACCGGCGCCACTACCACCGCCATCGTGGTGGATCCCAACAATCCTTCGCAGGTGTTCATCAACACGGTCATCATTCCCGCCAACCCCTGGGAGTTGGACGGGTCCGGCCCTCCGCTATCCGGGCGAATCTGGATGACGACCTCGAGTGGCGTGTCGTGGACCAATATCGACGCCGGGCTACCGTCCAACTTCCGCGTCTACAGTCTGGCCGCGGACTTCACCGCTGCCACACCGAGGTTGTTTGCGGGAACCGATCGGGGGGTATTCTGGTCGGCCGATCTGGGAACGCATTGGACGACCCTGAACAGCGGCCTGCCCAACGTGATGGTCAACGACCTGGAGTTGCTGCCGGACAGCGGCATACTGGCGGCCGGCACCTTTGGCCGGGGTGTATGGAGGACCGTAATCCCCGGCCACTGAGCGCTGGCGATCGCGGACGAGCATTTCGCGCCGCGCCGTAGTATAGACGGATAGCGATTGGAAACAGGGCACGGAGGATTGGCTAATGGGCAGGCTGGCAGGAAAAGTCGCGATTATCGCCGGGGCGGCCTTCGGCATCGGACGCGCCACGGCAACCATTATGGCGCGCGAGGGCGCCAGGGTCATCGTCGCTGACTACGACGCCGACACCGCCGGCATCGCCGCCGAAGCGATCCGCCAAAGCGGCGGCGACGCTCACGCCGTTCACTTCGACGCGACCAGCGAGGAATCGGTGCGCGAGCTGATCGCCCGGGCCAAAGCGCGCTACGGCCGCATCGATATCATGCACAACAACGTGGGCGGCACCGAACCGGGCAAGGACGTCAACGTCGTCGAGCTGGATCTAGCGGCGTGGGACCGCATCCTCAAGCTGACGCTGCACAGCGCGCTGTACGGATGCCGGCACGTCATCCCGGTGATGCTGGAGGGCGGCGGCGGAGCGATCGTCAACACCGCCTCGATGTCGGGGGTGATCGGCGACGCCGGACTGACCGCGTACGGCGCCGCCAAGGCGGGCGTGATCAGCCTAACCCGCTATGTCGCCACCCAGTATGGGCGGCGCAACATCCGCTGCAACGCCGTGGCGCCCGGCCTGATTATCACCGAGCGCGCCAATGAGGTCGTCGCGCCGCCGGTCCAGAAAATCTTCGAGGAACACAACCTGGTGCCGCGCAACGGCCGCCCCGAGGACATCGGCCACGTGGTCGCATTTCTGGCCTCCGAGGAGGCGGCCTTCATCACCGGCCAGACCATTACGGTCGACGGCGGCGCCTTCACCCACGGCCCGACGCTGGTCGATATGATGAAGCTGGGCTTGAGGATCTGAGCAACGGCGCGAATCGGTTCAGAACTCACCTTCGACGTAGCCGGCTTCGGCGACGTAGTTCTCGAACCGGGTGTACTGGCTCAGGTAGGTGAGGATCGCGGTGTCGGTGGGGCCGTTGCGCTGTTTGGCGATAATCACTTCGGCGGTGCCGGCGGCCTTGGAATCCTTGTGATACATCTCGTCGCGGTAGATGAAGGCGATGACGTCGGCGTCCTGTTCGATGGCACCCGACTCGCGCAGGTCGGCCAGCAGCGGACGGCGGTCGGGCCGGGTTTCGACCTGACGGTTGAGCTGGGAGAGCGCGATGACCGGCACCTTGAGTTCCTTGGCTAGCGCCTTGAGCGAGCGCGAGATTTCCGAGATTTCCTTCTCGCGCGACTCGCCCTGGCGCGAGGCTCGCATCAACTGCAGGTAGTCGACGATGATCAGACCCAGATGGTTGCTGCGTTCGCGCGCCAGCCGGCGGCATTTGGCCTTGAGCACGATCGGCGAGGTATCGGAGCTGTCGTCGATAAAGATCTGCGCCTCCGACAGCCGGGCGGCGGCGCGCGCCAGTTTGGGAAAATCCTCGGCCTTGAGAAACCCGGCGCGTGCCTTGGCCATGTCCACGCGCGCCTCGGAGCACAGCAGGCGCAGCACCAGTTGCTCCTTGGACATCTCCAGCGAAAAGAACGCCACGCCGACCTTGGGTTCGGCGTCCATCGCGGCATAGGCGGCGATATTCAGCGCCAGGGCGGTTTTGCCCATGCTGGGGCGGGCCGCCAGGATGATCAGGTCGGAGGGCTGAAGGCCGGCGGTGATGCGGTCCAGATCGGAAAAGCCGGTGGGGACGCCGGTGACCAGTTCACGATTCTCATACAGCCGCTCGATCAGCTTGAGCGACTCGCGCGTCAGCTCCGGCATCGAATGGAACGAGGGGCGGATGCGGCGTTCGGAGATCTGGAAGATCTTGTGCTCGGCCTGATCGACGAACTCGTCGGCGTCGGTCTGCGCGTCGTAAGCCTGGCTGGCAATTTCGGTGGCGACCGAAGCCAGGCTGCGCAGGACCGATTTTTCGCGCACGATTCGCGCGTAGTAGGCGGCGTTGGCGGCAGTGGGCACGCGCGCGGCCAGCTCGGCGATATAAGCCGGACCGCCAACCTGTTCCAGCACGCCACGCCCGCGCAGGCTTTCGGTCAGCGTGATCGCGTCAACCGGCTGATTGCGGTCCGCCAGGTCCACCATCGCCTGGAAGATCAGCCGATGCGACTCGCGGTAAAAGTCGTCGACGCCCACTACCTCCAGGACCGCGTTGACGGCGTCGTTGTCGAGCAGGATCGCGCCGAGAACCGACTCTTCCGCTTCGATATTTTGGGGGGGAACGCGCCTTAATATATCGCCGCCCGCTGCCGCCACAGACCCACCTTACGCACCAGATGCAACGCCGACCGTTGAGCCAAAGGACTGTAGAAATTATAGCGACAGACGATACTGGCTGGCCACCGCTTGCCGCAAGCGGGTCGCCCCCAGAGTCGTCCACAGAAAGGATGGGTTTTGCACAACGGCGCGGCTCGCGCATCCACTTAGCGCGCGCTCCTGGTGAGGGTGCGGGCGCGGCGCGCCGGACCTGGCTGGCGCGCCAGCAGCGGCGCGGCAGCCAATCCGAACAGGAAGCCGCCGATATGCGCCCACCATGCCACGCCGCCGGCCATGCTGGAAAATGCGCGGGTCTGCAATCCCGCATACAGTTGCCATCCGAACCATAACAACAGGTAGACCAGGGCGGGGATTTCGACGAATTCGATGAAGATGAAGAAGGGCAGGATGGTCAGGATGCGCGCCCGCGGGTAGAGCACGAAGTAAGCGCCCAGCACGGCGGCGATCGCGCCGCTGGCGCCGATTACCGGGACCTGCGCGCGGGGATCGATAAAGACCATCGCCAGCCCGCCGGCGATCCCGGCCGCCAGGTAAAAGTAGAGGTATCGGCGATGGCCGAAGCGCGTCTCGACCGCCGGTCCGAAGATAAACAGGTACAGCATGTTGCCGGCCAGATGGAACACACCGCCGTGCAGGAAGAGCGAAGTCGCCAGGGTGAGCAGCGCGCGGCCGGCCACCGGTATCGGCACGGAGCCCAGCGCCGCGACGTGAGCCGGGGTCATTCCATAATGGACAATCAGGCGGTTGGCGGCTTCCGGTCCAAGGCGCACCTGGTAGATGAAAACGGCGATGTTGGCCGCGATCAGCAGCAGGTTGACCGGGCTCAGGCGGGGCGCGCCGGCGCTGTCGCGCAGAGGAATCATTCAGCCCACGCTATTCTTTGGACACGCCGGATAAAATAGCGGGGCCGAGCGAATCCGACGGCTTGAGCGCGGGCGCAAGTTATGCGAAGAATTTTTGCGGCCAACGCGTGGCTTCGTAAGCCCGCTTCCCCGAACTTTTGTCATCAACCCAGCCGGCAGGCTTGTCCAGGGAGGAACCCAAGCAATGGAAGTCGTTAAACAGGAAATCAAAATCGCCGACGGCAACCAGCAGATGCCCTGCCATCTGGCCAAACCGGCCAGCGGCGGCCCCTATCCGGGCCTGATCGTGATCATGGAGGCCTTTGGGCTCAACAACAACATCCGCAACATCACCGACCGCTTCGCCGCCGAAGGCTTCGTCGCCATCGCTCCCGACATCTATTTCCGCCAGCCCAACAACGTGGTCGGCTACGACGACCTGCCCAACGCGATGCGCCTGATGCAGAGCGTCAAGGACGACGAGGTCACGGGCGACGTGCAGGCCGCGATCAACTACCTCAAAACGCTCAAGGAAGTGAAGCCGCGCTTCGGTATCACCGGCTTCTGCATGGGCGGCAAGATCGCGTTCCTGACCGCCTGCCGCATCGCGGAAATCTCGGCCAGCGTGCCGTTCTACGGCGGCGGGATGGTGACGCCGGGGGCCAGCGGCAAGGCGCCGATCGACTACGTCGACGGGCTGCGCGCCCAGGTGCTGGCGTTTTTCGGCGGCAAGGACGCCTTCATCCCGATGGACCAGGTGGAGAAATTCAAATCCACCTTGCAAAAGGCGGGCAAGCAGGCCGAGGTGGTGGTGTACGAGGACGCCGACCACGGTTTCATGTGTGATGAGCGCCCGGTCTTCCATCCCGCACACGCCAAGGAGGCATGGGAGAAGACCGTCGCCTTTTTCAAGAAAACCCTGGCCTGAGCTTCGCCTTGATTGGACTTCAACCGGCCATGCGCGGCGGCGCGCGCCGCCTCGCATGGCTGGCTCTGTCTTGCTGCCTCGCCCTGCCGATTGGAGGCTGCTACTCGTCGGATTACGGGCGGCAGACCGCGGCCACCGCCGCGATGCTGCGTGACCTGGCGGCCAAGCTCGATGACTACTGCCGGGCGGATTTCAAAACCAACGGGCGAGAGATTTCCTCCGAGGAGATGGGCGAGTTCTACTACGGGCTTAAGAAGGCGCGCTCGTACGCGGCGCAGACGTCGGCTCATTCGGCCCGTCAATCCTACCGTGACCTGCTGCGGCTGATCGACGGCTATGCGCAGATGGTAAACGACGCCGACCGCTACCGGCTGTCGCGCAGGCCCGATCCCGGGCGGCTTGAGGAGATCCTCGCGCGCGGGCGCCAGGTCGCTGTTCAGGCGCAGGCGGTGCTGGACGATTTGGCCAGGGAGAAATGATTTAACATCCCCGCTCTCCCAGGCCGACGAGTTTCTATCACTGAAAGCTCGGCGCCGAATTCGCGGTCAAGGAGCACGAGGGTGTGCCTTCGCCCAAACTAATGCACGACGGCGCCGCTCAGGTCGGTGCCGCCGGAGGTAACCGAGCCCAGCAGCGACTTGGAATACGCGCCCATCGCCGCGTTGTTCGCGACAATCCCCAGGTCGCGCTCGGCGTCGCTGAAGCGGAGCATCGCCTGGTCGGCCTGGTTGGCAGCAAGCGCTGCTTCGCCCTTGTGCCGAGCGGCCTCGGCGGCTGATACATTCCGGCCGGCCCGGCGCGCCTGCTCGATCTCGGCGGCGACCTGCGCGTCACGTTGACGGGCTTCCATCGCGGCCACCGCCGGGTTGGTGGCAGCCGGACTGCCGTGCGCATAGGAGGCGTTGCCGCCGTTGGCCATGCTTCCCGAATTGGACATGGACAGGCCGACGCCTGCGCCGGGGGCACCGCCCATCGCGAATGCAGCCGCCTGCGCCGCCGGCAGCACGGCCGAAATCACGCCCGCCAGGACGATTTTGCCGATGTGCATGATGCTCCCCCGTTTGAGCGCACGCCGGCGCCTATCGCGGCTGCGACTGCGCCAGGTTGGCAATCGTGCGCCAGTCGAAAATTCCCGCGTAGCCTCCGTTTTTGCCGTGGAACGCGACCGGTCCGTAGGAGTTGGCCAGGTAGATGGTGTCCATCGGGTGGGTGGTCGCCTCGTGCACGGCGCCGGCGGGTTCGTACACCCAATCGCCCTCGCGCGCCGACCCGCCGCGATAATCGAAGCCGCCCGAGATGACGTAAAAGTCCGCCGGACCGATATGGGTGTGCGGCGCGTTGACCTGTCCGGCGGGCGCCTTGATCAGGATGCTGAAGAAGCCGGTCTCCTTGCTCACCCGCAGCACGATTACCTGGTTGCCGCCGCCCATGTCGATCCAGGGCCGCTCGCGGGTGCGCACCAGCGCCGCGTCCAGCGGGTCGAACGCCATCGGCGCGCCGGCGCGCGGAGTTCCGGCGCTGGCCGCGTTGCGCTCCCGGCGTGGCGTGCGCTGCGCGCCCTCGGGCCGGGGCTGTCCCGCCCGTTCCTGCATCGCCTTGATCGCGCGCCAGTCGGTGATATGCGAATAACCGCCATCCTTGCCGTGGAACGCGATCGGTCCGTAGGAGTTGGCCAGATAGATGGTGTCCATCGGATGGGTGGTTGCGTCGTGCACCGCGCCCGCGGGTTCATAGACCCAATCGCCGGCCCGCGCCGACCCGCCGCGGTAATCGAATCCTCCCTCGATGACGTAGAAATCGGCGGCGCCGATATGCGTGTGCGGCGCATTGACCTGTCCGGCGGGCGCCTTGAGCAGCATACTGAAGAAGCCGGTCTCCTTGCTTACGCGCAGCACGATTGCCTGGTTGCCGCCGCCCATGTCGATCCAGGGCTGTTCGCGGGTGCGAATCAGCGCCGCGCCCAGGGAGTCGAAATAGGGGCTGCGCTCCTGAATCTGAACACTGACCGGCGATGCTTTGGCGGTTTGCTGCTGCTGGGACATGAGACGCCCCTCCTCGTTGATGGCGCGCGCTGCGGGCTGGATGATTCTGTCTTAGGCGCGATGGCGCGCGATGTCAAATTCGGTGCGCAAGCCGGCCGATGCGGAGCGATGGCTGGACAACCAATGGCGGTGCGCGCAACTCTACTGCGGACGAGGAGGAATGCCATGTTGCCGCTTGCATTCGAGATCACATCCGCCGGTCAGCCCCATCTCATCAAGGCGCCGCAGGAGGTGGCCGCCATCGCGCGCGAGGCCGAAGACGCCGGGTTCAGCGCCGTGCTGGTGCCCGAGGGCGGCAACGACAGTTTGCTGGCCTGCTACGCGATTGCGCAGGCCACGCGGCGGATTCGAATCGGCACTTCGATCGCGATTATCTACAATCGCCAGCCCACGCTGTGCGCGTCGGCGGCGGTGATGGTGCAGGAAGTGTCGGGCGGGCGCTTCGTACTGGGGTTGGGCGTCGGCCATCGCCCGGTGCTCGAAGCGATGGGGATCCAGCCCGCGCCCAATTCCCGCGTGCGCCTGCGCGAGTACGCGCTGAGCCTCAAGCAGATCTTCGCCGGCCAATTCAAGCCCATGCGCGTGCCCATGCCCAGTTGGCCGATTCCGGTCCAACTCGGCGCACTGACAGTTGAAACGGCGCGCCTGGCGGGCGAAATCGCCGACGGCGTGCAGCTTTTCATGTGCACTCCCGAGCGGCTGAGGAAATTGGTCAGGACGGTACGCGAGGCCGCCGCGGCCAGCGGGCGCAAGCCGTCGGAGGTCGCCATCACCTTCGGGATGCCGACGTTTGCCGGCGATAATCTGTCCGAGGCCTATGCGCGTGCGCGCCGCTATCTGAAGCTGTACACGACGCTGCCGTTCCATCGGCGCCAGATCATCCGCAATGGCTTTGAGCGCGAGGCCGAGGCTGCGCGCGCAGCCGGCGAGCGCGGCGACAAGGCCGCACAGGAAGCGGCGCTGACCGAGCGGCTGCTCGATTCGCTGGCCCTGGTCGGCCCGGTTTCGCGCTGCATCGAGCGCATCGAGCAATACCGCGAAGCGGGCGCTGAGATGCTCAACATCGTGCCCGGTACCACGGAGAGCAGCGAGGAACTGCGCCAACTCATCAGGGCATTCGGCAAGTATCTGTAGTTCAGACAAGCGCCGCGCCCGAAGATTGAGTTGGCGGCGCGTTACCATGGCGTCGAGCGGACTGTCAAGGGCCGGAGGAGGGAAATCTCCGAATGGAACTTTCCGACCGGCCGCCGCAGCCGCCACCTTCCCTCCACATGGAGGCACGCCAATCCTTGACAACTGCTCAGTTTCTTTCCTATGCCTGCAAAGGCCAATGTTGCGCAGCTTTCTTTCCGGGATGCTTATTGAAGGAATTCGGTGTTCGGCCTGATTGCTGCTACGGAGCCTGTGGCAAAGGGCTGCCGCTTTTCCTCGCTGCTTTCCTTGCGAAAAAAAGCCTGTGAAACCATTAACATCGCGCCGCAACGGCGCGGCGAGAGGGGATAGTACAGGTATGAAGAAGTATCTTGCGAGTGTGGGGACCGGCGTGGGGTTGCTGTGGCTGTTGTGTTCAGCATCGTTCGCGGCGCAAGCCGGGTTCGCCTGGGACCAGAAGAATTATACCGGCATGGTCGATGCCACCGCCTCGGACACGATTCCGATCGGGACCGAGATCACGGTCGCGAACTGGCAGCAGTACAAGCGCTTCCTGCCGATCTCGATTCAGGCGGCATTGAGCGGCGTGTACACGTTTCATGCCACCTCTGATCCGGTTTATACGCTCAAGGTCGGTCCGACCACCAATCTGACTCCGTTTCGCAAATGGCTGGAGGACGGCGAGAAGTACGGCAGCCAGGTGTCGCTGGTACCGGCGCCCACCGGCGGGTTGACGATGAAGGGATGGGTTGCCGGACCGCCCTTCCCCAATCCCAGCGGACCCCATCGCGGCGAACAGATCATGTACAATGCCTGGACTCCCTTCCGTCCCTTTATCCTGTTTTCTGTCGACCAGGGGTTTGCCGTTGACCGCTTCGGCAACAAGACCCAAAACGACGTCGAAGCCGATTTCTTCCAGCTCTCCCATCTGAGCGAACCCGGTCTGCCGATCAATCAGCCCTACGCCAACGGCATGTTCTACGTGAGCCGGTTCGGGGTCACCGCGCCCGAGCAATCCAAGTACACCACCCAGTTGCAGTCGCAGCCCGATGACCCGATGAAGCATCCCGAGACCTTCGTCTTTCTGCCCTCGCTGCGCCGCTCGCTGCGGCTGTCAAGCGCGGCGCGCTGCTCGCCGATCAGCGGCTCGGACTGGGTACAGGACGATAACGCGTGGAACCCGCCGTTCTTTCATGTCGATTTTCTGGGCGAGAAAAAGGTGCTGACGCTGATCATGGACCCGGCCAAGGCCTTCGACGGGCATGCCTATGTCGGGATCTTCGACTCCACCGGCGGTTCGCTGCCCGGATGGCCCAAAGCCGACCGCGGCCATTACGAACTGCGCACCACGGACATCATCGACCTGAAGTGGATCCCCGAGTTGGGCAGCTACTGTTTCGCCCATCGGGTCTTTTACGTCGATCGCGCCACCTGGGTGCCGATCCTCATCGAGGAGTACGACAACCAGAACAAATTCTGGAAGAGCGGCTGGAACAAGTACGCGCCGCTTAAGGTCCATGGCCAGGAGACGCTGCTGCTCGACGGCTATTGCAGCTCGGTCAATGTCGATTGGCAAAATGCCCACACCAGCATCTCTTACACCAACGGTATTCCGCGCATCGACGACGACGTTCCGGGCGAATACAGGGACGTGGCCAACCTGTCGCAGCCCGGCAGCCTGTCGCGCATCATGAAGTGAGCGAGCCGAACCGGGCTGGCGCGTGCGGTCGTGAACGTGCCGGCCCGGTATTGGCGCCGTCTCAGGCACCGGCCATCGCGCGTACCATCTCGCCGAAGCGCTTGGCGCTGGTGTCGCCCAACGCCCACACGATCGGATGGGTGACGCCGGCGGCGCGGCATCGCTTGATCCACTCACGCCCCGCATCCAGCGAGCCGAAGGCCGACAGGCGATAGGCGGAGGCGTCGCTGATCGCCTGGTGGGCGGTGTCGCGCTTGCCCGCTTTGACCAGCCTGCGCACCTCCTCCAACTCGTCACCGAAGCCGAAGGTCGCGAACATGCGGCTGTAGTTGGGCAGGAATGCGTAGTTGGCCAAAAAGCGCTTCATGTTTTCCAGTGCCGCCGCCCGATCGTCCATCACGTACATGAAAGCGTACATCGCGATATCGACGTCGGCGGGGTTGCGGCCCGCGCCGGCGGCGGCCGCGCGCACCAGGGCGATGCGCTCGGCGACCATCTCGGGCGGACAGAAGTTGAACAGCACGCCGTCACCCAGCTCGCCCGCCAGCTTGACCATCGGCGGATTGAGCGCGGCCATGTAGATGCGCGGGCGCTGCGCTTGCGTCAGGTGCATCTGCAAACGCAAATTGCAGCGGTACACCTGGCCCTCGAACTTGGCGCGCCCCTCGTTGAAGAACTGCCGCAGGATTTGCACGTACTCGCGCATCGCGGTCAGCGGCTTGCGGTAGACGGCGCCGTGGGAGGTCTCGACCAGACCGGGACTGGAGACGCCGATGCCCGCCACCGCGCGCCCGCCGCTGATCTCGTTGAGCGTCAGAAACGCCATTCCCATCACGCCCGGAGTGCGAATCTGGATCGGCAGCACGCCCGTCCCCAGCATCACGCGGCGGGTGTGCAGAGCATGGTAGGTCAGGGTCACGATCGCGTCGGGACCGGCGAACTCCGCCACCCACAGCGAGCTGTAGCCAAGGTCCTCAGCCTCCCTGGCGAGCGCCGCGGCGGCGGGCGTCGGCTCACTGAACGGGCCGGTCATTGCGAGTCCGAGCTTTAAGTCGGCCATGATGCACCAGCCTCCTTTGAAGAGCAAATGCTACGACTGCAAGAGCGCTAGCATATTGGCCGGCCGGTTAGAAACCCCGTCCCGAGCGCGGGCCAGGGAACTTTCTTGGCCGGACGCCGGTTGGGTCTAGCAACAGTTGCCGATTTGACATTTCGCCTCCGGCGCGGAAAGAATTAGCGGCGGGCCGGATGGGGATGGCCGCTCGGGGCGGGCCGGTCCGTGCGATCGTAACCTAAATAGGAGAGCTCGATATGAAACGGCTGGGGACGGTTCTGGGATCAGCTCTTTTGTTGTTGGGGCTGATGGCTGTAAGCAGCACATCTGCGCGCGGCGAGGGCATCAGTTTCGATCCCAACAACTACAAACAAATGGTGGATGCCGATTCTTCGGCGACGATTCCGCCCGGCACCAAGATCACCTTGGCGAACTGGCAGCAGTACAAGCAGTTCATGACCGTGGCACTGCAGGCGGCCTTCAGCGGCAAGTACACCTTCCACGTCACCGACGACCCGATGTACACGCTGGTAGTAGCGCCCACCACCCACGTCGGCGCGCCGCGCCAATTCCTGGCCGACGGCGAGAAATACGGCAGCCAGGTCCGGCTGGTGCCGGCCAAGACCGGCGGCCACACCATTGAGGGATGGGTTGCGGGGCCGCCCTTCCCCAATCCCAGCGAACCCAACATCGGCGAGAAGATCCTGTTCGATAGCTGGGCGCCATGGCGGCCTTATCTCTTTCACTATATGACCTACGGCATCAACATCGTGGATCGGTTCGGCAATCGCTCCGAAGGCAGCACCGACGCCACCTTCATGAACCTTTCGCACCTGAGCGAGCCCGACATGCCCAAGGATCTGCCCTTCGCCAACGGCATGTTTTACGTGGCGCGCTTCGAGGTGCTGGTACCTGAACAATCCAAGTACACCACCGAGCTGCAACAACAGCCGGTGGACCCGATGCGCTATCCCGAAACCTATGTCTTCCTGCCTTCCCTGCGGCGGTCATTGCGGTTGTCGAGCGCGGCCAAGTGCGCGCCGATCAATGGCACTGACTGGGTGCAGGACGATAACGCGTGGAATCCCCCGATGTTTACCGTTACCTACCTGGGGCGCAAAAAACTTCTCATGAACCTGCAGGATTTGGGCGTCGGCTCCGAAGGCAAGTCCTACGTCGGGACCACTTACGATCAGCCACCGGGAGCATTCCCGGGCTGGCCCAAGCCGGGCACCGGCCATTGGGAGTTGCGCGACACCTACGTCGTCGACGCCAAGTGGATTCCCACTTTGGGCAGCTACTGCTTCTCCCATCGCATCTTTTACCTCGATCGCGAAGCGTACTTCACCATGACTTCGGAGGAATACGACAACGAGAGCAAGCTGTGGAAGTCGGCCTGGCTGCGGGTCACGCCGATGGATGTCCATGGACAGCCGGTCATTTTCATATACGGCACGCCTGAAACCCAACTGGTGGATTGGGAAAACGGTCACATGACTATCGGCCTGACCCATGAATTCACCTTCTACAACAATGTCCCGCCCCAATACCGGGATGTTTCTTCCGTGTCCCAGCCCAGCAGCCTGGCGAAAATCATGCAGTGACGCCGACCGCTGCTGCGCACATAAAGAGCCGACCAACGAAAGCCTCCTTCGTGCTGACACGAAGGAGGCTTTCGCCTGGAGTTGATACATCGTGCACGTCGAGCGGCTGATACAACCGGGTTCGCGCCGCAGCACGTGCCATTTTAGCGCTGCGGCTGAACCGAATTCGCGCCCGCCGACGCGCCGGTCTTCCTTAACTGGCTTGCGCTTCCTTGACGATCTGCACCGCGCGCTCGCGCAGCAAGGCGCGGTCGGCGCTGATGGTCAGCAGACGGAAGCCGGCGGTGGTGGCGCGTTTGACGTCGCCGACTGACGCAGCGGGGCGTCCGCAGACAATTGCGGCGGCCTGGGTTGCCTTCACTACTTTAGCGATCGCATCGGACAGAGCCGGCGGCGGATTTTCGCTGAACGCCGAGCCGGCGGGAAGCCCCATATCCACCGCCAGGTCCGCGGGGCCGATAAAAATCCCCGCCAGGCCCGGCACGGCGCAGATTTCGGCGGCGCGCTCCACCGCCTTGCTGGTCTCGATCATTACGAAGCAACTGACCCGCTCCTCCAGCGCCTTGACGTCGAAGCCGAGTCCCGCGCGAAAGGGGCCGAAACTGCGCACCCCGCGCGGCGAATAGCGGCAGGCAGCGATCGCCTCCGCGGCTTCCTGGGCGCTGTTGACCAGCGGCACGATCACACCGTCGGCGCCCGCGTCGAGCACACGGCCGATGCGCGCGGGCTCGTTGCGCGACACGCGCACGATTGCGGCGGAGGATGCGCCGGCAAGTCCCTTGAGCAGACGGCTGGCCGTAACCTCGTCCAGCAGGCTGTGCTGGCAGTCGATCACGACGAAGTCAAAACCGCAGTTGGCCAGCGTTTCGATTGACCATTCCGAGTCGGTCGTGATCCACGGCCCCAATGCAGGGCGGCTTTCGCTCCACGCCTTGGTCAGTGCGCTGTGAGGCATGCTCAACTTCCTCCGTGATTCGTGTTATTGCTCAGCATCCGGTTTTTTTCAAACCCGGCGCCGCTTGCATCCGGGCGGCGGGATGTGAAAGCCGGAGGCGTGCCGATAGCGAAATTTCATCGTGGAGAAAGCAATCAATGGCCGAGCGCAAAATAGTTTTTGTACCTTCCAGTTTTCTCCATCCAGACGGCGCCGCGGTTTTTGAGCCGTACCCGGAGATCGAGATCGTCTATGCCCTGAGCGAGCAGGAGCGCCAGGAGATGCGCCGCTCGCCGGAGCTGCGCCGCAAGCTGCAGGCCAAGGCCAACGAGGTGCTCGACGCGCATCTGCCGCGCATCCACGCGCTGTTCGCGATGGGCCTGATGGGGCATCTGCCGGTGACCGCGGAGATGATCGGGCGCGCCAGCTCCCTGGAAGTGATTTTCATCCCGGCCGCCGGCACCGATCGAATCGACGTCGGCGCAGCCACCGAGCACGGCGTGGTGGTGGTAAACGCTCCCAACGGCAACGCCAACTCGGTGGCTGAGCATTCGGTGGGCCTGATGCTGGGGCTATGCCGGCGCATCGCTGAGCGCGACCGCGCCATCCACAGCGAGAAGCGGATGGACATGATGGCCGTGATGCAGCGCGGCACGCCGCTGTCCAACCTCAACGGCAAGACGCTGGGAATCGTCGGCTACGGCTTTGTCGGCCGCACCCTGGCCGACATGTGCCGGCGCGCCTTTGCGATGAAGGTGATTTCCTTCGATCCGTTCTTCGATCCCATCGAGGCCGAGCGGCAGGGAACCACGATGGTCGAGGACCTCAACGAACTGCTGGCGCAGGCCGATTTTGTCTCCATCAACACGCCGCTGCTGGAATCCACGCGCGGCATGATCGGCAAGGAGCAGCTTGCCCGGATGAAGAAGACCGCCTTTTTGATCAACACCGGCCGCGGACCGATTGTCGATACCGACGCGCTGGTGGCGGCGCTGCGTGAGCGGGTGATCGCGGGCGCCGGGCTGGACGTCACCGATCCCGAGCCGCTGCCCGACGGCCATGCGCTGTTCGATCTCGACAACGTCATCATCACGCCGCATCTGGGCGGCAACTCGCCGGAGACCTTTCGCCCCTGCTCGGTGATCGCCTCGCGGCTGGCGCTGGACGTGCTGCGCGGTAAGCGTCCCTCCAATATGATTAATCCGGCGGCCTGGGATCGGCTGCGCGCGCGACTGGACAAGCAGGCCGCCAAAAAATGAACGCGATTTAACAGTGACCATGGCTACCGCCGTTATCAGCAATCCGGATCCCGACCGTTTCGTCTACGACCCGTTCGCGCCCGACGTGATGCGCGACCCGTTCCCGTATTACAAAGTGCTGCGCGAGAAATATCCTGTCTACCGGCTCGACCAGTACGACGCCTGGGCAATCGCGCGCTACGAGGACATCCTGAAGATCCTTACCGACCCGCAGGCCCATCTGACCACCACCGAGGGCACGCTGATCAGTCCCTCCATCATGCGCCGGCACAATTCGGGCAAGGTGCCGCGCCCGCGCCTGAACCCGATCGACATGTTTCCTAATCTGCCCAGCCCCTATTACGAGCAGATTCGCCAGGCCGCGATTGGTCCGCTGCGCCCGTTTGCGGTAAGCCAGCTCGAAGGCTTCATCCGCGATCGCGTCCAAAAGCGCCTGGAGGAGCTGATCGAGCGGGGACGCTTCAACGCCACCGTCGATTTCGGCGGCTACGTCTCCTCGGGCGTCGCCTGCCGGCTGGCGGGTTTGCCGCTTTCCGAAGCGCCGCGCCTGCTGGAGCTGGTCAATCGCTCGACCACGCGCAATCCCGAGCAGGGCGGCCCCTCGGCCGAGTTCCAGCACACGACCGCGCAACTCGTGGCGATGCTGGCGGATTTGGTGCGCAGCAGGCGCAAGGCAGGCGCGGACGGCAGCAACAAGATGGTGGACGGACTGCTGAGGGTGGAGATTGAGGGCCGCCGGATGACCGACGAGGAAATCGCCGCCCATTTGATCGTGATCATGGTGGGCGCCACCGAAACGCTGCCCAAGGTGGTCGCCGCCGGTTTGCTGGAGTTGTGGCGCAATCCCCGCCAGCGCGCCGAAGTCATCGCCGACCTGCCCACCAACGTGCCGATTGCATTCGAGGAGATGCTGCGCTTTGGGGCGCCCGCGCAGTGGTTCTCGCGCACTGTCATCGACCATCCGTACACCATCCGCGGCCACACCCTGATGCCCGGCCATCGTCTGATAATCCTGTTCGCGTCGGCCAATCGCGACGAGCGCGTCTTCGAGCACGCCGACCGATTCATCTGGAACCGCAAGATGGAGGGCCATCTGGCATTCGGCTATGGGATGCACTTCTGCGTGGGAGTACACGTCGCGCGCCTTGAGGGTCGCATCATGCTCGAAGAGCTGCTGCGCCGGATTCCCGACTACGAAATCGACGAAGCAAACGCGCGGCGCGTGATTTCCGACTTCCAGCTCGGATGGATGCAAGTGCCGCTGATTGTCCGCTGAGCGCTGCCGGATTGGAGGAGTCAGGATGGACACAAGGGGAAAGGTCGCGCTCGTTACCGGCATCAGCCGCGGGATGGGCAGGCAGATGGCGCTGCGGCTGGCGCGCCACGGCATCAACATCGTCGGCGCGGCGCGCACCATGGAGCGCTCGGAAAGCACCTGGCCCGGCACGCTGCGGGAGGCGGAGGCCGAACTGCGCGCCGTGGGCGTGGAGGTGCTGGCGGTCAAATGCGATCTGCTGGTACGCCAAGATGTAGAAGATCTGTGCAAGAAGGCGTTGGAGAGGTTCGGCCGGGTCGATTATGTGGTCAACAACGCCCGCTACATCGGTCCGGAGCTGTTCGACCCGTTCCTGCAATTCGAAATCGATAGCTGGCAAAAGCATATGGCGGCCGACCTGCTGGCCCCGGTAATCATTTCCAAACTCTGCCTGCCCGGGATGATCGAGCGGCGCTCGGGCATGATCGTCAACGTCACCGCCTCGGTCGCGCATCACGACGTACCCGGGATGCCGGGCGGCGGAGGCGGCCTGTGCGCCGCCTATCCGACGATGAAGGCGGCGCTGGATCGATTCACCGTCGCGCTGGCCAAGGAGGCCCGGCCCCACGGCGTCGCGGTCATCGGGCTGGATCCGGGTGCCACGTTGAATGAGCGGTTCGAAATCGAAATCAAACAGACCGGCACTCACGGCCTGGATATGAGCATCTTCCACCCGCTGTCGGTCCCGGCGGCGGCATGCGAATACCTGTGCTGCGCCTGCCCCGACCCGATGGGTTACAGCGGTCAGGTGGTGGTCGCCAAGGACCTGTGCCGGGTGCTCAATCTGGAATAAGGGCGCCGGCCGGCGGATAATGATGGCAGGCAGGCGCGGGAGCCGCGTTGACACGCCCGGTGACGTCCGATAGTTAATTGGCTTCTGGTTCAGTCATGTTTGCGATCATAAAGACCGGCGGCAAACAGTACCGCGTCGCACCGGGCGACCAGATCGTGGTCGAACGGATTGCCGGCGAGGTGGGCTCCGAGATTGTCCTGTCCGAAGTTCTGGCGATTGGCGGGAACGACACGCCCGTGATCGGTACGCCGTTGGTGGCCGACGCGGCGGTCAGCGCGCGTATCGTGCAGCAGCCGCGCGGCAGCAAGGTAATCGTCTTCAAGAAGAAGCGGCGCAAGAACTATCGCCGCAAACGGGGGCATCGGCAGGATTTGACGGTGCTGAAGATTCAGGCGATCCGGACCGGTGCCGCGCCCTCCGAACCGTCCGCACCGCAGCCTGCCCCGAGTGGAGAGCCCGGTCCGGCCGAGGCGTCGGCGTAAGGGCGCATGACGGAACCATTTGAACCGGCGGCGATGACGCCGCTTTGACGCAGGAGGAAGCGCCGTGGCGCACAAAAAAGGACAAGGTTCGACGCGCAACGGCCGGGACAGTCCGGGCCAGCGCCGGGGAATCAAGGTTTTCGCGGGCCAGCAGGTCAAGGCCGGCAACATCCTGGTCCGCCAATGCGGCACCCGGATCCATCCCGGGCGCAACGTCGGTCTGGGCCGCGACTACACCATCTACGCGCTGGTGGACGGGATCGTCAGCTACGAGCCGCGCGGCGAAAAGCGGCAGGTCAGCGTCTATCCGCCGGTCCCGGAGCAGGCTCAGACCCTCGCCGAGGTTTGACGCGCCGCTTACTGCTCGCGAATCAAGCCCCGCCCCGGCGGGGCTTTTTTTTGGCTGCGGCCGTGAAGAAGTTCATCGACGAAGCGCGCATCTTTGTTCGCTCGGGCAAGGGCGGCGACGGCGCGATTGCCTTCCGGCGCGAGAAGTATCGCCCATTCGGCGGACCGGCCGGGGGCGACGGCGGCAAGGGCGGCGATGTGATCTTCGAAGTCGATGAGGGGCTGTCCACGCTGCTGGATTTCAAGTATCGTCCCCGCCTGATTGCACGCAACGGCGAGCCCGGCCGCGGCAAGGAGCAGTACGGGCGCGCCGCCGAAGACCTGATCGTCAAAGTGCCGCCCGGCACGGTGGTGATCGACGAGGCCAGCGGCGAGGTGCTGGCCGACCTCGTCCTGCCCGGCCAGCGCGCGACGATCGCGCGCGGCGGCGCCGGCGGACTGGGCAACATGCACTTCGTCTCGCCCACGCGGCAGGCGCCGCGCATCGCCAAGCCCGGCGGCCCGGGCGAAGAGCGATGGGTTCGGCTGGAACTGCGGCTGGTGGCGGAGGTCGGGCTGGTGGGGATGCCCAACGCGGGCAAGTCGACGCTGCTGGCTGCGCTCAGTGCGGCGCGCCCCAAAATCGCGCCCTACCCTTTCACCACTCTGACGCCCAATCTCGGCCGGGTCTTCGTGGGCGAAACCGAAAGCTTCACCGTGGCCGACATCCCGGGCCTCATCGAAGGGGCCCACACCGGACACGGCCTGGGCATCCGCTTCTTGCGCCACATCGCACGGACCCGGATACTCGTCTTCGTTTTGGATGTGACCTCGGATATCGAGCGCGATTTCCACACCGTGCGCCGGGAAATCGAGGCGTTCGACCCGCAGTTGGCGCATCGGCGCGCGCTCATCGCACTTAACAAGATCGACCTGGTAAGCGCCGAGCAGGCCGCGCTCGCCGAGGAAAAACTAAAGCGAACCACCGGATTGGAGGTGTATCGTATCTCCGCTCAGGATCGGATCGGGCTGGAGCCGCTGATCGCCGCGATGGCGGCCATGCTGCGCGAGAGCGCCTGATGCCTGCGGCGGCCGGCGATGTCCTCGCAGCTCATCTATAAGGCGGACCTGCTGCGGCACGTCCGCCGCGTGGTGGTCAAGGTCGGCAGCGCGGTCCTGTCAGACGCCGGCGGACTGCGCACCGACGTGATCGCGCGGCTGGCCGCCGATATCGACCACCTGATGCGTCGCGGCTACCAGGTGGTGTTGGTGACCTCGGGCGCGATCGCCGCAGGCCGGGCGCGCCTGGGCGCGCCGGTCAACGCCTCGATTGCGCTGCGTCAGGCGGCGGCCGCCGCCGGTCAGATCGCGCTGATGACGCAGTACGCGCAGGCCTTCGCCGCCCATCGCCGCCACATCGCGCAGATTCTGCTCACCCACTCCGACATCGCCGAGCGCACCCGGCGCAACAACGCGCGCCACACGATCGAAACGCTGCTCCAGCACGGCATCATCCCGATCATCAACGAAAACGACACCGTGGCGGTTGAGGAAATCCGCTTCGGCGACAATGACAACCTCTCCGCGCTGGTCGCGACGCTGATGGGCGCGCAACTGCTGGTCATCCTCAGCGACGTGGCGGGCGTGCTGACCGGCGACCCGCGCAAGCGCCCCGACGCGCGGCTGATTGCGCTGATCGCCGATCCCGACGCCGGGATGAAGGGACTGGTCGCCGAGTCAGCGGGGCCGCTGGGCACGGGTGGGATGGCCTCCAAGCTCAATGCGGCGCGTCAGGCCGCGCACGCCGGAATCGCCGTGATTATCGCCTCGGGGCACGAACCCGACGCGCTGCGCGACGCGCTCGAGGCGCAGCGCGAGCGGGGAACCCTGGTGGTACCGGCGCGCAGCCGCCTGCGCGGGCGCAAACATTGGATCGCCTTCGCGCTCAAGCCGGCGGGGTCGCTGGCACTGGACAAGGGCGCTGCCGACGCGCTGCGCCATAAGGGAAAAAGCCTGCTGCCCTCGGGCGTGCGCGAGGTGGTGGGCGACTTCGCCGGCGGCGATTGCGTAAGGCTGCTCGATCCGGACGGCCGCGAGTTCGGCCGCGGCCTGGTCAACTATCCGGCCGCCGACGTGATCAAAATCAGGGGGCGGCGCAGCTCTGAAATCGCGGCCATCCTCGGCTATCAGGTTGCCGACGAGATAATCCATCGGGATAATCTCGTGCTACTATGAGGCGGCATGAGCCTTGAGTCTGACATCATCGCAAGCCTGCAGCGCGTGCGCGCCGGCGGACGTGAACTGGCGCTGTGCTCCAGCGCAGTGAAGAATGGCGCGCTGGCGCGGCTGGCGGATGCCCTGCGGCGCGCGCAGGCGGCGATCCTCTCCGCCAACGGGCGCGACCTCGAGCAGGCGCGCGCCCAGGGCGTGCGTCCGGCATTTCTGGAGCGGCTGACACTTAATCCGGCACGGATCGAGGCGATGGCGCTGAGTGTCGAGCAGGTCGCGGCGCTGCCCGACCCGGTGGGCGAAGTGATCGCGGGATGGCGGCGGCCCAATGGGCTGGAGATCATGCAGGTGCGCGTGCCGATCGGCACGATCGCGATCGTTTACGAATCGCGGCCCAACGTCACGATCGAAGCGGCGGCGCTGGCGCTCAAGGCGGGCAACGGCGCCGTGCTGCGCGGCGGCAAGGAGTCGCTGGTCACCAACCGGATGCTCGCCGAGCTGATCGGCGAGTCGATGGGGCAGGCAGGCGCGCCGGCAGACGCGTTGTTTTTCGTGCCGACGCCCGACCGCGACGTCATCCGTATCCTCAAGCACAGTACAAAGCTGATCGACCTGATTATCCCGCGCGGCGGCGCCTCATTGAAGGAAGCGCTGGCCGGCTCGGAGGTCCCCGTCCTGCCGCATTTCGACGGCATCTGCCACGTTTACGTCGATCGCAGCGCCGACCCGGCCAAGGCCGAGGAGATCTGCTTCAACGCCAAGTGCAGCCGCCCGTCGGTGTGCAATGCGATGGAGAATCTGCTGGTGCATGCGGCGGTGGCGGAGTCGTTCTTGCCGCGATTGGCCGCACGGATGGCACCGCTTAAGGTCGAGCTGCGCGGATGCCCGCGGACGCGGGCGATTCTCAAAGAGGTGCATCCGGCCACGGAGGAGGATTGGGATACCGAATACCTGGACTTGATTCTTTCCATCAAAGTGGTCGATTCGCTGGACGAGGCGATCGGCTTCATCGCCCGCCATGGGTCGGGGCTGGCTGATGCGATCGTGACCGAGGACCTGTCGGCCGCATCGCGCTTCGAGCATGAAGTCGATTCGGCGACCGTTTACGTCAACGCCTCGACCCGCTTCACCGACGGTTTCGAGTTTGGGTTCGGCGCTGAAACGGGAATTTCCACCAACCGGCTGCACGCGCGCGGTCCGATGGGGCTGCGCGAGCTGACTACGTACAAATATGTGATTCGCGGCAGCGGGCAGGTGAGAATTTAACGGCTGGTAGAGGACCAATGCGGTGCGGGTAGCTCTTTTCGGCGGCAGCTTCAATCCCATCCATTTCGGTCATTTGCGCGCGGCCGAAGAGGTGCGCGAAGCGATGGAGCTGGACCTGGTCTATTTTGTGCCCGCGGCTTCGCCGCCGCATAAGCCCGAGGAGGGGCTGGCCCCGGCCGATCATCGGCTGCGGATGGTGCAGCTTGCCACCAAGGGCAATCGTCATTTCATGGTGTCCGACGCCGAGATCCGCCGCGGTGGACGCTCCTACACGGTCGAGACCATCCGCCATTTCCGCACCACCCTGCGCATGCAACCCGCGCTGTTCCTGATGATGGGGAGCGATCAGTTTGCCGAACTGGAAACCTGGCGCGACGCTCAGGAGATCGCCGCTACGTGCAGCATCATCGTGCATTCGCGCAGCGCCGGGGGCGGCACCGAGCGCTCGCCGGGGGCACTTGCGACCCTGCAACGCTTTGGTTACATTGCAAAGAGCGGGTATTACGTGCATCCCAGCGGGCAAACGCTCAGCTTCGTAACCACCACATTTCTGCCGATTTCCGCTTCCGCAATTCGCGAGAAATTCCGTCAACAGAGGTCGGCTCGCTACCTGGTGCCCGCCGACGTGCTCGACTATATCCAACGGCACGCACTTTACTGAGGAGTCAGGACGTATCGCGTGACGCCGCTTGAAAAGACGCTGTCTATCGTCGAAGCTGCCTTGGACAAAAAGGCCTACGACCTGGTCGTACTCCAGGCGGAGCATCTGAGCTCAATCGCCGACTATTTCATTATCGCGACCGGCCGCTCCGACGTGCAGGTCCAGTCGATCTGCCGCGGAATCGAAGAGCGGATGGAGCGCGAGGGCGCCCGCCCGCTGTCAATCGAGGGCTTCAACCTCGGCTACTGGGTGGTGCTGGATTACAACGACGTGGTGGTGCACATCTTTTACGAGCCAATCCGCGACGTCTACCGCCTGGAGACCAACTGGACCGATGCCCAGCGCGTAGCCCTGCCCGAGCCATTCTCCTCGCGTGCCCGTGATTTGAGTCTGTCGGCGTAGAGCCGGCGGCATCGGCGGTCCTCAGTTGGGTTGCGGCATCCCTTCCTCGTCGCATTTTTTGCATTCCAGGATGACGCCCAGGCGGGTTTGGCGGCCTTCGGCCGTAGTCACCCACGGCCGCGTCATCCACGGCGGATTGTGGCGCACGTGTTGGCCGTGGCCGCATTCGAGGTCGGCCACCCAGTGTCCTTCTTCGTCCTGGTGAAAGTCGATGATTCTGCGTTTCACACGCGGTTCAATTCAAATCGTGCCCTCGCCGGCCAAAGCTGCCAGCTCCTCCGCGCTCAAACCCAGCAACTCGCGATAGACGATTTCGTTGTCGCGGCCGACGCCCACCGCGCCGCGCCAGATTTTTCCGGGCGTCGCGGAGAATTTGGGAACGATCCCGACGCCGCGCACCCGGCCCAATTGCTCGTCGTCCCATTGAATATGCACGCCGCGCTCCTGGTAGTGCGCATCGGCCGCCATATCGCCGGGCGCCATCACCTTGGAGCACGCGATGCCCGCCCCGGTCAATGTCCGCACCGCTTGGGCGCATGGGCGCGTTGCCAGCCATGCCTGCAGAGCGGCGCTTAGATCGGCTGACGCCGCGCCTTTTGCGGCGCCGATCGCTGTTTCGATACGGCCGGTGTCTTCCAGCGGCGCGATCACGATCCATCCGTCGGCGCATCGGAAGGCGCCCGCAAACGCCTCGCCCGGCGCGCGATTGCCGGTGCGCGAGCGCACGTGGCCCTGGCGGAAGTACTCGACCATCGTGCCGCCCAGCACCTTGTGCGCGACCTCGTACATCGCGATGTCGATCGACTGGCCCTGTCCGGTGGCGCGCGCATGGAGCAATGCGGCCAGCGACGACCACATGATGAATGACGACGTCAGGTAGCTGAGCGTGGCAGGCTGCAACAGCACCGGCGCCGCGGGATCGGGAAATCCATTCTGCGCCATCAGGCCGCCGAACGCCTGCCCAATCGGATCGTAGGAAGCCAGCCCGACGTAGGCCGGATCGCCGCTCTGACCGAAGCCCGAAACGTGAACGATCACCAGGCGCGGATTTGCCTTCAGCACGGTGTCATCGTCCAGGCCAAAGCGCTGATAGGTTCCGGGCTTGGAGCTTTCGAACCACATCTCCGCCGTCGCCAGCAGGCGCAGGAAAAGGTCGCGCCCGGCGCGCTGGTCCAGGTTGAGCGATACGCACAGCAGATTGCGCCGCTCCTGTGCCTTGCGCGTGGCGGGATAGCCGTCGCCGACCTTGGGACGCTCGACGTGAATCACTTCCGCGCCCAACTCGGCGGCCAGACCGGCGGCGAAAGGCTGCGCGATGAAGACGCCGCTGGAGATCACGCGAACGCCCTGCAGTGGACCAAAGCTTTCGGGAATCAATGGCTTGAACACGCTTTAAGTTCTCTCGTCCGGCGGCAAGTCGGTCAATGCCTGCCGGGCAACCAGGCCTTATTTGGCACCGGCGGCCTAAAGTCCAGCCCCGTGGCCGCCACCCACTTGCAACGCCTGCCCGGGACTACTTCAATGGTTGCGTGCGGCGGTTTTTGTCATTTCTAATCACGTTGACGGTTCTGTGGGCCGTGCAACCGGCCGACGCGGCGACCCTGGCCAGCCGCGGTCAATTGAACGTGCCTCCTGACGCGCGCGTAATGGTGATCTCGACCGACACTGCGATGCAGCAGGTGTTGAGCGAGGACTTCGCCGTCGCTCGGCGCAGCAAACCTTCGGGACTGCCCAAAACGCTGACCCTGACCGTCGCCGTGACGCAGCGCGTGCTGCAACCCAACGTTTCCATGATCGGCCTGGCGCCGGGCGTCCCCCACGTCGCCGAACTGATGAAAGCCGCCGGCTATAGGGCGCCGGCGGCGCCGAGCGACCAGCCCTTGACCGGCGACGCCGCCGAGTACATGGCGCAGGGCAATCCGGCCGCCGCTGCTTACGCGGGCAACACCGCCGCAGGCGTTGCGCCGGCCAATCCCTATGGGCCGAACCGGGCACAGCAACAACTCGATCAATTGCTCCCGTATGCGCCCGGTCCACCCCGCCCTGCCGATCCGCGCGACCCGATGAACCGGCCGGTGCCGCCGCCCGACTACACGATGCCCTCGCCCGCCAGCCTTTACGACACCGCCGTGATTGCGCACGCGGTGCTGAGCGACGGCAAGGGCGAGATGACGGTGGTCGCCGTGGCGCATCCCAACGAGGACATCCACGCGGTTAAAAAGCAGCTCGCCGAGCGTATCGCCAACGCGGTGCTGCATTAAGATCGCGAACCCGGCCAGCTTCGGAAGCGGCGGGCTTACCGGTTGTCCCGGTGAATGACGCCCTGGGCCTCCAACTCCCTGATTCGCTCCCGGGTGTAGCCCAGGTAATTCTGCAAAATCTCGGCGTTATGCTCTCCCAGCATCGGCGCGCGCAGATCCAGCGGCGGGAACTGCGTGAAGCGCACCGGCGAGGCCGGGACGTCCATCGTGCCATACACCGGGTCCTGGATGGTCGCGACAGTGCCCCGCTGGCGCAGATGCGGATGGTTGATCGCTTCGGCCACTGACAGCACCGGGCAGACCGGCACATGCTCGCGCTCCAGCAGCCGCATCGCCTCGTCGTCGCCGGGCAGGCTCTGCAGCCATCGCTCGACCATCTCGACCACGCCGCCCTTGGCGCGCTTTTCGTTGGTGTCGTAGCGCGGATCGGCGGCCAGTTCGGGTCTGCCCATGGCGCGGCACACACCGGCCCATTGCGCCTGGGTAACGGCAGTGATCACCAGGTAGCGGTCCTTGCCTTTGAAGATGCCGGCCGGGCAGTAAAAGGGCGTGTGATTGCCCGACCGGCGCGGCACAATCGCGCCCTTGCTGCCGCTGTAGATATGAACGGAGCGGTCGTGGCAATGGAAGTAGGCGTCGACCAGCGCGATATCGAGGTACTGGCCTGTTCCGGTGCGTTCGCGATGCAGTAGGGCGAACCCGATTGCGGCGGCCGCGCTGACGCCGGCATTGGTGTCGCCTACCGCACCGCCCATCCCCACCGGCGGACCGTCTGGCTCGCCCTGCATGTCAATCATGCCGGAGTAGGCGGCGCCGCTGGGGTCGAAGCCCGGCGCCAGCGCCAACGGCCCGTCCTGTCCGAAGCTCGACAGCGAGCACATCACGACGCGCGGATTGATGGCGCGCACCGCCTCGTAGCCCAGACCCATCCGGCCGATCACGCCGGGCGTGAAATTTTCGATAAACACGTCCGCGCGCGCGATCAGGCCCTTGATGATTTCCAGCCCGGCGGGCTTTTTAGGATCGACGCACAGGCTTTTCTTGCCGCGATTGTGCTGGACGAAAAAGGCGCTGCGATTGTCCTTGAAGGCGGCGAACACCCGGCTGCCGTCGCCGCGCGGCGCGATTTCGATCTTGATCACCTCCGCGCCCATCTCCGCCAGTATCCGGCCCGCCACCGGACCGGCCACAAACTGGGTGAAATCCACCACCCGGTAGCCTTCCATCACATGCCGAAAAGGACCCATCCGTATTCGTCGCTCCAGGCTTGAAGTCGCGCGCTCGCGCGGCGCGGTCCTTGTTATGACACGAACTGCGGACGGATCAATCGGGCGATGCAATCAGTGGCTGTAGGAGGCCTTGGTCATGACCTGCAGCACCTCTTCTTCGACCACGTCGTCCAGGCGGCCCGCCAATTCGCGGAACGCGGGAAGCTGGCTTACCGCGCCCAGGACATCCTGGACCGAATTAGCGTCGGGGATTTCCCAGATGTCGACGATCGTGTTCTGGCGCCCGATGATATTCTGGTAGGCGGCCAGCAGCTTCCAGCCGCGCTCTTCCAGAATCTGCACCACGCCGGTCATCACCTGGCAGAATTTCTCGACCTTGCCCTGATGGATTTTCAACGTCGCCTGCAGATAGACCATCGTCGTTCCTCCCTGGCGCGGGCGCGGCCGCGCGCCACGCCGCGCTTGCTAGCGATTTTCACTGTGCAGGATCCCATCGCCGGCCAATTGTTGCAGCCGCTGCTCGGTGTAGCCCAGGTACTGTTTGAGGATTGTGCCGTTGTGCTCGCCAAGAAACGGCGCACGAAGATTGCGCGCTTGGGGAAATTCGGAAAAGCGCCACGGCGAGGCGGGAACGTCGAACAGCCCCAGCACCGGATCGCTGACCGTCATCACGGTGCCGCGCTGGCGCAGATGCGGATGGTTGACCGCCTCGGCGACGCTCAGCACCGGCGCCACCGGGATGCGGGCCGCTTCGAGCACGCCGATAATCTCGTCGTCGCCGGGCATCGTGTCGAGCCAGCCCTGAATCAGCTCCCGAATCAGCGGCATCCGCTCCACGCGCTCCGTACTGGTGGCAAATTCAGGATCGTCGCCCAGCTCGGGCCGTCCAATCACGCGGCACAGCGAGCGCCATTGCGCCGCTGTGATTGCCATGACGACGATGGAGCGCTGCTTGCCCCTGAACACGCCCGCCGGCGCGTAGCCCGGCACGTTGGGCCCGGTGCGCGTGGGGGAAATCGCACCGCCGCTGGCGCTGAAGGCCTGCACACTGAAGTCGTGGCAATGGAAATAGGTATCCAGCAGCGAGATGTCCAGATACTGCCCGCGGCCGGTGCGCTCGCGATGGAGCAGCGCGAAGCCGATCGAGGCGGCACCGTTAAGCCCCGCCGTCACGTCGCCGATCGCGGCGCCGGGTGGACACGGCCCGCCCTCAGCGTAGCCGTTCATGTCGATCACGCCGGCGTACGAGGCACCCAGGGTGTCGAAGCCGGGCTTGGCCGCCAGCGGACCGCTCTGCCCGAAGCCCGAAATCGAGCACATGATAATGCGCGGATTGATGCGGCTGACTGCCTCGTAACCCAGCCCCAGCCGCGCGATCGCGCCCGGCGTGAAGTTCTCCACCAGCACATCCGCCGCGCGGGCCAGGTCAAGAAGTATCCCGCGCCCGGCTGCGCTCTTGGCGTCCAGGCACAGACTCATCTTGCCCCGATTGTGCTGGACGAACAGCGAACTGCGTCCGTCCTTGAACGTGTACATGGTGCGCAGCGGGTCGCCGCCCGGGGCCAATTCGATCTTGATCACCTCGGCGCCCATCTCGGCCAGCAGCCGGGTGACGGTCGGACCGGCGACGAACTGGGTAAAGTCCAGGATCTTGTAGCCGTCGAGGATATGGCTGTATGCACCCATGGCAAGGGCCTCCCTCGCGCTCCCCGCCGTCAGCAAAGCAAAGTTCGGCGCCGAAGACCACAGCCGCGCGCAGACCTTGTGTCCTGCCCTGCTCGCAACGGCGCCGATGCTTGACGGCGAACGAGCGCCGGGGCTAAGCCTCAGCTATCCAACTGTAAGGAGAGTTCGCCGATGAGCGCCGAAAGGATTGTTTCCGCCGACTCTCATGTGGTTGAGCCAGCCGACGTTTGGACGGCACGAATCGAGCGCCGCTTTGCCGACCGCGCGCCGCACGTGGTCAACAGGCACGGTAAACTGGAAGGCGATTTTTTCGTCTGCGAGAATCTGCCGCCGACTTCGGTCAAGGGGTTTGCCCTGGCCGGCGTCGATCCCAAGGAATACCTCAAGGTGACCAGGACCGGCTACGCCGGCGTGCCGCCCGGCGCGTGGGATCCGGTGGCGCGCATCAAGGACCAGGAACGCGACGGGGTGTCGGCCGAGGTGCTCTATCCGAGCCTGGCGATGGCGTTGTTTCAGCTTCAGGACGGCGAACTGCGCACTGCCTGCTTCCGCGCCTACAACGACTGGCTGGCCGATTACGTCTCGCAAAATCCCAAACGCCTGGCGGGAGTGGCGCTGATTCCGCTGGACGATCCGCAGGCCGCGGTGGCCGAAGTGCAACGCGTCGCGCGCAAGGGGCTTAAGGGCGGAATGATCTGGGCGGAGCCGCCGGGCGAACGCCCCTATCACCATCCTGGCTACGATTCATTCTGGGCCGCCGCGCAGGACCATGGGCTGCCGCTCAGCCTGCACATCCTGACCGAGCGCAGCCGCGACGCTGCTGGCATCGACTTCGTCATCAAATACCCCACCCTGCATCACTCCACCCAGCGCTCGCTCAGCGGTTTCATCCTGGGCGGAGTGACCGAGCGTTTTCCCCGCCTTAAGCTGGTATCGGTGGAAAACGACATCGGATGGATCGGCCATTTCATCCAGCGCCTGAACCACTCCTACGACCGGTTCCGCTTTACCAACAAAAACATCATACCCAATTCTCCCAGTTACTATTTCCGCCGCCAGGTATATGCGACCTTCCAGGACGATCGCGTGGGCGTCCTGACGCGCCATTTCGCGGGCGTGGAAAACCTGATGTGGGCCAGCGACTTTCCGCACGCCGACTCCACCTGGCCCAACTCGCGCGAGGTGATCGAGCGCGATTTCAAGGACGTACCTACCGCCGAGCGGCGGCGGATGACGGCGGACAACGCCGCCGAATTGTACGGCATCGGCTGAGGCCGCGTCGTAAACGGGCGGTTTCGCCAACCGCCCGCGCCGTCAGTCGATTCGCAGCGGCAGGCTGGCCAGTCCGCGGCCGAACGCCTGCACGGTATATTGCGGGCGCCACCCGTGCGCGATACGCAGGCGCGGGAAGCGCTCGAGCATCATCTGGATCGCGATCTTGCCCTGCAGGCGGGCGGGCGCCGCGCCGATACAGAAATGCACGCCCTCGCCGAAACCCAGATGGTCGTTGGGATCGCGCATGATGTCGAACTCATCGGGATTGCTGAAAACCGCCGGGTCGCGGTTGGCGGCGCCCGCCACCACATAGACCGGCGTGCGCGCCGGGATGGGTGTTCCGCCGACTTCAACGTCTTCGGTCGTGACGCGAAACAGCGTCTGCACCGGCCCGTCGTAGCGCAGATTTTCCTCCACCAGGTTCGGGGCCAGCGCAGGGTTGGCACGAAGCTGTGCGAGCAGTTGCGGGCGGCTGATCATCTGGTAGAGCGCGCCGCTGATCGAGTCGGCGGTGGTCGAGATGCCCCCGGTCACCAGCACCATCACCATCCCGAACAATTCCAACTCGTTGATCTTCTCACCCGCTTCATGCGCGGCGATGGCGAGGCTGATCAGGTCCTGACCGCCGCTTTGAGCGCGCCGGCGCTTGACCAGCTCGGTGATATAGCGGTGGCGCGAGGCGAGGAAATCCGCGGTATAAAGCGTCTTGCCGGGAGCGCCGATGCTGCGCACCAGTTCGTAATCGCGCTCGGGAATATCGAGCAGGAATCCGAATACTCTGACCGGAAGCTCGACTGCCAGTTCGCTTACGACATCGATTTCGCGCCGGCCCGCCCAACCATCCAGAATAGCGCCGCAGATCGCCCGAAAGCGCGGCTCCAGGTCGTAGATGCGGCGCACGGCCAAAGACGGCGCGGCGACGCGCCGCAGCCGCGTATGGACCGGCGGATCGACGAAGGTCATCACCGGCACGCCGCGAAAGGCGTCGAAATCCTCGGTCCCGGGCAGGTTGGGATTGACGCTGGAAAAGCGCTTGTGATCGCGCAGCACCTCGACGCAGTCGCGGTAGCGCGAGACAATCGCCCACGCAATGCCGCGCCGCTGCACGAGAATCGGCGGCGCCGCCAGCAGCGATTTGTAGTAAGCAAGCAGGTCAGCGCCGACGGCGGGATCCGAGGAGTCGTATTTGAACTTCAGTTCCGGATCGACTTGCACGCCGCGCGCGTCCTTATCCGCGGCGTTGAAAGGCGAATTAGGCGAATCTGACATGTTTGCGACACTCCGGCGCCATCTTAGATCGAATCGCCGCATTGACAAATGCCGGGCTGCGCTCTTTGCTGGTTGCGCGATGCAGTGCGCGCAGGGCCGCGGCTGATCGACACAACACTAAGGCACAATCGATGAGTCTTAACGGACAAGTAGCGCTGGTCACGGGCTCCAGCCGCGGAATCGGCAGAAGAATCGCAGTCGCATTGGCGCGCCAGGGCGCCGACGTCATCCTGAGCGCGCGCACACTCAAACCGGGCACCGGGGACCATCCGGGCAGCCTGCACGAGGCGGCCGCGGAATGCGAAGCCTTCGGCGTCAAGACCGTGCAACTGAAATGCGATCTCACCTCGGAGGATGAAGTGCGGCGGATGTGCGGCGAGGCGATGGAGCGATGCGGTCACGTCGACATCGTGGTCAACAACGGCGCCTACTTCAGCGAAGATCAGCATTACACGCCGTTCCTGCAATTCCGCTGGGAGAACTGGCACAACTACGTCAACGCCAACCTGCTGGCGCCGGTGCTGGTATGCCGCGAATTGCTGCCGCAAATGATCGAGCGCAAGCGCGGCACGATTATCAACATCACCTCGGCACTGGCAACGACGGAGATGGCGGCGCTGCCGGGCAAGGGCGGCGCCGCGATCGCGTACGGTGCGGTCAAGGGCGGGATGCATCGCTTCTCGCAAGGGCTGGCCAAGGAAACCGGCGTCCACGGCATCCCCACGATCCTGGTGGATCCGGGCTATACGCTTACCGAGCGGGTCGAGAAGAACAGTGGGCGCCTGGGCGGCCTGGATGTCAGTCAGGCGCATTCGATGGAGTTGGCGGCCAAGACCGTCGCCGCCCTGTGCACACATCCCAACATCATGTTCTTCAACGGCAGGACGGTGGTGGCGGCCGACTACGTCAAAGAGCACAACCTGTGAGGCCGCCCAACAAAAGGTCGGTTCAACCGCCCGCGGCTTTCCACATTTGGCAGGTCTCAAAACGGAAAGAAAAAGCGTGGGGCAGCCGTCGCTGCCCCCCATCGATGGAGCAGCATTTTTGCTCGCGCCGCCTTATTTTCAAAGGCGGCGCGGCCACATAATTTGCGCACCCGCTTGGCGCCGGCTCGATGCCGGCGCCTGAACCGCGCCCGATACGTTGGGCTACGACTTGATGAACGCTTCCACTGTGCTCCAGTCGACGATCGGCTCGAGCTTGCGCTTCTCGACCATCCCGCCGGCAACCGCGTTGGAAAAAGCGGTGTAGCTCAGGCTGTGGTCCTGCATGTCGAGTACCACCACCAGCTTCATTTCCTCATTGGAATACCAGGGACCGGCTTTTACTGTTACACCCTTGGGCAGTCCACTGCCGCTGGTAAGACTCTTGTTGATGGCGGTCAGGGTTTCCTTGAGCTTGTCGGCCGGCTGACGGTTGAAATAGATCGTGTCGAGAAACAAAGCCATCGCCAAATCTCCCCCGGTTAGCGCCGCCGGATTTGCGGCGGCGATGGATTGCTAGCAAATCGCGCGCGCGATGTGGAGATTAGCGCTCTGAATTCTCTGGCGTGGGCATCGGACCCAGCCCGTCGGGCGCGATCGTTTCGAGATCGGAGAGCATCGGCTCGGCGCTGTGCGTGAAGTCGCGCGTGTTGCCGCGAATGCGCCACGCCACGGCGGCCCGCTCGGGTTGAAACACCCAGCAGCGTCCCATCGACTGTCCGCCGTCGGCCGCTGACTTGCGCGTGTCGAGGTCCTGGGTTTTGACACCCGAGATATAGGTGGCGCGGCGCGCCACCACCACCGCTTCGTAGTCGTCGGGATCGGCAAACGTCTTCTTCGCCCATCGCACCACGTCGGCCAGGCTCTGTCCGGCGTAAGGGGCGGGCGAAACGATCGTCTGGCCCTCGACCGTCCATTGCAGGACGAGCTTGCCGTCGCGCAGCAGCGTCAGCGTCTTGGGCGCATTGAAGTCCATCACCGGATAGGGAACGTCGATGTCGTACTGGCGGCGGGGCGTGGCGCGATAGGCATGCGCAATCGCCAGGCCGGCCACGTCGAACGCGTGAGTGCACTGGAAGCGGCCGTCGGTGTACTTGTAAATCGCGGCCGGGTCGGCAGTAAGCGGCATCCCGACCAGGCGGTCGACCAGCCGGGCGGCGTCGATACACAACGTCCACGGCGTGCGTAGCCCCTCGCCCCTGATCGCCGTCACCCTGGCGCCATCGTGAACCAACGCGACGCCGTAGCGATGGGCGTCATCCTCGATATCGGCGCGCGCCTTGCCCGCAGCCGTGGTGATGCGAATACGCCGCCTGTAGGTCGGATGTGGCATCGCGTCTTCTCCGAATAATCAATGCCGCGGCGTTGACAACCTCACGCCGCCTTAGGCTTGAAGCGTCGCAGGATTCGGTTTGCCGGTCAATTCGGCCGGCCAGGTCTACGCGTGCGGACCTGTTTCGAATACCTCGATGGTTCCCAGCTCGTCGCGGCTGCAATCGAAATAGCTGGAATGGACCGTCCCCGGCACGTGGATCTCTTTGAGCGCAGGCACGCCGGTCGAGCGCAGCGGGCGGGTGAGCTGTTCGTAGTCGGGCACCGCGAACGCGATATGGTTGAGACCCGGTCCGTGGTCCCTGAGAAAGTCCGCAAGCACGTTGTTGTTGCGCTGAGGTTCCAAAAGCTCGAGCTGGCCCTGGCCGGTGGGACCAAGTCTTCCGACTACCATCTTCAGGCTGAAGTCGTAACCGACAGGCTGGCCGCGAAAGCGGAGATTCCATGCCGGGCCCTGGACGACGTCGCGCGCCGCCATCACTTCGCACCCCAGCGCCTCTTCCATCCATCGCCGCGCCGCATCGATGTCATCGACGACATAGGCGATCTGGGTGAAATGCGCGGCCAGCGATCCGGCTGCCGCCTCGACGGGCGGCGGAGCACCGTCCTGCCCGCTGGACAATTCGATTAACCCGCCGATCGGATCGCATCTGTAGTACAAATGACGCCGGCCATCCTCGTCGCGCAGATGCGCGATCGGCACACCGTGGCGGGCCATCCGCTGCGCCGCACGGTCGAGGTCGGAGACGCAAAACCCCGCATGATGAAGCCCAGGTCCCGCCGCGGCAATGGCGCCGTGGAAAACCGGATCGCGATTCAACGGCTGCAGCAGGCGAATTTCATACTCGCCGTGCGGACCAACCGGCGCGGCGGCGCATTGCAGCTCGATCGGTTCCGAGGCGCGTGCCTGAGGGTTGTTCGAATCCACGGACCGCAGCGCGATCCAGGTGATCGAAAAGGCCGTCCCCGGCACAAGGGCACTCAAGCGCGCGGCCGCGCGGCCGACGTCGGTTACGACGTAAGCCACGTCGTGAAAACATGATCCGAGCGCGACGTCCTTCATCGGTCCGTCGATCCCCCGACAGCTCCGGCTGGGCGTGATCCCGTCCAGACGGGCTTCAGCTTAGTCCACCGTAGTGCATTGCTTCAATTGCCCGCTTTTCCGACGGCCAGAAGCAGACGCTGTGACGGATTGTCACCGGCGGCGCTCTCCCATCGTCATTATGGGCATCGTTCCTATCGCCCATTTTCAGATGGGCTCTGCAGTTCCGGACCAGGGAGTAACGCAGTGAACGATCGCTGTGGACACTATGCACAAACGGTCATCCTCAGCGGCGGAACCCGCAGGGTCCGGTAATTGCCTGTCGCTGCGGCAAGGTTGACCGGGAGCGTTAATCAAGTGTAACGAGAGGGGAAATGCCCACACCGCTGGTGCACCGGGCCTGGAGGTTCAAAAACATCATGGGAAAGCTGGACGGAAAAGTCGCGCTGATCACGGGCGCCGGTTCGGGGATCGGACGCGCGACCGCGATCCTGTTCGCTCAGGAGGGCGCCAAAGTCGCCGCCGTTGACGTGGATCTGGATGGGGCCAACGGCGCGGTGGCCGAAATCACCAAGGGCGGCGGCCAGGCTTTTGCCTTCAAGGCCGACGTCTCCAAGGCGCGCGACGCCGAAGCAATGGTGGCCGAGGCGGTCAAGCGCTGGGGCCGTTTGGACATCATCTACAACAACGCCGGCATCTTCTTTCCCGCGCAGGTCCACAGCATGACCGAAGAGGAATGGGATCGGATGCTGTCGATCAATTTGAAGGGGGTGTTTTTGGGCTGCAAGTATGCGCTGGCGCAGTTCATGAAGCAGAACAGCGGAGTGATTCTCGCCACCGGGTCGGTCGCGGGCCTGGAAGGCCATAATGGCGAACCCCATTACGGCGCCGCCAAGGCCGGGGTGGTTAACCTGATGAAATCGATCGCGATGGACTATGCACATTACAATGTGCGCGCCAACTGCATCTGCCCCGGCGGCGTCCAAACCAATATCGCCAAAGGCATAATCGACAAGATTCCGCCCGAACAGCTAATCAAAATGGGGCAACTGGCGCTCTCGCACAGCCTGATCAAGCGCCAGGCGCAGCCCGAGGAAATCGCGCGCGCGGCGTTGTTCCTGTGCAGCGACGATGCCAGCTTCATCACCGGCCATACCCTGGTGGTCGACGGCGGCTGGATGGCGGGACATCGGATGGCATTTTTCGATTAGACAATCAAAGGCGCGCACGCGCCCATGAGGCAACGGCCGTGAATGATCGCATTTGTCTCATCGATTGCCGCAACGGCCGCACGCGCAAAGCGTTTGCGGCCGCGCCCCAGGTGTCGAGCAGCCGGGCGCCGTGGGACGGTCTGCGCGTGGAGCGCCATCGCCTGCCTTCCTTCAAAGCGCCCGAAGTGATGCTGCTTGAACCGTTTTTGAGCATCATCGTCGAAGGCGGCAGCGCACTTGGGCTCAAGCGCGGCGGCAGAACGGAACACCTTGCGATGGGTCCGGGCAGCGTATGCGTTCTGGCGCCGGGGCATGTTCCGCCGATAGAGGTGGGCGGGCCGGTCACCACCCTGTTCATCAGCCTCAGGTCGTGGATGTTGGCCGAGTCCGCCGCCGACCTGCTGGATCGCGACGGGGCGCGATTGCGCAACGCATACGCGGTTAACGACCCGCATTTCTTTCACCTCGGGATGGCGCTCAATGCGGAGATCGAACAAGGCTATCCCGGCGGGCGGCTTTACGGTGAATCGCTGGCGGCCGCGCTGATGACGCATTTGCTGGCGGCTTATTCCGAACGCGGCCTTCCGGCCAACGCCCACAAAACTGGCATCGGATCGCGCCGCCTGCGGCTGGTGCTCGACTACATAGAAGAAAATCTTTCCGCTGACCTTTCCCTGACCGAGTTGGGAGGCGTGGTGGACATGAGCCCATGCCGCTTTGCGCGCCTGTTCCGGGAGGCGATGGGTCTGCCGCCGCATCAGTTCGTACTGCGCAAGCGCATCGCACGGGCACGCGCGATGCTGGAGGCAAGCTCCACTTCGCTTTCGGAAATTTCCTCCAGTCTGGGATTCGAGAGCCAAAGCCATTTCACCGCCGTCTTCCACAAGCTGGTCGGCACGACGCCCGCCGCCTACCGCTTGCGGCAAAGGCATTGAGCACCTTTCCCGTTTGCCGGAAGTCGTCAGTGATGTTAGGAAAGCGCGCGGACGCGCACCGCAAATCGTTCACTCAATCACCACGAGGACCATATGGCGATCAGTGTTTTACCGCATCGCGATGAACTTGGAATAAAGGACTGCCCGCATCTGTATATCGACGGGCGCTGGGTTCGGCCCCACAGCGACGAGGTATGGACTCATGTCCATCCTGCAACCCATGAAGCGGTGGCGCGCCTTGCCACCGCCGGCCGCGATGATGTCGACCAGGCGGTGATGGCAGCGCGCAGGGCGTTTGAGGAAGGCCCGTGGCCCAAAATGAAGACGCGCGAACGCAAGCGGATTCTCGATCGTATCGCGAACCTGGCGCGCGCCAACGCCGCCCAGCTCAACCGTCTGCAGACCATGGACAACGGCCTGCCGGTGTCTTCGCATTCGGCTTATCCGCTGGGGCCTGAATACTTCGCCGACACGTTTGAGCATTATGCCGGATGGATCGACAAACTCGGCGGTCAGACGCTGCCCGACACCGGCGGCGCCGACGATGTGATGGCGATGACGCTGCGCGAGCCGGTGGGGGTGGTCGCGGCGATTCTGCCCTGGAACGCGCCGCTGAACCTGTTTTGCAAAAAGGTCGCGCCCGCGCTGGCCGCCGGATGTACCATCGTCATGAAGCCCTCGGAGTACGCCAGCCTGACCATAATCCGGCTGACGCAACTGCTCGAGGAAGCCGGTGTTCCCAGGGGCGTTTTCAACCTGGTGCTCGGAACCGGCCCATCAGTCGGCGAGGCGCTGATTACCCATCCGGCGATCGACAAAATACATTTCACCGGGAGCCGGCGCGTCGGCGAACATATAATCGAGGTCTCAGGCAAAGGTATCAAGCGCGTGTCGCTGGAATTGGGCGGCAAGAGCCCGCAGGTGATTTTTGACGATGCACCCGACATCAACCTGGCCGCAGCGGCCGCGATGGGCGGCGTGGCGATGGGGTTGTCGGGGCAGGGATGCTCATGTCTGACCCGCACGCTGGTGCAGCAATCGATCTACGACGAGATCGTCGAGAAGGCCGCCGCGTTCGCCAAAAACGTCAGATTCGGCGACCCGTTTGACCCCGCCACCACCTCCGCGCCGATCATCAATGAACGCCAGGTCGAGCGCGTCATGGGTTATATCAGGGCCGGATGCGAGGGCGGCGCGCGCCTGGTGTTGGGCGGCGATCGTCCCGCGGACGGGGACCTGGCCAACGGCAACTTCATCAACCCAACGCTGTTTGCCGGCGTGCGCAACGATATGACGATCGCGCGCGAGGAAATCTTCGGACCGGTGCTGGCGATGATCCCCTTCAAGGACGAAGCCGAAGCGCTGCGCCTGGCCAACGATACCAGCTACGGGCTGGCCGCGATGGTCTGTACACGCGATATCGGGCGCGCGCTGCGCTTCGCGCGCGGGTTCCGCGCCGGAAAGGTCGGGGTCAACACCTTCGCCACGCTGGCCAACCTGCCCTTCGGCGGATTCAAAGGTTCGGGACTGGGCCGCGAGGGCGGGTTGCAGGGAATCGAGGAATATACCGAAATAAAGTCGGTGTATATCGGGCTGGGCACGCGCTGAAAGCTGCAGTGACTGGAACGCGCAAGACGGCTACGCTGATAGGTCAATAACAAGGCGGGAGAACGCAATGAAACGGCTGCGCTCGGGAATTTTTCTGGCCCCCTTTCACGCGATCATCGAGGATGTCACGACCACGCTTGGACGCGACATGGAGTTGATCGAACTGCTCGACCATCTGGGCTATGACGAAGCCTGGATCGGAGAGCATCATTCGGGCGGATTCGAGATTATCGCATCGCCCGAACTTTTCATCGCCGCGGCTGCCGAGCGCACCAAATATATCAAGCTGGGAACCGGCGTGGTGTCGCTGCCCTACCATTGCCCGATGAACGTGGCGGATCGGATGACACAGCTCGATCACATGACGCGCGGGCGCGCGATGCTCGGCGTGGGTCCGGGCGCGCTGGTCAGCGACGCGATGATGTTCGGCGTCAAGACCGTCGACCAGCGCCGCCGCGTTCAGGAGTCGGTCGAGGTAATCATGCGTCTTTTGCGCGGCGAGACCGTCACCAAAGAAAGCGACTGGTTCGTACTGCGCAACGCGCGCTTGCAGCTTCCGCCTTACAGCGATCCCCATCTCGAGGTCGTGATCAGCTCCTCGCGCACTCCGGTGTCGGGATTACTGGCGGGCCAGTGGAATCTGGGCATGCTTTCGATCAGCGGCACCTCCGACCTTGCCCTGCAGGCGCTGTTCGACAATTGGCGTCTGGCGGAACAAACCGCCGCGCGCCAGGGGCAGCGCATGGATCGCAGGCGGCTGCGGATCTGCTCGCTGATGCATATCGCGGAGACGCGCGAGAAGGCGTTTGAGAACGTGAAGTTCGGATTGGAAGCATGGGTGCGCTACCTGGCCGAGGCCGGGACGTTCGCGATCGTGCCGCCCAATATCACCGATCCCGCCAATTTCCTGGTGGACAACGGGCTGGCCGCGATCGGAACTCCCGACGACGCGATCCGCCATATCGAGCGCATCTATCGAATCGGCGAGTTCGGCGCGCACCTGATCCTGGCCAACGACTGGGCCGACTGGGAGCAGACCAAGCGCAGCTACGAGTTGATCGCGCGCTACGTGATGCCGCACTTCAACAACGGTTTTTCAACCCGCCGCGCCGTTTACGACTTCAACCTGAAAAATCGCGACGTGCAGCTCGCGGCGCTGGAAGAGGGTATCCGGGTTACCAACGAGCAGCTCGAGCAGCATCGCATGACTGGCAATCCGCTGCCGCCGGCCGACGCCACCCTGGCGGCCAAGAAGCAGGCGTAGCGGCCCACGCGGTGCGCATAAACTTTTCGGCAGGATTTCTACAGCCGCGGCAGGAATCGGAAAGACGGCCATCGGGGCGGATGCTAATTATCTTTGCGGCAAGTGTTGCACCATGAGCAGCGAAGTCGATTTCAATCCCTTGGATCCTCGCATCGTCGCCGACCCCTTCCCTTTCTACAAACCGCTGATGCAGGGGCGGCCCAGGCAGATTTTCATGGGCCAGACCACCACGCTGATCGCGCAATACGACCACGTGGTCAAGGTGCTGAAGGACCCCGACCATTTCAAGAACGAAATTCCCAAGGATGAGGTCAACGCCGCGCTGGACGTGTTCGGCGGCGCCAAGGTGATTTCGTTCGCCGATGAGCCCGACCACAGCCGTCTGCGCAAACTGGTGCAGCGCACCTTTTCCCCCAAGAGCGTGCGCAGCTACGCGCAGCAGACCCAGGCTATCGTCGACGGCATCATCGCGGGCCTGCGCGGCCGCAAGGAGTTCAATTTCGTAACCGAGTTTGCCTACCTCATCCCGCTGTACGTCATCTGCTGGCTGATGGACATGCCGCTGGAGCATCGCGGCCTGTACGAGAGCTGGGCCAGGGGCTTAAGCGCGATCGGCACGACCGAGCCCGGGCAGAAGGTGCCGCTCAGCTTTTCGCAGGCGCAGGCCTCGTGGCGCCAGTACTTCGCCGAGATGATCGACCGCAGGCTCAACGAGCCGCCCCAGGAGGATTTCCTGGGCGAGATGCTCGATTATTACCGCCAGGATCAGATGAGCTACGAGGACGCCGTCAACATGATGATGCTGGTGCTGCTGGCGGGGCAGGATACCACGGCGGGGCTGATAACCAACGTCGCCAAGAACCTGCTGACGCATCGCGGGCAGTTGGAGTTGCTGCGCGAGCGGCCGGAGTTGGTCAACAATGCGATCGAGGAAACGATGCGGTTTGACAACTCGGTCCTGCTGATTACGCGCTACGCAAAAGAAGATATCAATTTCGAGGGAACCGAAATCCCAGGCGCAAGCCCGCTGTTCGTAATCCTGGCGGCGGCCAATCGCGATCCGGCCAAGTTTCCCGACCCCGACCGCTTCGACATCACGCGCAACACCGAGGAACACGTGGGGCTGGGGTTGGGACTGCATTTTTGCCTGGGCGCGTATCTGGCGCGGATGGAGAACCAAATCGCGCTCGCCTCCTGGCTCCAGGCCTTCCCCAATATCCGCCTGTCCGATCCCGACGCCGCCTTCAAGTATCGCGGCAGCCATCGCAATCGCGCCCTGACGGAACTGATGGTGCGGGTGGATTAGGCCCCACCCGTTGCTCGCCGCGCCCCCGCTCAGCCCCACAGCCTTGAACTGGCAATCCGCGCGCCTTCGACCAGCGAGCGCAGCTTCAGCCACGCGATGTCCGGAAAGACCGTCAGGTAGGAAGCGCCGCTGGCGAAGCCGCAGTCGGTGCCGGCGATGACCGCTTCGCGGCCCACCACGCGCGCCCAGCGTTCGATGCGCTGCGCGACCAGTTCAGGATGCTCGACGAAATTGGTGACCGTGTCGATCACGCCCGGAATCAGCACCTTGTCGGGCGCAAGCTTTCGCTTCTCAAACACCTGCCATTCGTGCTCATGGCGGGGATTGCACGCCTCCAGCACGATTGCCGCGGGGCGCGCCTTGAGCACGATGTCGATAATGTCCTTCAGTTCGACGTCGCGATGGTGAGGGCCCTCATAATTACCCCAGCAGATATGCATCCGCAATGACTCGGGCGGAATTGCGGCCAGCGCCCGGTTGAGCGCCTCGACGTGCAGTTCGGCGGCCTGTTGGAATTCGCGCAAGCTGGCGTTGGCAAACGCCTTTTCGCATCGCGCCATCGCCAGGTCCGGACAATCGACCTGCACGATGAAGCCGGCCTGATGCAACCGCTCGTACTCGACCCTCATCGCGTCGGCCACCGCCATCAGGTAGGCCTCGTCATCGGGATAGAACTCGTTGTCCAGGAAGTGCGCGATGATTCCTGGTGACGCCGCGGTGATAAAAGCCTCTTCATATCGAAGGCCCTGCGCCGCCGCCTTGAAGTTGGCGATGTCGCGATCGACCTCGGCCAGGCCCGCATACGACACCGGCCCGTTGCATCCACCCATCGGCACGCGCATGGCACTGGGAAAGACGCGCTCGTAATACTCGGGGAAGGGAACCAGGTCCGAAAAGCTCATCGGCTTGCCGGTCCCGCCCAATCCGGTCAGACGCTCCTTGATGTAGATGCCGTAATTCGCCTTGCTCTGCTCACCGTCGTTGATTACGTCGATGCCGGTGGCGGTCTGCAGGCGCACCACCTCGGCCACGGCGGAGCGTACGTGGGCCTGAAAGGTCGGATCGTCGTTGAGGCGGCCCATGTCACCCGAGACCATCATCTCCAACAGCTTGGCCGGCCGCGGCAGACTGCCGGTGTGCGTGGTCAAAATCCGCTCAGTACTGCGCATCATGAAACGCCCCTTTGGCGGGTGTGCGAGCAGGCAACACCCACGACACCCAAAGCATATGGCGCGAGAAGGCGGACGGGGAAAGATGTACAGCGGGACGCCGTTGGGGCGCCCCTGCCGTCAGTTCCCTGCCGGCCTACAGGTCCAGACCATAAACCCGGGCCGCGTTGCGATAGAGGATCTTGTCAGTAATATCGGCGTCGACGCCGGCGAAGACGCGCTCGATGGTCTGGCGCGACTTGGGCCACGTCGAGTCGGTATGCGGGAAGTCGCTGCCCCACAGGTAGTTGTCCTCGCCGAACAGCTTGACCGCGACGGGCGCAACGGGATCCTCCAGGAAGGTCGCGAAGATCTGGCGCTTGATGTATTCGCTGGGCGGGTTGGGAATCATCCGCTCGGTGGGCGGCGTCAGCTTCTCGTAGGCATGATCCATGCGGAACATGAAGTGGGGAATCCAGCCCACGTCGTTCTCGGCGGAGACGAATTTGAGCTTCGGAAAGCGCTCCAGCACACGGCCCGAAACCAGGTGCACGATCGAGCGCTGTACCTCGAACACCATCGACATGTAGAACTCGGCGCCCACCGCGCGCGCCGCCGCTTCGCCCATCCCCGACATCGCGCCGGTGCTCGCCTTGGTCGAACCGGTGATGACGTGCAGCGACAGCGGCAGACCGACATCCGAGGCCGCCGCCCAGAACGGGTCGTAGCGGGGATCGTAGTAGGGAATCGTCGGGCTGCCGGAGATCATCGCGCCGCGCAGTCCGATTTTCGCCGCCCGCTGCAATTCCCTGATGCCTTCATTAACGTCGGCCAGCGGAATCAGCGCTGCGCCAATCAGGCGCCTGGGATTGTGGGAACAGAACTCGGCATTGAAGTCGTTGAAGACCTTGAAGCAGGCAAGCTGCAATTCGGCGTCCTGAAGCTGGAACAGCGGCATCCCCAGCGTCGGATACAAAACCTCGCCCAGCACCCCGTCGATATCCTGGTCCTTCAACCGCTCGACCGGATCCCATCCGCTGGGCCGGCACGCTTCGTAGCCCTTTTTTCGAAACTCCAGCATCTCCTCGGGGCTGTGGCCGGCGCCGAAACCGGCCGACACCGGAAACGGGCTGATCTCGGGGGCAGTAAACAGGAAACCGCCTCTGGGATTGGGAATCACGCGCGGCGAGGCGTCGCGGAACTTTTTGTCCAGCCGCTTCTCCCATAGATCGCCCGGTTCCATCAGGTGCGAATCGGCGGAAAAGAACCGCAAATTTGCCATTGTAAGTCCTCCGTTATCTTTCCATTAACAGCACCAGCGCCCACATCGTCAAGTGCCAACGTCCTTACTGCATGATCTGCGACAGGCCCTTGGGAAAGGCCCTCACTCCGATGTCCTGGTACTTTTTCGGCACCTGCTCCATCCCGATCGATTTTTCATAAAGAGCTGACACCGAGTAGTGCAGATTTTGAAGGTCGATAATCGAACCGTCGCTGGAGTAGGAGTTAAGCGGCATGAAGCCGTCGTAAACCTTGGTAGGGATGTAAGACAGAATCTGGACCTTCCACAGTTTACCGCCCACGTCGTACGTTTCGCGAGTCAGCGGCAGGTAAAACTCGCTGTCCAGGTAGATGACGGCGTTGGAGTAACAATAGCTGTGGCCGGCCAATTCCGGTATCGGCGTGATTCGGATGACATGGACCTTCCTGACTTCCCACGGGCCTAGCAGTCTGCTTATCGGCCATCCGCCCAGGGGCGCATGCTGGGTTATCGTGGCATTGGCCGACTCCCAGGTGGCGTCCGAACCCTGCTTGCCATTGACGATCGCCAGGATCTTCTTTTCGCCCAGGTAATCCATGTGGAAATTGGAGACCACGAGGCTCAGCCCGTTGGTGTTGTCATCGTTGAGATAATCGCTGCCAAGAATCGGCGAACATCGCGCCGCCGAAGACAGGCGCAGCGAGCGGCGCAACGAAGGCAGAAAGACGTAGACATCGTTGAGCCTGTTAGGGTCATCGTATTGCAGCGTCAGCGACACCGTGTATTTGGACTGTTCGGGTGCTGTTACGAAAATAAACTGCGAAAGAAGCACGCCCTGGTTGTCCGGGAAGTTGATGGGAATTCCCGGATCGCTGCGGTGCGTCAAGCGGTAATTGGCGAGGTCCACATAAGTCCGGTAATGGTTGTAGTAACGGTCGCCATTGGGTGAGCCGGACTTAAAGAAATAGATTTGCGGAATATACGAACCCCAGCCGTCGAAATAAACTTTATAAGCGCGCTGGGGTTCCTGCGGATTGGGAAACGGCCAGCCGGCGACCCAATTCTTGATCGTGTATGAGCCGCCAGCCGTGGGCTCCAAGCGCGTCTGCGCGCTGTACTTTTCGGTGTCCAGCCGCAATTGGGTGGGCTCTTTGAAATGGTGGGTCGGACCGACCGCTACGTCATAGTCCGGGCCGTCGCCGACGTGGAATTCGTATTTTCCACTATACAGCGCCTGCTCGCCGACGCCGAAAAAGTTGCGATACTTCTGCCAGTTGTGCACCGTGATGACGGTGCCTTCGGGCACTGCATCGGGGCCGTTGGCGTCCACCAGCGCCTTGTACGCGTTGAGATCGAATTGTTGGGCCCGCGCGCATCTGCCCCAGGCGACAAGCAGCGCTATCGCCAAGGCCGCACTCAGCATTCCAGCGCGCCTGTGGCCGAATAATCTCTGCATGCTGGCATCCTCCGTCACAAAGCCGCAAAAGTATGCCGTATGTGGAGGCAGGTGCGTCTATCAAATTTTTTTCCTGTTTATTCAAAACTTTACTTAAACTGAACGTGATGGGCCGGTTCGGCCATTTCCGGGGAGCTTGACCGGCAAGGCGGCGCGACGATAGACAGAGCCCGAAGGAGAGCCGTTATGGGCTACGATCCAAAGCTGTTGAGAACCGGCGCGGACGTCGCGGCAATCGTGGGAATCGGCGAGACCGATTTCGGCGCCGATTACGCTGCGGCCCGCGCCCGCAAGCCGCCCACCACCGACGTTTTCGGCTACGCCGCCCGGGGCTTCAAGCTGGCCCTGGAGGACGCCGGACTTAAGGCAAGCGACATCGACGGGATGGTTGCGGCGCTGGTGCCGTGGATGCGGGTGGAGGAAGTCCTGGGCCTGGACCTGAATTTCAGTTGGGGCGCGTTCTGGGTGCACGAAGCGATGGCGCTGGCCATCGACGCGATTTCCAGCGGCCGCGCCGAATGCGTCGCGGTCATCTATGGCAACGCCTACCGATCGTCGGGGCGCCAGTTCGGCGGCCCCAACGCCGTCGCCAGCGAGGCGGTGCTGCACTACTACTGGTACCGGCCGTGGGGATTTACCTCGCAGGGCGCCTTCGACGCGGTCGTGGTGCAGCGCTACATGGAAAAGTACGGGCTTAAGCACGAGGAGATCGGGATGGTGCCGATTGCGCAGCGCGCCTGGGCCAGCATGAATCCGCGCGCCATCATGCGCAATCCCATCACGCTGGAGGACTATCTGCGCTCGCCGTTCGTGGCCGCGCCGCTGCGTCTGCTCGACTACTGCCTCATCAACGACGGCGGTGTCACGCTGATCGTGACCAGCCTCGATCGCGCTCGGCGGATGAAGAATCATCCGGTGGTTGCCGTCAAAGGAGTCGGCTTCGGCGAGGACAACGCCGACATGGCGCAGTTCCGGCCCAAACTCAACTTCAGCCGCAAGCAGATGACTCGTGCCGCGCAGGAGGCCTACCAGATGGCGGGTGTTGGGCCGGAGGACATCAGCGCGTTTTACTACTACGACAACTTCAGCGGCGAATTGTTCTACATGCTGGAGAACTGCGGCTATTGCGAGGAAGGACGCGCCGCCGAATTCATCAGGACCAGGGGCATCGGCCCGGGCGGCAAGTTTCCGGTCAACACCTCGGGCGGGATGCTGTCGGAGGCATACATGCACGGATGGAACGCGCAGGCGGAAATGGTGCGCCAGTTGCGCGGCGAAGCCGGACCGCGCCAGGTTGCCGGCGCCCGCTACGCGCATTTCATGCTCAACCAGAACGCCAAGGCGGGTTCGGTGATTTACGGGAGATTGTCATGAGTGAGATCAAAGTTCGGCCGGCGCCGCCCAAAGGCATGTTCGACGGGCCGTTGTGGGAGGCGGTCGACAAGGGCGAGTTGCGCCTGCAACGATGCGCCGACTGCGGCTTCGTGCGCTATCCACCCGTCGGCGTCTGCCCCAAATGCCTGTCGGAGAATTACCGGTGGGATCTGATGAGCGGGCGCGGAAAGATAATGTCGTGGTGCGTGTTCTACCGCCAGTACTTTCCCGAAATCCCGCCGCCCAATCTGGTGGTGCTGGCGCAAATCGAGGAAGGACCGATCGTGGTGGCGGATATGCCCGGTGGCGACGCCTCGCAACTGCGGCTGGACCTGCCGGTCAAGCTGGTCTTCGAGCCGGTCAGGTGGAACGACGGGACGGAAGGGAAAATTTTCCACTGGAGTCTGGTCAAGTAAGGCCCAAACGACAGGGGCGCCGCGGTTGTCCGGGCGCCCCTGCAGCATTTCACACAGTGACTTGCGTCACTTCATGACGCGCGACAGTCCGCTGGGAGTATAGATGCCCGGCTCCAGGTATTCGCCCGGAGCCGCCTTGTCCAGCTTCAGGTCGTAGCCGATATCCGGCGAGGCGTGGTTGTTCTGCCAGTCCATGCCCAGGGAGAAGGCAAACGCGCGCGACAGCACCGTGCGCTCGCCGTGCACGGTGGTCGGACCGTGGATGCTCCACACGGTATGGTACAGCTTGCCGTTGCGGTCGTAGTTCTCGAGGTTGGAAGTCCCGTCCCAGGTCTGAGCGTCGACGTAGAAAATGCGCTGTGAGTAGCAGTAGCCCGAACCCAGCGCGGGCAGCGGTTTCAAGTTGATGAGGTAGGTCTTGCGCACTTCCCAATGGTTGTAGCCGGGCTTGGGCCATCCGGGGAACGCGGCGCCCGGCTTGTAATCGCCGCCGACATAACCGGCGCGCGAGTCGACCGTGTAGGCGGTCTTCTCATTGGCGACCGCCACCAGCAGCTTCTTTTCGCCGTAATACTCCGGGGCAAAGAACGCCGGCTTCCAGTCGGTGTCATCGGCCAGGTAGTCGGTGCCGAGGATCGGTGCGCAGCGCGAGGCGCTGGACAGGCGCAGTGAACGGCGCAGGCTGGGCAGGAAGACATACTCCTCGGTCATCTTGGAGGGGTCCTTCGACACCAGCTCCAGCGCGGTCGTGTACTTGGCCTGTTCGGGCACCATCTGGACGAAGCGGTTGGCAACGATGTTGCCGTCGGCGTCGGGGAGGTCCTGCGGATAGGGCGGGTCGCTCAGTCCCATCAGGCGGTAGAAGCTGTCATCGGTCTCGACCGGCGTCACGTTGCCGAAACTGTCGGTCTCCCAGTTCTTGCTGAAGAGATGAACCAGGAACGGAGCGTAGGTGCCGGCCCACATGTTGTACATGATCTTGACCGCCCGGTTGGGCTCCTGCGGATTGGGAAACGGCACCCCGGCCCGGTAGCCTTCCCAGCCAAAACCACCGGTCGCAACCGGGACCAACTTGGTCTGCCCGGCGTACTTCTCGGTATCCTCGCGACCCGGTTTGGGAATCGGATAATCGCCGGTTTCCCCCACTTCGACCGTGTAGTCAGGACTATCAGCGATATGGAAGTGCATTTTCCCGCTGAATGCCACCTGCATCCAGATCGGCATAAAACGCTTGTACTGCGTCCAGTTGTGGACGGTTATCTTGGTGCCCGGCGGGATGGTGTCGGGCGAGCTGGCGTCAACCAGCTCGTCGTACGCCTTGCGGTCGAACTGCTGGGCCATCGCCGCCGTTCCCGACGCCAGCAGTATCGCCAGTGCGATCGAACAGAGCCCTTTTCTCATTGTCGTTGCTTCTCCGGCCTCTATTTTTTCTGCGAGAGCCCGCAGTCTTATGCTCACCGTCCGCGGCTGTGCAGCCGGCGCCGGCTCGCCCAGCCCTCGGTGGCAAGCCGGCGGAATCAACAGCGTCGAATATGCTCGCTTGAAGTGGCGTCCGGAGCACCGGGCGCTTCCCGTGCAATCCGGGAAGGCCCTTTCAAGGCACTCAGAAGATCAGACCAACCAATACTCGCTTCGACATCGCTGAATCCCAAGCTTAGCCGTTTTGTTTAACAACCGCTCAAATACCAAGCAAGTGGGGTGCCATGGCGATCGCATATGAGATGCTCGGGCGGAAATGACTTCGATCGACACAGCCATGGTGCAATAGAGGGGCAGCATGGCGCCCTCCGGGATGCAGCCGGGCGAGGGTCAGGGCCAAAAAAATCAGGCGGCACCAGCACGCGTGCCGCCTGAAAGGCCGATCAAATTGCGCTCACTTCATGACGCGCGACAATCCGCCCGGCGTGTAGATTCCCGACTCCAGGTACTCGCCCGGCGCGTCCTTGTCCATCTTCAGGTCGTAGCCGATGTCGGGCGAGGCGTGGTTGTTCTGCCAGTCCATCGCCAACGAAAAGGCGAACGACGTCGCCATCACGGTGCGCTCGCCGCGATAGTCGATCGGACCCAGTATTCCCCAGGTCATATGGTAGAGGTTGCCGTTGCGATCGTAGTTTTCAAGGTCGCCCGATCCGTACCAGGTCTGGGCGTCGATGTAGAAAATGCGTTGGGAATAGCAGTACCCCCTGCCGAGGGCGGGTGACGGCTTCATGTTGATGACATAGACCTTGCGCACCTCCCAATGGTTGTAACCCGGTTTGGGCCAACCCGGGAATGCCGCGCCGCTCTTATAGTCGCCGCCCACGTAGCCCGCGCGGGAGCCCTCGGTGTAGGCGGTTTTGGAATCGGCGAATGCCATCAAGATCTTCTTTTCGCCATAAAACTCCGGCAGGAAGTAAGCCGGCTTCCAGTCGGTGTCGTCGGCCAGATAGTCGGTTCCCAGGATCGGCGTGCAGCGCGACGCGCTGGACAGGCGCAGCGAGCGGCGCAGGCTGGGCAGGAACACGTACTCTTCAGTCAGCTTGGCCGGGTCCTTCGAGATCAATTCCAACGCGGTAGTGTATTTGGCCTGTTCGGGCGTCAACTGCATAAAGCGGTTGGCGCGGATGTTGCCCTCGGCGTCCGGCAAATCCATCGGATAGGGAGGATCGCTCAGGCCCATCAGACGGTAGAAACTGTCGTCGGTATCTTCCGGCGTCACGTTGCCGAAGCTGTCGGTCTCCCAGTTATGGCTGAACTCGTGGAGGAGAAACGGCTGATAAAAGCCGGCCCACATATCGTACATTATTTTTACCGCCTTGTTGGGCTCCTGGGGATTGGGAAACGGCAGTCCGGCCTTGTAACCCTCCCAGCTATAGCCGCCGGTCGTTGCGTTGGGCACCAGGCGGGTCTGGCCGGCGTACTTTTCGGTATCGTCGCGCGCCTGTTTGGGCAGTTTATAATCGCCGGTGGGCCCCACCTCGATGACATAGTCGGGAGTGTCGGCGACGTGAAAATGTTTTTTTCCGCTGAACGCGACCTGCATCCATACCGGCATGAAGCGCCGGTACTGCGTCCAGTTATGCACCGTGATCCTGGTACCGACCGCAATGGTTTCGGCCGAACTGGCATCAACCAGTTCGTCATAGGCCTTGCGGTCGAAGTGTTGGGCCTGCGCCGCGCTTGCCAGCCCCATCAACGCCGCCAGGGCCGCGGTTAAAATTCTCCCATTCCTTGCTCTCATCTCCAGCCTTTCGAGCCTCCTGTCTTGAATTTCGAGTGTTGCCCGCGGCGCCCCGCCACAGAACCGGCCTGGCAGGGTACCGAGCTTGTGAACCCGGCGGCGGATGCTTACGGTTGCGCGGCACACGATCCGAGCCCCACGTGTGCCACAAAACTTCAACCGCGTGCGCCGTCACACACAGAGTCTCAGGCTTCGGGCCGCCGCTGACCTAACACGGCCGGCCGACAAAAGGCAAGCGGTCCTGAACGGTTGCTCCAACCTAAAAAAGGCGCAACCGCGGCCAGAACTGGATTGTTAGGAGCGGGATTTGAGCTTCGCCGGCTAACGCGCGATTCACGCCGCCATCAACCGGTCGGCTTGCGCCTGCGCGTTGGCGCACGCGAACGGCAGAAGGGAGGTGAACGCCAGGATGACGCCAATCGCAGTGAAAACCGGTCCGTAGGAGCCAAAGCGATCGAAAAACGCGCCGGTGGCGATCGGTCCGACCACGCCGGAGCCCATCTGCACCAGCCCCGCCAGACCCATCAGCGTCCCGTAGCGTCGAAGGCCGAACGCTTCGACGCCGAGCAGCGGCATCAACGCCACCGGACCGCCGATACCAAAGCCATAGGTGGCCGACAGCATGAAGATCACGCGATGGTCGTGTACGCGCGGCAGCAGCAGGCAGCTTGCGCCCATCATCAGGATTGCGAAACAAATGCCGCCGCGAACGCCCAGCCGATCGGCGGCGGCGCCCAGGATGGGTTTAGCCACCGTCGCACCCATGAAATAGGTGCTCAGCGCCCACGCCGCGAGCGCCGCCTGAAAGCCGCCGGTCAGCAGAAACGGTACGAAATGCAAGTTGACGGCCGCGCCGCTAATGCCGACCATCGAGAGGATCAGACAGTAGAGCCAAAATGAGCGGGTGCGCAGCGCCTGCGCCACTTCGACCCCGCCCAGAGGATGCACATGCGCGGTGGGATGGGCGAGGTCGGCCTGCTCGTCGCCGCTGCGCAGGAACAGGGCGGCCAGCGGCAGTGCGATGACGATGAGGGCCGCGCCCAGCATTGCGAATCCCCAGCGCCATCCGGCCGCGGTCACGACATGGGCGACCAGGGGCGCGGTGAGCGCCGCGCCGGTGGACGTCCCCATCATCATCACGCCCATGGCGATGCCGCGCCGTTGGCCGAACCAGTTGGCGATCACGTAGGAGGCGGAGACCAGCGATGCGCCGCCGCCGCCCACTCCGAACAGCGCACATCCCGCGGCCAGTGCGGCAACCGAGTCGGCCTGACTGGCCAGCAGCAGCCCGGTGCCCGCGACCGCGACGCCCACGGCAATCACGCTTCGCGCCCCAATGCGATCGATGAACCATCCGGCAACCGGCGTGCACAAGCCAATCGCCATCGTAACCGCCGACATCACCGCGGACAGGCGCGTGCGGCTCCATCCGAAATGCTTGAGCAGGGGCGTGAACAGCACGCCCATCGAATCGATACAGCCGACGACGATGGCCATGATCGCGAACAGCACCGCCACCATCAGCCAGCCCTGCCGCTGGCGCGGCGTCATTTGCGCGCCGGCTCGGGCTCGTGCGCGAAGTGGCGGATGTGCTGTCCGTCGGCGCGAAAGGCGTAATCGGGGTCGTAGGGCGGAGCGGGCGGCTCGACCCGCTGCTTCATCGCCCGTTCGATCACGGGTTCAAGCTGTCGGGCCTTCTCGCGCGTGTGCTTTTCGTCGCGCTCGATGAACTCGGGCAGTACGCTCTTGCCGAACAGCTCCAGCCCCGCGCAGATGTCCTCGTGCTGCAACCGCCCCATCTGATGCATGAAAATGACCTGGTCGACTCCGGCGGCTTCGTATTCGAGCAGCACCTTGCGGATATGGTCGGGAGTGCCCATGCAGGCGTAGGCGGCTAGCTCGGCGAGCGCCGCGGGCGAGGGCGGCGGCTCCTGCGCGGCGATCCTGCGCCCCTCCTCGATCACGCTGGTTTTGCCGGGCCGATGCACGCCGTCGGTGTAGTAGTGGCGAAAGCCGTAGCCGAATTCGCCCCACGCCGCGGCCATCTGGCCCACGCGCCGCTCATCGTTCCCGCATACAAACATGGAAAGAAATCCTACATTTGGATTGACGCGGTAGGTGATCGGATGGCAGTCGCTGGCCAGCGTCGCATAGTAATCCTGAGTCCATTTGCGCGCATCCACCGGCGACAGGAAGCCGAAGGTCACCGCGCCCAGTCCCAGCCGCGCCGCCATCACGATGGTCTCCTGGCGCGAGCAGGCAACCCACACCGGGGGATGGGGTTTCTGGATGGGTTTGGGAATGACGTTGCGCGGCGGCATCTGGAAGTACTTGCCGTCGTGGCCGCGGAAGGGCTCCTCCACCATCATCCGGCAGATCGCCACCAGCGACTCGCGCCACATCGCGCGCTTTTCCGCGCGCGAGACGTGGAAGGCCTCCAGTTCGGCGAAGGTCGAGGACTCGCCGGTGCCCAACTCGGCCCGTCCGTTGCTCATCAGGTCCAGCATCGCCACCCGTTCGGCGACGCGCACCGGATGGTTGTAATTGGGCGGCAGCAGCGTGATGCCCGAGGCCAGGCGCATGCGCCGGGTGCGCTGACTGGCGCCGGCCAGAAAACTCTCGCCTGCCGAGGAATGCGAGTACTCCTCCAGGAAGTGATGCTCGACTTGCCACAGGTACTCGATCCCCAGCCGGTCGGCCAGTTCGACCTGCTCCAGCGCCTCCTGGATAAGTTTAAGTTCCGAATCCACCTTCCACGGGCGTGGCAGTTGCAAAATCCCCAACAGACCGAATTTCATAACCTGCTCCTTCAGGAAGACGCGCCGCGCATTTCGCGCAGCAGGGCATTGGTCATGCCACCGTCAACCAGGATATCGATTCCCGTTACGTACGACGCCGCCGGCGAGCACAGAAATACCGCGACCTGGGCGATTTCCTCCGCCGTGCCCCATCGCCCCAGCGGCGTCTTCTGCAGCATCATCGCCATCATCGGCTGATTGGCAAACTCCAGTTTGCCCATCCCGGTCTCGATCAATCCGGGCGAGATGGAATTGATGCGCGCGCCGCGCCTGGCCCATGCGGGTGTCACCCGCTGACATAATTGGATGACGCCTTGCTTGGACAGACCGTAGGAGGAGCCGGAATCAATCGGCCCCGCCACTTTTTCCAGTTCCGCCAGCAAGTCGGGACGCAGCGGATCATCCAGCACGCGATAAGCCGCGGCGCCGTTGACCGCCGTATGTCCAGCCATCGAGGCGATGAACACGGCGGCGGCCCCCGGCGCCATCAGGGGCGCAAACGCCTGCTCGATCAGCGCCGAACCCACCAGGTTGACGCTCATGATGCGCCGCCAGTCCGCCATCGTCGGCGACAACCCCGCCGTATGCACCAGCGCCTGCACCTGGCCGGCGGACGCGGCCGTGCGCGCCAGCGCGGCGACCGACTCGGAGCTGCTGACGTCGCAGACCGCGGGGACAATCTCACCGCCCTCCTTGCGCAGTTGGGCGGCCGCCGCCTCAAGCTCGCGCTCCTTGAGGTCGGCGATTATCACCGGACCCTGTTGCGCCAGCAGCCGCGCCGTCGCCATCCCCATGCCGCCGCTGCCGCCGGTCACAACGCTGACCCGCCCCGCCTGTGTGCCTTGTGCCATCGCTCGGATCTCCCTTAATCGGCCAACGTTACATAATCTGCCGCCGTCCGGTCAAAGCCGAGGCCGCTGTCGAACCCGCCGCGCTGACAAGCCACGAGCCGGCGTCGTATGCCGTGCCTTCTCAGGTCGCTGCCATCGAGGGCAATTCAACCCCTTGCTCGGTTGTCATGCGTCCAGGTGTGGGGCGGAGCGGTTGGCGCTCCAGCGGCGCATTGGTATAGATAGCCGCTGGTGATTTGCCACAGAGGGAGGGGCCGCGATGGCGCAAGGAGTGCCGATCGAAGGGACCTGCGAGCCGCGTTTCGCGCGGGTCAGGAAGGCGTTTGAAGAGAACTTCGCGCAGCGCGGCGAAGTTGGCGCCGCGGCCGCCGTCACACTAGACGGCAAGCCGGTGGTCGACTTGTGGGGCGGCTTCGCCGACGCCGCGAAAACCACGCCCTGGACGCGCGAGACACTGGTCAACGTTTTTTCCACCACCAAGGGGTTGACCGCAATCTGCGCCCATCGCCTGGCCGAGCAGGGCAAGCTCGAGCTCGACGCACCGGTCGCCCGCTACTGGCCGGAGTTCGCGCAGGCCGGCAAGGGGAATCTGCCGGTGCACTACCTACTGAGCCACCGCGCCGGTCTGCCCGCGATCAGAAAACCACTTCCCAACGAGGCGTTGTTCAGTTGGGAAGCGATGACCACCGCGCTGGCCGAACAGGATCCATGGTGGGAGCCCGGCACCCGGCACGGCTATCACGCGCTGACTTACGGATGGCTGGTGGGCGAAGTGGTGCGCCGCATCACCGCCAAGAGCCTGGGCGCCTATTTCCGCGACGAGATCGCGCAACCGCTGGAGCTCGACTGCCACATCGGGCTTGACCAACAACATGACGCGCGCGTGGCGCCCATCTTGCCGGCGCCACCGCCCCCGCCGGGCGCGCCCAATCCGTTTGCGGAGATGATGAAGGACCCCGAATCGGTTGCCGCCAAGACCCTGATGAATCCACCCGACCTGCTCGCGCCGCGCACCGTCAACTCGCGTCAATGGCGCGGTGCGGAGATTCCGGCCGCCAACGGCCATACCACGGCGCGAGCCCTGGCGCGTCTTTACGGCGCGCTCAGCCGCGGCGGTGAGGTCGACGGGGTGCGAATCCTGGCGCCGGGCAGTATCGAGCGATGCTACGTCGAGCAGTGCTGCGGCCCCGACGCAGTGCTCACCATCTCGACGCGCTTTTCGCTGGGCTTCATGCTGTCGCAGCCCCTGCCCGGATCCACGTTGGGGCCCAATCCGCGCATCTTCGGCCATCCCGGAGCCGGCGGCTCACTGGGCTTCGCCGACCCCGACACAAAGATCGGCTTTGGCTACACAATGAATCAGATGGGTACCGGCCTGCTCATCGACCCGCGCGCCGAGGCGCTGATCAAGGCGGTGTATGAATCCTTGGGCTGAGCACGCCAACAACGCCTAATCGACGGCGGGATCGATTTTGGTTCCGCTGGCCGGACGTTTGAGCAGCAGGCAACTGGGCGCGACGAGCATCAGGACGTACATCAGGGTGCGGTAGATGTCGTTGTAGGACAGTAGCCACGCCATCGGCCCCACCGTCCCTGCGGTAAGCGGAGCGGCACCGGCTGGCACGTGATTCATCGCATGGGCGGTCAGATGGGCGAGGTAGTTGCGATGCTTGACGCTGAGCACGCTGCTGAAGAGCGCGATGCCGGTAGCCGAACCGAGGTTGGCCATGATGTTGAACAGGGCCGAAGCAAAGCCCAGCCGCTCGTGCGGAATTTCGCTCATGCCCGCCGCGGTAAAGACCGAGAAGGTACCGCCGATGGCCAACCCGAAGACGAAGATCGGCCAGATCAACCCATATATTGCGGTGTCCAGATGCCAGTGCGACATCACCCACAGTTCATAGGCCGCCAGCCACAGTCCGCACGCCGGGTAGTAGCGCATGTCCAGGTCGCGCCGCGATAATTGTCCGACCACTACCAGTCCCAGCGCCAGTCCCACCGCGCGCGGCGAGACCAGCAATCCGGTCTTTTCGGCGTCGTAGCCCAGCACCTCCTGCATGAAGAGCGGATTTAGTACGTTGACGGTGAAAACCACCGCCGTATAAATCGGCACCAGAAACGCGGCCAGCGTGAAGCTGAAGATTTTGAGCAGCCGCAGATCGACAATCGGATGCGCAAACCGCAGTTCGTGCCGGATTAGCGCCGCCAGAAAAATCACGGTCAGGACCGAGCAGTAGCGCACCCATGGCGCGGCGAACCATCCCGCGCCCTGCCCGCGGCTGATCACGAATTCGAACAGCCCGAAGGCGGCGGTGATGTAGAGCATGCCCAGGTAGTCGATCGGCTCGTCGCCGCGGCGGCGGCGCAGATGCGGAGGGTCGTCAACGAACGTGTAAACCATCAACGCGGCCAGCGCGCTGACCGGCACGTTGATGTAAAAATTCCAGCGCCAGTTCCAGTGCATCGTGATCCAGCCGCCCAGGGTGGGGCCGAACACCGGCGCCATCACCGAACCCAGCGACAAGGTGGACATCGCCAGCGTATGCTCGTACGGCGGGAAGCATTCGAGCAGGATGGCCTGCGCCAGCGGCGTCATCGCCGCGCCCGCCGCACCCTGCAGGAAACGCGCGATCACGATTTGCGGCAACGTTCGCGCCGCGCCGCAAAACGCCGACGCGATCATGAACGAAGTGATCGAGGCGATGAAATAGAGGCGCCGGCCGATGCGCGCCGCCAGCCATCCGGTCATCGGCAGCACCACCCCAATCGCGATCAGGTAGGCGGTCACCACCCAGGTGATCTGATCGACCTTGACGCCGAAGCTGTCCTGCATGTGCGGCAGCGCCACGTTGATGATCGAGATGTCGAGCGATTGCATGAAGGTGCCGAGCATCACCGAGGCGGCGATCAGCCACTTGCGCCCCGGCCGCCGGCCCTCAGCCTCGGCGGGCGATGGTATCGCGAGGGCGGCGGAGTCCGCACTGGAATGCTCGCTCACGCAATCACCGCCAACCGCGCGGACCAAAACCGCCAAAGACCGCTTCGATGCGAGGAGAAAAGCTGCTGCAAAAACCGCGGCATATCCTAAGCCGCTCAGTTTGAATGCCCCCTGCCCTTCAGTCAAATTTCATGCCGAGGCAAGCGCAGCTCCCGCGTGACCGACCCATTTTCAAGGGACGCAGGCCCGCCCGCAAAGCCCGACCCGAACGGCGCGGATGACGCTGGCGCGATCCAATCTGCCGTTACGGGGTTGCGCGGTCGCTTTACGTTGCGTCGGGGCACTCGACCGCATGAACCCGGATCGGACGGCTGAAGCCTTTGAGCGAAACCTCTCCCAACTCATTGAAGCGCAGGGCTTTTCCGATGCACAGCTCGGCAACTACATTGGACACCAGAATTTGCTGGGGCTGGGCGTGAGCACACAGCCGCGCAGCCAGTTGCACCGCCGCGCCGAACAGATCGTGCTCGCGCTCCACGGGCTCTCCTGCCGCGATGCCGATGCGAAGCTTCAGCGGGTGCTCGGGGTGCTTCGCCTGGTGCCTGGTCGCGGCGTGCACAATCAGGGTGGCGCAGCGAACCGCGGCGGCTGCCGAGATGAAGGAGGCCATAATGCCGTCTCCGGTATGCTTGACCTCACGCCCTTCTGCCGCCGCCAGGGCGTCGCGTACAATCCCGTCATGGACGTTTAACAACGCCAGAGCGGCGTCATCTCCCCGCGCCTCGTTGGTCGAGCCGACGATGTCGGTAAACAGGATGGTCCGGATTGCCGAGTCACGCTCGTTGTCCACACCGCCAGGGCGCAGCACAGCCCCCGAAGAAGTCGTCCGACCCCCGCCGAGAAAAGCCTCGACCAGTTCGGGCTGGACCTCGATGATCTTCTCCGCGGTTTGTCCGTGCGCCTGGCGATGCACCAACTGCGCGGCCTCGGCACTGGGCGCATCGACCAGGCAGAACGCCTTGCCGCGGTTCTCATCGAACCAGTACTTGCGATACTCGACGCCATACTTGCTCTGCTCGGCAAGGTCGGCGAGGTGCGCCTGGTCAACCTCAAGCGCGGTTGCTCCCTGGAGGTTGTGGACGTCCATGTAAAGTGGCATGTTCAGCCCCCGAAAAAACTGTTGCGCCATGAGCTGGAGCGTTCAGGCCATGTCGCACAGTTTAATGGACAGTAACCTCAAGTCAAATTCGCAGGCTTGGGTCGGGCCCCGTTTGTCCCCGCTGCCCTTCGCTGAATCTGCGCGATTGGGGTAAACAGAAGGGGCATATGCCGCGTGCTTGCCGACGCGGCCAGCGCGCAGGTAGCGATGGCAGGCAATCCCAAAACCGCGCCCTCCCCGGCGCAGCCGATGCATCTGCCGCCGGCGGCCGACACGGTTGCCGACGTGGTGGTGACAGGGGCGGGCAAATGGTTGATCGCCGCCTCGGTGATGCTGGGCACGTTCATGTCGGTGATGGACGTCACGGTGGTCAACGTGGCGATGCCGCACATGATGGGCAGTTTCGGCGCCGACCTGCTCACCATCACCTGGGTTTCCACCGCCTACAGCATCGCCGAGATCATCCTGGTCACGATGAGCAGCTGGTGGACCACGCTGCTGGGCCGTAAGCGCTTCTTCATGTTCTCGATGGTATTGTTCCTGGTTGGATCGTTTCTGGCCGGCGCCTCGCAGACCCTGACCCAGATGCTTCTCGCCCGCGTCCTGCAGGGCATCGGCGGCGGCGGGCTGATCCCTTGCGCACAGGCCATCGCGCGCGAGACTTTCCCGCCCGCCGAACAGGGCATGGCCATGGCGATCTTCAGCATGGGCGTCATCCTGGCGCCCGCGCTGGGTCCGACGCTGGGCGGATGGCTGGTCGACAACCTGAGTTGGCAGTGGGTGTTCTACATCAACCTGCCGATCGGAATTGCCGCCCTGGCGATGGTCAGCAGCTTCGTGCACGACCCCGCCTACCTCAAACGCGGCGTGCGGCGCATCGACTGGACCGGCATCGTCCTGCTCACTATCGGGCTCAGCACTTTCCAACTGGTGCTCGAGCGCGGGGAGGAAGTCGACTGGTTTTCCTCAAACCTGATCGTGGCGGGCACCATCGCAGCGGCAGTCTCGCTGCTGAGCCTCATTGTATGGGAACTCTACACCGAAGAGCCGGTCATCAACCTGCGCCTGCTGGCCAATCCTCAACTGCGCATCGGGACCACGCTCAACGCCGTGATCGGCTTCGTACTGTTCGGCTCCAGTTTCGCGCTGCCGCAATGGACCGAGACTTTGCTCGGCTATCCGGCCTTTCGCGCCGGGCTGGTGCTGCTGCCGCGTCCGCTCACCATGATGGTGATGATGCCGATCATGGGGCGGCTGTATAATTACCTCAATCCGCGCATCCCGGTGACCCTCGGCGCCTGCCTGCAGATTTACGGGGTGTGGTGCCTGGCGCACTTTCCCCTCGACGTTGGGTTCGCCAACTTCGCGCCGATACTGGTGCTGATGGGGCTGGGGTCGTCGTGTTTCGCGGTGACGATCGGCACGATTTCGCTCAGCACGATGCGCGCGGCGGACATGACCGGCGCCTCGGCGATCTTCACCGTGTTTCAGCGCGTGTCGGCCAACGTCGCCTACGCGTCGCTGGCCACGCTGCTCGCCCGCCGCACCCAGATGCATCACCTGCGCCTGGTACACGGCATCAGCCTGCTCAACGGCAACTATCGTTCGATGCGGCAGGGCTTCGCGGCGCAGTTCATACGCCACGGCACGCCCGCGCCGCGCGGCGTGGTGCTGTCGCTGATGGACGCGATGCTCAACCGGCAGGCCACCGTGATGGCCTACAACGACATCTTCACTCTGATGGTGGCGCTGTTTTTGTGCGCGATGTGCATGATTCCGCTGCTGCCTACGCGTCCCCCCCATCTGCGCGTCGGCGCTGCCGCCCATTGACTGCGCTGGACTGGGGGCAGGCGGCGACTTACGCCGCAGCCGGGGCCTGGGTGATTTCGAAGGCGCCCGGCTCCAGGCCCTCCTTGGATTTCAGCACCACCTTGACGTCGAAGCGCTGTTCGAGTTCTTCCAGCCCTTTGAAGCCCGGACCGTACAGATAGCGCGCCATTTCGGGATTGAGCTTGACCAGCAGCATCCCGCCGTGAGTGCGCCGGCTGGCGTCGCGTTGGATGCCGCGCAGCACCTCGCTGGCCAGCGTGGGCATCGACTTGATCACCGCGCGTCCCTCGCATCGCGGGCACGGTTCGGTGAGCATCGCCTGCAGGCTTTCGCGCGTACGCTTGCGCGTCATCTGCACCAGCCCCAGCTCGGAGATCTTGAACATCGAGGTGCGCGCCTTGTCGCGCCGCAGCGCCTGGGAGAGCGCCTCGCTGACCCGCTTGCGGTTGCTCTCCTTGGCCATGTCGATGAAGTCGACGATGATGATGCCGCCGATGTTGCGCAAACGCAGCTGATTGGCGACCTCATCGACCGCCTCCAGGTTGGTCTTGAGCACCGTCTCTTCCTGGTTTTTCTTGCCCACAAAGCGGCCGGTGTTGACGTCGATCGCGGTCAGCGCCTCGGCCTGATCGAAGACCAGGTAGCCGCCCGATTTCAGCCACACCTTGCGCTCCAGCGCGCGCTCGATCTGCGGCTCGATGCCGAAATGGTCGAAGATCGGTTCCTGTCCCTCGTACAGCGACACGCGCGAGCGCAGCCGCGGCATGTACTGTTGGACGAACTGCGCGATACGCTCGTGGGTGGCCGGATGGTCGCACCACAGGCGCTCGACGTCGCTGGAGAACAGGTCGCGAATCGCGCGCAGCGCCAGGTCCAAGTCGGCGTACAGCAGCGTGGCGGGCGGCTGGTTCTCCGCCCGTTTGACTATGTCGGCCCACAGCCGGGTCAGAAAGGTGACGTCCTGTTGGATTTCACGCTTGGCCACCCCTTCACAAGCGGTCCGGATGATGAACCCGCCTTGCGGCGGACGCACTTCGCTCACGATGCTGCGCAGGCGGTTGCGCTCTTCGGCACTTTCGATCCGGCGCGACATCCCCAGATGGTTGGTGGTGGGCATGTACACCAGATGGCGGCCGGGCAGCGAGATAAACGAGGTCAGGCGCGAGCCCTTGGTTCCGATTGGCTCCTTGGCCACCTGGACGATGATTTCCTGGTTGCGGCGCAATTGCTGCTCGATCGGCAAGCGGCTGCGCCGCGGACCGCGCCGGCGTTTGCGATGGCGCCCCTGGGGTGCAGCTTCCTCACTGGTGCCCAGCGGCGCTTGCCCTCCGTTTTCGGACTCGACCAGATCCATCACCGGCTCCGCCTCGGCCTCGCCGGTGTCCACCGGTTCGGTTTCGACCTCGCCCTCTTCCATCTCCCGCGCCAGAGCGCCGAACGCTCCGACTTCGTCGAGGAAATCCGAAACATGCAGGAAACCGGCCTTTTCCAACCCGATATCGACGAACGCCGCCTGCATCCCCGGCAGTACCCGCATCACCCGGCCCTTGTAAATGTTGCCGGCCAGACCCCGCTGGGCGGTACGCTCGACCATGAATTCGGTCAGGACGCGGTCTTCCAGCAGCGCGACTCGCACCTCCAGCGCACAGGCGTTAATGATCAGTTCGCGTCTCACGCCAATCTCGGTCCGTCTCGGATGGTCGGGCGGCGGTCGCCCCGCTGGTTGGACAAGGGAGTTGCCGGGGAAAGCCGGGAAGACTCGACGCGAGCCTCAGCCGCAATGTCGCAATCGCCTCAATCGCCTTCCGCCGCCTCATACTCCACCGCCCAACATCATAAGGAATCCGCCCAAGGGGAGGCAAGGTGCCGATTGGCAAGGGGATGGCGAAGCGCCGCTTGACTTGAATCGGCATTTCGATAAACCTGTTTTAAAAAATGGCTGCGGTAGCTAATACCATTCCAAGTGCAGCCGGGATTAGCCTGCTCAACAGCAAGGTCCTGGTCCTTAACCGCTCCTACCTCCCGGTGCATATCACCTCGGTCAAACGTGCGTTCGCGTTGCTTTATCAGGGCGTCGCGCATGCGGTGGACGAACATTACCGCACCTTCGACTTCGAGACCTGGCGCGATCTCGCCGTCGAACTGCATCACGAGCGCCTGGGCATCGTGGGCGGATTTATCCGCGTGCCGCGCGTGCTGCTGCTGCTCGCGTACGAGCGCGTACCCAAGCGCCATGTGCGCTTTTCCCGCTTCAATATCTACGCGCGCGACGGCAACACCTGCCAGTACTGTGGCCAGCGCTTCTCGCGTTCTGAACTCAACCTCGACCATGTAATTCCGCGTTCGCGCGGCGGCGGTTCGTCGTGGGAGAACGTTGTTTGTTCCTGTCACGCCTGCAATCGCAAAAAGGGCGGGCGTACGCCCGAGGAAGCCGGAATGCGGCTGGTGAAGAAGCCGCGGCGTCCGGAATGGACCGCGTTCAACTTCGAAAACTTCAGCCTCCGCCATCATAAGGAGTGGATGCCGTTCCTCACCACGGTGGATAGCGCCTACTGGAATAGCGAACTCATCCAGGATTAGATCGCGGCCGACCCGGCCGCATGCGGCGATGTGGCTAGGGAAGCCGGGACGCAGCTTTTAAGGGTACTTATCCACATTTTCCACAACTTGGTGAATCAGTGCCTAATGGTGGTTGTTGGAAACCGGCAGGCCTATCACTTGTGGTTCGCCCGCGATACTGTAATCCTTGGAAGATGGCTATGGGGGGAGATGTGGCGGAGGCGGGGCGGTTATGCATCTGAAGGCCCTTGAAGTTGTAGGGTTCAAGTCGTTCCTGGAACATACCCAGATTGGTTTCGCACCGGGCAGCACGGCGGTGGTCGGTCCTAACGGCTGCGGCAAGTCCAACATCGTCGATGCCATCCGCTGGGTGTTGGGCGAGCAGGCGCCCACGCGTTTGCGCGGCAAATCCACCGAAGACCTGATTTACGCCGGCAACGACAAAAATCCCGCCGCCGGGATGGCCGAGGTGTCGCTGATCCTGGAAGCCGATGAGCATGGCGGGCTGCCCGAACCGTACGCGGCACTGAGCGAGGTATGCGTGACGCGTCGGGTGTTCCGCTCCGGGGACGCCGAATATCTGATCAACAAGATTCCCTGCCGGCTCAAGGACATCACCGAACTGTTCCTCGCTTCCCAGGTCCATAGCCGCGGCTACGCGATTATCGAGCAGGGCAAAATCGAGGAGATCATCCACGCCAAACCCGAGGAGCTGCGTTCGCTGATTGAAGAGGCTGCGGGACTGGCCTTGTTCAAAGGGCGGCGCGAACTGAGCGAGCGCAAGCTGGAGCGCGTCAAGGAGAATCTCGACCGGCTCAACGACGTGCTGAGCGAAATCGAGCGCCAGCTCAACCATGCACGCCGTCAGGCCAAAAAGGCCGAAACCTACAAGGTATTGCGCACCGAGGCCGACACGCTGGAGCGGCTGTCGGCCGCCCGCCGCCTGCTCGCCGAACGCGCCGAACTGGAAACGCAATCCGGACGCGAGGTCGATCTGCGCGAGCGGACCGAGCTCGCGCGCCGCCGTCAGGTCGAGTTGCAGGCCGCCTTTGAACAGACCCGCGGCGCCGAGCAGAGCGAGCGTACCGAGTTGGCTGCGGCGCTGAGCGAGTTGGACAACCTGCGCGCCGCTGCCACGCAGCGGGCGCAAACCCGCCAGTTTATCGAGCGCCGCCTGCCGGCGTTGGAAAATCTTGAGCCTACCCTTGAGCAGCGCATCGGCGAAACCCGTGCGCGCGCCGTCGCGGCGCGCGCGGCGCGCGCGGAACTGGGGGCGCGGCTGGCGCGCGAAACCAACGCCGGCGCCGGGGTGGAACGCGAACTGGCCCAGTTGCGCCGCGACCACGAAACCGCCGCCGCGCAGTTGCGCCGCGAAGAAAAACGTGGCGAGGAGATTAAGGACCGCGTCTCCGATCTGATGCGCGAGGCGGCGGTCATCCAGGGCCGCCTTGGCGACCTGGCCGGCGAACGCGAGGAGATTGTCCAACGCCTGCAGCACGATGACGCGGAAAATGCGGCCGCCGAGCAGCGGGTCGCGGCGGCGCGCGAGGCGTTGGGCGCGGCCCAAGCCGCGCTTGACCTGTGTCAGGCGCGGCTCGCCGAACAGGAGGCGGCGCGCACCGCCAGCGCTGAGGTCGAATTGGAAGCGCGCGCGGCAGTCGAGCGCTCCAATGCCGCGCTCAAGAACGCTCGCGACTCCCTGCAGGCCGCCCTCAATCGCCTCGAGCGGCTGCGGCGCAGCGCCGCCGGCGAGCGGCTGCGGGTGGTGATGGAGTCGCTCAACGGCGACGGCCCGGCGCGCCCGCCGCGCTTCGTACAGGAAGTGATCAGCGCGCCGCGCGAACTCGAACCCGCGCTGCGCGCCGTGCTGGGCGACCAGCTCAGCACCGTTATCGTTGAAACGCCCGCCTTCGCCCTGCGCGCGATCGAGATTTTGAAGGAAACCCGCAGCGGACGCCTTAGCTTTATTGCCGAGTCGGCCAGCGCACAGGCGCTGGCACAGGCGTCGGCGCCGGGCATTTCCGGACGTCTGGTCGACATGATCGGCGTGCGCGACGGCTTTCGTCCGGTGGTCGAAGCGATGCTGGGTCAGGTGCTGCTCGCCGACAATCTGGCGGCGGCGATGGCGGCGGCGAACAACAACGGCCACGGTACCGTGTACGTCACGCGCGAGGGCGACGTCATCTGGCCCGGCAGCATGATCAGCGGCGGCAGTATCGCCGACGGACCTTCCGAGATCGACGACCATCCCCTGTCGGTCGAAGAAGCCCAGGCCGCGCTGGAGCAGATTCAGTCCGAACATCAGGCGGCCGTCGCCCACTTGGAGGAATGCCGCCGCGCACGCGAGCAGGCCAATGCCGAGATGGGTGCGCTGCGCAGCCAGGCCGCGCGCGCTGAGCAGGCGCTCTCTGCACGGCGCGCCGAGATGGCGCGCATCGAGCGCAACAACGTGGTGGCGCAGGCGCGGCGCGAGAGCGCGCGCCGGCGCCTGGCCGAAATCGAAGCGCAAATCCCTGCCGCCAACGCCCGTTTGGGCGAACTGGCGCTCGAAGAGCGCACCGCTCGCGAGCAGTTGGCTTCCTTCAAGGATGACCTGGAGGGCAAAAAGGCCGCGGCCCAGGCCTTGGGCGAACGGATGCTTCAGCTCGCCTCGGAGGTCGAAAGCCGCAAAGCGCTGCTCAAGGGCCTTGCCCAGGAACTGCATCAAGTGAGCCTGCGCGCCGAGGAACTGGAAGCCCAAATCGATCGCGATTGCGAAGCGCTGGCCCAGGCGCGCAAGGAGCGCACGGAATTCGCCGCCGAATTGCTGCGCCTGGCCGAACAGGACCAGGCCGCCCGCATTCGCGAAGCGGAACTAGCCGTCGCCGCTGAGGAGCGCAAGGCGCGATGCGACGCGCTGGCCCATCAGGTTGCACAGCAGCGCGAGTTAGCGGGCAGCGCGCGGATGGAACTGGAAAACCTCGAGCAGGAGCTGGTGGATTGCGGTTTGCGGCGCGAGCGCGCGGCCACGCTGTGCCAGGAGCTGTCGCACAGTTTCGTCGAGCGCTTCCATGTCGAGTTCGATGAAGTGCGCGCCGAACTGAGCGCGGCACTGGAAGGACGCAACGGGGCCGCCGACGATGCGCGTCTGGCCGAACTGCGCGCCAGATTGGAGCGGATCGGCGAAGTCAACCTCGCCGCGGAAAGCGAGGTCAAGGAACTGGAGCAGCGCGCCAGCGAATTGAGCACTCAACGCGAAGACCTGGAAAAGGCGATGCGCGATCTGAGCCAGACCGTCCACAAACTCAACCGCGAGGCGCGCAAGCGCTTCGCCGAGACCTTCGAGGCGGCGGCGCAAAACTTCGCCGAGGTCTTTCCCAAGCTGTTGGCCGGCGGCAAGGGCCGCCTGGAACTGGTCAATTCCGAAGAACTGCTGGAATCGGGCGTCAACATCCTGATTCAGCCGGCCGGCAAAAAGGTCAAGGACATTTCACTGCTGTCCGGCGGTGAAAAGGCGCTCTCCGCCTTGGCCCTCGTCTTCTCGCTCTTCCTGCTCAATCCCAGCCCGTTCTGCCTGCTCGACGAGGTCGACGCGCCGCTGGACGAATTCAGCGTCGCCGCATTTACCGGGCTGGTACGCGAGCTGAAGGGACGCTCGCAGTTCATCATCATCACCCACAACCAGCGCACGATGCAGACCGCCGACCAGATCCACGGCGTGACGATGGATCAGCCCGGGGTGTCGCGGATCATTTCGCTGAAGCTGCCCGAGGCGGCGTGAGACCTCTGGCCCGCTGGCTGAATAAAGGCTCCAATCTTATCCCCTTTTTCCGTCCTTCTCCTTCCCTTTTTTCGGGAAGGAGAACGTCCACGTCCGAGACCTGCAGGAAAACGCGCTTGATTCCGCGCGCTGCTTAACTAAGCTGTGGCGCGAACTTCGGACCGATGGTGGCGGGGCTGTTTGGGATGACGTGGCGGGCTGATATGTTGTTTGACGGATTGTTCAACTGAACGTTTCGCACCTATGGCCGGGGTGGTTGGTCCCGGCTTTAGTGGGACGCTTTCGAGGGGTCGCGTTTTTACCATGATAATGAGCACCTCCGACCTCCTGATTCTGATTGGCTGCGCGCTGGGTGCGGGCGTGGGGATGACCACGCTCGGCGTGTTGATCGAGTTTTACCTGCGCAAGAAGGTACCGGCGCCGCTTCCGGCTGAGCAGCCGGCGGCGACGCCGCCGGCTGCTCAGCCGGAGCTGCCCTCACCGGCCCCGGCGGCGGCGCCAGCGCCTATCCGCTCTGAGGCAGAAGCCCCCGCAGCCGGGGCCGCGCCGGGCGCGGCCCCGGCTGCGGGGGTTGCCCCGGCGCCGCCGGCGGCGGCGCCGCCCACGCCTGCGGAGCAGCCAGCTCCGCCCCAGCCTCCCCCCGTCGCTGTTGCTCCGCCCCCTCCGGCCGCCGTCCCTGCGCCCCCGGAGGTGGTGTCGATGCCGCCCACACCGCCGCCACCACCTCCAGCCGCTGTTGCTCCGCCGCCGGCGGAGGAGGCCAAACCTGCGGTTTCCCGCTTCCGCCTCGGCCTGCGCAAGACGCGCGACAACTTTATGGGCCGCCTGCGCGCTGTGATCGGCGCTGGCGCCAAGGCCGAGGAGATCTATGAAGGATTGGAAGAGGCCCTGATCGCTGCCGACGTGGGTGTGGACGCGACCACGCGGCTGGTCGAGGCGGTGCGCAAGAAGCTCAAGGCCAACGCCACCGCCGACGCTATCCGCGAGGCGCTCAAGGAGGAGATCGCGGCGCTGCTGAGCAGCGTGGAGCGGCCGGCAGCGGATTCGGGCGAGGCACCGTTGGTGATCATGCTGGTGGGCGTAAACGGGGTGGGCAAAACGACCACCGTTGCCAAGCTGGCCGCGATGCTCAAGCAGGAGCGCGGACCGGTGATCGTCGCGGCGGCCGATACCTTTCGCGCCGCCGCGATCGAGCAGTTGGAGATCTGGTGTCAGCGCGTCGGCGCCGACATTATCAAGCAGAAGGCCGGTTCGGACCCGGCGGCGGTCGCCTTCGACGCGGTCAAGGCGGCCAAGGCACGCGGGACCCCAGTGGTCCTGATAGATACCGCTGGCCGTCTGCAGACCAAGGTCAATTTGATGGAGGAACTCAAGAAGATCGCCCGCGTGATCGGGCGTGAGATGCCGGGGGCACCGCACGAAACCTGGCTGGTGCTGGACGCCAATACCGGGCAAAACGCTCTCAGCCAGGCCAAAATCTTTGCCGACGCGGTGCCGCTTAGCGGTGTCGTGCTGGCCAAGCTGGACTCCACCGCCAAGGGCGGCGTGGTGGTGGCGATCGCGGATCGACTCAAGCTGCCAGTGCGTTTCGTGGGCGTCGGCGAAGACCTGGCCGACTTGCGCCCGTTTGACGGGCGGGAGTTCGCCGAGGAGCTGTTCGCCGCTGATGAGGGAGGCGCTCAGACTGGGAAATCGCAAGCGGCTTGACAGTGTTAAAGGCGAAAAAATAAATTAGCGTCGGAATGCATTAATCATGTCATTTGAAATCCTCAAGCAGTTGGACGAACGGGTTAAGGCGGTGATCGAACGCACCGAGCAGTTGCGGCAGGAGAATGCCAGGCTGACTGAGCAGGTGGAAGAAGGGCGGCGCCGTCTTGAGGAAGTTAGTGCGCAACTCAGACAGGCTCTGGAGCAATGCCGCCAGCAGGAGGCCGAACGGCAGGAGGTCAAAGGCCGGATCGAGAAATTGCTGGCCCGCTTCGACGGCCTGGATTTGGCGTAACCGCGATGGCGAACGTCAGCGTCCAGATAATGGGGCAGAATCTGGAAGTGGCCAGTGATGCGGACGCTGAATGGGTCAAGGCGGTGGCGCGCGCGGTGGACGAACGCGGCCGTGAAATCCGCGCCCGCACCCGCGCCATCAATACCATCGACCTGGCGATTTTGACCGCGCTGAATTTCGCCGACGAACTGGAACGCTTGCGCATCGAGCACCGCGAACTGCTCGAGCAACTGGACGCGCTGAACAGACGTTTGTCGCAGTCTTTTGAAGGTAACAAGTGAAGGTTTGTCTGGGGCGCTCAATTTGGGAGCGTTGACTGGACATGTCAGGTGGGCGGCGGGGGCAGTGGAGCACGACGAAATAAATTGCGCCGTTTAAGCGCGGCAACTTTGCGCCGACAGCATGCGACCGTGAATGGCCAAGGCACCACCTCTACAACAAAGTTGCCGCACCCGGCTCGCGATGGATTTTGCCTGATGAGTTGCCGGCCCGCGACCGAACCGGGTCGCGCGGGCGAACAAGTCATGACCTGAAGCCCCGCGCCCGCCATGGAGATTGCATGGCGGACCAAAAGCACCGTTTGCGCAAGGTGATGCGGAAATGCCGCGACGCCTTGCCGCCGGAGCAGGCGTGGGCGCTGTCCCGCTCAATTCAGCTCAGAGCGCTGGCCTTGGAATGTTACCGGTGCGCCACCGCAGTGCTTCTGTATGCGGCGGTAGACAACGAAGTCACCACCGATCTGATCCGCGACGAGGCACTGGCGGCGGGCCGCTCGGTCTTCTACCCGATTGCGGATCCGGCGGCACGCACCCTCGACTTCCGCGCCGTGCATTCATCGACTGATTTGCGCCCCGGCCATTTCGGGATTCCCGAGCCGCAGGGCGCCGAGCGTTTTGTGCCGCCGCAAAGCGCTGCGGCGATTGTTTTTGTGCCCGGCCTTGCCTTCAGCGCAAGCGGGCAGCGGTTGGGCAGGGGCGGAGGTTTTTATGATCGTTTTCTGGCCTCGACAGGGCCGGGGGTAACCGCGGTCGGGCTGGCGTATTCGTTCCAAGTAATGGAGCGTCTGCCGCAGGAGCCTTGGGACCAGCGGCTTGCTTACGTGGTAACCGAGCGCGCCGTCTTCGACGCGCGAACCCCCGGGTCATGGCAGGCATGATGGACGCGAAAAAGGAGGTGGTTCGAAGTGAACTTACTAATCGGGCTCATCGTGGGCCTGATTGCCGGTCTCATCGCCGCCGTCGCGGTTTATTTCTCCGCGCAGCGCGCCGAGACCTCCAAGACCGAGGCGGCCAACGCCGAAGCTAACCTTATTCTTACGGAGGCACGAACCAAGGGCGAAATTCTGGTCAAAGAGGCGGAAGTCAAGGCCAAGGACCTGCTGGTGCAGGCCCGCACGCAGGCCGACAACGAGATACGCGAGCGGCGCCGGGAACTGACGGCCCTGGAAAGCAAAATCGAGTCACGCGAGGAGGTATTCGAAAAGCGAGTCGAGAGTTTTGAGCGGCGCGAAGCCGACTTCAACCGCCGCGAGCACAGCCTGCGCGCGCGCGAGAAGAACCTCACCGACAAGGAAGCAGAGCATCAGGCGCTGCTTGACGAGGTCCGCCGCAAACTGGAAGCGGTCGCCGGGATGACGCGCGAGGAGGCCAAACGCACCATCATCGACGAAATCGTCGGGCAGGCACGCAACGAAGCGGCCAAGCATATCCGCCTGGTCGAGGAGGAAGCGCGCGAGGAAGCCGATCGGCGTGCCAAGCGCATTCTCACCGTCGCGATCGAGCGGATGGCGGGTGAGTTCGTTGCCGAGCGCACCGTCTCCACCGTGGCGCTGCCCTCGGACGAGATGAAGGGGCGCATCATCGGCCGCGAGGGGCGCAACATCCGCGCCATCGAAGCCGCCACCGGTGTCGATATCATCATCGACGATACCCCCGAGGCGGTCGTGATCTCCTGTCACAACCCGATTCGGCGCGAGATCGCGCGGGTCGGTCTGGAGCGGCTCATCTCCGACGGCCGCATCCATCCGGGGCGCATCGAGGAGGTGGTGCGCAAGGCCGAGCAGGAGGTCGAGGAATCAATCCGCGAGGCCGGCCAGCGCGCGCTGCTCGAAGTCGGCATCCACGGGGTGCATCCGGAGCTGGTCAAGCTGCTGGGGATGCTCAAGTATCGCTACAGCTACGCGCAGAACGTGCTGATGCATTCCATCGAGGCGGCGTTTTTGTGCGGTGCGATGGCGGCGGAGTTGGGGCTGAATGAAAAGCAGGCCCGCCGCGCCGCCTTGCTCCATGATATCGGCAAGGCGCTGACCCACGAGGTCGAAGGCTCGCACGCCCTGATTGGCGCCGAGTTGGCGCGCAAATACGGCGAGTCGGCCAAGATCGTCAACGCCATCGCGGCCCATCACGAGGAGGTCAAGGCCGAGACCATTCTGGCTCCGCTGGTCGACGCCGCCGACGCGCTGTCGGGGGCGCGGCCGGGTGCGCGGCGCGAAGTGCTGGAGAGCTACGTCAAACGCCTGGAGGATTTGGAGACCATCGCCAAGTCCTTCAAGGGCGTGGACAAATGCTTCGCGGTGCAGGCAGGACGCGAGATGCGCATTATCGTCGAGCCCACCGCAGTCAGCGACGACGACACCGTGCTGCTGGCCCGCGACGTCGCGCGCAAGATCGAAACCGACATGGCCTATCCAGGTCAGATCAAGGTGACGGTCATCAGGGAGGTGCGCTCCACGGAGCTGGCGCGCTAGAATGAGGGAAGCCACGATGCCCTTGCGATCGCGCGGGGGCGCGATATGATGGCGCCGCGATGCCTTCGTTGCGTGAAGTGATGGAAGCCACGATGGGCCTGGAGAGGGAGACCATGGCCTTGTACGCCCGTTATGCCAAGGTCTTCGAGAACGAGCCCAAGTTCCGCGAATTCTGGTATTCGATGGCGCGCGACGAAGCCAATCACGTGGGCGCGCTGACGCTGGTCTCGACGGTGCTGGAATGCGAAGGGGTGCTGGAGCAGAAAAGTCCCTTTTCGCTGGAAGACGAAACCGTGCGCCGCCTGCGCACGCTCCTGGCGCAGGCGGCGCAAAATGCCGGGCCGTCGCTGACGATCGAAAAGGCGCTGGCAGTGGCGCTGGAGATCGAGGAGTCGGAGATCGAGGATCGCGTTGGCGAGCTGCTCAAGGCGGTCAAGCAGGAGCGCGAATACGAACGCTATCAGCGCCTGCTGGTCCACGACCTCGGCGACTTGAGCTACATGATCGAATGCTACTGCCAGGATACCTCCCTGCTGGCGCGCTGCGACGCGTTGGTGGAACGCCATGCCGAAGCCCTGCGCCAAACCTCAACGCCGCCCCGCGAGCAGGACTGAGCGCATCAGCCGCGCCGCGCACTTGAGTTTCCGTCCTTTAGGTCCGGGAACTCGGCGTCGCCATCCTGAGCGAGGCAGGGTCTGCTTGGTGGGAGCAGTGGTGCAGGATTGGTCGCGAAAGGAGTTATGCCGGTTCGCCACGGCGCCCCAGCTTGACCTTACGCCCGCAAGGCATTTAAATGAAACGATGCGCTGAGGAGTCGGCTAATTGGTAAGCCACCTGACTCTGGATCAGGCGATTGAAGGTTCGAGTCCTTCCTCCTCAGCCAACGCTCTCAGACGGTCCCATCGTCTAGTGGTTAGGACACCGGCCTCTCACGTCGGTAACGCGGGTTCGACTCCCGCTGGGATCACCAACTCTCAGCCACGGTTAGGCTCGATGAATTGAAATGGCCGTGGGGCGGTCAGCGCGAGGGGCTGACCGTGGTGCCGCCTGAAGTGCCGCCCCCGGTAGTCGTGATTACTCCGACCGTGGTGCCGGCGACCACCCCACCCACGCCCAGACCGGCGCCGACGATTGCAGCCGGTCCCATCAGCGCGCCTCCTCCCGACGTGGTCGTTGCGCTCAGCACTCCGAGCGCACCGGCAGTTGCGGCCAGCGGAGCGGCCAGACACGCCACCGTAGTCTTCATGCCGGGCCCGACTTTCACTTCGACGCCGGGACGGGGCGGGTTGTTGGTTACCACCACTGTGCCGGTCGTGGTCGCGCAATCGGTGAATTCGAAGCAGTTGGGAAAGCCGGCACGCGCCGTGCCCGAATTGTAGCGGCATACAAAGTCGGTGCCGCGCACCCCCGCGATCGCATTGGGCGTAGTCACCTTGAACGTCGGCGCCGCCGCCCGCGCCACCGCGCTCACCAGCGAGTGCACGCTGCCCGACAGCAGGTTGACATTGGTCGTAGCTGCGCCGCCAACCAGGCTTTCATCGATCGCCAGCAGGCTCGACTCGTTGACGGTCAGCACACTCTTGTCGAGCATCTCAAGGGTGATCTGACCCGGGGTGGCGGTTTTGAGCTGATCGTGAAGTTCAATCGGCATCGCCGCAGCCGCAGGGAGGCTGGTATTGCCGCGCTCGACCTCGGCTTTACCCGAGGCCTGCGTAACCTTGCCCACCACCGCTTCCGCCGATGCCAGTGAAGGAAGGGCCCAAAGCCAAACAGCCGCGAGCGCCACGATGAGCTTTGCGCAACGGCGCATTGTATTTTGAGGTCCTCGCCCTCACCAAGGTCAAGACGAAAATTCGCCTTTCGCTTTTTCTTTCTCGCCTTCCATTTCCAGAAACGGTCCAAATCGCGAGGTGCGGCGTTTAATGTTGCAAAAACGGCAACGCAAAGCTAGCTCAGAAGGGCCGAATTAGTCCAGATTAGAAAAACTGGCCTATTGGGCCTTGGTTGGCGTTAATCGGTCCCCTGGTCAGGTTTTGACTGGTGCGGCGGCTAGGGTCAAAACCAAGCCAGGCAGGACGCCGGACGCGTGCAATGGCCGGCCTGTCCGCTCCGTTATTTGGAAGATCGATATGACCGGGCTGGACCGCATCGTGATCGCAGGCATCGCAGGCCTGATGGTGTTCTCGCCGATGGCGATTGGCGCGGTCAATCCCTGGGCATTTTCCGTCGTCGAAGCGGTCATTTTCGCGCTGACCATTCTGTGGATGGTGCGTGTGGCGGCGGACAAGGTGCCGCGGGCGTTTCCCGGCCTGCGCCCGATTCTTATCCCGGGCGGATTGTTTGTCGCCCTGATCCTGTTTCAGCTTATCCCGCTGCCGCCCGTGGCGGAGCGCGCACTTTCTCCCGCGACTTATCGCTTGTATGCGACCAGTCTGCCCGGATGGCCTGAGCGGGTGCCTTATCCCGACGCGTCTGCCGCCAGAGCGGACAAGCAAGGCGCTGCGCCGGAGCGCGCTATTGCGGGAGACCGACCAACCGTAACGCCCTCGAGATGGCGTCCGATTTCGATTGCGCCGTCGCTCACCGCCGCCGCCGCACTGAAGCTGATTGCCTACGGATGCCTGTTTTTGTTGGTTCTCTATTACCCGCTGCGGCGCTATCCGCGTCCTAACGGAGAGCGACGCTTTTATCGTCGCCTGCTGCAGGCAGCGCTCCTGACGGGGCTGGGAATCGGCAGTCTCGGTCTGTTGGAGCAGGCCTGGTGGAACGGCGCAATTCTATGGGTGTATATACCTTACGATTGGGGCGGACCGCGACCGGGCCCGATGCCGCGCGCAGCCGGTCCGTTCGTCAACCCTAACCATTTCGCCGCCTATCTTAACCTGATTCTGCCGCTGGCGCTCAGCGGTGCCCTATTCGAGACGTTTCTGAGCCGCCGACGGGCGGCGATGCGCCTGATCTGTCTGGCCGCCGCGTCGGTCATCGGATGCGCCATCGCGCTCAGCCTGTCGCGCGGCGCATGGGCTGCAGCGCTGCTGGCGGCGGCAGCCGTCGTCTGGATGGCATTGCGCGAGCGCCTGCACGGTGCGGGGGCGGACTCCGCCTTGCGGCGCAGGGTTGCCGGCGCGCTTTATGTGGCCGTGACGCTGTGCCTGATTGGCGCCACCGCCCTTTACACAGCCCCTTCGATGACCGCCGCGATCGACACGCGCCTTGAAGCCACCATCAGCGAGCCCGACCTCGCCTCGCGGCTTGGCTATTGGCGAGACTCGATACCGCTGATCCGCGACTTCCCGGTGCTGGGAATCGGATTGGGAGGCTTTCAGGACCTGTTCCCCCGCTATCAAAGTCCGCCCTGGAGCCCGCTTTCAGTGCGCGAAGCGCACAACGATTACCTCGAACTGGCCGCGGACACCGGCCTGCTGGGGGCAGCGCTCCTGTTATGGTTCGGTCTGTCCGCGACGATCCGCATCTGCCGGGGCCTGCGGACCGCGCCACCGGAGGTGCTGCCGGTGGTTGGCGCCCTGATGGTGGGTTTGGGCGCGATCGCTTTTCAGGAGCTGTCTGACTTCGCTCTGCAGATCCCGGCCAATGCGGTCCTGTTCGCGATTTTCCTGGCCCTGGCGATGCGCCTGGCGGGTGGCGTCCGCCCCGACGGTTCGGAAACGAAATACACCCCGTTGCAACTGCGGCGCTTCGCCGCCGGCGCAAGCGCCGCGGCCGTGGTGTTGATAGTGCTTGCGCTCGGGCAGGAAAGGACTCCGTATCCGTATCTGTCGGCGCAGCCGCGGGACACCGCGGCGGCGCGCAAACTGATCCTGGAGCATCCCGCGCGCGCCACGCCTCACCTGTGGTATGCCGCGCTGACGCGCACTTCCGCTGCAGCCCGGATGAAGGAGATTGCAATCGCCGCTGAGCTGGAACCGATCAATCCGTTGATTCTGGACCGCTACGCGCAGGCGCTGGCGGCCGGCGGCCGAACACAAAGCGCACTGGATCAGCTTACGCGCTCAATCCTCGTGGCGCCCTCGATCGCAGACCACTTCTACCTGCAGCCGGGCTTGATCGAATGGCTTTCGCTCGACGAGCGCAAGGCGATCGATCGCGGCTTCAGGATGGCGGTGGCAAGGGGATTTGACGGCGCGGCACAGGCCTTGGCGGCGTTTTACGCCGCGGTCCATCATGACGCCGAACAGGCCGACGTGCTCGCCCGAGCCTCTTCGTCGACCGCCTGGCCCGACCATCGCGCACAACTCCTGCTGGAGGCGGGGGCGGCGTATCTGCGTGCGGATGAGGCCGCGCAAGCCGCCGCTGCGTTCCAGCGCGCGGCCCAAATCGAGCCTTCCAATCCGGGTCCCTACCAATATCTGGCGGCCGAAATTTTCGCCCCCCGCAAGGATCTCGACGCCGCCAAGGCAGCCCTGAACCAAGGACTGGCGGCGGGCGCCGATCCGTTTGCGCTTTATCTGTCCCTGGCTCAGGTCTACGAGCAGGCCGGCGACCTCAGCGGCGCGGAGGCCGCGCTACTCGACGCGACCTGGTCGCGCCCGGGCGGGCGGTATGATTACGACACCCTGATGCGTCTGGCCGACTTGGAGCGCCGCGCCAAGCATTTGGACAGGGCGGCACTGTGGATGCGCCGGGCGATCGCGATGCGGCCCGGCGCACCCGAGGCGCTCTATCAACTGGCGCTGGTCGAGGAGGCGGACTACGAATACGGTCAGGCGCTGCGCGACTTGGAGCAGGCGATGAGACTGGCGCCGGACAACGCCGAGATCGGCAATCATTACCGCGACCTCCGGCGGCTGATCGCCGATGCCCGCAAGGCTCAACAGTGACGCGGGTGCGAGCATTACCCGCCCAGCCTTATTTCAGCGCCGCCAGAATCCGGTTGACCGCGCCACGCGACACCAGCATCGTATCGCTCAAATTCTCCCAGGTCGGGTAAAAGGGCGGCTCGCCGATGCGGCGGAAGAAGCCGTGCGTTTCGAGCTCGCGCCGGCGGCGTTTGAGCGCCGCAATCTGCGCGTAACAGGCGGGCATATCGTAATGCTGCCTGCAGCCCAGCAGATGGTAGAGTTCGTGCCGTGTCACATCGTAGGGAGACAGTAACAACTGGTTGGGGCTGATGGCGGTGGCGACGACGAAACCCGAACTCAGCGTGGCATCATCGACCTCGCCCAACACCTCAGGCAGCGGCAACGCGACTGCAGCCAGATCGCCCCATAGGAAGTCTGCCGCGGTACGCCCCACGAAGTACAGATTGCGATCGCAATCGGGCGCCAGCATCTGCGCCTGAACCTCCCTGATAATGGGGCCGTGGAAGTAGCCGCTGCGCGCAAGCGCCCGGAAGGAGACTGGCTCGACTGCCAGCCCGTAGCGCTGCACTTCGCTATCCCATGACGACAGCAATTGGCGCGCCCGGCTCTCCGTCACCCCGGCGTCTAGAAAGACGCAAAGATGCACGGTCTGCAGCGGGCCAAAGTCGAAGGACCCCATCAACTGGCCGTGCGCAAGGCCGATCGACGTGAAGTAACATCCGGCCGTCGCCATCAAACACAACGCATCCAGTACGAAAATCCACGCCCTCACACTCCGGGATCATCGCGCGATCCCAAAACCGCTCCCGTTCGGTTCTGACCTCGACGCCGGCAGCGCCGATGAATAGTTGCGGCGCGCACCGCCGCCCGAAAGACCGCGCCCGCGCGCCGTAAAAGGAGCGGAATGTGATGACGATAGACATTTGGAATCCGTGTGGTTTATGCTGGCGGTTCGCTGCCGTTTCGCTTAATGGCAGCGGATCCGCCGGTGCGAAAGGAAATCGACAGACTGGTTGGCTCCGCCCCCGACAGCGCCCGCCAAACCGCTGCCGCGCCAGGCGCCCCTGCGCGCTGTACACTGCGCAAAGCCGGTGAGTTCTGGACGGTCGGATATGCGGGGTCGCTTTTCCACGTCAAGGACTCCAAGGGGCTGACTTACATCGCGCACCTGATCCGCAATCCGGGCGTCGAGTTCCACGTCCTTGATCTGGCGCGAATCGGCGCCGGCCCCGATGCGATTGCCTCTGCCCAATCCGCGGCCGGACTGATGAATGACGGCCTGCGCGCCGGCGCTCACGCTGCGTGGGGCGATGCCGGTGAGCTGCTCGATGAGAAGACCAAAAGCGCATACCGGCGCAGGCTGTCCGAACTGCGCGAAATGCTCGAGGAGGCCCGCGAGCGGGGCGATGAAAATCGCGCCGCCGCGATGGAAGAGGAGATGGACGCCTTGTCGCGCGAGCTCGCGCGCGCGGTGGGCAGAGGCGGGCGCCAGCGGCGCGCCGCGTCGGCGCCCGAGCGCGCCCGCGTCGCGGTGACCAAAGCCATCAAATACACGATCGACAAGATTGGCAAGAACGACGCCGCGCTGGCGCGCACGCTGGAACGATCGATCAGGACCGGAACCTACTGTTTTTACGATGCCGGCGCCGCGCCGGGGCTGAAGTGGGATTTCGACACATCCGGGAGCGGCGATGCGCGGACCGAAATCGCCGCCTCCGATCCGGCGCCGGCCATCGCGGCGGGCCGGCGCACCGATTTTGTGGGCCGCGAAGCCGAGCGCAGACAGATCGATGCCGCCTTTGAAGCGGCGCTGGGCGGCCGCGGCTCGCTGGTGCTGATCGGCGGCGGAGCGGGAGTGGGCAAGACCCGGCTGGCAATCGAGTGCGCGCGCCAGGCCGCCAGCGCCAACGCCATCGTGCTGGTCGGGCGATGCTACGAAAGCCGTGAGCCGCATCCCTATATCCCCTTTGTCGAAATCATCGAAACCGCGCTCCGCCATGCGCCCAGCCCGCAGGAGTTTCGTGCCGCTCTGGGCGATAACGCCCCTGAACTGGCCCAGCTGGTGCCGCGATTGCGCCGCATCTTTCCCGATATTCCCGCGCCCCTGGAGCTGCCTCCGCAGCAGGCGCAGCGCTACCTCTTCGACAGCTTGTACGAATTTCTGGCTCGCAGTACGCGCGTGCGTCCGCTGTTTTTGGTGCTCGACGACCTGCATTGGGCCGACGACGCCACGCTTGCCCTGCTGAGCCATCTGGCGCCCCGTATCGGCAGCGTGGCGGCGGTGATGGTCGCCACCTTTCGCGACGAGCCGGCCGAGATGGGACCGCCGCTGGTCCAAACCATCGAGGGATTGATTCGCCAGGGAGTGCGGCCGGTGAGGCTGCAGGGACTGCCGCGTCGTGCCGTGGCGGAGATGATTGCCGCACTGTGCGGCAAGCAGGCGGCCGCTGATTTGGTTGAGACGATCTACGACGAGACCGGCGGCAACCCGTTCTTCGTCGAGGAACTGGTCAAATATCTGATCGAAGAAAACCTGCTGCTGGAAGCCGCGGGCGCTATGCGCGCCGACCTCAAGGGCGGCCGGTTCGCGGTTCCCCAAAGCGTCGGACTGGTGGTGGGACGCCGCTTGGACCGTCTGCCCGAAACGACGCGTCAAATCCTGGCCGGGGCGGCCGCAGTGGGCCGCAGATTTGATGCCGGGATGCTGGAATCGATCATGGATTGTGACGCCGCCGCCGTGTTGAGCGCGGTTGATGAAGCGCTCGCCGCGGGTCTGGTGGTCTCCGCCCCAAGCCGTCAGCCGCCGCTGGCGTTTGCTCATGAAATAGTCCGCCAGTGCATCCTAAGCCGGGTCTCGCCGCCCCGCCTGCAGCGCACCCATCTGCGCATCGCACGGTCGATGCAGGCCAAGTACGCCGACACCCTGGACGAGCACGCCGCCGAGATCGCCGACCATCTGATGGCCGCCGGACCGATGGCGCGCGAGGGCGAGGTGGCCGATTACCTCGGCCGCGCCGGACGCAGCGCGACTGCAGCCTCCGCCTATCATGACGCGCTGCATTTTTTTGAAGCGGCCATCACGCGCCTGCCGGCGGCGCAATCCGCAATGCGCGCCGAACTGCTGTCGGACCTGGGGATGGCCAAGCGCAGCCTGGATCGATGGGAGGAAGCGCTCGCCCACTGGCGCGAAGCGTTGAACTATTACACGGCGGCCGGCGATCTGTCCGCGGTCGGACGTCTGTCCTTTGCGATCGTCGAGGCGTTGAGCTGGGCCGGGCGCCATCTGGACGCCGCCCAGGTGGCGTACAGCGCGCTGGCTCAACTGCAGGACGCCGTCAGCGCCGACCGGGCCCGCCTGCTGGGGGCAGTCGGCATGATCAACAGCGCCGCCGGCGTCTATCAGCCCGCGCATGACGCGCTGGCCGAAGCGGCCCATCTGGCCGAGCAACTGCGCGATGGGCGGGCGCTGGGAGCGGTGGTGTCGTACCAGGCCTTCCACAACTTTGTCTTCATCCGCCTCGAAGCGGCAATCCGCGACGGACAGCGCAGCGCCGCCATGCTGCGTGCGGGCGGAGCGTTGTGGTCGCTGGCCCAGATGCTGGGTTTTCTGCAGACCGCGCTGTTCGAGGCAGGACATATCGCCGAAGCGCGCGCCGTGGGACGCGAGTTGGAACCGCTGGCAACGCGATTGGGGCATAGCGCGGCGCGGATGCTATGTGTGCGGATCAGCGCCTGGAGCGAGTTCTGCGCCAAGCCCAATCTCGACTCGCTGCAAAAGGCCTTCGAGCAGGACCTGGAGATCACCCAGTCGGCCAAACTGCCCTGGATCGCCACTTCATACGCGCAGTTGGGCTTCGTGGATTTTCTGCGCGGGCGATGGGAGCAGGCGCGCGCCCTGTGCGAACAGGCCTACGCCGCCGAGTTTCCCAACGCCTTTGACGGCTTTGGCGCCGGCGTGCTGGCAAGGCAGCGCGCCTACCTGGGCGATCGCCCCGGCGTGCTGGCCTTGATGGAGGAGCGGAAGAGCAGGTTTCCGCGTCTAGGTTCGCCCAGCCCGATGGGCTCGTGGGCGTGGCTGATGATGCTGGTGGAAGCACTCTACATCCTGGGCGAGCGCGCCGCGGCCGCCGAGTTGTATCCGCTGGCCTTACAGGCCGCCAACACCGGGGTCGTGTGCATGACCGTGATTTCGCGCTTTCCGCACACCGTGGCGGGAATCGCGGCGGCAGCGGGACATCAATGGCGCAACGCCGAAGAGCACTTTCGCCAGGCCATCGCGCGCGCCGATTCGATGCCGCATCCGCTGGAGCGATGCGAGGCGCGCCGCTTTTACGGCCGGATGCTGATCGAACGCGCCGCGCCGCCCGATCGCGCCAAAGCGCGCGCGATTCTGGCCGAAGCCGCCAAGGGCTACGAGCGGCTCGCAATGCCCAGGCATGCCGCCATCACGAAAGAGTTGCTCGATTCGTTGCCGAAGGCGCCCGCGCCTTCCTGAGCCATCCATCTGCGGGATGGAGCGTCGGTGGAAGCCAGGCTCGCCGTGACGTTCGAGATGACAGGTGAAATCAGTCAAATCGAGGCTATCGCCATCGGTGAGTCGATACGGGAGATCACTCGGCTCCCAAAGGCGTATGGAACCTAATCCAGAATCGATCCGCTACGCCTTGGGCACGGGTTTGCGTGGCGCCATCCTTACGCCGGGAAACAGCGTCCAACTATCACCCTCGTGCTTCCAGCCGCCCGCGGCCCACGTGCCCCCGTCGACGTATAGCGTGATGCCGGTGACGTAGGAGGACAGGTCGGAGGCGAGGAAGACAGCCACGCCGCCGACCTCTTCGACCGTGCCCAGCCGTCCCAGCGGAATCGCGCTGCGCACCGCGGCCTGATGCTCCGGCTTTCTGATTTCGGTGGCGATGCCGGTGTCGATCACATCGGGTGCGATCGAGTTGATGCGGATGCCGTATTGGCCGAATTCCAGCGCTCCGGTCTTGGCGAAGTTGTCCATCCCGGCCTTGCACGCGCCGTAAATCGAATAGCCGGGCACGGCGCGGCTGCCCTCGATGCTGGAGATATTGATGATCGAGCCGCGCCGCCCGCCGGCGATCATCGCGCGTACCACCGCGTCGGTGCAGTGCACCATCCCCATCAGATTGAGGTCCACCGCGCGGCGCCATCGACCCGGTCCCATCTCCAAAAACGGATGGGGAATCTGGCCGCCGGCGTTGTTGACCAGGATGTCGACGCCGCCCAACTCCTTCACCGTGCGGTCCACCATCGCTTTGACCTGCTCGAAGTCCTTGACGTCGGTGGTAATCGCCAGCCCCTTGCGCCCCAGGGCACGGACCTCGGCGGCGGCGCTCTCGCCCAGCGCCGCGTTGCGGTCAGCGATCACGACGTGAGCACCGAAGCGCGCGAAGGTCAGCGCGATGCCCTTGCCGATTCCCTGGCCGCCGCCAGTGATGATCGCAACCTTGTCGGTCAAAAGCGCGCTGGATGGATCCATGGAGTGACTCCTTTGTTGCTGTTGCGTGAAGACGCCCTCACTCGCGGGCCGATTTGCATGCAAAAATCGGCCCGCGACCCCTCCCGGCTTGCGCCCGCGCTCATGACGACGGACGCCGGAGAGGCGTTTCAGAACCCCGATGCCAAACCGAGACTCATCCGTTGGGCAGCAGGACCGTGCGCACCACTTCGCCGGTCTCCATGTCGTGGAAGGCTTTGTCCACGTCGGCCAGTGAGCCGTGCCGGCTGACCATGTCGTCGAGGTTGAGCAAGCCGCGCTTGTACAGGCTCACGATGTAACCCAGGTCGATGGCGTTGCTGGAGTAATTCAGGTGATGGCCGCGCACGATGCGCTCGCCGCTGGTGATGAAGTACACTGGCAAGTCGTCGAGCACGTCGCCATCCTTGCCGACGCCCACGAAGGTCGCCATCCCGCGCGGCGCCAGGCACAGCACGGTCTGGGTCTGCGTCTTCTTGTTGCCGATCGCCTCGAAGGAATACTCCACGCCGCCGTCGGTCAACTCACGAATCGCCTCCACCGGGTCGGTGTTGCGGGCGTTGATGACGTCGGTGGCGCCGAACTTCTTTGCCATCTCCAGCTTCTTGTCGAAGACGTCGACCGCGATTATCTGGCGCGCGCCGGCGATTCTGGCGCCCTGGATCGCCGATCCGCCTACGCCGCCGGCGCCGAATACCGCCACCGTCGCACCCGGCGGAATTTTGGCGGTGGTGAGCGCCGCGCCCAGTCCGGTGGTGACACCGCATCCGATCAGCGCCATCCGATCCAACGGCAGGTCGTCGTCGATTTTCACCAGCGCGGTTTCATCGACGATCGCCGCCTGCGCGAAGCCGCCCGGCCCGCCGCCGATTCCGCCGATGAATTTGCCCTTCCACGTGGTAGGCGGCTCATTGGGTCCGCGGCGCGTGTAGCGCCCGCGGGTAGTGCAACGAAAGTACTTGCCGGTCATGCACCATTTGCATTTTCCGCACACTCCCGAGCCGCCGCGGATCACGTGGTCGCCGGGCTTGACCAGCGTCACTTCGGGACCGACTTCCTCGACGATTCCGGCCATCTCGTGGCCCAGGATCATCGGCGGGCGGAAGTCGGCGGCGCGGGCGCCGGTCCACACCAGCAGGTCGCTGTGGCAGACTCCGCAGGCGGTGATACGGAAACGAACCTCGGTGCGCTTGGGATGGTCGATTTCCACTTCTTCAACCGAATGGGGACCACCGGGAACCTGGTAGATCGCGGCTTTCATTTCTTCCTCCTCGATGACCGCGGCGAAAACAGAGTCGTCTCCGAATGCCGGCGGGGCTTTGGATGCACGCATACACCACTTTGCGCGCCTCGGTAAAGCGCCGCCCCGCGCGGCGCCGGCGCGGCCGGGTTGACAACCCCGCGCCCTCGGGCGAAAACCAGCTTACTTAGGGAGGACCAACCGTGGCTGGAAGTCTTGAAGGAATTACAATTGTAGACCTCTCCCAGCATCTGGCGAGCCACATGGCGACGTTGGTGCTGGCCGAGCAGGGCGCCGACGTAATCAAGATCGAGCCGCCCGGCGGCGACCCGCTGCGCCAGGTCGAGCCCGCCTACTTCATCCGCAACCGCAGCAAGCGCAGCGTCACGCTGGACCTGGCCAACCCCGATCAGCGCGACACGTTCTTGAAGCTGGTGGAGCGCGCCGACGTGTTGGTGGAGTCCTTCGGACGCGACCACATGACGAGCCTGGGGCTCGATTACGAAAGCCTGCGCCATCGCTTTCCAAGCCTGGTCTATTGCTCGGTCAACGGCTACGGCGACGACCATCCCTGGCGCAATCGTCCCATCCATGACGGGCTGATCGCGGCGCGGATGGGATTGTATTTCGACCAGCCCGGCGATTACATCAATCCCGAGAAGGACGAACCCGTTTACCTCTACTGCCAGTTTCCCAGCTACGCGACCTCTTTTACCATTTCGATCGGCATCCTGGCCGCGCTGCGCGTGCGGCTGCATTCGGGACTCGGTCAGGCGGTGGAATGCGCGCTGCACGACGGCATGATGCTGATCACGCCGCTGATGTGGATGTGGGCGGACAATCCCACTCCGACCTTCGCGGCGCGCACCCAACTGCGCGCGCCCTACCGGCCGTGGCTGTACGAATGCGCCGACGGCAAGTGGCTGCATCGGATGCAGACCGCGCGCGGCAACGTGGGTGCGATTGCCAAGCTGCTGGGAATCGAACTGCCGCCCGGTGTTACGCGCGACAAGCTGATGGGCAACGTCGAGATGCGCAAATGGTTCGAGCAGCAGGAAATCGCCGCCTTCAAAAAAAAGCCGCGCGACGAATGGATAAGGCTGCTGCGCGAAATCGACGTGCCGGTCGAGGCCGTGCTGCCCACCGAAGAGGTCTTCTTCGTGCCGCAGGCGCGCGCCAATGAGGTGGTCGCCGAAATCGACGACCCCAGGCGCGGGCACGTGGTCCAGATGGGAATCCCGTTTCGATTTTCCAAAACGCCCGGCGCGATCAAGGGTCTGGCCCCCGAGCCGGGCGAGCAGACCCGTGAGGTGCTCGCCGCGCTCAGCCGTCCGGCGGATAAAACCATTGCCCGAGCGATCAAACCGCGTCCGCTGCGCCATCCGTTGTACGATACGCTGCTGATCGACTTCGGCCATTACGCGGCGGGGCCGTTCGGCCCGATGCTGCTCTCTGACCTGGGCGCCAGGGTAATCAAGGTCGAGAGCATCGAGGGCGAGGGGATGCGCCAGCCCTTCCAGCCCTTCTTCATCTCGCAACGCGGCAAGAAGGCAATTGCCGTCGACCTCAAGAGCGACGAAGGACGCGAGATCGCCTACAAACTGGTCGCCAGGGCTGACATTGTGCACCACAATCAGCGCCCCGGCGTCGCCGAACGGCTCAAGATCGATTACGCCACGCTCAGCAGGATCAAGCCCGACCTCATCTACACCCATGTACCGGCCTACGGCACCCACGGCCCGCAATGCCATGAGGGTGGCTACGACCAGCTCTTTCAGGCCATGTGCGGGATGGAGTACATGGGCGGCGGTGAAGGCAACGACCCGGTGTGGAACCGCTACGGACCGGTGGATATGTGCGCTGCGACCCTGTCGGTGATCGCGACCCTGATGGCGCTGTACCATCGCGACCGCACCGGCGAAGGCCAGTTTGTCGATACCTCGCTGCTCAACGCCGGCCTGTACGTCAACTCCGACGCATTCGTCACCGACCGCAAGGACGTCAGGCGGCGCCCCACGATGGACCGCACGCAGACCGGAATCAGCGCCGACTACCGCTTTTACGCGACGGCGGAAGGATGGATCTTCGTGACTGCGTTGTTCGAGGGGCAATGGCGGCGGCTGTGCGAGGTCATAGGCCTGCCGCAACTGGCCGAGGATCCGCGCTATCGCACCCATTACGACCGCGTCGATCGGCGTTACGAACTGGCCGAGGTAATCCAGCCGATCTTCAAGACGCGCACGGCCCACCAGTGGTTCGAGTCGCTCGACGCCGCCAGGGTGCCGTGCGAAATCATCAACAAGGGATACTGGGAGCGCTGGCTGCTGGATCCGTGGTCGATTCTGACCAAGCGTGTGGTCGAGTACTACGAAAAGGAGACCCAGAGCCGGCTGCGGATGATGGGCGAGAAGATCCGTTTTTCGCAGACGCCGGAATTGATCCAGGGACCGCCGCCCCGCCTGGGCGAGGATACCCAGGAAATCCTGCACGAGCTGGGCTACAACGCCGCCCAGCGCAGGGAGCTGCGCGAGCGTAAGATCGTCACGTGGCCCGACAAGGTGGCCTGAGGCGCACAAGGAGTGAACGAATGATAACCCATCAGGACGATCTCAATCTGACCGACGCCCATTTCTTCGCCAGGGGCGACATTCACGACCTGTTCAGACGCATGCGTGCCGCCGACCCGGTGCATTGGACGCAGGGCCTGCTCAAGCGCGGTTTCTGGTCGCTCTTCAAGCATGAAGACGCCTACACGGTTTACAAAGGAGCGTCGGAATATTTCAGCAACGGCAAGTTCAGCGTCGGCCTGCCCTCCAGTGCTGAAGTCGAGGCGGCCTTCGATCCCGAGCGCACCGGATGCAACAAGATGCTGGTGTCGAGCGACGGCGAGCTGCATCGCGACTTCCGCAAGGCCTTCAATGCGATGTTCCTGCCGCGCGCGATCCGCCAGTACGAGGCCTCGGGGCGCAAGCTGGTGATGGAAATCCTCGACGATATCCTGCCGCGTGGCCGGTGCGAATTCGTCACCGAGGTCGCGACGCGGCTGCCGATGACCATCGCTTTCGACATGATGGATATTCCGCGCCAGGACTGGGACTTGATGACCGAGCTGGTCAATCGGGCGATGGGTCCAGAGGATCCCGAATACCAAATCGATTCATCGGCGGTCGTCACCCGCGACAAGGCCTGGGGACAGGCGGTGGGATACTGCATCAAGACGGCCTTGCAGCGGCGCGGCAGTTCTGCAACCGACCTGTTGTCGGTCATCGCCAACGCCCGCGTGCTCGGCGGCCGCCTGTTGACCGACGAAGAGATTGGCTACAACGGCTTTATGTTCATAATTGCCGGGCTCGACACGACCCGCAACGCCATCGCCGGCGGCCTGCTGGAGTTGATCCGCAATCGCGACCAAATGCGCCGGCTGCGCGAGAACCGTTCCCTGATGCGCCCGGCGGTAGAGGAGATCCTGCGCTGGACCAGCCCCATCACTCACTCCATGCGCACCGCCTTGAAAGACACCGAGATCCGCGGCCGCAAAATCAAGGCAGGCGACTGGGTGGTGGTGTGGAACGCCTCGGCCAATCGCGACGAGGAGGTGTTCGCCAATCCCGACCGCTTCGACATCGCGCGCGATCCCAACGATCACTTCGCGTTCGCCTACGGGGAGCATTTCTGCCTGGGCGCGCATCTGGCGCGGCTTGAGATTCGGCTCATCTTCGAGGAGATTCTCGACCGCATGCCGGACGTCGAGTTGGACGGCGAAGTGGAGTGGCTGGCCTCCAACCTCTTGCACGGGCTCAAGCGGATGCCGATCAGGTTCACTCCGCGCCGCGCCGCCGCGGCGTAGCGCTGCTGCCGCGAGGCGGCGCCTGCCTGCGGAGAATCCGCCGGCAGGCGCTGCCTTCAACAGCCTGAACAAAACAATAGCGGGGCGGGCGTCCCCGCATGTCATCGACAGGCAGGGACGCCGTCCCACTGATTCAGCCCCCGACCCCCGCAACATTTGCGTCGGCGCGGATTTTGCTCCCCGCTGGTCATGGCACACATAACGGCGGCCCTGCTGTGGGCGGCGTAGCCTGGCCGGCACCGGGAGTGTTCCCCGCGGGGAAACACTGTCCCGTACGGAGTCATGGTGGCTCATGCCGCGCAAGGCCGGTTCCGGTGGGAGAACGCGGATGATAACGCATCAGGACGACATCAACCTTACCGACCCGCACTTCTTCGCCACGGGCGACTTTCACGCCTTGTTCAGACGGATGCGGGCCGAGGATCCGGTGCATTGGACGCAGGGCCGGCTTAAGCATGGCTTCTGGTCGATCTTCAAACATGAGGACGCCTTTACGGTATACCGCGGCGCGTCGGAGTATTTCAGCAATGCCCGGGCCGGAGTCGGCCTGCCCTCCAGCCCCGAGATCGAAGCGGCGGACGCCGCTTGTCCCGAGCGCAGCCCGCGCAACAAGATGCTGGTGATGAGCGACGGCGAACTGCATCGCGACTTCCGCAAGGCCTTCAATGCCATGTTCCTGCCGCGCGCGGTCCGGCAATACGAAACCACCGGCCGCCAGCTCATCGCCGAGATTGTCGACGCCGTCCTGCCGCGCGGGCGCTGCGAGTTTGTTACTGAGATCGCAACCCGGCTGCCGATGACGATCATCTGCGACATGATGGCGATTCCGCGCCAGGACTGGCAGATGATGTTCGACCTGGTCAACCGCGCGATGGGCGTGGAGGATCCCGAATACCAACTGGAGTCCTCGGCGGTCGCCACCCGCGACCAGGCCTGGGCCCAGGCCATCGGCTACTGCACCCGGCTGGCGCTGGCGCGGCGCGGCACCTCCGCTAACGATCTGCTCGCCGTCATCGCCAACGCGCGTATCCAAGGCGGCCGGCTCCTCACCGAAGAAGAGATCGGTCACAATGGGTTCATGTTCGTGATCGGCGGTTTCGACACGACCCGCAACGCGATTGCCGGCGGCCTGCTTGAACTGATGCGCCATCGCGACCAAATGGAACGGCTGCGCCGCGACAAGTCGCTGCTGCGCTCTGCGGTCGAGGAAATCGTGCGCTGGACCAGCCCGATTACCCATTCCCTGCGCACCGCGCTCAAGGACGTCGAAATTCGAGGCCGCACGATCAGGGAGGGGGATTGGGTAGCGGTGTGGAATGCTTCGGTGAATCGTGACGAGCAGGCGTTTGCCGATGCCGAGCGCTTCGACATCGCGCGCGACCCAAACGATCACTTCGGCTTTTCCTACGGCGAGCATTTCTGTCTGGGCGCCCATCTGGCGCGCCTGGAGCTCAGGCTGATGCTGGAGGCGATCCTGGAGCGGATGCCGGACGTCGAGCTGGACGGCGAAGTCCAATGGCTGGCCTCCAACCTCCTGCACGGCGTCAAGCGCATGCCCGTCAGGTTCACCCCCAGGCGAGCGGCTGCGGCTTAGTTACGGAGTACCGGCTATGAAAGTGGTAGTCGATCTCGACCTTTGCGAGGGCAACGCCAAATGCGTGGAAGCGGCGCCCGAGGTCTTCAAACTGGGCGACAACGATCAGGCCATCGTGCTCAACGAAAATCCCGGGCCCGAACTGCGCGCCAAAGTCCAGCACGCGGCGCGCATCTGCCCCAAGCAGGCGATCAAGTTGATCGAGTGAATTGGACAACCGGTTGGGCCACCAATACCGCCGTTGCCGGTGCAGGCAAGCTGGTTGCCGGGATTAGAACATCGCAATCGGATTGATCGGCGAGGCGGTGGCGCGCGGAATCACCAGCGGCGCCGTCATAAACAGAAACTCGTAGCGGCCGGTCCGTGCGCAGTAATCGGAAAGCGCTTCGAGATCGGCATTGTCGATCAGGGGCAGTCCCATCATCACGATCGCGCCAGCGTGGATTGGCACCGAAATCTCCGTGTAACCCGACGGCGTCACGTCGCTGACCGAATCGCCGCACAAAATCGCCACCCCGCGCTCGCGCAGCCACGGCAGGCAGGCCGCCTCCAATCCCGCCTGCCCCTCGGCCCACGGATTCCAGTTGCCCCGGGCGCGCGCGTATCTGTGCCGCCCGGTGCGTACCGCCAGGATGTCGCCTTCTTCGACCTTTACACGATGATGCTTCTCCGCCGCCTCCAGGTCAGCGGGAAAGATCTTCTCGCCCTTCTCCAGCCAATCGACGCCCTTTGCTTTGGGTACGTCCAGCAGCACGCCGCGCCCGACGATTCCATCGAAGCTGGTGTCGATACCGCATCGCGTCGTCCCGTTATGCTTGACTTCGGTTGACGGATAGCCGTTGTACATCTTCCCGCGCCAGAACATGTGGCAAAGCGCGTCCAGATGGGTAATCGCGCGGCCATGCGTGGGAATCGCCAGATAGTCGGAACTGGCTTGCAGGCCGTGGGCGGGCAGGTCGTAGCCGGTGTTGATCATCAGATGGAACGCCGGGGTGGGATTATCGGGAGCCGGCGCGGTCGCCAGCGGCAACGCCATCGACACGCTCTCGCCCGTGGACACCAGCCTTGCCGCGCGCAGACGCTTTTCAATCGTCAGCAGGTTCAACGTCCCGCGCTGGTCGTCCTTGCCCCAGCGGCCCCAGTTGCTGATTTTCTCCATCAAAGCGAGCAGTTCGGCGTCGGTCATCGCGGCTTTCCTCCCGGAGGTTGGTTGAGTGCCCCGATGATGAGGCATTTACGGCGTCCCTCACAAGCCGGGAACCGGTCAAATTGCCGACCTCAGGGACCGATGGTAGGGTGCGGCAGACAGGAGGATTTCACGATGGCGCTGCTACCGTACCTGGATGAAAAGGAGGCCTTGCCGGAGATTCGCAGGCTGTTGCAGCGGCCGGTGGTGCTCAACGTGCTGCGCATGACCGCCAACGCGCAGAGCGTGTTTGCGCAGCGCTCCCGCCTGAGCACCGCGCTGCTCAACGACATCAAGCTTGACAAGCGGCTGCGCGAGCTGGCGATCCTGCGCACGGCCGCGGATTGCCGCTCGGTCTATGAATGGAGCCACCATGTTCCAGCGGCCCGGCACGTCGGAGTCAGCGACGAACAAATCGCCGCAGTTAAGAACTGGCAGCAGGCGAACTGCTTCAACGAGCTGGAGCGCCTGGTGCTGCAATTCACCGACGAGGTCAACGCCAACGTCAAGGCCGGCCGCGCTACGCTGGAAGCCTTGAAAAGGCATCTGAGCCCCGCCGAAATTATCGAGCTGCTGATCGTCATCGGCCATTGGCGCCAGACCGCGACGATTCTGGAGACCACCGAAGTCGACCTCGACGACGTCGCGGGCAAATACAACATCCTGGAGGGAACTCCGCCCGCCAGGCGCTGAAGTCGCCGTCCCCCACAATCCGCCATCGACGTTGAAGGAGATTGCAATGGATGAAGCACAGAAAATCCGCGAGTACCTCGACCGCGAGCAGATTCGCGAGACATTCAACCGTTATGCGTTCGGTGTGGACTCCAGCGACCCGCAAGCGGTGCTGGCGGTGTTCGACGACCCCTGCACGCTGATTACGCAGCAGCCCGGCAAGCCGCCGCGCCGTTACGAGGGGCGCGCCGCGGTCGAGCGCTTTTTCAACAAGGGACTCAACAACGACATGAAGCTGCTGCGCCATCGCATCACCGACAACCTGATCCGGGTGGACGGCGATCGCGCCGAAGCACGCCTTTACTGGGACGAGATTCGCGAACAGAACGGCAAACTTATCCTGGGCGGCGGCATCTATTTCGACAAGCTGCGGCGCGTGGGCGGCGGATGGAAATTCACCGAGCGCCACGCGATGAGCACCTATTGGATCACGCTGATTGACAAGGTGGACGAGCAGGCGCTGGCGACAACGATCCTGCTCGCGCCGCGGCCCAGGCACATCAGGTTGTGAAGGCGGCGCGCCATGGACGACATCAAAATCTGCATATTGGGATTCTTTACCGAGAGCACGCCCGACCCTGCGACGGTGGCCAGGAAATGCGAGGCGCTGGGCTTCGACGCACTGTACGTAGGCGACCATCCGGTAATGCCGGTTCAGACCGGCGGATTGGTCGGGACCGGCCGCACGGGCAGCCATTCGCGCCTTGAAGCGGGCAACCAGTATCCCGAATTCTACTCCCACATGCCCGATCCGTTTCTGCTCCTGATGGCGGCGGCAGCGGCAACCACGCGGCTTAAAATCGGCACCGGTGTGACGCTGGTGTCCGAACGCGAGCCGATTACCACCGCCAAAGCGGTGGCCACGCTGGATCATTACAGCCGCGGTCGCTTCATTTTCGGCATCGGCACCGGCAGCCTGCCCGAAGAGGCCGAGGCGTTCGGCACGCCGTTCAAAAAGCGATGGCCGGTTGCGCGAGAGCGCATCCGCGCGATGAAGGAGCTGTGGACCAAGCCGGAAGCCAGCTTCGAGGGCGAGTACGTGAAGTTTCCGCCGGTGCGATGCTATCCCAAACCGTGGCAGAAACCGCATCCGCCGATCCACATCTGCGCCGGGATGGGCAAAAGCCGCCTGCGCGCGTTCCGCGATACGGTCGCGCTGGGCGACGGATGGGGCCCGGTGGCGATTGCTCCAGCGGAATTGGCGGCCGAGCTGGCCACACTTAAGCAGATGTGCGTCGAAGCGGGGCGGGATTTCGACAAGCTGGAAATTTCGATGTTCCTGCCAATCGAATCCTCCGACCCGCGCCGCACGAAAGAAGAATATCGCGCAGCCGGATGCCATCGGCTGGTCTTCACGCTATGGCCTGACCTGCTGACCGAGAAGAACATCGAGGACAAAGCGCGCCGTTATCTGACCTAGCCGCGCGAAATCGGCGGGTGGCGGCAGCTCGCGCCGCGGCTCAGGCACGTGAGGGCTTGAAGCCAACGCACGTTCACCAGCCGGTGTCCGCGTTCAGTGCGAGGGCGCGCGGTCATCTGCGCCCCAGCCCCTTGACCACGTCGCCCAGCACTTCGATGGCGTGCTGCGGGTTGGTATATTCCATCGCGCGAATCACCTTGCCGTCGCGCAACACGAACAGGAAGTGGTAGAAATTGTTGTAGAGCTTGCCCGCCACCGTGTGCGAGCGGCCTTCGGCTTCGACCGCAACCCGATCGCCTTCGGCCGTCATCCCCGCGATCGTCATGTTGAATCCGCCGGGCAGCACCTTGTCGATGATGGCGCGGGCGCCGCGGATCATCTGATCGCGCGTCAGCGGACGGTCGCGCGGAAAGCCCATCACCCACCACTTGCAGTCCTCCGCCACCAGCCTGCGAATCGCGTCGGCATCGCCGGTTGACACCGCCTTTATCAATTCGGCCGCAAGCGCCTTGTTCTCCTCGAGGCCCATCGAACACCTCCTGAATTCTTCCCCACGCGGGCAGATTCCCAAATATGCGGCTACATCGTCAATTGCCCGCGGCAAATCAAGGCGGGGTCTGTGCAGGTATGATTATGCCAACATCGGCATAACCCGGACTGGCGGATTATGCCGCGTTGTTCCCGGAAGCCGTCGGGCATCATGCGCCACACACGGGTCATGTCGGCATGATCCAAAGCACTTCTGCTAGCCGCTTTCACGCGCCCCTGGTCACAGACCGGACACCAGGTGCGCAGAAGCGGCGGCCAGATACGCCAGCGCCGCGCCGAGAACGACCCAGAGACTGTCGACTCGGCGCGTCAGAAGGATCGCAGTCGATAGCAGTACAATCACGCCGGTCATCGCATCGGTGACAGCTTGCCGGGCCAGCGGAACAGCAGTCGCCCACAGCAGGCCGGCACTGGCGAGCACCACCGATTGAATCGCACCTTGAACGCGCGGGTGTTCCGCTCTCCGGCCGGCATAATGAATCAGCGGCAGGATGACCAGTGCGGGCGTGGCCATCGCCGCCCAGGCCGCTATCGCACCCGGAATGCCAGCTACAAAGTAGCCGACGCTAACGATGTAGAGTCCCGCGGGTCCTGGGGTGGCTCGCGTCACGACCACTGCGATGTTCAGTTGCTGGTCGGTCAGGACGTGCCGATGCAACACCAGGTCAGTGCGCAAAACCGGGATTGACGCGAGCCCGCTGAACGTCGTTAGAGTAGCCTTGAGCAGAACCAGGTAGAGGGCCAGCGGGTTCACCGGGTCTCTCCGGCGGGCCAAAACCATCCGGCACCGAAGGCGAGCACCAGGATGGCCAGCGGTGAAACGCCCCAAACGCCCAACGCCAAAGGCGCGCCCACCATCAACGCCGCTTTGATCCATGAAAGCGAGCGCCAATGCGGCCGCAGCAACGTCCATCCTGTTGCAATCACCACCGCCACTGCCGCCGCAACTGCGCCGCGGAGCGCAACCGCTACCAGCGGCTCTCGGCTCCACGACTGGTAGAAAGCTGTCACCAAAAACGCCAACACCGAGCAAGGCGCTGACGCGGCAATGAGACTGACCAGGGCTCCGGAAAAGCCTCGCACCTGCCACCCGAGTGCAGCGCAAAACGCAAGCAGATTCGTTCCAGGCGTCAACCTCGATAGCGCGTAGGCAAGGTTGAAGTAGGATTGGCCGATCCAGCCGCGCCGCTCGACGATTTGTGTATGAAGGACCGCGATGGTGGCGCTGCCGCCGCCGAAGGTCAGGTTGGCGTGCCGGGCGAACGCCACTGCCAGCTTAGACGTACTCGGAGATGACATGCCCGAAGATTTACTTAGGGCGGTCTGATCAGACAACGCCGAAGCCGCGTGTGCAATATAGATTCCATCGATTGAGCGCCTTTCCGGGAAGGCGAGAGGTCGCCGCTGCAGCCATAACGACCCGGTGCGAGCGCGATCTGCGGCGATACGCTTTTCGCAGACCAACGCCCGAGTATCAGGCGGTGGGCGCCGACGAACCCAACTTCATTGACCCCGGCCATTTCGCCTTAATCATCACCAAAGAGCACGTGATGTTGTAATCGTGCGGGAGGTTTGGCCACTGTCCAATGGTTGTTATAGGCTGCCCCTAGGTTCTGTCGCGAATCGAGGCGCAATGCCGGACTTCAACCTTAAAGACAAGGCCGCGATTGCGGGTGTGGGCAATTCGCCTTACGGGCGCAGGCTTGGCCGCAGTCCGATCGATCTGGCGGCGGAAGCAATTGCCAACGCCCTGGACGACGCCGGCCTGGCGCGCGGCGAGCTGGACGGGATGATCGTCAGCTTCGGCTCGCCCTTGGGCGCCGACGCGGACACCCTCGCCGCGCTGCTGGGACTTAGGCTGCGCGCCTACAGCCAGACCTGGGCGCATGGCCGCTTCACGGCGAGCTGCATCCAATGGGCGGCGATGATGGTCAGCGCCGGATTCGCCAACGCGGTCGCCTGCCTGGGGTCGTGGAGCCTCTCGCATATCCGCCGGCCAAAATTCGGCGGCGCCGGCGATCGCGAGGGCGCGCGCGAGGCCGGCGGCGGCCACGGCGAAGACCCGGTCTTCGGCATGACCTCGCCTGGCGCGGGTGCAGCGCTGGTGGCGCGGCGCTACTTCGAACGTTACGGCGCCAACAGCCGGCAACTGGCGGCGGTGCCGGTGGCGTTTCGCAAGCATGCCGCGCTCAACCCGCTCGCCATCATGCGCCAGCCCATCACGGTCGAGGACCATCAGGCCTCGCGTTTCGTGTGCGAACCGCTGCGCCTGCTCGACTACTGCCTGGTCAACGACGGCGCTGCCTGCGTGGTCGTCACCACCGCCGAGCGCGCCCGCGATTTGCGCAAGCCGCCGGTTTATATCAGCGGGATGCAGCCGCTGCCGGGCGGCGGCGAGGAATTTATCTGGGCCTATCCCGGCCTGGGCGTGGCGCAGCAGCAGGTATTCGAGTACGAGGCCGGAGTTCAGCCGGTCTACCGGATGGCGGACGTAACGCACAAGGACATCGACGCGCTCTACACCTACGACGCGTTTTCGATCCTGGCCTGGATCGCGCTGGAGCGTTTCGGATTCTGCAAACCCGGAGAAGCGGCGGACTTCACGCAAAACGGACGTATCGAGCTGGGCGGCGAGTTGCCGATGAACACCAACGGAGGGCTGTTGTCGGAGGGGCACATCCTGGGATGGGGCCATCAGGTGGAGATCGTCCGGCAATTGCGCGGTGAATGCGGTGCGCGCCAGATTTCCGGCGCCGAAGTGATCCAATGGGCCAACTGCTACGGCGATTCCCTCATCTACCACAAGTAGGAACAACGGCACCGCTGCAATGGCGCAATACCTGAAACCGCTGCCCACCATCACTCCGCTCAACCAGCCCTACTGGGATGCGCTGCGGCGCCACGAACTGCGCATGCAGCGCTGCGAGGGCTGCGGCCACATCTTCTACCCGCCCTCCCCGCTGTGCCCGCGATGCTGGTCGCGCGAGCTGAGATGGACCGCGCTCAGCGGCCGCGGCCGGGTCAACTCCTGGGTGGTATTCCATCAGGCTTACTTCAAAGGCTTCGAAGGCGAAATTCCCTACAATGTGGCGGAAGTCGAACTGGATGAGGGCCCGCGCCTGATGACCAACCTCATCGCAATCGCCAACGAAGACATCCGCGCCGGGATGCCGGTCGAAATCGTCTATGACGACGTGACCGAGGAACTGACGCTGCCCAGATTCAGGCCCTGCAACAGACAAATCTGACCCCGACGCGCAGCTGCACAACTCAGCGCGACCCGGCCGCAGCACGGAGCCGGTTTCTCGCCATCGCACCTTGTGTAAAATGACCGGCGTTATGCATGACGAAGGAAACGGCGCCCCCGATTCATCGCAGCGGCAGCGCTTTGCCGAAGCCGTCGCGATAGCGAACATCCCTACTCTGTTGATGGTGCTGGTGCAGTTAACCGGTGAATTGCGCTGGCTGGAGGAGCCGTACCGGCCAGCGCGCGTTCGCGGTATCGGCGACAACGACACGGGTGGACTGCCCCAGGGAATCCAGACGGAAATCCGCGCCGCCGCACTCGACGCGATCATGGCCTGGCGCGCTGGACGTCCGATCGCGATTGCCAGGCCGCCGGCGCAATTGCGGCTCAAGATGCTCAGCACCGCGATGGCGGAGCCGATTCCCGCCGAATATGACCCGATTATCGAAGCCGAGCTTTGTGCCGGGATGGAAGAAGCAGCGCCCAAGCTGCCGGTCCCGCCGGGCTTCGAAGTCATCATCGTCGGCGCTGGGGTTTCGGGGTTATGCGCGGCCGTCAGTCTCAAGCAGGCCGGCATCCCTTTTACCATCCTCGAAAAAAGCTCGACCGTCGGCGGCACCTGGTGGGATAACCGCTATCCCGGCGCCGGCGTCGATACGCCCAACCATCTCTACTCCTTTTCCTTCGCACCCTACGACTGGTCGATGTACTTCGCGCTGCGCGACGAACTCCACGCCTACCTCGAGCACGTCGCCGACCAGTTCGCGCTGCGTTCACACATCCGCTTCGGATGCGAGGTCCAGGCGGCCCGTTACGACAGACAGGCCCAACGATGGACGGTCACGGTTCGCAACGCCGGCGGCACCGAGCAATCGCTCGAAACGAAGGTGCTCATCAGCGCGGTGGGCATCTTCAATCCCGTCAAGATGCCCGACATAAAGGGGCTGGAGCGTTTCGCGGGACCGTGCTTTCACACGGCTCAATGGCCTGACAACGTCGAGCTTGCCGGCCAGAAGGTGGCGATGATCGGCAACGGCGCCAGCGCGATGCAGGTCGGGCCGGAGATTCAGCACACGGTGGCGTCGCTGACGATTTTCCAGCGCTCGCCGCATTGGGTGGCGCCCAATCCACAGTTTCGCCAGATGATTCCGCAGCCGTTGCGCTTCCTGATGCGGGAGGTGCCGCTGTATCGGCTATGGTACCGGCTGCGCCTGGGCTGGACGTTCGGCGACCGGCTGCACGCGACCCTGCAGAAAGATCCGAACTGGCCGCATGCCGGCCGATCTCTGAACAAGGTCAATGATTTTCATCGCGAATATTTTACCCGCTACATCGCCGCCGAGCTCGGCGACCGCACCGACCTGCTCGAGCAGGTCGTTCCCGCCTACCCGCCCTACGGCAAACGCATGCTGCTGGACAACGGCTGGTACCGAATGCTGCGCAACGAACGGGTCCGGCTCGTTTCCGATCCGATCGTCGAGATCCGGCCCGACAGAATCGTGACACGCGGCGGCTCGGAGTATCCGGCCGACATATTGGTGATAGCCACGGGTTTCGACGTGCTTCGCTTCCTCACCAGCTTCGAGGTGCGCGGCCGCTCGGGGCGCAGCCTGCGCGAAGTATGGGAGGACGACAATGCGCGCGCCTACCTCGGCACCGTCATTCCCGATTTTCCCAATTTCTTTTGCCTGTACGGTCCGAACCTGCAGCCCGGCCACGGCGGCAGTATCATGTTCGTCATCGAGATGCAGATGCGCTACATCATGGACGTGTTGCGCCAGATGTTGCAGCAGGGAATCGGCGCGGTCGAATGCCGTCAGGACGTGCACGACGCGTACAACCGGCGCGTCGATCAGGCGCATGCCAACATGGTGTGGACCCACCCCGGTGTGGACACCTACTACCGCAACGCGCGCGGACGCGTCGTCGTCAATTCGCCCTATCGCAACGCCACATTTTACGAAATGACCCGCGCTGCGGACCTGCGCGACTTCGTCGTCGAGCCCACCTACGGCCCCGCACACAAATAGGGCGGCGCGGCCACGCCGATTGTCGGCTTGGAATTGCCCGTACCCATCTGGCAGCAATTGTCGCCGCTGCTGCTCCATCCGCCCGTACTCGTAACCGTAAAGGACTGGCTGCACGAGCAAAGGCTCTTCCCAGAGCCGCTGCATCCGTTGGTACCCGACGGCGCCGACGCCATCAGCGTGTAGGTCTGCTGGGTCAGCGGGTAGAGCGGCTGCCCGGTAACCGGAATCGGATTGACGCTGGGCGACAGCGCCACCGAGACACCAGCCGGCAGTCCGATGGTGAAGATGGTCGGGATGGCGGAAGCCGGAGCCGGCGGCCAATCCGGTGTCGGCGGCGCATTGGTCGGGCAGAATCCGGCTGGAGCATTGGTGGCCGACTGATGGGGGAACGGCGTGGACGCGCCGTCAAGCTGCGTCTGCACCACGGTGCCGTTGGAGGCGTAGGCAAGCTGATTCAGGTTGGCCGGATAGGCCTGTGTGTAGTCGGTGGGAGCGCTCGCTCCGTAGGGCGTGCAGGCCGACGGCTTGCCGTTGGGCGCGTAACTGCTCGACGCCGCCTGGATTGTATAGAGTTCCGCACCCTGCTCCGGAGTCGAGTAGAAATCCTCCGCGGCGCACGCCGGGTCGCTGCCGGCGGCTTTACCGCTGCAACTGCCTAGCGGCGAACTGAGCGCTCCGCCGGCGTTGGGCTGCTCCTGAACCAGGTTGATGAACAGCAGGCCGGAGGTCTGATCGTAGAAAAAACAGGTTCCGTTGGGGCAGGTCGTCGTATCATCGAGTTGATCGATGGAACCGACCTCGGTGAGTTGGGTTGCGGAAGCGGGCATCGGGGTGGGTGGGGGACCGTAAAAGGGCGCCGCCGGGCACAGCGTCTGGTAGCAAAACGGCGTGCCGGTCCCGACTGGACCGCACATCACATTATCCAACCCGTTGCAGGCCAGCAGCGTGAAGAACCCGGCCAGGCTGTCGAAGTTGGCATTGGCCCCGGCGAACGATTTACTTCCCTTGTACACTGTAAATGCGCTCGCGGGGGGCGCGCTAGCACCCTCGTTCTGGTAGCAGATGCCGATACGAGCATGAAACGGGTTGGCGGCGCTGATACCGCCGGGCAGATTCGCATCCGTGTACATCAGCGATACAAAGTTCGGCATCCCCGCGCTTGCCCCCACCGTATAGCCCAGACCGTTGACCAGCTTGGGCTCGTAGATGCCATTGCCGTTGCGGCCGCTGAGCGCCACGCACGCGTGCCCCGGCACTCCGGGTGAACTTGGGTCCGCGCTGCCGCCGCATTTGATGGTATAAGTGGCGCCTGAGATGGGAATCGCCTCGTCGCTGAATTGAATCTGCGCGCCCCCTTCGCCGTTGGGATAGTCAATCTCGTCCTTGGTAAAGACCATCAGGTTGTTGTTCAGGCAGTTCGCTCCGGCCAACGGAACTCCGTTGCAGGGAGCAGTGAGCGCGGAGAACTCCAGCGTCGCATAGTTATAGGGGCTGATGAGCGAGGTCGGGCGCCCTTCGAGCACGGCGTCCTGCTCACCGGTGGAATGGCATTCGTCAACCGTACCGGGTCCGGCCAGAAACGGAAGGTTGTTTAGCGAAATGGGAAACACCCCGCCGACCGGCGCACCGCCGCCGTTGGGTACGACTTGGAAATCGGTCAGGCTGGCATCGTGATCGAGGATGACGGTGAATTTGTCACCGTCGCGGAAGTTGGCGCCCGTGGCTGGCGGCGGCGCGCAGGTGTTCTCGACGTCCTGGGTGTAGATCTCATGGCGCAGATCCACGTTTACGAAGTTTAGGTTTTTGGTGTATTGCGTGGGCGGATAGCTGTTTTCGTTGGACTGAAACCAGCCCATCGCGGCGTCGCCTTCATATTTGAACTGTTTCGGCGCACAAAGCATGTTGTTGTTGGCTGAGAAATAATCGAGAAAGCCGACATCGGCCGCGGTGAGCAGGGGCTTGGGGTCGCGTCTGAAATTGATGAACCGGACGTTCTCGACCCGCGCCGGCCCGTCGTAAAACATGTAGCCGAACATGTTCCACTGCGGCGTGGGAAACCCGTTGCCGTCGGACCCGTAGCATCCCTGGTTGAGGCCGAAACCGTCCTGACCGCTGTAAGGACAGGGTCCGAAGCGGTTGGGATTGTTGGTGCTGATGCCAACCACGATGGAGTCGCGCAGCAGACCCCATTCGCCCGGCGGCGAACCTTCGCTGCCGCCGCTGGAAACCAGCGACGCCCCGTCGCGATTGGTGGCCAGATGCGCGTGCGCCAGCTCGTACCAGGCGGGACGAACCCAGATGCCGCGATTGCGATTGCGCGTCGCGGTCAGATCGTCGAATTCGGCGATCAGGTCGCAGTCGGTTAACCCTTTGCTGACGCCCACGCCGCCCACGCACGCACCCTGCGGGGTGTAGCTGGCCGCGCCGGTCAGGTTCAGGTCCGAGGCGGTGTCGAATCCCGTGTAACATCCGTGGGCCCGATTGGAGGCGAAGTTGCCCTTGGGCAGCGGCGTGGTCGGCACGCCGCTTTGCGCCTGGGCCGGCAGAATCCAGAAGCCCCGGCCCTGGTCCTGGCAGCCCGCGACCGAGTTGCCGACGAATTTGTTGGCGCCGGGATTGGTGATCCAAAATCCCGATGAGGTGTCGCCCGAAGTGTCGCCGACCACGGTGGCCGCCGACGGCGGCAGATTGTCGGTAAAGGGGACGTTGAAGCCGTTGTAGCCGTTGTACCAGGGCTGGCTCGGATCGTTGGTCAGGTAATCACCGGCCCAGAACGCCGCCTGCGCCAGCGCGGGGGCGCTGCCGGCAATCGTGAACAGGTTGCTCATCGCGCCGATACCGAGATTATCGACGAAGGTGTTGCCGGTCTCCGCACCGGTCTCCAGATAGTAGAGATGGTCAACGATGCGGGCGCATACGTTGTTGCTGATCGTCAAGTTGTTAGTGGAGTGCAGCGTGATGCAATGGTTGAAGCCGTGATGGATGCTGTTGCTGTCCACCAGCGTCTTGCCGCTGGGCGTGCCCGCCATGTGGAAGTGGATCGGATAGCTGCCCGCCTGATCCTTGCCGAATTTCTCCAGTTCGGCGCCCTGGATTTCCACCGCGTTGTAGCCGGCCATGATCACGATTTCGCCGCCCCAATGCTGGTCGCTGCCGGTGATGGTCGCAGTGAGCTTGACGTTGCGGCTGATCAGGCCGACCTCGGCGCGCTCGTCCACCCCATAGTTCTGACTGGCGCCGTCGCTCATCGCCTTGCTGCCCGTATCCGGCGCAGGCCCGCCGAAATGGTAATTGACCAGCGGCGTGGCGGAATCCAGCGTAATCGTGCAGGTACCGGTGGTGGCGCCCGCACAGTTGCTGACCGCGTTGATCATCACAAACTCGCCCCCGTCGGGTGAGAAATCCGTGCCGGCCACGACGATCCATTGGCCGGGCTGCCAGTCCACCCGATCCGCCAGTTGCAAGGTGGTGGCACCGTTGGCGCCCACCGGACTGGCCACGCCCATCCCGGCGCGGTACAGGCTCGGCGGCCCGGCCGGTGCGGACAGGTAGGTCCAACTGGGCGACTGCGGGTTGGCGCCGGCGGGCGGGCTGGACGGCACCACCCCGGTCGCGCCATAAAGCTGCAGCGTGCCGCCTTTGTTGACCGTAATGCCCTTGGTCACCCCGGCAACCGCGTGCGCGTCGGTGAAGTTGACGATTGCGACGCTGGACTTGTTGTCGCTGCCCACAGGACAGGACGCATTGCCGACCTGAAATTTGCCGTTGACGATGATTCCCGAAGTATCCAGCTCCAGGCCCGGGTCATGCAAAAACACGAGCTGACCGTCGGCCTCGATCGTGATCGTGCCCAGGCCGTTGGCACCGGCGAAGGACTTGTCGACGTACACATCGGGACCGCATCCGCCCGAGCCGATGACTACGTTGCGGTTGGAATCGAACGTGCAGTTCGACAGCGCAACCGGCGCCGCAGTGGTGGCCGTGGCGGCCGGCACGGCGCGCAGCCCGCCGGAAGTCGCCGGGTCAAAAGCGTGCGGGCACAGGCCTGCGACGGGACCGGGCGCTGGCGCCGCGACCGGGTTGCCTGCCCCGCCGCCACCGCTGCAGGAAATCGCCAGGATGGCCAGGGCGCTCACCAGCAACCGAAATTGAAATTGTGCAGTTGTCCGCAGCGCCGCCGGCTTCTTGTCCATTGCTTCCCCGCTGCCGCACGCCTTGAAGTAGGCGCCTGCCCACGCGCGGCGCTTTAATCCGCAACTAGGTATATAAAGCAATATAATCCCGAAATCCAGGCTTTGAGTGGGGAATCGAAAATTTTAGGACTAATTTTCGCCAGTAAGCAAAATTTCCTACATCCCACGCCATCCCGCGATGTTACGCGGCGGCTGGCGGGCCGCGCCGGTTTCAGCCCTCGAAGCGGAAGGCGTCGCCGCGCTTGACGATGCGCCCGGCGGTGGGAGAGGCGAAGTGCGTGCCGAAAAACGTGGTGCGCTCCTCAGCGCATCGCGCCAGAAAGCCGCGCCGGGTGGCGCAAGCCTGAGCGGGGTCGAAGTCGACCGCGGAATTCCATTCGGGATGTCCGCATTGGATCGGATGGTGGATCAGGTCGCCCGTCACCACACCCTCTTGCCCGCGTGAGCGGATGCGTACTGCCATGTGGCCCGGACTGTGGCCGGGCGTGAATTCGGTGGCGACTTCGTCGGTCACTTTGTGGCCGCCCTCGATCCAGTCGACCAGTCCGGCATCGATCACCGGCCGCACCGAGTCGTCCATGATGCGCTGGATCTCGGCGTCGGGGCTTTGCGACCAGTGCTCCCATTCGCGCCGGCTCAACAGGTAGCGCGCATTGGGGAAGGTCGGCACCCAGCGCCCGTTGTGCAGCATCGCGTTCCATCCCACGTGGTCGATATGCAGATGGGTGCAAATGACGCGATCGATCGACTCGCGCGGATAACCGGCCTTCTCCAGGTCCGACAGATAGGTGGAGTGGCGCAGGTTCCAGCGCGGAAAATTCCGTTGCTTGTCGTCGCCCACGCAGGTGTCGATCAGGATGCGCAGTCCGCCCGATTCCACGATCAGGCTGTGGAAGCTGATGCGGATGCGCCCCTCCTCGTTGGCAAAGCGCGGCACCAGCCAGTCGGCTTCCTTGAGGATGTTCTCCGCGGTCATCATCGGCGCGATGACGTGGCCCTTCCAAAAATCCTCGTGCTCCAACACCTTGACTACCTTGAGGTCTCCAATCCGCCATTCGCTCATCGCGCATGCTCCTGATGGACCGGCGGTTGATCGCCGCACCGCATCTGCGTCCGTTAGCGTAAAAGATCGGCCTGATCAACCAGGCCTTGCGATGCTATTGGCTGGCCGCCGGGTTCCGTGCAACGCTGGGAGCAGCGTGAAGCATTGACAGGGAGGAATCAACCGATGGGTGCAGCACCGGGTGCGGAGAGCGCCACCGCGAAAATCAGTCCCAAAGTATCGGAATTCATCAAAGCGCCGAAGCTTTTGCTGATCGGCGGCAAATGGGTGGCGGCCAAGTCAGGCAAGACCTTCCAGACCATCAACCCCGCCACCGAAGAAGTGTTGGCCAACGTGGCCGAGGCGGATCAGGCCGACGTCGAGGAGGCGGTCAAGGCCGCACGCCGCGCCTTTGAAGAGAGCAAATGGCCCGCGATGCGTCCGGCCGACCGCGCGCGCCTGCTCTTCAGGGTCGCGGAGCTGATCGAAGCCAACGCCGCCGAACTGGCCCAGCTCGAAACCCTGGACAACGGCAAAGCGATCAACGAGTCGAAGAACATCGACATCCCGATGGCGGCGGAGACCTTCCGCTATTACGCCGGATGGGTCACCAAGATTTACGGCGAAACCAATCCGTCTGCGCCCGACATGTTCAGCTACACGCTGCGCGAACCGGTGGGCGTGTGCGGCCAGATCATCCCGTGGAATTTCCCGCTGCTGATGGCGTCATGGAAGCTGGCGCCGGCGCTGGCCTGCGGCAACGTTTCGATCCTCAAGCCCGCCGAGCAGACACCGCTTACGGCACTGCGGCTGGGCGAGCTGATGATGGAGGCGGGGGTGCCCGACGGCGTGGTCAACATCCTGCCCGGCTTCGGTCCGGGTGCGGGCAGTGCTATCGCGGCTCATCCGGGAATCGACAAGGTCGCGTTCACCGGCTCCACCGAGGTCGGGCGCGAGATCATGAAGGCCGCCTCGGGTAATCTCAAGCGCGTGTCGCTGGAGTTGGGCGGCAAGTCGCCCAACATCATCTTCCCCGACGCCGACATGAAATCGGCGGCGTTCGGTGCGCTGATGGGCGTGTTCCTCAACCAGGGACAGGTGTGCTGCGCCGGCACGCGCGTGTTCGTGCAGCAGGAGAAGTACGAGCAGTTCACCGACCAGCTAAGCCAGCTCGCCCAGAACATGAAAATCGGCGACCCGCTGGATACCTCCACACGCGTCGGACCGCTGGTGTCCAAAGAGCAATTCGACCGCGTGACCGGCTATTTGGATATCGGCAAAAAAGAGGGTGCCAGGGTCAAGGCGGGTGGCGACAGACTGGGTGTGGGCAAGGGCTACTTCGTCAAGCCCACGGTGTTTGCCGACGTCAACAACGCCATGCGCATCGCACGCGAGGAAATCTTCGGCCCGGTCGCGGCCACGATCCCTTTCAAGGACGAAAACGACGCCGTCTTCCAGGGCAACGACACCACTTACGGCCTGGCCGCCGCCGTGTGGACCCGCGACATCAGCCGCGCCCATGCCGTCGCGCGCAAGCTGAAGGCCGGCACGGTGTGGGTCAACTGCTACGGACTGCTCGATCCGATCTCCCCGTTCGGCGGCTACAAGCAATCAGGCTTCGGCCGCGAACTGGGCAAATACGCCATCGAGCTGTACACCGAAATCAAGTCGGTATTCGTCAAGCTTTAGCCTTTGGGGCGGGTGCCCTTGCCGCAGCGGCGCCCGCCGCTTTTCACCAAACTTTCATCTTGATCTCGCTTCAGGTATTCAAAACGCCCGGACAAAGCCGATGGGTTCTCTTAGCGACAAGTACTGTATCGTTGGCCTGGGGCAGACGCCGTTTATGCGGCCCTCCAATCGGACCACGTTGTCGATGGCGTGCGAGGCGATTCGCAACGCGATCGACGACGCCGGGCTGCTGCCTGAAGAGATCGACGGCATGACCAGCTATCAGGGCGGAGCCGGGGGCGATTCGACCACGGCGGCACATATCGCCAGCGCGATGGGCCTGCGACTGAACTACGCCACCGAGATGCTGGGCGGCGGCTCCGCAACCGAGATGCTGATCGCACATGCGGTGGGGCTGATCGAGGGCGGTTACTGCAAGAACGTCGTGGTGTTCCGTTCGATGAACGGACGGTCGGGGCGGCGCTACGGCGGTCAGGCGCCGGGCGGACCGGTGCCTGCGACACCCGCAGCCGGCGAGGGGCAGTTCATGGTGGTCAACGGCTGGACCTCGCCGGCGCAGCTGTTCGCGATGTCGGCGATGCGCTACCTGCGCGACTTCGGCGCCACCACCGACTGCTTCGCCGAAATCGCGGTCGCCCATCGCTACCATGCCAGCCTCAACCCCAAGGCGCTGATGCGCACGCCGATCACGATCGAGGACCATCACCGCTCGCGATGGGTCGCCAAGCCGTTCCGTCTGCTCGACTGCTGCCTTGAGACCGACGTCGCCAGCGCGCTGATCGTGACCAGTCGCGAGCGGGCCTACGACCTGAAACAGCCGCCGGTGTTTATCATGGGCGGCACCGCGCGCACGTTCTCGCCCGCTCCAGCCTACAACTACTCGCGCCCGGAAATCCATTACCAGGGCGGCAGCTACGCGCGCCAGCGGATGCTGGGGATGGCCGGCATCACGCACAAGGATATCGATCTGATTTCGTGCTACGACGCGTTCACCTTCACCACGCTGATCCAACTGGAAGCTTACGGCTTTTGCGGCCGCGGCGAGGCGGCGGAGTTCGTCAAAGGCGGCCGGCTGCAAATCGATCACGAACTGCCGTGCAACACCGGGGGCGGGCATCTTTCAGAAGGCTATACGCACGGAATCAATCTGGTGGCCGAAAACGTCCGCCAACTGCGCCATCGCGCCGACGACGCCTGTCCCCGCTGGGCCGAGGGCAAGCATACCTTCGACCGCCAGCGCGGATGCCGCCAGGTACGCAACGCCCGCATCGCAGCCTGTATCGGCTGGCGTACCGAAACCGGCGGCAGCTCGCTCATTTTGAGGTCGATGTAAAACTGCGGGCGCGGCCAGCCGCGTCTTTTTCGGCACGCGCGCAATGACCGGCAGAGGTACGCCCTGCTGCGCCCTTCGGTCCTGTGGACACCCACAGGGAGGAAAGCTAAAAGCAGACGCAGGGAACTAATCGAGCGTTCAGGAGCGCAGGCGCATGAAAATCGGACTGATGTACGAAATCGAGATGCCCAAGCCGTGGCATGAGGGGCGCGAGGCGGAGAAGTTCAAGGAGGTGATGGAGCAGATCCAGCTCGCCGACGAGATGGGCTTCTCGCACGTCTTCGCCGTCGAGCATCACGGGCTCGAAGAGCTGTCCCACTGTTCGTCGCCCGAACTGGTGTTTGCCGCCGCCACCCAGCGCACGCAGCGCATCCGCTTCGGCCACGGCGCGATCCTGCTGCCCCAACCCTACAATCATCCGGTGCGCGTCGCGGAGCGCATCGCCACGCTCGACATCTTAAGCGGCGGACGTCTCGATGTCGGATTCGCGCGCTCGGTGACGCTGACCGAGATGGGCGGCTTCGGTATCGACCCCAACGACACGCGGCCGATGATGGAAGAAGCGCTGGAGGTCATTCCCCAGCTCATGGCCACCGACCGTTTTCCCGGCTACAAGGGCAGGTACTTCACGATCGGCGAGAATCGCAACGTCCTGCCCAAGCCGCTGCAAAAGCCGCATCCGCCGTTCTGGATGGCGTGCTCGTCGCCCGAAAGTTTCTATATCGCGGCCGACCACGGGCTGGGCGTGCTGTCGTTCAACATCGCGCAGGCCCAAACGCTGGCCGAGCGCATCCACAACTACCGCCAGATGATCAAGACGCCCACAAAGCCGGTGGTGGCGCGGGTCAACAACCAGATTGCAGTCTTCCTGATGACGCTGTGCGGCGAGCGCAACGACGAGACCGTGGAGATGGCGGGCGAAGGGATGCATTGGTACATGGGCGTGCAGCGCGGCCAGAGCCCGTACTGGATGAACGTCTTCGAGCGCCAGCGCCATGAGCTATTCGCCAACGTGGAGAGCTACAAGTACGCTGCGGTGCGCGCGCCCGAAGCGCTGCTGTTCGGGGTGGACGCCGACGAAAAAACGGCGCAGGAGGCGATGAAACCCAAAAACCTGCTCAACATGGGCCTGCTGTGCGCCGGCAATCCCGACAATTGCATCAAGGTGCTGGAGAAGTTCGAGGCGCTGGGCGTCGACCTGATGCTGTGCTTCATGGAGATGGGCCGCGTGCCGCACGAGCGGACGATGGAGTCGATCCGGCTGTTCGGCAAGTACGTGATTCCGCATTTCGAGCGCCGCACCGCCGCCGGCCACGGCGCGAGCGCGGCGGCGCCGGCATAATCGCGCGCGCCCCGCGATATCCGGAGTAAGGAAACCGGCACAGCGCCCGGCGCTACGCGACGTCCGCCGCAGCGCCGGCCTCCAGGCCGTTTCGCTTAAGGGCGCGCCCGCTCGCGTTACAAGAAACGATGCAGGAACTCGACCGACCGCAGCCTGCGATCCAGTATCGTGGCCATAAAGCGGGCGAGCGCCGCTTCGGCGTCGCGGCCTGCGCTTGGCGCGCTGACCGCTTCTTCCAACGGGACCGACCCCAGATGCGCTAGGGCAGCCACGCTGGACGCGGTCAGCCCGATGAAGGTGTCGCTGGCACCGGCGCGGCAATGCTGACAGACGATGCCGCCGTGGGAGGGGATGAAGACGAAGGAAGTGGCGTTTTCGGGCGAGCGCCCGCACACCTGGCATCGGCGAAATTCGAGCTGATACCCGGCCCAGCGCAGCAGATTCAACTCGAAGGCCTGGCGCAGCGCGCGGCCCGCGCCATGGCGCGCGACCGCGCCCAGCGACGCGGCCAGGATGCGGTAGGCCTGTGCGCTCTCCGCCTCTTCCCGGCTTAGCGCGTCGGCCAGTTCCACCATGTAGCTGCCCAATGCGATCTTGCCGATGTCGTCGGTCAGGTCGAAGGGCGGCAAGTCGCCCGCTTCGGCCTTGGTGATGAAAACCAGCTCGCCGTGCGGCCGGCGGCGGAAGTACACCATCACGTGCGAGAAGACTTCCAGCTTGCGCTCAAAGCGCCGGCGCGACTGCTTGGCGCCCTTGGCGATGCCGCCCAGTTTGCCCGCCTCCAAGGTGAGCAGCGTGACGATGCGATCGGACTCGGAGTAGTCGCGCGTACGCAGCACGATCGCAGCGCTGCATTCCTCGGCCGGCATGATCAGATTTGCAGGATGTTGCGCCGAATCGATTCCTGGATCTGGCGGGCCTGGCTGCGCATGTTCTCGACCGCTTCCAGGGGACGCCCGCTCTCGGTGGCGTCGCGCACCAGCGCGTCGAAGCGGCTTAAGATGTTGCCGATCTTGGTGTGCGCCTCGAAGATCGCACGCTTGCGCATCTCTTCGCTTTCCCATTGGCGCGCCGCGTATTCCTGCAACTCCTGGGTCTGGATCAGCAGCTCGCGCGCCTCCTCCTCGTAGCCCTTGATGAGGTGCTGGATGGTGTCGCGCACCTTGGCGCGCTCCTCGGGATCTCTCCACAGCACGTGCTGCAGAAAGAGCAGGTCGTCTTCGGTGACCTGGCTGCGCTGCATCAGCAGGGCGTGGGCGCGCAGCAAATCCAGCGCCATCCGGTAGCGCCGGTCCGAGGCGACGATCTGCTGGCGGCCCAATTCACGCCGGATGTCGGCGATCGTGCGCAGCACCGCCCCCGACACCGGAATCGCCGCCGCAGCCCGCCGCAGCCCGGCCAACTCCTCAAAGCCCAGCCGCGTGCGCTGCGCCGGGCGCGGCGCTTCCAGCATCTTGAGGAAGCGGAAGTCTTCGCTGATGTATTCGGCGACAAACCGCAGCAGAAAGCGGTCGTACAGCGCGGTCAGCTCCTCCTCGTCGGGCAGTTCGTTGGAGGCGCCGAACAGCGTGATCAGCGGCACGCTTATCCGCTCGCGGCCATTGTGGAACAGCCGCTCGTTGATCAGCGTCAGCAGGGCGTTGAGGATCGAAGAGTTGGCCTTGAAGATTTCATCCAAAAACGCGATGTGGGCTTCGGGCAGCTTGTGCGTGGTGACGCGCCGGTAATCGTCCTGCTCCAGCGCCTTGAGGCTGACCGCGCCGAAAATCTCCTCGGGCGTGGTGAAGCGGGTCAGCAGCCATTGGAAATACTCGGCGCCCTCGATGCGCTGGCACAGCTCCTCGGCCAGCATCGACTTGGCGGTCCCCGGCGGGCCGATGATCAGCACGTGATGGGCGGACAACAACGCGCACAGCGCGCCGTCGATCAGCTCGCCGCGTTCAAAGAACCGGGCGTTGAGTTCGTCGCGGATGCGGGCAAGCTTGCCCCAGGCTTCAACCATCGCTGCCTCAGACCCAAGGTTATCAGAGCCGCGCCGCGGCTCAAAGCACAGCCCGCCGCGCGGCCCTATGGCGGCTTGCCGCCCGATGGCTGAGGCGCTACAAATCTGCCAGGTAAACAACCATCTCGGCGCACAGAGGACAGGAGGATTCCATGGATAAGGCCCTGGCAGGCGTCAAGGTTCTGGACCTGACTCAATTCGAGGCCGGCACCTCGTGCACGGAGCTGTTGGGATGGATGGGAGCCGACGTCATCAAGGTCGAAAGCCCGGGCAACGGCGAGCAGGGGCGATGGTCGGTCAGTGAAAAGCCCGGGGTGGATTCCTTCTACTTCATCCTGCTCAACGCCAACAAACGCAGCATCACGCTCAATCTGAAGGACGAGCGCGGCAAGGCGATGTTCCTGGAGCTGGTCAAAAAGGTCGACATACTGACGGAAAATTATTCTCTTGGCACGCTGGAGAGCTTCGGGCTGGGCTACGATTACCTGCGCACCCTCAATCCCAGGCTCATCTATCTCACCATCAAGGGATTCGGAACCTACGGACCCTACAGCCCATACAAAAGCTTCGACATGATCGCACAGGCCACCGGGGGCGCGATGTCGTTGACCGGCTTCCCCGGCTCCGAACCGCTCAAGCCGGGACCGACGATCGGCGATACCGGCACCGGCGTTCACGCCGCCTTCGGCATTCTGGCCGCCTACATCCAACGCCTGCGCACCGGTAAAGGGCAGAAGGTCGAAGTGTCGATGCAGGACGCGATCGTTAACTTCGTGCGGGTGCCGATGATGGGCACACACATCACGCACAAGCCGGTCAAGCGCAACGGCAATCGCGGCGCCGGGATGGGCGTGTACGGCATCTACAAGTGCGCGCCCGGCGGCGACGACGACTACTGCTTCATCTTCACCAGCAACGAGGAGATGTG
>JAJPHZ010000024.1 GCA_021325025.1 Pseudomonadota bacterium | reverse complement strand
TACCCGCCGTTCGAAATCGCCGCGGTCAACCAATGCTCGGGCAACAGCCGCGGGTTCTTTTCGCCGCGCGTGCCCGGCGGCGAATGGGGCAACGGCGCGATGGGCAATGCGCTGTGGACCGGGATCAGGCTCAAGGACCTGCTGGCCAAAGCGTCGCCGCTGCCCAACGCCCGATTCGTGCGCTTCAACGGCATGGACAAGGGCACACAACCTGCCACGCCCGACTTTCTGAAAACGCTGGACCTCGATCATGCGATGGACGGCGAGGTGATGATCGCCTATGGGATGAACCGTCAGCCGCTGCCGATGCTCAACGGCTTTCCGCTCAGGCTGGTGGTGCCGGGATGGTTTGCGACCTACTGGGTCAAGACCCTGACCGATATCGAGGTGTTGGATCACCCCGACGAAAATTTCTGGATGAAAAAGGCCTATTTGGTGCCCGACACGCCACACGCCAACCTCAAGCCGGGCGAGGATGGGGTGAAAATGGTCCCGATCAGCACGATGGGTCCGCGGTCGTTCATCACCAACCTTCAAGACGGCGCAACCATTAGAGCGGGGCGCGCGGCTTCGATCAGCGGGATCGCATTTGGCGGCGACAATGGCGTTGCCAGGGTGATGTTCTCGCCCGACGGCGGACGCACCTGGCAGGCAACGCGGCTGGACCGGGATTACGGCAAGTACAGCTTCCGCCGCTTCCAGACGGAATTTACGCCGTCACAAAAAGGCAGCGCCGTCCTGATGGTCAGGGCGGTCAACAGCGCCGGCGTGACGCAGCCGCTGGAGCCGAACTGGAATCCCGGCGGTTACGCGCGCAACGTGGTCGAGCAGGTCCGGGTCAACGTCGCATGAATCAAGCCTCGCGCATCAAGCTCATCGCCGCCCTCGTGGCGGTCACACTGACGGCGCTATGGGGATGCTCGAAGCGCGCCGCGATCAAAACGCCGGCGGGCATCGTGCTCAGGTCCCAGAGCATATCCCTGCCCTCTCATGGCCGGCAGTTCGCGGGCGGCGCGCAGGCAAGCGTGGCCAACACCTACTGCCTGATGTGCCATTCCGGGGGGATGGTGATGACGCAGCCGCCGCTTGGCATCGCGCAATGGCAAACCGAGCTGCACAAGATGATCACGACCTACGGCTGTCCGCTGCCGGTGAACGATATCGATCAATTGGCCCCGTTCGTCGCCCAGGCCAGCCAAAATCCGGACAGTTTGGCCGCGCCGCCCCGGTGACGGCTACTGGCGTGGCGCTTGACTCGCCGGGCACCTGTCTCTGAACCCGCAGCCGTAAAAGCCGGCGGGGAGGCCGGCGCTACAGATTCATACATTCGAATATTTGTTCGACGCACCCCCAACGTTCTGTCGTGCCGGCTCTGCAGTTTCTCGCGTGATGCGCCGCGGCTTGTCGAGCGGCCGCTGGAAAGCCTGTCCGCTGACTACGCGTTCAGTTCGCGGGCGGCCTGCTTGGCGAAGTAGGTCAGGATCATGTCGGCGCCGGCGCGCTTGATCGCGACCAGGATCTCCATCGCGGCGCGGCGCTCGTCGAGCCAGCCGTTGAGGCCGGCCGCGCGCACCATCGAGTATTCGCCCGATACGTTGTAGGCCGCCACCGGACACTTGAACTGCTGCTTGACGCGCCAGATGAGGTCGAGGTAGGGCAGCGCCGGCTTGACCATCACGATGTCCGCGCCCTCTTCCAGATCCAACGCCACCTCGCGCAACGCTTCGTCGCCGTTGGCCGGATCCATCTGGTAGGAGCGGCGGTCGCCGAATTGCGGGGCCGACTCCGCCGCCTCGCGGAACGGACCGTAAAAGGCCGACGCGTACTTGGCGGAGTAGGCCATGATCGGAACCGAGGCGAAACCGTTTTCGTCCAATGCCCGCCGGATGGCGCCGACGCGCCCGTCCATCATGTCGGAGGGCGCCACGATATCGGCGCCGGCGCGCGCATGCGACAACGCCTCGCGCGTCAGCAACTCGAGCGTCGCGTCGTTGTCGACGTCGCCGTCCTTGATCGCCCCGCAATGCCCGTGATCGGTGTACTCGCACATGCAGACGTCGGTGATTACCACCAGGCCGGGCGCATGCTCCTTGATTTCGCCGATCGCGCGCTGCACCGAGCCGCTGTCGCTCCACGCCTCGCTGCCAATCCCGTCCTTATGTTCGGGGAGACCGAACAGGATGATCGCGGGTACTCCGGCGGCGGCAATCTCGCGCGCCTCGCGCGCCGCAATATCCGGGGAAAGCTGCGCCACGCCCGGCATCGACTTGATCGGGTTGTTGACGCCGCGGCCGGGGCAGACGAACATCGGCGCAATCAGGTTATCGGGGCTAAGCCGCGTCTCGCGGACCATCCGGCGCAGCGCCTCGGTGCGGCGCAATCTCCTGGGGCGATTGAGCGGAAATGCCATCGTTGCTCACCTGCCCCAATGCTATCCTTAAACGGTCACCAGTCAAATTGTGAAAGGACCGTGGAGATGGCGGCAGACGAGAAATTTACCGCGCTTAATCGCGAACTGCACAAGTACCTGCTCGATCACGGCCACAACGGTGATCCGTTGCTGGCGGAACTGGCACAGGAGACCCGCAAGCTCGGACCGATCGCCGGGATGCAGATTGCAGCGGAACAGGGCACCCTGATGGGACTTTTGGCGCGCGCGATCGGCGCCCGCAACGCGATCGAGGTCGGCACCTTTACCGGCTACAGCGCGATCTGCATCGCGCGCGCCCTGCCCCCCGACGGCCATCTGCTGTGCTGCGACGTCAATCCCGACTGGACCGCGATCGCGCGGCGTTACTGGGAGCGCGCCGGGCTCACTTCCAAAATCACGCTCAAGCTGGCGCCGGCAGTCGAAACGCTGAACGCGCTGCCCTCCAGCCACGTGCTGGACTTCAGCTTTATCGACGCCGACAAGGTCAACTACCGCAACTACTACGAGGAATGCCTCAGGCGGACCCGTCCCAACGGCCTGATCCTGATCGACAACGTACTGTGGGGCGCCAGCGTGATCGATCCGAAGAATCAGACCGAAGACACCAAAGCGATTCGCGCGCTGAACGATCTGATTGCCCACGACCAGCGGGTGGAAGCGGTGATGATCCCCGTATCCGACGGCTTGACCATCGTGCGCAAGAAATAAGCCGGTACACCCAGACAAAAAATAAAGAAGGAGGACAGGCGTCCCTGCCTGTCACTGATGCTCGAGCGTCTTTTGCTCGCGCCACCTTTCCAGATCAAAATAAGGTGGCGCTTTCGCGCATCGTGACAGGCACGGAAGCCTGCCCACATTTTAAAATTTTAAACCGAATCGAGGGCGTGGTAGACCCGCGGCGCGTTTCTATCTACATGTTTCTCGTGAGATTGATGGCCAGGATCGCGGCTCGCGCCGCCCTGCTGTGCTTCGGCATCGCCGCGGCGCTCGTGCTTGGCGAGATCGCGCTGCGCGTGGCCGGACTGGCGCAACCCGCCTTCTACAGCTACGACCGCTATCGTGGATGGGCGCTGCGGCCCGGCGCTGCCGGATGGAACACGCGCGAGGGCGAGGCTTACGTCCGCATCAAC
>JAJPHZ010000037.1 GCA_021325025.1 Pseudomonadota bacterium | reverse complement strand
GTCGCAGAGAGAACCCCGATGAGGAGGGGACTGAAATCAAACTGGATGCATTGATACCGTGCGCCTGAGGGCGACGTCGCAGAGAGAACCCCGATGAGGAGGGGACTGAAATGTGGAAACGCAAGGCGTACGTCGCAGAGAGAACCCCGATGAGGAGGGGACTGAAATGCGAAAATTATCTTCGTAGAATACATACTCTGATTCGTCGCAGAGAGAACCCCGATGAGGAGGGGACTGAAATTCGAGGTCGCCGGGGCCAGCGGGTCGCCGGGTCGCGTCGCAGAGAGAACCCCGATGAGGAGGGGACTGAAATAGTTTCACGTTGCCGAGACCCGGCAGTGTGAGACCGGTCGCAGAGAGAACCCCGATGAGGAGGGGACTGAAATGTTGCTGAGAGTCTGGAGAAAGCAACCAAGATTGCCGGTCGCAGAGAGAACCCCGATGAGGAGGGGACTGAAATGCCGCTCCAGGCGCTCCCCGATTAGGAGGGCCAAACGTCGCAGAGAGAACCCCGATGAGGAGGTGACTGAAATGACGAAATAGGCGAAAGCTACCGTTTTGCCACTGCCGTCGCAGAGAGAACCCCGATGAGGAGGGGACTGAAATGTACTGCTCGAACAGTCTCGCACCGTCCGCCGCACCAAAGTCGCAGAGAGAACCCCGATGAGGAGGGGACTGAAATAGCGAAGGTGACGCTAACGTACTCGCCGCACTTCGGTCGCAGAGAGAACCCCGATGAGGAGGGGACTGAAATGGCTGGGGACCCCCACTACCCCATTTGAAATGGATATTTGAGTCGCAGAGAGAACCCCGATGAGGAGGGGACTGAAATATAAGCAAGCTGAGGCACTTCAATTTGCTTTGCGATCGTCGCAGAGAGAACCCCGATGAGGAGGGGACTGAAATTACGACTTCGCTGAGCATCGGGTGGTCGAGCAGAAGTCGCAGAGAGAACCCCGATGAGGAGGGGACTGAAATGTGCGGATCGCCCTGCTTGGCTTGCGCCAGGGCAATCGGCTTGTCGCAGAGAGAACCCCGATGAGGAGGGGACTGAAATGGCGACCTCCGGCTCCGGCGGCCTCCGGCTCCGACGGCCGTGTCGCAGAGAGAACCCCGATGAGGAGGGGACTGAAATCGAGAGCCATCTCTCCGCTTCCGTGTCCGGCCGCGGTCGCAGAAGTCGCAGAGAGAACCCCGATGAGGAGGGGACTGAAAGCGGTGCTCGCCGGGGCGGCGAGGGCTGTCTTAAAAAGAGCGCTCCTGACCTACACTGGCTGGCCGGACGACGATCCTGGCTCCGCTGCACCCGCCCGTGAGTGGGCGCAGGCCTTGTTCGCCCCTTATTGCAAATCTCAGATGGTCAGGATGTTGACCGTGCAGGCCGAGCCCAGGCCGATTACGTGGGCCAGACCGACCTTGGCATCGGGCACCTGACGCTCGCGCGCGCGCTCGTCGCGGGTCAGATGCCAGACCAACTCGCAGATGTTGGCCACCCCGGTAGCGCCGATCGGATGGCCCTTGGAAAGCAGCCCGCCCGACACGTTGACCGGCACCTTGCCGCCCAGGTCCGGATGCTGCCCGCCGCCCTCATCGATAAACTTGCCCGCCTCGCCCTCCTTGCACAGCAAGAGGTTCTCGTAATGAATTAGTTCGGCGCTGGCAAAGCAGTCGTGCAGCTCGGTTAGCGACAGGTCCTCGGGCCCGATGCCGGCGGCCTCGTAGGCCTGTTGGGCGGCAGTGCGGGTCAGGGTGGAGACGTCGGGCAGGGCCGCGTCGCGCGCGGTGTAGGGATCGGTGGTCAGCACCGAGGCGGCGATGCGCGGGCGTTTGCGCCCGCCGGCCAACTGGCGCAGCTTGTCCTCGGACACCAGCACCGCGGCGGCCGCGCCGTCGCCGGTGGGACAACACATGAACAGGGTGTTGGGATAGGCCACCATCCGCGCGTTCATCACCTCCTCCAGGCTGACTTCGGTGCGATACTGGGCGAAGGGATTTTTGGTGGCGTGCTTATGGCTTTTGACCGCGATCTTGGCCATGTGCGCCAGCGTGGTGCCGTACTTGCGCATATGCTCCATCCCGGCCTGGCCGAACACCGCCGGCATCAGGCCCGAGCCCAGTTTGCCCTCCGGCGCGTAGGCCGGGTCGGCGCCGCCGGCGCCGCCGCCCAGCAGCCCCTGCTTGCCCATCTGCTCGACACCCACCGCGAGCGCGATATCGTACAGGCCGGAGCCTACGGATAGATAGGCCTCGCGAAACGCGGTCGAGCCGGTGGCGCAGGCGTTGGCCACGTTGATCGCGGGAATTCCCGTCTGGCCGACGGTCTGCAGGATGCGCTGGGCGTAAGAGGCATTGGCCTGGCCGAAATTGCCGCAGGCCAGAAACTGCACCTGGTCCATCGCGATGCCTGCGTCGGCCAGCGCGCTCAGTACCGCCTCGCCGCCCAGTTCGGGGACGGTCTTTTCGGGATAGCGTCCGAACTTGATCATGCCGGTGCCCAGCACGTAAACGTTCCTCATCTGACTTCCTCCCACTTAAAAGAACCGCCGCCCTTCGAGCAGCCTCTCACGGCAGGCTCCAGCCGGCGTCTACAACCACTTGGCAAGCGCCAGCACTGGGGCCGATGCGCCGTCGGCGCGCGGTTCATTTCTTCGGCCGGTAACAAAATCGTACCACGTCGTGTCCCTCGCGATCCTTGGCGACCACTTCGGTCACCATCTCCACCGGCAAATCGAACAGGGAGTGCGGATCCTTTTCCGCCTTCTCGGCGGGAAAGTCGATCAGGTTGGCGCGCACGCTGACGCCCTCGGGCAGATCGATAATCGCGGTGATATAAGGGGTTTTGATGCCCGGAAACGACTGATGGATCACGGAGAAGACGTGTACCTTGCCCTGATTTGACAGCGCCACGTCGCTGAACGGCCCCCTGGACATGCATTTGGCGCAGGCGATGCGCGACTCGCTCAGATAGATCGCGCCGCACTTGCCGCATCTCTTGCCCACCAGATGCGGTTTGGGTTCGAGCTTGAGAAAGGGCACGATCGGACGCGGACCCTGCGTCTGCGATTGCTCAGCCATGTTGCCTCCGCCGACGCTTCACAATAACACCGCCCGGCGCCGGCCGGTCAAGAATTGAGGAACGCGCGGCGCTTGAGCAGCAAGAAGCGAGCGTTGCCGGCCCGGATCTCATTTTTCAGTTCGCCCTCCCCTCCCCTTCTTCTCTCACTCCTCCCGCTCACTTCGCTCCCTCCGCCCAGTCCAAAGCCGCATCCGATCATGGGCGATTTCAAACCCGACTGCGCCCCACTGGTCGGTGCGCAGCACCCTCGCGCCGGCGCTGCGGTAGCGGCGCACCACAAGCGGAGAGGGAAAATGGTAGCGGTTGTGGTAGCCGTCGGAAATGACGGCGAAGTCCGGATGGACCGCCGCAACGAATCGCGGCGTGGAAGAGGTAATACTGCCATGATGGGGCACCTTGAGGACGGTGGCATGCGGAGTGCGGGCGTCCTGGAGCAGCAGATTTTCACCCGCCGCTTCCAGGTCGCCGGTGAACAGGAAGCTCCATCGCCCGCGGCTCAGCTCAAGCACCATCGAGTTGTTGTTGCGGCTGCCGCCGGCGGCGGGCTGCGGACCCAGGCATCGAACTGTCACGCCGTCGATAACGCGCATCGGCGACGCGGCGGTGATCACTTCAATCCTGGCGCCGGCGCCGGCCAGTTGTTGGAGCAGGTCGTGGAAGGCCAGATCGGAGCTGGCGGCACCGGCGGTCCAGAAGCGGGCAGGATGGAAATTGCGCGCGATGAACACGAAGCCGCCGAAATGATCGATCTCCGGATGGCTCATGACCAGGTAATCGACGCGCATGATCTTGCGCGACCACAAAAATGGCGCCACCACCCGCTCGCCCATGCCGGAGCCGTCCTTGAAGGCGCCGCCGCCGTCAATCAGCATCACGGCGGAGCCCGGAAACTGGACCACCGCGGCGTCACCCTGCCCGACCGACAAAAACGTCACCCGCAAGCGCGGGTCGAAGTATCGCGCCCGCATCCACCATCCGGCGTCCAGTGCCAGCGCTCCAATCAACAATGCCGCCGCCGCGTTGCGCCATCGCAACCACGGTTGTATCGCGGACGGGCCTTTGATTGCGGCGCTGCGCAGCGGTCTTATCGGTGCACATAACCACAGGCCGAGCAGTGCATAGACCAGCGCAAGTTCGAACAGATTGGGCGTGAAGCATCGAAGCCACGCGCCCGGCAGCCGCACAAACAACTCGGCCATCCGATTGCCCAGCGCCAGCGCGCCATCGGCGAGGCGCACTACCGCGCCCGCAGCCGGCATCCAGACGAAGCTCAAAGCGGCAGCGGCAAGTCCTAATACCATGCCACCCAGCGCCATCAGCGGGACCACCACAGAGTTGGCAACCACCCCGATCAGGGAGAACTGATTGAAGTAAAAAGCGGTCAGCGGCGCTGTGGCGATGAGCGCGAAGAATGACACCGCCGCGTAAGCGGCGACCGCTGCCGCAGCGGCGTACGCCAATTCGCCGCGCGCACCCGCGGTGCCCGCGCGCATGCGCTCCCACCAGGCGCCGCAGCGGCGCATCCCCAGTACGATGCCGATTACGGCGGCGAAGGACAGTTGAAAGCCGATGTCGGCGGTGGAGCCCGGCAGCGCGACGCATATGATCAGGGCAGCCAGCGCCAGGCTGGCCAGCACCTCGCGGCTGCGATTAGCGAGCACGGCGCCGACGTAGCACAACACCATGATCAGCGCGCGCAGGGTTGAGACGTGAGTACCGGCAATTGCGGCGTAGGCCGTCACCGCAAGGCCCGCGGCGACCGCGGCCAGCTTGTTGGCATAACCCAAAATCATCAGGCGCGCGAAGGGCACGCAGGCAAGGCGGATCACGACAAAGGCCACCGACGCGACGAAGCCCAGATGCAGCCCGGAGATGACCAGCAGATGGGCCATCCCGGTCAGCGCAAAGGTATCGCGCAGCGAGCGGCCGATTCCGCCCCGCTCGCCGATCACCAGCGCGCGCATCTCGGCGCGCTGCGGCTCTTCGAGATGTTCGTCAATAAAGTCCCCGATGCGGCCGCGAATGGCCTCGATAGTGCTCCACAGCGCAACCGGCCGGTAGCCGATCACCTCGATTTGCTCGGGACGCGACACCAGCGCGGTAGCCGCCGCGCCCTCGCGCGCCATGTAGGATTCGTAGTCGAATTCGCCCGGGTCGCCGTAATTACGCGGCAGCCGGATGCGCGCGCTGATGCGCAACCGCGTGCCGATTCGGTATGGGGCGGGTTGCGGCACGGTGAGGCGGACCCCGCCGGTGGCGGGCGCAAGATGGGCAGCGTCGAACCCCGCCCGCTGCACACGCAGGTACAGCCGTATGACGTCGCGCACGCGCTCGGGTTCACGCTCGATGCGGCCCTCGAAGACGATCGGACGGTCGTCGGGAAAAGTGCGAATCGTGGCGGTGTCGGGCGCCGGCGCGTAGACCGCGTTCGAGGCGGCCGCGGCGGCGGCCGCAAGCGCGGCCAGCGCAAGAATCATCGCTGTGCGCCGCTGCGCGATCGCAAAGGCGCAGGCGGCGCCGGCGCCAAGCATCAGCCCCATCCAAAGCGGCGGGCCGATGCGCAGGCTTCCGCCGGCGTCGCCCGCCACTATCGCGATCGAAACCAGGTACAGGGCGGGAATCCCGAACGACCCGGCCTGCACCTGCGGCAGCGTGCTGGGCGGCGCGGCGATGCGGCCGGGAGCGGCGGCGATTGCGGCTGAGCCCTGCATTTCCCCCCTCGATTGTCATGCGACGCGGCTCGATGCCGGCGCCTGACTCATGAGCGCCACGCGGCGGGACGCGGCGCGTGATCATGCTGGTTGCCGCCATGACGAATGATGTAAACCGGGCACTGCGCGCTGAGCAGCACATTGCGCGCCGTGCTGCCGAGCAGCAGATGGCGCAGGCGCCCCTCGCCGTGGCTGGCGATCACGATTGTATCGATCTTCTTCTCGCGGCTGACGGCGAGGATTTCGGGCAGCACCTCGCCCTCGCGAATCAGCGCATGATGCGGCACGCGGCCCAGTTCGGCCTCGTAAGCCGCCATCAATTCCCGCGCCTTGGCGCGCGCGTTGTTCACGATCGCCGTATAATCGTCGGCCACCGGACCATAGCGCGGCGACAGCGGATTGCAGATGACGTGGAGCACGTAGAGCACGGCGCGAAACTTCTCCGCCATCAGGCGCGCGTAGGGCAGCGCCAGCGCCGAGCTGTCGGAGAAATCGGTGGTCAGCAGGAGGTTGCGGATGTTGACTGCGGGCAGACGCATCGGCGCGCCTTTCAGGGACGTCCCCCTGTAATCATGATCATCGACGCGACCCCGGCGATCAGCGCGGCCAGCGCCTGCGTGGCCTGAATGATGTCGGAGTCGTTGAGCGCGTCCACCGCGTCGTCCAGACGCTCGCTTTCGCTCTCCACCAGGCTTTCTTCGCCGCCCGGCTCGGCCAGCGCCTTGGCCGCCTTGGAAAAAGTCAGCAGGGCGAGATGCTTGATCACGATCGGCGTAGCCACGTCCATTTCCAGGCCGGCACGCTGCGCGGTGACGTGCACCCCCTCGGCGGTAATCGCCTCGAGTTCCTCGAACTGATCCAGCGTGAAGGCGGCGGGACGGGCGAGGTCGGCCGAGGGGCGCACGCGGCGCAGCTCACGCACCGCACCGGCGGCAATCGCGTCGGACAAGGCCTCCATCGCGTCGGGCCCGCTTTGCGCGATCAGCAGGTCGGCCAGCGTCTTCATGCGGCGGCTTTCCGCCGAACGGTTGCCGATGGTTTCGAAAAATCGATCGATGTGACGGACGAACGCCATCGCAGCTCCTTTCACGGCCGCGCCCGGCTTCACCCTCTGGGAGCGGAGTCATGGCATCACCCGGGCCGGTCCCCTCGCTTGAACCAGTACCATAGCGCCCTGCGCATCCGCCAATCAAAGCGTTTTGGCCCGGCCCGCCGATATGACAAGGGCCTTCAACTGGCCCATAATACAAGGCCATGTTGTTGACGGCCCTGGCGGAAATCATCGCCCTGGCGGCAGCCTTCGCACTGGGTGTCGCCATGAGTTCAACGGTCAAGGCGTTTTTGGGTATCGCCGAGGAAGACGTGAGGGTGCAAATCGGCCTGTTGCGCGACGACCTCACCAGGCTCGCGCATGACCTCGAGGAGCGCCTCAAGCGCCTGGAAGCTGGCAGCTCGGAGTAAGCGGCGCACGACTGCCATATTCATGCCGCTCGCGCACCTCCACTGGATGCTCCGTCTCCGGCGACGGCGTGGCGTTGGGCACGCATCGCATAATTTAACGCGGCAATGATCGATATGTGAAGTAGCGCTGAGGTTGCTAACTACGCAGCCTCCGCCTGTCCCGCTGACGACGGCTGCTGCGCGTGCTCAGACTCGCTTTTCAGCCGTCACAACGACCTGTTCAGGCTTCAGACTGGCCGGAGCGGTCCGCCGCAGTTTGAACTTCGCCGGAGATTTCCCCTTCGCCTTCCCTCGCCGACACGCCCGCCAGCTCGCCGCTGTGTGCTTCCTGGCGTGCGGCGTCCTCGGCTCGCTCCTCGGAATCCAGCACCGCGGTCATCGCGTCGAGGTCGCGGCGCACGGCGGCCGCCAGGTCGCGGTTGATGCCCCGCACCTGTGCCAGCTCCTCGACGGTGGCGGCGCGGATGCGCTTGAGGCTGCCGAAATGGCGCAGCAGCGCGCGCGCCCTGACCGGGCCGATACCTTCGATATCGGCCAGGATCGTGCGCAGGCGGGCGCGCCGGCGCAACTCGCGATTGTAGGTGATGGCGAAGCGATGGGCCTCGTCGCGGATGCGCACCAGCAGGAACAGCGCATTGGAGTTTTGCTTGAGCACCACGGGGTCCTTGCGATTGGGCAGAAACACCCGCTCCTCGGACTTGACCACCTGCTGCGAGCGCGGCCCGTTGAGCACGTGCTGCTTGGCCAGGCTGATGACGTCGATCTGCTCGGTCAGACCCAGCTCGCGCATCACCGCCAGCGCCATGTTGAGCTGCCCCTTGCCGCCATCGACCACAATCAGGTCGGGATATTCCTGCTCCTTGACGGCACGGGCCAGGCGGCGCGTGAGCACCTCGGACATGCTGGCGAAATCGTCCTGCCCTTGCACGGTTCGGATGCGGTAGCGGCGATAGAGATCCTTGCGCGGCTGTCCTTCGTCGAACACCACCTGCGACGCCACCACCATCGTGCCCTGCAAGTTGGAAATGTCGTAGCATTCGATGCGCTTGGGTGTGTTGCGCAGGCGCAGCCTGGTGCGCAGTTCCTCCAGCATCCGCTCGCGCGTCTTCTCGCTGTCGCGCCGGGCGGCGAAGCTCTGGCGCGCGTTGTCGATGGCCATCTGCAGCAGATGGGCCTTCTCGCCGCGCTGCGGCACCAGCAGCGACACCTTCTTGCCGCGCCGCTCCGAGAGCAGCTCGGCGCGCACCTCGGCGTCCTCCAGTTCCACCGGCAGCAACACCTCGTCGGGCAGATAGCGGGCGCCCGCGTAAAATTGCGTGAGCAGATCGGCCAGCACGTCGTGGTCGGAGAACTCCAGGTCCTCGAAGCTCCAGCTCTGGCTGGAGGTGAGCTTGCCGCGCCGCACCATCAGCACGATCGCCTCGATGAAGCCGCCCTCGCGATAGAGTCCGAAGATGTCCTGGTCGATGCCCCAATGATGGAGCACGGTCTGCTTCTCGACCGTCTTTTCGATCGCGCGCACGCGGTCGCGCAGCTTGGCTGCCTCTTCGAACTCCAGGCGCCCGGCGTACTCCTTCATCCGCTCGCGCATCGCCTTGAGCAGTTCAAGGTCGCGCCCCTCAAGCAGCATGATGGCGGCGTCGAGATGGCGCTGATACTCTTCGCGGTCAACCGGCAGGCAGCACGGCCCCAGGCATCGCTTGATCTGGTACTCCAGGCACGGACGGGTGCGATTGCGGAACACCGCGTCCGAACAGGTACGCAGCGGAAACACCTTGCGGATTACGTCGATGGTCTCGCGCAGCCCGTCGGCGGACCCGAAGGGCCCGAAGTAGCGCCCGCCGTCCTTGACGATCTTGCGGGTGACCATGATGCGCGGCCAGGGGTGCTTGGTGACCTTGGCGCTTAAGTAGGATTTGTCGTCTTTTAGACGGATGTTGTAGCGCGGCCGGTACTGCTTGATCAGGTTGTTCTCGAGAATCAGCGCTTCCTTCTCGCTGGCCGTAACCAGGGTGTCGAAGTCCCTGACCCGGGTCATCAGAAACCGCACCTGAAAGCGCCCGTCGCCGCCCTCGCGGAAATAGGCCCGCACCCGCGCGCGCAGCGACTTGGCCTTGCCGACATAGAGCACCTTGCCGGCCTTGTCGCGCAGCAGATACACACCGGGCTCCGGCGGTATCAGGTCAAGCTTGCGCTGGATGTCCTCGTCGCTCAGCGCCGCGGGCCGGCGCTCTTCATCGGGCCGCGCGGCGTCGGCGGCATAGCTCACCAGGGAGTCGTAGTTCCTGCCGATCGGCTCGGACCGCGTGATATCTGCGGCGCTCCGCTCGTCCGCATCGACTTCGGCCGCGGGCAGGTTTTTATCCTCGATCGCCACCAATGCGATTATACACCATGTGCAAACCCGGTCCCTGGCTCGAATAAGGACGCTCGCGAGGACAAGGGAGGAGCCGCGGTCCGCAAGCTGTCAGTCGGGCTCGTCAGGGATTAACTTCAGCCGGCCCTGACGCGCGCCGGCAGCCCGTCCCGGGGATGCCGCCCTGCCCTTTGTGCCCCGGGCACCCGCACCAGCCTTGCCGCGCCGTCCGGCGCCGGGCCCGCTGGGCGCTGACCCGCCGTTGACCGGCACGCGCATCGCGCCGTCTGTGCCCGCGGGTTCGATGCCCAGTGCGCGCATCTCCAGCCGCTTGATCTGGTCGCGCAACTGCGCGGCCCGCTCGTACTCCAGGTCCTCCGCCGCCGCCATCATCTCGCGGCGCAACTGGCTGATGCGTTCGGCCAGCTCGTGCGGCGCGACATAGTCCTCGGTCTCCTGCGCCGGCGGCGCGACATCGGGCACCACCGCCCATTCGGGCGAATACATCTCGACCAGCGAGGAGCCGATCGCCTTGACGATAGTGGTCGGCGTGATGCCGTTTTCGCGGTTGTAGTCCAGTTGTTTGGCGCGGCGGCGGTTGGTTTCGTCGAGCGCCTTGCGCATCGACTCGGTGACCCGGTCGGCGTACATCAGCACCTTGCCGCTGACGTTGCGTGCGGCACGCCCGATGGTCTGGATCAGCGAGCGCTCCGAGCGCAGGTAGCCCTCCTTGTCGGCGTCCAGGATGGCAACCAGCGAGACTTCGGGCAGGTCCAGCCCCTCACGCAACAAGTTGATGCCGACCAGCACGTCGAATTCGCCCTTGCGCAGGCTGCGGATGATCTCGACGCGCTCGATAGTGTCGATATCGGAATGCAGGTAGCGCACGCGCACGCCGAGGTCCTGGTAATAATCGGTCAGGTCCTCGGCCATCTTCTTGGTCAGGCAGGTAACCAGCACGCGCTCGTTGCGCTCCACGCGGCGGCGAATTTCCTCCAGCAGGTCGTCGACCTGAGTGCCGGCCTTGCGCACCTCGATCTCCGGATCGACCAGGCCGGTGGGCCGAATCAGCTGCTCGACCACCAAACCCTGGGACTGGCGCAGTTCGTAGTCGCCGGGCGTGGCCGAGACGTAGATCACCTGGTTGATGAAGGACTCGAACTCCTCGAAATTCAGCGGCCGGTTGTCCAGCGCCGAGGGCAGCCGGAAGCCGTAATCGACCAGGGTCTGCTTGCGCGAGCGGTCGCCGCGGTACATGCCGCCGATTTGCGGCACGCTGACGTGGCTTTCGTCGATGAAAAGCAGGAAGTTTTTGGGAAAATAATCCAGCAGCACGGGCGGCGGCTGTCCGGGACGGCGGCCGGTCAGATGGCGCGAATAATTCTCGATGCCCGGACAGACGCCCATCTCGGAGAGCAGTTCCAGGTCGTACATCGTGCGCTGCTCCAGGCGCTGCGCCTCCAGCAGCTTATTTTGGGCGCGGAACTCCTCCAGCCGCTCGCGCAGCTCCTGACGGATGTTCTGCACCGCCAGCTCCATGCGCTCCGACGTGGTCACGTAATGCGAGGCCGGATAGATCGCGACGCTGGCCAGTTTGCGGATCACCTGTCCACGCAGCGGGTCGATTTCGTAAAGCCCCTCGACCTCGTCGCCGAAGAACTCGATGCGCACCGCACGGCTTTCCTCGTAGGCGGGGAACACCTCCACCGTGTCGCCGCGCACCCGGAAGGTGCCGCGATGGAAGTCGTAGTCGTTGCGCTGATACTGGATATCCACAAGCTTGCGCAGCACCCGGTCGCGGTCGGCGCGCTGTCCTTCCTCCAAAAAGACCAGCATCTCGAAGTAGACCTCGGGTTCGCCCAGGCCGTAGATGCAGGAGACCGAGGCGACGATCAGCACGTCGTTGCGTTCCAGCAGGGCCTTGGTTGCGGAATGACGCAGCTTGTCGATCTCGTCGTTGATGCTGGAGTCCTTCTCGATATAGGTGTCGGTGGAGGGGACGTAGGCCTCGGGCTGATAGTAGTCGTAGTAGGAGACGAAATAGCGCACGGCGTTGTCGGGAAACAGGCTTTTGAATTCGTTGTACAGTTGCGCCGCCAAGGTTTTGTTGGGCGCGATTACCAGCGTCGGCCGATTGACCCGCGCCACCACGTTGGCCATCGTGAAGGTCTTGCCCGAGCCGGTCACGCCCAGCAGCACCTGGCTGCGGACCCCGTCGAGCACGTTGCGGGTCAGGGCCTCGATCGCCGCGGGCTGATCGCCCCGCGGCTGGTAATTGGAGACCAGCTTGAAGGAACCTTCCTTGCCGCGCGCCAGAGATAACATCGCAACCCTTCATCCTAGCAGTCCCACCCTGGACACCAAACCCGCCCCCGGGGCCCGCGCCAGGTTGTCCACAGACGGCATTCCATAAAAATTGCGTCGATGTTAAAAGCGTTTGGCATTTGCTTGAGCTTGGGCTATGTATTCAGCCGGTGAAGGATTGACCTTTGGCTCGCGGATTTGGGACATGAGGCATCCAGGCGAAGTGTGTGCGCCGAAAATCGGCGGTCGGGGTTGGGAACGGCGCTGCGGAGCGTGAGACGGCAGGGGCGGAGGGCTTGAAAAATCTCAAATTTTTTGTATTTAGGATGCGACGCTTTCCTTGAAAGCGCGCGAACTGTCAGTAGAATTGCCCGGAAGTATTAGAGGGCATTGGGTGGGAGCCTGGCTAATAGGAACCAGATGGAGGAGGTTAATGGGCACTAAACACCGATTGTTTATCAAAACTGCAGCGCTGGCCGCGGTTGTGTTTCTGTTGGCCGGATGCGCGCAAATCCAGCAGTGGCAAGATTCGCTGCAGCAGCCGCGCGAGTGGGACGGTTGCGCCCTGGGAGGCGCCTTGGCCGGAGCCGCAATCGGCGGTATCACGTCCTATTTCGTGGCCGACCAGACCGGTGGCGACACCAATCGTGACAACGTCAAGGCGGTCTATGTTCCGATCTTTACCATTATCGGTGGTGGACTGGGTGCTGTGGCAGGCCACTACATCTGCGATCCGATAATTCCGCCGCCGCCGCCGGCACCGGTGCAGGCTGAAGCTCCGCCGCCGCCTCCGCCGCCGCCCCCGGCGCCCGCACCTCAGGAGCGGATCGTGCTGCGCGGCGTGCATTTTGACTTCAACAAGTACAACATCCGGCCCGACGCAGTGCCGATTCTCGATGAGGCCGCCGAGATCCTCAGCAAGCATCCCGACGTGACCATCGACGTCAACGGCTACTGCGACGCGATCGGCACTTACCGCTACAACCTCAAACTGTCGCAGCGGCGGGCCGCCGCGGTCGCGCGTTACCTGGAAAGCAAGGGTATCGCCGCCAGCCGCCTGGTGACCCATGGCTACGGCAAGACCCACTTTGTCGCGACCAACAAGACCGCAGAGGGCCGCGCGCAAAACCGCCGAGTCGAACTGGTCCCAGTCGGCTCCTGATTGTTTCTCAAACCCGGGCCGCAGCCCCAGCCGGGGCTGCGGCCCTTGTCTCCCACCTCTCGGACTTGCACCCGATTACCTCAAGGGTGATATTTGTTCCTTGGTCGGTTTTATTTCCTGTTGAGGAGTGGTGGTAACATGGCCACTTTGCCTGGTTTGATTTGGCGTTTGACCGTCGCTTGCGCTCTGACGGTTGTCTTGACTGGGCCGTGCCGCGGGACCGTGTGGGCGCAGTCGGCAGGCTCGACGGGGGCCGCGAAATCCACTACCGCAGCGGCCTCTGGCGAGCACGCGGCCGACCATGCAGCAGCGGCTCACTCGGCATCGGCCGCGCCGGCCTCGATGGTCAGGCTTGATTCGGCGGCCTCGTCAGCCGTTGCACCGCGGTCTGACTCCCCATCCGCCGGGTCGGATTCGGCAGGCTCGGGGCATTACGAGCTTCAAGCCGCCTTGAAGAGTTTCGATGCCAAGCCCCGCCCGGGCGATACGGTCTTTGAGCATGCGGCCGGACTGTTTCCCGCCTTTTGCAAGGATTGGGAGCGCAAACTTCACGACCGCGAACTCAACAACCTGGAAAACGTGACCTGGAAGGATCAGAACGGCTGGAAGACCGGGACCTACCTGGGCTATAGCCCGATTAAGACCTGCAGTTGCAAACGCTCCACCGGCGGTGCACCGATCGGCGAGCTGACCTATCAGGAAACCGAGTACTACCTGACCGGCCGCACCGTGGAAGAGGCGCGCCACGCACAGCCCAAACCGGTGGGAGTGACCAACACCACGGAAATCTTCCGCTGGGACAAGACCAAGTGGGACGACGGCCAATAGGTGCCATCAGCGCCCTGGCCGTGCAGCCGCGTAGGCCCCAAAACGGTTTGGGACGTCCCGCTCGGGCGCTTTCGCAGGCGCTCTCGGCGTCATTACTGCACTAATTCAACTCCTTGCTGCTGTAGCCCAGGATGCGCCGCGCGATGATCAGCAGGTTGATCTGCTGGGTGCCTTCGAAAATGTCGTTGATCTTGGCGTCGCGCATCCATTTCTCCAGCAGGTAAGCGCGCGAATAGCCCAGCGGTCCCAGCAGCTCGACCGCCTTTTGCGTGATCTGGGTGACGACCAGGCCAGCCTTGGCCTTGGCCATCGATGCTTCCAGGTTGTTGCGCTGCCCGTTGTCGAGCAGCCATGCCGCGCGCCAGGCCAACAGACGCGCCGCCTTGAGCTGGACCTCCATCTCCATGAAGTCGCGCTCGATTGCACTCAGGCGCTGCGGGCACAATCCGTAGCGGACCTCGATGTTGCGCTGTTTGAGAAAGTCGCGCACGAAGTCCAGCGCCGCCCGCCCCACCCCGATCGCCATCGCCGCCACGATTGGCCGGGTCGCATCAAAGGTCGCCATCACGTCCTTGAACCCGCCCTCGGGCTTTACCTCGGGGCTGCCCAACAGGTTGTCGAGCGGAACGCGGCAATCCTCGAAAACCAGCGCCGCGGTGTCGGAAACCCTGATTCCCATCTTGTCTTCGACCCTGACGACGGTCATCCCGGGCGTGTGATGCTCGACCACGAAGGGTTTGATTCCAGCGCGCCCGGCGCTTTTGTCCACCGTCGCCCAGACCACCACGAAGCCCTCGGACAATTCCGCCGCCATCTTGCCGGAGGTGCAGAAAATCTTGGTGCCGTTGATCACCCAGTGATCGCCGTCGCGGCGCGCCGTGGTGGTGATCGCCGCGCTGTCGGAACCGCATCCGGGTTCGGTGATCGCCATCGCGGCCCATTTGGGCCGGCCCTCGGCAAAACGCTTTAGAAATCGCTCCTTTTGCTGCGGCGTTCCGGCCGCCATCACCGCGGCGCCGCCCAGGCCGGGATTGGGGATTTGCAGGAACAGTCCGACGTCACCCCAACTCAGCTCCTCGGCGGCCAGGATGGTAAACAGCGTGCGGCCGGTGCTTTTGCCGCCGCCGCGCTCCGCGCCGACCTGAAGTCCGCCCTGACGGCTGCCGGCCCACATCGCTTCGTAAAACTCAGTGGGCCGCGCATGTTCGTTTTCGTCGTATTCGCGCGAGATCGGCCGCATGATCTGCTGCGCCACCATCCGGTAAGTATCCAGCCGGCGCTGCAACTCGGGGTCGATTTCAAAATCGATCATCGTTTGTCTCCCGTCTTAAACGGTGGCGATGCCTTCAAGGGTGGCGAAGCCGCGCGCGTTGCGCAGCCACATCTCCACCGGATGCTCCCGAATATAGCCGTGGCCGCCCAGAATCTGGACGGCATTGTCGGCGATCTTCAATGCCGCCGCCGCCGTGTAACTCTTGGCCTGGCAGCTTTCCTTGAAGGCGTCTTGACCCTTGTCCAGGCGGCAGGCGGCGTCCCAGACCAACAGCCGCGAGGCGTCGACCTCCAGCGCCATCTCGGCGAGCATGAACGCGATCGCCTGCTTGGTGCCGATCGGCACGCCGAACGCGCGGCGTTCCCGGGCATAGTCGCGGGCGTACTCCAAGGCCGCACGCGACACTCCCACCGCCATCGCGGCCAGCGCCACCTTGGCCTGGCTCATCAAGCGCCTGAAATTGATGCCGCGCTCGCCGCCCAGCCGCGCCTCGGCTGCGAGCGCGCAATCCTTGAAGGTCACGCCGTAGGTAGCCAGCGCCTTCAGCCCCATGTTCTTTTCGCGCTCCCCCACCGTCATCCCGGGGCATACGCGCGGCACCAGGAAGGCATCGACCGCTCCGGCGGCCGGCTCGGAGCACGCATAGACCAGCAGGAAGTCCGACTCGTTTGCCAACGGTACGTAGCATTTTTCGCCATTAAGTACGTAGCCCGCGCCGTCCCGCGCCGCGCGCGCGGCGACCCCCAGCACGTCGAAATCCCATCGCGGCTCCATCAGGGCGGCTGACCCCGCCCGAAAGGCTGCCTGAGCAAAGCCGGGCAGATAGCGTGCGCGCTGCTCGTCGGTACCCATCTCCAGGATCGGAAATGCCGCCAGGCGCGGGGCCAGCGCGTGGAGCGCGATGGCGAGGTCGCCGTATGCCAGCGCCTCTCCCGCCACCGCGCCGGTAACCGAAGAGCGCTGCCCGCCGTCGCCCCCGAACTGCTCGGGGAGCACGCCGCGTACCAGGCCCAGTTCCCAGATCTTGCCCACCAGCTCGGCGGGCACCAATCCCTGTTCGTCAGCCGCCCGCGCGGCGGGGCGAATCTCGTCGCGGGCAAACGCCTCGACGGTGTCGGCGATCATGCGTTGTTCTTCGGTCAATTCGAAACTGATCATGTTTGGTGTGGATTCCTGCGCCGTTGGCGGTCGTCCTCAGGTCTCATTGTCTTCGGATATTCGCACGCGGCTACGTTTGTATTTCTTTTTCCCGGCGTGGATACGCGCGGGCGGCGCCGGGGGCTTGCGGATTTTTTTGAGCAGTTCCCCGGTACCGATTTGCTTGGGCGGCGTCTTGGGTTTCGGCATCCTAACTATATTCTAGTTTTGCGGCGGCAGCCCGATAAAGCTCAGTTGTAGCCCGGTGGCGCCACCACCGGCCGCGCGGCGCGAGAAGAACCTGGCGTTCGAGCATCGCGTGCAAATCGGCACATCCGTGATCGCGATGGGCGCCAGAGCGGCCCGTACCAACTGGTCACGCAGCACACCCTTCAGATCAATGAAGGCCTTGGTCTGGCCGGCCGGAAGGACATGGCGTTGGGCATCAACAAGCTCGGTGGTGAAGCGGTCGGCCACGTCGATGCCGACCTCGAAGCAGCAGGCGCCGATCGCCGGCCCCAGCGCCGCCTCGATGCGGGCGGGATTCGCACCCAGTGCGGTCATTGCCTTGACGCCCTCCGCTGCGATGCCGGCGAGTACGCCGCGCCATCCGGCATGCAGCGCTCCCACCACCTGGGCCTGCTCGTCGAAAAGCAACACCGGCACGCAGTCCGCGGTAAGGACACCCAGGATCACGCCGCGCTGCGCGGTCACCATGCCGTCGGCGATGGCGGTCACGCCGCGGCTTTGCGCATCGACCACGTGCACGCGGTTGCCGTGCACCTGATGGACGAGGACGAACTCGGTAGCGGGCGGGAAGCAGGCTTGCAGCCGGCGCCAATTTTCATGCACGTCAGCCACCGAATCGCCGGCCAGATAGGAGAAATTCAACGACTCGTACGGGCCGCGGCTGACGCCGCCGTGGCGGCCCAAAAAGCCGTGCCACAGCCTGCGTCCGGGCCACGCGAACACGGCACGCGCGTTGAGCACAAAGTCCGGCGCAGTTGCCTGTGCGAAAGAGCGTGGCGTAAAATTCCAGTTTCGGGTTGGCTGCATAGGAGACACGTATGGACGGCTACCGCTTCATGATCGAGCGAAATCGGCTGATGTACAAGTTGGAGGACGAGTTGGCCCGAATCCGCCACCTTCCCGAAGTCGAACGCCGCGCCAAAACCAACAAGTTGCAGGCTGAATTCGACCGCCAACTGGCGCAGTTGTACGCGCAGGTCGCCGATGAATATCCCGGCGAACGCCGCATCAAGGCCCGGCCCATTTCCGATCCCCGCTGACCCGCTCGACGCTTGGAACGTTCAATTGTAATCCGCGGCGCACGCACCAACAATCTGCAAAACCTTGACCTGGACCTGCCGCTGGGGCGCTTGACCGTGGTCACCGGGGTGTCGGGATCGGGCAAATCCAGCCTGGTTTTCGACACGGTTTATGCCGAAGGACAGCGCCGCTACGTCCAGAGCCTTTCCACCTATGCGCGCCTGTTTTTGGACCGGATGCAGCGCCCCGACGTCGACACCATCTCCGACATCCCGCCCGCGCTGGCGCTGCGCCAGAAAAACGCCATCAACAACGCCCGTTCGACGGTCGGCAGCATCACCGAAATCAACGACTACCTGCGGCTGCTGTTCTGCGCAATCGGCCGCACGGTGTGCCCGCAATGCGGCGGCGAGGTGGCACGCGACACGGTGGCGGGCAGCTGCGAGAGAATCGTGGCCGCACCCGCCGCCTATGTGTTCGTCGCACCTTTTGCCGTCGGGTCGCGGCCGCCCGCCAACGCCATCAGCTATCTGGCCGCCAACGGGTACCATCGGCTGTTGGTCGATGGCGCTGTGGTTGACGCGCAAAGCGCGGGCGAGGCAGCAATCGCCGACGGTACGCTGGCAGTGGTGATCGACCGCATCGTCGTCAGCGGACAAGAATCGGCCCCGCGCGTGCGCGAGGCGTTGGAAAAAGCCTTTTACCTCGGTGCGGACCGGGTCCGTGTGATCCGGATGGAACGCGGCGCCAACGGCCGAATGCATGCGGCGGCGACGATGCTCTTTGACCGCCGCTTCAACTGCTCGCGCTGCGGCACGGCCTTTCCCGAACCCACCCCTGCCCTGCTGTCGGCCAACAGCCCGATCGGAGCTTGCCCGCAGTGTCAGGGGTTTGGGCGCACCGTGGAACTGGACCTGCGCAAGGTCATTCCCAACGACAATCTGTCGCTGCGGCAGGGTCTGGTGGCGCCCTGGCGCACGCCCGCCTACCGCGAGATGCATGCCTGGATGCTGGAATGCGCGCGGCGGCGGCGAATCCGGCTGACCGCGCCCTACAAGGAGTTTACCGACGAGGAGCGAACCTGGCTGCTTGACGGCGAATCCGCGGAGCGCCAGGGCGAGGAGGAGCGATGGCCGGGGATTCGCGGCTTCTTCAAATGGCTGGAGCGCCGCCGCTACAAGACCCACGTCAGGATCCTGCTGGCGCGCTACCGCAAGTTCGTGCCCTGCACGGCGTGCGGTGGCACGCGCCTGCGGCCGCAGGCGCTCAACGTCAGGATTGGGGGGCGCAATATCGCCGAGCTGGGCCGGATGCCGATCGCGGCGCTGGCGCAATGGATCGGCAAGCTTGCGATGGACCGCGACGAGGCCGAGCGCTCAGCGGCGCTGATGCGCGAGCTGGGCAATCGTGTGGGCTATCTGACCGCGGTCGGTCTGGGCTACCTGACCCTCGATCGCGCGGCGCGCACGCTCTCGGGCGGGGAAGCCCAGCGCATCCACCTGGCCAGTGCGCTGGGCAGCCGATTGACCAGCACCTTGTACGCGCTGGACGAACCGACGGTGGGACTGCATGCGCGCGATTCGCGCCGCCTGCTGGGCGTGTTGCGCCGCCTGCGCGATATCGGCAACACCGTGATCGTCGTCGAACACGACCCGCTGATGGTGCGCGAGGCGGACCACCTGATCGAACTAGGGCCCGGCGGCGGACGCGACGGCGGCAACCTGGTCTACGCGGGGCCACCCGCCGCGCGGCCCAAACGCGACGGCGAGGAGCCCACGGGCCGGATCTTGCTGATGCGCGCGATTGCGCGCGAGCGGCGGGTGGCAAAAAACGATCCGGCCGTGCGCATCGTGGGCGCCGCCGAACATAACCTCAAGAATATCACGGTTTCCATTCCGCTGGGGCGGATGGTGTGCGTCACCGGGGTTTCAGGATCGGGCAAATCAACTCTGGTCGAGGAGGTCCTGTATAACAACTACCTGGCGTGCACCGGCGCGCCGGTCAGCGAGGTGGGCGCCTGCGACCGCCTCGAGGGGCTGGAGGCACTCGAAGGTATCGTCCACATGGGGCAGGAGGGGCTGGCCCGTTCGACCCGCTCCAACCCAGCCACCTATATCAAAGTGTACGATTCCATCCGCAAGCTGTTTGCGGCCACCCAGGACGCACGCCGCGCCGCAATCGAGCCCCGGCATTTCTCCTTCAACGTGCCGGGCGGGCGATGCGAGCGATGCCATGGGATGGGCGTGGTGACCATCGAGATGCATTTCATGGCCGACTTGGAGGTCAAATGCGACGCCTGCGACGGACGCCGCTTTCAAAGCCATGTGCTGGGCGTCAGGTATCGCGGCCTCAACATCAACGAAGTACTGGCGCTGACGGTGGATGAGGCGCGCAGCTTCTTTGCCCGCCAGGAACAGATCCTAAGCCGGCTCAACACGCTGTCGGCGGTCGGTTTGGGTTATCTTCAGCTCGGCCAGCCCACCTCCACGTTGTCGGGCGGCGAAGCGCAGCGGTTGCGGCTGAGCGCTTTTCTGCTCGAAGGAATGGAGGCCGCTTCGGGCGCGCCAGGCGGCAGGCGGATGTTCATTCTGGACGAACCCACCACCGGGCTTGCCGGCAGCGACATCCGCAACCTGATGCGGGTGTTCAACCGCCTGATCGGCGAGGGCCACACCCTGCTGGTCATCGAACACAATCTGGAGCTGATCGCCAACGCCGACTACGTAATCGACCTGGGACCCGAAGGCGGCGCCGAGGGCGGACGAATCGTGGCCAGCGGCACTCCGCTGGAGATCGCCGCTTGCCAGGCCTCGTACACCGGGCGCGAACTGCGCCGGCTGTTCGGATTGCCGGTCAACGCGCACTCGGATACAGTTCGCACGGCGTTGCGAAAGGCAGCCGGATTCTAACTTCGAGGCACACAAGGAATGGCTAGTCCACAACAGTTTCACAGCCAGGCCGGCGCGACCAACCTGCGCTTTAGCGACATCATCGTGACGCTGGCGCTGCTTGCCCTGCTACTCTATGCGGCATGGAAACAGTTCCCCGCCTACGCACCGGGCGGCGCCCAACACTCAGCCGCGCAAAGCACACATCAGCCGTGACCGGGTGCGGGCGCTGGCACTCGCCGCCACCGAGTGCCAATCAGCAAAGAACGGTGGCGCTAACTGTTGGGGCACAACGGTTTTCTGTGCACAACCGCCTGCGTTTAGTTTCAAAATCCGGGCCGCCGCAGTATGATAGTAGCAGTACGAAAGCGAGGCCCGATTTGCGATGGAGATCGAACGAACTTCGCTTGAGCGGCTGAAACCGTTCTTCTTTCAGCTCGTTCGCAAAAGCTTTGACCAATTGCACATGGGCGACAACCAGATCGCCGACTATATGGCCACGATGCTGGCCGACTTCAGCCGCACCGACCGCTGGTTGATGCTGCGCGACGCGCAGGGCACCCGGCTGCATAGCGTGGTCGAGATGTTGATTTCGGCGATGGGTCCCGAGGGCCAGTCGCGCGTGATTGGAGAGCGCGCGGTGCGCAAGTACGTCGGCGACTACACCCTGTTCATGTCGGGGCTGTTCCGCTCATTTGTGCAAAAGCGCGGCTTTTTGGAATTCTATCTCCAGGAAGGAAAACGCTCCTATCAGGCGGTATCCGAGCTGGACGTGTCGCTCTACCGGCCCGGCTTTTTGCTGTTCGAGGAGTTGAGCAAGCGCTTCGAGACCTACGCCGACGCGCTGGACTTCATGCGCAAGTGCTACTTTGCGGCGGCGCCCGGCACCAATCCCTTCGCCGGCGTGTTCAAACAGCTCGAAGCGATGGTGCGCACGGGCTTTTCCTCGAACTGACGGCGGGCCTCAGCGCCGACGCCTTGCCGCGCTCGTGGTGGATCGCGCAAAGCCGCAGACCGATGCGCAACGCCTGGACCTCTACCTGGTACGCCACGGGCTGGCCGGCTCGCGCCGCGAGGCGCGCAAACTGATTACCGGCGGCCGCGTGCGGGTCAACGGCCGGCGCTGTCGCAAAGGGGTCGAAGTCCAGCCCGACGACGTGATCGACGTCGAACCGCAGCCGCCCGCGGCGCTCAGCCCGGACTTCAACCTGCCCCTTGATGTCCTGTACCGCGACGACGACCTTTTGGTCATAAACAAGCCGGGCCTCCTGCCCTGTCATCCGCTGGGCGGTGACGATCGTCCTACGCTGATGAACGCGGTGGAGGCACGTTTTCCCCAGGCGGCGCACGCGGGCAGCAAGCCCCTGGAAGGAGGACTGGTGCATCGGCTGGACAACGGCACTTCGGGAGCGGTGATGGTGGCACTCAATCCGGCCAGCTTTGCACGCCTGCGCAAGGCGCTCGGAGACAATCAGATCGAGCGGCGCTATCTGGCGCTGGTGCAGGGCGCGATGCACGCTCCGCTGCGGCTCGAGGCGCCCATCGCACACCATCCGCGCAACCGCCGCAAGATGACGGTGGTCCACGATGTACGCGCGGTGCGCAGGCTTAAGGCGCGTCGCGCATCGACCGCGGTCAGGCCGATTCGCAAATTGGACTCCTTTACCCTGGTGGAGGTGCTGCCGCGCACCGGCAGCCGCCATCAGATTCGCCTCCATCTGGCCGACGCCGGTTTTCCGATCGCCGGCGATGAGTTGTACGGCGGCGCACCGCTTGCACCCCTGCCGCCGGGGCGCTTTTTTCTCCATCTGGAGCAATTGCGCATCCCGCGCGGCGTGGGAGGGGAAATTCTAACCGTGAGGGCACCGCTTCCTGACGATTTGCAAACCTGCCTGGAAGCGCTCAACGCTTAGTGCGGCGCCGATCCTCCCTTGCCTGAGGCTGCTATCGGGTTTAAAAGTGCATCGCCGTGATCGATCGTCGCCAGATACAGCCGGTCCCCGGGCGGGCTACGCAACGCAGGCGCGCCGCGTGACTTCCGTCGGCCTGCTACGCAGGCATCCACTGCGGGACACCCGCTCCGAAGGCATCGGACCCGGCACCGATCAACGTGCTCGACCCCGCGGCTGACCGTAAAATTGCTCGAGGTGATGAGGAGCAAGGATTCCATGGAATTGAAAAAGGGCTCCAAGATCGACAGCCGATGGCATCCCGCTTCTGACCATACGCGCCGGCGCTCTCGGGCTCCTCGCGATACCGGGGTGAAGTCCACGTCCGACCGGCGCCGGACGGGGGTCGCCCTTTCAGGCGCGGCCATCGCCCTGATCTGTACGATGGCGCTGTATGCCAAGGGGCACGCGCAGGCGATGCCCTCGACGATGACCGTGCCGGGAACACCACCAGAGGCCACCACGGGCGGGGGCGCTGCGCCGACCGCTCCGGAAAGCGTCGGACCGCACGTGTCGTACACGTCCAATCCGCTGGCCACCAGCCCGGCCAATCCGTCGGTCAAGCTCAAAGCCTTGCCGGTCGGCCGCCAGGAAGTGCCCGACGTAATCGTATCGCCGGGCGCAACCCGGATGCTGGAGCATACGCCGCCCGCCCCCAACGTGGTGCTTCATCAATGGAGCTTCACGCGGGAGCTGCCCGAGGAAAGCCTGTTCAGTCAGGCCTATATGCGCACGCGCGACGAGAACGTGCGCAGCATCAGCCTGAAGGAAGCGCTGTACCTGGCGCTGAAGAACAATCCGGCGGTCGCGGCGGCCAGCCTCGAGCCGGTACTGTCGCTGCAAGGCGTGCGCGGCAGTTGGGCGGTGTTCGATCCCGATTTGACCGGCCAGGCCGGAGAACAGAAGACCGTCACGCCCACCACCTCAAGCCTGCAGACGGGCGGCGCCAAGGTGTTCGTGCAGAAGTCCTACGCGTGGAACTTTGCGATCAACAAAACGCTCGCCAGCACCAATGGTACGCTGGGCGCCACTTTTACCAATAGCTGGTATGACACCAATTCCGTATTTTCGGCGGTCAACCCCGCCTACACGCCGTCTCTTACTCTTTCGCTCAACCAGCCGCTGCTGCGCAACTTCGGCAACCAGTTCGCGACCATTAATGTGCGCATCGCGGAATCCAACCAAAAGCAGGCGCAGTACAACTACGAGCAGCAATTGAACGACTTTGTGCTCAAGGTCGGAACCGACTACTGGAACGTGGTGCGCGCCGAGGAAAATCTGCAGGTGGCAAACAAGGCACTGGCCGTAGCGCAGGACCTGGTGCGTCAAAACGCCATCAGCGTCAAGGTCGGAGTGCTGGCGCCGCTGGCTTTGAAGGAAGCGCAGTCTGAGGAAGCCACTGACCAGTCCAATGTCTACCAGGCCCAAGGCGCGCTGGACACCGCCCGCACCGTGCTGGCCCAGGATGTGATGTATAACCCCGAGCACACCTTCCTGCCGGCGAAGTTGGAGCCGGTGGAGCGGCCCAATCCGGAGCAACTGGGCATCAACGACGAGGAAGCCCTGGAGCACGCGATGATGTATCGGCCGGAGCTTGCATCGATGCGCGAGCTGATTCGCAGCATGTTGTTGCAGGTGAAATATGCCGAGAATCAGACCCTGCCGCAGCTTAACCTCGGCACCCAGTTCGGCCTGACCGCCACCGCGGGAGCCGTCAACTGCAACCCGCTCTTTGCCGGCTCGGGCATAAGCATCTTGTCCAACTGCAGCATTCCGATTCCAGGCAGTACTCCGGTTCCCGGGATTCAATTGCCGTTTAAGGGACTGTATCCGGAATCGCTCGACCGGCTGTGGACCTTCAGCTTTTACAATTACGCCGTGGTGTTCAACTTCGAGCGGCCGTTGAACAACGACGCGGCCAAGGCCGCACTGGCCCAGGCCAAGATCGCATATGAGCAGCAGCGCATGCGCTACCGGGATCTGATTTCGTCGATCGTGGTGGACGTGCAGTCATCGCTCGACGGGCTCAAGGCCAACTACAAGTCGGCACAGGCGGCCAGGACCGCCACCGAGTTCGCCGCCGCCTCGCTGCATGACGAGCGCGAGCGCTTCCGCGTCGGGATGGCGACCACTCACGAGTTGTTGCAGTTCATCGACAGCCTGGTGGCCGCCGAAGGCAACCAGGTCGGCGCCGAGGTAAACTTCGAGATTTCCAAGCTCCAGGTCAAGCATGCCGAAGGCACGCTGCTGCGCGCATTCAACATACAATTCGTGCCGACCAATCCCGACGTGCAGCCGTGGTACGGAAAATTCTGACCTGACCTCCGTTCCCTTCCCCCCACGGGACGGGGCGGCGGATTAACCTAACCACCGGCCCCTTCCCTGAACGGGAAGGGGCGACGCAAGGTCATCTCTTCTCATTCAGGGAAGGGGTTACGGGGTCTCCTTCAAGGCGCTGTGATTCTTCAAATCGCGCCCGAGTGGCGCAAGCGGTCGATGTCCTCCCAGCTATAGCCGAGGATTTCGGTGAGGATCGCCTCGGTGTGCTCGCCATGCTCGGGCGCGCGCCCGTACGGATTGGCCGGGGTTTCGCTCAGCTTGACGGTCGCGCCCAGCAGCTTCATCTTGCCGTGGATTTCATGGTCGTAGTCGACGATGTATTCGTTGGCGACGACCTGCGGATCGTTTTCCAAATCAGCGATCGAATTGACCACCGTGAAGATGAAGTCGCCGCCCTGGTGCAGGATCTTCATCCATTCGTCGCGCGTTTTGGTGGCAAAAGTTTCGTCCAGGATCTTGATCATCTCCCGGGCGTTCTTGCCCCGCGACGACATATCGGCAAAGCGCGGGTCCGTGATCAGATGCCCCAGGCCCATCGCCTTCATGAAGTCGTTCCATACCCGGTCGGCCTGGATCATGCCCAGGCAAATCCACTTGTCGTCCTTGCACCGGTAATGGTTCCACAGGGGGTTGAACGAGCTTTCGCGCGGATAGCGCGTCATCTCCTTGCCGTTGATCAGGCGCGAACTGATGTTCAGCCCCATCAACGACATCATCGAACCCAGGTGCGAGGCGTCCACCGCCTGGCCGATACCGGTGCGCTCGCGCACCAATAGCGCGGTCAGGATGCCGTGCGAGAGCATGATCGCGCCCATCTGGTCGGCGATGCCGCCGACGATGTAGGTGGGCGGCATGTCGCGCGGACCGCACGCAGCGTACAGCAGTCCCGAGCGCGACTGGCCCAGGTAGTCGAAGGACGGTTCGCCGCTGTCGGGACCTTCGGGACCGTAGCCGGTGGCGCTGCCGTAAATTATTTTGGGATTGCGTTTGCGCAGGGTTTCGTAATCCAGGCCCATCCGGGCTGCCACGCCCTTGCGGAAGTTCTGCACGAACACGTCGCTCTTTTCGACCAGCCGGTAAACGATCTCGCGTCCCTCGGGGCTTTTGAGATTAACCGCGATGCTCTTTTTGTGGCGGTTGTTGGATTCCAGGTAGAAATTGCGTCCGCCCGATTTGGTCGTACTGCCCGCGGCGGAGGACAGGCCGCGGCCTGGATCGCCATTGTCGCGCTCCTCGACCTTGATCACCTCGGCGCCCAGGTCGGCCAGTATCGCGGTCGAGTATGGCCCCTGCTGCCAAATCGTCCAGTCCACCACCCTGATTCCATCCAGTGCTGCTTTCATTTGACCCCCGTGGCACTTTTATTGCCGACCGTTTACAATCCTGCTTCAGACTGCTTATCCGCCTCCGTCTTCGGTTTGCCCGGGCGGCGGCGTGATGCTGAAAACGACGGGGCGACTAACGCCCTTGCGGGTGACGCTTGCCCGCTTCGCTTCGCAACGTGGGACCCATTCCCAAAACCCGCGATCTATTTAGCACAATCGCCGCGCAAGTGCTCGCTTTCCTGTTGCCGGCCCGATGCGCCGGATGCGACGCTTTCCTGCCGCAGCAATCGGCGTACCGCCTGTGCTCCACTTGCCGGGCCAGCCTGCAGCGCATCGACGAGCCAATCTGCCGGACCTGCGGCATCCCGGTCGGCTTCAACGGCGTCGATTTCCCGCTGTGTCAGCGATGCGTCAAGGCGCCACCCAGCTTCGGCAAAGCCCGTTCGCTGTTCTACTATCGCCGCTCGGCGGATGCCGCGCCCGACATCCTGGGCTCGGTCATACGCCGCCACAAGTATGGCCCCAATCAGGCCCTGGGCGTGGTGTTGGCCGAGTTGCTCGACGGCCAACTTCCGGTCGACGCCGATTACGACGTCGCGCTGCCCGTCCCGCTGCATCGCCGGCGCCTGATACGCCGGGGCTTCAACCAGGCCGCCCTGCTGGCCGCGGCAGTGAGCCGCAAACTGGGCTGTCGGCTTGACGTGGCAACCCTGATTCGGGTGATAGCAACTTCGCCCCAGACCGCTCAAGACCTCGACAGCCGCCGGCGCAATGTCCACAACGCTTTCGCGGTCAGGTATCCTGAACGCATCGCGGGGTTGAAAGTGCTGCTAATCGACGATGTGCTTACGACCGGGGCGACCGCCAACGAATGTGCTCGAGTACTGCGCGCGGCGGGGGCGTGCGCCGTGGACGTGTTGACGATTGCAAGGGCGCTATGAGCGAAGAGCTGCGCGCGCTCTGGCAGGAACGCCATCGGCAGCAGCGTGTCGGCGCGCCCGAACCGTTTGTAACCGAGATGCTGCCGCTGCTGCCGCGCGGGCTGGCGCTGGACGTGGCGGCCGGCACGGGGCGCCATTCGATTGCGCTGGCTCGGGCCGGATTTACGGTTCACGCAGTCGACTTCTCGCTGCCTGCGATGCTCAAGCTGCACGATGCCGCCGCAGCGCAGCGCCTGCCCATACGTCCGGTGGTCGCCGAGCTGGAGACCTTTGCGCTGCCGCAACTGCGTTACGACGCGATCGTCAACGTGTCGTTCTTGGACCGCAAGCTGACAGCGGCGCTCAAGGCCGCACTGAAAATCGGAGGAGCGTTGCTGTTCGATACATTCCTGATTGACCAGGCTGAAATCGGCCATCCCCGCAATCCCGACTTTTTGCTGGGTCATTACGAATTGCGTGCGCTGCTTGAGGGGCTTGAAATCGTGCGCTATCGCGAGGGGCTGACGGTTTATCCCGACGGCCAGCGCGCCTGGCGAGCGGGGGCCTTGGCGATAAGGGAGAATTGAAGCGCTGTGGCTGGTCAATCGACATACAAGGGCGCGGGCGTCGACATCGAGCTCAAGGAAAGCCTGATACCGCTATTCCGCCGCCTGGCCGCCAAGACCGGCGGCGCGCACGTGCTTTCGGGCGTGGGCGGATTCGGCGCGCTGGTGGAGCTGGACGGCCATGGGATGCGCGAGCCGGTGCTGGTCGCCGGCACCGACGGCGTGGGCACCAAGCTGAAGGTCGCGGTGATGGCGAATCGGCACGACACGGTGGGAATCGATTGCGTGGCGATGTGCGTCAACGACATCATCTGTTCCGCCGCCCGTCCGCTCTTTTTCCTGGATTACATCGGGATCGGAAAACTTAACCGCAAGATCGCACTGGACCTGGTCAAGGGGATCGCCGCGGGATGCGCCCAGGCGGGCGCCAGCCTGGTGGGCGGGGAAACCGCACAACTGCCGGGGCTGTACGGCGAAGGCGAGTACGACCTGGTCGGCTTTGCGGTGGGGATTGTCGATCGGCACAACATTCCCGACCCCCGCCATCTGCGCCCCGGCGACGTGCTGGTGGGGCTGGCCTCCAGCGGGCTGCATTCCAACGGCTACTCGCTGGCGCGCCAGGTGCTGCTGGAGCGCGCTGGACTCAAGCTGTCGCGCCGCGCGCCGGGGCTGAAAGCCACGCTGGGCGAGGAGTTGCTGCGCCCCACACGTATCTACGCGAAGATCGCGCTGGAGCTGTTCCGCAAGTTCGGACTCAAGGCGCTGGCCAACATCACCGGCGGCGGGGTGATCGAAAATCTGCCGCGTGTGCTGCCGCCCTCGCTGGGCGCGCGCATCGAGCGCGGCAGCTGGCCGGTGCCGCCGATCTTCGAGCTGATCGCACGTCTGGGCGAGGTCAGACAGAGCGAGATGGACCGCACGTTCAACAACGGCCTGGGCATGATCGGCATTTTCGCCCCGGGCGATGTCGAACGCGCCCTCGACCATCTGCATCGCAGCCGCCTGTCCGCCTGGATTATCGGCGAATTGCGCGCGGGCGCGCGCGGCGTCAGTATCGGGTAGCCGGAGCATCCTTGGCATGGCACCGGAGCACAGCGCCAATCCGCTTAAGCTGGGAGTGCTCATTTCCGGCTCAGGCACCAATCTGCAGGCGATCATCGACGCGATTGGGCGGGGCGAGCTGGCCGCCGAAATCCGCATCGTGATCTCCAATCGCGCCGACGCCTATGGGCTGGAGCGCGCGCGCAAGGCCGGCATCCGCACGCTCGTGATCGACCATCGCAAGTTTCCCTCCCGCCAGGACTTCGACCGCCGACTGGCCGCCGAACTGCGCGCTGCGGACGTGGAGCTGGTGGTGCTGGCCGGCTTCATGCGGCTGCTTTCCAGCGTGATGCTGCAGGCGTTCCCCAATCGCATCATGAACATTCACCCCGCGCTGCTGCCCTCCTTTCCCGGCCTGCACGTGCAGAAGGCGGCGGTGGATTACGGCGTGCGGTTTGCGGGATGCACCGTGTTTTTCGTCACCGAGGGCGTCGACGACGGTCCGATCATCATTCAGGCCGCAGTTCCCGTTTATCCCCAGGACAGCGAAGAGACGCTCAGCGCGCGGATCCTGGCGCAGGAGCATCGCATCTACCCGCGTGCAATCGCGCTGTTCCAGCAGGGCCGCCTTGAGGTAAGCGGACGCCGCGTACTGATCAAAGGGCTGCAAGCTCCGCGCGACCCGCCGGTGCTTATCAATCCACCGCTGACCGAGTCGTAGCGATGAGCAAAGGCAAATCCAACGGTGCAATCGTGCTGTCGGCCTGCCTGCTGGGCCGGCCGTGCCGCTTCGACGGCAAGGACAAGTTCACCCCGGAACTGGCTTTTTTGCTCGAAGGGCGCAACGTGGTCGCCGTGTGCCCCGAAGAACTGGGCGGACTGGGCACGCCACGGCCGCCATGCGAAATCAGGGGCGGCCATGGCGCCGACGTGCTCGACGCCAAAGCGCGCGTGCTCAGCGCCGACGGCACCGACCGAACCGAGGCATTCCTGGCCGGCGCGCATGCCGCCCTGGAGCGCGCGATCGCATCGGGAGCGCAGGAGGCCATCCTCAAGGAGCGCAGTCCTTCGTGCGGCGTGACCAGTATCTATCGCGACGGTGCACTGGGCCGCGGCCCGGGAGTGTTCGCCGCTCTGCTCAGCCGCCACAATATCCGCGTCAGCAACGAAGTCCGCGCCCTGCGCCGGAAGATGAAGTGACTCATCGATCCGCGGCGATTCGCAGCCCCTGGCTTTCTATCATTGTCCCGATGCTCAACGAGCAGCGGTCGATTGCGGACACCCTGCGCGCGCTGCGCGCCGGCGCGCCGGGCGCGGAAATAATCGTGGTCGATGGCGGCAGCGGCGACGACAGTCAGAACGCGGCGCGCGGCCTGTGCGACATCCTGATCGAAG
>JAJPHZ010000028.1 GCA_021325025.1 Pseudomonadota bacterium | reverse complement strand
CCTGAAAGGGAAGGGGAACCATTTCTATCTCCCCTTCCCGTTTCGGGAAGGGGCCGGGGGTTAGGTCTTCAGTTCAGCCCGTAGAATTTCCTGGCTCCCTCCGCCATGACCGCCGCCAATACCTCGGGCTTCAACCCCATCTTGCGGATCATGCCGGGCGCGTCGATGAAGCCGTCGGGATGCGGATAGTCGGTCGCCCACAGGATATGGTCGGGTCCGATGTGCTCGGCCAAAAGCGTGAGGCTGGTCTCGGTGGGCTCGAAGGAAATGAAACACTGGCGGCGGAACGCGTCGGAGGGACGCGTCGTGAGCCTGGTGTCGTTGAAGCCGACGTCATCGACATGGCGATCCATCCGGTCCAGCCATCCGGTGATCCATCCGCCGCCGGCTTCCAGGAACGCCACGCGCAGGCGCGGAAACTTGTCGCAGATTCCGCACATCACAAAGCTCATCGCCGCCGCCATCATCTCAAACGTATGCGTCGCGCAATGGCCGGTGGCAAAGCCCCGGAAGCGATCCTCGCCCAGCGAGACCATCCCCGAGGCCGCGCCGCCATGCACTGCGATTGCGAAGTCCAGGTTCTGGGCTTCCTCCCACAGCGGGTAAAGCGAAGGGTCGTGCAGCGTGCGCTTGCCGTAGGGATTGGGGCGGATGAACCCGCTGCGGAAACCCAGCTCCCTGACGGCGTAGCGCATCTCCTCGATCGCCAGCTCCACCGACGCCATCGGCAGCATCGCGACACCGAAGAGCCGGTCGGGATACGCCTCACAGTAGTGCGCCAGCCACCGGTTGTAGGCACGGCAATCCGCCGCCGCCAGTTCCGGATGGTCGTCGATGCACGCGATAAACAGCCCCAGGGTCGGATAGAGGAAGACGGCGTCGATCCCTTCGGCGTCCATGTCGGGGATACGCGCGTGCGGATCGAAGCCGCCCTTGCGGGCGTCGATATAGCGCTTGGGATAAACCTTCCTGCTCTCGCGCGCGCCGTATGCGCCGGCGGCGCCGATTCCGCCCGCGCCTTCGGGCATCGGCAGAATCCTTCCCGGCTCGATTTCAAGCGTCTCTTTACCATGCTTGTTGAGCACGATGCGCGGGGCGCGGTCGCGGAATTTGGGGTCGAGGTAGTTCAGCCACAAATCCGGCGGTTCGAGCACGTGGCCATCAGCGTCGATAACATTGAGCGTGCGCGCCATTTTCATTCTCCCCGAAGGTCAATTCGCAGCGATGCTTCGCGCCAGCCGTCCGCGTGCGGACCCACGGCGAGGATTAATCTCCGATCCAGGGTTTTGCAAGGGCCGCCACGCTGCGCCTTGCTCCTAAACGCGTGTTTTGAAATAAGAGTGGTAACAACCGTCTTGGCAATCGCTAAACGGGCGCCGCGTCGCTTGGCGGCTCCCTATCGGGAGGCAGGCCCATGCAATACGACTTGATCATTCGCAACGGCATGATCGTCGACGGCTCGGGGATGGCACGCTACCGTGCCGACGTGGGAATCGCCGCCGGGCGCATCGCCGCCATCGGCAAACTCCGCGAGTCGGCGCGCGAGGTCATCGACGCCGAAGGCCACGTCGTGGCCCCCGGCCTCATCGACGGGCACACCCACATGGACGCGCAGGTTTTCTGGGATCCGATCGGCACCTGCTCGTGCTGGCACGGCGTGACGTCGGTGGTGATGGGCAACTGCGGCTTCTCGCTGGCGCCGTGCGCGGAGAAGGACAAGCTGCTGGTGATGCGCAACCTGGAGCGCGCCGAGGACATCGCACCCGAGGCGATGGAGGCCGGCATCAAATGGTCGTGGGAGACCTTCGCCCAGTACCTGGACGCCGTCGAGCGCACCCCCAAGGGCATCAACTACGCCGCCTACATGGGCCATTCCGCGCTGCGCACCTATGTGATGGGCGAGCGGGCGTTCACCGACGAGGCTACGCCCGATGACCTCCAAGCGATGAAGCGCGAGGTGCGCGACGCGATCCGCGCCGGCGCCATCGGCTTTACCACCTCGCGCACCCGCAACCATCAGACGCCCGATCACAAACCGGTCGCCAGCCGCCTGGCCACATGGGAGGAGGTCCGTCAACTGGTCGGCGTGATGGGCGAACTCAACGCAGGGGTCTTTGAAATCGCCGGCGAGGACACCGGACTTAATCCCGAGCGCATCCGCGACTACCTGGACCGGCTCAAGGCTCTGGCGGTCGACACCGGTGTGCCGGTGACCTTCGGTATCTTTGGCAATCGCAAGGCGCCCGACTACTGGCGTCACTACTTCAAGCTGGCCGAAGAGGCCGCCGAGCTGGGCGGGCGGATATTTGTCCAGATGCTGGCCAAGATCGCCGGCGTGGTGCTGTCGTTCGAAACGCATCTGCCCTACGACCGGATGCCGGTATGGCGCGACGTCCGCAAACTGCCGCTGGCCGAACAGGAAGCGGCGCTGCGCAATCCCGAAATGCGCCGCAAGCTGGTTGCCGCCGCACACGAAGAGGCGCGCGAGGAGCGCCGGGCGGTGGGCGCCGAAGCTCGCGTCATGAGCTACCGGCACACCTACCTGATGGATCGCACGCTGCCGCCCTTCCGCTCAATCGCGGAAATCGCGCAGGAGCAGGGCAAGGACCCGGTCGAGGTGATTATCGACGCCGCCCTGGCCAAACATCTCAGGCAGTTCTTCTTCCAGACCATCGCCAACGACGACCTCGACATGGTGCTGGACATCATGCGCCAGCCGCGCGCCGTGCCGACCTTTACCGACTCCGGCGCCCACGTCTCGCAGCTGATGGACGCGTCGATGCATTCCTTCGTGCTGGCCTACTGGGTGCGCGAGCGCCAGGCGCTGACGCTGGAAGAGGCGATCCGCATGATGACCTTCGTCCCCGCCTACCATTGGGGACTGGGCAAACGCGGTCTGCTGCGCGAAGGATGGGCCGCGGACGTGGTCATCTTCAATCCCGACACCATCATGCCCCAACTGCCCGAACTGGCATATGACCTGCCCGCCGGCGCGCGCCGCCTCAAGCAGAAATCCACCGGCATCCTGGCCACGGTGGTAAACGGCGAGGTGCTGATGCGCAACGGCGAACACACGGGCGCGCTGCCCGGCAGGCTGCTGCGCAATCGCCTGAGCGCAGAGACCTAACCCCTGAGCGCGGAGAGCTAACCCCTAGCTCCTTCCCTGAAAGGAAGGGGGACCTGGAAACCGCTTTCTCGCCTTTCCCTTAGAGAACAGGTTAGGTCGCCTCACGCCGTGCCTTCGTGTGCATCGCGGGCGGGACGCTTGACTGCGGCCACTTCAGCGCGCTGGGGCCCAGCAGCCGTTTGGGGCTCGGGGTTCAGAACGACCGCGGAAGTCCACTGCAGCAACAGCGTGTGGCCCAGCGCCAACACCGTGGGACCGATGAACAATCCGATCAGACCGAAAGCCAGCGCGCCGCCGAACACGCCGAGCATCACCAGGATCATCGGTGTGGAGACGCCGCGGCTGATGAGCAGCGGCTTGATGACGTTGTCGATGCTGCTGTCCATCACTCCCCAGGCGATCATGAAGATGCTCCATCCGGTAGAGCCCTGGCAGTAGAGCCAATACGCCGCGGGCAGCGCGACCAGCAGCGGTCCGCCGGGGATCATCGCGACCAGAAAAGTGACAAAGCCCAAAAACGCCGCGCCTGGCACACCGGAGATCAAAAACCCGAATGCTGCCAGGCCGCCCTGCACCAGTGCGGTGCCGATGATACCGTAAACCACTGCGCGCACCGTGGCGCCGGCCTGCTCCAGCAACTCATTGCCGCGATCGCCCCCGATTCGATAGATGCCCGCGCTGAGCTGCGCAGCCAGCGTCTTGCCGTCGCGGTAGAAGAAAAACGCGATAAACAGGCTGAGCAGGATCTGCATGATGCCGCTACCCACGATCTTGCCGCCCTCCACCGCAATGGTCTTGACGGTGGGCAGTAGTTTGGCCAGCTCCTGCAAGCGCGCGGCGCTGCTCTGGGTCAGCGTCAGCCAGTAATCGCTGAGTCGGTTCCCGACCAGCGGGATGCGCGCCACCCACTCCGGCGGCGCCGGCGGCCCGGCCTCGTAGAGCTTCTCAGTGGCGGCGGTCAAATCTCTGAGGTTGCTGGCCAGCGTCGAGCCCAGGATGACGAACGGTGCAGCGATGGTGGCGGCCAGCGCCAGCGTCGCGATCAGTGCCGCCAGGCCGCGCCGTCCGCCGACCATCTGCTCCAGGCGCAGGAACAGCGGCCAGGTGGTGAAGCACAAAATCGCCGCCCACAACGCCGCCGAAATGAAGGGCATCAAAATCAGCAGGCATCCCAGCGCCAACAGCGTCACGGCGGCGCCGACGATCCACACCTGAATTCGTCCCGCACCGGGCGCCGGCGGAGTTGTCTGCTGTGGAACCGCTTCCAAAGCCGAATCACCTGCGATCGCCGCTACTGCGCGCCAGCCTGTGTCTGCGCCGCGGCGGGCTGCGCCTCTTCAGGCGGAATCTCCTGGGGCTGGACGCCGCCGGGCGCCGCCTCCTGCCAACTGCTGTCAGGATTGTACGCCACTATTGCCTGCACCAGCTTTGCCGTATCGGGTCCCAGATCCTTTTGCAGTACATCGCCGTCCTGGTTGACCAGGAACGTCATCACGCCCGACGACCGATACGCGGCGGGATAGGCCAAAAACGCGAACCCCTCCGTCATCCGGCCATCGCGAACGTAGCTGCGCGCTCCGCCGGGCGCGTCTTTGCCCTGCTGTTTCAGCACCCGATAGATATAGCCGTGAAACGGAACCGGCCGACCCCCCTGTTTTCTCTTGTAGCCCTCCGCGACTGCTTTGGCGATAAGCGGTCCGATCGGGCTTTCGGGCCCGCCCGCCTGGGCCGGCCAATACAGGCCGTTGCGCCGGCCCTGGTCGCTGAGAATCTTTTGCGCATACTGCGCCATGCCGCTGGCGGCGCGCGCCTGCTCAGCATATTCGTTTTGCGCTTGCACCAGGTTGTGCAAGACGTCGATGGTGTACAACTCGTTGGTGCCAATCCGCCGGTAAATCAATTCCTTCTCGCCGGCCGCGGTGTCGAATGCCCATCCATGGCCTTTCCTGACCAACGGAATCGGCAGCGGCCAATTGTCCGCGCCCACGTACAGAACGACACGGCCATCGTTATCGTAGGCCAGGCGATGCATCTGGCGGTACGCGGAGACGAAGCGTTTGCGCGCATTGGCGTCCGCGACCGGATCGCCCGAAGAGAGGATCCTGTCGGCGTCGGGACCGAGCACCGGAACTATCGCCGCTTTGGGGTTGGCGGCCTGGGCAGCGGAGACCAGCGCCTCGACGGCCGTCTGGGGTGTGGCGAAAACCCGCTGCACGGAATCATCGGCCGCCGAGGGCTTCAGCGCTGCCCCGCACAGCGCCATCAGACAAAAAAACAGCGCCGCGGCCACGGCCGACGCGCGTGGTATAACTGAATGTAGCATTATTCTATTTCCTGTTGGGAAACATGTGCCGGCCCGGCATCCAAGGTCCAATGCCGCACGCCGGCCTTCCTTCGCTCCATCATCGACGCCCGCGTCCGCCGCCGAATCTGCGCCCGCCGCCGCTGAATCCTCCGCCGAAGCTGGCCCTGCCGCGATTACTCGCCGCCTGCGCGAAACCGCCGGGCTGATAGCCGCCGAACGCGCCGCCCCCTCGCCCGCCGACGTCAGACCACCCTGCGCCGCCGCCGTAGCCGCGCATCGGATTGTTGGCCGGCCGCGCCGTCGGCGGGCCAGGTCTTTTCACCGGTCCGCCCGCCACGATGTTGCCGGCCGCTTTGCCACCCGCCCGCCTTTGGGCTGCCGGCCTGCCGGCAGGTCTAGTAACGACCGGACGCGTGGGGAGCGTCTCCGGCTTGAAGTTGGGTTCGTTGGCCGCAAACTGCGGCGGCTTGCCGGTATATGGTATCGGGCGTGGCGGATAGCCTCCGGGATAGCCGGCCCTGTAGCCCGGATAGCCCGGCCGGTAGCCGGGATAGCCGGGCCGATAACCCGGGTATCCCCACCGCGCCGGCACGAAGTTGGAATTGGAGATCCAGATGTTGCGGTTGTACACCACGTTGCCGCCGTACCAGTTGCATCCCCAATCGTTGTGGCCGTTATTGATGAGCGCGCCCAGCAGCACACCGGCGCCGAAGCCCAGCACCTCGGCAGCCAGCACCTCGGTGCTCGAATATCCGGGCGGCGGCGCCACCGGCGCACCATACACGGTCGACGGATTGTAGGCCGGCACATAAACCGTGTTGGGCTGCGCGGGCTGGATCACAATCACCTGCTGTTGCGCGGCTTGCTGCGCACCCTGTGCTGCCGATGCCGGCGCCTGCTGCACTTCTACTTTTTGTTGGGGTGTGCTCTTCAGCGTGCCGGCGTCCATCGCCCGCTTGCGCATCACCTGCAACGCCGCCATCACGTCGTTGGGCTGATTGTAATACGCCTCACCCAGCGCGGAGGTCCACGCCAGGCTCTCGCTCATGGTCTTGAGCACGGAGGGAAACTGGCACAGCGACTTGACGCTCGGATCCCATGGCTGCGGATTGATCTGGGCGGCCAGCGCCTCGCCGGCCAACCCCGGATGCTCTTTCATAAAGCGGTCGGCCTCGACTACCTGGGTCGGATAGGTCGACGCCGCCAGAATCTGCGCGATCAGCATGTCGGGATAGAGTGCAATCGGGGCAACCAGTTGCTGCAACTGCTCAGCCGTTGCGCCGCCCGGCGCAGGCCCCGGCGCCGCCGCGGGCGAACTCGCCGCCGGTGCCATCGCAACCGCAGACACCTGGGCCGGCGATGCGGCCGCGGCGGGAGTTGGCTGCGCCGCCGGCGCGGATTGCTCCTCGCCGTGCGAGCATCCGTCGAGCACCGGTACGCTGGAAACAATCAGGCTCATGATGAGCGAAGCCAGCAGCGGCCCGGACCTGCGCTTTCTCGGCAATGTCATATCACTTGGACCATCCCGTTGACGGCATTGCGCTTCGGGATGCCACGTTAGCGCAGTCTTACTGAGGCTGGATATAGGACAAAAGTCCCATCCTGCTTCACTCACCGAACGACCGTGCGCGACGCATCGAACCCGCCGACACATCGTTCAGTTGCGCGGAATCGACTTGACCCACTCGCGTCCTTCGGCGGTGAAGGTGATGCACTCGATGTAATGGCCCAGCTCGGCGCGGAAGTCAGCGTAAAAGTAGCTGGCGCGGCCGGCAAACTCGCCGATAATCGGAAAGCGCTTGCCCATCTTTTCGAACAGGGCGAACTGCCGATCGTAATCCTGACGGGTATCGAGGAATCGCGAGATGTGATGGAAGCGGATGGCGAAGCCGTCTTGAGGAAGGAAGTCGCGGTAAATCTGCACATCCTCGCCCAGCGGCTGGATCACCTCCAACTCAGTGGCGCCGACATAGGCCAGTCCGATGTTGCAATGCGCCTCGCGTCCGGGTCCGGTCGGATAGCGCATGTCGCGCAGCTCCATGAATTGTTTGGCGCGATGCACCTCGGCGAATACCTTCAGCGCGCGATCGAAGTCGTTGGTCACGTAGGCCACCTGATGAAAGCCGGGAATCGGCGTAATGATGCTCTCAGGCATGGTGTAAAGCCCTCCTCGAATTCTGCTTGTTTTCCCTCTGCCACAATCGGTTTTGGCGGACGATTATGGTGAGGGCGACTGATTCGCCAGGCGCAAGCAAGCGCGCATTCTTCGCGTCGCGCTCTAATCCTCCAGGCGCGGCGCGAACGCAGGATCATGCTTGAGACGGGGCAGAATCTTCTCGGCGCAAAGCCGCAGGCTGCGCTGCGCCCTGGCCAGCGGTAATCCGCCGTGACTGAACCCGAACAGGAAGTGATCGGTGTTCATCCTCTGCTGGATGTACTCCAGCTTCTCCAGGCACTGCTTGGGCGTTCCGATCACGCCCAGGCTCAGATAGTGCTGGAGCGCCTTTTTCTGGATTTCTTCGGGAGAAGACGTCAGCTTGGCGTAGGTCTTCGCCATCCGGGCGTGAAACTCGTAGCCCTTCACTCCCTGAAGCGCGCCGCGCGTATGGCCGTAATGCTGATCGATGGCGCGGAAGGTCTCGGCCTGATAGCGATTGGCGTCGTCCCAGGCCTCCTGCTCGCTTTCCGCAACCGACACCTGGGTCTGCACAATGGGCGGGCGCGGCCTCAGCCCCATGCTGCGGGTGGTCTCCTGGTAGCGGCGCAGGTCCTCGCGCGCGCTGTCCCAATCCTTTTGCGCGATAATGAAGACGCCCAGCCCCAGCCGCGCCATCATCTCGCCCGACTCCGGACTGACCGCCGCGGCGTACAGTCGCTCGACCGGATTGGACACCGGGCGCGGGCGAATCTGGATTTCGGGGATGTTGAAGTAGCGGCCCTGGTAGGAAAAGCTGTCCTGCGTCAGACCCCGGATGACGATTTCGCAGGTCTCCTTGAATCGCTCGCGCGCCTCCTCCATCGGGATGCGGAAGCCTTCGTACTCGGTGCGCGCCGCGCCGCGGCCGAAGCCGAAGATGGTGCGGCCTTCCGACAGCACATCGAGCATCGCCATCTCCTCGGCCACCCGCACCGGGTCGTGCCAGGGCAGCACGATCACCGTGGTGACCAGCGTCACGCGTCTGGTGCGTGCCGCCAGAAAGGTCAGCAATTGCACGCAATTGGGGATCATCGCGTAGCCGGTAAAGTGATGCTCGACGGCGCCGATCGAGTCGTAACCCAGCGGCTCGGCCAAATCCGCAATCGCCAGCTCGTCGCGGTAGATATCTTCATCGCGCTTGCCGCTGGTGTTGATCATGGTGACTGAAACGCCAACCTTCATCGCATTACGCTCCCTGGCCCGCCTGACTTGCTATCTCTCACACTCCGCAAACGTCTACTTAAGGCCTAATTGACTCGATCCGTCATGGCGCCGTCAAGCCGCTCAGCGATGCTTGACTTCCATCCTGATGCCGATCGACTCCAGGAAGCGGATCGGCAGTTCAGCGCCCAGCATGGCGAATACGACGTCGTTTTCCAATTCAATAACACGGTCGGCTGCCGCGCGCCCCTCCGCGCTCAGTCCCGTAGTCGGCTGCAACACCACGGTCTTTGCCCTGATCTCCCTGACCTCGGTGGCGGGATAAAGCGTAATCGCGCCGGAGCGCTGCAGCGCGATGACCTTCTCGGCGTTCTCGTGCGTCACTTTGCTCAGCACCGCGTCGCGGATGGAATAGCTGACCTGGTTGCCCAGATGGGCCGCGGCCAGCGCTTGCGTCACTTCGGCACCGGCATTGCCGCCGCCCACCACCAGGATGCGCTGATTGCGGAAGTCATCGGGCTCGATGAGCTGGTAATGGACCCGGCCGGGCACCTCGCCCGCAACGTTGAGGCGGCGCGGATGGCCGCGCAGACCGATGGCCAGCACCACGCATCGCGCCTTGAATTGGTGTCCCTGCGCCGTCCTGACCGTGAAGCAGCCGTCCGTAGGTTGGACGGCGACCACCTCCTCGCGATCCTGGATGACCAGCCTGGCCTGCGAAATGATCTTCTCCCACTCGCGCACCAGATCTTCGCGCGTGGTGTCGCCCTCCAAAAAGAAGGAACCGTACTCCAGAATGTCGATCGGCGTGGCCTGCACGAACTTGGCGCGCGGATAGGTGCGCAGCGTGCTGGCCGGCGTCATCCGCTCCAAAGTTACGTAGTTGAGCCCGTGCGCCTTGGCGGTGGCGGTGGCGCCCAGCCCCGCCGGACCGCATCCGACGATCAGCACGTCGTACACGCCTGACTGAGGCGGTGCGGCCGAATGCTTGAAGTTCTCGGCGATCGCCTCGATCACCTGGCGCCCCGAGCGCATCGCCAAATTGATCGACGCCGTGCCGCCCATCTCGCCCACGATGTACAGACCCTTGATGCTGGTCTGATAGGTGTCGTCCAGCACCGGGGTCTTGACGATGCGTTGGGGCGCCGTCTCCATCACCGCGGCATGATGCTCCTCCATCGCGGGCAGAAACATCGTGTAGGCAATCCCGCACAGCCCGACAATGACAATTGCAATTGTGCCGATGCCCCACGGCGCGAACTCACCGCCGGCTCTGCCGCCGGGCGGCTGCTTGAGCGCGGGCCGGGTAAAGTCAAGGATCGGCAGCGCGCCGTGGATGTGGAACCAATGGCATTGGCCGCAGGCAACGACGCGGTGTGTCTCACCCGCAATCGCAGCGCCCCGGAACGCCGCGGCAAAGGCGCTGCCGCTACCCGGTCGGGCCGCCTGGCGCGGCCGCGCGTGGGGGGCTGCTTCCTGATGGGCATGGCAGGTGAAGCATTGCGAGATCAGCAGCGAGTTGGCGTCGCCGGGCCTGGCGCTTTCCGAGACCTTCAAGTGGCATTGCGCGCACGGCGTTTGCAAATGGCCACGCGAATGATTGAACACCGCGTTGATGTGCAGCGTGCGCACCACGCCTGAATACGGCAGCGCCGCCGGCGACTTGCCCAGCGCCGCCGACAGCGCCAGCGACGGCACCTGCGGACTGGCGTGGCAAAAGGCGCACGGCCGCCACGCGATCGTCATCTTGTCGGCAGCGCCCGGCACGACGGGGGTCACCTGATGGCAGGTCGCACAGTCAAAGCCGTTGGGAAAATTGTCCGCCTGAAGCCCCATCAGCAGCCGATGCTGAAGATGGTTGAAGGGCCGGGCGAACATCTGACTGGCGCTCTCGTGGCGCGCCAGGTTGTCGCCGCGATGCTTGCTCACGGCATCGATCGTCGGATGTTTGTGGCACCAGGTGCAGGCAAAAGCCGCCTGCACGCGGACATCGGCATTGCGGCCGCGATGCTCCCCGTGGCAACTGAGACAGCTCAGGTTGTCCTTGAATGTAACCAGGCGGCGGCCTGCGATCAGACCCTCCTTGTCGTCGAACACGTAATAGCCGCCGTGCGGATTGTTGGCGGCAAAGTCGCCGTGGCAGGCGATACATCGGCCATTGTCCGCACCATGCCACGGCCGATGGCATCCGGCGCATTGCGCATCGAAGCCGGCGTGCGCCGCCAGCAGCCTGCCCGGCTGATAACTCCCACGCGGCATGGTCAGAACGGCCAGCACGATGAGCGCGGCCCATCCCGCAACCAACCAACGAGCGCGCCGCGTCATAGTCCCGCGAAGTAAAACACCCCGGCGATGTGGAACACGGTCAAGGCGCCCAGCGCAATCGCCAGCGCGATGTGGACCCGCATCCAGCCCACGCTCAGCGACAGATTGAAGTGGTTGTGATCAAGCCGCACCTTGCGCTCGGCCAGCGTCACCAACTTCTCCCAGGTCTCGGCTTCATCCGCCACTTGCGCGCCGCACTGGCGCAATCGCGCGCCGACCGGTGCCGCCGGGTCGGCGCCGCTGAGCGTGGCAAGAAATAATGCGCGTGCCGGACGCGTGCCGACCATCACCGGCCGGACGTGCTTGAGGTAGGACTGCACCAGCGCTTCGGAATGACCCAAAATTACTTCCTCGGCCTGTACGTAAAGGTCGTGCAGCGCGGCTTCGACGTCTTCAAAACGGACTTCCTGGGCCGGCCGGATGCGCATCGCATGGGGCAGGAAGTCCTGGATTATCGTTCCCGCCAGTCCGCTCAGCATCAACATCGCCGCCACTGCCGCCACCGCCGCCTCAAGGCGGCTCGCACCCGCCCCCTGTTCGATATGCCACCCAAACGGCAGCAACACGCCGACGCCGAGCATGACATGATACAGGCGCCACGATTCCAGGCGGTCGGCGATCAGCAGGCGATGGGCGATCCGGTGCGGCATCCGCGCCGCGATCCGCATGATGCGCACGGTCAACCACATCCATCGCTTGCGGATGGTGTAGGTGGAAGTAAGCACCAGGGCGGCCAGTGTCAAAACGCCGCTGCGCCAGGAGCCCAGCCGTGCGGCATAAGCGGGTGCCGCCAGATGAATTGCGGCGACCGCGGCGGCGCATCCGATCGCCCACAGGGTCAGACGGCCATGGTGGCGCGGCACGTGGGCGGCGGGCACGTGCACGCCCGCCGCGGCATCGCGCTGCATCGGGTGCGCCACGTTCTATTCCCCTTCCTGCGCCTTGCGGATATGCGACTTGGCGCTGACGGCGTGAATTTCCTCGAACAGCTCGGCGGCTTCGATGCGAATTGCCGCGCCGGTGGGACAGCTATGCACGCACCCCATGAACGGCAGTCTGTCGCACAGGTCGCACTTGATCGGAAAGCTTGGGGGAACGTGTGCCTGCTCCTCCCCCGCCGCCTCGCGCCGTTCGCCCTCGCCGCCGAACAGGCGGCTCAGCAGGCTGCCGGCGGCCTGATGCTGGGCCAGCGGATAGGGGCGGAAGAAATCGCGGCCGCCGGCGATCGCGGCCTTGCGCGCCTGCGCCTTGTCGAAGGAGGGCGTGTCGATCATCGTAATATTGTCGAACGGGCAGGCGATTGCGCAGTTGCCGCACCCGATGCACAGATCGTACTTGAAGTATATTTCTCCTTCAGGCCGGCGCTTGACCGCGCCGGTCGGGCACGCGCTCATGCATTTGGGATCGTCGCAATGGCGGCACGCGCTGGGCACCAGGTATTTGCCGATCTGGACGCCGTTGCGGATCAGCCGGCTGCGCCCGTGCAGCGACTCGCAGGCGCGCACGCAGTTGTCGCACTTGATGCACCGATCCAGATCCATCACCAGCAGCGCGTCGGACTGGATTACGCCGAGCTGGCCGCTCTTTTCCAGCAGCTCGGACAGCTCGGCGGTAATTGTGTTCTCCTGCTCCTGCTGGCGCGCAATCGCTTCGCGCATCGCGCGCTCGACCGCCGGATAGCCGCGGCACAGTTCGGCAAATCCGGCCCTGTCGATTTTGATCAGTTCGCACTTGCCGGCGGTAAACGCGCTGCCCCAGGCGCGGCCCGTGCCGAGCAGCGCCATCTCGCCGAAATACTCGCCCTCGCGCAGATAGGCCAACACCCGGCGCTGGCCGTCGGCGCGATGGCGCACGATTTGGACGAAGCCGTCCAGGATGATGTAAAAGCCGTCGACTTCTTCGTCCTGCTGCACGATTGGCACGCCGCGCAGGTCGTAGCGCACGATCCGGCAGTGCGGGATCAATTCGTCGACGAACGACTCGGGCACCGTGTTGAACAACTCGACCCGCCCGGTCATCGCGCGCACCGCCCGCTCGCGGTAGCGAGCGGCCAGGATGGCGCGGGCGCGTTGGTTGATTTCCAGGTACTTCAGCGCGTGGCGCGGAATATAAAAGATCAGTGTGTCGGCCGCCGCGACAACGTCGAAGGAGCGCGGCCGCCCGCCCATCGCGCCCAACTCGCCAAAGATGCTGCCGGCCTCATACACCGTATGCACTTCGACGCCGCGCTGGTCGTGATCGTGAACTTCCGCACGCCCCTCAAGCACAATGCACAGGTCGAGTTCGAACTCGCCCTTGCGGCAGATCAATTCGCCCGGCGCGAAGCGCCGCACCACCATCCCGTACTCGTGCGCGAGTGCGTGTTCGAAGGACTCCCGTTCATGGCCACTGAATGCGGCGAAGGCGTCGCACCGCTGCAACATCGGCCACAGCTCGGCCGGCGCAATCACGACCTGATTGGAGCGCTTCGCCACGATCGAAAAGCCTGGCGCTATTTTGCCGCGCGGACCTCCGCGCCGTTATCGTGGCCGAGCAGATGCGCCAGGCGCGGCATCACCTGCTCCACCATCAGGCGCATCGACTTGAACCACGGCTGGGGATTATCGGCGCAATCGGCGCCCATCATCAGCAGGCAGCCGAAACCCCCGACATTGCGGTAGAGCGTGGCGAGTTTTTCGGCCACGGTGTGCGGCGCGCCGACAATCCAGTTGTGTTCAAGCAGGTACTCCAGGGTCACCTGCTCATCGGCGACCGACGGGTCGTGCTTGAAGAAACTGACAAACTTCAACTCCTGATACAGCGGCAGCAGGTATTCGCGCCAGTTACGCCCGACGCCGCCGGCCAGGCAATCTTGGCGCGCCTGCGCATCGGTGTCGCCGACGAAGATGTCGCGGACAATTCGCCAATCAGCGCGCCGGGCCGCCCGTTTGCCCCGCGCCGCGCCCTCCTCCACCGCCTCCCAATGCGTCTTCAGCACCGCGGCGTCCATGTCCAGGCTAAGAGGGAGAAAGCCATACTCGCCGGCCAGCTTATGCGATTCGGACTTGTAGCTGATGCCTGCGATACCGATCGGCGGATGGGGTTTCTGGAGGGGTTTTATATGATGCTTGAGCAAGCCGCCGTACAGCGGCGCGCTAATCCTGCCCTTCCAGTAGCGGCTGTTGAACTCGACTTCGGTCTGGCTGGTCCAAACCTTCAACATGATATCGAGCGCTTCGCGCACCATGTCGCGCTGCTGCCCCGAGGCGGCATCGACGTTGAACAGCATGAAGTCGCTGGGCAGGCCGCCCGAACCGATCCCCAGCATGTAGCGCCCGCCGGCCAGATGGTCCATGTAGGCGACGCGCACCGCCAACTCGGCCGGCTGATGGTAGGGCAGCAGATGGGCGCCGGGGGCGAGCTTGATGCGGCTGGTCTGGGTCAGGGCCTGCGCGATCAGCAAGTCAGGCGCGGGATTGGGCTCCCACGGCGATGTGAAATGCTCGCCGATCCAGGCCTCTTCGTAGCCCAGGCGGTCGGCCATCCGCAGCACTTCGAGGTCCCATTCATGGCCCGCGCGCAAGTCGCGTTCGGGCGGATGGCTGGGCATCAGGAACAGTCCAAGTTTCATTCGCAGTTCTCCCCGCCGCGCAACCTCGCATATCGCGGCATCCGGCTCCATAAGCTTTTAACTGGTTTATCGCACAGCCGCGAAAAATCAAACTGCGGGCCTCCCTGCTTTGGAGGCGAGCGGCGCTAACGCTCAAACTTGCCCGACCAGCTCGACTGCGGCTGCGCGCACGAACTTCATCACCGCTGATTCATCGCAGCCCAGCAGAGGCCGCAAAATGAGCCGATGCACCCCGGCCTCGGCAAAGCGCTGCGCGGCCGCGCGCGCCACAGCCGCCGCAATTTGGGGCCGCGCGCAGGCACCCAGGTTGATATCGTACAGTCCGAACCTCATCGACAATGCCCTTTCGCAGCGGCGGTGTTCACCGAGATTGGTCGAAACTGCGCCTTTTGCAAAGCTTCGCCTGCCACGCTGCCATTGTACCTGATCAGGATGGGCGCTTCGCTGCCTTGCGCTGGCGCTGGATGGGTTATTGTACAAGCACCTCTCGGATAAATGCCGAAGAGCTCGTACCCGAAGCCAGCGTGGTTCCCGGGGCACCTGGCGGCGGACAGTGCGGAGCTTGGTCACCGTCCTTCATCCGCGGGCCCCGCTTCCCCTTGCGATAGCGTTACAGCGCCACTATCAATTGCGGTAAAGACTAAACGAGGGACCTGCGATGGCTTCACCACGGATGATTTCCGCCGACTCGCACTTCACCGAACCGCCCGACCTGTGGACTGCGCGGATCGACAAAAAGTATGCCGACCGTGCACCGCGGGTGGTCAACGACGAACGGGGCGCGATCTTTCTGGCTCCCGGCCTGCGTCCGTTCGCTGTAGGCGGCGCATTCAGCCATGGCGCCAGCGGCGAGGTGCTCAAGGAATTCGCCACCAAGACCTACGCCGACGCGCGGCCCAGCGGATGGGATCCGGTCGAGCGTATCAGGGACCAGGACATCGACGGCGTGGAGGCCGAGGTCCTTTACACCACGCTGGGCATGTCGCTGTTCAGCCTGCCCGACGTGGAACTGCTGGCGGCATGCTTTCGCACCTACAACGATTGGGCGGCGGAATTCTGCTCTTACAATCCCAAGCGGTTGGCCGCGGTCGCATTGATTTCGGTGGAGGATGTGGACGAAGGCGTGCGCGAGCTGCGCCGCTGCGCCAAATTGGGGCTTAAGGGCGCGATGATCTGCGGCGCGCCGACGCCCGAGCGGCCCTACCACAGCCGCATCTACGACCCGTTCTGGGCCACCGCGCAGGAGCTGGGAACACCGATCTCGCTGCATCTGGTGACCGGCCGCAAGGTGCCCAAAAGCCGCGATGCCAAATCCGCCCGGGAGATGGCCGGTGAACAGACCACGCCGCGCGTGCTCAGCAAGGGCTTCTCGCGCGCCTACATGACGGCGCTGCACGAAATCCAGTGCACTTTTATCGACATCATCCTGGGCGGCGTGCTGGAGCGCTTTCCCAATCTGAAAATCGTGTCGGCCGAAAACGATACCGGATGGCTGCCACATTTCCTCTACCGGCTGGACCACGCGTTCGAGAAGTTCGGTCCGATGTCGGACCAAACGCCGCTTACGCTTAAGCCCAGCGAATACGTGCGCCGCCAGCTATGGGCGACCTTCCAGGACGATCCGGTCGGACCCACCACGTACAAATTCTTCGGCGAGGACAACTACATGTGGGCCTCCGACTTCCCCCACAGCGACTGTACCTGGCCCCATTCACGCGAGGTCGTGGAGCGCGACTTTGCCGGCGTGCCCGCCGAGATCAAGGAGAAAATCGTCTACACCAACGCCGCGCGCCTTTACGCAATCGGCCTGGCCGCGTGATGGCATCCGGCGCGCCCGAAAAATTCGCCATCGCGGTTCCCGACGAGGTGCTCGCCGATCTGCGCCAGCGGCTGGCGCGCACCCGTTTTCCCGGCGAAGTCGCAAACTCCGGATGGACCTACGGAACCAACCTCGCCTACCTCAAGGAGCTGGTTGAGTATTGGCGCACAAGCTATGACTGGCGCAGGCACGAACGCGAACTCAACCGCTATGCGCATTTCAAGGCCAACGTCGGCGGTACGCGCGTCCACTTCATTCACGAGCCCGGCAAGGGCCCCGCTCCCAAGCCCTTGCTGCTGCTCCACGGGTGGCCCGGCAGCGTGTACGAGTTCATGCAGATCATCCCGATGCTGACCGATCCGGCAGCGCATGGCGGCAATGCGCGGGAATCGTTCACGGTGGTGGCGCCGTCGCTGCCCGGGTACGGATTTTCGGATGATCCGGGCGGCGGGATGGACCCGCAGCGTATGTCCGAAGTGCTGCATGAGCTGATGACGAAGGTGCTCGGCTACCGGCGTTTCGCCACCCAGGGCGGCGACTGGGGCGCGCTGATCGCCTCGTTGATCGGGCATCTGCATACGCCCGATGTGATTGGCGTGCACGTCAACTTCGTGGCGCTGGCGCCGCCCGAGGGCGCGCGCACCACGGACCTCGATGAGGATGAGAAGAAGTTCCTCGCCGAGTTGGCGGCGTTTCGCCGCGACGAGATGGGCTACATGCACATCCAAGGCACTAAGCCGCAGACGCTGGCCTATGCGCTCAACGATTCACCGGCCGGACTGGCCGCCTAGATCGTCGAGAAGTTCCGCACCTGGAGCGATTGCGGCGGCGACGTGGAGCGGCGCTACAGCAAAGATCAGTTGCTCACCAACATCATGATCTACTGGGTGACGCACTCGATTAACTCCTCGGCGCGACTGTACTACGAACAGCACCATCATCCCTTCCGCCTGGCGCCGGGCGAAAAGTGCCAGGCCCCGACCGCGGTCGCGCTGTTCCCCAAAGAGCTGTCGCGCCCGCCGCGCCGGTGGGCCGAACGCATTTACAATTTGAAGCGTTTCACGATCATGCCGTCAGGCGGGCACTTCGCCGCGATGGAGGAGCCGGCAGCGCTCGCCGCCGACATCCGCGCCTTCTTCCGCGAGCTCAGTTAGCAGGTCGGCCTGTTTTCCCCTCAGCAGGCGCCGCACACCGTGCAGCGGGTTACGTCACAGGGCTTGGTCTGATGCTCGTAGTGCGCCTTCTTTCGTTCGGAGAGCAGAAAGTTTTTGTGGACGCTGTGGTCGATGAAATCCCACGGCAGCAGTTCGTCGGGTCCGTAGCGGCGATAAACGTAATTATCGGGGTTCGGCAGCGGTCCCGGCTTGGCGCGCATCGCTTCGCGCTGGATTTCGCGCAGCGTCTGCCAGATTTCGCCCGGCTCGCGCCGGCGTTCGCGATGCAGCCGCTGCAGGATGCCGCCCACGCGCCGGTCGCCCCGTGAAAGCAGGGCCTGGAAGTAGGCCTCACGCGGTGATTCGGCGTCCAGCACCACGTTGCCATGAGTCAGCATCGAGCGCAGCGCCGCGACCTTGGCCTTGAGCGACTTCGCCTCCTCCATCGGGTCCCACTGAAAGGGCGTCCATGGCTTGGGCACGAAGGGATTGAGCGACAGCGTCACCCGGCCGATGCGGCTTTTGGCGGTGCGGGCGCGGTCCAGAATGCGGGCGGTCAGCAGCGCAATCGCATCGACGTCGGCGCTGGTTTCCTCGGGCAGCCCTATCATGAAGTAAAGCTTTAGATTCTCCACGCCCTCGCCAACCATCATCGCTGCGGCGCGCAGGATCTCGGCTTCGGTCAGATTCTTGTTGATAACCTTGCGCATCCGCTCACTGCCCGCCTCCGGTGCGATGGTGACGCTGCGATTGCCGCCGCGCACCAACGCCTGGGCCAGCGCCGGCGAGATGCAATCGGCCTTGAGCGAGGATGGCGACAGGCGGCCGCCCGCATCGGCCACTGCGGCCGCCACCTCGGCCACGCCGGGCACGCTGGCCATCTCGGCGCCCACCAAGCCGATCACCTTGCGCTGCTCAAGTCCGCTCAGCGCCTGGGCAGCGAGTTCCTCGGGGCTGCGATAGCGAATCGGCCGGTACATGAAGCCGGCGGCGCAAAACCGGCATCCCCATTGGCATCCGCGGCTGGCCTCGACCAGGTACATGTCGCCGAACACGGACTCGTTGGTGAGGATCAGGGAATTGGTCTGAAAGCGGTTGAGGTCCTTGATCAGACGCCGCTTGACCTTGCCACTGCCTTCGCCGCGATAATTGACAGCAATCAACCGGCCGGGAATGTCGTATTTCGGCTCATAGTACTCGGGGACATAGGCGCCCGGGATGCGCGCCAGCGCCGCCAGCATCTGGTCGCGAGAAACTCCCGCATCGCGCGCGGCGCGCCAGGCGGCGATGAACTCGGGCACCATCTCCTCGCCTTCGCCAATCAGGAACAGGTCGATGAAATCGGCGATTGGCTCGGGATTGAGGAAGATCGCCGAGCCGCCGGCGATTATCAAGGGATAGTTGTGCCCGCGCCGCTCTTCGCGCGACGCGGGAATACCGGCCAAATCGAGAATCGCCAGGACATTCAGATAGTCGGTCTCAAAGGAGATGGAGAAGGCCAGGATATCGAAATCGCTCAGCGCCCGGCCCTGCTCGAACGATAGCAGCATCTCGCCGCGCGCTTCCATCGCCTGACGCTCGTCGGGGTCGGGCAGAAAGGCGCGGTCGGCGGCCACGTTAGGCTCGGCGTCAAAGATGCGATAGATCGCCTGGAAACCCAGGTTGGCCATCGCCAGCGGGTAGATGTTGGGATAGACGATGCAGGCTGCGATGTCCCCCCCAGGATGGCGCTTGAAGAGCACGCGCTCGCGCGCGATTCGTTCCTGCGCCCGTTTACGCTGCATCATGCTTTCCGACCGTCAGTTTCATTCTGCTACAGTCTAGCCCTGCGGGATCCGATTCACAAGTTATCCACAGGATTTTAAACTTATCCACATTCGTCAAAGTTCCCTACCGCACCAAGGCCATCGATTAGGCCGAAGGTGAAGTAGTGTGCCGCCAGAGTTTCCGGCGAATCAAGGCTCAGCCTCCCAGGCTTGCCGCGGGCGAACCATTTCCCTCCGATGCGCCGCAGGGATCTATCGCTCAGCAATGGGGACAAGGCCGGACTGTGACTGAGCGGTCGACACGGATCCTGTTGGGTGTAATCGAGGCGGCACCAAAAGTGGCCGAGCCAGCGTTGACGCCGTTAGAAACCGCCCGCCGGGCGAACACATCAGCAATCCTGCCGGCTTTCAGTTCGCAGCCGGCTCACGCGGCGATTGGGCAAACAACTCGCGCAGGGCGATGGCCAGCTTGCCGCCGCGGCGCTCCAGCTTGGTCAGCATGTAGCGCTCGTCACTGTCGAGCCGCTCCCACATCGCCTGGGTCAATGTCGCCCCGGCCGAGGCGGCGTCAGCCACCAGCGCTGGCGGCACTTGGCCGGGCGGCTCGGCGGCGCGCCGTTGCTCGGCCGTCAGCTCCCTGGGCGCCTCGCCGCTGACGCGTGTAACCGCCTCGATTATAAATGTCCGCAGCGCTTCGCATTCGTCGGGTTGGTCGGCCGGCAGATGGCAGATCGCCAGCCGCTCGCCCTGTCCCAGCGCCTGCCATTGCGCCAGATGCACCTTCAGGCCGATGCGGTCGAGCTTGCGCCGCACCGTCATCGGCACACATTCCAGCGTGCAGTAGATGTCTTCCTCGAAATGGAACCGGCGGAACATCGCCTCCTCCTGCCGCCACGGCTACGGGGCCAGCCCGACGTCGGGCAGTCGCAATCAGGTGTTGGGATCGCGCCGCCACGATAGTATAACACCATCAGGAGGGCAGCGGAGCGGGCGGCCGCTGTTTCGGCGAGGTTTTCGATGACCACCAACGGATGGGACAAGTCGGCGATCGCCGCCATCGCAGGGGAACTGAAGGACCGGCCCGGGGCGCTGATGCTGATTCTGCGCCGCATCCAGGATGAGCTGGGCTGGATTCCCGAGCAGAGCGTGGCGCTGATTGCCGATGCGCTCAATCTGTCGCGCGCGGAGGTGCACGGCGTCGTCACCTTCTATCACGACTTCCGCCGTCATCCCCCCGGCCGCCACGTAATGCGCCTGTGCCGCGCCGAGTCGTGCCAGGCGATGGGTGCAGGTGCGTTGGCCCGGCATTTAAAGGAGCGCTTAAAGATCGACTTCGGCCAGACCACCGCCGACGGCAACCTCACCCTGGAGGCCGTCTATTGCCTGGGCAACTGTGCCTGCTCCCCGGCCATCACGGTGGACGGCGACATTCATGGCCGGGTCACCCCGGCCCTGCTCGACGCGCTGCTCGCGTCGCTTCAGGAGCACCGCCAATGACGCCCGCGGTCTATGTTCCGCGCGACAGCGGCGCGCTGTCTTTGGGCGCCGAGGATGTCGCCCGCGCCATCACGCAGGAGGCAGCGCGCCGCAAGCTGGACCTGCGAATGGTGCGCAACGGTTCGCGCGGCCTCTACTGGCTGGAACCGATGGTGGAGGTGGCCACAGCCGCCGGACGCGTCGCCTATGGTCCGGTTCACGTCGGCGCAGTCACGGCCTTGTTCGACGCCGGATTTCTGGACGGCCGTCCGCACGAACTCCGCCTGGGTCTTACCGAGGAAATCGGCTGGCTCAAAAAGCAGGAGCGCCTGACCTTCGCGCGTGTGGGCGTAATCGATCCGGTTTCAATCGACGACTACCTGGCGCATGGCGGCTATCAAGGTCTGGCGCGCGCGGCGGCGTTGAGCGGCGAGCAGATCGTCAACGAAGTGATGGAGTCGGGCCTGCGCGGACGCGGCGGCGCGGGCTTCCCGTGTGCAATCAAGCTGCGCACCGCGCTGCAGAGCGCGGCGGATTGTAAATATGTCGTCTGCAACGCCGACGAGGGTGACTCCGGCACCTTCGCCGACCGGATGATCATGGAAGGCGACCCGTTTGTCCTGCTCGAGGGCATGGCCATCGCCGCGCTGTGCGTCGGCGCCACGCAGGGCTACATCTACCTGCGCTCGGAGTATCCGCATTCAGCGCTGACGCTTAACGAAGCGATCGCCGCGGCCCACGCGCGCGGCTATCTGGGCGACAATGTGATGGGCACCGGCAAGCGCCTGGAGCTCGAAGTGCGCGTCGGCGCCGGCTCCTACATCTGCGGCGAGGAGACCGCGATGCTGGAGAGCCTGGAGGGCAAGCGCGGGATGGTGCGTTACAAGCCGCCGGTGCCGGCGGTGGCGGGCCTGTTCGGCAAACCCACCGTGGTCAACAACGTGCTGACCCTGGCCAGTCTGCCGATAATACTCGCGCGCGGCGGCGCGTTTTACAAAAACTTCGGCGTCGGCCGCTCGCGCGGCACCCAACCCATTCAACTGGCCGGCAACGTCAAACGCCCGGGCCTGTTTGAAATGGCCTTCGGCATCACGCTGCGCGAAATCGTGTACGAGCTGGGCGGCGGCACCGCCAGCGGCCGGCCGGTGCGCGCGGTCCAGGTCGGCGGTCCGCTGGGCGCCTACTTTCCCGCCCACAAGCTGGATGTAGCATTCGACTACGAGGAGTTGGCGGCGCACGATGGCCTGCTCGGCCACGGCGGGGTCGTGGTGTTCGACGACACCGTCAACATGGCCGAGATGGCGCGCTATGCGATGGAGTTCTGCGCCAGAGAGTCGTGCGGTAAATGCACGCCGTGCCGCATCGGCTCAACCCGCGGCGTGGAAGTCATCGAGCGCATCGCCGCGGGTCACAACCGGTCGGCCAATCTGACTTTGCTGCGCGATTTGTGCGACACGATGACCAACGCCTCCCTGTGCGCATTGGGCGGCTTGACGCCGCTGCCCGTGCTCAGCGCGCTTAAGCATTTCCCAGGCGACTTCGGCCTGGAGGACGACGCTTCCAAGCTCCACTAGGAGAAACGCCGTGTTATCGATCACCGACAGGGATTACGGAACACCGCCTGAGGCTTCGGCCACGATGGTCGAGCTTTTCATCGACGGCAAACCCATCAGCGTTCCTGCCGGCACCTCTGTGATGCGCGCGGCGGCGATGCTGGGTGTCAGGGTGCCCAAACTCTGCGCCACCGACTCGCTGGCCGCCTACGGCTCTTGCCGCCTGTGTCTGGTCGAGATCGAAGGACGCAAGGGCTATCCCGCCTCGTGCACGACGCCGGTCGAGCCGGGGATGAAGGTGCTGACCCACAGCGCGCGCGTCGCCGACCTGCGCCGCAACGTCATGGAGCTGTACATCTCCGACCATCCGCTGGACTGCCTGACCTGCCCGGCCAACGGCAACTGCGAGTTGCAGGACATGGCCGGAGCCGTGGGCCTGCGCGAGGTGCGCTACGGCTACGAGGGCGCCAACCATCTGCATTCGCCCAAAGACGAATCCAATCCCTACTTCACCTTCGACCCCTCCAAGTGCATCGTGTGCGCCCGATGCGTGCGCGCCTGCGAGGAGATCCAGGGCACCTTCGCGCTGACCATCGACGGACGCGGTTTTGCCTCGGTGATTTCGCCGGGCCAGAACCAGCCGTTCATGGAATCGGAATGCGTGTCGTGCGGCGCCTGCGTGCAGGCTTGCCCGACCGCAACCTTGACCGAGAAGTCGGTAATCGACAAGGGTCAGGCCGAACACAGCATCGTCACCACCTGCGGATATTGCGGTGTGGGATGCTCGTTCAAAGCCGAGATGAAGGGCAACGAAGTGGTGCGGATGGTGCCCAACAAGGACGGGATGCCCAACCACGGACACTCCTGCGTAAAGGGGCGCTTCGCGTGGGGCTACGCCACCCATCGCGACCGCGTGCTCAAGCCGATGGTGCGCGACAGTATCGACGAGCAATGGCGCGCGGCGTCATGGGAGGAAGCGATCGCGCGCGCCGCCGCGGGCCTCAAGCGCGTCCAGCAGCAGTACGGGCGCGGCGCGGTGGGCGGCATCACCTCCTCGCGCTGCACCAACGAGGAAACCTACCTGGTGCAGAAGCTGATGCGCGCGGCGCTGGGCACCAACAACGTCGATACCTGCGCCCGCGTCTGCCATTCTCCCACCGGCTACGGACTTAAGACCGCCTTCGGCACCTCGGCCGGCACCCAGGATTTCGATTCCGTGCTCAAAACCGACGTCATAATGGTGATCGGCGCCAATCCCACCGAGGGCCATCCGGTGTTCGCCTCGATCATGAAGCGGCGCCTGCGCCAAGGGGCCAAACTTATCGTCGTCGACCCGCGCCGCATCGAGTTGGTCAAGACTCCGCACGTCGCCGCCGTCTATCATCTGCCGGTTCGGCCCGGATGCAACGTGGCGCTGATCAACGCGATGGCGCACGTGGTCGTCACTGAGGGCCTGATGGACGAGGACTTCGTGCGCGAACGCTGCGAGGCCGCCGACTTCGAGCTGTGGAAGAAGTTCATCGTACAGCCGCACAACTCGCCCGAAGCGGTCGCCGAGATCGTCGGCGTGCCGGCGCACGACATCCGCGGCGCGGCGCGCCTTTACGCCAGCGCCGGCAACGCCGTCATCTACTACGGGCTGGGCGTCACCGAGCACAGTCAGGGCAGCACGATGGTGTTGGGGATGGCCAATCTGGCGATGGCCACCGGCAACCTCGGACGCGAGGGTGTGGGCGTCAATCCGCTGCGCGGCCAGAACAACGTCCAGGGCTCGTGCGACATGGGCTCCTTTCCGCACGAGCTGACCGGATATCGCCACATCTCCGACCCCGTCGTGCGCGCGGCCTTCGAAAAGGAATGGGGCGTCAGGCTCGACCCCGAACCCGGCCTGCGCATCCCCAACATGTTCGATGCCGCGCTCGACGGCACCTTCAAGGCGCTTTACGTCGAAGGCGAGGACATCGCGCAGTCCGACCCCAACAGCTCGCACGTGGTGGCGGCGCTGCGCGCGATGGAGTTCGTCGTCGTCCACGACATCTTCCTGAACGAAACCGCAAGGTACGCGCACGTCTTTCTGCCCGGATCGTCGTTCCTGGAAAAGAACGGCACGTTTACCAACTCCGAGCGCCGGATCTCGATGGTGCGCAAGGTGATGCCGCCGATGGCGGGCAAGGAGGACTGGGAGGTAACCATGGCGCTCAGCAACGCGCTGGGCTATCCGATGGAGTACAAGCATCCCTCGGAGATCATGGATGAGATCGCGCGTCTGACCCCCACCTTTGCCGGCGTCAGTTACGCAAAGCTGGAGCGGGTGGGCAGCGTGCAATGGCCCTGCAATGACGCCGCACCGTTGGGCACGCCGGTGATGCATGTCGGCCAGTTCGTGCGCGGCAAAGGCAGGTTCACCATCACTGAATACGTGCCGACCGACGAGCGCACCGGCCCCCGCTATCCGCTGCTGCTGACCACCGGACGTGTGCTGACGCAGTACAACGTCGGCACTCAGACGCGCCGCACCGCCAACGTGATGTGGCATGGCGAGGATCGCCTGGAAATCCATCCGCACGACGCCGAGCAGCGCGGGGTGCGCGACGGCGACTGGGTGACGGTGACCAGCCGCGCCGGCGCCATCACACTGCGCGCGCTAATCACCGACCGCGTGGCGCCGGGCGTCGTTTATACCACCTTCCATCATCCGGAAACCGGCACCAACGTAGTCACCACGGAGAACTCCGACTGGGCCACCAACTGTCCCGAGTACAAGGTCACCGCGGTGCAGGTAATGCCGCTGCCGGCCGGCCGCGCGCCGGCGCGCCGCGAGGCGCCGATGCAGGCCCACGCGCCGGCTGCCAAGTGATTGGGGGTGCGGCGATGGACATCCATCATCTGGTCAAGATGGCGAATCAGATCGGCGATTTCTTTGCGGCCTATCCTGATCACGACGAGGCAGTCAGGTCGATCGGCATGCATCTGAAAAACTCATGGGAACCGCGCATGCGCCGCCAGATTATCGATTACGTCCACCAGACCGGCGGCCCGGACCTCAAGCCGCCGGTGCGCGAGGCGATCCTGGGCCTGGAGTCGCGAACGGCAGTGTCCGGCGAAGCACCCGGTGATGACTGATTCGACGAGACAAAATCTGAAAAATGGCAGGACCGAGCGTGCCTGCCTGTCATCGACGCGCGAGCCTGGGCTCGCGCCGCCTTTGAGAAATTCATCGAAAGCGGGAGCAAAAAGCGCTCGCCCATAATGGACAGGCAACGGAGCCTGTCCCACCAAAGTAAAGTCCCGCCTCGACCAAGACGATGTCCGACCAGTCAACCAAAACCCACCACGCGCTCAAATGGTATGCCGGCCAGTGCACGAGCGCAGCGGCCGTGGAAACCCTGGCCGTCGAGGAGCCGCTGGAAATCCGTCTGGGCGGGCGGCGCTTCACCCTGACGATGCGCACGCCAGGGCACGATCGCGAACTGGCCGGAGGCTTCCTGCTCGCCGAAGGGTTCATCAACTCGGGCGAGGAATTGGGCGAGGTGCGGCCGGTCCTGGGCAGCAGGGGCGAGCCCGAGCCCAACGCGATTGATGTAATCCTGCGCGTTCCCGCGGCTGGATTGCGCGAGCGTCTCAAGCGAAACTTTGCGATCTCGTCGAGCTGCGGCGTGTGCGGCAAGACCAGTATCGAATCGATTCAAAGACGTATCGCGCCGCTGACTGACGGCCTGCGCGTACCCGCCCGCACAATCCTGAAACTGCCCCATCTGATGCGCCAGGCACAGCAGGTCTTCAGCGCCACCGGCGGCCTCCACGCCGCCGCACTCTTTTCCGTTTCCCCTGGCGCGCGGCCTGCTCCAGCTCCGCTTACTGATCGGGAAAAGACCTTCCTGTCGCCTCTCCCAGACCGGAACGAGGGCCAGGCTGAGGGCATCCAACTTGCCGTACTGCGCGAGGACGTCGGCCGCCACAACGCGGTGGACAAGGTAATCGGTCATGCGCTGATTGACGGGTGGCTGCCGCTGACCAACCACCTGATGATGGTAAGCGGGCGGCTGAGCTTCGAGATCGTCCAGAAGGCGGCCGCCGCCGGTATCCCGCTCCTCGCCGCGGTATCCGCACCCTCATCGCTGGCCGTCGAACTGGCCCAGGAGATCGGCATGACCGTGGCGGGCTTCGTCCGCGACGCCGGTTACAATATCTACACCCACCCTGAACGGATAATCACATAGCCGCTGCGACCATCAACGAACATATCCTCGCTTTGTCAGTTCTCTTCGCTGCCGGCGCGCAGATGGTCGAGCATCAGACGGCCTTCGCCCAACTGGAATGCGTATTTGAGCGCACGGGCGACGAACAACTTGGCCCGGCGCACCGCCTCTTCCAGTTCGGTGCCGCGTGCCATCCAGGCGGCGATCGCCGCCGAAAAAGCGCAGCCCGTACCATGGGCACCGCTGGCGCCGCCGATTCTTTCCCCGGCGAATTCGACGCAGCGCTTCCCATCGTACATAATATCTACTGCCGGTTGATCGGGGCCCAGGTGCCCGCCCTTGATTACCACTGCGCGCGGGCCCATCCGATGGATTACGCGCGCCGCCTCGCGCATCGCCCCGACGCTGTCGATGCGCATCGCGCTGAGCACCTGCGCCTCTGCCAGATTGGGGGTCACCACCGCGGCCAGCGGCAGCAGCCGCCGGCGCATCGCGGCCTCGCCCGGCTCGCTTAAGAGCCGCGCACCGCTGCTCGACACCATCACCGGATCCACCACCGGCGGCGGCAGCTCGAAGTCTTCGATCGCCCGTGCTACCTCCAACACGATGGCGGGCTCGCCCAGCGCGCCGGTCTTCATCGCATGCGGCCTCATCTGCATCATCAGGGCGCCGATCTGCCTGCTCACCGTCTCCGATTCCATCGGCGCCGTGCTCAGCACCCGAGCGCTGTTCTGCGCCACCACCACCGCGACCACCGAAAAGCCGTACACTCCCAGCGCGGCGAAGGTCTTGAGGTCGGCCTGAACGCCCGCGCCGCCGGAGGGATCGGTGCCGGCCACGGTCAAGGCTACCGGTTGCAGGTTCATGTAATGAAGCTAGCACGCGGGGGCGGCCGTGGCTCAATACGTGTCATCAATAGGTTTTCGACGCGCGCGCGTGTATATCAAGCATGATTGCGCGGTGTGCGCCGCGCGATCAGGAAGATAGTGGAAGCGGCTGCCCAACTTTCCGCGCCCGAGCATTATCCCCAGCACAAATGGCTGATTGCGCTGGCGGTGATGCTGGGGACGATCCTGGAAATCCTCGACTCTTCGATTGTCAACGTGTCACTGCCGCACATGCAGGGCAGCTTCTCGGCCAGCGTCGACGAGGTGACCTGGGTGGTGACCAGCTACCTGGTCGCCAACGGCATCATGATTCCGCTCACCGGATGGATTTCGGCGCGCTTCGGGCGCAAACGCTACTTCATGCTGTCGGTGAGCACCTTTGTGCTCGCCTCCGCGATGTGCGGCGCCGCCCAGACGCTCGACCAGATGGTGCTGTTCCGGCTCATCCAGGGCTTCGCCGGGGCCGCGATGGCGCCCTCCTCGCAGGCCATCATGATGGAGACCTTTCCGCCTCACGAACAGCAGATGGCGATGGCGACGTGGTCGTTGGGCATGATGGTGGCACCGGTGGCGGGGCCGACGGTGGGCGGATGGATTACCGACAACTGGTCGTGGCGCTGGAACTTTTACATCAATGTGCCAATCGGACTGCTGGCGATCGCGATGGTTTACACCTTCCTGCACGACCCGCCCTACCTCAAGGTCCAGCGCGGCGGAAAAGTGGACTACCTGGGCATCGCCTGTTTGACCGTGGGGCTGGGCCTCATGCAACTGGTGGCCGACCGCGGCCAGCGCGCCGACTGGTTCTCCACGCCGTGGGTCAACTATGCGACCACAGCCTGCGTGATCGCGCTGCTCATCTTTACCTGGCAGGAGTTGCGTTTTCCCGATCCGGTCGTTGACCTGCGCATCTTCAAATACCCGATGTTCACGGTCACCGTGGTGCTCACGGTGATGTTGAGTTTCGCGCAATACGGCGCCAGCCTGCTCAATCCGATTTTTCTCCAGGAATTCATGGGCTACACGGCGTGGAAAGCGGGATTGGCGCTGGCGCCGCGCGCCTTTGGCACGGTCTTTTCGTTGCTGCTGGTCGGTCAGCTTGCGCGCTATGGTTTCAATACCCGGCGCTTTATCGGGCCGGCTTTCGTGATCACCGCGGTCGCGCTGTGGCTGATGTCGCACTGGAACGCCCAGATCAGCATGTGGCACGTGACCGGGCCGGTCATTCTGCAAGGAATCGGCACCGGGCTGGTCTTTCCGCAACTGTCCGCGATTTCGCTGGCCGCGGTGCGGCGCGAGCGGATGGGTTACGCATCGAGCCTGTTCAACATGATGCGCAACAGCGGCGCGGCGATCGGCATCTCGCTGCTGACCGCGATGTTCATCAGTCAGCAGCAGATTCACCAGTCGCGCCTGACCGAACACTTTTCGATTTTCGAAGCCTGGCGGATGAGCGAACAGGCGCCGCGCATGCCCGGCGCTCCAACCTTCGCAATCAGGCGGCTGCAGACCGGCCACAAGGAGGGCCTGGCGATGGTCTACGGCATCATCCAGTCGCAGGCTGCGGTGCTGGCTTTCAACGATCTCTACCGGATGCTGGCCGGATTGCTAATCGCAATGATCCCCTTCTATTTCGTGCTGCGCCGCGCGCCGATGTCGGTGGGTGCCGAGCCCGGCCATTGACGATTTCGCACCACGGCGGGATATTAGCGCTCACCTTCGCGGGCGAGGTTGCAAACCGTGCAATTGCCCTGGCTGCGCCGTATCGGTAGAGAATTGGCGGCCGGCGCCATCGCGTTGTGCGCGCCGATGGCGCTGAGTAATTGCACGGCGCCGATGGCGAAACTGCACGGCGTGCCGGCCAGCGGTTTCGAACAACAACTCAACGAGGCCTGCGGCAGGCCGATCGTCTATCCGCTAAGCGCCCGATGCGTAGCCCTGATGGGATCCGCCGGACCGATGCTCGAGCATCGCAGCGAACTGGTGATGGCGATCTGGCGGACCTGTCCGCATGACAATCCCTGCTATCGGATCACCACCACCGACCCGGCCTGCACCGGCCAGGAGCTGACTGCGGTGGCGGCGTCGTCGGGCGCGGGCGACCCCTGTCAACGGGCTCAACAGGCCGACTACTCGTGCGCGGCGCTGCGCGACGATCTGGCCTACATGGAACATGCGCACCAGCCGCTTGCGCAAAGGGATGTCGACAACAGTTGCGAGGCCAACAAGAACCGGCTGGAGGAGTATGACAGGAAGATCGAGGAGATGAGCGTACGAATTCAATGGTATCGGATCTTTGCGCAGAAGGGCTTCTGAGTGCCGCCTGGGCCTCTTACCGTCACTCTGTGTGAGCCTGTACAATGCTCGGCAAGCGCCTGAATGACTGGAGAAACGAACTGGATGAAACGACTTGGGCAATCCTGCCTGTGGCTTGTGCTTTTGACCGCCGTCATCATCGCCGGCACAACCCCGCTCCGGGCTCAAACCGGTGCGGGCCAACCGGCTGGTTTTGCCGGGTTGTGGACGGGGACACTGCGCGTCTTCCCGTGCATCTCATTGCGCGAGCGCGGCCGCTGCGGCGCCGTCAACAAGATCACCTTCACCATTATCGTGGACGGCGCCAACGTCAGCGGCCATTACACGTGCGCGATTGGCACGCAGATCTGCCGCAACGGCAACGCCGATACGACCGGTAAAATCGTGTCCGGCAACATCAGCGGCAACAACATTCGTTTTTCGGTCATCGTTCCGGCCGATGTTTCCAATTGCAACTACAATGGTTTCAGCCCCGCGCCGGGACAGATGAGAGGTGCCTATAGCTGCTACCAGGGCGGCGGCCTGGTCGAACAGGGCAGTTTCCAGGTTACTCGCGAAGGCGGCTGAGCGATGCGCAATCAGCCGCACCGGCGCTGACATAACCATTATCGCGCCAGGAGGTAGGGCGGCATGAACGATCAGATCAGGGTGCAGGGACCGATTGGCGGCGCTCCTGTGATCCCCTTGGGTCAGTACGACCTCGGTGCGCTGGGCTACACGCTGGAGGAGTATTTTTTCAGCGGCACAGCCAGCTCCTACAGCCTCATTGGCGAGCGCGGCGCCAACGGCCGATGGGACGCGCGCCCTGACCAAACCGCCCCCTTCACCACGCGCCTGGTGACGTGCCGGCCCACCGACCCCTCGCGATTCAACGGTACCGTGGTGGTCGAATGGCTCAACGTCAGCGGCGGACTGGACGCGCCGCCGGATTGGTACATGACGCATCGCCACATCATGCGCGAGGGGATGGCGTGGGCGGGGGTCTCGGTGCAAAAGGCCGGGGTGGAAGGCGGCGCGTCGCTGGGCGCCGGCATCCCGCTCAAGCAGGCCGACCAGATGCGCTACCAGGCGCTGTCGCATCCGGGCGACGCCTTCGCTTTCGACATCTTCACCCAGGCCGGAAGTGTGCTGCGTGCGCCGTCTGGCGCCGGAGTGCTGGGGCCCCTGGCGGCGCGCCACCTAATCGCCGCCGGCGCCTCGCAATCGGCAATCTTCCTGGTCACTTACATCAATGCCGTCGATCCACTGGTAGGGCTGTATGACGCATTTTTGGTTCACGGCCGGGGCGGCTCGGGCGCACCCATCAACGGCGACTTCCTGAGCGCGCGCACCCGTATCGACGTAACCGGCGATGCTCCGCTGTTTTCGGGCAGCGAGCAGATTCGCGACGATGTGCGCGTTCCCGTGCTCACCATCCAGAGCGAAACCGATGTGATCAAGCTGGGGGGAATCGGCGCACGCCAACCGGACACTGAGCGCATCCGGCTGTGGGAAGTTCCAGGCGCCGCGCATTTCGACGCTTACGGCCTGCTCGCTTCCCAATTCGACGACGGCCGACTGTCCCCTGCACGGCTGGCCGAGTTGAATGCTCCGCTGAGCGAGATCATGGGCATCGCCACCGGATCGCCGATCAATGCCGGACCACAGTTCCATTACGTGATCCAGGCAGCGCTGGCCGCGCTCGAGCGATGGGTCGAAGGCGGCGCACCCGCGCCGCAGGCCGGTCGCATGGAGCTTGCCGCGGCTAATCCGCCGCGTCTGGCATTGGATGAACACGGCAACGTCAAGGGCGGCATCCGCACCCCATGGCTCGATGCGCCCACCGCAATCCTGTCGGGTCTCGGCCAGGAAGGCGGCACCTTCGGCTTTCTGTTCGGCACCACCCGCCCCTTTGACGACGCCAAGCGCGCTGCACTGTATCCGGGCGGGCGGCGCGACTATCTGGCCCGCTTCGATGCGGCAGCGCAAGCCGCGGTCCGCGCCGGCTTTCTGCTGGCCTCCGACTTGGCCGAAATCATGGCGCTGGCGGCCGCCGCCTGTCCGCTGCGCTGAATATCCGCGGGGTGTTTCGGATACGCCGCCTGCGCACCGGCGGCTTCCTGTCAAGGCCGCCCGGGGACAGGGCTGAAAAAAACTTTACTTGATCCGCTTGGAAGGCGCGGCGTATCTTGCCTTCAAGGAGTACGCCGGCGGGTTGGCGAACGGCCGGCGGTTGATGAAGGCAGCCCGGCAATCCGATGCGCGCGCAGACACAGACTGAATTTCTCCATCTCCCCTTCCAGGAGAAGCTTGAGTTTCTCTACGGGCTGCCCGCGCGCCAAAAGCGCGACCTGATTATGTCCGCGCCCGAGGCCGAACGCCTGGTGCAGTCCTTCGCGCCCGAGACGCTTTTCTACACGCTAAAGGAAATCGGCAGTGCCGACGCCGGCGACCTGCTCTCGATGGCCGCGCCCGAGCAGGTCAAGGGCCTGTTCGACCTCGACTGCTGGACCAAGGACCGGGTCAATTTCCAGCGCATGCGCGAATGGATCGAGGCGATGGCCGAGGCGGGACGGCGGCGCGCCGCCGAGGCGCTGATGGAACTGGACATCGAACTGGTCACGCTGCTGATGCGCCGTTACCTGAAGGTCTATCGGCTCGACGAGGTGCAGGCCGCGCTCGACGTACCCTCCAACCGGGTGGTGCAGTTCGACGAACATTACGCCGTCGAGTTCATCCGTTACGACAACATCCTGCCGTTTTTGCAGGAAATCCTCGAGGAGATGTTCGAGCGCGATTACGACTACTTCAGCAGCCTGATGGACGAGGTTTACTGGGGTGTCGATGCGGAACTGGAAGAGCAGGCCTATCAGTACCGCAGCGCGCGGCTCAACGACCGCGGCTTTCCGGACTACTTCGAGGCTCAAAGCGTCTTTGGCTACCTCAACCCCAAACAGTTCGAGGAAATTCGCCGCACCTACGTGCCGCCCAATCGCGAGGACGCCCTTGAGGACGACTCACAGCTCGACGTGGCGATGATGACGCCAGGCGCCGACTCCTCGTTGTTCAACGCCGCCCTCACCGCCGGCTTCGCGGCACAGGGCAAGCGCCAGATCCGCACCGAGATGGCGCTGGTGGCGAACCAGGTGCTGGTGGCGCGCGCCATTGACTTCGGCGATCCCGAGGCAGTGCGCCAGGCCATCGAGCTGACCCATCACTACCTCAACCTCGGACTGGAACATCTGGCCGGAGGCGACCTGAAAACCGCCATCGACTACCTGCGCGACACCCACCTCAAGCTGCTGCTGCGGCTGGGCGTCAGCCTGACCATCGACCTGCGCAAACGCGCCGAAGCGCTGGTGGCTAGCCTGGGCTTCGCGCCCGGCAAGGTGCGCTCGATTTCCTACCTCGATTCGCCCTATCGCGAAGCGTTGGAGGGTTTCCTGCTCGGCGCGCCGCGCTTTTACGCTGGGCTCGATCGCCAGCCGTCGGCGTCGCTGCGCGATTTCAGGGAAATGCGCGACCTGCACGTGGCTTATGGTGTGCTGGCACAGTTAGAAGGGATGGCGCCGTTATTCGCCGGTTTGCTCGGCCTCGATCTCGCCTCGGCGCCGTTTCGGGCTGAGGTCGCCGGGCGCGAAATCCGCCTGAGCCAGATTTTGCTGACCGCGCTGGTCAACCAAGCGCTCGGCGCGCCTCTGACGCCCGCTCCAATTGCGGCCTCGCGCCTGCCCGAAGTGCGGCGCACGGTGATGACGGGGCAGGCTCCCGCGCGGTTGACCGACGATTTCCGCGGGATGGTCAGCGTTGCGCTGAGCGAACGTCTGGAGGAAGGGGTGCTTAAGCGCACTGAGGACTTCGTGCGCTCCTGCCTGAACCTGCTCGAAGAGGAGTTCGCCGAGCTCGATCCTGCCGTGCCGATCGACCCGCGCTACATCAGAAGCCTACTGTTGCGTGCCGATTGACTTGACGGTCCGCCTGGCAGGATAGGATTCCGGAGTTTACCAAGCAGGTGTGCTCAACACCCTGCATAAAAGCTGCTCCCTTCCTTAATGTTCTCTCCCTCTGGGAGAGATAAGAGAAGGAAGCAGGCTGTGAAAATCCTTTTTCAACAGCTCGCTAGGCCGTTCCGCCCAGCAAATGGACGGCGCCCACCAGGATCACTGCGCCGACCGTCGCCATCAACAGGAAATCCAGCGAGCCCGCGACCTGAATATCCAGTTGGCGGAACAGCCAACTGCCAATCACCGCCCCAATCAGCCCCAGCACCAGGTCCATGATGATCCCGTACCCGCTGCCGCGCATCACCTTGCCCGCCAGCCATCCGGCGACCAGGCCGGTTATCAAAACGCTAATTATATGCACCTGACCCCTACTGCGAGGCGCTGCTTTTGCTTAAGCGCCCTCAATCGAGGCCTAACGAACTGCTCTGCGGGTGTCAAACATTTACTTCATGCGCGAATGGTCGACGTTGGCTCGATTGATGCCAAGATTACCAATGAAGTCGAGAGCAGGGCTTATTTTTCGGGGGCGCGGTCGAAATCGGTGGCCATATGGACCTTGCGCGATTGGAACTTCCATTGGCCGTCGACCTTGCGATACTCGTCCCGGTAATAGCCCGCCGCCAGATACCTGGACCCCTCCTGTTCCAGTATCTCGTAGTAGGAGTAACCGCTGGCGCGGTCGGGGCCCTCGAGTTCCACGATATGATTGTGGATAAAGGGCTGGCTTGCGTAGCGGGCGTTGACGCGTTTGAAAACCTTGGCCAGCTTGTCGCGTCCGGTGATCGCGTAGTCTTCCATACCCGCAATGCAAATCGTGGCGTCCTCGGTAAACAAGTCCGCCATCCGCTCCGGATCCCTGGTCCACAGGTAATGGCAATACAAGCGCGGCAATTCGCGAATTGCTTCGCGATCGAGTAGTTCGGCCAGCAATTGCTCGGTGCTCTTCACAGGCTGCGGTGCTAGCGCGGCAATCCGTAGATGCGCTCGGCGATCAGATTACGCTGGATGTCCTGGGTGCCGCCGTAAATCGTCACCGAACGCGAGGCGAAATAGTAGTTGTTCCACGAGCCGTCACACAGTGCGCGGGGCGAGGACGGCATCGCCAGCGCGGCGGGCCCACCCAACGTCATCCCCAGGTCGTACAGGCGCTGCTCGGTCATCGACCAATGCAGTTTCATCAGCGAGGATTCCTCGGCCGGCTGGATTCCGCGCAAATAGCGGCTGATGTAGCGCAGGTTGGTCAGCCGCATCAGCTCGATGTCGGCATAGCACTGGGCGAGCAGCTCGCGCACGCGCGGGTCCTCGATCATCGGCTTGCCGCCGCGCCGGGTCTTGCGTGCGTACTCCGCCATCTCCTCCCAACTGGTGCGATACTTGGCCTGATTGATCATGGTGTACAGGCCGCGCTCGTAGGTCAGGGCGCGCATCGCGACGCTCCAGCCGTTGTCGACCCCGCCGATCACGTTGTCGCGTGGAATGCGCACATTGTCGAAGAAGATTTCGTTGAATTCCGAAGTGCCGCCGATCTGTTTGATCGGACGCACGGTGATGCCCGGCGTCTTCATGTCCACCGCGAACATGCTGATGCCCTTATGCTTGGGAACATCGGGGTTGGTACGCGCCAGCAGCATGCACCAGTCGGCGTACTGGGCGGTAGTGCTCCAAATCTTATGGCCGTTGGCGACGTAATGGTCGCCGTCGAGCACGGCACGGGTCTGCAGGCCCGCCAGATCGGAGCCGGCGTTGGGCTCGGAGAAGCCCTGACACCAGACCATCTGGCCGCTCACGATGCGGCTTAGGTAGCGCGCCTTTTGCTCGGGCGTTCCGACGTCCATCAAGGTCGGGCCGAGCAGGCGCAGCCCGACCCAATCCAGTGGCAGGGGCGCGTCCGCATAATGGCCTTCGGTCAGGTAGATCGCCTGCTCCATCAAGGTGGCGCCCAAGCCGCCGTACTCCTTGGGCCATGACAACCCCAGCCAGCCCGCCTCGCCCAGCTTGAGCTGCCACTTGCGCAGCGTGGCCGCAGCGTCATCCTCCGACAGCCGCCGGATCTGGGCAGTCTTCCATTCATCAGGCAAATTTTTCGCAAACCAGCTCCGGATTTGTTGCCGAAACGCCTCCTCGGCCGGGGTCAAATTGAGATCCATCAAGCAGTCTCCTCAACGTGCCGGACGCCGATTACCTCCCGTGTCGGGCGCAGCGCCCTCCAATCCCGCCATGAGCAGGATATCAATGGGCACACTAAATCAGATCCAAACCAGCGACAAGCCACCTGGCGGACGGTTGGGCGCGATCGCGTTCAGCGAACCGATGGATTGCCGCGCAAGCGCGGGTCGTCGCTGCTGGCGCATTCCCACAGGTAGTCCCACACCAGCAGCTTATGCCGGCGGGTGCGCTTGAGCTGGTGATGGCCCCGGTAGAGATCCTCGACCCGGTCCAGCGCGCGCATCGCGTTCATGATGCGCCATTCCCGCATCAGGTTGCACTGCCAGACGCTCTGATAGCTATCGACCACCCACCAGCGAAACATCGGAGCGCCGGCATCGACGTCGGCTCTCCAGCCCCGATCGATCGGTGGAGCCATCAGCAGCCAAGTCGCCAACACCGCCCCAATCATGGGTTTCATGGCGTGAATGAACCGTCGCGGCTGTACTTTTATTGTGCGCACGACCCGGCGGGCAGCGCGAGCAAAATCTGGCAAAACTCCCCCCGTAGCGGTAAACATTTGACTCGCTGTCGGCGCAAAAACGCCACCGCGCGTCTGCAACCTGGCAGGACCCCGTTCATCGGCATGGATAAAAGGATATGGATCTGAGCTTTACGGAAGAGGAAGAGCGTTTCCGCCAACGCGTGCGTACCTTCATGCAGGAAAACCTGCCCGAAGGATGGGGCAAACCGGGTTACAAGTATCCCACCGGCGAGGCCTCGACGCAGTTTCAACGTCAATGGACCCGCCGGCTGCATCAAGCCGGGTTCCTCGGCATGGCGTGGCCCAGGGAGTACGGAGGCCAGGGCGCCAGCCAGATCGAATTGGCGATTTTCAACGAAGAGGCGGCGCGTTTCCGCGCGCCCAATCCAATCAACGGGGTGGGCCTGATCCTGGCTGGTCCCACCATCATGGCGCACGGCACCGAAGAGCAAAAAAAGCGCTTCCTGCCCAAGATCCTGTCGGGCGAGGAATTGTGGTGCCAGGGCTTCTCTGAACCTAATGCCGGCTCGGATTTGGGCTCACTGCGCACCCGCGCGGAACTGGTCGGCGATGAGTTCATAGTCAACGGACAGAAGGTGTGGACCACGCAGGCCCAGATTGCCGACTGGTGCATCCTGATGGTCCGTACCGATCCCTCCGCCCCCAAGCATCGCGGCATCAGCTACCTGCTCGTCGACATGAGAAGCCCGGGCGTGACCGTCAAACCGCTGCGCCAGATGACCGGCGGACACGAGTTCAACGAGATGTTTTTCGAAAACGTGCACGTGCCGCGCGCCAACCTGCTGGGCGAGCTCAACGGCGGATGGCGCGTCGGGATGACCACACTGATGAACGAGCGGGGCACCTCGGCGTTTGCGGTATGGCTACGCTATCGCATCACCTTCGACGAGCTGGTCGAGATGGCCCGCCAGCGCCTGCGCCATGGCCGTCCGGCCACCGCGGACCCGGTAATCCGCCAGCAGTTGGCGCAGGCCTACATCGACCTGGAAGGGCTGCGCTACGTCAGCTATCGCACCTTCTCGCAGATTCTCAAGGGCGGCACGCCAGGACCTGAGGGCTCGATTTCCAAAGTGGTGTGGTCCGAGCTCAATCAGCGCATGAACGAGCTGGCGATGGCGATCCAGGGGCCGGCATCGCAGCTTGTACGCGGCAGCGCCTATGCAATCGAGGACGGGCGCTGGCAGTTCACATTTTTGCGTTCGCGGGCCAATACGATTGAGGCCGGAACTTCCGAAATCCAACGCAACATCATCGCACAGCGCGTGTTGGGCCTGCCCAAAACCAACTGAGGCCAGCCCACGCGCCCGCCGGAATTGCCGATGCCGCCGCCTTCGCAGCCCGATCGCGCAGCGCAATTGCGCGCAGCCGGCCGCGGCGCGGCGAACCTGCCGCGCAACGTTGTCGCGCTCAGCCTGGTGTCGTTCTTCAACGACACCGCCTCGGAGATGATCGCGCCGTTGCTGCCGATGTTCATCGGCGCCCTGGGCGGCGGTCCGCAGGCGCTGGGTCTGATTGAAGGAGTGGCCGACGCCACCGCCAGCCTGGTGCAGATCGCGTCGGGCTACCTGGCCGACTGGAGCGGCCGCTTCAAGCGCCTGGCGCTGCTGGGCTATGGCTTCGCCAACGTGCTGCGCCCGCTGTTAAGCGTCGCCGGCAACTGGCCCCAGGTGCTGGCAATCCGCTTCGGCGACCGGCTCGGCAAGGGTGTGCGCGGTCCGGCACGCGACGCGCTGCTGGTTGCCGACCTGCCCTCCGACTTGCACGGCCGCGCCTACGGACTCAATCGCGCGCTGGACCATGCGGGTGCGATCGCCGGACCGGCGCTGGCCTGGCTGATGCTGTCAGGCAGCATCAGCATGCGATTTATCTTTGCATGGTCGGCGCTGCCCGGCGCGATCTGCCTGACGCTGCTGGCCAGCACGGTGCACGAACATCGCGGCGGCGATATCCGCGCCCGCCCTGAGATCGGCATTGCGCCCTCTGCCGCGTATCGGCGCCTGCTGGCCGCCATCTTCATCTTCAGCCTTGGCTGCTCTTCCGACGCCTTTTTGTTGTGGCGTGCCGCAGAGCTTGGGATAGCAATCCGCTTCGCGCCGCTGCTGTGGATCGTGCTGCACATTGTGAAATCGCTTACATCGACTTGGGGCGGCGCGCTCAGCGACCGGGCCGGACGCCGGATGCCGATTCTGGCCGGATGGGCTACCTACGCCGCGGTCTACATCGGTTTCGCGCTGGCCCACGCGGCCTGGCAGGTATGGCTGCTGTTCGCGGTGTACGGAGTGTTTTTCGGCCTGACCGAAGGCGCACAGAAGGCCTTCGTAGTCGATCTGGTTCCGGCCGATTGGCGCGGCCGCGCCCTGGGCGTCTATAGCGCCGCGGTCGGTGTTGCGGAACTGCCCGCCAGCGTGGTGTTCGGATTGGTCTATCAACACGCCGGCGCCGCCGCGGCGTTTTCGATGGGCGCCGCGTTGGCGATTATCGCGGCTGCGATTCTCCCGCAAGGCCCCATGCGTGACTGAGCCGAAAACCCTGCGTCTGTCGATCCGGACTGCGGAACACCGTGAGGCCGGCGCTGCAGCAGAAACTCGGTCAGGCGATTCTTTTTTGTAGCGCCGAACCAGGCCCGGGACACGGTCGAAGCGTGCCGGTTCCTTTCTTCTGCAATAAGCGCAAGCTATCGGCGCTCGGGCGGCAGCACGTAGATCTGACCCGACATCTCGGGCTGATGCATCGTGCAGTAAAAGGTGTACAGCCCTTCCTTATGAAACGTCAGGGTGACGGCGGTCTTCTTAAGCTGCGGCAGCACCATCTTCATCAGCACCTGACCGCCAGGGTCAGCGAGCATGAAGTCATGATTCTCATCCGATTGCAGATTCCAGAAGCTGAACGAGGTCGGCTGGTCGCGATAGACGAAAATCACCCGCGGCGAGAAGGTATACAGCACGCCAAACGCCTTGCGCTCCTGCGGGTCGGGGTCGTTGGCCGGCATCGGTTGGGTGAGAATTACCACGCCGGTGCGCGCCGGGCCGTCGGGAACGGCCGACACCACCTTGGATGCGGCAGGGCTGGGCAGATAACCGTCGGCCGCGTTGGCTGAAGGAGCCCGGGCAAACGCCGTCGCGACGCACACCGCAATTACAATTTGGATCCTGGCCGGGATTATCCCCGTTGCTCGCTGCATGCTCAGAACCTGAAGACCTCCAGCGCGTTGTCCCGCAGATAGCGGCGCTTGGCGTCTTCCTTGAGCGGCACCTGCCAGCCCTCGCGCACGCAGCGCTCCACCGGCAGCAACGGGTAATCCGTCGCCCACATAATCTTGTTGATGCCCCGGCTGGTGTTGGCGAAATCCCAGATTTCCTGCGGCACGTACTTGGGTGACCACGCCGAGGTCACCAGGTAAAAGTTCGGATACTTTTGCAGCAGCGCGATCACCTCGCGCTGCCATGGATGCCCCAGATGGACGCCGATTACGGTCAATTCGGGAAAAGCCAGCAACACCTCGTCCAGCGCCATCGGGTACTGCATCGCCGCCTGGCGCATCGGCCCCGGCACGCCGACGTTGATCTTGATTGGCAGGCCCAACTCCACGCACTTGGCGTAAATCGGAAAGTAGCAGGCATGATTGGGCGGCAGCCCGATCATCGAAGGCATGATGTAGGCACCGCTGAACCCGTAGTTGCCCACCGCATGCTCAAGCCGGCGCACCGCACCCATCACGCGCGTCGGGTCCAGGCCGAGGCACGCCTTGAAACGCCCGGGAAAGCGCTGCATCAACTCCGCCGCGCGCCGGCATAGCGCTTCGAAAAGCTCATCGGGAACCGCCTGTCCCACGCCATAGGCCGCGCCGCTGACGCGGCCCATGATGGCAGCGGTGACGTGAGCGTATTCGACGTCGCCCGCGTCCATCGCAGCCACCATGTCCTCCAACGTCGCCCCTTCGCTCATCTCCCGGGAGGGCTTGAACCATCGCGCGATGTTGGGGTCCAGCTTGCGCGCCTGGGTCTGCGGCCGCGGTCGCGACGGCATCCCGGTCATCGCGTCAATTAACCGATACTTACCTGCCATTGCTCATCTGCCTCATCTGCGCCGACCGGATCCCTATCCATCGGGGCAGCCAAGCTGTGCAAGTAGCATCGCTGAGATACAAATGTCCACGGCGGCCAACGCCAATCTTTTGCAGCAAGGTGGAGCTGTGGCCTTGTGGGCCGCTGCACTTTTTAGTGGCAATGATTTGGTGCCCTGCCTTTTTTGATGACAGCGCCTCTCCGCTCAGATTGAAGCGGTTTCCAGCAAAGCAACACCCTGTAGAGGCTCGTTTGAGCCGATATGGATGGCAAGCTCGTTGCTACTCATCGGTCGTTCGGAAGGAAAGACGCGATGGCGGCCGCAAGCGATCGGAAACGGGCTGCGATTATCCTGGCCGGCGGCGACGGCACCAGGTTAAGCGCCCTGGTGCGTGGCATGACGGGGCGTGAGGTTCCCAAGCAGTTTTGTTCGCTGTTGGGGGAGTCCACGCTGTTGGAGCGCACCCGCCGACGGGTGGAGATGACGGTGGCGCCGTACGACGTCCTGTACGTCGTCAGCCAGGCCCATCAGCAGCATTACGAACCGCTGCTGGCCGACATACCCAGGTCCAATCTGGTGGTGCAGCCCGACAACAGGGGCACCGCGCCGGCCGTGCTGCTGGCCCTAATACGCATGGCGGCGGCCGCACCAGAGGCGTCGGTGGCGATCTTTCCATCGGACCATTTTTTGAGTGACGACGGCGATTTCATGCGCCACGTCGAAATGGCCTTCGACGCCGTCGAGCAGCGGCCGGAATTCACCGTGCTGCTCGCCATGCAGCCTTCGCATCCCGACACGGATTGCGGATGGATCGAGCCGGCGCACAGAATCGTTGCGGGCGGGCACGACCTTTATCGTGTCCAGACGCTGTGGAACAAGCCCGATACCGAAGCGGCCGTGCGGTTGCTCAAGCATGGGGGTCTGTGGAACAGCGCCGTGACCGTAGGCCGCCTGTCAACGATGCTGGGTGCGATCATGGTCGGCGCGCCCGAACTGTACGCGGCCTTTGCGCCATTGCGCGCCAAGCCGCCCAGCGCACGCTCGGTGGCCGACGTCTACAGGGAGCTGAGGCCGGCGGGCTTTGTGGAACAGGTGCTGGGCGGGGCGCCGGTCAATCTGGCCGCGCTGCCGGTGCCCGGCCTGCGATGGGTCAACCTGGGCGAACCGCAGCGCGTGCGTCAGGCCTGGAATCAACTGGGCCTGCGATCGGTGTGGTCGATCGGGTCGTGAACTATGGGCCGACCTTCCGCAGTTTACGCGCCACGACTTTCAGATCATCGATGAGCTGCTGCGTCATCGCGTGCCGCTCCTCGTCAGTCGGCGCGCGCAAGACGGCGGAGGGATGGACAGTCGCGGTGACGGGCGGTTTTTGCGCGATCGAGAAGAACTCGCCGCGATGGTGGGTGAGGCGAAATTTGCTGCCCAGCATCGCCTGTGCCGCCGTGGCGCCCAGGCAGACGACCACCTTGGGGCGGGTCAGCGCGATTTCCGCGTCCAGCCACGGACGGCAGGCTTCGATTTCCTGTGCGCTGGGCTTTTGGTGAATCCGCAGCTTGCCCTTGCGCGTCCATTTGAAATGCTTGACCGCGTTGGTGATATAGACGGCGTCGCGACCGATCCCGGCCGCCTCCAGCGCGCGGTCCAGGACCCTGCCTGCCGGACCGACGAAGGGGCGGCCTTGGAGGTCTTCCTGGTTGCCGGGCTGCTCACCGATTAGCATCACCGCGGGGCGCTCCGCGCCCTCGCCGAAAACGGTCTGCGTCGCGTTGCGCCACAAACCGCACGCCTTGCAGTCCGCGGCCAGGCGGCGCACTTGCGCCAGCGTGGCGCCCGCGGGTATGCGCGCGGCCACCGCCGCTTGATCCGGCTTTTTCCCGGCCATCGAAATCAACCCGTCATCTGGAAGAACTCCACCGGCACGCCGTCGGGATCCTCGACGTAAAAGCTGCGCACCTTGGGCACCACTTCGACGAGGTCGGAGATGATTTTCGGCCAGCCCATCGCCTGCACCTCGCGCCACTTCGCCTCGACGTCGTTTACGCCGAACGACAGGTGCGGGCTGCCGATATTGTTGTGGCGGATGGTCTGCGCGGTTCCGCCGCCGGCGGTGTATTCGAGAAGCTGAAGGCGAAACGTCCCCGCCATCACGTAGGCGCCCTTGATCGCCGCCTGCGGATTGCGGGTAAGCCTGGCGAAGCCGCCCTTTTCAAGGGCGAAGTTCATCTCCACCCTCATCCCCACCACTTCGCGATAGAACCTGAGCGACGCCTCCAGGCTGCGGACCGTCAACCCGATATGATTGAACTCCGCCATTGGCGAATCTCCTTTGTAAGCGACCGGAACCGGCACGCTGCGGGCGGAAAAATCGTCCGCGCCAGTCTATCAGAGAATTCAATCTCCCTGCACCCTCAAAGCCGACGGCGGCCCGATTCTCAAAGTGGACTGTACACGCGCCATCCCGTAACTTGCTCATCCGTGGACGCCATCGAAAAGACCGCCCTGCGCGCGGCGCGCGCCGCCGGCGCCGTTCATGTCGCGCGTTTTAGAAGGACCACCTTCAAGGGCAAGACCAGTTTCCTTGACTTGGTGACCGAGGCCGACCACGAAGCGGAAGCCGCCGCCATCGGCATCGTGCACCGCGCCTTTCCCGGCCATGCAATCCTGTCCGAGGAAGGCGGCGGGGTCGAGCGGCGCAGTGTCCATCGATGGATCATCGACCCGCTCGACGGCACCACCAATTACGCCCACGGCTATCCGCATTGCTGCGTGTCGATCGGCTATGAGCGTCGCGGCCGAGTCGAGTTGGGAGTGGTCTTCGATGCTTTGCGCGGCGAGATGTTCGTGGCGCGCCGCGGCCGCGGCGCCACGCTCAATCGGCGCCCGATCGCGGTCAGCCGCGCTGCCACGCTCGACACCGCCCTGCTGGCCACCGGCTTTCCCTATGATCGGTCGGCACGCCGGCGATTTTATCTGGCCTTTTGGGAAGCGATGATGGGGCGCGTGCACGGGGTGCGCCGCACCGGCAGCGCCGCGCTGGATCTGGCCTGGGTGGCCTGCGGGCGAATGGACGGCTTTTGGGAATTCGGTCTCAAACCCTGGGACGTCGCCGCCGGGGCGCTGCTCGTGCAGGAGGCCGGCGGCAAAGTCACCAACATGGACGGCACCAGGCTCAGCTTGACGGCGGGCCGCATCCTCGGCACCAATGGCCTGCTGCACAACGAACTCATGGCGATCATCGCCCAGACCATGCCCGAAGCCGAACGCCGCCAGTCCGAAGCGTCGGACCTATAAAAGCCGTTCGACGCGTCATTGAATCCAAAAGCGGCGCGGGCGCCCCGCCCGTCGTCATACGCCGACCTCCGTGCGCCGGCGCTGGCCACCGTCTGGAGGGATTGCATTTTTTGCAGAAAAAAGACTAAGCTTCGTGCAATTGGGCTCAAGGGGGCTTCGGTTTGCATCTGGAAGGGGAGGCACGCGGTGACGAAGCCGGGCGGACGCTTGCGCTTTGTGCCACCTGTTATCGCGTCACGTTCATCGCACGCGAGCCGCTCGACCTGCCCGCTTACCTGGGCTCCACGCTGCGTGGCGCCTTCGGTCATGCCTTCCGCGCCGTGGCTTGTCCGGCGCCGCGCGGACATGACTGCCCGCTCCCCGTGCAATGTCCCTATCATCTGATCTTCGAAACTGCGCCGCCGCCCGCTGCCGACGCGCTGCGCACTCATGAGGAAATCCCGCGTCCGTTCGTAATCGCGCCGGCCCGGCTTGACGCATCGGCCCGCCAGCAGTTTCGCCCCGGTGAGGAAGTCTGCTTCGACCTGACCCTGATCGGCCGGGCGCGCGAATTCCTGCCCTACTTCGTGGTCGCCCTGCGCGAAGTCAACCGCATCGGCCGCGGCCGTCAGGCGGTCGAACTACGGCGCATCGATGATGTCACGCCACAGTCATTTGCCGCGCGCGCCAAGGCGCTGTGCGTGTACGACGCGCAGGAGAACCTGGTGCGGCCCACCAATCGAGTGCTGACGCTGGAGGAGTGCGCCAGGGCGCCGATGCCCGCCGGCCCGCTGACCATCGACTTCGTCACCCAGACCCGGCTCAAGCACGAGGGCCGCTTCGTGCCCCGTGCCGAGTTCCACATCCTGTTCCGTCGCCTGCTGGGCCGCCTGTCCTCGCTGTCGCGGTTTCATTGCGGCGCTGCGTTGGAGGTGGACTTCCGTGCCCTGATCGAACAGGCCGCCTCGATTCGCCTGATCAAGGACGAAACCCGATGGACCTCATGGCAGCGCTACAGCACGCGTCAGGACCGCCGCATGCAATGGGAAGGCATCATCGGCCGCGCCGTCTACGAGGGCGAGATCACCCCGTTTTGGAAGTACCTGAAGTTGGGCGAATTAACCCACGTCGGCCACGGCGCCACTTTCGGGTTGGGGAAATATGTACTGCGCGCCGATTGACCGGATAAAGCTTCGCGTAGCACCGCAAGCCCCGATTGAAAGCCGAAACCCATCGTTCCGTCGTCCTGAGCCGGCGGCAGGGGATCTCGCTGGGGCGCAGTGCGCGCGGGTGAGGCTCGACCAAACGCTTTGGGAGGTTGCTGAAAAATACTATGAACCTCAAATTTACCGGACACCCTTTGCCAGATGTGGGAATCGCCACGTTGTGCGCGATGTCCGGCAAGTCCATGCCCGAAGAGCTCACCGCCGAAGATCTCGACCAATGCGCTCAAGAGTTGGAAGAAAACTACTTCAGTGGTCGTATGAACAGCTACCTGTCATGCGTGTTCATGAACTCCGAATACGTACAGCCAGACGCCAGAAAGGAGGAGGGCAAAGAGCGAAAAGCGCTGAAGCGCAAGCAGTACGCACAGCGAGTGCTGCGCGCGCATCGATGGGAAGGCGACGTCGGCACAGGGGATTTGAAGTGTGCGTACACCGGGTTGCCGGCGACCCACCTCGTCCATCGCTCACAGGTGCCGATGCTGACCGGCGAGGACGTTATCAACTTTTTTCCCGCCGGGCGGGGAACTCTACCGATCGCGGGACCTTATCTGCTGGCTATCCAGGCCCTGCCCATGGGTGGGCGGCGCGCGGAAGGGCGAATGCTGCTGGTCCACAGCGATGATGGCAGTCTGATGACGGCCTTGGCGGCCAAGTATGTCGCGGACAACCGTCGTCTGCTCGATCTGGCACGTAAGGGCCAACTGCCGGCGCGCGACGGCCCCGACCCGCTCCTTGAACGCGAGCATGCAGCCAAAGACGGAAATGAACCCAAGTATCCCGATGCAAAAGCGCCGACCTCGCTGGTCGCCTCCGACCTGATGGACGTCTGTGCCCGTAGGAACGTCGACGGCCAAAGCTACGCTTCGGTTGCCGTCTATGTGCTTTCCAACTCCGGCCAAGGACCGTCACTGCAGGTTCACTTCATCCCGTCGCAGGTTGTGCGCTTCCTGGCGCTGGTTCAGCGCTCGGGCGCGGCCCGGTACTGGCAACAACTGGTCGCGCGCTCGTGGTTGGAACCGAGCAAGAAGAAGGAACAGGGTAGCGAGGGACAACCCCGCTCGAAGCCCAGCTCCTCCCGCAAGAAGGTTTCGACGCCCGCCATAGCCGGCGGCGCCGGCAGATCACGCAACAGCGTGCTCCAGGACCTGTTTGCCGTCTTCGAAGGCGACTTTGTCGATCGGCGCGGCGCTGCCGGCTTCGTGCGGCGCCATCTGTTTCCCAACATCCGTTTCAACCAGGTGCCGTCCGACCGAGCCGCCCGGGGCGATGAATTGACACTGGTCAACTGGGAGCTGACAGAACTCTTTCTAAGTGAGGTGTTAGGGATGGAGCGCACCCATATCGAGAAGATTCGCGAGTTTGCCGATCGGCTTGCCGAACATATCGCGGCTTCAAATGACCGAAGCCTGTTTCGCGACCTGGTCTACAGCCAAAAGCCGTGGGAAGTGCGTAATGCGTTGGTCAAGGCACAACGCAACGAAGCGAAAGACCACCGCAAACTGCTGTTTGGCCTTGATGACTTCGTCGACGTGTTCATGGCCGATGACAGTATCGGTGTGGCCGACTGGGGCATGATCCGGGATCTGATCTCGATTCGTCTAATCGAGGCGCTGCACGCAAGGGACTTTTTCGAGCAGCGTGCTGACTGGTTGACGGCACCCGACGCTGGCGAGGAACAAGCTGCTTAACCCTTGTAATTTCAGGAGAAAGCGATGGCATACGTAACAGGCCTGTTCGTGATCGACGCGCCGGCTTCGGCGCTCAACAATCAGGGTGCAGAAGCGGGCGCTCGTACCGACAACACCATTGCGGTCAAAAAGATCCGCACGCCGCAGGGAACCTACCCCTACGTATCGGCGCAGGCGGTTCGTTACTGGCTGAGAACCACGCTGGAGCGCGCCGGAAACGGCTGGGTATCCGCGGCCGTCTTCCGCGAAGGCAAGATTGCCTACACCGACGCCAATCCGGTGTCAAACTGGGATGACGACCTGTTCGGCTACATGCGCGCGCCCTCCAAGCGCGAGGATGCCGCCAAGGACGCGGCGGCTACCCCGCTGGAAAAAGATCGCGAGATAACCCGGGTATCGCCGCTGCGGGTCGGAACGATGGTTGCCATCGCTCCTGCGCCGATTGTGGACGACTTTGGAACCATGACACGCCAGAACGGCGACCCGGTTCCGCACGAGCATGAGTTCTACCGCGCCCATCTGGCGTGCCTGTTCTCGCTCGATCTGACCTGCGCCGGAACCTTCTTCGACGGTGAACGGGTCGGCTTCAAGAACCTCGACAGCCATCGCCGGGAACAGGCCGAAGAGCTGTGCGGGAACAAGATTACGGTGCGCGGGCAGCAGGCTTATCGGCTCCCCATTGGGGACCGTCAAAAGCGCGTCGCGACCTTGATCCGCGCTCTGGCAGTGCTGGACGGCGGGGCCAAGCAGGCGCTGCATTATACCGATGTCGCTCCCTCCCTTCTGTTCGCCGCTGTTACTCGAACCGGAAACCATCCCTTCGCACGTGTTCTCGTCGCTTCGCAAAAGCATGAAACCCAGTTCAACCAGGAGGGCTTGAATGAAATTCTGAGCGTGTGGAAGGACGATTTTCTTTCACCCGTTTATGTGGGCTGGGCCAAAGGCTTCCTCGACGCCGAACGCGCCAAGCTACCGCAGCACGCACGGCTGTCTGAGCCCAGCCATCCGCGCGAGGCGATCGCCGCCCTTGCCGAGCAGCTTGAGAGTAAAGAGAACCAGAGCTGGTACGACTGAGCCATGCGCGTCGCCAAGGTTAGGATCCTCGCGCCGACGGCGTCGTTCCGCTATCCGCACTTTCTCGTCGGCAAGCAGATTACCTACTCCATGCCGCCACCCTCGACCATCTATGGTCATGTCGCCAGTGCCGTCGGCCAGTTGCCGCCGCCCGAGACGATTCGCTTCGCTTACCACTTTGTCTTCACTGCAAGGGGCGTCGACCTCGAGCACCAGCATATCGTTTCCACCAGCGCACCCGACAAACTCAGCAAGGAGCAGGCGGCCAACTTCAAACGATGGAGGGCTGAAAACCGGCTTGCGCTGGGCGGAGCGGTGCAGCCGGTGTTTCGCGAATTCCTGTTTCAGGCCGAGCTCACTCTCTATTTGACACCGTCGTCTCTGGCCCAAGCCTTTCGTACGCCGGTTTTTCCGGTCGTCCTCGGGCGCTCGCAGGACGTCGCCTGCGTGGTCATGGCCGAGGAAATCGAGCTCCCGTTCGCCGATGGCGCCTACTTCGAAAACACCTTGCTGCCCTTCTCCTGGCGCGCGCGCACCGCGCGCGGCATTACGGTGCTGATGCCGCGCTACATCGGCCCCCCTCCCGATCGGGAACCGACCTTCGCGCAGTACGTGGTGCTGAGAGCAGGTGATCGACTTTATTCCGGCAACGCCGCCATTGCGCCGGATGACCGCCGCCGGCTGGTGCGCAAACCGGAGCCCGAGCAGTGGCCGGTCGACCCCGATACGCCGCTGGACAAGGGCGTCCGGCGCGGCCTGGTGTTTCACTCCTTCGCCGATGGCTGAGAAACATGCATGAGGAGATCTGGGCCAAGAGTTCCCAGGCCCAAGGGCAGGCCGGCCAGTCGCTGGTCGCTCATACCTGCGAGGTTCTGGAGCGGCTGGCGCGCCTGAAAGCGCGCCAGCCGCAACTTGCCGACAATTGCCGGGAGCCCCGCCTCTGGCATCGCGCTGCGCTGGCTTGTGCCCTGCACGATCTCGGCAAGTGCGCAGCCGGCTTCCAGAAAATGCTTCGCGGCGGACCGCGCTTCGAAGAACGCCACGAGGTAATCTCGCTTGCGCTGCTGCCCTCGCTTCTCGCCGGCGACGAGCAGGCCGACCTTATTTGGGTTGCGGCCGGTGTCGTTTCGCATCACCGCGAGCTTTCCGTCCTCCGGCAGACCTATCCTCCACCCGACCCGTCCATGGACCTCGACGACGGGGTACAGAGACTGCTGGACAGCGTCGATCCCAAGACGCTCGCTCTCATGTGGAACATTGCCGTAAAAGAGCTTGTTCCGGCGGCCAGAGAGCGGCAGCTGCTCGAGACCGATTGGGAGCCCGGGTTTGTTGCACCCAGTTTCGACGACTATCGCGATTGGTTCGTGCCCGCGCTCCGGCACTGCCTGACCGCGGTCGAACGGCTGGCTAAGGAAGCGGTCGGCACCGGATCGCGCGCCATAGCCTGCCGCTTCTTGCGCGGCCTTGTGCTCCTCGCCGATCACGCCGGTTCAGCTGCCGAAACTTTCCGCGAGCTGCCCGCGCTGCGCTCGCGCGAACAGATGATGGCCCAGGTCGATATCGACCCCGAGCGCCTGTACCAGCATCAGCGCGCCAGCGCCAGCACGCGCGGCAACCTGTTGCTGATCGCACCGACGGGAAGCGGCAAGACTGAAAGCGCACTTCTATGGGCGGCTGCGAATGGCGCGCCGGGCTTTCCGCCGCTCTTCTATATCCTGCCCTATCAGGCAAGCCTGAACGCGATGCGCTTGCGGCTGGGAAAGTTGTTCGGCGCGCGCTCGGTGGTGCTACAACATTCCCGCGCTCTGCAGGCACTTTATCGGCAGTTGCTGGAAAAGGGCTACACCAGGGATGCAGCACGCGCAGTCGCTTTGCAAGAGCGCGCGCTGGCCCGCCTGTGTACCGCTCCGGTCAGAGCCACCACGCCCTACCAACTGCTGCGTGCCGCCTACCAGCTGCCCGGACACGCTGCGCTCTGGACCGACGCCGCAGGCGCGACCTTCGTCATGGACGAGATTCATGCCTACGAACCGGAGCGCCTTGGTATGCTGCTCGCAACACTCAACCATCTCGCGCGCGAACTCAGTGGGCGGCTACTGGTCATGTCGGCCACCACGCCTGCAGCGCTGCGAGCGGAACTTGAGGATGCCGTCGGCGATTTCACACTTGTCGCTGCAACCCCGGACACTGTCGCCGCCTTTCGACGCCATCGTTTACGGTTGCTGGACGATGACCTGCTTTCCGGCCGCACCCTGAATGAAATCGCCGCCCTGGCCACGGCCGGTAGGGCTGTGCTGGTGGTGGCAGATACGGTGTCCCGAGCGCAGAGCATTTACGCCGGGCTGACGGAGCGCTTGGGAGCGGTTGCAGCCGTGCAACTGCTGCACAGCCGCTTTTGCAGCCGCGACCGTTTCGCCAAGGAGCACTTCCTCGGACAAAAAATGGGTACCCGCACCGCCCCAAGACAGCCCATTGTCCTGGTTGCCACTCAGGTTGTCGAGGTCAGCCTGGACGTCGACTTCGATCTTTTGTTTTCCGACCCTGCACCGCTTGAGGCATTGGTCCAGCGCTTTGGACGCGTCAACCGAATCTGCCGCCTGCGTGCAGCCGACGTCGTCGTAACGACAAATACCTCTGCGGCACGCCCGATTTATGATCAATCGGTGGTGGACGCCACGCTGTCGCTTCTTCGGCCTGCCGACCGTTCGATAATCGACGACACCATCATTCAGACATGGCTTGACCGTCTTTATTCCGGTGCCTTCGCTGTCCAATGGCGGGACGCGGTGCGCAAGGCTCAGCGGGAATTTCGCCGCGACGTACTCAACTCCATGACTGTCTTCGACGCCTCTCCGGAACTCGCCCGCAAATTCGACCAAATGTTCGACGGCTGCGAAGTGCTGCCACAAGTGCTGGAACAGGAGTACCGCAGGCTGTCGACCGAAGACCCGCTCAGCGCTTGCGAGCTTCTCGTACCGCTGAGCTATCGTCAACTCGGCGCCCTTAAGAGACAAGGACGCGTCGCATACAAGGACGGCATCCCAGTGGTTAATGCCGCGTATGACAAACGGCTCGGGCTTGACCTGAGCCCGGGCGCGCCGGACGGGGTCTGATCGCTTACGAAGCGAAAGCCACCGTCGCGTGAAGGCAGGAGGGTCCTGGATCGCCGTGCCTTACAGTCCTGACAACCCCGGGCACTTCGGCTCTGGCGGCGGCCGGCTCAGGATGACGCAAGCCTCCCGACACCCTCATTCGGCCTTCGGGAAAAGTTCAGTCGCCTGCGTTCGCGGCTTGCGATGATCTCACTTTAATGCAGCGATGAACTCGGTAATCGTCTCCGACTACGGGGTGATGCTGGCCAAGACCGGCGAACGGCTGGTAATTCGCGGGCCGCGGCCGAAACTCGAGCTGATCGAGGGCGGGCCGCAACTGCTGTTGCCGCTGGACCTCAGCGCCAAACGCCCAACCCTTACCGTGCTCAGCTCCGCCGGCGCCAGGACTCCGCCGCCGCCGTTGCGGCGCTCCAAACTCAGCGGCGCTGCCGGCGTCAAGCCGCCCAAAAAATCCCCCGACGAGATCGAACTGCCCCTGTTTCGCGTCGGCGAAATCCTGATCACCTCCCCCGGCGTCACTATCTCCGCCGACCTGGTCGAGGCCTGCTGCGAGCGCGGCATCCGGCTCTCCTTCCTGACCCGCTCGGGCAAGCCCTATGCGATGCTGTCCTCGCCGATGCTGACCGCGACCGTCATCACCCGCCGCGAGCAGCTCGCCGCCTACCGCGACCGGCGCGGCGTGGGGCTGGCCCGGGCGATCGTGCGCGGCAAGCTCGGCAACCAGGCCTCGCTGCTCAAGTACTTCGGCAAGTATCTCAAGGAAGCGGATCCGCCCCGCTTCGAAGCGCTGAGCGCGCTGGCCGGCGCGCTGGCCAAAGGCCGCGCCGACGCCGCCCGCATCGACGCGCCGGAGATCGACGCCGCACGCGAGGCGCTGCTGGCGATCGAGGGGCAGGCCGGACGCCTGTACTGGAAGGGCGTGCGCCTGCTGCTCCCGCGCCAGCTCGGCTTTACCTCGCGCGAGCATCGCGGGGCACCCGATCCGGTCAACTCCGCCCTCAACTACGGCTACGGCATTCTCTACACCCAGGTATGGGGCGCGATCATGAACGCCGGGCTGGAGCCGTTTGCCGGCTTTCTGCACGTCGACCGGCCCGGCAAGCCCTGGCTGGTGCTGGATCTGGTCGAGGAATTCCGCCAGCCGGTGGTCGATCGCGCGATTATCGCCGCCATCGGGCGCGGCGTCGCGCTCGAAACCCGCGAGGGCTTGCTGACCGATGGCGCCCGGCACGCGGTCGCCGCGGCGGTGCTGGAGCGGCTGGAGAGCGTGGCGGCCTTTCGCGGCCGGCGCTACCAGCTCAAGTCCGTCATCCAACTGCAGGCGCGCAATCTGGCCTCCTTCCTGCGCGGCGGCGCCGATTACCGGACCTTTGCCTTCAAATGGTGAGCCATGCGCGGACAGGAGGTGCTGACATTCATCGTCTATGACATCACCAGCGACCGCATCCGCCTGAAGGTGGCCGACGTGTGCAAGGACTACGGACTGGACCACATCCAGTACAGTGTCTTCAGCGGGCCGCTGGACGCAACGCGGCGCAACGAGATGTTCGCCCGGCTCGATCACACCCTGGGCAACAACGAGGGCAAGATCCTGATGCTGCAGGTGTGCGAAAAGGACGTTGCCGCCAAACGCGAGATCATCCGGATCGTCAACCTGGAATGACGCCGGCCGATGCGAACCGCAACCTTCAGGCCCCGCCCGCCCGCCAAAGCTTACCCCGGGGTCGAGGTTCTGACCGTTACCGACCTCAAGCAATGGGCCTACTGCCAGCGCATCCCCTACTACCATCATGTGATGCCGGTGGAGTTTGCGCGCACCTACAAGATGCAGCGCGGGCGCGACATCGAGGCCGCGGTGCAGGCGATGGAAAAACGGCGCGGCCTTCGGCGCTACGGACTGGAGCGCGGCGTGCGGCGTTTCGGCGTGTGGCTGCATTCGCCAACGCTTGGGCTGACGGGCAAGCTCGACCTGCTGGTCGTATGCGCGGACGCCTGCTACCCGGTCGATTTCAAGGACACCGAAGGCGGGGTGCGTTACAATCACCGCATCCAACTGGCAGCTTACGCGATGCTGGTGGAGGAGAACTTCGCGCGGCCGGTCCCGGCGGCATTCATCTACCTGGCGCCGTCGCGACGGCTGGTCGAGGTGGCGGTGGGCCGGGCGTTGCGCCGTGCGGTGCTCGGCGCGATGGCCGCCATACGCCGGATGATCGAACGGGAGGAGATGCCCGAAGCGACCCCGGTGCGGGCGCGCTGCGTGGCGTGCGAGTTCCAAAACTACTGCGGCGACATCTGGTGATTTTCGCAAATCAGGGCCGGTCTCGCGCAAACTTGGTGCTTGCGAAGTTTTGTGCTTGGATAGGGCACAAAAACCCCCGTTTTTTCGGCACTTCGCCCGCGGTCGCAGAGAGAACCCCGATGAGGAGGGGACTGAAATTTCACCGCGCACAAGCGCGGCCGAGGCCGCCGGCGTCAGTCGCAGAGAGAACCCCGATGAGGAGGGGACTGAAATGAGGTCAGGGTTCCTGAAATCGTCAACGATCGCATAGCGGTCGCAGAGAGAACCCCGATGAGGAGGGGACTGAAATCGACGAGCTGACGTTGCTGGCCCGGCTGGTGGACCGTTCCGTCGCAGAGAGAACCCCGATGAGGAGGGGACTGAAATGACCGCGTACCTTGGTTGGAGCATGGGCGTTCATGCTCTCGTCGCAGAGAGAACCCCGATGAGGAGGGGACTGAAAT
>JAJPHZ010000030.1 GCA_021325025.1 Pseudomonadota bacterium | reverse complement strand
TCCAGGCGCTCGGCCGGATTGGCGGTCTCCAGCAGGGCTTGCTTCTCTTCCAGCTTGATCCCCAGATGCCCGACCAGCTTGTCGGCCAGGTAGGCCGGGTCGTCGATGGCGGAGATCGACGTCACCATCTCGGGCGGGATCTTCTTGTTAAGCCGCACATAGTTGTCGAAGGTCGAGATCACCGAGCGCATCAGCGCTTCCACCTCGGTGTTGCGCTCGCAGACTTCGGTGACTTCCTCGACCTCGACCTGGAAGAAATCGCGGTCCGTGACGTGGCGCACGATGCGCGCCCGCTTCTTGCCTTCCAGTAGCGCCTTGACCGTGCCGTCGGGCAGACGCAGCAGCTGCACCACCACGCCCAGGGTGCCGACCGCGTAGATATCGTCGGGCGTTGGTTCTGAAACCTTGGCGTCCTTCTGGGCCGCGAGCAGGATGGGTTTTTTCTGGTTTTCGGCCTCTTCGAGCGCCTTGATGGACTTCTGGCGTCCCACGAAGATCGGATAAACTTCGTGCGGAAAAACGATTAATTCACGCAAGGGCAGCAGTGGAACAATCTGCGCCTGTGAATTGTCGCGGTTGTCTTTTTTGTCGTTGCGAAAGAGCATTTTTTTTATCGAGTCTCCCCGAACTCAGGCGGTCTCAGCGGCTTTCTGATAGACCAGCAAGGGCGGTTCCTTCTGACTTACCACCTCCTCCGAAATTAAGACCTCTTTGATGTTGGGCTGCGAGGGAATGTCGTACATCACGTCGAGCATGATGTTCTCCATGATCGCCCGCAGACCGCGCGCACCCGACTTGCGTTTGAGCGCCTCGCGCGCAATCGCGCGCAGCGCCCCCTGGGTGAACTTCAGGTGCACGTTCTCCATGTCGAACAGCTTCTGATACTGGCGTACCAGCGCGTTTTTGGGCTCGGTCAGGATGCGCACCAGCGCGTCTTCTTCCAGTTCCGACAGCGTCGCGATCACCGGCAGGCGTCCGACAAACTCAGGAATCAGCCCGAACTTGAGCAGGTCCTCAGGCTGCACGTCGACCAGCAGATCGGAGATTGACTTGGGATCACGATGGCTTAAGTCAGCGCGAAAACCCATGGTCTTGCCCGCGATCCGCCGGCGCAGGATGTCCTCCAGACCCACGAACGCGCCCCCGCATATGAACAGGATGTTGGTGGTGTCGACCTGCAGGAACTCCTGCTGCGGATGCTTGCGGCCGCCCTTGGGCGGCACGCTGGCGGTGGTGCCTTCGATTATCTTGAGCAGCGCCTGCTGCACGCCCTCGCCCGAGACGTCGCGCGTGATGGAGGGGTTGTCGCCTTTGCGCGCGATCTTGTCGATCTCATCGATATAGACGATACCGCGCTGGCAGCGTTCGATGTCGTAGTCGGCGTTTTGCAACAGCGACAGGATGATGTTCTCGACGTCCTCGCCGACATAGCCGGCCTCGGTCAGCGAGGTGGCGTCGGCAATCGTAAAGGGCACCTGGAGGAAGCGGGCCAGCGTCTGGGCCAGCAGCGTCTTGCCCACCCCGGTGGGACCGATCAGCAGGATGTTTGACTTTTGCAGTTCGACATCCCCGGTCACCATCTGCGAGTCGATGCGTTTGTAATGGTTGTGAACCGCGACCGACAGGATCTTCTTGGCGCGGTCCTGCCCGATCACATACTGGTCGAGGACGCGTTTGATTTCAGCCGGCTTGGGGACCGCCGAACTCTGGCCGAAGGCCTCCTCGCCGTCGGCTTCCTCGGCGATGATGTCGTTGCACAGGTCGATACACTCGTCGCAAATGTAGACGGTGGGCCCGGCGATTAACTTGCGCACCTCGTCCTGGCTCTTGCCGCAAAAAGAGCAGACCAGGGATCCGGCGCGATCATCGTGCTTGGCCATATTGCCTCCCGTCCCTCACTTGGAGGACCCCCGGCTTACGATTACCTCATCAACGATTCCGTATTCAACCGCCTGTTCGGGCCCCATGAACAGGTCGCGGTCGGTGTCCTTTTCGATTTTGCGCAAACTTTGCCCTGTGTGTTTGACGAAAAGATTGTTGAGTTCCTCACGCATCCGCAGGATTTCACGCGCCTGGATGTCGATATCGGTGGCCTGGCCCTGCGCGCCGCCCAGCGGCTGATGGATCATGATGCGGGAATGGGGCAGGGCGTAGCGCCGACCCTTCTGCCCCGAGGCCAGCAGCAGCGCACCCATGCTCGCCGCCTGGCCCAGGCACAAGGTCGACACCGGCGGCTTGATGAACTGCATGGTGTCGTAAATCGCCAGTCCCGCCGTGATCGAACCTCCCGGCGAGTTGATGTAAAAGGCGATTTCCTTTTCGGGATCCTCGGACTCCAAAAAGAGGAACTGTGCGGTGATCAGATTGGCGACGTCGTCATTGACTTCGCTACCCAGAAAAACGATCCGGTCCTTCAGCAGCCGCGAGTAAATGTCATAAGCGCGTTCTCCACGGCCGGTCTGCTCGATTACAATTGGAACCAGATTGCTCATAACGCCATGCGGCGACGCATTTTGCCCCAAAACCCCCGCGCACTCCCGCGCTAACATGATTGTATCCAGTTTGAAATTAATGGGCAACATTGGGTCCGGCTCGCGCCCATTCAGGCGGACTCGCCCGAGCCGGCGCTGCCGCCGCCTTCACCGCCGCCAACGCTCTCGCCGCCGGCCTGCGCGCCGGCGCTCTGACTGTCATCCTTTTGCGCCCGCTCCAGCAACAGGTCGAGGGTCTTTTCGCGGCGCATCGAAGCGCGCAGCGCGGCGCGGTTTTCTTCCTTATTATAGAAGCCCGCCGCGCGCTCGCGGTCGCGGCCCGACTGGGCGACGATGGCGGCGATGCGTTCGGCCAGCTCTTCGTCGCTGACCTCGATCTTCTCCTGAGCCGCCAGCGCGTCGAGAATCAGCGCGCTGTGCGCGCGTTTTTCGGCGCGCGCCCGGAATTCATCGTGGCTTTTGTGCGCGGTCTCCATCGCCTGCTCGGCGGGCATCCCGCCCGCCTGCAAGGTAGCGGCGAACTCCGCCTCCAGCACGCGCTGCTCGCGTTCGATCAGCGACTGCGGAATTTCCACCGGGTTGCGCTCCAGGACAATCTCGAGCAGACCCTGGCGCACTTTGGCATCGGCCTCCTGGCGCGCCTGTGTGAGCAGGTTGTGGCGCAGCCGCTCGCGCAGCTCAGCCAGGCTTTGGAACTCGCCTTGATCCTTGGCGAATTCATCGTCGAGTTTGGGCAGCTCGCGGCGGAAGATTTCCTTGACCGTGTAGCGCCATTCCACCTCCTTGCCCGCCAAATCCTTTTCGCCATAGTCGGCCGGATAGCTGCGCCGTGCGCTGCCCGCAACGCCCACCTCGGCGCCGGTCAGCACTTCATGCAGGCCGTGCGCGATGGCCTTGTCGGAAACCTCGAGCAGACGCGACTCCAGCTTGCTGCCCGCAATCGGCGCACCGTCGGCGAAGGCCTCCAGTTCCGCGATTACGAAATCGCCCGGTTCCACGCGGGTGCGGTCTTCCACCTTCTTGAGCGGCGCCAGCCGCTCGCGCAGCCGCTGCAGCGCGGCGTCGACCTGCTCCTCGCTGACCGATACCTCCTGGCGGGGAACCTTGAGGTTCTCGTAATCCTTGACGGTGATTTCAGGCCTGATATCGAACACCGCGGCAAAGCGCAGCGTCTTGTTGAGGTCGGTCTCTTCGGTGACGATTTCAGGCTCAGCCACCGGCACCAGGTTGTGTTCGCTGAGGGCCTTTTCAGTGGACTCCTTGATGAGTTTCTGGATGACTTCGCCGCGGACCTGGTCGCCAAACAGCCGCTCCAGGATCTGGCGCGGCGCGCGGCCGGGACGAAATCCTTTCAGATGCACCGAGCGGCGCAGTTGCGCATAGGAGCGCTCCAGCTCCTGTGCGATCTCGTCCTGATCGAGTTCGATGGTAACCTTGCGGCGAAGCGGGGAGGAACTTTCGACATTGATATTCATGGGCTGCCTGTCAGAGTTTTGAGCTAAACATAAGCCGCGGCGTTGGATCAACATGCCGTGCCGCTGCGACTCTTCCCAAAGCCGCACCAAAGGCACAGGATAACAATGAGTCAACTTGAGCGAGCGGTGCGGCTGCGCCAAATGGCGACAACCGATGCTACCGGCTGCGTCGGCAGCCATTATATGTGAGCAGGTGGCTGGACTTGAGTCGGCGAAACTCGTAGGCTTTCGCGCAAAATATTTCGGTCGTGCACGGGCCCGTCCTTCACCGATCGAAAGTCGGCCGGCTGCTTCCTCCGGCCGATCCGGCGAAGAACGGAGCCATCAGGAGACATCGGAGACATCGGTAAATGAGCGAGTCAAATATTGTTTTGCCAGTCCTCTCGGGCGGCCAGGTGCTGATCCTGTGGCTGGTCTTGCTGTCAGCAATCGCAGCGCTGGGCTATGGACTGTATCTGGTCCGCATCGTGCTGGCGGCCAGTCCCGGCGCCAAGTCGATGACCGACGTGGCGGAGGCGGTGGAAGAGGGCGCGATGGCTTACCTGCGTCAGCAGGTCAGGACCATGCGCTGGTTTGTCGGCTTCATCTTTATTGCCCTGTTCTTCATGTATCGCCACGTTTACTCGGGTCTGGCGCTGCCGCTGGGGATTTCCGTGGCCTTTCTGATGGGCGTCAGCGCCTCCTATGGCGCCGGATTCGTGGGCATGTGGCTGGCCGTCAAGGGCAACGTGCGCAGCGCCAATGCCGCGCTGAGCAGCTTCAAGGATGCGATGGAGCTGGCGTTTAAGGCCGGCGGCGTGTCGGGCATGTTCACCGTCGGACTGGGACTGCTGGGCGCCACCATCATCTTTCTGATCTTCCGCGAGAACGCGATGAAGGTGTTGGTCGGGTTCGGCTTCGGCGGTTCGCTGGCGGCGCTGTTCATGCGCGTGGGCGGCGGCATCTACACCAAGGCGGCCGATGTGGGCGGCGACCTGGTCGGCAAGGTCGAAGCCGGCATCCCGGAGGACGACCCGCGCAACGCCGCCACCATCGCGGATAACGTCGGTGACAACGTGGGCGACTGTGCGGGGATGGCGGCGGACGTGTTCGAGTCCTACGAAGTAACCCTGGTCGCCGCTATTATCCTGGCTGCCTACGCTTTGGGCGAAAAGGACTTCATCGCTGCCTACGGCGGCGCGGCAGGCGCCGGCGCGTTCGCGCTCAAGCTGATCATTTTTGCCATGATCCTGCGCGCGGTGGGCGTCTTCTCCTCGATTATCGGCATCATGGCAGTGCGTGTCCCGGCGGGCAGCACGATGCGCGACCCGATGCGGCCAATCATCAACGGCTATGTCGCCTCCGCGGTGGCCTCGATCATCGGCTTCTTCATTGTCAATTACTTCTATCTGACCGATCCGGTCACCGGCCGGCCCGACTGGCGCTTTGCGGTCACCGCGTCGGTGGGCATCGTCCTGGCCGTGGTCACCCTGTGGCTGACCAACTACTTCACGCATCCCGATAAAGGACCGGTGACCGAATGCGCCACCTCTGCCAAGACCGGGCCCGCGACGTTGATTCTGTCGGGCATGGCGGAAGGACTGGAGTCCTCAGTGTGGGCGCTGGTCGTCATTGCCGTTTCGATCATTACCGCGATGGTGATTTTCCGCGACTCAGTGGCGTTGCAGTTCTACGGGATCGCGTTGACCGGACTGGGCTTGCTGACGACCACCGGATTCATCCTGGCGATGGATACCTACGGACCCATCACCGACAATGCGCACGGCATCTTCGAGATGGGCGGGATTCACCAGGAGGAAGCGTCGCGCACGCTGTCGTGGATGGACGCGATCGGCAACACCACCAAGGCGCTGACCAAGGGGCTGGCGATTGCCACTGCGGTTATCGCAGCGGTGTCGCTGTTCCGCTCCTTCATCGATGAGGCGCATCTGGGCGACCTCGGCGTTCAGATCAATATGCCGACCGTGTTCGTCGGGCTGCTGATCGGCGGCGCGGTGCCGTTTTTGTTCAGCTCCTTCGCAATCAAGGCCGTAGGCCGCGCCGCCTATCAGGTGGTGGTCGAGGTGCGCCGCCAGTTCCGCGAGCACCCCGGAATCATGGAGTACAAGGAAAAGCCCGACTACGGACGGTGCGTTGAAATCGTCACGGCGACCGCGCAAAAGGAGCTGCTGGGCCCTGGAATCCTGGCGGTATTCGCTCCCTTGCTGGTCGGCTTCGGGCTGGGCGCGGGAGCGCTGGGCGGATTTCTGGGTGGCACCATCCTGACCGGTCAGTTGATGGCCGTGTTCATGTCCAACGCGGGCGCCACGTGGGATAATGCCAAGAAGAAAGTCGAAGACGGATTTCTGGGTGGCAAAGGCACCGACGTTCACAAGGCCGCGGTAGTGGGCGACACCGTGGGCGACCCGTTCAAGGACACCGCGGGGCCGGCGCTCAACCCGATGATCAAGGTGATGAACCTGGTGGGCATCCTGGCAGCGCCCTTTGCGCCCGCGGCGATCGGCGAAGTCACCGCGGGGCGGGTGCTGATCGTGGTGCTGTCGGTGGTGCTGCTGGGCGTGGCGGTGGCGTTCTCCAAGAAAGGCTCGATCGCGGAGGAGGCGGGCGGCGGCGCCACGACGAAGGCGGCAGCCTGAAGTCAGCCTGGGACGAACAACAGTCGCAGGCTACAAGGGGCCGGGGCCGCGCGGCGCGCATCGCGCGCCGCGCGGCCCCGGCCCCCGCACTTTAGTGGCTTCGAGCTGCGGGCGCGCCCCCCTGGCGCGCCCGCAGCTCCTTTGGAAGCCGGTGTGTCACGAAGCAGTGACCGATAGCTGGCCGGCCGCCGCCGGCGCCGGGTGAAGCCAGCGGGCGAGCACGGTCACGATCAGGTGATGAAGCCAGGAGCGATTTGAGAAAAGACGGGGCATCGCAGGCCGTTTCTTTCATCAAAATGCTGATTAATTTTGTACAGCACGCGTCGAATTCCTAGCAATAAAGTCAGGATTGCAGCGCGTGTTCCGATGCCAATTCGGCGCCACCGCAAGCGTCTGCGCGCTGGTGAAATGCGCTGGTTGTGCCATTGCTCCGAACTTGTTCGCGCGTGATAATCGCGTTCGATGGCTATCGCTTCCGCCGCCAGCTCAGCATCTCGCGCCGAACTCCCGCAGCCGGCTCCAGAGCCCGCGCTGGAGGGGCACGCCATCAACTTCTTTTACGGCGAGCGTCACGCGCTCAACGACGTCAGCTTCTCGATCGCACGCGGCGAGATATTCGGCTTTTTGGGCCCCAACGGCGGCGGCAAGACCACTCTGTTCAAGGTGCTGTCAACCCTGGTGCCATGTCAGGCCGGGACGGTGCGCATACTGGGACGCGACCTGAGGCGTGAGCGAGCGGACATCCAGCGCCGCATGGGCGTCGTGTTCCAGCATCCCAGCCTCGACGACAAGCTGACGGTGGCCGAGAACCTCGAACATCACGGACATCTGTACGGTCTGCGCGGCAGCCGTCTGCGCGCACGCAGCGCCGAGATGCTGGCCCGCGTCGGGCTGAGCGACCGTGCCCGCGACCGGGTCGAGACGCTGTCGGGCGGGTTGCGCCGGCGCACGGAACTTGCCAAAGCGCTGCTCCATCAGCCCGAGCTGTTGCTGCTTGACGAGCCCAGCACCGGATTGGATCCGGGGGCGCGGCGCGAATTCAACGATTACCTGGCCCATCTGCGGCGCACGGACGGTGTTACGATCGTGCTGACCACACATTACATGGAAGAGGCTGAGCGCTGCGATCGGATTGCGATCCTCAATGAGGGCCGCATGGTGGCGATCGCGCCGCCGGGCGAGCTCAAGGAGCGCATCGGCGGCGACGTGGTGGCGGTGCGCAGCGCCGGTGACCCGGGGACGTTGATGGCAAGGATCGATGCCGCATTGGCGATCAAAGGCACGCTGGTGGACGGAACGATCCGCATCGAGCGCCAGCGCGGCCATGAGCTGGTGCGCGACCTGGTCGAGGCTTTCGGCGATCAGATCGAGAGTGTGACCTTCGGCAAGCCGACGCTGGAGGACGTGTTCGTGCATCTGACCGGCCGCCGGTTCTTCATCGAGGGCACTGCGGACAGCGCCGGCGAGTAGAGTTGTGCTACTGCAAATTTACACGCTGTGGAAGCGGGAGGTGGTGCGGTTTGTGCGCCAGCGCAGCCGCGTAACCGGGGCTTTTTTGCAGCCTTTGGTGTTCTGGGCGCTACTGGGCGTTGGCTTTAACGCCTCCTTTCGTCCCGCCGGCACCCCTGGGACCGTCAGCTACGCCGAATACTTCTATCCGGGCGTGATCGCGCTGGTGCTGTTGTTCACGGCGATTTTCGCCACCATCTCGACCATCGAGGATCGCAAGCAGGGCTTCCTTCAGGGCGTGCTGGTGGCGCCGATTGCGCGCACCTCCATCGTGATGAGCCAGGCGTTGGGCGGCACCACGCTGGCCCTCATGCAGGGCATCATTTTCCTGCTGCTGGCGCCGATTGCGGGCGTGGCGCTCAGCCTGTCGGCGGTGGCGGCCACCATCGTGATCATGGCGCTGGTGGCATTCGCGCTGACCAACCTGGGCCTGATCATCGCCTGGCGGATCGATTCAACGCAGGGTTTCCACGCGATCATGAACCTGATCCTGCTGCCGATCTGGATGCTGTCGGGCGCGTTCTTTCCCGCCGCCGGCGCCCCCGGATGGCTGGCGTGGGTGATGCGGCTGAACCCGATGACCTATGGAATGGCGGCCCTGCGCGAGAGCCTCTACCTCGCCCATCCCGGCTCCCTGGGTTCGCTGCCCGACCTGACCTTCTCCACCGTCCTGACCGTCGCCTTCGCGCTCGTCACCTATCTGGCCGCCGTGCGTGTTGCCAGCAGAGCCGTCGCGGTGTGACGGTCACCAAGTTTCAACGGGCGGTTTCGAACCGACGCTTGTGGATCGACCTCGTCCGGGATTGCTGTACGGACGGCCGCTTTGAGGCCGCGGTGGCGGATAGAAGGCGCGTCCAATTGCAAAGGGGCTGTTTTGCTTCCATTCGGAGCTTTTGATCGCGCGTTGGATCGGCTACGTTTAAGCCGTCCTTGGGGCCTTGGCGGCGCCGTGGACGTGAGCACGTGTTTGCAGGAGGCCGGACGATGGCGATTAGCGACAAATTCATTTCCGCCGACAGTCATGTGGTGGAACCGTTGGATCTGTGGACCAAGCGGATGACCGGGGCGTGGCGCGAGCGCGCGCCGCACTTCATGGAGGGCAAGGATGCCGACTACATGATCGTGGAAGGCATTCCGCCCGTCCAGGGCGCCGATCTGATGGCCGGCATGATGGAAGACAAGCTCAAGGGGCGCACCCTGGACCGCTCCAAGAATCATTTTAAAGACGTGCGGCCCGAGTCGATCGATCCCAAACTGCGGTTGGGCGACCAGGACCTCGACAACATCCGCGCCGAGGTGCTCTATCCCAACTACGCGCTGATGCTGTACGGGGCACCCGATCCCGACTACAAACGCGAATGCTGCCGCGCCTACAACGACTGGCTGATCGAGTTCTGCTCGGTGGCGCCAGACCGCTACGTGGGCGTAGCGATGCTGCCGACCAGCGGACCTATCCAATGGGCGGTCAAGGAAGCCGAACGGGTGCGCAAAGCGGGCATCAAGTCCGTCATCATCCCGTCCTGCCAGCCTAAGATTCCCTACTGGGATCCTTACTACCAGCCGCTGTGGGCGGCGTTGCAGGACAACGACATGATCCTGTCATTTCACAACGCGGCCACCGAGGAGCCGGTGCGCCAGGACCTGCCGCTGTTGCCGCTGGTGATGGATCTGAAGATGGTGGGACAGATACGCACCCTGGCGGGAATCCTGTCTTCGGGCGTTCCCGGCGCCTATCCGAGGTTGAAGTTCGTGGTGGTGGAAGGCGGAATCGGATGGGTGGCGGCGGCAGTGCGCCTGCTCGACCATCTGTGGGAAGACCATCGCGGATGGATCGAGCCGCATCTGGACGAACCCCCCTCCTTTTACTGCAAGCGGCAGTTCTACTTCACCTTCGAGGACGACAAGGCCGGCCTGCTGACGCGCTCGCTGCTCAACGTCGATCACCTGATGTGGGGTTCCGACTATCCGCATACGGAGGGCACCTTCCCGCGCTCGCGCGAGCAGATCGCCAGGGACTTCGTTGAACTGCCCGAGGCGGAGACGCGCAAGATCGTGCTGGACAACGCGGCGCAGCTCTACGGGCTATAGAACGATTCAATCCGCGCAAACGAATTCGGAGCGTGAACCATGGGATACAGCGAAAAAGAACGAGGCGTGCTGGAACGGGTGAAGAAATCGCCCTTTCCCACCGACTACAAAGGGCTGCGCGAGGCGATCAACGCGACCATCGGCCCCACCAACGCGCGGCCGCCCGAGATCGGCGCGTTTCACGAGGACGTCGAATTGCGTCCCGGTCTGCGCGCCGATGTGTCAGTGCCCAAGGGCGCAGGTCCGTACCCGGTGGCGATCTATCTGCACGGCGGCGGATGGGTTGCCGGCAGCTCCAAAAGTCATCGCAAACTCGGCATGCAGTTCGCCGAGGCGGGTTGTCTGACGCTCAACCTCGATTACCGTCTGGCCCCGGAGCATCCTTTTCCGGCCGGCTTTGAAGACTGCGTCTTCGCCGTGCGGTGGGCGCATGAAAACGCCAAACGATGGGACGGCGATGGGTCGCGCATCGTGATCGGCGGCGACTCGGCCGGAGCCAACCTGGCCGCGGCCACCGCGCTGGAAATCGGCAAAAATCCCGCCGGCGCCCGGCTTAAGGCGCTGTTGTTGCTGTACGGATTGTATGACATCCGCGAAATGATGCAGCGCGGGCGCGAGGGCGGCGTGGCGGGCACCAACCGCAACTACCTGGGTGACGACTACGAACACAAGCTGGATGATCCACGCGTCAGCCCGATTCGCGCAGTGCGGCCCGGCGCACTACCGCCGACCTTCATTATCTGCGGCACCGCCGACAATCTGTTGCCGGAAAGCTACGCGATGGCGGCGGCGCTGAGCCGGGCGGAAATCCCTCACGAGGTGCACGTGCTGGAAGACATGCCGCACGCGTTCATGCAGATGTGGATGCTGTCGGGATGCGTGGAGGGGCAGCGCCTGATGTTCAACTTCATCAAGCGCCACATCGACGATTGAAATCGTTCTGACGTCATCTGCCGCCTCTCCATGGTCAGGGAGAGGTTTGAGGATATGGAAACGACAAGGGCGGGCCGCATCGGCGGTCCGCCCCTGACTGGCGCATTTGGCTGCGGCGCTGTTAATTCAGTCCGTACAGTTCCGCGACGTTGTCGCGCACGATGAGGTTGAACTCCTCGTCGCTCAGCCCCTTGCGATGCTCGCGCAGCAATTCCTGCGACCAGGGCCAGGTCGAGTCGCTGTGCGGATAGTCGTTGGCCCACAGCAAGCGGCGGATGTTGCACATGTCCTTCATCTGGAAGGCTACCCAGTCGTCCTGGAAAGTGGTGTAGACGTTTTCGCGGTAATACTCGCTGGGCATTTTCGACAATTCCTGGCCGGGCGGCAGCCAGTAGCGATGGCGCTTGTAGGCGTGATCCATGCGGTACATGTAATGCGGCACCCAGCCCGCATCGGCTTCCACGCAGACCACCTTGAGTTTGGGATGGCGCTCGAAGACGCCGCCGAAGATCAGTGTGCCGATGATGTCCTGGCATCCGCGGATGATCGCCAAAAAGCCGTTGATTTTGGGGCCGCGCTGCGGATTGGCAATGTTGTCGGTCCGGCTGGTCAGGATGTGAAACGACAACGGCATCCGCATTTCAACCGCCGCCGCATAAAACTCGTCGTAAGCGCGGTCGTCGTAGTCCTTGTAGCCCGGATTGCCCGGCATCATCACGCCCCGAAAACCCATCGCCTTGGCCTCGCGCAGGTCCTCGATTCCCTCTTGCGGCGTGCGCATCGCCGTCTGGGCCAGGCCGATCAGGCGATCCGGATGCGGCGAGCAGAACTCCGCTAGCCAGCGGTTGTAGGCGTCGAAGCAGGCTTTCTTGTAGTCGACGTCGGGATGGTTGCACAGCATCATCCCGGTGGTCGGGTAGATGACTTCGGCTGCCACGCCGTCGCGGTCCTGGTCCGCCATCCGCGCCTCGGGGTCCCATCCGCCGCGATAAAGGTCCTCGAACTTGTGGCCGCCGCGGCCCAGTTCTTCGGCGCTCTTGCCCGCCGCCGCCATCAGGCCCAGCGTGATCTTGACGCCCTCCATCCCGTGAATCGTGAAGTAGTCGCCCAGCTTCTCGTCCCGCAGCATGCGCGGCGCGATGTCCTTGTACTTCTTGTCGATGCGATCGACGTAGGTGCCTGGCGGCTCGACGATATGCGAGTCCGCCGAAATTGCCTTCTTGATCATGCTCTCCTCCCGAATTTGCCCGGTTGCTGATTCGCAATTTAACAGACTCGCTCCCAACGCCATAGTCCGTCAGGGCGATGGCGGACGCTGTTCGCGGGCCACGCGATAGCGTAATAGTCTCCTGCCATGAGCGCGTCTGTCCCAGCCCCGCTCCCGCTGCTGCCTGTCCCGCAGGTCGATCCGTCGCGGTACGTGGTGGAGCGCGACGTCATGGTGCCGATGCGCGACGGCGTGCGGCTGGCCACCGACCTGTATTTTCCGGCGGCCGGCGGCAAGCGCCGCGCGGGCCGGTTTCCCGTAATCCTGGAGCGTACGCCCTACGGCAAGCAGGGGCATCCGCAGCAGCCGCTGGCATGGCCGCAGTTCTTCGCCAGCCGCGGCTATGTCGGCGTGATTCAGGACACGCGCGGCCGCTTCGCCTCCGAGGGCGTATGGCATATGATGACCGACGATCCGGCCGACGGCTTCGATACCGCAGCCTGGATCGTAAACCAGCCTTGGAGCGACGGCGCCATCGGCACCACCGGCACTTCCTATCCGGGCGGAACCCAGCACGCGCTCGCGATCGCCGGCGCTCCCGGGCTGCGCGCGATGGTGCCGGTCGATCCGGTCGCCAACGCCGGCTACTTCGGGATGCGCAACGGCGGCGCCTTCGAGCTGCGCTTCATGAACTGGGTCTTTACCATCACCGCGCCCGTCAAGAGCCGCGCGGCGAAGGACCGCGCAACCCGCGCGATCCTGGAGGAGGCGGGCCGCAACATCACCTCCTACCTGACGCATCTGCCGATCCGAAAGGGGATGACGCCGCTGCGCCTGGCGCCCGAGTACGAGGACTGGCTGGTCTTCGCGATGGGCCACGGCGAGAACGACGCCTACTGGAAGCAGCCCGGCTTCAACGTCGTCGACAACATCGAGGCGCACCAGGACGTGCCCGTCTATCTGATCGGGGGATGGTACGACTCCTGGGCGCGGCAGACCACGATGAGCTACATGGCGTTGGCGGCGCGCAAGAAGGGTCCGATCAAGATGATCATGGGGCCGTGGACTCATGGTCAGCACATGTTGCACATGCATGGTGAGGTCGACTTCGGCGAGGCGGCGGCGATCGACGGCTACGCGCTTCGTCTGCGATGGTACGACCGCTGGCTCAGGAACATCGCCAACGGCGTCGAGCACGAGGCGCCCGTTAAGATTTTCGTGATGGGCGGCGGGAGCGAACGGCGGGGCCCCGACGGACGCCATTTGCACGGCGGCGTGTGGCGCGACGAGTACGAATGGCCGCTGGCGCGCACCAGGTGGACGCCCTACTATTTGTATGGCGACGGCACGCTCCGGCCCATGCCGCCCTCGGCGCCGCGCAGTTGGACCGCCTACGATTTCGACCCGCGCGACCCCGTGCCGACCATCGGGGGCAACATCTCGTCGGCCTTTTCCCTGGTGTCGCCCGACGTCATCATGCACGAGGGCGCCTGGGATCAGAAATGCGGTCCGCACATCTGGAACTGCAAGGATTCGCTGCCGCTGTCGGCCCGCCGCGACGTGCTGGTCTTCATGACGCCGCCGCTTGCCGAGGACGTCGAGGTCACCGGTCCAATCGACGTCAAGCTCTACGCGTCGTCCTCCGCGCCGGACACCGACTTCACCGCCAAGCTGATCGACGTCCATCCGCCGGCGCCGGATTATCCCGCCGGCATCGACATGAACCTGGAGGACGGCATCATCCGGGCGCGCTTTCGCAATTCACTGGAGCGGGCCGAGCTGATGACACCTGGAGCCATCTATCAGTTCACCATCCAGCTCTACCCGACCTCCAACCTGTTTAAGGCGGGCCATCGCATCCGGCTCGACATCTCCAGCAGCAACTTTCCGCGCTTCGACGTCAATCCCAACACCGGCGAGCCGCTCAACGAGCATCGGCGGATGGTGATCGCGACCAACACCATCTACCACGACCGCGATCATCCCTCCCACGTGATTTTGCCGATCATACCGCGCCCTTGAGTTTGCGAGTCGGCTCGGCAGTTTGTTGCAGCCGCGCGCCCCTGACGACAGCGGTCCTTATGCGCAGGCTACCACTGCATCGACGAGGGGAGTCGGGCGGTGGTCAACCCGCCGCTGATTCAACAGCCGATGCGAGCGCTGTGAGATCGCCGACCTCGAGGCGCCAAAGGCGCTGCTCGGCGAATCCGGCCGCCGAGGCATCGATGCCCTGCACAAAACTGCAAGTAGAAAAATAGTCAGCAGGGCCTGTTCTGTTTGACAACCAACATTCGTGGGTGCTAGCTCCAAAAAACGTGCGTTTACCAAGCAGCGGCGAGGGTCGCAGCTTGCGTACCATAAAATATTCCTGCCTTTCGGGGGCAAGGAGGCGGGTGATGCGAAACTTAAGACTCCTTTGGGGATTGCTGATCACGGCCGCGATGGTTTTCTATCTGGGCGGTGTGACCGCCGCGCAGGTCGAGTCGGAGTTCAACTACAACGTCGCGAGCTACAAGGCGTTGGCCGATGCCGACTCGGCTGAGACGATCCCGCCCGGTACGAAGATCACGCTGCAAAACTGGCGGCAATACCGCAAGTTCATGGCGGTGTCGCTGCAGGCGGCGTATTCGGGACTGTATAAATGGCATGTCGGAGCCGGATCGGAATACACGGTCGAGGTGGCGCCGACCCAACACTACCCGCTCCCCCGCCAATTTGCCGACGACACGGAAAAGTACGGCGGACAAACCCGACTCGTACCGCTGCCCACCGGTGGTTTCTCGTGGAAGGGTTACGTGGCCGGCGTGCCGTTCCCCAATCCGACCGAACCAAACATCGGGGTCAAGCTCGCGTACAATACCTGGGCCGTTTTTCTGCCCAAGATGATCAACTTCCACGCCTACAACTGGTTGGTGGATAGTTACGGCAATGTCTCGAATCTTGAGAGTGACGATACCTTCTACCGGTTGATGCACCTGAGCGACCCGCCGGGCGGACCCATCAATCTGCCCTTCGCCAACGGCATTTTCTACGTCAGCCGCCTGACCGAGATACTTCCCGAGCAGTCCAAGTATACGACCGAATTGACCTTGCGGCCTGACGATCCGACCCGGGTTGAGGAAATATACGTGTTCCTGCCCTCGCTGCGGCGCTCCTTGCGTTTGTCAAGCGCGGCGCGCTGCGCGCCGATTCTGGGTACCGACTTCGTGGAAGACGACAACGCCTGGATGCCGCCAAATTTCAAGATCACCCTGCTCGGCAAGAAAAAACTGCTCGCCATAATTATGGATTATGACAAGGCCTTCGACCGGAGTTCCTACGTTCAGCCTCCAGGCACATTTCCCGGTTGGCCCAAAGCCGGTAGAGGACACTGGGAGCTGCGCGATGTTTACGTCCTCAATCTTCAATGGCTCCCCTCCTCAGGTACGTATTGCTACTCACAACGGGTCTTTTATGAGGATGCCGAGACTCTTATCTCCGGTCTGCTTGAGTCTTACGACCGAAACGGCAGATTATGGAAATTCGTATGGGGGATCGGCACACCGATCAATTTCAGAGGTCAGCGCACCCTGATTGACCTTGCCAGCGCCGGCAATATCACGGCGGTCGACCTTCAAAACTCGCACATAACCGCGACGGTCGAAAGCCCTACCACGATTGACGAGGATGGAGCGGGCTCCCAGGCCGGACCAATTCCTCCGCAATATCGGGATATGGCTGATACCACCACACCGGGCAGCCTTTCACGCATCATGAAGTGATAGTGGACAAACACCGCGTGCGGCCGGGCCAGTATATCTCGCGCCAACTCTGGAGAATCCGTATGCGCGCGATGGATGGCGCCGGCCGCTGGTCATGCGCAACCGCGGCCGCAGTAATTGTGCCCGGGGAACGTCTTTGATGTCGTTGGTCTCGGACCGCTGCGCACGCGCCTGCAGGTGTCGGCGCAGCGCGGCAAAATCGGTGAAGCCGCGCAAGATGCTCGCCAAGGTTTAATTGCTTGAGCGAAAGTTTCAAATTCGGCGGCCTCAGGGACGCCGAGGCCCTGTCCGACGAATTGACACGTTAGCTAACCGAGACTACAGGCTGGGAAACACTGCGCCGGGGGCGCCAGGGCGTGGATTCGCCGGAGAAAGGGTAATGAGGCTCAAGGACAAGGTTTCGCTGATCACCGGAGCGGCGTCGGGAATCGGGGCCGCCACGGCGCGCACCTTTGCGCGCGAGGGCGCGGCGGTCGTGGTGGTCGATCTCAACGACGAGGGCGGGCATCGGATGGTCGATCAGATCCGCGACGCGGGCGGTAGCGCCGAGTTCGTGCATGCCGATATCGGTCAGCCCAGGGAAGTCGAGGCGATGGTCAGGGCGGCGGTTGATCGTTTCGGCCAACTCGACATTCTGCACAACAACGCGATCACGACGACCGCCGGGCATATCGGCGAAATTGCGCTGGCCGGATGGCAGAAGACGGTCGACGTCGGGCTTACCGCGTACTGGTATGCGACCAGGTGCGCGCTTGCGGAGATGATGCCGCGCAAGCGCGGCGTGATTGTCAACACCGCGTCAATCTCGGGTCTGGGCGGCGACTACATGTTGGGCGCCTACAATGCGATCAAGGCCGGTGTCATCAACCTGACCCGCACCACGGCGATCGAATACGCACGCAAGGGAATCCGTTGCAACGCCGTGTGTCCCGGACCGATCGCGACGCCGGCGCTGCTTGGGGCGCTCAATGTTCAGCCCGGGCACATCGCGGATCGGATTTGCCAGGCGATCCCGATGGGCCGTTTCGGCGAACCCCAGGAAATCGCCAACCTGGTTCTGTTCCTGGCCTCCGACGAAGCGTCGTACATCACGGGTGCCTGCTTTGTTGCCGACGGCGGCCTGACGGCCCACACCGGGATGCCCAGCCTGTTCGGCATAGGCCCCGAGTGGTAGCCGGCGTGAAATGTCCGGCGTGCCCGGTGTTGACGGCGCGATGCACCTGAAGGCTCCGCCCTGGAAGAATTTAAAGGTGGCGCGCGCAACAAATGCTCGCGCGTAATCGACAGGCACGGCCGCCTGTCCCACTATTCAGCCGCCCAACGCCCCGATGGCGGACACAGTGGCGGCCCTTCGCATCGGCAAGGCGGACGCATCCGTGGTCTCGTAGCGCTCACTCCCAATCGGGACCCTGGCCGGGTACGTAGGGGTTGCCGGAGTGGGCGGTGAAGCCGCCGTCGGCCAAGTAGTAGGCGCCGGTTACAAATGATGCTTCGTCGGAGGCCAGGAACAGCATCACGTTGGCAATTTCCTGAGGCTGGGCCAGGCGGCCCATCGGAATCGTGTTCTCGTAGATTTCCTTGAAGCCTTTGGGACGCGTCAGGGTGCGCAGGAAGCCCGGCGTTGCGGTCGAGCCGGGGCAGACCGCGTTGCAGCGAATACCCTTGCGTGCGTACTCGATCGCGGTGTTGCGCGTCAGCGCCAGCACACCCGCCTTGACCACGGCATAGGGCACCAGCTTGTAGTCGGCCAAAAAACCGGCGGTGGAGGAGGTGTTGAGGATGACGCCGCTGCGCTGTCTGACCATTATCGGCAGTACCAACTTCGTGGCATAAAAGTATGCCGTCAGGCTGACGTCGAGCGTGCGCTGCCATTCCTCCAGCGCAATGTCCGCAACGCGGCCCATCGCCGTGTAGACCGCGTTGTTGAGCAGGACGTCGATTCGTCCGAACCTGTCCACCGTGGTTTGCACCATCCGCTCGACGTCGGCCGGCTTGCCCACGTTGACGATGACGCAATCGGCGGCGCCGCCGGCGGCGCGGATTTCGCCCACCACGCGCGCAGCATTGGTTTCGTCGCGGTCTGCGATCATGACCGTGGAGCCTTCGCGGGCGAAGGTCTTGGCGGTGGCTTCGCCGATGCCGGAAGCGCCGCCGGTGATCAGGGAAATCTTTCCTTTAAGACGCATCGTGCACCCAGTCCTTTCGACGCCGCAGTTGGTAGGCGGCGCTTAGATGATTCTGGCGCGGCGCAAGTCGTCGATCTCCGCCGGCTCAAGCCCAAGCAGTTCGCCATACACCAGATCGTTGTCGTGCCCCAGTGCCACCGCGCCGCGCCAGATTTCGCCCGGTGTTGCTGACAGCTTGGGTACCAACCCGACGCCTTTGACCTTGCCGAGCTGACCGTCTTCCCATTCGATGTGCATCGCGCGGGCCTGATAGTGCGGGTTTTGCGCGCATTCTTCGCTCGACATGATTTTGGAACAGGGCACGCCAATCTCACCCAGTTCGCGCGCCACCTCGTCTGCGGTGCGCTGCGCGACCCATCGCCGGAACAATGCGTCGAACTCCAGCCCCTCGGGCGAGTTGACGTGCCAGGCCGCGTGCTGCCACTTGGGCTCCATGGGATCCAGGCCGAGCAGTTTGCACAAACGGCCGTACTGTTCGCGCAGCGCCGCGATCATCAGCCATTCGTCTTTGGCGCGGAAGGTGTCGAGGGGCTGTGCGCCGGGGGATTTGTTGCCGAAGCGCTGCGGCGTGGCGCCGCGCTGGAAGAACTCGATCATGGTAGGACCCAGATGCTTGTGCACGACCTCGTACTTGGCGATGTCGATCGACTGGCCCGCTCCGGTAGTGCGCGCGTGGATGAGCGCGGCCAGCGAGGACCACAACGCACATAGCGCGGTCAGGTAGTCGGCGATCGAGGGCATCGCGCGGCCCGGCGGCTGCGGGTCGGGAAAGCCGATGTTCGCCATCAACCCGCCAAAGGCCTGGGCAATAGCGTCGTGGCCGCTGCCGTCGAGGTAATCAGTATCGCTCTGACCACGGCCGGAGACGTGCGCGATTACCAGACGCGGGTGGCGCTGCAGCACCTCGGCGTCGCTCAACCCGATGTCCGCCATCGCACCGGGCGGCGCGTTTTCCATCCAGATCTCGGCGCGCGCCAGCAACCGCATCAGCAATTCGCGGCCGCGGGGTTGGGCGGGGTCGAGCGTCACGCAGAACATGTTGCGGCGCTCCTGGATCCAATTCGAGCCGACCCCGGCGCCGTCGGCGCCGAGCTTCAGTCCCGACGCGCGATACGGGTCGCCCGCCGCCGGCTGCTCGACATGGATCACCTCGGCGCCCATCTCCGCCGCCAGTGCGGCGGCGAACGGCTGCGCGATGCCGGTCCCGCAGGAGACGATGCGCACCCCCTGCAAGGGGCCGAAGTTGTGCGGTACCAGATTCCTGTCTGCGGCCATTGCGCCCTTTCCAAACCTCTCTGAGAGAGGCGGTTGATGCGACCTAGTTTTTGCATCATTGTGCCCCGGAGCAAAGCGCGGGCGCGTATTTTTCGCGCGCCGCATACATTGCGGCGGCGCGACGCCGCAAGCTATGGTCTGTAAGCGGAAAACGGCGGTGCGCCCGCAGCATTTCGGCTGGCCAACGGAGGACTGACGAATGCGCCTGATGCATACCATGATACGGGTCAATGACCTGGACGAGTCGCTGCAGTTTTATTGCGACAAGTTGGGGATGAAGCTGCTGCGCAAAAACGACTATCCGGGCGGCGAATTTACGCTGGCCTTCGTCGGCTACGGCGGAATTCGCGACAGTGCGGTGATCGAGCTTACCTACAACTGGGGCAAGCATCAGTATCAGCTTGGCGACGCGTTCGGCCATCTGGCGATCGGCGTGGACGACGTCTACCAGACCTGCGCGGACCTGCGCGCCAAGGGCGTCAAAGTGGTGCGCGAGCCCGGTCCGATGGCGCACGGCAAGTCGGTGATTGCGTTTATCGAGGATCCCAATGGCTACCGGATCGAACTGGTCGAGGATCGTGCCGGAGGCGACGCATGAAAGCCGTCCTCTATAAAGGCCCCAATCAGCTCGCACTCGCCGACTTGCCCAAACCCGTTCCGGGCGCGGGCGAAGTGCTGCTTAAAGTCCACGATTGCGGGATTTGCGGCTCCGACCTGCACGCCGTGCAATTCGGCCTGGGCCTCAAGCCCGATTGTGTGCTCGGTCACGAGTTCTGCGGGGAGATCAGCGAAATCGGCCCGGAGGTAAGCGGTTACGCGGCCGGTGAGCGGGTCGCGGCGGTGCCGTTCAGTTCGTGCGGAGTATGCGATCACTGCCGGCGCGGGCAGGGTTATCACTGTGAGAAGCTGAAATCGATAGGACTGGGGCCGCTGCCCGGCGCGTATGCCGAATATGTTGCCTGCCCCGCGGCCAGCCTGCTCAAGCTGCCCGCGCGGCTCAACTCGCGCCAGGGCGCGCTGGTTGAGCCGTTGTCGGTGGGATTGCACGGCGTCAACCGCTCACGCATCAAGCCGGGCACTCCGTCTATCGTGATGGGCGCCGGGCCGGTGGGCCTTGCCACGATGCTGTGGTGCAAGGCCAAGGGCGCGGACCCGGTGGTGGTATCAGAAATCGCGCCGGGCCGGCGCGAACTTGCGCTGCGGCTGGGCGCCAGCGCGGTGGTTAATCCGCGCGAGTACAATCCGGGTGCCAAGGTCAGGGAGCTGTGCGGCAGGCTGCCCGAAGTGGTGTTCGAATGTATCGGGGTCAAGTCCACGCTCAATGAAGCGGTCAGCCTGGTCGACAAGTGCGGCCAGGTGGTGGTGATCGGGGTTTGCATGGAGCCCGACCAGATCATGCCGCTGCATTTCATCTTCAAGGAGGTCAGCATCAATTTCGCGCTGGCTTACACGCGCTCGGATTTCGAAGAGACGATCCAAGCGCTGGCCACGGGCCGGATCAACGCCGACCCGCTGATTACCGACGTCATCGGGCTGGAGCAGGTGCCTGCCGCTTTCGAGGCGCTACGCAAGCCCACCAGTCAGGCCAAGGTGCTGATCGAATTTCCGCGTTAGCGGCGGCCGATGGCGAATCCGCGATGGTTGTGCACGGCCGGCCGTGATATAGTGGCAGCCTTGACGGGCTGGGGCAGGGGAGGTGGGCAGCAAGGCCGCCGCGATGCATCATTCGTTGGATCCTCATAGCATCGCCCAGGTTCTGGAAACCTGGGGCTACATCGGCATCTTCGTCTGCGTGTTCGTGGGCAATCTCGGACTGCCGGTGCCAGAGGAATCGGTGGTGCTGGCCGCGGGCTTCCTGGCCGGGCGCGATATCCTGAGCCTCAAGGCCGTGCTGCTGGTCGCCTTTGTCAGCGCGGTGGTGGGGGATAACTTCGGCTACATGCTGGGGCGCACGGGTGGGCGCCAGGTGCTGGTGCGCGTGGCCGGCTCCTCCAGTTGGCTGCGATGGCGCTACTTGCGATTCAAGTCCTTCTTCGACGCGCACGGCAACAAAACCATCTTCCTGGCCCGGTTTATCGCCGGCCTGCGCTTTATCGCGGGCCCGATGGCGGGTGCGTTGCGGATGCCATTCTGGCGGTTCTTTGGATGGAACGTGTCGGGCGCTGCGGTGTGGTGTGCGACCGTCACCTACCTGGGATTTGTCCTCGGCGATCAATGGGAGGTCTTCGCCCGCCAACTCCATTCGGCGGGCCCGTGGCTGATGGTCGGCGTTGCCGTGCTGATCGCCGCACTCTACCCGCTGTGGCTGCGCTACCGCGCTACTCCGCGCATCGAGTCCTGATCGTCCACCGGGTTTGCGCCCGCGCGAGCGCCGATGGTAGCCTGCGCAAACCGATTCCCCAAGGTGTTGGTTGTCGAGCGGTTCGTCAACCGCCCAGAAACGGGAGGATGCTCAGATGGCTTTACTGCCTTATGGCGACCAGGGCGCCGCAACGGAAGAAACGCTCGAGCTTTTGAACAGCGGTCCGATCAAGCTCAACGTGGCGCGGATGATCGCGAACTCCAACGCCGTCTTCAAATATTTCAATCAACTCGGCGGAGCGCTGATCGGCAAGGCCAAGCTGGACCCCAGGCTGCGCGAGATCGCGATCCTGCGCACCGCCAAGGTTACGCGCTCGGTATACGAATGGACCCAGCACGTGCCGATGGCCAGGCATGTGGGCGTGAGCGATGCGCAGATTGCGGCGATGGACAACTGGCAGAGCGCCTCGTGCTTCAACGAGTTGGAACGCAAGGTGCTGCGCTTCACCGATGAGGTGGCAGGCAATGTCAAGGGCTCGCGCGAAGTACTGGAGGCGCTTAAAAAGGATTTGAGTCCGGCCGAGATCGTCGAGCTGATCCTGTCGATCGGCTTTTGGGGCATGGTCGCGCGATTGCTGGAAACCACCGAAGTCGACCTCGAGGATTTTGCCGGCAAGGTCAACCTGCTGGCAGCCAATCGCTGAAGCCGGGCGAAAAGGAGAGGGAAATGGCCCTGTTACCGTACGGTAGCGAAGAATCGGTGCGCAAGGCGGCGGTCAAACTCAACGTCGCGCGAATGATCGGTAATTCGGACGCGGCCGCCAAACCGTTCGCCAGGATGGCTAATGCTCTGGTGATGAAGACCAAGCTGGATCCCAGGCTGCGCGAGATCGCGATCCTGCGCACCGCCAAGGTCAGCCGCTCGGTTTACGAATGGACCCAGCACGTGCCGATGGCCAGACATGTGGGCGTGAGCGATGCGCAGATTGCCGCGATGGACAACTGGCAGGGCGCATCGTGCTTCAACGACCTGGAGCGGACGGTGCTGCGCTTCACGGACGAAGTGGCGGGCAACGTCAAGGGCTCGCGCGAAGCACTGGAGGCGCTCAAAAAGCATCTGGGTCCCACCGAAATCGTCGAGCTGATCCTGTCGATCGGCTTTTGGGGCATGGTCGCGCGCCTGCTGGAGACCACCGAAGTCGACCTCGAAGAGTACGCGGGCAAGGTCAACCTGCTGGCCCCGGGCGAAACGAGCTAGGCGCCGCGGCGCCTATTCGGCAGCAAGTGCAGTGGTCAGAGAGGCGGGCGCCGTGCGGCGCCCGCTTTTTCAATGGCCAATGCCCGGCCGTCACGTGCCGTCAGGACGGCTTGGCACTCGCGCCGCGGACTACCCGACCGGGCATCGCGCCCGTTGCCTGGCCGTCCTCGAAGACGATTTGACCGCTGACGATAGTGTACTTGTAGCCTTCGGCGCGCTGCACGAAGCGTTTGCCGCCGGCCGGAAAATCGCAGACGATCTCGGGGGCGCGCAAGTTGAGGCGATCGAAATCGATAAGATTGATGTCGGCTTTCAATCCCTCCAGCAGTGCGCCGCGATCGTCCAACCCATAAAGCAGCGCGTTGTCACGGGTCTGGCGTCTTACCGCCGCTTCCAGTTGCAGGCGGCCATTGCGGCCGCGGTCGCGCACCCAGTGCGAGATCAGATAGGTGGGCGCGCCCGCGTCGCAGATCTGGGCGCAATGCGCGCCGCCGTCGCTCAGACTGATGACACTCACCGGATGCATCAGCAGGTCCAGCAGCGGATCCAGGCTGTAGGAACGGGTGTAATTGAACGGCTGGTAGATTAGTTCCCGTCCGCCGCGCTCCAACAGCGCATCGTAATAAACCTCATGCGGCGGCCTGCCCTGGCGCTGCGCAATCGCCGCCAGGCTCAGCTCGGCGCCCGGCTCGTAATTGGGCGGGTCGCCGAGCACGAACAGGCCCGCATAACCGTCGGTAGGGACATCGAACGCATTGCTTGGTTTGTCCGGCATCTCGGCGATAATCTGCGCGCGCAGTTGCGGGTCGCGCATTCGCGCCACGCGTTGTTCGAGCGGCAAATCGGCGATCGGCTTGTACGAGGGCAGATTGAGCAGCGGATTGGTTGACGCCTCAAGCCCGTTCAACTGCCCGGGCGACCGCACCGCGATTTGGCTTACCAGGTGCGCGCCGCGCCCGTTGCATCCCTTGATAAAGTCAAACAGGCGCCGCACGCCGGGCCCGGTCGGACCGTTGCCCAGCGCCGCCAGCGACAGCGGCAGGCCGGTTTCCCTGGTCAGCTCCTGCATCCACTCCATGCTTCGGTCCACACCGGTCATATCGGAGATGACCTCGAACACGCCGCGGCCGGCGTCGCCCAGACCCCTGCCGATCGCCATCACTTCGTCGATACCGGCCAGGGTGCCGGGAACCAATTCGCCCTCGGGCGTGCGATGCACCCGGGTGCGCGAGGTGCTGGCGCCCAGCGCGCCGGCGCGCACGCTGTCGCGCACCACCGCGCGCAGGCGCGCCAGTTCATCGGCAGTCGCCGGCTCATTGCCCGCGCCGCGCTCGCCCATCACGTAAACCCGCAGCGCGCAGTGCGGCACCTGGGCGCCGATGTCGATCGCGCGTTTCATGCGCGAGAGCGAGTCGAGGTACTCGCCGAAGGTTTCCCATTGGAAATCGATACCCGCGTTCAGTGTCGCCGCGGGGATGTCTTCTACTGCCTCCATCAGACCGATCAAAAACTGCTCCGCCCCGCGTCTGACCGGAGCGAAGCCGACGCCGCAGTTGCCCATGATGACGGTGGTCACGCCGTGCCAACTCGAGGGACTGACATAGGGATCCCACGCCACCTGACCGTCGTAATGGCTGTGAATGTCCACCCATCCGGGCGCCGCGATCAGTCCCGCCGCGTTGATTTCGCGCCGGCCCGCGCCGGCGGTGGCGCCCACGCTGCCGATCTTGTCGCCGTCAACCGCGATATCGCCGCTGAAGCGGGGCCGCCCGGTGCCGTCCACGATGGTGCAGTTGCGAATCACGAGGTCATGCATGGCGCTCTCCTCTTAAGGGCACTCTGAACCTTTGTTAAAAACGATGTCAAGCGGCAGTGCTCTACGCTGCAATTGCCGCGGCAAACGGTTTCATCTCACGGACCGACGGAAACGGGCGCGCGCCTCTTGTGCCCCGCGAGTCAGCGCCGCAAGGCGGCCTCGGGCCGCAGCGCCCGCTGCACCTCGTCCTCGGTTGGCCACCAGTCAGGACGCTCAATTTCGGTGACCCGCGCGCGGATAAAGTCGGCCGGCGGCTCGATCCGGTAGAGGCGGCGCGCATTTTCGCCGAGGAATTTGACCTGATAGGACTCCGGCAGTTCGCATTTGCGCATGGTCTCAATCGCCCGCCAGGCGTCGTCGCCGTCGTGATGGTAGACGTCGGAAGACCACGCCAGGATATCGCCATAGAAATCCGGCAGGCGCGAGGGTGGAGCCTCGTCGCCTTCAAACCCGGTGACGCAATGCTCGAAGAAGGTTTCGCTCGGCATTCGTTTAAGCGGATAGCGCCGGCGGTCATTGCGATAGAGCCGATAGGCCTTGTCACATTCGTCAAGCAAAAAGCTGAGCCAGGTCGAGGAGGCCTCGAAGACCGCTGCTCTGATTTTGGGAAAGCGCTCGAAGAATCCCGACATCAGGACCATCGTGACCCACAATGACGCCTCGGCCTGGAAATTCTGGACGTTGCTCAGGAATAGTTGCGTCACGCCCGATGTCACCATGGTCAATTCGATCAATTCCGCGCCCGAATGCTGCTCGGTGTAGGCGGCGGGCTTCAAAGATCCGTAGGCGGGAAACGGATGGGTACCGTAAACCAGCCCGGTCTCTTCCATCGCTTTCCACACCGGATCGTACTTGGGCTGAATGGGGTAATTGCCCATCGCATCGATCGGCCGAACCAACGCAACGCGGCATCCCCTGCCGGCCACGCGATAGACCTCTTGCACGGCGAACTTCGGATTTTGCAGAGGCAGCAGCGCCGCAAAATAAAGGCGCTGCGGGTTCTCCTGGCAGTACTCATATGCCCAATCGTTGTAGGCCTTGCACATCGCCTTGGCGCCGATATCGTTATCCAGCCAGGGATAGGTATCGATATCGCTGGGAATGATCATCACCTGGTCGATGCCTTGGATGTCCATGTCGCGCAGGCGCGGCTTGGGTTCGTAAGCGCCGCGATGGTCGAGATAGGCCGCCTGCTCCTGGGTGAGCGCGGTATTCCGGCGAAGGTTGCGGACATTGAGGGTACGCTGGACATCATGTTTGAGACCGGGACCGGCCACCGACAGCAGGTTGAGCGTGCCGGCCGTACCGCCGATCGGCTGCCATGTAATCGCTCCCTTGCCGGCCTTGCGGTTGACGATTAGCTGGCGGCTTTCGGAGTCGTACCACATCGTGTCTTCCAAAGCCTTCAACTCGCGCCGGCTGAGGCTGTCCCTGGCGCGCTCCCATAGCCAGGGCGGCTCGGAGACGTGAGCGTCGCAGTCGAACGTGGCGAAATTCTTTGTCATCGGCTCAAATTTCTGAACACGCATTGCACACCTCCGGCAGCGGCGGTCGCGACACCAACCATCCTATAGCGGATATCGACGCGACAAATAAAGTTTCCGGCGCCGCGGTTTGGCGCTTCGCCTTGCAGTTCTTGCAGCCGATTCCAAACAGGGTTGCGTGATGCGCCGTTGCGTTGCTTTGCGCGGGCGCGGGTGCTAATCGACCCCTCAGGAAGTTCCCTCGAAATCGGGTTGAAACCACCAATTGTGGCGGAGGTTGCTCCGATGCATGTACTGTCAGCGGATTCGCATACCGTGGAGCCCGCCGATCTGTGGACCTCGCGGCTAGATCGCAAATACCGGGACGTTGCGCCTCATATCGAGATGCGGGGTTCAACCGCGTTTTTGTTTGCCCCGGGTATCACGCCATTCCCGGTGGGCGGCATCAGCGCCAGCGGCAAGAGCGGCGAGGAACTCGCCAGGCACTGGAAGACCGGATACGAGGCGGTTCGTCCCAGCGGATGGGATCCGGCTGAGCGGCTTAAGGACCAGGACATCGACGGAGTCGAGGGTGAGGTGCTCTACACCAGCCTCGGCCTGCCGCTGTTCGCGCTGCCCGACCTGGAACTTCAGCAAGTCTGTTTTTCGGCTTACAACGACTGGCTGGCCGAGTACTGCAACTACAACCGCAAACGCCTGGCCGGCATCGCGATGATCCCCACCGAGGACGTTGACGCCGCCGTCCGGGAACTGCAGCGCGCCGCCAAACTGGGCCTGGCGGGGGCGCAGATCAGCGGCGCGCCGCCCGAGGACAAGCCCTACCGTCTTCCCATGTACGATCCGTTCTGGCAGGCGGCGAGCGAGTTGCAAATCCCGATTTCGCTGCACGTCATCAGCGGCCGGAGAAATCTGCCCAAACCGGGCGAGAAGCCCAAGCCGCTGGAGCGGACCAATGTCGTGCTCAACTATATGTTTCTGATTTCCGAAGTGCAGCAGACCTTCGCCGACATTATTATCGGCGGAGTGCTGGAGCGGTTTCCCAAACTGCGCCTGGTGTCGGCGGAAAACGATACCGGATGGCTGCCGCATTTTCTCTATCGGCTCGATCACGCCTGGGACAAGTACAGCAAGATCGGAACCTATGCGAAGCTCACGCTTAAACCCAGCGAATATTTCAAGCGGCAGGTGTGGGCGACTTTCCTGGATGATCCGGTTGGTCCCGCCACCTTCAAGTTCTTCGGCGAGAACAATTACATGTGGGGCTCCGATTTTCCGCACTCCGACTCGACCTGGCCGCGCTCGCGCGAGGTGATCAAGGCCGATTTCGAAGGAGTGCCGGAGGAGGTCACCAGGAAAATGGTGTTCGAAAACGCCGCCCGGCTTTATCACCTGGGAGCATAGGGATACGGTTCCTTGAACGTTTCGATTTTCGATTGTCGGCCAGGGGCCATCTTCACCGTGTTGAGGATGGCGATGCGAGGGCACACCCGGAAGGGTAAGGTGCCGGCAGGGCGGCCGGGGTCTTCGGTCAGGCTGGATTCTTGTCCGGGATGACTTGGCGCAATAGTTTTGCCAGCTCGCGCAGGGCCCGTTCGCCGTCGCCCTTGAACGACGAGCCGTGCATCGGCGCGATCAGCGCGGGTTTTGTGGCGGCCAGTTTGGCCAGATTGGCCTCGGTGTTCGAGGTAAACGGCAGATAGTTCGCGAACGGGCCGGTTTGGTAGCGTAGCAGCGTGTCCTTGGCGCGCGCGAGCAGGCCGTGGGGTGAATCGATCAGCGGCTCGACGTCACCGTCCTGATGAAAGAGGTCGGAGCACAACAGGATGCGCTGCGTTTCCTCGAACAGATGCCCCGCTTCCCAGCAGTGCGGCAGATGTGGCGTGGCGACAAAGCGCAAACGCCGCGCGCCGGTTGCGACCGTCTCGCCGTCCTGCAATCCGCGCGCGGGCCGGATCGCAAAATCGTTGACGCTTACCATCGCGCCGACGAAGCTGCACAGCGGCTGAGCGGTGGGTGCGAGCGCGAGAAACTCGTTCAGAGCGCCGCACTCGTCGGCCTCGAAATGACTGAAAGCGATCCAGCGCAGCGCGGCCGGATCGATCACCGTTGCGATCGCGTCGCGCACCGCGGAGAACATCGCTTTCATCCCGGTGTGATAGAGCAATGGTTGCACGTCGCGCACCAGGAACTGGTTAAACTGCATGTTCAGGCCGGGCAGATACGTGCAGATCCGGAACAGGTCGGGAGCGATTTCAGTCACCGTTGCCATCGGGGAGCCCCCGTTTTCTATTGTTTGCCGCCCGCTTCGCGGGCGACCGCCGCTCTGAGTTTGTCCATCGTTTTCTTTAGCGCCCGCGTGTAGCGCTGCTTGGTCCACACTTCCCCGGTGCGCATTTTGAGCCATCCCAACTTGACCGCGTCGGGCTTGTTACCCATCTCGCCCGTCGAGACCTCGATGACGGCGCGCTCTTCGGGCGTGAGCGTGGCCAGCACTTCGCGTTTGAGTGACTGGAGAAATCCGGCTTTAAGGTCGATGTTGACTTTCATGGCGACTTGATTCCCAGCGATTGGGAAAAGAAATCGAGCACTCTGTTTACAATCTCGAGCGGCAGCGGTTCCTTGTACCGCACCGAGCCCAGCGCCGCAACGCGGGTAAGACGTTGCAGCGATAGGGCGTTGGTGCGGGCGGCAGGCGAATCCGCCCGCTGCGCATCATTGAGTATATACCCGGCGACGGGCAAATTCCTGCGCGCGGCGTACTCAAGCGAAAGCATCGCGGCGTTGAGGCATCCCAGCCGGTTTGCCACCACCAGGATAACCGTGAGTCCCAGGGCAGCGGCAAGGTCGGCATAGTTGAAGTCCCAGGTGAGCGGCACCGCGATACCGCCGGCGCCCTCGACAATCACGACGTCGCTGTCGGCGGCGATACGCTCGCACAGGCTGATGATGCGGCCGGGCTCCGGAGGTGCGAGGGCGTCGGCCTCTGCCGCCGCCGCCGGGGCCAGCGGCGAGCGGTATCGATACGGGCAGATGAGTTCCAGCGGATGGTTGGCGGAGGCGGAGGCGCGCAAGGCCAGCGCGTCGGCCGGTATCAGTTGGCCCGCCTGCTCCACGCATCCGGTCTCCGCCGGCTTCATCACGCCCACGCGCAACCCGCGCACCTTCATCGCGAAGCCCAACGCGCATCCCACCATCGTTTTGCCGACGCCGGTGTCGGTACCGGTTATGAGCAGGCGGCTGGTCATTTCCCGACAATCTCGCACGTCGCGTTGTAAACCGCATCCGTCAGCATCTCGATTTCCGATGGCGTGATCGACAGCGGCGGCATGAAGATCATCACGTCGCCGAGCGGACGGACCACGACTCCGGCCTTGCGCGCCGCTTTGGCGATGCGCGCGCCGGTTTGCGCCGCGTACGGATACGCGCGCCGCTCCTCAGGCGAATCCATTATCTCCACTCCCGCCATCAGGCCCCATTGGCGGATGTCGGCGACCTTGGGATGGCGCGCGAAGCGCGCTTGCAATGCGCCACGCAGAATTTCGATTTTCGGTTGTATCGCTTGGATCACCCGCTCATCGCGAAAGACCTCCAGATTGGCGAGCGCGACCGCGGCGGCGAGCGGATTGCCGGTGTAAGTGTGGCCATAGTAGAAGGCGCGGAATTCCTCGGGCCGGCCCAGGAATGCTTCGAAGACTCGCTCGGTGGCAAGCGTCGCGGCCAGCGGCAGATAGCCGCCCGTGATTCCCTTCCCAAGGCATAGCAGGTCGGGACTGATACCGGCATGCTCGCAGGCGAACATCGCGCCGGTGCGCCCGAAGCCGGTCGCGACTTCATCGACAATCACCAGCGCGCCCGCCGCGCGCGCCATTTCGACAATCGATCGCAGATAATCGGTCGAATGCGACCACATGCCCGCCGCCCCCTGCATCAGGGGCTCGATCACCAATGCGGCGGTTTGTTTTCCATGCTGTTCCAAGAGTCTGGCAGCAGCCGCCAGCGCGGCTTCATCCGCGGCCTGCGGCGCCATCCGCCGATGGAATCGGAAGACGTGCGGCGGCGGCGTTTTGACCGTAGGAAAGAGCAGCGGGCGGATATGGCGATGGAACGGTTCGCTGTAGCCCAGGCTGGCCGAGCCGATGGTGTCGCCGTGATAGGCCTCCTCCAGCGTGACGAACAGCGTGCGCTGCGGCTGGCCGGACAACTGCCAGTATTGGGCCGCGATGCGCAGCGCCACCTCGACCGCTTCGGCGCCGGAGTCGGAGTAGAAGACGCGGCTGAGGCCGGTGGGCGCGATCGCGCTCAGCGCCGCGGCCAGTTCGATCGCGGGCGTGTTGGACAGACCGAGCATGGTGGAATGGGCGATACGATCGAGCTGTTCGCGCAGCGCTTGATCGAGCTGGGCCTTGCGATGGCCGTGGACGTTGCACCACAGCGAGGACACGCCGTCCAAATACCGGTTGCCCCGCGCGTCGATCAGGTAATTGCCCTCGCCGCGTTCGATAATCAGCGGCTCCTCCGCCAGCCACACCTGCATCTGCGTGAACGGATGCCAGAGGTGACGATGGTCGGCCGCGGCCAGACGCAGGTAACGCTGATGCGCCGTTTCCGTCATCGCGTCACCGAATCAGGTTCGTTTCCCGGCCGGCGGCGGCGAATGCGGCGGTCGCCTGCTCGAGGTCGGCGCGCGTATGCTCCGCGGTCGGGGTGACGCGCAGGCGCGCGGTACCGTCGGGCACGGTCGGCGGGCGGATCGCCAATACGAAGATGTTGCGTCTGAGCAGGGCGTCGGCGAGATCGAGCGCGGGCTGCGCGTCGCCTACCATCACGGGCAGAATGGGCGTGGCGCTGGCGCCCAATTTGAAGCCCAGCTCGACGAGCCGCTGGCGCAGGTAGCATCCGTTGTCCCACAGCCGCTTGATGCGTTCGGGCTCGGCCTCGACCAGATCGATCGCCGCCGACGCGGCGGCGGCGCTGGCGGGCGGCAGGCCGGTGGTGAAGACAAAGCTGCGCGCCCGATTGATCAGGAAATCGATCAGCGTCCGCGAGCCGGCGACGTAGGCGCCGTAGCTGCCCAGCGCCTTGCTCAGCGTGCCCATCTGGATGTCGATTTCGCGCTCCAGGCCGTGGGCGGAAACCAAGCCCGCGCCGTTGGGCCCGAGCACGCCGACCGCGTGCGCTTCGTCGATCATGACGGCGGCATCATGGCGGCGCGCGAGTTCCACAATGTCGGGCAGCGGTGCGACGTCGCCGTCCATGCTGAAGACGGAATCGGTAACGATGAGGCGGCGGCGAGCGCCGCTGGCCCGCTTCAGCATCGCCTTCAGATGATCGCAATCGCAATGGCGGTACACCATCACCTGCGCGCGCGCCAGGCGGCATCCGTCAATGAGGCTTGCGTGATTGAGTTCGTCGCTCAGGATTACGTCCTGTGCGCCGGCCAGGGCGGGAATGGTTCCGAGATTGGCGAGATAGCCCGACCCGAAGACCAGCGCCGCTTCTACGCCCTTGAACTGCGCGATGCGGGCTTCCAGGTCGTCGAGCACCTTGAGATTGCCCGCAATCAGGCGCGAAGCCCCTGTGCCCGTGCCGAAGCGCTCGGCGGCCGCGATTGCGGCGCGTTTGAGCGCCGGATGGGAGGCCAGGCCCAGGTAATTGTTGGACGCCAGCATCAGCATGCTGCGCCCCTGGTAGTCAATCCGCGCCCCGTGCTCGCTTTCGATCGTGCGCATCCGGCGATAAAGCGCCTGATGCCTGAGCCGCTCGAGGTCGGATAGAATCTGCTCGTCGAGCAATCGCATAACCTGAACAAGTCTAGCAGCCACGCTACGCCCAGTGAGCAGGTCCAGCAACCATCCCCAGATGCGCGTTTTCGTTTACGGAAGCCTGCTTGATCGCGCCTGCCAGCGCGCGGTCGTGGGGCGGGAGTTGCGCATGCATCGGGCGCGCCTTGTTGGCTTCGAGCGCCGGCGCGGCCGTTACTTCTACATCGTGCCCAGGGCCGGAGCGGAAACTGCCGGTGCCATCCTGTTGGGTCTGGACCCGCGCGATTTGCAGGCGCTCGACCGCTACGAGGAGGTGCCAAGCCTCTACACCCGCGAGGTTGTAACGGTGCGGACCGGCGGCGGCGCAAAAATCGCGTGCTGGTGCTACCTGCCGACGCGGCGCATAACAGGCGAGAGGTAAGCGACGCCTTAGGTCAGCACGCCGCTGTCCTGCAGACGGCGAATTTCGGTGCTGGACAGGCCCAGCAGTTCGCCGAGGATTTCTTCGGTGTCGGCGCCCAGGAGCGGGGCGGGGCGCTGCACGCGGCAGGGCGTAGCGGACATCGTCCAGGGAATGCCGGTGTGAAGCCGGCGGCCGACTTCAGGATGCACCAGGTCCGGGAAGAAGCCGCGCTGCGCCAGATGCAGGTCGTGCGCGAGGTCCTTGCTGCTCATGGTGGGAATCGCAGCCACGCCGGAGGCCTGAAGCAGTTGGGTTATCTCCCAGCGGTCGCGCACCTGCGTCCAGGCGGTGATGATCGCGTCGAGCTCGTCTTCGTGGCGCTTGCGCATCGCGGCATTGCTAAAACGCGAGTCGTCGGCCAGAGCCGGCTGGCCGATCGCGGCGCATAACGAGCGCCATTCGCGCTCGCTGCCGACCGCAATCGTCACCCACTCCAGCGCTCCACCCCGGGTCTTGTAGCAGTTGTGCGGCGCCATAAATCGATCGCGATTTCCCAGCCGGCGCGGCTCGCGTCCGTTCATCGCAAATTCCATCAGCGCTTCCGCCATGACCATCTCGGTGGTTTCGATCATCGCGACGTCGATGTGCTGACCCTGCCCGGTGCGCGCGCGATGGATGAGCGCGGCCACCACGCTCATCGCGCCGGTGACGGCCGCCACCGACTCCGCACAGATCCATCCGGGCTCCAGCGGCTCGCCGCCCTCGTATCCACACAGGCCGTAAATGCCTGACAGGGCGCCCGCCGTCGTACCGTAGCTGACGTCATTGCGGTAAGGTCCGGTTTGTCCATTGCCGGTAACCGAAAGCAGGATGATATCCTCGCGCAGCGCCCGCAGCACGGTGTAATCCAGCCCCATGCGGGCCATCGCGCCCGGCGCGAAATTCTCCGTGACCACGTCGCAGCGCGCAGCCAGGCGCCGCGCGATTGCCAAGCCCTGCGGAGTGCGCACGTCAAGCCGAATGCTGCGTTTGCCCTGGTTCCATTGATTGAAGATGCCGGCCCGGTTGGGTCCCGGCTTGCGGTCGGCGAAGGGCGGCAGCGAGCGCTGCCAGCAGGGGCGGCGCGCGCTTTCCACGCGAATCACCTGGGCGCCCAGATGGGCCAGTTGCAGGCTGCAAAACGTGCCGACCCACAGTTGCATGAAGTCGAGCACACGCACACCAGCCAGCGGCGGTGCGGCGGTAGTGCGATTCCCAGCGGAAGAGTCCGGAAACTCGATCGTCGGCCAGGGCGCCGACAGCAGGGATTCGATTTCCGAATTGTGTTCGCCAAGCCGCGGAGCGGGACGGCGCATCGACCAGAGATCGGCGGTGGATTTGAACGGCGCGCCCGCAGCAAGCAGCGGTTTGTCGCCCGGGCTGCGTGTGGGCAGCGGCACGAAGAACTTGCGCGCCGCCAGATGTTCGTCGGCGAACACGTCGGCGATTTTTGACAGCGGCACGATCGGCACCGAATGGGCGCGGCCCTGGGCGAACAGCTCGCGCACCTTCCATGGCCGCGCCCAATTCTGGATTAGCGGCCGCAGCTTCGCCATGTTGCGCCCGCGCGCCATGGTGTCGGCGAAATCGGCGTCCTTGCTCCATGGCGGATGCCCGATCCATTCCACGAATCGGACCCAATCATTTTCATAAAGCAGCGAGAACAGCACATAGCCGTCGGTGCATTCGACGATAAACCACGGGCCGGGCCGCCGCGGCCGAAAGCGCGAACTTTCAACGCCTGCATATGAATAGAGCACGAAATTCGATTCCAGCGTGGCGGCCAGCGCTTCCTGCTCGGATACGTCGAGCGCCTGGCCGCGCCCGGATTGCATCCGATGGTACAGCGCGGCCAGCGTCACCATCGCGGCATGCAGGCCGCCTTCGAATTCCGCCGGGTTGCCGAACAGCCGCAGCGGCGGCAACTCCGGGTAGGGCGAGGTGAGCGGGCTGACCGAGGCGGCGCCGCTGGAATGGAACGCGTTGAGTTCGTAGGCGCGATAGCCGGCACGCGGACCGCTGTCGCCGTAGGCGGAAATGGTGGCGGCGATCAGGTGGGGAAACGCCGCGCACAGCTCGGCACTGTCCAGGCCCATCGCCGCGCGCTCGGCAGGCGCCACGTTATGGATCAGGACGTCGGCGCCGCCGAGCAGTCTATACAGTTTGGCGCGATCGCCTACTGAACGGAGATCGAGCGTGATGCCGCGCTTGTTGGCGTTAAGCCACAGGAACAGGCCGCTATTTTCGGGATCCGGGAGGTCGTTCGCAAACGGCCCGCGCGTGCGCAGCAGGTCGCCGCCGGGCGGTTCGACCTTGATTACATCGGCACCCAGCCCGGCCAGCAAGCGGGCGGCAAACGCGGCCGCCACGCCCTGGCCGCATTCGACAATCGCGCAACCTGCCAGCGGTCCCGGGGCCTGTGCCGGATCCGCCCACGGCGATCTGCCAAATCCTGTCAACCCGCGGCCCTGCTCGATGCTCAAGATTCAGCCCTGACGTCTGATGTCCAAGTAGCGGCCCATCCGCGCGCCGATTGTAAACCATAAGCGGTGCGCTTGGACACCAACGCGCGGTTCGTGAACCGGCTTTTAGATGGATGGCTTACTTGGGTTCGAGGGGGCGGGGCGATTCGCCCTTTTTGACGCCGAATTTTTCCAGCCGGTATTGCAGCGTGCGATAGCTCATGCCCAGCATCTTGGCGGCTTTGGCGATTACGCCGTCGGCCTTCTCCATCGCCTGCATGATCAGGTCGCGCTCCAAGTTGTCGAAGTTGATTCCCTCGGGCGGAATCTCGAAGCGCTCGGTGCGGGCGCGCTCGCCGGGGCGGGTGGGCGACTTCTTGGACAGCACCTCGGCGGGCAGGTCGCGCGGCGCGATACGGTCGCCGTCGCACAGCAGCACGGCGCGCTCGATGGCCGACTCCAACTGGCGGATGTTGCCAGGCCAGGCGTAATCCAGCAGCACCTCCATCGCCTCGCGGCTGACTTCCTTGACGCGGCCGCCGGCCAATTGGCTGTACTTGGCCAGAAAATGGTTGGCCAGCACGGGGATATCGGAGCGGCGCGAGCGCAGCGGCGGCAGTGTGATTGTCACCACGTTGACGCGATAGTAGAGGTCCTCGCGAAAGCGCCCTTCGGCGACTTCCTCAGCCAGATTGCGGTTGGTCGCCGCCACCAGCCGCACATCGACGTGAAAGGATTCGTTGCCGCCCACGCGCCGCACCTCTTTTTCCTGGAGCACGCGCAGCAGCTTGGCCTGCAAGCCGATGCCGAGGTCGGCAATCTCGTCGAGGAACAGCGTGGATTTGTCGGCGGTTTCAATCAGCCCGATCTTGCGCTCGGTGGCGCCGGTGAACGCGCCGCGCTCGTGGCCGAACAGTTCGTTTTCGATGAGATTGTCGGGAATTGCGGAGCAGTTGATAGCGACGAACGGGCGCGCCGCGCGCGGGGAAAGCTTATGAATGGAGCGTGCGATGATCTCCTTGCCGGTGCCGCTCTCGCCCTGGATCAGAACGGTTGAGTTGGAGGGCGCCACCTTGCGGACGATCTTGATTACTTCCTCGATGGCCGGATCCTGGCCGACGATGCCTTCGATTTGCAGCTTGCCCTCAAGGCGGCTGCGCAGCAGCAGGTTTTCCTCCTGCAAGTTGGCCAGTTCGGCGGCCTTCAGCGCCGTCATCACCAGCGTCTCGCGGTCGGTGGGCTTGGTCAGGTAGTAGAATGCGCCGGCCTTCATCGCCTTGACCGCGCTGTCGATCGTGCCATGCGCGGTGACCATCACGACCTGCGTGGCCGGATATTTGGGCCGGATGGTGGCGAGCAGCTCTTCGCCCGACATCCCCGGCATCACCAAATCCGTCAGCACCACGTCGAAGGAGCCCAGCGCGAGCAGTTCCAGGGCGCGTTTGCCGCCGGGTGCCTCCTCGACCGCAAAACCCTCCTCGCGCAGGATCTCGGCGGTAATCTGCCGCTCCAGGTCGTTGTCTTCTACAACCAATACGGATGCTTTTTTCATAAGCCTCAGGTCTGGGCCCGCGCCCCGCCCATCGGGAAGGTAAAGGTTACCACCGCGCCGGGTGGGGGGGAGTTGGCCTCGATCTTAATATCGCCGCCGTGTTTTTCCATGATGCTCTTGGAAAGGAACAGGCCGATGCCGATACCCTCGCGCTTGGTGGTGAAGAACGGCTCGAAGACCCGGTTGGCCACCCCCGGTTCGATGCCGACCCCGGTATCGGCAAAGCTGACCAGCAGGTTGCCGTCGCGGCGCGTGAAGTCGATCGTCAGCCGCCCGCCATCGGGCATTGCCTGGGTGGCGTTGGCCACCACGTTGAGGAAGCAGGTGCGGATTTTCTCGGCATCGACGTTGAGCACGGTGGGAACGCAGGCGCCGTTTCTCTCGACGACCTCGATGTGTTGGCTCTTAAGCCGCGACTCCGACAAGGTCAGCACGTCGCTCAGAATCGTGCGCAGGTCGGTGGGCGCAGTGCGGATCTCGATGGGCTTGCCGTAATGCAGAAAGTTCTGGATCAGGCCCGAGAGGCGATGAATCTCGCCCTTGATCATCGCGATCTGGCGCAGGAAGTTATCCTTTTCGCCGCTTAACTGCCCGGCGTAGCGCGCGCGGATTTGATCGACCGCCAGGCTGATGAAATGCAGCGGGTTCTTGATCTCATGCGCCAGGCCGCCGGCCAACTGACCCAGCGCGGTGAAGCGCTCCAGGCGGTTGAGTTCCTGCTCGCGCTCGCGCGCGTGGCGCAGTTGATCGACCATCTCGTTGAAGCTGCGGGTCAGAAGTCCGATTTCGTCGCGCCGGCGCACCTCGGGCACCGGCTCCAGGCCGCGCGCCGCGATGTTCTGTGCCGCCGAGGCCACCACGTTGATCGGCCGCGTGTAGCGGTCCGCCATCGCGTACGACAGCACGATACCGGCGGCGAAGATCACCAGTGCCAGCGTAACCAGCCGCGTGCGCGCCTGGCTCAGCAACTGCGTGTAGTCGCCGAAGTTGGCGATCACCTGCACATAGCCCATCAGATGGTCTTCGACCACGACCGGGATCAGGTACACGGTGCTCTCGCGCGTCATCGGCACCAAATCGTAGGAGGCAGGCCGGCGCGCGTCGGCGCCCAGCCGCTCGTTGATCACCACCTGCTTGGTGCGGGGATTGAGTTCGGCGCCGATCAGGCGGGGGTTGGAGCTGTTGATAATCAGGTTCTGGCTGGAGGCGATGGAAACCTCCATCCCCTTGTTGTGCAGGTTGCGCACGTAATTCTGCAGGCTGTCGCGGTCGGTGGCGCCCACCGCGGTCAGCTCCTGGACGCTGATTTGGATGGCGCCCGCCAGATCCTTGACGTTCTTCTGTTCGGCCTGCGCGATCGCCTGCTGGGTGCGCAGGCTGACTACGACCACGGCGCTCAGCGTCGCGGCCAGCAGGACCACGATAATCACCAGCAGCTTGGCCTTGAGATTGAGAGCTGGAAACCTCAGTTCCATGGCCGCTTCCCTGGCGCGGCGTTCAGCACGACAACACCGTCACAGGATGGCCGCCGCGATTGGCGCCCCGGCGCGGGCCGGGGGTGAGCTGACATACCGGCCTCTATTCGGCCTCCGCTTGGGGACTCTCCGCCGGCGCGCTCACCGGCTTGGACAGCCACAACACCCGCGACAGCCAGATCGCGACCGAGGCGACCGCGACAATCAGCAGCAGGCGCTGGATGCCGCCCAGGTAGCGCAGCAGCTGTTCGATCTCGGGGCCGAAGATGTATCCCAACGAAACCACCAGCGGGACCGATATTGCCGCGCCCAATAGATCGTACATCAGAAAGCGCGGCGTGGGCACTCCCAGGGAGCCGGCGCTGAGGTAGACCAGGGCGCGCAGACCGGCCAGAAAGCGCCCGTAGAAGACCGCACGATGGCCGTAGCGGTTCATGAAGGAGCGCATGCGCGCGATGCTCTTGCGGGAATTGGGATGGACCAGGCCGAAGTAGCGCAACAAGCCGGTTCCGAAGCGCCGGCCCAGGAAAAACAGCGAGCAGTCGCCGGTGATTACTCCCACGAACGACACGGCCAGCGCAATCGGATACTGGACCAGTCCGCGATGGGCCAGAAAGCCGCCGGTCAGCAGCACCGCGTCCTCGGGCACCGGCAGTCCCAGCCCGCACAGGACCAGCACGACCAGCAGTCCGAGGTAGGTGAAGTGCTCCAGGTATGTGGAAACGATGCCTACCAAGTTCAGCTCTCGTGGCGATAGTAGCGCTGGCGCAGAGCATCACGGATCTGATCGACCGGTGTTCCGGCTTTGTACATTCGTTCGGCGTCAATTGCCTCCCCCACACAAATTGCACAATGACCGCCATGCGTATCGCGGAAGCAGTCCAGCAGGCTGTTATGGCCATGGAGCCGATCGCATCCGCAGTAGCAATGCATCTGGGCAAGCAGTTCGGGATGTTCGCGCGCCACGCGGTACGCCTCGTGTGCAGGCCCCTTGTAAAGGCCGGGATCCAGGGTCACGACGTTGTGCCCAGGACCGCCGGCCGCAGCCGGATCAAGACCGGCGTGCCAGGCGTAGGCGCCGAAGTAAATCACGGCCAGCACCGCCACTGCAGCGCCGGCAATGAGAAGCCTGGTTGTTCGGCTCTTGGCCATCGTTTACCCCGACCACAGTATATCAGTTCACAGCATTTGCACGACCTGCAGCGTCTGTTTCCTGAAGCTGTAGAGGCCGGCCGGGCGATGGGGGCCATAGCGCTTTACGGGCAGCTTCTTGAGCAGACCCATCGCGGCAATCCGGCGCCGGAAGTTGCGGCGGTCCAGGCTGCGCCCCAGGATCGCGGCGTAGAGATCTTCCAATTCCTTGAAGGTAAAGGATTTGGGCAACACAAAGGCGGCGATGTTGGTGTAGGCGAGCTTGGCTTTGAGGCGCGACAACGCATAGTCGGCAATCAGCGCGTGGTCGTAAGCCAGCGGCGGCAGCTGGCCGGGGACTTCGTACCAGCCGCCGGCGGCGTACTTGTGCGAGGGCACCGCCACCCGGGCGGGATCGGAAATCAACGCCATGTAGGCCACGGAGACGACATGCGCGCGCGGGTCTCGCGAAGGATCGCCGAAGGTAAACAACTGCTCCAAATAGGCACATTCAAGTCCGGTCGTGGAGAGCAACTGGCGCCGCGCGGCGTCGTCGAGCATCTCGCCCACCCGCACCAGGCCTCCCGGAAACGCCCATTTGCCGCGCAACGGCCCCGATTTGAGCTGCACCAGGTAGGTCTTGAGGCGGCCGCCATCGACCACGAACAGCACGGTATCGACCGCGACCTTGGGCCGCTCGTAGCGATGGGCGCGGCGTGCCGGTGCCGGCGGCGCGCCGTTATGTTGCGGGCGCTGTTCAGGCGCGATGTTGGTGTGGTCCAAGGTCGGCGAAAACGGTTGATGAAAGGAGCAGGGCTTACGCGCTCAACTCCAACATCCGCTCCAGGGCGTGGCGCGCGCCTTCGCGCACCTCTTCGCTCAATTCGATTTCGTAGCGCAGATTGCGCAGGGAATCGAGCGCGCCCTCCAGCGTGATCATCTTCATATAGCGGCACAGCTTGCACGCCTTGTAGAAATGCTTGCCGGGAATCTCCAGCAGCAGGCGGTCGGACAGGCCGCATTCAGTGACGATCAGAAATTCGGTGGCGTCGCTGCGCTCCGCGTAGCGCACCATCGCGCTGGTGGAAAGCACCGCGTCGGCGACCCCCAGTACGTCGGAGCGGCATTCCGGATGCGCCAGCACCTTGATACCGGGCAGGCCGCGCTTGACCTTCTCGACTTCGGCGGCCGTAATCTGATGATGGACGTAGCAGTTGCCATCCCACGAAATGATCTGCTTTTGGGTCTGGCCCTGCACGTAGTTGGCCAGGTTCTGGTCGGGTACGAACAGGATATGCTCGGAGTCGATCGCGTTGACGACCTTGGTGGCGTTGGCCGAGGTGCAGCACGCGTCGGACAGCGCCTTGACGTCGGCCGTGCAGTTCACATACGAGACGACCTTGAGGTCGGGGTAGAGGTTTTTAAGTTCCGCCTTGCGCTCGGCCAGCGCGTCGGCCGTGACACTGTCGGCCAGCGAGCATCCGGCCTTGAGGTCGGGCAGCAGCACCATCCGCTCGGGATTGAACACCTTGGCGGTTTCGGCCATGAAGTGGACCCCGCAGAACACGATGATCTCGGCGTCGCGCACCTCCTTGGCCTTGCGCGCCAGTTCCAGCGAATCGCCGATAAAGTCGGCGACCTCGAAAATCTCCGGCCGCTGATAGTTGTGGGCCAGAACCACGGCCCGGCGTGCGGCCTTCAGCCGCAGGATTTCCGCAATCGTGGCGGCGAAACGCTCGCACGAATCGCGGTCGTAGTCGTATTGCCCCAGCACGCTCAGTTTGTGGTATAGCTCGTCGCCGGTTATAGCCGCGTGGGTGTCAGGTGCCATTTCCAAGCTCCCGGGAAGTTCTCGCAAAAGCTAATATTGCGAACGACCCTTTGTGTCAAGTTGACACATCCGGATGGCGCGGGCAAGCCCCGCTGCGGCGGGCTTGGCCGCGCCTGTCCGGCGCCGGTGCAAAAGTGCTATGCCTTGAGAAGGCTCCATCAGGAGGTCGACGATGATTAACCCCGACAGAATCGGCCACGTCGTGCTGAAGATTAGGGATCTTTCTCGCGCACGGCAGTTTTACACGGAAGTGCTGGGACTGGACGTGATGTTCGAGATGCCGGGGATGGCCTTTCTGGCCAGCCATCGCCGCGATCATCACGAACTTGCCCTGATGGAAGTCGGGGCCGGCGCCGAGCCCCCCAAAGGGCCACAGGTCGGTCTGGCGCACGTGGCGTTCAGGCTTGCCGACGAGGCGGAACTGGTCAAGGCCTATCGGGAGTTGAAGGAGCGCCAGGTGCCGATCTGCTTCACCGTGCATCACGGCATTACCAAGAGCGTGTATTTTCTGGATCCCGACGGCAATCAGTTGGAGGTTTACTGCGACGTTCCGCCCGAGCAGCGTCCCAGGCTTCCCAGTGACTACGTGGGGATGGAGCGCCTGGACTTTGCGCCGGACGACCCAAGCCTGGCCGATATGCTCAAGAGCATGCACATTGGGCCGCTGCGTCAGGCCTGAAGTGCCGGCGCGGCGGATTTATCCGAGAAAGGAAGCAGGTGAGCGATGGAAAAACGGGCCCTGAGCGGAGTGCGGGTACTTGAGATGGGCCAGTACATCGCCGGTCCGGTGACCGGCAAGATGATGGCGGACATGGGTGCGGAAGTGGTCAAGCTGGAGATGCCGCCGATCGGCGATTACACGCGCGGCTACGGCGGCGAGACCGGACCCGCCGGCTTTACGCCCGGCTTTACCTACTGGAATCGCGGTAAGCAAAGCGTCTGTATCGACATCAAAAAGCCCCAGGGCGGGGAAATCGGCCGCGAACTGGTGCGCCATTTCGACGTGCTGATCGAGAACTTCACGCCCGGCGTGCTGGCCAAGTACGGCTTCGACTACGAGTCGCTCAAGCGCGTCAATCCGCGGCTGATCATGTGCTCGGTGTCGGCCTTTGGACAGACCGGGCCGATGGCGCGGCTGCCCGGCACCGATGCGGTGGCGCAGGCGCTCAGCGGCATGACGCATCTGACCGGCAACCCCGGCGGCTCGCCCGTTTATACCGGCGCGTACATCGCTGACAACAACGGCGGCGTCAACGCGCTGGCCGCGATTCTGGCGGCGTTGTTTTACCGCGAGCGGACCGGAGTCGGTCAGTATATCGACCTGGCGCTGTTCGAATGCCTGTTCCACATCCACGACATCCCGCTCATCAACCATCTGTTCACCGGCGTCAATCCCGGGCCGTGCGGGGCCCATCGCGACGAGGCCACGCCGTGCGGAATCTTCAAGGCCAGCGACGGCTACATGATCGTCGTCGTCCTGGCCCATCAATGGGAGGGCTTCTGCAAGCTGATGGGCAGGCCGGAGTTGATCACCGACCCGCGCTACGCCACCCAGGAGGCGCGCAATCAGCGTAAGTACGAAACGGTCGCGATTGTCGAGGAATGGCTGCAATCCTTTCCGACCCGCGATATCCCGGTGCGGCTGCTGCAGGAGAATCATCTCATCGGCGTGCCGGTGCTCGACTTGCCCGGCGTGATCAACCATCCGCAGATGAAAGCGCGCAACGCCTTTCAGACCATCAACGTGCCCGGCTTCGGCGATGTGGCGCTGCCCAAGGCGCCATTTCACTTCTCCGAAACGCCGACCGAAATTCCGCCCGAACTGAGCCTGCTGGGACAGGACAACGAACGCGTGCTGGGCAAATACCTGGGTTACACGCCCGAACGGGTCGCAGCGCTGACCGCCGACGGTGTGCTGGGCGAGGCAGCGATGCTGGCGGAGCGGCGCAAGCGCAGCGCGTCGCGTTGATGGAGAACCTCGAGATCAAGGCGCGATGCGCGAGTTTGGCGGCGATGGCGCGCACGGCCGCCGCGGCCGGCGCCGTGATGCAAGCTAGCTTCGAGCAGGTCGATACCTATTTCAAGGTTGCGCAGGGGCGGCTCAAGTTGCGCCGCCAGCAAGGCGCCGGCGATGCGCTGATCTTCTATCGCCGTCCCGACGATAAATCGGCCAAGGTCAGCCGCTACGAAGTGGTGCCGGTCTGCAACGCCCCGCAACTCGAATTCATGCTCCAGCAGGCGCTGGGAATCAAAGCGGTGGTGCGCAAGCGCCGCCAACTGTGGCGCCTTGACAACATCCGCATCCATCTGGACGAAGTGGAGGGACTCGGCTCCTTCATCGAGTTCGAGGTTGAAGTCGGGCCCGGCCGCGATGTCGCGGGCTGCCGCGCGCAGGCCGACGCCTTGCTCCACCGGCTGGGCATAAGCGCAGCCGATCTGATCGCGGGCTCGTATTCGGACCTGGCGGTTTGACGCGCGGAGGGCGAATTTCGTTTTATCTGTTGCAGCATCGAGAGCATAGCAAGGCATGACCAATCGCGGGCGAACAGCCGGCTGGATTGTACTGTGGGCCTGCCTCATCGCTTCGCTATACATTCCCGGTCTGTCCACCCAATTTGATTTCAACGACGACGGCAACCTGGTTTATCCTTCTGGTGCGGCCACCGTCGAGCAGCATCTGCGCCTCTATCGCGACCGGGTGTTGGGCGAATACCACAGTCTGGGTGTATTTCGTCCGGTGCTCCTGGCGCACTGGCAGGTTGGCGCGCAGGTGCTCGGTGCCAACGCTTTCCGATGGCGGCTGGCACGGACGGTTTGGGCAGCGCTGGCGGCCGGCGCGATGCTGACCCTGATGCTGCAGTTGCGTATCCGGCCCGCCGCGGCCGTGCTCGCCACGGCGGTCGCGCTGTGGTCGCCCGAGCAAGGCGAGGTGTGGAGGGCGCTGACGCTGTCGGAAGGCGTGGCGATGCCCTATGCGCTGGCGGGGCTTATCTGCGCCGTGGCGGCGGCACGCAGTGCGCGGCCCACGCCCTGGGATATGGCCGGAGCGTTGTTCGTGCTGGCCGCGCTCGGATGCAAGAATACCTTTGCCGCGATCGTTCCCGCGCAAATGCTGCTGCGCATCGCTCCCGATGGGCTGCAGCTGCGCCAGGCATGGCGGCGCCACGGCCGGCGCGCGGCGGCGCTGGGGCTGACACTGCTGCTGCCGGCCGGCCATTTCATCATCTACAAATCCGCCTGGCATCCCGGCCAGTATGCCACCGCGCCGCCCGACCCCGGTCAATTGATCACGATGGCGCGCGGTATGATCAAGGAATCGATCTTTCTGATGGTGCCGGCCGCGCTTTCTATCGCCGCGCTACTAACGGTAGGCAAATCCGCTTCAGAGGCGGCGCAGGAGCGGCGCCGCGATGCGCTGGTGCAGGGGCTGCGGCGGTTATGGCGCGATTACCGCGGCGCATGGCTGGTCGGGTTACTGCTGCTGGGCGCCGGCATCGCCATCTACCTGCCGGTGCGTCTGCGCAACCCCGGCGGACGGTATGCGATTCCGGCCGCCTGGGGCGGGGATCTGTGGTTCGCGGCCCTGCTCAGCGGCCTGATTGAATCCCCGGCCTCAGCGATGAGGCGCGTTGCCGTGGCCGCCGCGGCGCTCGGCGTCGGCGCTTTGGCCATCGCCAGTTTGGCCGCACAGCAGCGGTTTGCGGCGCGCGCACGATGCCTGTGGAGGGCGCTGGAGACGGTCGGCACGATGGCGCCGCCGGAGCGCTGCATCGCATGGGTGTATGGGCCGGAGCTGGCGCGCGGCGAGGGAATTCACTTCATCTGGCATTTGCGCGCCCGCGGCCATCCGTTGAGGTTGGCATTGATCGATGCAGGCAGCGGTCGGATCGACGAGCTGAGCGAGCATTACGTGGGCATCCCGATCTGCCGTCGGCCCGCGATCGTTGTTTCCGGCCGGCGCGCGGATGCACCGCCGGGTTTCGCAGCGGCCGGGACGATCGAAGTGCCCTATTGGTTCGGGCTGCGCCGCTACGATTGCTATTTGTGGCGGGCCGCGCCGGCGGCAAAAGGGCAGCGCCGCGGGAGTCAGTCTTCCTCCGCACCGGCCGGCGGCGCGATTTCGCTGGCCGCGACGCTCATCGGCACCAGCCGCGAACCGTCCTCACCGTCGTGGCCGTCCTCGATGTAAAGCGCGTCGGAATTGACCCGCCAGGGATCGAAGCGTCCGCCCATGATGTTCCACGCCGCCATCAGGCCGGTCAGCATCGCATGGTCCTGGTTGTTGTATTTGTGCATCCCGTTGCGCCCCGCCAAATGGAGGTTGGGCACCTGCGATTCCACAAAGGTGCGCATCCGCGCAACGCGCTCGCGGTAGTGGTGGTCGTACACGGGGTAGGCGGCGTGCTGGCGCACCACAGCGCCGTCGACGATTTGCGCTGCAGCGCCCAGCCCGAGGCGGGCCAGTTCGCTGGCCGCCAGCGCGATCAGCTCGGCATCCGCCATGCGCCACAGGCGCTCGCCGTGAAAGCAGAAGTATTCCATGCCCAGCACGGTGTAGCGCGCGTCGGGCACCATCGCCGGGCTCCAGTTTTTGAAGTTCTGGATGCGTCCGACGCGCACGCCGGGCTCATGGATATAGATCCATTGGTCGGGAAAAACTTCATCCTGATCGAGGATCAGGGCAACCGTGATGAAATCCCGGTAGCCGAGCTTTTCGGCCGCCTCTTTTACCTCGGGCGGCGGCGGTGGATCGATGGCCGCGGCCAGCTCGCGAATCGCAATCGTCGAGACGAAATGCCTGCCCGGATAGGTCCGTTCACCGTGCGCTCCGGCAGTGGTGACCGCCAGCGCGCCCCGGCTGTCGCGATGGATGCGGATGACGCGCTCGCCCAGCCTGATGATCCCGCCCTCATGCTCGATGCGTTGCGCCATCGACTCCCACATCTGGCCCGGCCCGTGGAGCGGATATCGAAAGCGGTTGGCCAGGGTCTTGATCAGCGGCGCACTGGGATTGGGCCGCCATCCCGCGGCCGCCTTGAACAGCGCTGTCATCGACAGTCCCCGAATGCGCTGCGCGGCCCAATCGGCGCTGATTGCGGAGCACGGAATGCCCCACACCTTTTCGGTGTAGGTTTTGAAAAAGATCTCATGCAGCCGCCGGCCGAAGGCGTGCGTTACCCAGTCCTCGAAGCTGCGGATATCGGCGGGGCGGCGTGCGCGCGCGCGCAGATAACTGGCCACGCAAGCAGCGGCTTCCCCGGCTCCCAGATTCTTGAGCGTATCCCAGATTTCCAGCGGATACTTGAACAGACGGCCGTGATAATAGATGCGCGACAGCCGCTGCCGTTCCAGCATCCGCGCGCCGAGAATTTCGCTCCATAACTTTTCGATGTCGGCGTTCTTGGAAAAAAAGCGATGCCCTCCGATATCGAAACGAAAGCCCTTGTAATCGACCGTGCGCGACAGGCCGCCCACCTGGTGTGGATTGCGCTCCACCACCAGCACCGGCAAGCCGGCCTTGCATAGCTCCCAGGCCGCGGTAAGACCTGCGGGTCCCGCACCAAGAACTACCGTGGCGGTGTCGGGCGAGTCAGGATAACTCAAGCGGCCCATGGCGGCTGCCAATCTATTCCAATTGGGGCGCCTGTCAAAACAGTTGCGCCGCCTGGACCGCGCCGTTTCGGCACAGCGCGGGAGGCAGGCCCAAGCTTGCTCGCGTCGGACGGATTGCCCTAAGCTGAGGCGCTAAGCGTGCCGAAGCACCTAATGATGGCTGGCGGTTTGAAACTCAGCGTGGTCATCGCGGCCTACAACGCCTCCGCAACCATCGCCGCTGCGCTGCGTGCGGTCTGTGCGCAGGCGGCTTCGGATTGCGAAATAATCGTGGTCGATGATTGTTCGGGCGACGCGACCGCGGCAATCGCCGGCGGATTTCCGGTGCGGCTGCTGCGTCTTTCTTCGCGCAGCGGCGCGGCGGCGGCGCGCAATGCCGGGGCGTGTGCGGCCGGGGCACCGGTGCTGCTCTTTCTCGACGCTGATGTGGTCGCGGGTGAGGGGTTGCTGGCACGCGGTCTGGAGGCGATGGAAAAGTCCGGCGCCGACGCGGTGATTGGCTCGTACGATGCGCAGCCGGCGGACCGCTCGGTGGTTAGTATGTTCAAGAACCTGGCGCATCACTATTTTCATCAGCGCGCGCGGGGCGAGGCGGTCACATTTTGGGGCGCGTGCGGCTTCATCCGGCGCGACCGGTTCGTTGCGTCAGGCGGTTTCGATCAGCGCCGCTACACGCTGCCGTCGATCGAAGATATCGAGTTGGGTGCACGGCTGGTGCGGGCGGGCGCACGCATCATTGTCGATCCCGCCCTTCAGGTCACCCATCTCAAGCGCTGGAGCATTTTAAGTCTGCTGTGGACCGACGTCGCGCGCCGGGCCATACCCTGGACGTTGCTGGCGATGGAAACCGGCGGGCTGCCCACCGAACTCAATCTGTCGCGCGAGCAGCGCGTCGCGGCGCTGACTGCGGCGGGATTGGCGGCGGCGGGCGGGGCAGCCCTGTGGCGCGGCCGATGGTGGCCGGTGGCCGGCGTGCTGGTGGCCGCGGCGGTCATCCTCAATCGCGGTCTTTATCGTCTGTTCTACGACAAGGGCGGCGCGCGTCTGGCGCTATGCGGATTCATTTTGCAGCAATTCTACTACCTGTACTCGCTCGCGGGACTGACGGCGGGCGTCGCAATCCACTACGCGCGCCGCATCGCGCGGGCTGCCGGGGATTAAGCGGATGGCGCCGCAAGCCGCGGCCCGCCCGGCCGTCAATGCTCAAACCGTACAGCGTCTTAAAGTATTGTTTATTACTAATTGGTATCCGAGCGCGGCGCAGCCGGGCACGGCCCTGTGGGTGCGCGAACATGCCAAGGCGGCCGGCATCTTCAACGATGTGGCGGTGCTGCACTGCGCCGGGCCGCAGCCCGAACTCGACGCGCCGTGGTCTATCCAACGCGAATCGGAGCTGCGGCGTGAAGAAGGAATTCCCACTTACCGGCTGAGCTATCGCCCGCCGCTGCTCGGTCGGCTTCGGTACGCGGTTTACGTTTGCACGATGCTGCGCGGCATCGCGCATGTGTCCGGTGCAGGCTTCAGCCCTGACGTACTGCATGTTCATGTATACGATGCGGGAGTACCCGCGGTTATTTTTGGCAGGTTGCGCCGCATTCCGGTCGCGGTCAGCGAGCACTTCTCCTCCTTTCCCGCCCGCAGGCTGGGCCGGTTGGATCTGCTGAAAGCGCGGTTGGCGATGCGATGGGCTGATGCGGTGCTGCCGGTGAGCGCTTTTCTGCAAAAGGCGCTGGAGGATTACGGGATTGAGGCGCGCTACCATCTGGTGCCGAATGTCGTGGACACTGAACTGTTCCATCCGCCGCTCCAACCTGCGCGCGAAGGCGCCGGCAGGCGGCTACTGTTTGTCGGCCAGTTGGTGCCCGTCAAGGACCTGGCCAATCTGATGGCGGCCCTGGGCCGCCTGCGCCGCAAGCGCGCCGACTGGCGGCTGGACATTGTCGGAGAAGGGCAGGGGCGGGCCGAGTACGAGCGCTTAGCCGCGCAGTTCGGGTTGGATGACGTCGTGACCTTCCACGGCTCCAGGAGCCGCCCTGAAGTGGCTGAGTTCATGCGCAGCGCGGATTTGTTCGTGCTGCCCAGCCGGGTTGAGACGTTCTCGGTTCCGGCGGCCGAGGCGCTGGCCAGCGGAATTCCGGTGTTGGCAACGCGCTGCGGCGGGCCGCAGGAATTTATCACTCCCGAGTCCGGACTGCTGGTGACGCCCGGCGACGTCGATGCGCTTTACCAGGGTCTGGACTATATGCTCGATAACCTGCATCTATACCCGAGCATGCGCATTGCCCAACACGCCATGGAACGCTTCGCCCCGCACATCGTAGGGGCAGAATTGGACTCGGTTTACCGGTCGATAATTGGCCGCCGTCCACCCCGCCCGTGGCGGGCATAATCCTTCCATGGCAGCATCGGCTCCGATCGCAACTCCGCCGCGGCGCGCGTCGCTGGAGCGGGTGGCTGACCTGGTCGCGGCATTGGTGGTGCGCGAGTTTAAGGGCCGCTACCGCCGCTCGCTGCTCGGACCCGCCTGGGCGGTCATCCAGCCGCTGGGCTACCTGCTGACCTTTACCCTGGTCGGCCACGTCCTCAACATTTCCAGCGAGGGGATTCCCTATATGCTCTTCGTTTACAGCGCGCTGGTGCCGTGGACGTTCTTTTCCAATGCGCTGGCGCGCTGCGCGCCGACCTTCTACTTCAAGGCCGCCATCGTCAGAAAAATCGCGCTGCCGCGCGAAGCATTTCCGATCGCCGAAGTGGTTGGCTCGCTGGTCGATTTCGCAGTGGCCGGCCTGATTCTGGCTGCGATGATGGCCTGGTACGGGACGCCGGTGGGATGGCCGCTGTTGTGGCTGCCGCCGCTGGTGGCGCTCGTCATGGCGCTGGCCACCGCTGTCGGATTCATCGTCTCCGCGCTGGGGACCTATCAATTCGACACCGTTTTTGCGCTGCCCTTCGTAACCCAGTTGTGGATGCTCGCCACGCCCGTCATGTACTCGTTGCAAAGCGTTCCACGCGCCTGGCGCGGATGGTACAGGCTTAACCCGATGGTCGGGATAATCGAGGGCTTTCGCTGCGCCGCGGTGCTCGATCGCACGCCCGACCTGTGGCTGCTGGCCTTTTCGATCGCGATAACCGCGGTCGTGTGGATCATTGCGTGGCCGCTGTTCAGGTTCACAGCGAAATATTTTGCGGATGTGCTGTAGCGATGGGTCCCGACGTCGTGATTCGGATGGAGGGGGTGTGGAAGCGCTTCGGATTGCCGATGCCGCGCTGGCTGGGCGGCGCGGCGCGCGAGGAGGCGCGGCCGTGGGTGTTGCGCGACATCAATTTGCAGGTCAAGCGCGGCGAGACGCTCGCGGTGGTCGGACGCAATGGCGCCGCCAAGAGCACCATGCTCAGGATTCTGGCGGGCGTCACGCCGCCCACGCGCGGGCGAATCGAGGTGCGCGGGCGGGTCTTTCCAATGATTGAAGTGACCGGTGGCCTGCATCAGGAACTGACCGGGCGCGAGAACATTCGCCTGATCGGCGCCATCGTGGGCGTGCCGCGCCGCGAATTTGCGCGCCTGCTGCCGCAGATCGAGGAATTCACCGAGCTCGGCGCATGGCTGGACCAGCCCATCCGCACCTATTCGACCGGGATGATGGCGCGGCTGGGATTCGGGGTCGGCGCGTGCCTGTCCAGCGAGGTCGTTCTGATCGACGAGGCATTGTCGGTCGGCGACCTCGCCTTTCAGAACAAGACCCTGGCGCGCATCAGGCAGATGCATGAGCAGGGCACGGCCATCGTCGTCGTGACGCACAGCCTGGACACCGCCCAGTTCATCGCCCAGCGCGGCGTGGTCCTGGAGGATGGACGCATCGTCGCCGCCGGCTCCTCACTGCAGGCCTTGCGCGCCTACGAGCAGTTGGTGTTCCACGGCCGGCAACGGCGGGCCCAGGCGAGTATCGCCGCCGCCCGCATCTATGGGGCCGACGGCAATACGGCGCAGTGCGTGGAAATCGGGGCGCCTTTCGGCATCGAGGTCGAATGCCGCCTCAGCCGCCCCGCGGGCGAGGCCTTGTTTTCGCTCGCCATCGTCAACGACGCCGGAGTGACCTGCGTGTGGAACGTGTCGGCCGAAGAGGGACTGCGCTGCACGGCGGCGGCCGGCAAACTCCGGTTGCGGGCCTGGTATGCGGAAAACCGCCTGATGAAGGGCCATTACCGGGTGGACTTTGCGGTCCAGGATGGCGCCTCGTTTGCCGTGATGGAGCAGCTGGCCGGCGTCGCCAGTTTTGCGGTCACCGGACCGGGGCGGGCCCGCGGCGTGGTCGCGATGCGGCCGCGTTGGGACCTGAGCGCCGCCGATGATCAGCCGGCGCCGGAAGTTTGAGCGCGCGCGCTGCACCGGCGTTCGTACAGGAAGCCGGCGGTGTTCGCCGCCTGGGAAATCGCCACCAGCGTCGCACTGACCGGGACACGCAGTCCGCGCTCGCACACAAAAGGCGCAGCCAATAACCGGCGGTAGAATTTCCAGTCAGGATGGAACTGTCCGGCGCCGTGGCGCGCGCGGCTTTGGTGATAGCGCCAGGCGCCCCGCCCGTAGCCGAAATGCTGGCGCCAGAAATCGCGCAGGCGCATCCGATGGGCGTGATAGACGAGCGCATCGGGTGCATAGGTCAGCGCGCCGCCGCGCCGTGCCCAGCGGTCGCACAGTTCGCGATCTTCCGAAGTGGTGAAATCCGGGTCAAAGCCGCCGATTGCGCGCAGACGCTCGGCCGCCATCGCCATGTTATTGGTGGCAAAAAAGCGTGCGCCGCCCGGTTGCGGACCGTTGTAGTGGCGGTAGACCACATCCAAGATGAGCTGGCTGGCGGCGGCGCAGGGATTGTCCACCAGTGCGTTGAGCGTGCGTCCGCCGACCAGATGATCGGGGTGCGCGCGCAAACATTGCGCCAGCGCCTCCAGCCAACCCGGCGCAGGCCGGCAGTCGTCATCGGTGAAGGCCAAAAATCGTCCTCTCGCGCGCTGGACTCCGTGGTTGCGCGCCGCGGCTGGCCCGCCGTGATTCGTCCTGACCACGCTTACGTTCAGGCGGGGCGCAAACTCCGCTGCCACCGGCTGCGGCGGCGCGGGCGCGCCGTCATCGACGATGATCGCTTCGAAGGATTCGAATCGCTGTGCAGCCAAGGCAGTCAGGCATTCGCGCAGCTGTATGGGGCGAGAAAAAGTAGGAATGACAACCGAGAAAAGCGGCGCGGTCATGGCTGCGATTGCGCGGCCCGCGGCGCAAAGTGCAGACTGCGCCGATCGCGATGGTATTCCAGGTGCGCCAGGTGCTGCGCAGCCGGGCCCGCGCCGGCGGCGTAGCCGACGCACTGGCCGGCGGCGTCGATTATCAACGCGAATACCAATGCGGCGTACAGGCGCGGGGCGAATCCGGCCTGCGTGCGCATCGCTGCGGGCCACAGCCGCTTGAGCCTGACCAGCGGAATCAGCGGCGCGCCGGCACTGTAGAGCGCTCGCCGCGAAAGCGGCCAATTGCTCGCGCGCTGCGCCGCGAACAGACGTGCGGAATGGAACAGATAGGGTATCCAGCGCGCCAGGTCCGTAAAGTTCAGGTGAGCGGTCTTTGCAGCCGGCTCCAGGTACAGGCGGTATCCGCTGGCGCGCAGTTGGCGATGCAGCACCGGTTCGGCGCCGAGCAGGGCTTCGAGCCGCGCGCCGCAACCCAGCAGCAGGTCGCGCCGGTAGGACGTGTTGTGGCCGGGTAGCTCGTCGGTTTCGCCGCCGGCGGGCGGCTCGAACCAGGGACCGTATCCGATGATGAAGTCCGCCCAACTGATGTAGCTGTCCGGGTTGGCATTGCACATCGCCGGTCCCACCACGGCCCAGCCGCGGCGATGGGCCTCGATCAGTGCCGCCGCCCAATCCGGCGCGGGAAACGAGTGATCCTCCGTCAATACAACAACCGGCGCGCGTGCGCGGCGGATGCCCGCGGCTTTGGCCTGTGCTACCGAGGTGATGTTTGGCATCTCGACGACCTGCCAGCAGATGAAGCCGTCGAGTTCGGCGGCCGGAATCGACGCCGCCGCGGGAGCCACAATCACCAGTTCCAGCGCCTCGCGCGCAGTCTGCGCGTGCAAGGCACCGACCAGGCTGCGAATGGTGTCGAAGCAATCCGGCGTAGTGATGATCACAGACAGAGCAGGAGTCGAAGCGCAGCCGCCGTCCGCTTCATAATCGACGTTCTGCGTGTCGGTGGCCATCGGCATCACCGCCCTGCCGGATCGCACTGCTTTGTGGGGGTTGGCCGGCGGTCGGCGTTGATTTCAAAGGTTGCCGCCCGCTGCGCTTCGGCTCCCGCGCCTGACACATAACCCATAAATTCGCCCGCCGCGTCGCATAACAAAAGGAATAACAACGCGGGATATGTCAGATGCGGTAGCGCGCTGTTGCGGCGCGCCGCCCGCGTGTCTGCCAGGATACGCCGCAGGCGCACCACGGGAATGAGCGGAGCCGCTGCCGCATACGCCAGACGCCGCGCCCTTGACCATTGACGGGCGCGCGCCCCTGCAAACAGCCGTCCGCCATGCAGGCGCAGGCGCGTTGAGGCGGCCAGCGACGTGAAATTCATATGCAGCGTTAGCGCGGCTGGTTCCAGCCACAGTTGCAAGCCGCGGGAGCGCAGCTCCCAGTGCAGGATGCTCTCCGCTTCGAGCAGGCTTTCCAATTCCTGCCCATACGGGAGAAGAACCGCACGCTTGTAGCTGCTGTTGTGGCCCGGCAGATGGTCGACCGCCCGGGCACATGCCGGTTCCATCCACGGTGCATACTCGATCAGCAGGTTGGCCCAACCGATTGTGCTGCCCGGGTTGGCATTGCCGACCGCCGGTCCCACCGCCGCATAGGGCTTGCGATGCGCCTCAATCAGCGCCCGTGCCCATCCCGGCTGCGGAAAGGAGTGATCCTCCACGAACGCCACAATCGGCGCGCGGGCGGCGTGAATGGCGGCGGCGCGCGCTGCGGCCGCAGCGCGCGCGACGTGTGCAAAGGGCAGCACCGATATCGCCATAAAGTCGCGCACCTCCGGCGCATCGGCGGGAACCAGCGGCGCCGATGGCGCGACGATTACGATTTCCAGTTCCTGCTTGGCCGATTGCGCCGCCAGCGCGCGCATCACATCGCGAATAGTGTCGTAGCGATCGGGCGTGATGACCACCACGGACATCGCCGGAGTCTGCGGCACATCGCGCTGGGTCGCATCAGACATCATGAACCTTTAGCCGGCGGCGCGGCCTGGCGGTGATATTGGCGCCATTGCGATGAGCGAGGCGGCGGCTTGCTCGACTCTGACTGCGCGGCCCTCGGCCGCCGATTGCGCGGCGGCCAGCGCCACGCGCAGCGCGCTGCGCCCGTCCGCCAGCGTGCATTGCAGTGGCGCACGGTTGCGGACCGCATCGATGAAGTTCGACCACTGGGCGCGATACGAATCAATCATGTCGCCGCCCCGCCGCCATCGGCGCACCGCCGAGGGCGCATTGCGCAGCGCGGCAGCGGCCGCATCGGTCCACCAACGCAGCGCGCCGTGAGGCGCGTTTTGATCGACGCGCAGGCCGTCGAAGCGGTAGCACGACAGCGACAGCCGGCCCTTGGTGCCACAAATCTCCACTTCGTTGCGGTCGCCGACGCCGTGCGAGAATGACGCCGTGACCAATACGCCATTGGCCATGACCGCGTTTAGCGCCAGGTATTCCACTGCAGATTCGTTGCCGCAGCCGCGCGCAAACACCTCCTCGACCTCGCATCGCAGCAGGAACCGCCACAAGTCGAAATGATGGATGCCAAGGTCGAACAGTGCTCCGCCACCTAGCTCGGGACGCCCGCGCCATTGCGAATCGCCGGCCGCGAAGGCGGAACGCGACGCGAAGGTGGTATGCATCGTGACCGGCGCTCCCAGGGTGCCGGCGTCGAGAACGCTTCGCGCCTGCCGCACCAGGCGATGCCAGCGTAGATTGAATCCGACCGTCGCCTGAACGCCGGCGCCGGCCGCGCGTTGAACCAGGCGCTGGGCGTCGTCTTGGCTGAGCGCCATGGGTTTTTCGATGAACAGATGCTTTCCGGCCTCCAGCACAGCCAGTCCGATCTCAGCAAGCACATGAGGCGGCACGCAGACCGCGACCGCCTCGGCTGCATGGTCCGCCAACATCGCGCGATAATCGGCATAGCGCCGCACGCTGGCTGACTGCGCGAGCGCTGCCCGACGGGCGGCGTCGGGGTCGGCCATGGCGGCCAACTCGATCCCGGCCAGCCCCCGCAGGGCCGGGAGATGGCAGCGTTGCACGACGCGTCCGCATCCGACCACCGCAAGGCGCAGCGGTAGATTTCCCTGCCCACGCAAGCTTTTCACCCGGACCTTGCCGTCTTAGATCGAATGGAACTTTCTTTCAAATCAAGACAACGCGGCTCCTGCCCGGTCGCCGCCGCGGCCGCGCCGCTTCAGATGCCGCGGAAGCGGGGCGCGCGCTTTTCCAAAAACGCGGCGATTCCTTCACGCGCGTCGGGGTTGCGCGCGCGCTCGGCGATGGCGCGTGCCTCGGAGTGCAGATGGGTCTCCAGGGTGTCGTTGAAGCTTTCGCGCAGCAGACGCTTGGCCGCGCCAAAGGCCGCCGTCGCGCCGTCCGCCATCTCCCGCGCCAGGGCGGCGGCGGTTGCGGGCAGCTCGGCGTCGATCACCACGCGGTTGACGATTCCCCACTCCATCGCCTCGCGCGCTGACAGCACGCGATTGGTAAGGGTCAAGTCAAGGGCGCGGCGCAGCCCGACCATCCTGGGCAGGAAGAAACTGGTCGATGCGTCGGGCGACAGACCGGCGCGCGTGTAAGCCATGGTAAAGCGCGCCGATTCCGCCGCGATCGTCAAATCGGCACCGAACACGAGGCCCAGTCCGCCGCCGGCCACCGTGCCGTTGACCGCGCTAATCACCGGCGCGTCCATCCGCGCCATCAGCGCGACCGCGCCATGAATGAAGTGCGTGAGCAGCTTCAAATGAGAGGGCAGGTCGTCCTTGCGGGCGGCGAAAGTCTTGAGGTCGCCGCCGGCGCAGAACATCTTGCCCGACCCGCTGAGCAGCACCGCGCGCACCGCGCCGTCCTCGTCGCAGCGCAGCATCGCGTCGTACAATTCCTGCGACAGCTCCAGGTTGAGCGCGTTCGCCGCGTCCGGCCGATTCAGCGTGACGTGCGCCACGCCGTCGCGCAGCTCGAATATCAGGTTTTTGTACTCCATCATCTCCTCCGGGAATCCAAACGCGACAAAGCTCCAGCCGTGCGGCCAGAGGGTCGATGTATCAGTGCGATGAACGCAACGACGATAAGAACTGGTGCAGATTGCTGGGTCCGCTCAGAGGCGGGACGTCTCGCACCGATGCGCACAACGCGTCCAGTTCGGGGCGCAGCGGCTCAGTGCCGAACACCTTGTCCCAAAAGCCGGTGACGACGCCCAGGCACATCGTGGGGCGGCGCAGATGGTGGACCAGGTGGCGGTCGCGCAGGCGCCGCTCAACGGGCGCCAGGCGCGCGGCAAAATGAATCCGGTAATGCTCAACTTCATACGCCGCGAATCCGCATAACAGCCCCAGGTAAAAGATCGCGCCCGGCGCTGCACCAAACACGCCAAACAGCAGGGCGGCCACAGCCATCGAAGGCAACCAGGCCTTGATCGCAAAAACCGCATAAGGATCACGATGATGAACGGCATGGATCGGCGCGACGAATGTGTCGTGCAGATGCGCCATCCAACCGTGGATGACGTATTCAAGCAGGGTCCAGCTCAACAGCCCCGCTGTGAAGACAGCCGCGGACAGGCCCATGGGGGAATTGTAGTGTTCGCCGATGTATCCGGCAATTGTCAGGTCATCGGGTTGCATTGCCCGCACGATTGACGAATTCTTGGTCGGACGGAGAGGCCGCCGGTGCGGCCGGTCATGCCTGTCCGCAATCAGTGTGGGAGGCCGTCGATGAAAGTCGGATTAATTTCGATCGGAATCGGAGCCGGGACCGACGCCGACTCGATCAAAACCATCGCCACCAACGCCGAGCGGCTTGGTTTCGCGACCTTGTGGGCGCCCGAGCATGTCGTGCTGATCGAGGGGTACAAATCGCGCTATCCCTATGCTCCCAGCGGCGAGGTGATGGGGCGGCTGGATTCGCCGCTGCTCGACCCGTGGGTCGGCCTGGGCTTTGCCGCGGCCTTCACCAAACACGTGCGCCTGGCGACCGGCGTCTGCCTGGTGCCGGAACACAATCCACTGGCACTGGCCAAGGCGATCGCCACGGTCGACCATCTAAGCGGCGGCCGCGTGGTGGTCGGGATCGGAATCGGATGGCTGGAAGAGGAATTCAAGGCGATGGGGATTGCGTGGGAGCGCCGCGCCGATCGCACCCGCGATTACGTCGCCGCGATGCGCCGCCTGTGGGGCGATGACGTCAGTGCGTTCAGCGGCGAGTTTGCAAGTTTCAAAAACGTGCGCAGTTTTCCCAAGCCGGTCAAAGGCGACAAACTGCCGGTGGTGGTCGGCGGCAACACCAACCCGGCCTTGCGGCGCGTGGCTGAGTATGGCGACGGATGGTTCGGCCTCAACCTTACGCCCGAGCAGACCGCCGAGCGGCTGGGCAAGCTGCGCGGATTGCTGAACGCGCGGGGCCGCAAGCTGGAGGACCTGGAAATCATAATCGGCCCGGCCAGCCATCAGCCGACGCCCGATGACTTCCGCAAGTACCACGAACTGGGGGTCCGGGAACTGGTGCTGCCGCCGTTTGGGCGCCGCAGCGAGGCCGACATGATCAAGCGGCTGGAGGAGATCGCCCGGCGATGGGTGGAACCGGCGGCTACGGTCGGCTGAACACGCGTTGACATTTCCGCCCCGGCGGGCGATACACCTTGCAGGGGAACACGACCGGCACAAAGACCGGCGCCGCCGGCCCGTGCGGCCGCCGAGGAGGGCTTAGTCATGGCACGCATATTCTTTACCGGCGCCAATCTGATCGACGGCGTTAATCCGCCCAAGCCCAACAGCACCGTGGTCGTCGAGGGTGACCGGATCATCGCGGTCGGCACGGACGGCAGCGCGCCCCAACCCGCGGCGCGCGACACGGTCTTCGATCTTGGCGGCAAAACCCTGATGCCGGGGATGAATCAGTGCCACTTCCACGCTGCGTACATCAACATCAACACCATCTTCGATATCGAGCTGAAGTATCCGCCGACCTACCTGGCGCTGGCGGCGGCCAAGAACGCCGAGCTGCTGCTGCGCTCAGGCTTTACGCGCGCGGTCGGCGCCGGCTCGCCGCACAACGTGGACGTGGTGCTGCGCGACGCGATTCGCGACGGCCTGATCCAGGGGCCGCGTCTTATCGCCTGCAGCCACGATATCGGCACCAGCGGCGGCCCGGTCGACATCGATCCCGACTACTGGAAGCTTGGCCTGGAGGGGCTGGCCCATATCTGCGACGGGCCCGATGAATTCCGCAAGGCGATCCGCCGGGAGATCAAACAGGGCGCCGACATTATCAAGCTGTATGTTACGGGCGGCCATGGTTTCGAGATGCCCGCCGACGAAGCGCCGATGACGTTCGAGGAAATCCAGGCCGGGACCCAGGCGGCGCACGAGCGCGGCCGGCTGGTGCGCGGACACGTCGTGTCGCGCAAGGCAATCCTGGACTGCTTGCATGCCGGGATGGACGTGCTCGACCATGCCGACGCGATGGACGACCAGTGCATCGAGTTGATGCTTAAGCAGGGGACCTACGTCACGCCCAGCCTGTACTTCACCTGGAAGACAATGGATTTCATGCGCAAGCGGATGCCGGCGGAACGGCTGGCGCAGGAAGAGCGATGGCTTGAGCAGGGCTACAAGGCGGTGGACAAGGCGAACAAGGCGGGCGTCAAGCTGGTAGTCGGCGACGACTTCGGCACCTCGTGGATGCCGCACGGCGACTATGCCGTCGAGCTGGAGTTTTACGTCAAGTACGCCGGCACCGCGCCGCTTGATGTGATCAGGTGGGCAACGCACAACGGTGCGGGCCTGTTCGGCGGAGAGGTCGGCACGATTGCCGCGGGCAAGCTCGCCGACCTGCTGGTCGTCGACGGCGACCCGGTGGCCGACATCGCGGTGCTGCGCGATCGCGCCAAACTCGAGGTCATAATGAAGGGCGGCCAGTTCATCGAATCGCGTCTGGCGCCGACCGCCTCGGCCAAGGCGGCGTAGACGACCTATCCCAATCCGCGTCACGAACCGCTTTTACCGTTTCAAGGTCGACCTTGGATGCAAATGAACCGCAGAAGTCGTGCACGGCTTTGACCGCACGTTCCGCGCGTGTTTTTCCAGCTTTGTGGAACAGCTTTCGCTCTAGACGGATTAATTCCAGACGCCGATTTCCGAAGCCGGGGCCGACGCCCTCGGGAGACTCGTATATAGGTGAGTATCTTTTGATTCGCTGCGGCTCGCTGAGGCTTCGGCTCTTTGGTGTGGTTCTGCTCATGGCTCCTTGGCTCGGTTTCTCATCAGCTCTATCGCCGATCCCGGCTGAGATCGGTTGGAACCAAGTGTCATCACAGTCGTGGTGGTGAAAGGACCATCTCCCCCAATAGCCGGCGGCGCCATTCGAGTGCTGAACCTCGCGCCCTTGATTTCGGGCAGCGCTCGGGCGCGGTGGAGGCCGGCGCCGAATCCAACGACTCGCATCCGGAAGTCTTCATCTGCTTTCCCTCACCCGCGCCTTCGGCGCGACCTCTCCCGATAGGGGGAGAGGTGTCTGATGCCTCTCCCTGCCGGTGCCATCTTCGGCGTCGTCGCCCGCATCGAAATCGGCTTCTTCTTCAATTTCTTCTCTGGCGGTCCCTCACCCGGCGCTTTCGCGCCGACCTCTCCCGATAGGGAGAGGTTCAGAAGCCTGGCCGCCGGTCCGCTGGAGAATCTCGTAAGGATCGGCCAGGTCGTGATCGGAAAGGCCGCATGAGATTGCGTACAGGATGCAGGCGCCGATTGGCGCGTCATCCATTCCGAGATCGTGGCGATGGAGCAGGTAGTAGGTCGTCACGTCGTCGAGGCCGATTACCGCTGACGCCTCGCCGTTGTGGCTCAGCACGCGGCCAACGACGAAATCGACCACGATCCGGCGCACGGCGCGCAGAAACTCCGAGACTTCCATGACGGCGCCCGGCTCATTGGCCTTTTTGACGAAGGAATGCTTGCTGTATGCCTCTAGCGCGGGGCCGGTAGCCGCCCCCACACGAAGTTAGGACCGGTCGAGGGACACTTGCGTTACTACGGCGTCCCCATGAACTCCCCGGCGCTCCGCCAGTTCCGCTTTTGCACGGTGCGACTGTGGCATCGCGCGCTCTCGCGCCGGAGCCAAAATGGCCGCGTGCGATGGAACCGCATGCTTCAGCTCGCTTCGGAGTGCCTGCCCGCGCCCCGCATCTATCATCCCTACCCACTGCGCCGCCGCGGCTTTATCACCTGAGGCAAGAGCCGGGATGCGAAAAAAACTGCTCGTCCGGATCGGTTGAGGGGGTTATGGGCAACCGTGATTCCTACTCAGACTCGGTATGGGCGAAGGGAGGGCCTTTCGCATCAGCCGAAAGCGCCGTGTCAATTCTTGCCGCTCAATTTTGCCCTCTGCGTTTGCTCGCGCGGCATGGCTGAGCTTGAAACCAGCGATTCCAGCCGCGCCACGCGCTGTTCGATCGATGCGTCGGGTTGACTGCCGGCGGCGAGTGCGGAGTTGTTGGTCCACCAGTCCAGCCCCAGTTCCCTGGCCTTATCCACCGAACAGACTACCAGGCGCAACTGGATGGTGAGCAGCTCGACCTCGACCAGCTTGATGCGGATGTCGCCCGCGATGACGATACCCTTGTCGAGCACGCGCTCGAGCAGGTCGGCCAGGGTTGCGCTTTGCAGCGAATGTTCGACCGTGTGCCCCGCCATCGCCCCTTCCTACAACAGCCGGCCCAGCGGGCCCAGGTCCAGGTTGAGGTCGTCGTCGCAAAGGCCGAAGACGTCGCGCAGACGGTCGAGCTGCTCGCTCTGCCGCATCAGGGTGGTGCCCAGGCGTTCGATCTCCTCGTGGCTGAGGCTGCCGGCGTCCATCCGGGCGATCGCCTGACGCTCGAGCAATTCGTGCAGCAGCTTGATCAGCGCGAGCACCAGTTGCGCCAGTCCGTTCCTGACCTGCTCGGGATCGATATTGAACCGCCGCGCGGGTTGGGCCGCGGCGAGCGGGTCGGTGCCCATCGCGCGGCAGAAGCGGTCCAAGTCATTCGACGCAACCACAGCTTCCAGTTTGCCCGACATGTTCAGACACCAGGGCCGCGCGGCGCGCGCAGCGCTTGCGCCGAGGCAATCAGCACGCGCAGGCCCACGTAAATCAGATCGACATTGGCCACCGAGATGGTCAGGTCGCCGGTGATGACAGCGCCTTTGTTAAGGATCCGGTCCAGCGCCTCGCACAGCGACAGGTGCTCGGCCTCATCGAGCCGCACGTCCGCCATTGCCGCTTCCCGCCGCATCCGCGAGCTGTTGGTCGAGCGCGTCGAGCCGGTCGAGCAGGATGCGTTCTCGCGCGTCGAATTCATCTTCGCCAAGCCGCCCGCTCTCCAGCATCGCATGAAGATGGCCGAGTTCGGCGGTAAGGCGCTGGCGTTCGCCGTTTAATTCCTCTTTGGCGGCGTCGTGCACCTGACGCGTGACCCAAAGGACAAATTTGGCGGGAGCAAGTACCAGGTCGTCGAGTAAAAACATCGGCCGTCATTCCTGCGCCGAGAGTCTGATATCCATCTCGGCGAAGCTGTGCGGCGCCCACGGGCCGCTGTAGTCGAAGGCAAAACTGTTGTCGAAGTGTGAGGCCGCCGCGAAGACGGCGGTCTCGAACGCGCCCTGGGCGTCGCGCCGGATGAGACAGGCCAGGTTCATCACTTCGCGTTCGTCGCGCGGCGGAGGGCGTTTGATTTCGGCGCAGCACGGCCTCAGCGCCTGCTCGACGGTGTGGAAGTGGGCGTCGCGTTCCTCGGCCAGCAGGCGCTCGAAAGCGCGGCCCAGTTCGATTTGCTCATCCTGCGTGGGCTGTCCGCGCCGGCCGAAGAGGCGGTCGCGCGCGGCGCGCAATTCGGGCCTGATGGCGATGAAGTAGTCGAAGATGTTGTTCACCTCCCACGCCACGCGCAAGCCCATCTCCACCATCCCCGCCACGCGCCGCAACTGGCGCATCAGCCCGCTGCGATTGCGCATCAACATCGCCGCGACCTCCTCGGGCTGCGAAGCGATGGTGCCGAAGCAGATGGGCAGGACCGCCTCTTCTTGCGCGACAAGCTGGCGCAGCACCTCGCGATGGGCCGCAAGATGGCGGCGCTCGGGACGGATGCGTTCGGCGTCGATCGCGCTTATCACCGAGGTCACGCCGCGTCCGGAGACGAACTCCAGCGCCTGGCCGTCGATGCCGATCGCTCCATAGTTGCCGCGCGGCGCGCCTGCGATTATCGCGTACACGTATTTGCGCGCCGTGCGCGGCCGCAGCCTTCTGACTGGCGCGCTTTGCGGCGAGAGGCTCATCTGGTGCTCCTCGGCTCCGCCCCGCCCGCCGTCAGCTTGACGGATTTGATGTGCTCGTGTTCGATGACGACCTCCAGCAGCGAACCGCATACGAAGCACTTGACGTCGCCGCTGTATTCGCCGTAAGCGTCGTCAAGGTTGACGGTGTGTCCGCAGGAAAGGCAATTGAGCTTCATCGCAACACCTCACGTGGAATCGTACTTTCAGTAGGTGAGCCTGACGCGGCCAGCCGCGCCCGGGCCCAGGCCCTTGGCCGCCGGTACGCGCAGCGGCGGCGCCGTATAGGCCGCCTCGATGGCCTGCATCAGCGCCGCTTTGCGTGTGTCCAACTCGCGCAGCCGCTGGTCGATTTCCCCGATGCGGCGCACCGCATGCTCGCGCGCTTTGCGCAGCCGCATCTTCTCCAGTTCGATGGTGGTGATCTTCATGTAAGCGGCATGCGGCGCCATCGCCAGGTGCGCGGACCCCGACAGGGAGCGCAGGACGTTCAATGAGCGCTGCGTTTTGCCTGGTATCATGATTTGGCCCGCCCCCTGACTTTGAGCGGCGACGCATGATGGCTCTTGGGCCGGATGCATGCCCGGCGCACGATTTCCGCGATGCGCCGCGGCACCAGCGGCTCGCCACCGTGGGTGATCTTGGCGCTGTCGACGCTCAGCACGTCCTGGCAGATACGGATGAACAACTCGTTGCGGGGGTCGGCGCGCAGGCCGCGGTGAGCCAGGATGGCGGCGATCGCGATGCAGGCGCGGATGGTGGGGCGATGGTTGTTGACGCCCAGGCCGCGCACCTCCCGCACAATGTCGACAATCGCCGCCGCGTCTTCAGGCGCGATGCCGGTGCGCCGGGCGGTGATAAGCACCTCCGAGTTGCGATCGTAATGGCCAAGCTGGATGGTGATGAGCCGATCCATCAGCGCATCCTGCGTCTTGTGGACCCCCGAGTACTCCTCAGGATTGGAGGTGAAGATGGCGTGGAAGTTGGGACTGACCTCCAGGTAGCCGCCTTCGCTGCGGCACAGGCCAGGCACCGGCAGCACGCGCTCCTCCAGCACGCTCAGCAGTACGTTGTTGGCCTCCGGGCGCGAGCGATTGAACTCGTCGTAGATCAACGTGTAGCCGTGCCGGCACGCGGTGGTGAGCCGGTTGTCCATCCACACCGCACTCAGGTTTTCCTCGGACTTCAGCACCGAGTGGATGAAGTTATCGATCAGCTTGGATTTGCGATACCCGATGTCGCGTCCGATCAGGTCAGAGCTGCCGAACTCGTCGTCGCCGTGCACCAGGATAACGGGCCGGCCCAGCCGCGCCGCGACATGGAAGGCCAGGGTGGTCTTGCCGGTGCCGGCCGGGCCCGCGAAGTGCAGCGGATAGCCGACCTGCAGGTAAGTCAGGGCGCGCGCGGTCAGCTCCTCGACATACGCGGTTGAGACAAATCCCGCGCCAGCCTCCGGCTGCATCGCGCGCACCGCGCGGCCATTGTGCGGCGGGCCGGAATCCTCCGCCATTACTCTGAGTCCGTCTGCGTCCATCGGTGCTCCTTTTGGTTGAATCAGCGCCGGCGCGCCCCCGGCATCCGCATCCAGGCGCTGTGCGCGGCCATCCGTTCGTGCGCGAAACTGCCCATCGCCTGGCGCATCGTTTGCCGGAGATTGGCGACGAAGGAGGCGAGCATGGTTTTGGTGCGAGCCGCTTCCTCGGCATTATGCCGGCGCATCGCCGAGCGTTGTTCGTTTATGTTGCGGCGCAGCTCGGCGGCAAACTGGTGCAGCCGCCCGCGCATCTCCATCCGCGCGCCGCGCATCTGGTTGATCTCCAGGCACAGCCGCGACGTATCTTCTGCATAGCCCATCTGTGGTCCTCCTGCGGTAATGATGCGGCGAGCATCGGCCGGAGGGAGTCGCCTCCCTCCGGACCGACGCCGTGCACTTGCGGCGCGCCCGGCTTCAGGCCGGCGCGGCCGCGCTCGCCGTCAAGCCAATCGCCTCCGCGTACTTCAGATAGGTCTCGACCGAAGCGATCACCACCCGGGCCTCCACCGACAGCAACTCGATTCCGACCAGCGAGACCTTGGCCCACGCGTCAACCACGATGCCTTTGTCGAGGATGCGATCGACGACCTCGGCGAGGCTCGAAGAATCGGTTGACTTCTGCACTCTTGCCATTACCCATTCCTCCTCTTTGGGTTTGGACGATTACGGCAGTGGGCAACGCATAAGGTATGCCGGAAAAATCAGCGCGCACCGGTCAACGAATCCTGGCGACGTTTGCCCGGGTTGGCCCGCACGATGCGGGAAGTTGTGGACTTCAAGCCATGGCCGGCTTTCCATGGCATATCAGGAGCCAACAGCTCGCGCACGGTGCACAGCAAGTCCTGATGGCGGAAGGGTTTGGCGATGAAACGGCGCGCGATCCCCCGCTCGAGCATCTGCCGTACCTTGGGATCGTTGGGATAGAAGTATGCCGAGATGATCGCGATGGGTGTCGCCGGGGCCATGCGGTTGATCTCCTCCGCCAGCTCGAAGCCGTCGGCGTCGGGCAATTTGAGGTCGAGGAAAATGGCCGATACCGACTCTTTCCCGAGATGCTCCAAAGCACTGGCCCCGTTGACCGCCACGATTACCCTGGCGCCCGCCTGCTCCAGCAGCCGGCGCATCGCCCATCCAATGCCCGGCTCATCCTCGACCACCAAACAACTGGGCGTTGACATGATCGATCACCGATTCCCGCCGGTCTGCCGATTTATGACGAAAGGGGCAGCGTCACGATGAAGTCGCTGCCGCGCCCCTGCACGCTGCTGACCTCGATTACGCCGCGATGCTGTTTGACGATCGCGTAGCAAATTGACAAGCCAAGCCCCGTGCCCTTTTTGTAGCGCGAGCGTGTGAAGAATGGGTCGAAGATGCGGTTGACTTCCTCGGCCGGAATGCCGCATCCGGTGTCGCTGACCCGCACCGACACCTGTCCGCCGGCGCCCTGAGCCGACACCGCCAGCGCGCCCCCGTCGGGCATCGCATCGATCGCGTTGATGAACAGGTTGATGAACACGTGCTGGAGCAGCATCCCATTACCCTGCACGAAGAATGTCCTCTCCAGATGGTCGGTCGTCACCCGCACCCGCTGCAGTTTGGCCAGGTTGTCAACGAAGGCGAGCGCGGCCCTGACCACCGCTGCGATTTCAACCTCCTCCAGTTCAGCCTCGGTCTCTTCGGTGTGCGGGCGGGCGAAGCGCAGCAGGTTTTCAATGACCAGCGAAGCGCGTTCGATGCCCGCCTTGATCTGCTGCGCGCATTGCTTGCGGAATTCGGGGCTGACGTCGTCTTCGAGCAGGAACTGCGCGCCTGAGGAACACAGCGTCAGCGGATTGCGCAGTTCATGCGCGATTCCGCCCGCCATCACGCCCAGTGCCGCCAGGCGCTGGGATTGATGGAGCTGCGCTTCGAAATGCTTGGCGCCGGTCATGTCGCGGCCCACCGCCACGATGCCCTGCAGCACGTTCTGGTCGCTGCGCATCGGGGACAGTACCCATGACATCGGCAGCCGCGCACCCTGCGCAGTGAGCAGGTCGGAATAAATCATCTGCGGCTGGCCCGAACGTTTCATCGCCGCGATGGCGCGTTCGAAGTCGCGGCGGCTTTCGTCGGCCAGGTATTCGCTGAGCGGATGGCCCTCGACCTGTTCGAAGGAGTATCCGCACAGGGTTTCCGCCGCGCGGTTCCAGGTCGTGATGCGAGTTGCGCTGTCGGTGGACAGAATGATGTCGGTGGCGTGCTCGACCACGTTGGCCAACTGCCGCTCGATGCTGCGGATATGGCCGCTCAGGCGCACCTGCTCGGTGACGTCCTCCATCACCAGCATCACGTAGCCGGGCCGGGAACGGCCCCGGTCGTTTACGGGCAGCACGTTGTAATAATAAAAGCGCACCGGAAGGCCCGGGGCGCGATAAGTAATGCGCTGTGCGTGAAGCGGCACGCCTGATTCCAGGGTCGCGCGGATCTGGCTTACGATATCGACGTGCTCCAGGATGACGGCGGGAAACACTTCCCACAATTGACGGCCCACGGTGTCACGCGGTTGGCGCTGGCTTTTCTCCAGAAAGTAGCGATTGGCGGTAATCACGCGCAAAGCACCGTCCACCAGCAGGATCGAGCAGGGGATGGAGTCGAGCAGCATCAGGTACAGTTTCTCGTACCAGTCGCCCTCCCGCTCGGCGCCGGGCAGGCCGGAATTTTCAACGCTGCCATCTGCGATCGTCGTGCTCATATCGATGGTCGGATCAGGACTGATTCAGCTTCGGTGGGGCCGCAAACGAAGTTGTAAGGCGGCCACGGACCGCTCAGCATCAACGCCGCGCCGCCGGTAGCGATACGTGCGTAAGTTTCGCGAAAATGGCCCAGCCGGCCGCGCTCGACCAGGAAGTACATCGACAACATCGGAGATTTGGCCGAATGCTCCAACTGGGCGAAGCATTCGCGGTAACTGTCGGCCATCACGTCGCGGATCGTGTGGGCGACGCGCTCGCCATGCTGGGCCAGCGACAAATCGGCTTTGCGTGCGGCCAGATATGCGGCGCCGGAGGCGGCCTTGCGCGCCGCCGGCGCAGGCGGCGGCACGGTCGCCATCAGCAACGCCCGTATGCCCATCTCGACGCATCCCTCAAGACGGCGCAACAGCGCGCTCAGATGCGCGGCGTTGGCAAGCATCCACGTGCGCGCCTGGGCCGGTCGCGCAAAGCAGCATCCGTAGCGCATCGGCACCACCGTCTCATAGCGATTGAAGGCTTCCACCACGCGCGCGTAGGCCAGCAAATCGTCAAGCTGCGCGCCGGCCGCGCTATCCTCCGTGCGAGGCGCCGCAGCGCCGGAAATTGCGGCGCACAGCGCGCCGCAATCCAGCACCGATACGGTTTGCTCTCCGACGCCTCGCAGTGTTGGGCGTGCGCCACCGCGGCGGCCGTGGAGGATGCAGTACAGCAGGTAACTCACGGCGGCATCTCGAGAGTTGGACAAAAACTGTAGGGCGGCCATGGTCCCGACAGCGCCAGTTCCAGGCCCTGCTCCTGATGTCGGCGCGCAGCGCGCGCCACACAGCCGCGAAAGCGTTCGAGGTTGTCGCGCGCGACCAAAAACGCCACGTTAAGGATCGGCTGCGCGGTCCCCTCGGCGGGCTGCGCGGAACTGCGCGGGCAGGATTGCGCCGCGTAGCCGCGCAGTTCTTCCACGATTGGCGCGAGCGTTTGTGCCGCCCACCGAGCGGCTTCGCGCGCCGCCACACTGTGCGCGCGGCGCGCGCGCAGATAATCCGCGCCGCCGCCGGAGGGCGGCCCCGTTTGCTGCGACCCGGTCATCGTCGAAGCCAGCCAGCGGCTGGCGCGCGCGCGATCCATCACACCCTTGAGCGCCCATTCCTGCTTGTCTTCCACATCGGCTAGAAATTGTGCGATCGCCGCCTGATGAAGGGCGAGGAAGCGGTCCAGGGCTTGCGCCGAGGAAAACAGTGTACCCAAACGCGCGGGCAGCACCGGCGAAGCGTGCATCGCCGCTTCGATCACCGCCTGATGGCGTAGCGCCTTGGGTGCCAGCCATCCCAGATCCTGCATCCGCTGTTCGCCCTGCGGCCCCGACCATTCCTCAACCGCGGTCCAGCCGCATAGCGCGATCAGTTCGCCCCGCCGGTGGATGCGCAACTGGTCGTCGGCCAGCGCGGCGGCTGCGCCGGAGCGCGCGAAACAAAACAGATACAGGACGCGGCGTGATTCGGCGGTCTGCTCACACATTGGACTGCACCTGTTCGAGCGCCGCCAGCAGGTCGGCGTCCTCGATACTAACCTTGACCCCGGTCGGCGCAGCGCCACCTGACTGCGCAACGGCGCGGCGCAGCGCCCACAGCGCGGCGCGTGCGCACAGCGCCGCCAACTCGGCGCCGCTGAAGTTTTCGGTGCGTGCCGCCAGTTCCTCCAAGGTAATGCTGGCGGCCAGCGGCTTGCCGCGCATATGCACCGCCAGGATCTCTTTGCGGTCCTCGGCGTTGGGAAGAGGAAAGTGGATGATCTCCTCGAAACGTCCGGGCCTCAGCAGGGCCGGATCGAGCCGGTCCAGCCGGTTGGTCGCCGCCAGCACCAGCACGCCCTTGAGTTCCTCGATGCCGTCCAGTTCGGTCAGCAGTTGGCTCAGCACGCGCTCGGTGACGCCGGAATCGCCGCCGGTGCTTCCCCGCGCCTGCGCCAGCGAATCGATTTCATCGAAAAAGATCATGCAGGGAGCGGCCTGGCGCGCCTTGTGGAAAATGTCGCGCAGGGCGCGCTCCGACTCGCCGACGTATTTGGACAGCAGCTCCGGACCTTTGACGGAAATGAAGTTGATGCCGCTTTGACTGGCCAGGGCCTTGGCCAGCAGCGTCTTGCCGCATCCCGGCGCGCCGGCCAGCAGGATTCCCTTGACCGGCGCGATCCCGGCCTGGGCGAACAGGGCGGGATACTTAAGCGGCCATTCGACCGCCTCGCGCAGTCGCTGCTTGACTTCGCTCAGGCCGCCGACGTCCTCCCACTTGACGTTGGGCGTCTCGACAAACACCTCGCGCATCGCGGAGGGCTCGACTTCGCGCAGTGCGGCCAGAAAATCGTCCATCCGCACTTCAAGCTGGGCCAGCCGCTCATAGGGGATGCTGGTCAGGGCGAAGTCGATGTCGGGCATGATGCGGCGCAGGCAGATCATCGCGGCCTCGCGGCACAGCGCTTCGAGGTCGGCGCCGACGAAGCCATGGGTGATTTCGGCCAGATGTGGCCGGTCGACGTCGGCCGCCAGCGGCATCCCGCGGCTGTGGATTTCCAGGATTTCCAGCCGCCCGTTGCGGTCGGGAATGGGAATGGCGATCTCGCGGTCAAATCGCCCCGGGCGGCGCAGCGCGGGGTCGAGCGCGTTGGGAATGTTAGTGGCGCCGATTACGACCAGATGCTGACGGCGGGTCAGCCCATCCATCAGCGCCAGCAACTGCGCGACGATGCGCTTTTCGACCTCGCCCACAGTCTGCTCGCGTTTGGGCGCAATCGCGTCGATCTCGTCGAGAAAGACGATGCTGGGGCCGGTGCGCGCGGCTTCGGCGAAGATCTTGCGCAGATGGGCCTCGCTTTCGCCGTAGAACTTGTGCACCACCTCCGGGCCGCTTACCGAGTAGAATTTGGCCTCCGTCTCGTGCGCGATCGCCCGCGCCACCAGCGTCTTGCCGCATCCGGGCGGTCCGTACAGCAGCACCCCCTTGGGCGGGTCGATGCCCAGCCGTTCGAAGACCTCCGGATAGCGCAGCGGCAACTCGATCATCTCGCGGATACGCTGCAACTGGGGCTTGAGTCCGCCGATATCCTCATAAGCGATCGCGCGTCCGGGCTTCTCTTCGCTGAGCTGGCCGACGATCAGGCTGGTGTCGGGCATGATCAGGACCGGGCCGCGCGGCGACACACTTTGAACGCGAAAGTCGGCCCACCGGCTGCCGAACAAGGTGGCGCGGATGCGATTGCCCTCGACCACCGGCAGGCCGTCGAGCAGGCTGCCGATATACTTGAGGTCGCGATCGGAGGGTACGATGTTCAGCGGTGTAACTACGATGCGCTCGGCCGGGCGGCAGGCAACCTTGCGCACGCTGACCAGCTCGTCGAGTCCGGCGCCGGCATTTTCGCGGCAGATGCCGTCGAGCTGGATGTGCGACAGCCCGCGCTGCTCCTTGTAGGCGGGCATCACCTTGCATACGGTCGTGCGTTTGCCGGCGACCTGCACGATATCGCCGATCGCGACTTTGAGCCGCTCCATGTCCTCGGGATCGATGCGGGCATAGCAACGTCCGACATCCTTGCCCATCCCCTCGGCGACCTTCAGCTTCAGCGCACCGTCTTCGGTCATCGCCAATGCTCCCGTGCTACTTCAAAGGACAGCGAATGCGCACGATCCCATTGTTGCAACTGAGCGTCATGCGCTCGCGGGGGCAGCTTTTGGGCAGCAGGATTTCCTTGCGGTACTTCTTGTCACCGGCTTGGGCGGCGATGGTCAGCACGTCGTCGTGCACCTCGAGCTGGACGTCGTCGGTGCCTACCCCGGGCATCTCGGCGACGATCAGAATATGGTCGGCCTCCTCCATGATGTCCACGGCGGGCTCGCGCACTTCCTGCACGACCACGCCGCGGCCGGCCTTGCGATCGACCTTGATATTGCCGAACGGTTCGACCCTGGGCTCCTCGCCGCCTACGCCGACCCTGACGTTAAAGCCGTAAACGCCTTTGAATTCCTTGCCCGAGGTGAACTCCCCGCTGCGCGACAGCGTGCGGCCGGTTTCGGCCAGTTCCTGGAGCTTGTCGAGCACCTCCGCCAGCCCCGACAAAAATCCGCCCGCGTCGCGAGTTTTGCCGCTCTTGGCGCCTTTCTTACTCATGTGCTGAGCCGTGGCCGTCCTTGACCTGGATTCCGTATTCCTTGAGCTTCTGATGGATGGTCTTGTAGTCGATTTGGAGCATGCGGGCGGCGCGTGCCTTGTTGCCCGAGGCGGTGCGCAACGCCTCGGTCAACACCCGCCGCTCCACGATGGCCAGATGCTGGCGCACCACCTCGCGCAGCGCCATCCCCTGCCATTGCGGCGTGGCGTGACTGTTGCACGACATGACGAAGGGCGTCGCGCGCAGGCCAAGCTCGCGCTCACCGATTACCTCAACCGCCGCCAGCGCCGCCTGGCGCACCACATGGTGCAGTTCGCGCACGTTGCCGGGCCACGAATGGCTGGTCAGCAATTCCAGCGCCGGTTCGGAAAAGCCCCGGATGTCCTTGCCTAACTGGGCGTTGGCAACGCTCAGGAAGCGCTGGGCCAGGTAGGGGATGTCCTCGCGCCGCTCGCGCAGCGGCGGCACTCGCAGGACGAACTCATTGAGGCGGTAGAACAAATCGGGCCGAAAGCGCCCGGCCTCCATCAATACCTCGGGCTGGACGTTGGTGGCGGCCACGATCCGCACATCCACCGGCACGGGCCGCACCGCGCCCAGGCGACAGACGGCTTTTTGCTCCAGCGCACGCAGCAGCTTGGGCTGCGTGGAAGCGGGCAGGTTGGAGACTTCGTCGAGAAACAACGTGCCGCCATGGGCGGCCTCGAATTTGCCCGCCGCTTTGTCGGTGGCGCCGGTAAAGGAGCCCTTCTCGTGGCCGAAGAGTTCGTTTTCGAACAGCGATTCGGCGATCGCGCCGCAATCCAGGGCCACGAACGGCCCTGCCGCGCGAGTGCTGGCGGCATGAATCGCCCGCGCCAGCAACTCCTTGCCCACGCCCGTCTCGCCGACGATCAGCACGCTGAAATCGGTGCGCGCCACGCGCGCCACCAAAGCGACCAGTTCCTGCACGTGCCGGCTCGGTCCCATGTCGCGCGCCAAGGCCGCCGCCGGCGTCAGGCCTTCCTTGGTGCACGCCGACCATCCTTTGCCCGCGGTCCTGGAGAGCAGACGCCTGAGCACGCCCAGGAGCTGCTCATGGTCGAAGGGCTTGGTCAGGTATTCGCAGGCGCCGAGCTTGATGGCCTGGACGGCGTCGGTAATCGCCGGGTAGCCGGTCAACATGATCACCGGGATGCTCAATTCCAACTCGTGCAAGCGCGCGAGCAGGGAAATGCCGTCCATCCGTTCCATCCGGTAGTCGAGGATGATGGCTGCCGGCGGACGTTGCAGAACGATGCTCAGGGCGATGTCGCCGTCGGTGGCGATACGAGTGGCGAGCTCGTGGCGGCTAAGCAGCCGGGCCAGCATCTGGCACATCTCCTCATTGTCATCGACAACCAGGACGTAAGATTCTTGCGCTGCGGACGTTTGCATCTGGCGTTCACGGAATTGGTTGCTCTGTTTCAGCTTAGCCGACAATCGCCGATTGCGGCGGTGCGACCGAACCATCTTCGCACCGCAAGGCACGATCGTGCTGATAGGTTTTTACCGGCGGAGCAGGATGCGCTGATTTGGCGCCGCAAGTTGTCCGGTTCGGATGCAACCGATCGATTTAGTTCGGTGGCGTCAAACAAATGTTCGCGCGTCGCCATCGGCGGGCTCCGCCAGGGCGCGACGGCGCTGCGCTATCAGGAGCGAGCACGACGGTCAGGAACTGCGGCCGCAGAGTTCGAGCGCGATTTGCACGGCAGCGGCCGCAGTGTCGGCGCGATAGAGGTTTTCCAACTGCGTCCACGAGCGCAGCGCGACGACCGGGCGGCCCAACTTCAGCGCCAGACCGATTTCCGACAGCGTGCCGCCCTCGCCGGCCAGCGCGATTACCGCGGCGGCGCTGCCCACCACGATTGCGTTGCGCGCTTCACCCATGCCAGTGGCAATTGCGAATTCGATGTGCGGGTTGGCCTCGGTGGCGTCGTAGCCGGGCAGGATTCCGATGGTGTGACCGCCGCGTTCGCGTGCGCCGCGCGCCGCGGCTGCCATCACGCCACCTCGCCCCCCGCACACCAGCGTGGCGCCGCGCGCGGCGATCTCCGCGCCGGCGTGGCGCGCCAGTTCGAGCACGTCGGCCGGCGCGTCGCCCGCGCCGATTACGGCGATTACGGGCGCGCGTGCCATCTCACAGCCCCAACACCGCGGGAAGGTCGGCGAGCGTTTCCACCACGATATCGGGCGGCTCGACGCCCCGGGGCAATTCGGTGCGCCCGTGCGACAGCCAGGCGATCGGAATTCCGGCGCGCTGCGCCCCCAGCACGTCCTCCATCGGAGTGTCGCCCACGAACAGCATCTCGTGCGGCCTAAGACCCATCGCGTCGAGCAGATGTTTGAAGATGGCGGGATTGGGCTTGCGCATCGCGACGTCGGCGGAAATCACCACGACCTCGAACAGATGGCCGACGCCGCTGTCGGCCACGATTTCACGGCCGGTCTGCGAGTCGTCGAAGTTCGACAGCAGCGCCATCCGATGGCGCTGCGCCATCTTGCGTACCGCCTCGGCGTTGGCGGCGGGGGTGGAGGTGACCCTTCGCACCGCCCTCATGTGCGTGCGGCGCATGATCTCGGCCAGCTCGTCCAGCTCGACCTCGGGGGTCAGCGCGATTCGGTTAAGGGTGCGGAAAAAGCGCTCGTAACAGGTCACTTCCACGCCGTGGCGCTCGCGCTCGGCCGCGATTTCCATTGTCACGGCATAATAGGTCTCAAGCCATTGGTCGTCATGGTTCCATCCGCGAAAGTTCTCCCGCAGATGCGGCATCAGCAGGGGGATGGTGCTGTTGATTTGGCGGCCGCGCCATTCATGGGCGGGCAGACTGGTCGGATCCCATTTGACCAGGGTGTTGAACAGGTCGATTGCGATGGCCTTGTAGCGGTGCTCGGTCATACCCCTATGATACAAGAATTTACCCACTCAGGGCGGCGGCGGTGGCGAGCAGCGCCAGCAGATCCAGCACCATCACGCCGCCGTTGAGCTGGACCGACAGCTTGTGCAGTGCGTCGAATTGGGCCTTGCGGGCGGGGTCGGGGTTGGTGTCTTCGGCGACGCTGCGCACAGCCTCGATTTGCGGGCGGATGACGGCGCCGGCGTAAACGGTAATTCCCAGCGCTCCCGCCAGCAGGATCGCGGAACAAATCCACCAGATGCGGCCGCGTCCGGCGGCGGCAAAATAAATCGCCAGGATAAGCCCGAGCGCGCCGGCGACGTAGCCGATCAGGTAATAGTAGGGAAAAATCGCGCTGACGACCTTGCCGGCCTCCGCCACCGGCAGCCGCGAGAACAGCATCGCGGTGAACAGCACGAATCCGATCATGCCGCCCAGCCAAACCACCAGGGCGAGAAGATAGATGAACAGGGCCACCATCAGAGAATCCTCCGGTCTGCGGGCAGGTCAGTTGATCAATTAAGATATACCTTGGAGCTACCGGGCAGCGGGCGGCGGCTGCTGAAGCCTTCGTCCAAGGGATGCCAGGCGATCAGGCGGGATTCGCCGTATTGCCAGCACAAAAACACGGTATCGCCGTCCACTTCGCCGGGAAAATCGACCAGGCCGAGGTCGATATCCTTAAGAAAGCAGCCCAGGCGCTGGATCTCTTCGGCAATCTTCGCCATCTCGCGCATCGCGGAGCGTAACACCGGGTCGGTACGTGACAGCTCCTCCAGGTTGGCTATCGGTCCGGCCTCGGCGGCGCGAGCGCGCGCCCGCGCAGCGTTAGCCTGCAGCTTGCGTACCAACACTTCCAGCCGCGGAATCAGCTCGTTGGCCTCATCCGGCGTAAAAAGCCTTGAGAATTGGTCGGTTGCCAAGGTCGTCCTCGCTAGTGGCGCTCATCGGCTACCATGATTAGATTGAAATCACGAGCTTTTTTGCGTCCGGTCTCTACAATACCGCAGAGGGCCGGGCGGCGAATAGATCCTGGCGGCGGTGCCGCCAAAGAGGTTGATTCTACACGATGGTTGAAAAACCTGATCCGACGGGAAAAGGGGAGCGGGGCTTTGATGTCGAGGAGAACGTCAATACGATCGACATCCCCCCGGTGCTTGCGGTCCTGCCGTTGCGGGGCCTGGTGATCTTTCCGGGCCAGATCCATCCGTTTCTGGTATCGCGGCCCGCGTCGCTCAAGCTGATCGAGGATTTGCCGGGCGCCAGAAGCGTGATCGCGTTGGCCACCCAGAAAAACCCTGAGGAGGAAAGTCCACAGCCTGACGGTTTGTTTTCTCGCGGTACCGCGGTGCGCATTCTGAAGATGCTCAAGTACCCGGACCACAGCGTGCGGGTGCTGGTGCAGGGGCTGGCGCGCATCGAACTGCTGGAGTTCGTCCAGCGCGATCCGTACTTTGTCGCCCGTGTAGGGCGGCTGAGCGACCACGTCACGCCGGGCAAGGAGCTGGACGCTCTGCAAGCCCACGTCGCCAGCCAATTCTCCAAATTCGTCTCGCTGGTGCCTTATCTGCCCGATGAGCTGCAGGTGATGGCGATGAACATTCGCGAGCCGGGACGGCTGGCGGACCTCGTCGCAGCGTACATCAAGATTGCCGTCGAGGAGGAACAGGACCTGCTCGCCACGTTGGAGGTCAAGTCGCGGCTGGAGAAACTCAGCTCGATTCTCAACCGTGAAATCGAGCTGCTGGAGCTGGGACACAAAATCCAGGGGCAGGTTCAAACCGAGCTCACCAAGAATCAACGCGAGTTCTACCTGCGCCAGCAACTCAAGGCGATTCAAAAGGAACTGGGGGAGGGCGACCCGCGCTCGGCCGAAATCGACGACCTGCAGCAGAAGGTTGAGGCGGCCAACATGCCCGAAGCGGCGCGCAAGGCTGCCGACAAGGAGTTGGAGCGCCTGCGCATGATTCCGCCGGAGTCGGCTGAACATACCGTGGTGCGCACTTACCTTGACTGGCTGGTGAGCATGCCGTGGGCAGTATCGACCGAGGACAACCTCGACATCGCCCACGCCCGCGCCATCCTGGATGAGGACCATTACGATCTGGAGAAGATCAAGGAGCGCATCCTGGAATTTCTTGCGGTGCGCAAACTGAAAAAGACCACCAAGGGTCCGATTCTGTGCTTCGTGGGGCCTCCGGGGACGGGCAAGACCTCGTTAGGGCGCTCGATCGCGCGCGCGATGGGCCGCAAGTTCCAGCGCCTGTCGCTGGGCGGGATCCGTGACGAGGCGGAAATCCGGGGCCATCGGCGTACCTACATCGGCTCGCTGCCCGGCCGTATCATCCAGGGGCTGCGCAACGCGGGTTCCAATAACCCGCTGTTTATCCTCGACGAGGTCGACAAGCTGGGCGCTGACTTCCGTGGCGACCCGGCCTCGGCGCTGCTCGAGGTGCTCGACCCCGAGCAGAACAACGCCTTCGTCGACCATTACCTGGACGTTCCGGTGGATCTGTCCAACGTACTGTTCCTGACCACCGCCAACATGCTCGACACCATCCCGCACGCGTTGCGCGACCGCATGGAGGTGCTGGAGCTGCCCGGCTACACGGATGAAGAGAAGATCCAGATCGCCGAGCGCCATCTGATTCCCAAGCAGATGAACGAGAACGGCCTTGGCGATTACAAGATCGAATTCACCCAGGACGCCCTGATGGAGGTGATCCGCAGCTACACCCGCGAGGCGGGGCTGCGCAACCTGGAGCGCGAAATCGGGCGCATCTGCCGCAAGATCGCCCGCGGGCTTACCGAGGGGGAAGCGGTTCCCGAACGGATCGACGCGGCGGCGCTGTCGCGCTACCTGGGCCCGCCGAAGTTTTTCTCCGAGGCGGCCGAGCGCACCCAGGAGCCGGGGGTGGCGACCGGGATGGTATGGACGCCCAACGGCGGCGACATCCTGTTTATCGAGAGCACGCGGATGGCGGGGCAGAAAGGGCTGACGCTGACCGGTAGCTTGGGCGACGTGATGAAGGAATCGGCGCAGGCGGCGCTGTCATATATCCGCTCGCGCGCCGAGCGGCTGGGTATCGCGCCAGACTTCTTCGACAAGACCGATATCCACGTCCATGTGCCGGCCGGTGGCATTCCCAAGGACGGTCCGTCGGGCGGTGTAACGATCGCCACCTCGTTGGCCTCGCTGTTGACCGGGCGTCCGGTGCGGCCCGACGTTGCGATGACCGGAGAGATCACGCTGCGCGGCAAGGTGCTGCCGGTGGGCGGCATCAAGGAAAAAGTGCTGGCGGCCCGGCGGGCGGGGATTCACACCGTGATCCTGCCACGGCGCAATCAGCGCGACCTGGAGGATATCGCCCCCGAACTGCGCCAGGAGCTGGAATTCGTGTTCGTCGATACGGTCGATGAGGTCATCACTACCGCGCTGCGCGACGGCGAGGTCGTGCACCCCACCGCGCAGGGCGAAGCTCCCAGCGGCGAGCCGTCGGTGTTGAACTGAGCATCGCAACCACGGCGTCCGCGGCCCGCCGCATTGCACCCGCGGACGCCGCCATTCTTCGCTCCTGAGGCACCTGCCGGCCGTGCTGTTCCACTTCTGCCCGGTGGGATGGGCCAAACGGAGAGTCTTGTCTGACCGCTCGCCTTACGCGTAGGCTCTGCCAGAATTCGTTGCCTTATGAAGGTCGCTGTGGTTGCCGCGGAGATGGCTCCGTATGCCAAGGCCGGCGGGCTGGCCGACGTAATCGGGGCGTTACCCGTGGAGTTGGCGGCCTGCGGCGCGCGGGTGTGCGTTGTGATTCCCGGCTACAAGTGCGCCCTCGATGCGCTGCCTACGGTGGAGGTCGGCGATGAGTCCAGCGTCATGGTCGGCCATCGCCGCGAGCATTTCCGCGTCCGCAGCGGCGTTGGCCCGGGCGGCGTGCCAATATTTCTCATCGCCCATGACGGCTATTTCGCCCGGGCCGGCATCTACGGGGAGAACGGCCGCGATTATCCCGACGCCATCGAGCGTTACGTATTCTTCGCTCGCGCAGCGGCGCGGCTGCTTGGTGAGGTCATCAGACCTGACCTGGTCCACGCACACGACTGGCACGCCGCGGTGCTGCCCATCCTGATGCGCGCCGACCCGATGCTGCGCGCGTGCTTTGAGCGCACTGCCTGCCTGTTCACCATCCACAACCTGGCCTTCCAAGGCTTGTGCGATGCGGCCGACTTCGCGCTGCTCAACATCGATCGTTCCTACATGACCACGGAGTACCTGGAGTTTCACGGCCGGATGAATCTGATGAAGGGCGCCGTGGTGCTGGCCGACGGCGTCTCGACCGTCAGTCCGACCTATGCGCGCGAGGTGAGCAGCGACCCGGCGTTCGGCTTCGGCCTGGAGGGGGTGCTGCGCGCCAAAGGCGAGCGTTTTGTCGGTATCCTCAACGGCGCCGATTACAACGAATGGAATCCGGCGACCGACCCGCACATCGCGGCGCGCTATACGCCGCAGGATACATCGGGCAAAACGCTGTGCGCGCGGGCGTTGCGCCGGCGCATCGGGCTTGCCGCGCGCTCGAAGCGGGCGCTGATGGGGATGGTGTCGCGGCTGACGGCGCAGAAGGGCTTCGACCTACTGGTGCCGGCCCTCGAGCAGTTGCTGGAGCTGGAGGTGGATTTGGTGATTTTGGGCAGCGGCGAGCCGGAGTTTGAAGATGCCCTGCTGGCGGCCCATCGGGCGCATCCCGATCGAGTCGCGGTCAGCACCGCTTTCGACAACGACCTCGCCCATCAGATTCAGGCCGGATGCGACATGTTCCTGATGCCGTCGCGGTTCGAGCCGTGCGGACTGACACAGATGTACGCGCTTAAATACGGCACGGCGCCGGTGGTGCGCGCCACCGGCGGCCTGGCCGACACGGTGGCCGAGTTCGAGCCGGCCAGCGGCGTCGGCAACGGTTTCGTATTCCAAGCCTATGAGGTGGAGGAGATGTTAGGAGCGATAAGGCGCGCGCTGCGGGTCTTTCGCGATCGGGCGGTGTGGCGGCGGCTGATGGCGAATTGCTTTGCCGCCGACTTCTCCTGGGCGGCGGCCGCGGCGCGTTACCTGGAACTGTACAATCAGTTGATTGCAGAGCGGGCGCGCAATCTCCAATGACAGCCGACGACCGCAATCGCGACGCGGAAATCCTGGCCTACGCCGACGGCTCATGCTTGGGCAATCCGGGACCGGGCGGATGGGGCGTGCTGATCGTGGGCCGCGATGGCATGCGCGAATACTCCGGCGGCGAGCCGCGGACTACCAACAATCGCATGGAACTGACGGCTGCCATCGAGGCGCTGCGCCGCCTGCCGGCCGGGGCGGCGGTACTGCTGCGCAGCGACAGCCAGTACCTGGTCAACACCATCAACCTGCGTTGGAAGCGAAACGCCAACACCGATCTGTGGAAGGAACTGGACGCGGAAATCGCGCGCCGCAAGGTCAGATTCGAATGGGTGCGCGGACACGCCGACGACGCGCTCAACGACCGCGCCGATCGTCTGGCGCTGCAAGCGGCCAAGGACGCGGCCGATTTGGGCCGCACGGCGTCGCGAGGCGCGCCCGCGCGGACGGCGCCCGGCCAGCCGCGCGCGGTGCCGCCCGCGGCGCCGGTATCCTTGCCTGCCGATGAGGCCACACTCAACACCCTGCGCCCGCTGCTTAAAGAGGGCGAAACGGTGCGCCGATGTATTCACTGCGGCGGGATGTTCGTATCCTCCGAACGCTACAAGGATTTCTACTGCGCCCTGATTGCCTGCCAACTGGCACGCCGCACCCGCCCCGCTTAGTTTGACGGCCCCGTATCGGCAGCCAAAGCGTTTGCCGATACCGGCTCGATGTGCGAACAATCGTTCAGCCACGACTATGGCAGGTAAATACCATGGCCTACGAACAGATTTTGTACGAAACCGCAGACCGCATCGCGACCATCACACTCAACCGGCCCGACCGGATGAACGCGATGCCGCCCAGGATGATCGGCGAGATCCACGACGCGTTGCAGGAGGCGGACCGCGACAACAACGTGCGTGTGGTGATCGTCACCGGCGCGGGCAAGGCGTTCTGCTCGGGGATGGACATGGAAGTGCTGCGCACGCCCGCCCAACAGGTCATGGAGGAGTCCAGGGAGCTCAACGTGCGCGACGCCGCGCTTAGGCCCGACTTTCGCGGCGCATTTTCCTACATGCTGGCGCTGCGCAAGCCGATTATCGGGGCGATCAACGGCATCTGCGTGGGCGTGGGCTTTACCTGCGCGCTGTACTTCGACATCCGCATCGCCGCCGAGAGCGCCCGCATGGGGCTGCTTTACCCGCGCCGCGGACTTTCGATCGAAGAAGGGGCGAGCTGGATGCTGCCGCGGTTGATCGGTCTGGCCGACGCGATCGAGATGGTGGTTACCGGGCGCACGCTGAGCGCACGCGAGGCGCTGGAGCGGCGGTTGGTCACGCACGTGGTTCCCGACGGCCAACTGCTAGCCAAGGCCCGGGAATTGGCGGGCGAGATCGCCACGCAATGTTCTCCGGTGGGGGTCGCGGTGGCGCGGCGGATGGTTTACGAGCACCTGCTGAGCGACCTGGCCACCGCAATCCGCGAAGACTTCCAGGAACTCAACAAACTGTTCGGCGGCGCCGACTTCAAGGAGGGCATCAGGGCGTTCCTGCAGCGCCGCCCGCCCAACTTTCCGGGATGGTAGGGTTGTTTGGCGCCAAGCCAAACAATTTCCCCACCGGACGTCTTTTCCGCACTCGTGGCGTTCAGCGCTATACTACGGCGCCATGCAAGGCGGGACGCGAGCTAGCGATTTGCGCGCGCGGCTGAGCGCGATCGAGCGCGCCCTGGACGACGGCAGCTATCGCCCCGGACCATGGCATGCGCTGGTGCGCGATGTGCGCAATTCGATGTCCTGCGAGCGTGCGGCGCTCGCCGAGGATATCAGCCGGGTCAGCCGCAAATTGCATCTGCGCACGCCGCGCCGGCGCGTCGCGACAAACATCGGCATCCTGCTTGAGATTGCCGTTACAATCCTGGGCGGGCTGGCGATGGCCTTAGGCGTTGCGGCGCGTTCGCCTGTGCTGGCGTTTGTGGGCGCGTTGTTGTGGATGGCCACGTTCGAGCCGCTGATCAAACTGATGGTGGGCCGCGCGGCCGGTGTGCACTACGATTATCTCTACCTGTTCGGCGTCGAGCCGCGCTTCAAGATGCGCTACGGCACCTACTTGGCCAGGCCGCGGCTGGTCAGAATAATCGTACACCTGTCGGGCACCGTCGGCTCGCCGCTGGCCGCATGGCTGACCAGCCGGATGCTGTCGCAGGCGCAGCCTGGCGTGGCGGCACTTTGCTATGGCGCGTGGTGGGCGCTGGTGGTCATCAATGCGATCAATTTTATCCTGCCGCTGCTGGGCGTGAGTCGCCTCGGGCTGCTGCCGCTGGCGATGAGCAGCGCCGGTTCGGCGGCGATGGAGCTCCGCGAGGGGCTCGGCGGGTAGCCATGCGTTTGTGAAAGAAGCCCACCGAGCTGACGAAGCCCCGGAGTGGAGGCTGCAAGCCTGGCTGACAGGCAGAGCATCGCGCGCTCCATTCAATTGGTGATCAGCGCCTGGGCGCGGCTGGTCATGGTGACGGCAAACATACTCAGAAAGGGGCCCAGCGGGGTTAACACGTAGGTGACCTGCACCGTCACCGTACTGCCGGGATCGTTGTTTGGATTCCAGGTGGTGGTGACGGTCAGGGCGGCAGGGTCAAGCGGGAAAGCCAGGCTTTGCACGTAGGCTTGCACCGAGGCGCTGGTGGCGGGCGAAGCACTCTTGCTGCCGCGCACCATTGCGTAGCGCGCCCCGCAGCGCGCCCCGTAGCTGACGAAACTGAACGCGTACAGCGCCAGCGAGGCCTGGATGATGCCGAAGATCAGGGTCATCGTGACCAGCAGGATTATCGCGAACTCCGCCATCGACTGAGCGCGATGGCGCCGGCGTGCTGAACCGCGGTCAGCCACCTTCGACCTCACTGGACCTGCATCGTGACGCTGGCGCTAAGCGGTACCGAAGCGGGCAGGCCCGGGTATGCGAACACGGTGCTGAAGGTGGTGCGGGCGGTGACCGTGACAAAGGCCAACACGTTGGTGCATCCGCCCGGATTAGTGCAGGAGATGGTCCCCGACGAGCCGGCACATTGACAGAACGACGACGCCACGGTGTTGGCGCCGGGCGTGCACGGGTAATCCACCATACTGGCGCAGGCCACCTGCTCCATGCCCAACACATTGGCAGCGGTGGTGCGGTTTTGCGCGCCCCAGTGAGCGCCGGCGCGCGCGGCGTCGGTCACCGCCATCGCCATGTTGAACATGCGCGCGAAATCCAGCGCCACCAGCAGCAGTATCGCCAGCACCGGCAAGGTTAGCGCCAGTTCGAGCAGGCTCTGCCCGCGGCGCGCGCGATGTTGCCGGCGCAGCCCGGCGAAAGGTGATGGCGCATCCTCAACCCACCCGATCATTCGACGGCGACCGCGGTCTTGATCGGCGAGCCGCCGGGCAGACTTGAGTAATCGGCGTTGATATTGATGGTCGAGTTGGCGGCGATGTTGACGGTGGAAGCGACCAGAATCGAATAGGCGTTGGTGAAGGCATTGCTGGCCAAGGTCAGAGTGGCCGCCGGCGCGTACACTGCGCCGGTCAGCGTCATGCCGCTGTTGGAACTGAGCGACAGCGGGGCGGTGTTGGCGCGATCCTCAAAAATGACGATGCCGGCGTAGGTGCCGGAAGTCGGGGCGGACAGATTCAAAGTGGTATTGCTGCTCATCTGCAAGGAGCCGCTTTTGAAGTACAGCGTGACCCCGGTGCCATTGAGCGCCGTGTTGCTGCTGAGCGACAGATCGCCGTTGAACGAATATGTACCGCTGGAGGTTAGATTTACGGTGGAGTTGCTCCTGACGGTCAGGCCACAGTAATAGCCTGCGGGCAGGTTGGCCGTGACGTTGGGTCCGATCGGCGCCAAAGTGGTGCACGAACCGCCGACCGGCGGCGCGGGCAGCGCGGCCAGCGGATCGGCGGCGGGGGCGACGCCGGTGACGGTGTTGGGCGGCAATGAGCCGCTGAAGGAGATGCCGCCTACCACGCCCAGCGCCGGTGCGGAAATGGTGGCGCCTGATGCACCTATCAGCGCGGCCGAGTTGTTGGAGTTGACCATCACGCCGCAATTGCTGTTGACGGTGGTATTGGCGGCCATGTTGAGCGCTCCGCTGGCCGAAGGGTTGAGCGAATAGATGCACACCGGTGCGGACTTGATCGCGGCTACCGCGCGCGCCGACACGTTGAGCGAGGTGAAGCCGGCCACCGCCAGAAAATAGGTCGGCTGCGCCTGCGAGATGATCACCTCGACCGCATCACTGTTGCCGGCGTAGGGCCCCGAAGCCGGTGGATTGTTGACCGTTACCGTAACCGGGTTGGAATTAATCGGCGTGCCTGCGCCGGAAGTAAACCCGTTTTGGGTTGCCACCGACTGCGCGGCGGAACTGACGCTTACGCCAGCGCCGTTGAACAGCGCGTCGGTGCCGGCAATGGCGGCCGCGTCGGCCGCCGCTTGCATCTTAAGCCGGGCCCGCCACGCATACCCGATATCGATCGCCAGCCCCACGACCATCACCAGCACCGCCAGCGCAATCACCACCAGCACGATCACCTGCCCATGGCGGTTGCGGATGGTGTGCCGCCTGCGTCGTAGGTAGAGCCGTTCCATTTCACCCGGCACGCCGGTGGCCGGATGCGCGCCGATGTTAGAGCGCAGCGCTATCGGCTGCCGGTCAGGCCTGTGGCTACGCTAACGGCGGCAAAATTCGTGGTCGGTCAAATCGGAACCGGAATCGGGAAGGACGGGCCGAAGAAGGCACGCTTATAGGCAAGGGCCGAGGCCGAAAAGTGGCGCCGGTGCTCTCCCGGCTCAACCGGCCTTGATGGCCCGAAAGCGCAGCCGCACATAGTCGGCCCACCAGCGCTGCTGTGCATCGCACAGTTGGGGCTTGAGCGCGGCCTGCACTTCGGCAATAAAGGCGGGCCGCTGTTCGGAGACCAGCGCCGCCGTGAAGCATTGCGCAAACGTTGCCAGCCAATCGCTGATGTCACCCGGCAGTTGAGTAGGACGCGCGATGAGCGCCGCAGATTCGACACGAAACCCGCTGGCGCGCAGGCGTGCGCAGTAATCTTCGACGGTCGGGAAATACCACGGATCGAGCGCTTCGCCGTCGATTCCGCGCCGCGCTAACGCGGCCAGCAGCGCCGCCTTGATCTTGGCCACACAGCCGTACCCGCCCATCTCGGCGACGAACCGCCCGCCGGGCCGGAGCGCGCGCCGTACGCCGGCAATGACCGCGTCGGGATCGTGCTTCATCCAATGCAGCGCCGCGTTGCTGAAAACGGCGTCGAACTCGGCGTCGAAGTCCAGCCGCTCCCCGCCCATCTCGCGCGCGTCAAGGCCCAGCGCGCGGGCGGCGCCGACTTGCGCGGCACTGGCATCCACGCCCACCATCTCGCACCCGAGCGCGGCGAGCGTGGCCGTCAGCACACCGTCGCCGCATCCGAGGTCAAGAATCCGCTCGCCTGCCTGAGGCGCCAGCAACTCGACCACCGCGCCGGCCAACTCGGAGACGAAGCGTGCGTTGCGCGCGTAGGTTTGAGGGTCCCAGGTCTGAGTGGATGCCATCGTGGTCGCGCCCTGTGCCTTGATGCGATTCCCGCGGCTGCTCAGTCGTCTTCCCCGGCGATGGAAAACTGCCAGTTGTAGGAACGTCCGTTGACCGTCATCTCGACGGTGTATTTGCCCGGCGACAGGGGTTGGCGCGGAACCACTACCACGGCGCCGAAGTCGTTGAGCGCTTCGCGGCCGCGCGACTGGTCATCGGCAACAGGATTGACGTAGCTCAGCGCGTCGAACCCGCAGGCTTCCAGGATCTGGCGGTCGGAGCCGTGGCGCAAAGAAAATGCGGACAGCCGCGCCGGCACCAGTGAGCCCAGTTGCAGGGTGATGGGCAATCCGGCAGGCAGAGTGTATCCGGAGCACGCAGTCAGCGGGTCGGGCCATTCGGGACCCAGCGCGCTGATCTTGAGGGTCGCGCCGTCAGGCGGAAACTGGATTGGCGCAGGGTTCTCGGCACGGGTGAGCCCGCCCGCACCCGTACTGCTGAGCACATCGAGCACGGCCGCGCATTTGCCGCCCTCGCAGTACTCGCCGTAGCCGACATCGCGCAGATGCGGGTTGAGAATGGCCAGCCGATGCCAGGTGCTGCCGATCCACTGGTTGATGGCCCAATCCAGCGGTGCCCGCGCGGTGGGCGACGTACCCCACCATTGCTCGACGTCGCCCGAGCGCGCGGCGTGCAGGCCGGCCTCACTGTACCAGGGGTTGCCTGGATGCTCGTTGTGGACCTCGGCCCCCATGACTAGGGCGTTGGGGGCGGTGCCGGCGTTTTTGACCAGGTAGCGTGCGTGGTCAAGGCAACCGGCACTGAGCGCAGGAATCGCGCGCAACGCCGCCGTGCCTGCAAGGGAGCGGTAATGGTTAAGCGTGCGTAACCATTGGGGACCGTTCGTGGACTCCGCTAGGACCGGTGTCGCACTCCTGCCCCCCTCCGCTCCCGGCCTGGCACCATCTTCGTGAGCGGTAATTGGCGCAACGTGCTTAGCAACAGCGGCGGGCGCGGGTTCGGGTCGTAGTGCGGGAGCAACAGCCGATGGCGCCGGCGCCGCAGGCGGCCTCGCTCCGGATGCCAGGTAACGCGCCACGCCGAACCCCGCCGCCGTCAGCACCAGCAGCGTGGCGGCGATGGCGGGGGTACTCAGGACGCGGCGGCGGCGCGGCGAGTTCATCACTGCGAATTTGACGCTGCCCACTTCAAGCTCGTCGCCCGGGCGTATCCGCCGCGCACCCGCGACGCGCCGCCCGTTGATGCGCGTGCCGTTAGTGGAATCCAGGTCGCGCACCGTAAAGCGGCCGAAGCGGCCGCGCGTAATCACCGCGTGGCGGCGCGAGACGGATTGGTGGTCGATTACTACGTCGTTGTCGGATGCGCTGCCCACGGTGGTCTCAACTTTGGCCAGCGGATAGGCGCGCAAGGCTTGCGAAGTCAGGACGACGAGCCGGATTGGAGCAGCCATGTGCGGACGAGATTAGCACAAGGGCGCACCACATTTCGCTAGCTTCCGCCCAAAAATAGGAGGTTGGCTGCCGGCTTGCGGCAGCGCGCCGTATGATGGATGCTGCTTGCGCCGATGGATTCGACCGAAGCTCCGAAAATCTCCGCCGATTATGAAGATACCCCCGCGCCGCCGCCATCGCCATGCGCACCCCGCGGCGTTGATTCGCTGGGCGTGCCGATTGCGTTGCTCGTGCTTGCCCTGGCAATCGTTTTCGTCGGCGGAGCTGCGGTCAGGCACTATGGCGGCACGACGGATTACACGGCGTATGGCGCTGCGTTGCTGGCCGTGCTCGGCCTGGCTGCGCTGCTGGCCGGCCAATGGCGTCGAGCGACCCGGGTGTTGCGCTGCTCGCCGGAGCAATGGTCGTTTTTTGCGGTTTTTGTGTTGTTTCTGGCACTTTACGGGGTCACACGCTTTGGACCGACGCCCTTTTACGAGCCTTCACTGCAGGCCGCGGCGTTCCTCCATGGCCATGCCTGGGTGGACGCGCCGGGATACATGGAGCAGGTCGGCCCCATCTGCAACACCAATTTGCCCATTGCCAGGCGGCTGCTGCCCGATTGCGATTTGACGCGCTTTGGGGGCCGTACATTTTTGGTTCATCCACCGTTGGCGGCGATCATCATGATGCCGGTCGTGGCCGCGCACGGCGGCGTGGTGGCGGGCGCCGACCGCTATCAGCCCTCGGTGTCGGTGGTGTTGGGCGCGATTGAAATGGCCTTGGCGTGGCGCCTGCTGACATTGCTGGGACTGACCACTTCGGCGCGTTTGTGGCTGACTGCATTCTTCGGCCTGGGTACGACCATCTGGTATGAGGCGACGCTGGGCTCGAGCTGGGACTTCGTGCTGGTGGCCTCGGTGCTGCCCACCCTGCTGGCGCTGGGCGAGGTATTCGGCAAGGCGCGGCCGTGGGTGGTGGGCGTGTTCGCGGCGTTGGCGGCACTGGGCCGCAACGACCTGGTTCTGGCCTGGCCCGGTTACGCGTTGTTGCTGATGGTGCGGGGACGGCGGATGCGCGACCTGTTCGGGCTGGTGCCGGGCTTTGCGATGGCGGGGATGGTGTACGGCGTGTTCAACTATGCGCGCTACGGGACGTTTTTCGACCAGTCGCTGCGGTTGTGGTACCGATGCTGCGACGGGGAAGGCTTTTTCAATCCCGCCTTCCACCGGGCGATTGCGGGTCCGTTTTCGACCTCCTTCATCCCGGCCAACCTGCATACGCTGCTGTTCCTGGGCTGGGGCTTCAATCGCGACACCTTCCCGTGGCTCCATCCGCAAGGCGTCGGACAGGCGCTGCTGCTGACCTCGCCGGCTTTTGTGCTGGCCCTGCGGCCCTCCCTCAGAAGCAGAGTGACGCTGGCGATGTGGCTGGCGGCGCTTCCGGCGATGGGCGCCAGCTTGAGCGTTTACGCCACCGGGTTTATGCAGTTCGGTACCCGCTACTACGTACAGATCTTTCCCTTTCTGCTGGTTCTGGTCGCCCTGGGGGTGGGAGCCGGCAGGCGCGTCGATCAGCTCACCCGAATCCTGATTCTGGCCTCGATTTTCCTGGTCTCCTTCGGGGTGTGGCATATCCACATGTTCAGCTTCGGCTAGTGGCGAGGGTCGGTTTAGAAAACCGAACCAAGCTTGATGGAGAAGCAAGGGAAATGAGCAGGATGCGTAAATTCGGCATCGCAATGTGCGCCGTCGCCTTTGGTGTCGTCTACAGCCTCCCGCTGCTGGAGCATCTCAATTCGTATTACCTCGCCGACGACTGGGACCGCGCACGGACGATGGACTGGGTGGTGTGGGACAGCCTGCGCCACCGCCGTTTCCCCTGGTCGACGCCGTATTTGTGCGGCGGCATCGCGATTTTTGCCAATCCCCTGAGCCGGGTGCTGTCGCCCTTCGTGCTTGTGCACCTGCTCGCAGGGCCGGTGGTCGGAACCAACCTGGAAGTACCGATCCACATCGCGATTGGATGGTTGGGCGGCTTTTTCCTGGGTCGCGTGCTGGAACTGGACGACTTGCCTTCGGCCGTATGCGCCAGCGTCTTCATGTCGAGTTCGTGGCTGTATCTGCATTTCGGGGCGGGCGCCATCGAATGGCTGACCTTCGTCTACGCGCCATGGATCATCGGGTTGTGGTATCTGGCCTGGCGGCGCGGGCAGGTGCGATGGGCGCTGGCCGGCGGCGCGCTGCTTGCCCTGTCCTTCTTCGAAGGGGCAACCTACACGATTGCTGCGGTGGGCCTGTTGCTGGCCGTGATGGCGTTGATGATGACGGTTAAGGAGCGCACCGCTCGTCCCGCGATGGCGGTTTTCGTCGTCGCCCTCTCCACGGTCGTGTTCGCCATGCCCAAGCTGTATTTCACCCTGCAACTGGCGCGGACGCATTCGCGGGCAACCACGGCCGACCAGGAGTATTTTTCGCTCTCTGGTTACTGGGCATGCTTTTTCAGCCGCGACCAGAACTGCAATCGCTTTCTGCAATGGAGCACCGTCGGCTGGCAGCCCCTGTTCCAAGGCGGGGCCTATTTGAGCCCGGCCTTCGTTGTGCTGGCGGCAATCGGCCTGTGGCGTGATTTCAAACTCTGTCTGCCGTGGCTGATCGTTGCCGCGTTCTTTCTGGTAATCGGCATGGGCAACTACTTCGGGCCCTGGTCGCCCTACGTGCTGCTCCACGAGTTCCCGCTCTATAGCTGGCTGCGGGTGGCGCCGAAATTCTTCGTCATGATTCCCCTGGCCGTCGGGGTTATGGCGGCGCTCGGCGCACAGCGATGCCGTCGCGCGCTCGCCGCCGCGTTGTTGGGATTGGGGCTGCTGGACTGCTGGCTCATCGGACCGCCCAACCTGTGGCGGGATGCGCCGCCCGGGCCGCCCCTGCCGCGTTCGCCGGTCATGCGTCAAGTTGTCATCGAGAGCGACCACGATATGCTGCGCCATGTGCAGGCCAATTACGGCGTGCTCAACTGTTATGTCGAGATGGCAAGGTAACCCAACCGCAATCGTATCGGTCCAACTCGTCATCGCCGCGCCCAGGGATGAAAACAGCGGCTGACCCCGATACGAATCCGCACCAGGCCACGGCCGCGATGCGGCGCCGGGCTGACCCCCGCGGTCAAGTCGCATGGGCGATTGCCGGGCTGGTTGGCTTCGTTGCAGCATTTTGCTACCCGCTGTTTGCGAGGCTGGGCAACACCGGCTCGGTGTGGGATTGGCCCGAGTTCCTGATTCGCTACTGGGCTGCGTTTCACGAGCTGCGCAATTTCCATCAGCTTCCGCTGTGGAACCCGTACGCATGCGGCGGGATGCCGCTGCTGGCGCATCCCAACTCCCAGGTCCTCAGCCCGCTGTTCGCGCTGGCGCTGATCTTCGGGCCGTTCAACGGATTGGATTTGCAGGTCGCGGCCGACTTGGCGATCGCCTGGAGCGGCGGCTACGTGCTGGCACGATGCCTCGGGATGGGCACGATCGGGAGCCTCACCTGCGCATCGATTTTTCCTGCCAGTTCGTGGTTTTATCTGCATATCGGAGTCGGACATCTTAATTTTCTGCCGTCGGCATATATTCCATGGGTCGCGGCGGCCGTGGTGATCGGCTCGCGCGGGCGTAGCTTGAAACCGTGGATGCTGGGCGGCCTGCTGCTCGCGATTATGTTCGGCGAGGGCGGCGTCTATCAGCCCACCCAGGCGATGATACTGGTCACGCTGCTGGCGTTGTGGTTTGCCGTCGCGCGCCGCAGCCTGCGGCCGGCGGCAGGCGTACTGCTGATGGCGCTGTTTGCGCTGGGATTGGCCGCCATCAAGCTGCTGCCGTCGATCGAGTTGATGCATCTGCATCCGCGCCCGCCTCAGGATCTCCAGTCGAGCACGGTGGGGGCGCTGCTGACCGGCCTTTTCGCGCGCGACCAGTTCTACGACCGTCCGCGTATCGAAGCCTGGGGTTTTTGGGAGGTCGGGGCTTATCTGAGCCCCGCGGCGGCGCTCCTGGCCGTCCTCGGATTGAGCGCCGCGCCGCGGCGCGCGGCGCCCTGGGCGGTCGCGGCGGCACTGTTCTTTGTTCTGGCTTTGGGCGGGGCGCGGCCGTGGCTTCCCTGGGCGCTGCTGCATCATCTGCCGGTCTTTTCATGGGAGCGGATGCCGGAGCGGTTTCTGATCTTGTTCATTCTGGCGGCAGGAGTGATTGCCGGTCTGGGTGCCGATTTCCTGTCCGGATTGCGGAAACCATTTGGCGCAATACTGGCCGCCATGTTGCTGTTAGCGGCGCTGGCCGACGCCTGGACGGTCAGCCAGCCCAACATGCATGCCCCGGTCGCGGCGCAGGTTGCCGCCCTGGCGCCGGCGGGACGCTTCGCGCAGCGCTACGACGACCCGTGGAACCAGGTGACGCTGGCGCGCAGCAATCTGGGCGCGCTGCATTGCAATGAGGACCTCGACTTTCACGAGGTCAGCGAAAAGCACACGGTACTGGCGGCAAACCGCGCGGGGTATCGCGGCGAGTACTACCTGCTGGGCCGCGGAGCCATTGCGCTGCACCGCTGGACGCCGAATGCGCTTAGCTACGACGTCGCCACGCCTGGCGCCAACGTCGTGGTAATCAATCAGAACTACGACGCCAACTGGCGGCTGGAGCGCGGAGGGGGCAAGGTGATTTCGCACAACGGACTGCTCGCGGTGCGGGTGGCGGCCGGCGCGCACCATCTGCGGCTGGTCTATCGCAGCAGACGGTTGCGCTTGGGCGGCGCGATAAGCCTGCTGACCTGGCTGTTAGGCGCGGGCCTGTGGATTTACGAACGGCGGCGGCGGGGTGCTTGAAAAGCGTTCTTTGCCTTGACAAGCTTCGATAAACTCGGCATCAAGCAGCCGGTCAAATCAACCGCCGCTTCGCGCAAATCCACCGTGCGGGCCGCGCGGCGGCCGAGAAGGAATGCTAACTATGTCCGATCCTCAGGACGCGATGCTGGCGGGCCTTAAGGTTATCGACTGCGGCGAGAATGTCTCCGCACCTTATGCCGCCAAGCTGATGGGCGATTTGGGTGCGGAAGTGATCAAGGTCGAGGCGCCGATTGTGGGCGATGTCGCGCGCCGCCGCGGCCCCTTTCCGCGCGAGCATGAAGGCGACCCCGAGTACAGCGGCCTGTTTCTGGCGCTCAACACTTCCAAGCGCGGCATCACGCTCGACCTGCTCCATCCCGACGGCCGCGCCCTGCTGGACCGGCTGGTCAAACATGCCGACGTCCTGGTTCATAACTACACGCCGTCGCGCGCCAAAAGCCTGGGCCTTGATTACGAACGGCTGTCCATTGTCAACGATCAGTTGGTAGTGACGCAAATCACCGTCTACGGCGCCACCGGGCCCAAGGCCGAGTGGATGGCGCACAACTTAAACGGTGTCGCGGCGGGCGGATGGCTGTACATGTCGCCGGGCTATTCCAAGGACATGGAGCTACCTCCGCTCAAGACCTTCGGCCAGCAGGGCGATTTTCAGGGCGGCATCCACGGCGCGCTCGCCACGATGAGTGCATTGTTTGCGCGGCGCGCAATCGGACGCGGCCAGTGGGTCGATGTGTCGATCCAGGAGGCGGTGGCGGCGGCGCTGGAGCTGGGATTCGTCAAATGGACCTACAACCAGGAAGTGTCGCATCGATGCGGCACCCTGGGGCCCAGCGCGCCCTACGGCATCCTGCGCTGCAAGGACGGATTGCTGCACTTCCTGATCCTGGAAGAGGCGCACTGGGCGGGGCTTAAGAAAATCATGGGCTATCCGGAATGGGCCGAGTGGGAGTTGTTCAAGACCGGCCGCGACCGCGCGCTTAACCAGGACGCATTGGAGATGCAGGTCGAGGAGTGGCTTAAGGATCACACGATGCAGGAAGTGTACGAGATGGCGCGCGAGGAGCGCCTGCCAATCGTCCCGGTGGCCGACATGCATGCTCTGTTCAACATGGAGCAGCTCAAAGCACGCGACTATTTCGCCCAACTGGAGCATCCGGCGGCGGGCAAGCTCACTTATCCGGGCGCGCCGTTTAAACTGAGCACGCGCGCCTGGGCACTCAGAAGACCCGCGCCGCTGCTGGGCCAGCACAATCGCGAGGTCCTCGCCGAAGTCGGGGTGGACGAGCAGGAGCTGGTGCGGCTGCAAAAGGCCGGCGCGATTTGAACCATCGGCGCAGGGCAGGGAATGACCATGGCAAGACTACCGCTGGAAGGAATCCGGGTGCTGGACCTGAGCTGGGTGTGGGCCGGTCCCTATACGGGGCTGCAATTGGGCCATCTGGGCGCCGAGGTAATCAAGATCGAAAGCACGCTGCGGCCCGATATCAACCGGCGCATCCCGCCGTTCGCCGAGGGGCGCGCGGGACTCAATCGCGGCGGCAGCTTCAATCAATGGAATCAGAACAAGCGCAGCATGGCGCTGGACTTGGGCCATCCCAAGGCCAAGCCAATCGTGCGCGAGCTGGCCAAAAAGTGCGACGTCGCGATCGAAAACTTCTCCGCCGGCGTGCTCGACAAGATGGGACTGGGCTACCGGCAACTGAGCCAGGACAATCCGCGGCTGGTGATGGTGTCGCTGTCGGGCTTTGGCCAGACCGGACCGATCAGCCGCAACGTGGCATACGGCGCCACGGTGATGGCGTTGGGCGGGCTGACTGCGCTGACCGGTTATCGCAACGAGGCGCCGCGCTCGGCCGGCCTGTCGTATCCCGATCCGAACTCGGCGCTGCATTCCGCGTTCGCCATCCTGGCGGCGTTGTGGCGGCGCGACCGCACCGGTCAGGGCGAATACATCGACTGCTCGCTGCTCGAGGCGATGGTCGCCGTGATGCCCGAGGGGCTGATGGCCGAGCAGATGCGCGGCGAGCAGCCGGCGCGCGACGGCAATCGCGACCCGGTGCTGGCGCCCTACGGCGTGTTCCGATGCGCGGGCGAGGACAACTGGATCAGCATCTGCGTGCGCGACGAGAACGAATGGCGCAACCTGTGTGCCGCGATGAAGCAGGACGCGCTTGCTGTCGATCCGCGCTTCGCAACCGCCGCCGCGCGCAAGCGCAACGAGGATGAGCTGGAGCAGATCGTCACGGCCTGGACGCGCAACTTCGACTTCCTGGAGCTGGAGCAATCGCTCCAGCGCGCCGGCGTTGCGGCGGCGGCGGTGATGTCGTCGCGCGAAGTCGCCGCCGACCAGCATCTGGAAAGCCGCGGTTTCTTCGTCCGCCTGAACCATCCCGAGACCGGTCCCTATACCCATGCCGGCACGCCCTGGCATTTCTCCGCCACACCGGTGTCGGTCCGCAGGCCGGCGCCGCTGTTGGGCGAGGCCACCGAATACGTGATGAAGGAGCTGTTGGGTTACAGCGACGCGGAGTATCAGAAACTGGCCGCTGAAGGGGTGTTCACCTAACCCCGGTCCGGAGCGCGAGACGAAATTTGGTTCCCCTTCGAGAGCAAGAGGTCAGACGTTGCATTCGACAGGAGCAAACAATGGCAAAAGCGTTGGAGGGCAAAGTTGCCCTGATTACCGGTGGCGGTTCAGGCATGGGGCGCGCGTCGGCGTTGGAATTTGCGGCGCAGGGCGCCAAAGTGCTGGTGGCCGATTATGCGGCGGAAGGCGGCGAGCGTACCGCCGCCGTTATCCGGGACAAGGGCGGTGAGGCGCTCTTCCAGCAGGTCGATGTCACCAACCCCGCCCAGGTCGAGGCGATGATCAAAAGGGCGGTCGATGCGTTCGGCCGTCTGGACTTCGCGCATAACAACGCAGGCATCGAGGGGCAGTTGGGCCCCGCCGCCGAGGGCACGCTGGAGAACTGGAACCGCGTGCTGGCCACCAATCTGACCGGCGTGTGGTTGTGCATGAAGGCCGAGATCCCGCAGATGCTCAAGCAGGGCGGCGGCGCCATCGTCAATACCGCGTCGGCCGCCGGGCTGCATGGCGTGGAAGGCTTTTCCGCCTACTGCGCCAGCAAGCACGGCGTGCTGGGCGTGACCAAGGTGGCGGCCAAGGAATACGCACGCCAGAACATCCGTATCAATGCGGTCTGCCCGGGTCCAATCGAAACGCCAATGCTGCAGCGGATTGTCGATGTATCGCGCGTGATCGCGCCGGCCAGCACCGCGGGCGCCACGCCGATGGGCCGCAGCGGCAAGGCCGAGGAAGTCGCACGCGTGGTGGTATGGTTGTGCACCGACGCGGCCTCCTACGTCACGGGCGTCGCGATGCCCGTGGACGGCGGCTATGTAGCGTGAATCGTTCGGAAATTCCGGGCGCAGGGTATTTGTTTTTAGCAGGCAGTTGAAAGGTGTGTTGCAGCCAGCCTGCTGACTGCCGGTGCACCTACGACCTCCGCCTCGATGGCGCGGGCGCGATTGGCGTGCGCGATCAGTTCCTCGAACCGGGGGATTTCGGCGTCCCATTCGATTAGCGTCGATACGCGGCCGCATCGCTCAAACGCCATCCGCAGCAGATCCCAGACCGGGTCGCACACCGGATGGTCGTGGGTGTCGACCAGGTGAGTGCCGGCATCGCTGTGGCCGGCCAGATGGATCTGGGCGACGCGGCGCGGATCGACGCGGCGTACGTATTCGGCCGCCGCAAATCCGTGATTACGGGCGCTGACGTAGATGTTGTTGACATCGAGCAGGATTGCGCAATCGGCGCGCTGTGCCACCGCGCTAAGGAACTCCCACTCCGGCATCGCCGAGTGGCGGTAAGTCAGATAGCTCGACACATTTTCGATCATGATACGGCGCCCGAGGCGGTCTTGTACCTGGGCGATGCGCGCCGCGACCACTTCCGCCGCCTCCTCGGTATAAGGCAGCGGCAGCAGGTCGTGCGCATAATGGCCGCCGATCGAGCCCCAGCACAGATGGTCGGAAATCCACGCGGGCTCAAAGCGTTGGGCCAGCTGGGCCAACTCATCCAGGTAGCTCGAGCGCAGTGGATCGACGCCGCCCAGGTTGAGCGAGACCCCGTGCAGCACAACGGGCGCTTGTTCGCGCGCCTGCTCCAGGACGCGCAGGGGGCGGCCGCCGCGAATCATGAAGTTCTCGCTGATGACCTCAAACCAGTCGGCGCGCGCGCTGCCGTCCAGGATGCGCCCGTAGTGGGGCGGGCGAAGCCCGACGCCATGCCCAATATGCGGAAAACCATCCATGGCCGAGATGCGGGAGCCCGCGCCGGGCTCCCGCCCCCTACCCAAACTACATCGCCTTCTTGGGTTCCGTCATCACCGTTCCGCCCTTGGAGGTACATTCCTGGGCACTGCTCATCTGCACCCAGCCCTGGCCCTTGCAGGCGTTCTTGCCCTTGCAGTCGTTTTTGGCCGAAGCGCAGGCGCCCTGGCCCTTGCAACTGTTGACGCCGGCGCATTTGACCTGGGCCGAACCCGCGCTTTCGTCGGCGCGTGCGGTTATCGCGCCGCTGACGATCAGGAGCGCCGCAGCGCCGGCCACGATGAGCGACTTCGCATTCATGTTAGTCCCTTGCCTCCGATTGGAATTGCGTTGTTTGGATGCACCGCCGCGACCCGGGTTTCACCCCACGATATTGCGCCCAATCATGCCAATGAAGCGGGGCTATCCGCAATCGCCATTGGACTGCGCTAACCTTAATTACGATCCGCACGGAGCCTCGGATTTCGGCCCTATCCTAGGAGGAAGTCCAACCGCCGTCCACCGGCATTACGACCCCGGTCACGAAGGAGGCTGCGTCGGAGCACAACCACACCACGGCCGCGGCGATTTCTTCAGGCCGGCCCAGACGTTTGATCGCCTGCGGTGCGGCCAGTGCCTTTTCCGTCGTGCCAGCCGCCATCGTGCGCTCGACCATCGGCGTGCGAATCGAACCCGGACAGACCGCGTTGACCCGGATATTGGCGGCGGCGAACTCCAGCGCCGCCTCCTTGGTCAGGCCGGCGACGCCGTGCTTGCTGGCGATGTAGGGCGGGATGAACGGCACGCCGACCAGACCGAGCACCGAGGAGGTGTTGACGATCGCACCGCCGCCGCGCGCCACCATCGCGGGAATTTCGTGCTTCATGCACAGCCACACGCCGGTCAAGTTGACCGCAAGCACGCGCTGCCAGTCCTCCTCGGTGCAATCGAGCAAGCCGGTGGAAGGGCCTTCGATGCCGGCGTTGTTGTAGGCGCAGTCCAAGCCGCCGAAAGTGTCGACGGCGGTTTTGACCATGCGCTCGACCTGGCGGGAGACGGTGACGTCGGTTTGGACGAAGACCGCATCGCCGCCGGTATCCCTGATCAGTTCGACGGTGCGGTTACCGCCGGGCGCGACCACGTCGGCGACCACGACCTTGGCGCCCGCGCGCGCGAAAGCAACCGATGTGGCGCGGCCGATTCCCGAACCGCCTCCGGTAATCAAGGCGACCTTTCCCTGCATCTCGCCAGCCATGAGCAAAACCTCCGCAATGCGTGGCTTGTGTGAACGGCCAAGCCCGGAGGATTGCTATAGCAGAAGGGGCGGGGTTGTACAGGGGGCGGGCGGCGTGCACGGGCTGACCAGCCCGCGCACGCCGCCCGCCCCCTACAGGGCCAGCCCCGAGCGAATCGTCGCGACGATTTGCGCGGGGCTGGCGGCGATGTCCACCGTCAGCGCATCGCGCGGCTCTTCCAGCGTCTGAAACTGGCTGGCCAGCAGCCGTAGCCCTGCGTAATGCCCCTTGCGTTGCGCCAGCCGCCGCCCAATCAGTTCGAGATCGCCGCGCAGATAAACTAACGCCTGGCGCGCGCGGTCAACAGCCAGCACCTCGCGATACGATTGTTTGAGCGCCGAGCAGGCCAGTACCAGCGGTTGCCCCGACGCAAGGCGCTGCGCGATGAGTTCGCGCAGCGCCCCCAGCCAGGGCTTGCGGTCCTCGTCGGTCAGCGCCATTCCCGCCGCCATCTTCGATTTGGCCGCCGGCGTGTGAAAGTCGTCGGCATCGCGGAAATCCCAGCCCAGCGCCTGCGCCAGCATCCTGCCGATCGTGGTTTTCCCCGAGCCCTCCACGCCCATGATGATCACGACGCGGAGCCTCGCAGCGGCGGATTTGTCATCCGACATGGATCAGTCCTGACAGGCCGGCCGCCAACAGCGGGGTCAGGATCCATCCGGCCAGGATATGGAGCCACAGGTACCAGCGCAGCAGAACCCCGGCACAGGCCCGGCCGCCGCCTGCCGGATGATTGCCTGGCGCGCCGTGCACCGGATTGGGCCGCCAGTACTCGCCCTGATGGAGATCGACGACCGGCAGAAAATTCTCCAACGAGTAGACAAAGGCGTTGAAACGCGGGTAATGGGGCGGAGTCGTGCCGCTTTGCATGAACGATTGGTAGGCCGGCTCCTCGGTCGGACTGACCACCCGCATGGCATAGCCCCACTGGAAGAGCACCGTGCCCAACGCCACGAAACCGATGATCCACCATAGCGCGCGCAGCGGGATGAAGCCGTAGCCGATCGTCACCTGCAGCAGCGCGTTCCATGCGCGCTCCGCCCGGCCCAGACCACCCTCACGCCGTTGCGCGACACGCTGAGCGATTTCCACGGCGATCGCGTCATCATTTTCGCCCGCCGCGGCCAAGGCCTTGGCCAACTCGGCGTAGGGCTGCGCATGGAAACCGCGCGGCTGGCGCGCCAGCCATGCCAGGCGGCTTTCCGCATCCGACGGGCTATCGCCGCCAAAGCCGCCGTACTGAAAGCCGCTTAGTATCAGGTTGCCGGGGGCGGGCCAGCTCAAGCGGTCGTCCCACAGTTCGGCGGCGCGCGCGTCGGCCAGATCCAGTTGCGTGTGCGGCGTCAGACCGATCGCCACCCAGTAGAGTGGCCCCTGGATTACCGCCCGCTCGGCGTTGAGGCCGTTGTCCTGCCGCCCGTAAAACTGCGCATGGTTGAAACTCAGCGCATGTCCGATGCGCACCAGCCTGAAATCCACAATGCCGTTGGTCCTGAAACTGACCGGACCGCTGGCCGAGGTGCCCTGATGAAAGATCGCGTCGCCGCCGATCGACGCCTCGATGCCCGAGATTGCCGGAACCTCGGCGGTCTGTACGCGCGAGGCGCTGAAGTCCAGACTGCCGCCGATCGACGCGCGATAGAAGCTGGTTTGTTCATAGTTGCCGAAGGTCAGGCGGACGTCGCCGTCCACCACCGCCATGTCGCCGGTAATCGGTCCCGTGGCACTGGCTCGGAGGTCCAACCCGCGCAGGTGCGCGTTGGAGATATCCACGCCCTCGCTGATCGCCGAGCGGATCAGGGTCAGCGGAAAGGGCACGTTCTGATAGGACAAGTCGAGCTGGCCCGCGATGCGGGCCGCCTTGATGCCTGCGCCGCTGGGATGGACCAGGCGGGTGGCGGCGGGATCCGAGGCCAGCCACACCAGTAGCGGGGCGCGAATCGTGCGCTCGGGACCCCACGACTGGGCGTGCAGCGGGTCATTGGAAGGATCGTCGGGTTCGTCGTGTGGCCCCGCCCATTCCAGGTCGCGGGTGGGGGCGCTGCGCACCAGCAGCAGTTCGGCGTGACTTAACGCGCCGAACTTCTCGCGCGCCATCTGCTCCAGTTGGTCGGATTTGTCCGGCGCCGCCGCGCCAACCGCTGATGCAGCGAGCAGTGTCAACGCCACCGCGATTAAGGCGCGCGTGCTCACCGGGCGGAGCGCGCATGGCCTACGGGGGCGGGACCGATGTCGGATGCGGGTGGCGGGGATGGGACGCTGCGCCCGAGCGCGCGGGCGACCAGATAATCGAAACTGAGGGTGCCGGCCCCCGCAAACCCCAGCCATACATAGAACAAGGCGTAGAGCGGTTCGTCGAGTTCGACGAAATCGTCCAGCCCGGAGACGGCTTTGAGCTTCACGCTCATGATTGCGACCGTCATGTTGATCACCATCGCGACCGACACCAGGCGGGTGGCCAGCCCGGCGATGGTCAGCGCGCCGCCCAGGCATTCGGTCCAGGCGGACAGCGCGGCGTTGAACTCGGGGTAGGGGATTCCCCACTGCTTGAAGTGCTCCACGAAGGCTGGCAGGTTGTGCAGCTTGGCCCATCCGGTTTCGAAGAAGAAATATCCGACAAACAACCGCACCGCCAGCGGCGGCACCCATCCCAGCGTGTCGAGCAAGCTGATCAGCCGCTGCCACCAATCCAATATGATTGTGAGGATTGTTCGATTGCCCGATGCCATCGGATATCTCCCGGGGGCCGGCCCGGCGCCCCTGTGAACAACAGATGCTCGAGCGGGCCCAAGGTTTCAGGCTGGACGCGGAGTCGCGGTTGGTCTGCGCCTCTTGTCCGCGGCGCCTGCGCTGATACAGTCATCGGCAATGCGGGGCCGTATCGAAAATTTCTCGACGAGGTCAGGCGCGTGAAACTTAAAAATAAGGTGGCGATAGTAACCGGTGCCGGGGCCGGGATGGGGCGCGCGATCGCACTGCGCTTTGCCAACGAGGGTGCGCAGGTCGTGATTGCGGAAGTCAATCCGCAAGCGGCGCAGGAGACGCTGGGCGCGCTCGGCGGGCACGGCCTGGCGGTCACGACCGATATCGCCCGGGTCAGCGACATCGACGAGCTGATCTCGCGCACCGTGGAGGCGTTCGGCCGGATTGACATCCTGGTCAACAATGCCGGTGTCACCAAGCCGCTGGGCTTCTTCGAGGTGACCGAGCAGGACTGGGACTGGATGTATTCGGTCAACGCGCGCGGCCTGTTCTTCTGCATGCAGCGAGCGGCGCGCGAGATGGTCAATCAGCGCGCGGGCAAGATCGTCAATATCGCGTCGATCGCGGGTAAGGGCTTTCGCGGCACGTCCAATATTGCTTACGCAGGCACCAAGGGGGCGGTGATCGCGATGACGCGAATCGGCGCTTCGCAACTGGCGCACTACAACATCAACGTCAACGCCATCTGCCCCGGCGCCACGCGCACCAACTTGTTCGAGATGGGAATCATGGAGGCGGTCAACAAGCGCAAGATCACGCGCGAGGAGGCGGTGCGGCGCATGGAAGCGACGATCCCGCTGGGCCGCTCCAACGCGCCCGACGACATCGCCAACATGGCGGCATTCCTGGCCTCCGCCGAAGCCGATAACATCACCGGCCAGTCCTTCAATGTGGACGGCGGGCTGATGTGGGATTGAGGCAATAAGTTACACCTGATGGGGCGGTGCGGGGAATCTGCGATGGAGCGCGCCGCGTAAGTGGCGCACGACGAAGTCGGCGGCCACTTCGCCCAGGCATTGGTAGCCGGCATCCGACATGTGGATGAGGTCGCGCGCCAGCATCTGGCGCAGGCTGAGTTCGCCCGAGGTCGCCCAATAGGCCATGATCTGATGGCGATGCAGCACGGGAACGCCGTAGAGGCCGGCGACCCGGTCGATCGCCCGCAGGTAGGCGTTGAGGCCGGGCCGCCGTTCGCCGGCCGGAAAATACTGCGGACTCATCAGCATCACATCGATACCGCGGGCGCGCATGCGCACAATTCCATCGGACAGAACCTTCTCAAAGCTTGCCAGCGGACGCGAACGCAGCAGATCGTTGGTGCCCACCTGCCATAGCACCAGGGCCGGATGAAACGCTATCACGTCGCGCTCGATGCGCGCCGCGGTGCGCTCGATGGTCTCGCCGCTCACGCCGCGATTGATTACCCGCACCGCAGGCCCGAGTTCGTGCCGCAGTTCGCGCTCCAACACGGCGGGATACGCGGCGGATTTGCGGCTGGCACCCACCCCCGCCGTGCTCGAGGAACCCAAGGCGACGATGATTAGCGGACCGCCCTTGATGAGCGCCGCGGAGGTTGCCGGCAGCCGCCAGCCGTCGGCCAGTAGCTCGGGCGCAACGCGACAGCGCGGCTCCTCAAGTGCAGGTGGCGGCGTCAGTGCGCCGGAATTCCGGCATCCCGCGATCAGCAGCGCGCCGGCGATCAGGCTCAGTCGCAGGCGCGCCATCAGGCGGCAGCCTTGGACACCGGCAGCGCCGGTACGGCCTCGGCGGCGGACGCAAACCGGGCCGTGCGCCGCCATTCCAGCATCAGCGCCAGCACGATCAGGACCGGAATACCGACCAGATTAACAATGGCATGAACGAGTGCAGCGTCGGCGCTCTCGGTTACCGCGATCAGGCCCAGGCAGCTAAGGATGACGCCCACCGCGTACACGGCCAGCGAGTGGCGTCCGCAACTGAGCAGCGGCGCCGCGACAGGTGTGCGCAGCACAGCTGCCTGCGGACGCACGAGACAGGCCACGACGTAGAACAGCGCCATCACGTTGAGGATGCGCAGGGGCGAAAGAAAGGTTTTCTCAAAGGGCCATAGGAAAAGCCATGGATGCGAAGTGACGGGGATGTACCACGGACCGAAGGCCCCGCTGAGCGCGCCAAAGCAAATCAGCACCGATGCGCCCGCCGCCCAGCGCCAATTCCACGGCGTCGACCGCGGAGCGGTCTTCCCCAGGTGCGCCCACACGATACCCATCGTGTACAGCAACTGCCAGGTCAGCGGATTGAGATACCATCCGTGATGGTTGCGGCCCTGGGTCAGGTTGACGCCGCTCAGCCAGGCGGCCAGGTAGACCAACCCGGACAACCCCAGCGCCAGCCGCCAATCGTATCTGACCACGACCAGGAGCAACGGAGCAGCGGCCAGCAGCACCAGGTAAAGCGGCAGGATGTCGAGGAAGCGGGGCAGATAGCTGAGTGTCAGAGCGGAGATGACCGCTTCGCGCGGGCTGTCGTGAAACCACGTCAGGCGCAAAGAATCGACGTAGTCGATGGCCCAAAAACGGCGCGACAACAGCGTGGCGACGGTCCACAGCGCGGCCAGCATCAGCAGATGGGCAACGTAAATGGTGCACCATCGGCGACCCACCGCCCGTGCGCATCCGGCCAGGCCGTCGCGTTGGAGCCGGCCGTTATAAGCCAGGTAGGTCGAGATGCCCGAAATCAGGACGAAGACCTCGGCAGCGTCGCAGAAGGCGAAGTTGTGCAAGGTCCAGGCGGCGGCCGGGTTGTTCGGCACGTGATCGATGAAAATCACGAGCAGGGCCAGGCCGCGGAAAAAGTCGATTCTCAAATCGCGGTCGTTACTGCTGCGCATACCTCTGCTGTGGGTGGGCGCCCCACCAAATGGGGTAAAGTGCTCCACCCTATGGTAAAACAATACCGGTTTCGTGCCACCCAGGCCCGGCAGAAAAATCCTGTGTTTCGCTAGGTTTCTCCTCGTCAGCCCTGGCGGCGGCCTCTGGTGGCGCAAGGCGCCGCCGTCAGGGTCAGCAAACGGCGTTCCATCCTGGGGTCAGAGCTGCCTGAGGGCAATTTTTCCAGGTCACCTATCGCAAGAGCGATAATCGCGCGATGCTGCAAGCATCCCTAAGCCCGCCAGGTCTGCCTGCCCCACCGGGCTGCTTAAAAATGCCGAGCCGAGATGGGGAAGTTGCTTAAAATTGGCCAGTGCCAAAAAGATGCCATGATGGCCATGAATGCAAGTAGAAACACGCGACTGATAGTAAGTAGTGAAAAAATGACTTTATGTAAGTAGTGATATCATGACTGTATGTAGTATTCGAGTCGCTTGACAGAACAGATTTAATATTGGATAAAAAACCGGTTTGGGGTTAAGCAGGGGATGTGCGGCTCCGGCGCCCCCTTTCTGGCCGGAGCCGCCATCCTTGGCTCAAGAGGGGGGCGCACCGACGCAGTTCTCCGCGCAGCAAACGTGCATCAATAGGCCTTGGGTGCTAGGTCGAGAAGACGGCGGAATGGCAACATCCGGCAGCACCGCAGGTTTTTAAAGCTCATTTCCCTGTATTTCTCATCTGAACACATTTTCCGTGAAAGCTGCGCAGTTCCGACGCGTGTTGAGAAAACTGTCTCTCGAGCGGATGTTCATTAAATCCTGTCCGAATGGCTAGTTATGCGAATTCTAGTTCCAAGTAGAGATTATATAACTAAAACTATGTAGAAACAGTTGAACTGGAAGTAGCGTATTTGTTATTGACACTTGCTATAAAATCCAGCAAAACTGAACATGGGATTGAGGGTCGCGAAGTCAAGGGCAGAGGTGCGACTCGGTGCCCGATGGTACTCCATCATTGCCCGCGTCGTCGTTGAAAGTTCGTAAGGGGTGACCGATGGCACGGATGATGATTTTGGTCCTTTTGTACGCCCTCGTTCTGGTGTTGGCTCCTTCCACTGCCGACGGCGGGCTGGTGCGCCATGCTAGTGTGGCAGTGCCGTATTACGCGGTGGTTGGGAATTCCTAGCCGCTCCTCTCAAATGCGTGTTAGATAAAAACTCAGCGCTTAAGCGCTGATGCTGCCGGATGGCTGGGAAAGGGGGGTAGCGGCGGCTCCTCCGCGCCGGCTCGAACGGCCGGGGCCAGGCTCTTGCCTGGCCCAGCCGCGCTCTTGACTGTTGCACGTGGAAGCGTTGCGGGTCGTGACCAAGTCTTGGCCCGCCGGGCGCCCAGCGGTTGCGGGAGCGTGGTGGCGGGGGCGGACTCTCACATTGAATTAAAAGAGCTGCACGAGCGCGCCGTCTACCACGGTTGATAGGGCTGTTCGCCCAGCGCCTGCGCGACAGCGGGATGCACCACGCGGCCGTCGTGGATGTTCAGTCCCAGGCGCAGTGCGCTGTTGTTGCGGCAGGCCTGCTCCACGCCGTGGTCGGCGATCTCCAAGGCGTAGGACAAAGTCGCGTTGGTGAGCGCGTAGGTGGAGGTGTGGGGCACCGCGGCCGGCATGTTGGTGACGCAGTAATGCACCACGCGGCCCTCGACGTAAATCGGATCTTCGTGGGTGGTGGGGCGCGAGGTCTCGCACACACCGCCCTGGTCGATCGACAAATCCACAATCGCCGCCCCGGGCTTCATCCGCGCCACCATCCGGCGCGTGACCAGGCGCGGGGTGCGCGCGCCCGCCAGCAGCACTGCGCCGATCACCAGGTCGGCCTGCCCGATTTCCTCTTCAATCGCGGCATGGTTTGACATCAAGGTGTTGACGTGGCCGCCCAGGATGTCGTGCAGGTAGCGCATCCGCACCGCGCTGACGTCCATGATGGTCACCTCGGCGCCGACGCCGACCGCGATCTGGCAGGCGTTGGCGCCCGCAATGCCAGCGCCCAGAATCAGCACCCGGCCGGGCCGCACCCCCGAGGCGCCGCTGAGCAGCACGCCGCGCCCGCCGTTTTGCGCCTGCAGACACCATGCGCCGGCTTGCACGGCAAGCCGTCCCGCGACCTCGCTCATCGGCGCCAGCAGCGGCAGGCTGCCGTCTTCCAGTTGCACCGTCTCATAGCCCAACGCGCACACGCGCCGGCGCATCAGCTCGCGCGCCAGTTGCGGCTCGGCGGCCAGGTGCAGGTAGGTGAAGAGGATCAGGCCGGGCCGCAGGAAGCGGAACTCCGAAGGCTGCGGCTCCTTGACCTTGAGCACCAGGTCGGCCTTGCTCCAGGTGGCCGCGGCAGTCGGCATGATGCGCGCGCCGGCGGCGCGATAGTCGCGGTCCAAAAGCCCGCTACCCGCGCCCGCGCCGCGCTGCACCAGCACGGTGTGTCCCCGCCGGCGCAGCGCGCCGACACCCGCCGGCGTCAGCGCCACCCGGTTTTCATCGGTCTTGATTTCGCGTGGAATTCCTACAATCATTTCGGCTCCCGCTGGCTTGCGATGTCGCGGCCGGACGTCAGTGGGGTGCAATTGAAGCGGCGCTGAGGCACTTTCGACGGCGTTGACAAGCGGTTAAAGTTCAGTGCTGTTGGATCGGAGATGGATTTGTTTTGTAACGCGATCCGCCGCGATAAGCGAGAGTATCGCGAGTTAAACCTTGACAATTTTGCTCGGGCTGCGCTTGATGAGCATGGATCGATCTGAGTGCTTGGCGATGAGCAGCGCAGTTGGAAAACGGCCAGGCATGTCGGAGGAGGTTATGGAGATCCCTGCGGGATTGAGATACTCGAAGGAGCATGAGTGGGTGGCGACCGAAGATGAGGTTGCGACCATCGGCATCACCGATTACGCCCAGGAGCAACTGGGTGAAATCGTCTACGTGGAACTGCCCGCGGTGGGCGACAAGATCAGCAAGGACGACGCCTTTGGCGTGGTCGAATCCGTCAAGGCGGTGTCCGACATCTATGCCCCGGTCAGCGGCACGGTGGTCGAGGTCAACCAGGAACTGCCTGAAAGCCCTGAGATGATCAACGAGGATCCCTACGGCGACGGCTGGCTGGTCAAGGTCAAGGTCAGCGACGCTTCCGAACTCGACGACCTGCTGGACAACGACGAATACGAGGAACTGGTTGCGGCCGAAAAGGAATAGCGCGCGGCGCCCCTAGCTGCCCGCGGCCATCGCCTCGGCGTTGGCGACCTCGGTCTTGAGCACCGCGACCTGGAAGTTGGCGACGTTGGGCGGCGGGTTGATGAACATCACGAAAAACGGCGAGGAGTCGCCGCTCTTGAGCGCGAAGTTCTTGGGCGGCGCCAGTTTCTGGAAAAACTGCAGTTCATGCGGCGTCATCTGGCTGACGATCTTGGGCGATACCAGGTCGCCGCAGAACACCGATTGCGAGACCACCGGATGCTGCTGGCTGTCGACCAGGCTGACGCCTACCTCGATGGTGTGCAGCGCCTCCGCGCCGCGGTTCTCAGCCCGTCCACTGATGATCAGCGCGCGGCGATTGGCGTCCAGACGGCGGTATTCGGCGTGCACATCGCTCAGTGCCACCAGATTTTGGTGCGGCGCGGCGGCGACAAACTTGTCGCCGATTACTGGCAGTTGCGCGAGCAGTTCGCGGCTGAGTGAGGGCGAGATGCCGAGCACGAAGGTGACCAGTGCAAAGAACAGCACGATGATCACAAACAGGCCCAGGAAAAAGCCGCTTGAGCGCGGACGCTCGTGGCCGGCCGTCTCGGCGGCGACCGCCGCGCGGTCCACGCGCCGGCTGGCCTGTTGGACGAGCGCTGCGCGCCGTGCCCGATAACGGCCCATCTCGGGAGTTATCGGCGGTGGCGTGGCTTCCTCGGCGTCGTCACCCACCCGCCATCGCTCGTAGCGGTCGTCAGCTTGCGCCGACGGCGGCGGCTCGCCGAGGTCGTGCTGCTCGGTCTCATCGTCGCCAAAGTCGAAGCTCAGGTTCTCGGGCGCGTGCGGTTCGTCTTCGGCGAAGGAGCGCGCCAGGGGATTGTCGGGTTGATGCGCCGCGCTGCGTGCGGTGCGCTCCGACGCAGCCGGGCGCGGCTGCTCCAAGGGCGGCCGCGGCGCATAGTCAGTATGCGGCGCAGCGGCGGGACTGGTTTGCCGCGGTGCAGTCGGCGCGCCGTGCAAATCCGCCGACGGAGCGGAGCGGGGCGGCGGCGCAGCAGTGGGCGGCCCGACGTGAAGGTCGGCCGACGAACCCGTGCGCTGCGCGGGCCAGGGCGCAGCGTCGCTGCGCGGACCGGCCGGCCGCCCCGGTTGCGGTTGAGTCCGGGGCTGGTCGGTAGGCGGCGCTGCCGACGTTGGCGAATTCTGCTGGCGGGGCGCCGATGGTCCAGCCGCGGCCGGCGCGGGCCGGGGCCTGGGCGCGGCTGGCGTGCGTTTGACCCGCGGGTCGCCGCTGAAGACGTGCCCGCATCGCGAACACTTGAAGGTCGGGCTATCCTGAGGCAGAACGCTTTCGTCGATACGATAACGAGTCTGACAACTAGGGCATTGAACTTCGAGCATCACCTCGCCACCTCACCGCAATATCGACTTTATAGCACATTGCGGAAATTACTTGCAGCTTGTCCGGCGCCGGGTCCGGAGCGCTAGGGTCCGATGCGGATCGCGATGCTCATCAGGCGCTTTAACCCGGCCGGCGGCGGCACCGAGCGCGATTTCGCCGCGGCCGCCGACTGTCTTTCGCAGGCCGGCCACGACGTGCGAATCTACGCAGCGCGGTGCACCGCCACAACGCCCTGGCACGGGATGGCGGTGCGCAGGCTGCCGTTTGCGGGTCTTACCCGCAGCCTGGAGGCGATCGGGTTTGGCTTGCTGGCAGCGCGTTTCGCCCGCCGCGATGGCAGCGGCTTGACGCTCAGTTTCGGACGCAGCGTGGACAGCGATCTCATCCGATGCGAAGGCGGCGCGCACGCTGCATATCTGGCGGCGGCCCGCCAATGGGAGAGCCGGGCGGCGTCGGCGGCTCGTGCGATGAGCCCGTATCATATCGCGCAATGCCGCATCGAGGCGGCGGGCTTTCGGTCGCCCAAACTCAGGATGGTGCTGGCGATTTCGCGTCTGGTCGGCGACGATTTGGAGCGCCGTTTTGCGATCCCGCGCTGCAAAATCCACACACTGTACAACGGTGTCGATCACCAGCGCTTCAAGCCGGCCCCGGATGCGCGGCTGCGCGCGGAGGTCCGCCGCCATCTTGGGATCGATCCGTCGAGCCCGCTGGTGCTGTTCGTGGGCAGCGGCTATGCACGCAAGGGCGCGGGGCAACTGATCCAGGCCTGGCCGATGTTGCGCGGCAATCCGCATCTGGCCGTGGCCGGCGAGGATCGCGCGGTGGGGTTTTATCGGCGGATGGCGCGCCGGCTGCGCGTCGATGACCGCGTCGCGTTTTTGGGCCGGCGCAACGACATCGCCCAACTGGTGGCGGCCGCCGATGTGGTCGCGCTGCCCTCGCTGTTTGAGGCTTTCGGCAACGTCGTGCTCGAAGGGATGGCAGCGGGAAAGCCGGTGCTGACCAGCGCGCGATGCGGCGCCGCGGAAGTCTTGCCCCCGCCAATGCAGCCCTACATCGTGCAGGATCCGATGAACCCCGCCGAAATCGCGCAGCGCCTGCAGGCGTTGCTGGCGGCGCCGGCGGAACTCGGCGCAATTTTGCGCGCGGCCGCCCAGCCCTTTACCTGGCAGCGCTATGGAGCGCGTCTGGTCGAGTTGATCGAGCGCGCTGCGCGTTGAGACCACCGCCGGCAGGGGTTGCAGCGGCGCGCACAAGTTGCGACGCTGAAAAGCGCGCTTGCGCAAGGGTAGACCTTGAGCGGAGGATGGCGGGAGCTTGGACCCGAAAGGAAAGGTTGCGTTAATCACGGGCGGCGCGCGAATCGGACAGGCGGTCGCACTGTCGCTGGCGGCGCGCGGATGCGCCCTGGCGCTGACTTGGCGCAATTCGCGCGCGGCGGCGGAGTCAACCGCTGCTGCCGCGCGGGAAGCGGGCGTAGCCGCGACCCTCATCCGCGCCGACGTCAGCGATGAAGCGCAGATCAAGGCGGCGGTCGACGAGACGATGCGCGCGATGGGTCGGCTCGACATCCTGGTCAATCTCGCCTCCAGCTACGACCGCACGCCGCATCCCAGCGCGGCGGATTGGGCCGCGGCGATGGAAGCCAACGCGCGCAGCGCTTTTCTGTTCGCAGCCTATGCCGCGCCGATCATGAAAAACGCGGGCGCCGGACGGATCGTCAACTGTGCCGACTGGCTGCCGGCAAGCGGGCGTCCGCGCTACCGTGATTATGTCCCCTATTACACCTCCAAGGCCGCCGTAATCGGGCTGACAGAAAGCCTGGCGCTGGATTGGGCGCCGGAAATCCTGGTCAACGCGGTCGCACCCGGTCCGATCGTGCCGCCCGCCGATATCACTGCCGAGGAGCATGCGCAGGTGCTCAAAGCAACGCCGCTGGGCCGATGGGGCGGCGCCGAGGAAGTCGCCAAAGCCGTCCTGTTCCTGATCGAAACCGAGTTCATCACCGGTGAATGCATCCGCGTCGATGGCGGTCGCCATTTGAATTAGCGGACACGGCCCTGCCGCTGTCGTCGCATCATCGTTTGCGTCGGGGCCGGAGCGCTTTTGCAGCCGAAGGCGAGCGGATCGATTGAATTGGTCCCGCGCTTGCGCAGCGATGAGAGGGGTTCGGAAAAGCCCGGCCTGCCACCTTCAAAAATTAGCTGTAGAGCCAGCAAATGATTTGACTTCCATACCGGCGATTGCTACGGGGATTGAGTACGCATGGGGGACCGGGCCGCCATCGTCGATCGTGGTCCGCGGGCTGGCCATTTCATAACTTCAAGCGCTCTCCCGGGGTCGAAATCAGGGGGCCAGGATGGGGAGGTCGTCATGACTCGACGACGGTTGAAAGCATCAGCTATCGCTGCGGCCGCAGCATTGTCATTGCTGCATCTGGCCGCCAGTGCAACGGCGGCGCCGTTTTCATTCGATGACGGCGCGCGCTATAAGGCGGAGGTTGATGCCAGCTCTTCGCAGACCATCCCGCCCGGCACGCAGATCACCACCGCCAACTGGAAGCAGTATCAGAACTTTCTGCCGGTTGGCATCCAGGCGCTGTACAGCGGCAATTACGGGTTCAAGAT
>JAJPHZ010000025.1 GCA_021325025.1 Pseudomonadota bacterium | reverse complement strand
TTCGTGAAACCAGGCGTCCAAGGCTGCCTTGACCGCCCTTTGCCCCTTCTGTTCCTTCAGCGATTCGACGAACCGCGTGAGCGTCCTCCGCGCAATCACCCGCACCGTAGGCACTCTAGCAAGGTTCCCAATGCGGGAACAACAGTTCTAAAGGCGTGCTTCCCGGCGGAAGCGCCACTGAGTTCACGGCGCCGCTTCGCTATGAGACGCCCGCTCGGGCTCCGCAAGCTGCGCGGCTCGCGCCCATCCGGTAAGCGCACCTGACGCTCCTGCGTCGCCACTTTGCCCCCGTCCTAATCTTCGCGCACACTTCGCCGGCAGATGCGACTGCCTGGCGGCGGTTGCGCCACAAGTCTGCTCCTGTCAATCTTCCTCATGGCGGCGTCCTCCTCTAACAGCCTCCCCGATCTTGCGATCGGGGACGATTGCCGCCCTTCGATTCAAAAGCCTTCAGGACGTCGCCCACCTACACTGTTGCGCTTGCGCATCTCAGGAATCGGCGTACGGCTCTTCGAATTCGAGGGCGAAAGAGCAACCTGAAAAAACCGTGCTTCAACTGACTTTGCGCAGAACCAAGCCGATGCTGTCGGCGGGACGTAATCTTTGCCTGGTAGTCAAGGACTGCGCAGAGGAAACAAATATAATACCGTCCCATTCTTGTTCCGTGCCTCGATATCGAGAGCGAGCTGCCGGATAGTCTGGGCCTGCATTTCCGAATCACGCCGAAACGGAAACTCTACCCATCTTGAAGGCTTCAACCACCCAACGCCCTCGTCAAGCCGAACAACGCATTCGATACCGTCCTCCCACTTCACACTCAATTCTCTCTGGTGCTTCAGCTCGCCCTTAGGCAACTCGTGAAGGTCCACTATCTGTGCGATCAGTTCGAACAGTTTTTTGAGCATCGGCTTGCGATCAAAAGTCGGACCCCAATCATCAGCAACGCTCTGGGGTTCTCGGGAATGTCCGTGATATCTGAGAGTCTCAGTTCTAATGCTGATCGCGCACCGCGATCCGTTTCCACGTTTGCCCAGCAGAGCTTTGGCGATCTCAAACAGAATCTTGCAGTGGAGAGGCGAACGCAGATAGCGATCTTCGTATTGAAAGACAACGACCGGAACCTTGCCCCGCAGCCGATTCTCGAGGCCGGGAATCCGGGATGATACCTCCCGCCAAAACTTGTGGCCAATTTCCGCCACATTCCCGTCAAGTTCACGAGTCAGGCGGATTTCGTATATTGACCCTGGCGGTGTCAGCCTCAGAGAGCCAAACTTCGCGGGAGTGCCTTCCGGCTTCTGAAGCGCCGCCGCCTCGACAACTCGGACGACGCGATCTTCAGCACCACCTCCGGCCCACTGCGCGTTCGGTGCCATCGCCGACGCGTTTGTCACCGCCCAACGTACCCTACGCATCGGCCCCCCAACCTCAGCAATAGTGGCACTACCCGCCGAGTTCGCTCGGGTGGCAATGCGCCAAAGCTCGATGTCCCCAGCTTCGCCGATGCTGGCCAGATCGGCGCGCTGCTCAGGATCGAGTGAATCCAAGAGAGCCGCGGGTGCGAGAATCTTGATCGACCGCTTGGTCGCGCTCCATTTGAGTAAAGATTTACGAAGGCTCCACTCCGACGGGTCCCAATCGGCTGAGTCCCCGCCGAGATGCAGACGAAGTTCTTCGATATCGGCGCGCTCCAACTCTTGAGCGATGGCGAGTGGCAGCGAGTTGAACTCGAATCGAGTCGAGTCGCCAAAGACACGCAACGCTGTTGGCAGCTCAAGCCCAACTTGGAGATCTTCAGTCAGCCACTTCAAACCCTCCTTGCGGTTCAAACGCGCCATCTCGTGCTGCGTATCGAAATCGAGTAGGCAGGCGTGGCAGCTGGAATCGCAACCTCGCGGACAATCAAGCACCTGACGAGCTCGCCGGACCAGAGCGGGCAGCACTTCGGGCGCAGCTGCAACGTACCCCGCTCCACCCGCTGCAGTGTCGAAGACCACGGCGCTCCAACAGGCTGTGCCTGTGTCCGTTCGGGAAGGCACGGCCGCAAAGCCAATTTCGCGTTCCTGAATTCCGAGATGCTCCGAGAGGGCGGAGCGAAACGCCACGGCGATAGAAAGAGCCGCTGCTTCCGACGTTATGCCCAGGCGAGTGATCCGATCTATCAATTGAAGTTCAAACACGTCAGTGCTGGACGACACCCCGAGCCACTGACCTCGCTTAATGGCGTAGGGTGAGTCGTTACCTTCGCAAAGCGGATCGCTCCCTGAGCGCCGGCCGCGAAGCCGGTTATGGTTCACCAGCTCCTTGGGAAGCGGCGCGGGCATTGGCTCTGCCTCCACTGCGGCGCGTCCACACCTTAGGCAGATCGCGAAACCATGACCCAAGGGGCCCTTTGTGTGGTTGAAGACGTGGCCCTCGGCCCCGTAACGATATCTGCCGAAGCGCGGATCGGGTAGAGGCCTCCAATGCTCTCCTCCGGCGCTAATCCACGGTCTCATTACGGCCACAAAGGAGCGAACTGACAGATCGTTGTCAGGTTTATCTGTGATATCTACCGCGAACCCGGCGGGTTCGAGATACGCGTGCTGTTTGAGGTTTTGCTCCGATGCCCGGCATGCCGGGCACTCGCTGAGGTTTTGCAAACTGGCGCCGCTCGCAAAGCACCGCAGACACCTCCACGCGACTCGAAACACCTGAAGCTCTCGCACGTCCACATCGCTAGCGGGGATCTTCCAATTGAGCGTTACACCTTTTGATTGGTAAATGCGGCCGTCGAGCACCACCCGGGCACCCGGAGAGTACTCTCGAATGCCGATAGCTAAATCCCTGGAGGGAAATCCGCGCCGTCGTCCGAGGTTGTCCTCGCGCTCGGAGCGGCCCTCGGCTACTATCTCCTCACGCCGCCGCCGCGCTTCGCGCTCAAAATCCTGCAAAGTGGTTGGAATGAACGGAACTACGTTGGTCGGAAATCCATGGACTGGGAGAAATGCTCGCGACGTCAACTCCTTGAGAAGGTATTCGCCCCGAACCCGAGCAAGTTGGTTCAGGATCGCCAATTGAGCTGGATCTCTCGACTGGTCGATGCGTGTGTTCGTCGCCGAAGGCTCAGGCAACTCCCTCGCTAAAGACTCTACTTCATCACGCCAACGATCCCGCAGGCCGGAGATCTGAAACCCCGCCCGTCCCAAGATCGAGAGGCGGTCTACCCCGTCCAATGATGTGCCAGCGACGAGGCGAGCAACTCCGTCAGCCAGTCTGGAGTCCGATAAACCACTGCCAGTCTCGAGCCAGTCTATGAATCGATCTACGGGGGCAAGATCATCATCACCGCGGCTGAAGAACCACCCAGCAGTCAAATGAGGAATGTCATCCGCCAGAGACTTCAGGAAAATCCCGATCAGCAAAGCATTCACATGTCGCTGTACAATGCGTTCGTTTTGAAGCGAGACGGCTGCTACTTGCGGCTTCCGCCGAAACGGCCAAAGCGGATCGTGAAATACAGCTTCGCCGTGCGGGGTGCTCTGACAAAGAGTCAATCCAACCGCAGTCCCTTCTCCTCTCCTGCCGGCCCTTCCAGCACGCTGCTGATAATTCGCGGGACTTGGTGGGGCATTATTCATCGCAACAGCGCTTAGACCTCCGACATCCACGCCCAATTCCATAGTTGTTGAACAGCTCAGAACGTTGAGTTCCCCGCGTTTGAATTCCCCCTCCAGAGCCCGCAACCGGCTACCACTCTGCTGAGCGGAGTGTTCCCCAACGCGAAAGTAATCGGAAAATGCCGCGATTCGATCGCTAAATTCCGTCCATACTCCGATCTCGCGATTTCGCGCGATTAGCGGCTCCCGCTCTAACCACTCTTCAATTTCTGTTAAAGACAGGCGTTCCCCCGACGGCCGGCGATTGAAGGGAAAGGGGAGAATTGGAAACTCAAGTGGCTGACACTTCCGGTCCTCAAACTCCGGTGTTGTATATGGACTGTACCCATTCAGCGTACAATCCAGCACCCTTCGCGTGACAGGGCACAACCATCCACTGGATAGTTCGCGGAGTATCAGGTGCTTACCCAAATCTAGCTGATAGCCGTCAGGAAAGTGATCCAGAAAGGGACGTACTTGAGACCATGCGTGTCGCATGAGCGTGTTGATCTCGTCCTTATCGCCTGGGTTCGCCGGATCGAGTCCCAAGGCGACCCCCAACGCAATGATGATTCGAACTCGCGTTGCAGTCCTTCCTACAACTGGCCACCTGAAAGTGCGCCGACTCGAACTTTCAGCCTCCGGACCCTCGACGAACTGCGTGCGAACCGGCGCGCCCATCCAATAGAGAAATCCTTCGGGTACATTGATGGCACTGCGACCACGTAGCACGGAATCAATCACCAGCTTCAATAGGTCGCGCCATCCCTGACCGCTGAAACCACGGGCCCGCCAGCACGCTGGCGCGTCATTCTCGTCTATCTTCTCTAGGAACGCATAGTCCGTCTTGATTAACCCGAGCGTCTCAAGCGAATTCTGTCGCTTGGGTCGACGCATGAACTCCCGAAACAGGCAAAAGCGCGCCACGTCCGATGGCGACTGCAGATTTGGAGGCAGGTTCTCCTTCAGACTGCGCATCCATTGACGAACAGCCGCGCTCTTTTGGAGCGCCTCAGTAGCCTCACTCCAAGACAATACTCCGGGCTGAACCCTTTCTGCTTTCTCGAGTTGTGCGAGTTTCTCCGACAAGATGCCGGCGAGCGTGGACGACTTCTGAGCCCTCAGTACTTCCACGTCCTTTCGCAGCTTATCCACCAATGCGCTGTCCGGCAGTCTTCGTGCGGCAGCCACAGCGTGATAAACCACGCTTCGTACATAGTTGCGCTCAGATTCGATCTGCGCGCGCAATGCGAATCGCGCGGTTCCTTGTCGACTATCACTGAAAGTCAGAAGCCTTCGCCCTCCGGCGGGCTTGTCGGAGCCGTTACCCTCGAATGGAGGCATCTGCTCCAGCAGAGCGGGAATCCCTACACCAAGAAGAAACGCCGAGCCCTCGCGCAGAGGCCTGAATTGGCGCTCGAACTCTCTGCTACTTCGCCCACAGCGGTGACAGTGGAAATGCCCGCGGTAATCGGGGATCTGGAGGGCTATTTCTATCCCGCCACCCCGATCACTAAGAACCTTTCCTGTTGTGCGGTCGAATCGGGTCGGCACCATCGCGTCTTCACGCACTCGCTGCAAGAGTCGCAGCAGCCCGGTTCGAAAGACCGTGCCCGACTCTTCGCTACCCTCATCGCTCTCTTCATCAGCCTCGAGTTCAAAGGCAAAGTCATCGTCCTCGGCAGCGGAAGCTCGGCTCGATAGAAACATCTCGCCGTCACGGATAAACTCTTCAGCAACCAGGTACTCTTCGCCGCATTCCCCACACACCATCAGTTCAAAGACTAGGCTACCGCATGCATCGCAACGCTCCCTTCTTTCAAGAAACAGTTTTCCAAACGGCCAAGACTCGTCCTCAAGGCTCGTTCCCCTCCGACCGTCGCACTTTGAATAACAACATGACCACATCCCGCTTTGGGTGCGGTGAAAAAAATGCCCTCGCAGCGGAAGAAACCATTGCCCGTCCTTCGCGCTGCGCGTTGCCGAACAGATGTCCATTAGGGCGAGCGCTTCGAGACGATCCCCCTCCGTCTGAGTGCCCGGGGCTCTGCCAGTCACCACTTCTGTCAATTCCGTTAGGCTGACTGCGCCGAAGGGACTCTCACCCAGTCTCTTGCGAGCACTTACGCACTCGGGTCGCGAGGCGAGCAGGGCAAAGCGCTTCTCGTCGGGCAACCCTGCGAGCTCTCTAAGATCGAGCGCACTTCTTGAATTCGCACCCGACGGAGCGGGGATAGCAGGCATAGCTCGCTTCCCCGCGATCACTCGCACGCGACTAGCGGGGATACCGGCAATATCGGCGATGAACTGCTGGAGCTGGCGCCTCCCGGACCCAGTCGTCAGAGTCGCCGACGTTGCGACGAACTGTACATCTTCGCTGCGGACCCCGAAGGCGTGCAGTACTCGTCTTAACAAAAGCGAAATTTCGGCTGCCTGCGAACCGATATAGCTGTGAGCTTCGTCCAACACGACCCATCGCAGCGCACCTGCCGACTTCACCAAGATTGACTCGTCTTCGGAACGGACCAACATGTACTCGAGCATCGTTCCGTTGGTCACGAGCAGCGGAGGCGGCGATAAGCGCAATTCTCGCCGCTCTAGCACCTGCTCGGGAGTTTCGCGCCGCAGAATCGCCGGAGCGGACTCGGGAGTATCTCCGTTGTAAAGGCAGAACCGTATCTTGCCTCCGAATCCTGCAGTCCAGGCCCGCAGTCGATCTCTCTGGCTGTTGATCAGAGCATTGAGTGGATAAAGAAAGAGCGCACGAACCCCGACGAGACCCTCGCCACGTTCTTCAGTCTCCCGCACCAGATCGTTCAGGATCGGTACTAGAAAGCATTCAGTCTTTCCGGAACCCGTCCCGCTCGTGACTCCAATGGAAAGGCGCGGTGACTCAGCAAGCGCCTCCCACGCCTCTACTTGATGAACATAAGGACGCCATTCCTCCCCGAACCGAAATGGCTTCAGTTCGCCGGGAGGGTTGCTCATGCACTCGATCAGCCTGGGGGAGAGTACCTTTCCTGCCAGCGATTTGAGCGGCCACGAGACCCGCTGCCACTCGAACATCGGTTCGAAGACGAGATCGCTGAGAAAACTACCCGGTCGTCCTGCCTGCCTCTCCAACAAATCGCTCAAATGCGAGCGTAGCGCTGGCGATGCCGGCCCCAGGTCACTCAGAACCGCGCGAGCGGCCCTACGGCTCAGCTCTCGCGCGAGCTTCGAGAAGTATCCGGTACGTTCAGATTCACTCAACGAAGCAACTCCTCATGGCCGTCAAGTGCCAAGCCCATTCCCACCTTGAACGCGTCCTCGTAGGCACTATCGAACCATTCGACATCGAACTCTCGAAGGCGTCGCACTAGGTAAACAGACGTGCGATCAAGCTCCACCCCAAAAAGAGAGGCCAGTGCCGCACCTATCGGAGCATTCAGCACGGCGTCCCGGAACCCGGTTCCCTCGCCAGATTCTCGCCACAGGAAATCGACCTCAAGCGGAAGCCTAACAAGACGTTTCCATTCGCTCACCCCGTATCCTGGTGGCCACCGCTCTGCGGCGTGAATCTGAAGCAGCCGCTCCTGGGCCTCGCCAATGCTATTCAGGAAGAAGGACCGGAGCGCCGGTCTTTTCAGGACCTTCAGGTCTTCTGCATGCCCGCTTATGCCAAGAACTTCCTTCGCGATCCAAGCCCCGATGACTTCGCTTCCTTTTATGCGCGCCGGAATCCGGTCTCGAAACACTCCCAGTAGATGCTGCTGAACGAGATCAACGACTTCCGGTGAATCTCCAGAGAATGCTTCAATGTATCGTTGCGCCGCCAGGGTCCAGATCCTAACTGGCACCAGCCGCCAACAGAACGGCATAGTCTCCATAGCCGACCACAGAAACTCGAAAACAGACTCGTTGCATCGAACTAACGCGAGGGCCGATGCTTCCGGAATCGTAGCGAGGAATCGCAATAGATCGACCGCAACCGGCGGGAGCCCGCGAAAACACTCTATAAATTGATCGAATTGCTCCCATTCCGGGTCTCGCGCGTTTACAGCGAGACGATCAAATAGCTCATTGAAGAGGGCCTCGCGGCGCTCTGAATCGCTCACACCAATTGCGTTGGCAATATTCGTCGTTGCGGGCTCAAAACATTGCAACTCGGTCTCGCTACCTGACCCTGCTATCTCGCAAAGCAACGGTCTGAGCCGGCACCACGTTCCGGACCAACCCGTCACTAACCAGGGTCCCGCTTTTCGGCCGCTTCTGCTGAATTTCCAGGATCCGAGCCCTATTTGCTCCAAAACCTCCGGCTCGACGCCTGGGTCTGAGAGCAAGCGCGCTTCAACGCGCAAACTCTCTAAGTCACTATCACCGATCGTTCTTTTGGCGTCTTCGTCCAGAAAAACGCATCCTTCTTGTTCGTCCCATATGGCTGATGCGTCGAAACGCTTCACGCTCAGGACCCTTTCCGGTATGCCCTTACCTCCCACTGCCTGAAGTCGGAACCGGAAAGCAGCATCCAGATCTTGCGTCATCGCGAGCATCAACCGAAGTGATTCGTCCAAATCGTGCAGCGCTAGCACGGACCGGCCTTCCGACTCCTCGCGAAGTTCCTTCCAAATCCCCATTTCTCGAAATAGGGAAGACGAAGCGTCTGACGCATACATCTGACCATCGATGACGAAATGCCCTTTCTGACCCGCATAAAGCGCCTCTGCGCGAACGCCTGTAACGTGTTCAACACAGATCGACGCTTGATTGGGTAACACCCTTCCGTCACCTCGCACGAAACGTCCGCCCCGCGCTGGAAACGGAAGGCGCAGCGACAAGTGCGCACCACTCCGCCACCGCAATTCGCATCTGAACGTCGCCGGGGGTTCACCCACTGCTTGCACGTGCGCTATAAGCGCCCCCGTTCTTGCATCGCGGCCACAGCGAACCGTTCCCCCAGGAACTTCCGCTCCGACGCTATCCGCACCCGCTCCCTCAATGACTACTAGCCCATGACATATCGAGTCTCCCGGAACGAACCCTATCTCCGTGTCCTTCGGAACCACCGCTATCTGACTCCGATAGAGCAATTCGTTACCCTGCCGATAACGAATCCAGACACGACCAACACATCTTTCAAAATGGCCCGCCAGCCATTCCGCTGAACTCGAGTCTTCACGCCACTCCAGATTCTGTATCCGTGAAGCGACCCCGCTTTGCGCAACCGCGCGAAGAGTTGGGATCCCCAGATAGGGACTGTCTTCGCCCGCAAATGCCAGCTTTTCCCCTTCCAAGTAAAACTCGCACGTTGCGTCCGCGCGCTGCCCGGTACGGACTACGCAATCTCCATCGAAGCTCGCGAATCGAGCCTCCCCACAGACTCTGTACACCTTCCGCCCGCAACTGCGCAGGTACCCTAATTCTTCCAGTCCACTTACTTCCTCGCCCTCCAGGACTGCGACGTACACTTCCGGGTGCCGGGTCCGTACAGTGCCTTCGCCGACGAATCTGGCAATCCCCTCCTCGTTTCCCGTCGGGACAAATACCCAGGGCAGGGGACCCAACCCCGACCCCCCTTTCAAATCTGAGGCCTCGAAATATCGGGAACCCAATCGGCCGATGAGCTTCCGCGACAGGGCCGCTTTCACTCCCGCCCACGCTATCGATCCTCCCCCAAGAGATTCCAAGACGAAGGCGGAATCCCCGGAACTTGAATATCTCGACATAATCGCGCAAGTCGTTCGGTCGCCATCAGCGTCCGCTATTTCCAACTGAAGCCGTGGCGGAATTTCTTCTGCTTGAGCACGGAATAATTCAGCGACCTGCTGCTCGCTTGCTTTGGGTGGCAACTTGAGTTCCGCCTCCAGCTCCCACGACTGTCCGTTACGACTTATCCGACTCACGATCTGTGGCGCTCCCGATACCGATGAGGCCACCCGCGAGGCGTCTTCAATTAAGTTGCGCAACAACAACCGGGCCGTATCGTCCTCCACGCGAAGCGGCATCTCCTCGCGCCATCCCGGTTCAAGCCGATCCAAGTCTTCTACCGGAGTCTTGGACTCCCCCACCTTTCGCTGCAGTTCCCAGATCTTTTGAACCAAGCTGCCCACCAACTGATACACGACCTCATGCCGCAGACTCCGGGGAAGGCGGTCAGCTAGCCGCGCAACGATAACTGCTGGTGCTTCTCCGGACCGATGGAAGTAGTGAAATTCTTCGAGTGAATCGCGAAAGAAGCTGCGCAGCCGCGCTGTCTCCCTACGGAGTAGCCTCAACGGCAGTCCGCCCTCGCACGCAAGCGTGACGAGAAACAGATTCCGTTCATCCTTGGTCCGAAGTAAATCGCGCTTCCAGTAGTGCAGACCACTTCGCACGATCGGATACAACTTGTTGAGCGGCGTTCCTCCCCAATTGATCGCATCCAGAATCCCTTCCCATTTCCATGGGCCTGCCTCATGATTGCGCCGCCACCACTCTGCCGCGTACAGACAGAAGAGCGCACAGTCCTCACTCGAAAGTCGATCGGGATTAATTGGAGGGCGGCTGACGAGCCTGATCAGGCTACCAAGATCCTCAAACTCTCGGTCCGTGGTTCTATACGCGTACAACGGCCAGCGTTGGCTGCCCGTCAGCCTTCGCTCATCGAAAAATCGATCGAACCAGCCTCGCGTACCGAGCCAGCTCATGGCTCTCCCCCGGCGAATTGCTCCTTAGACAACCAATCAGTCCACCAGATGCACTTTAGCATCGCTCCCAATCTGGTAACACCCCTCGGCCAGTTCACGGAGCCCAATCAACGAAGCGCAGCGCTTCGCTCTGAGACGCCCGCTCGGGCTCCGCAAGCTGCGCCGCTCGCGCGCATCATCAGACTCCGCCTGACCTCCGCGTCTGCGCTTCACCGCCGCTCTAAGTGGTGGCGTGTGCTCCGCTAGCACGCCGCGCCAGCCCTGACGGGATGCTTCGCTCCGGCACGTCCTGCCGCCCGCTCCGCTCACGCATCCGAGGAATCTGCGCACGCGCCTCCAATTGGCGGGTGAAGAGGCCACGACACCGTTGCGCGCGGATGAAAGCGGACAGCGCCCTGCCGCTTACGCGGAAGCGGGCGAAGCCAGAGGAGGACCACCGATGCGACGAGCTCCAATGCCGGGGGCGGGATTCGAACCCGCACGGGAGTTGCCTCCCAGAGGATTTTAAGTCCTCTGTGTCTACCGTTTCCACCACCCCGGCCTGTTGCGGAGGTAGTTGGGCATTGTGCCAGAAAGTCGCCCGGTGCGGCTACGCCCCCGCGGCAGGCGTGCGGGCCCGGGCCGGTTTCCGGCCCTCGTGACCTGCGGGCGACCTCCCTCCTGTCAAATCAGAAGCCGACGCACAGTGATTTCGCGGTGCGCTTTCTCTCCTCTTCCAGCCATAGTGCGCTGCCCCCTAGTCTCATCCTTGTATCGCCTTGAAACAGAGCTTGATTCCATCGGTAACACCGTAACTATTCGGAAACTTTTTCATACCGAATCGCTTGTCCTTTTGGCTAATTATAGTTGTTTTTCGTTGGTACGATTCTCGCTTCAAAACCATTGTTCAAAATAAGGAATTGCAAGCCTTAGCACGGGGGACCGTGCAAAAAATGCAATCGTTCCGTCCCACCGGTCGGCGCCAGGCGCGTGCATTTCCGGGGCAGCGGAGAAACAGCTGCGGAAATATCGACTCCACGGTCCACGGCGGAGGTGTGTCTGAGTGTCCTCCGGAGGGGAGTACAACTCGGTTCGGGAATCGGAAAAGTTAGCAGTCAACAGCGACCTCGCCATGACTATTGCGCAGAGTACAACAAGGCTTACCATCTTCGGGACCCGGGCGAAATGAAGTCCGCAGTTGTTAAAGGTGTGGCACTCACACTGTGTCTTTGTGTGCTATCAACTATTACTTGTGCCGCCCGGGTTGACCAGGCTGCGGCCGCCACTCCGGGGCCGCTGCTAATAACTTCGCCCATCGCCGGCTCGACCGTGTCGGGCACCGTCACAATCCAAATCACGACGTCTTTGACGACGATGGACGACTGGTGGAATTCGCTGGCTGTGGATGGCGTTCCGACAAGCCTGAATGACGGCGGTCATTATCAGAAGATTGTGTGGAACTCGGGTACGGTGCCCGACGGGAGCCACACTCTGACCGTGGCCGCACATCAGTATTCGACCGCAATTGTTACAGCGACAGCCTCGGTTTCGATAATCGTCAGCAACGGAACTGTGACGCCAACCCCAAATCCGGGTGGCACACCGACGCGAACGCCGCCCGCAACCGTCACCCCAACGCCGACCGCCGACGTGGCAACGCCAACCATCACGCCCAGGCCCACTGCCAGCGCGACTGCGGGGCTGCTGTTAATAACATCGCCCCTCAGCGGTGCGACCGTGTCGGGCACCGTCACAGTACAAATTGCGACGTCCTTGTCGGCGACCGAGGACTGGTGGAATTCGCTTGCGGTCGACGGCGTTCCAACAGGCCTCAATGACGGCGGCCATTATCAGCGGATTTTGTGGAACTCAGCTACAGTGCCCGATGGGAGCCACACTCTGACCGTGGCAGCGCATCAGTATTCGAGCGCAATTGTCACGGCGACAGCCTCAGTTTCAATAATCGTCAGCAACGGGACGCTGACGCCGACTCCGAGCCCTGGCGCGACAGCGTCGGTAACGCCGGCCATCACTATCACGGCGACGCCGACCGCTGCTGCAACGCCGACGCCAACCATCACGCCCAGGCCCACTGCCAGCGCGACTGCGGGGCTGCTGTTAATAACATCGCCCCTCAGCGATGCGACCGTGTCGGGCACCGTCACAGTACAAATTGCGACGTCCTTGTCGGCGACCGAGGACTGGTGGAATTCGCTTGCGGTCGACGGCGTTCCGGCAGGGGTCAATGACTCAGGCCATTATCTGAGGATTTTGTGGAACTCAGCTACAGTGCCCGATGGGACCCACACTCTGACCGTGGCGGCGCATCAGTATTCGACCGCAATTGTCACGGCGACAGCCTCAGTTTCAATAATCGTCAGCAACGGGACGCTTGTGCCGGCCAGTGCCTTCCGCATCGGCCTGGACTCCGCGGCGCACGCGAAGTTTGGCCTTTACTACCCGGCGACCTACGTGTTCGGCATTCCGGGCGGATCGAGCGCTCTGACCGCGCAGTACAGATACGACACCGTCAGCACCTGGACCGCGCTGCCGGCAAAGACCGCCTCCGACTTTTTCAACGCCATCGCCGCGGCCAGATTCGAGTACGCAAGCAACATGGCTTACGTCAGCGTGCCGTTTTCGCCCGGCTCCGACGCGATCTACCTGCGCATCATCAATAGCGCGCGCCAGCCCGTCGCCATCAGCTACCAGGGCATATCGAGGTACTACGACAATCGCAAAGCGGCGGTGACGCTCGACTTTGACGACGTCGGAGACGGATTCCTGGCCGACTTCGTCCAGGCCGTCTCCCGAACCGCGGCAAAGAGCCTGCGCGTTACGGTCGCGGTCGGGACCGGCAACATGAGCAGCGACGCGTGGTCGGCTGTGCAAGGCTGGCTCAACGGGGGGCTCACGGAGGCAGCCTCGCACACAAGGACCCACCCCTGCAGCGACGCCGCGTATCAGGTGCTCGGCTACACGTCCGAAGTGGCCGGCAGCCGGGACGATCTGCTGAGCCATCTGGCCCTGCAGAACCCGTTCATTACGAGCTTCGTCGAGCCGTGCGGGTTCACGTCGGTCGAGCTGCGCGCGGCCGTCGCCGCGGCTGGATACCTGGTCGACCGCTCGACCCACGAAGGCGAGATCAACTTCGGGGCGTGGAGTGCACAGGGGTTTTACGATGCCAACCTGACAGCGAGCACCGGCAACTGGCCCGCGTACACCTCGTATCCCAACCCCGGCGGCACGCCGGAGCTGCTGAGCAGCGCTAACTCCAGGTTCGACAGCGTCTACGCGCGCGGGGGCATCTACCAGCTCCTGGACCATCCCGGGGATAAGCGCTGGTCCGCCGGCGGGTATCTCGACCAGCATGCCGGCTACATCGCTAACCGCACCGACGTCTGGTACGCAACGCTCGGCGAGCTGTACCTGTATCATTATCTGCAGGAGCGCGGTAAGGTGAGCGTCGTTGCGCAGTAACCGTTGACGCGGCTCGATGGCGGCCGGGCGCGGCGTCGCGGCGTCTCTGCCGCCTCGGACGTAGATCTTCAGGAGCGCAAGCGGCCCGCGGCCTTCGAATCCCAGGCAGTACACTTTCGACCGAAAGGCGCGGCGAAAGGACATTTTGCAATGACCGGCAAGAACATCCGGCGCTTCTTGCGTGACAGTTTCTGGGATGCGGCTGGGGGTACCCGGGCCATCGACCTAATGGCTTGTATCGCGCTTTGGGTGGGTTTGACGATGCTAACCGGCGCCACGCCGACGGTGGCCGATGCGGCATCGGCCGACGCCATGGCGCAGGTCAAGTCGGCGGTTGCCAAGGCGCGCCAGCTCCTGGCCGATCCCGCCTATAAGTCCGCTCCGGAAAGCAAACGCGCCCAACTGCTCAAGTTGCTGGATGACAATTTCGACTTCGACGGCATGGCCCGCTCTTCACTCGGCTCATATTGGAAGCAACTCGGCCCCGCGGAGCGCCAACACTTCGTCGGCCTCTTTCATCAGCGGCTGGAGCGACGCTACGTCAGGATTATCGAGGACTATTCAGGAGCGCAGATCAATTTTCTCAGGCAGAACTCCACTGGTCCGGACCGGGCCGAAGTTTACACCAATGTGGTTAATCCAATGCTGGCTGAACCGCTGGAACTGAACTATCTACTCAGGCGAACACACGATACCTGGAAAGTATACGATATCAACATAGCCGGTATCAGCGAGGTCGACAGCTACCGCAAGGAATACAACCAGGTCATCAACAGCCAGGGCTACGCGGCACTGCTTAAGAAGCTGTCCGCTCCTTAACCGGCGCCGTGATCTAGCTGGAATGGAATCGGAACGGACATCATGGCCGCCGCGTGCCCAATCCTCGCGATCGTGCCGCCGAACCGGAACGCCGCCGAAGTGATCTACCAAAGCCACGGCGGTCTGGCCGAGCCGCCGGGCGTTGTGGTTGGACATCAAGGTACTGCTGAAGACGGTTGCCAAGGTCCTTCGGGGCAGCGCCTGCTGAGCCTCGCACGACGGCCACTTTGCCGTCCCCAAGCTTTGCTTGCGCATTCAGCCCTGAATGCGCCGCCTCGTCTCCCTCCTTCAGCGGATTCTCCGCTCCCGCCGACTGATCCCATCCGGAACGGCTGCAGCTCGCACTTCTGATGCGAAACGCGCCGCTCCAACGCCTTCCTTCCGCTGCGAATCCCCTATAGCCCGGTTGCGTCGGTCATCTACGGCCGATGCCAGTGGTGCCGCAGTTTTTTCGGCAATCGTTCCAACGCAACCCTTGGAAATAGTGCGGGTACTGGAATTTGCCACATAAGTGCAGGATATTGTTGACGCAAGCTGCTTCATGAGGAGGAGCAAATGCCCGGACCTTGCGATGGACTTGTCGTGGTGGACTTCAGTTGGGGCATGTCTGGTGGACTGGCCACCGCCGTGCTGGCCGATTTCGGCGCCGACGTAATCAAGATCGAGCCGCCGGCCGGCGACCCCTTTCGCAGCCATCCGGCGTGGATCGCGTGGAACCGCGGCAAGAAGAGCGCCGTTTTGGATTTGAAAACCGAGCAGGGCCGCAGCCACGCCCACCGATTGGCCGAACAGGCCGACGTGGTGCTCGAATCCTTTCGCCCCGGCGTCAGCGCCCGCCTCGGGATCGATTACGCGACCCTGTCCGCGATCAATCCGCGTCTGATCTACGCGTCGATCAGCGGATGGGGCCAGCAGGGTCCGCTCAGTCACCTGCCCGGCTACGAAGGTGCCGTCGCAGCCAGGTCGGGCCGCATGATGGACTTTGCGGGCCAGATGAATCGTGAAGGACCCGCCTACACCGCCGTGCAGGTCGGACAGTGGGCGGCCAGTCAGGCGGCCGTCCGCGGTATCCTGGCGGTGCTGCTGTCGCGCGATCGCACCGGGCGCGGCCAATGGGTCCAGACCAGCATCCTTCAGAACATGATGCCCTACGATCTGGCCGGGCTGGTGATGCGCCAGCTTACCCGCCAGCATCCGCAGAACTTTCCCGCCAACGCCCTGGGCGCCGCAATCCGGCTGCCGATGCTGCAATACATCCCGGTGCGGACCAAGGACGGTCAATGGCTGCAGCACGCCAACCTGATGGACCGCCTGTTTCGCGCCTATCTCAAGGCCATCGGCCTGGGATGGGTGCTGGAGGAGGAAGTGTTCAAACGGGCTCCCATCTTAAAGCATGAGGCGCGCGAAGCGCTGCGCGAACTCATCCTCAACAAGATGCAGGAGCGGACGCTGGAGGAGTGGATGCGGATCTACATGGAGGACGGCAACGTCGCGGCCGAGCCCTACCGCTACACGGTGGAGGGGATGAAGCACGAGCAGTACGTGCATAACGGCCACGCCGTGGAGATTGACGACCCGCGCGTGGGGCGGCTTACGACGGTGGGCCTGCTCGCGCGGCTGAGCGACACGCCCGGCCAGGTCGGCGGACCGGCGCCCGGCCTTGGTCAGCATACCGAAGAGGTCCTGCGGCGCATCGCGTCCAGGCCGCGCGCAACCGTGACGGCCGCCGCCGAGGCCCACGGCGATATGCGCAACACACCGAAAAAGCCGTTGCTCGACGGTCTGACGATGCTGGACTTCTCGATGGTAATCGCGGGCCCGTATGCGGCCGCGATGCTGGCGGACATGGGCGTACGAGTGTTCAAGGTCGACGCCACGCCCGAGCGCGAGCAAACCATCAGCACGGGCGGCGGGATGGCGCCGATGAACCTGAAGAATTATGCCGGCAAGGAAGCCATCCAGGTCAACCTGCAAAGTCCCGAAGGTCAGCAGATCATTCATCAACTGATCGCGCGCTCCGACATCTTGCTGCATAACTTCCGCCCCGGGGTGCCGCAGCGGTTGGCGATCGACTGGGAGACCTGCCGGCGCATCAATCCGCGCCTGATTCACGTCTATGTCGGAGCATATGGCGCAACCGGCCCGCACCATCGCCGTCCCGGCGCCCATCCGATCCCCGGCGCACTGCTGGGCGGGGCGCTGCGCCAGGCCGGCCGCGCCAATCCGCCGCCGCCCGACCAGCCGATGAGCCTGGAGGAAATCAAGGAAGTATCGCGGCTGCTGATGCGGGCCAACGAGGGCAACCCCGATCCCAACACGTCCCAGGCAGTCGCGACCAGTATCATGCTGGCGTTGCTGGCGCGTGCCCGCAGCGGACGCGGACAGGCAATCGAAGTAACCATGCTACAAGGCAACGCCTGGGCCAACGCCGATGAGGCGTACGACTACGCGGGCCGGCCGCCGTACGTTCTGCCCGATGCGGAATGCTACGGGCTCAATGCGCTCTACCGGCTGTACCCGGCTGCCGAAGGCTGGGTCTTCCTGGCCTGTGTGTTCGATCGCGAATGGAAGGCGTTGTGCACCGCGGTCAATCGCCCCGACCTGGCTGCGGATGCGCGCTTTGCCGGCGCGGAGGAGCGCAAGGCTCACGACGCCGAATTGGCTGCGGAAATCGGGAAAATCTTCGCGGCGCGCAGCGCTGAACACTGGGAACAACTCCTGAGCGCAGCCGGGGTGGCCTGCGTGCAGGCTGACTGGAGTTTGGGCAGATTCCTGGAGGAGCATCCGCAGGCGGCCGCCAATCGGATGGCGGTCGAGACCGAAAGCCCGCGCTTCGGCAAGTATCGGCGCCATGGCGCGCTGATCGATTTTTCGGATGCGCCGGCGCGCCTGGAGCACGGCTCCTTCAACGGCGAGCATACCGTGCGCGTGATGCGGGAGTTGGGTTATAGCGACGAACAAATCGCCGAGCTGCGCGCGCGCGGCATTATCCACTGGGAGGAAGCGAGCCGGTTGCCGTCCGCACGATGATCGCCGGTGCGGGCCGCCCCGACGCGGTCAGCGCGCGTCCTTGCGCCGGCGGCGAGCCAGCATCGCGGCTATCCGCCGCAGCATCGCGCGCTTGCGCACGCGTCCCAGTCCGTGCGCATAAGCGTTAAAGAAGCCAAGGCGGTCGAGATTGCTGATGCCGGGCAATCCGAAGCGCCCCAGTTGAACCAGGTTGCGCAACTGCCGGTAACGGCGCCCGGCCGGAAACGCTATCCGGGTGCGGTCGTGGTCGAGGAAGATAAAGCGTGGCGGCTTTTGTTGCGCGACGAAAATGTTGTCGGGCGTCAGGTCGCCATGCACAAAGCCACACTGATGCAGCCGCGCGACCTCCGCACCCAGAGCGCGAATCAGTTCATGCCTGCGCACCGTTGCATCTTCCTTGCACTGAAGCACTTGGGGCAGCGGTACGCCCTCGGCGCGCAGCGTGACCAGCATGGTCCGGCCGCTCGCCGCGTGACTTCCCTTGAGCACCGCCTGCGGCGTGCCGAAACCGCGCCGCTGCAGCATCGCGATCATGCGCAGGACGTTGGCGGCGCGGCCGCCGCGCACTATCCGCTTGAGCGCGGCAATTCCACGCGGCGGGTCGTAAATCTTGACAAAAAGTTCGAGCGGTTTTGCCCCGGCCGCATCGATTCGTACCAGGTAAGTCGCCGCATAAAGGGAGCGATAGTAAAGTCCTTCCGGCCCGGTGGCCCGTACGACGACGTCGACCACCCGTTCGACTTCGCCATAGCGCGCCAGTATTGATGCGCCCGCGCCGACTGCTTCGAGGCGCCATCCGCTGCTCAGGTATTGGCGATCGCGCCGCAGGCCGTCCGCGGGTCCGCTTGTTCGCATTCCCACTCCGCGGCGCAGGATACTCATCTTGCGCGCCCCGTGCCAGAGCCCTGCGCGGCGTTTGGAACGGCCTTGGGTCGCACCAGGTTTGGCGCTATCCTCCAGCGTATGTTGCGGTGGCCTGATATTTGCGGCGCGAGGCCGGGAGCTCGCGATGCTTTGGCGGACGCGGCCGGTCCACGGGTGCGGCCCGCCAGGCAGCTAATCCGCACGCCGGGATGGATGCTGCGATGACGCCGCGGCCGCGACTTGCGTTGATCGTAATCACGCTGAACGAGGAAAAGCTGATTGGCGAGTGCCTGCGCAGCGCGTCGATTTGCGATGAAATAATCGTCGTCGATTCATTTTCAACCGACCGCACGGTGGAGATCGCGCGCGAGGCCGGCGCGCGGGTCTTTCAGCGCCGCTTCGAAGGCTACATCGGACAAAAACAGTTCGCTTTGGATCAGGCCACCGCCGATTGGGTATTGAGCCTGGACGCGGACGAGCAGCTCACGCACGGACTGCGCCAGGAAATCCTGGCGGCGATTGGCAGCGGACAGGCGGTGGCGGGTTATAAGATCCGGCGCGTGCTCTTCCAGCTCGATCACTACTACACCCGGGCCACCTATCCGGACTTCCACCTAAGGCTTTTCCGGCGCGAGGCGGCAAGGTTCGGCGGCATCGAGCCGCACGCCAAGGCGATCGTAAAGGGCGCGGTCAAGCGCCTGCGCAATCCGATTCTGCATTTCAGTTACGAGGATATCGCCGGCCACGTCGACACCATCAACAAGCTGACCACACAATGGGTCGCGGTGGTCCCCTACCATCGCCTCACCCCCGTCAGGATGTTCGTCAATCCCATCTGGCGCTTCTTCAACTGGTATTTTTTACGCGGCGGCTTTCTGGAGGGAACCGCCGGCCTGTACGCGTCGATGTCCTCCGCGTTCTATGTCTTTTTGAAATACGCCAAGCTTTACGAGCGGAGACTCGCCGAGCGCCGCCGTACGGCGTCCGATCAGCTCCCGGCCGGCCTTTCCGGCCATTGCCAAACCGTCGCTTCGGGATCGGTTCCGGATCCATGCGAAGCTTCGCCGCCAACTGTCCGACAAGAATCATGACAGCCTGTTATGTCCGAAAAGACGGGTAAGCGCCGATGTGCGGAATTGCCGGCGTGATGATGAAAAACGGCCGCCGGCCCGACGCGGCGGTGCTCGACCGGCTGCAGGCTGCGCTCGCCCATCGGGGCCCCGATGCCACGGGACGGCACGTCAGCGGCGCGATTGGCCTGGTGCACACGCGGCTGGCGATAATCGATACCCGCACCGGCGACCAGCCGCTGGAAGAACCGGGCGGCGCGGTTCTGATCGCCAACGGCGAGATCTACAACGACCCGGAGCTGCGGGGGGAGTTGTGCGATGCATGCTTCCGCACCGGATCGGATTGCGAATCGCCACTGCATCTGTATCGCCGCAAAGGGCTTGATTTCGCCGGTAAGCTGCGCGGGATGTACGCGATTGCGATTCACGACCGCGCCGCATCGAAACTGGTGCTGACACGCGACCCGTTCGGAATCAAGCCGCTGTATTACGTTGAAGCCCCCGCCTACTTTGCGTTTGCCTCCGAGCCGCAAGCGCTGCTCGCCGCCGGTCTGGCCAATCGGACCATTCGTGCGCAGGCGCGCGCGGAACTGTTGCAGCTCAAATTCACCACCGGGCGCGGCACGATCTTTTCGCAGATTAACCGGGTTCTGCCCGGCGAAACGATGGTGATCGCCGACGGTCAGATTGCTCAACAACGGCGGCGTAATCCGCTGACCGCCAGCGGCCCGCGCCCCATCGGCCATCGCGAGGCCCTGGAGCGGCTGGACGCGGTCCTGCGCGATTCGGTGGCCCATCATCTGCGCTCCGACGTCCCCTACGGATTGTTCCTGTCGGGCGGCATCGACTCCGGCGCGTTGGCCGTGTTGATGGCGCGGCTGTCGGGTAATGCGGTGGTCGCTCTGACGGTGGGCTTTCCGGGCAGCGCGGCGGCGGACGAACGGGTGGCCGCCGAACGCATCGCGCGCGCCGTCGGCGCTGAACATCATGTGGTGGAGATGGCCGAACGCGACTTCTGGGCCAAAGCCCCGCGCGTGGCGATGGCGCTGGACGATCCAACCACCGACCCGGCCGCGCTGCCGACCTTTGCCTTGGGCGAAGCGGCCGGGGGCCGCCTCAAGGTGGTGCTCACCGGCGAGGGCGGTGATGAGATGTTCTGCGGCTATAGCCGCTATCGGCGCGCGCGTTGGCTGTGGGGATGGTTGACGCGCCATGCGCGCACTCATGGCGAGTTCGACGCGGTGGGGAAAATCAACGGCGCACTCGGTGGATGGCGCGACGGATTGGAGTTGGCCGAGCGTCAGGCGTCCTCGCACTGGACGTTCGTGCAGCGGCTGCAGGCCGCCGACTGCGCGGAATGGCTGCCCAACGACCTGCTGATCAAGGTGGATCGCTGTCTGATGGCGCATGGCGTGGAAGGCCGCACGCCCTTCCTGGATCCGGTCGTTGCCGATTTCGCCTTTGCATTGCCCGACCGCATGAAGGCCACCACCAGGATGGCCAAACGGCTGCTGCGCGACTGGCTGGCCCGCGCTCTGCCTGCCGCCCAACCCTATGCCAAAAAGACCGGCTTCAATCCGCCGGTCGGCGAGTGGATCGCCGCGCGCAAAGACCGTGTCCAAGCGCTGGTCGCCGCGCAGCCCGGGGTTGCCGAAGCCTTTAGCCGGCAGGAGGTCGCGCGCGTATTCTCGGAAGCGGGCAAAGTGCACCAGCCCGCATGGAGCCTGCTGTTCTACGCGCTATGGCATAGCCATCACGTGCTGGGGCTTTCCGGCGATGGCAGCGTCGAGGATGTTCTCAGCACTGCGTGCTCGTGGCGCGGATAAATCGCTACTTCGGCGCGGCCTGCGCATCCTGCTCGCGATGGGCGGAGGAGGTCTTAATCCTGGGCAGCACCTTGTTGGCGAACAGGTCGATGGAGCGCATTATCTGGTCATGCGGCGTAGTATAGAGCTGCATGAACAGCATTACCTCATCGACGCCGGCATCTTCCAGGAACTGCAGCGAGTCGATGCATCGGGCCGGGTCGCCGATGCACGCGCCGCCGAACTTCACCACGTCCTCCATCGAGACCTGATCGATCTGCTCGAAGTTCTTGACGAAGTTCTCGATGATCTTGCGATAGCTGGCAGGCGGTTTGCCGTCGATCCAGGGAGCGAACAGCTCGCGCGTCTGATGCGTGTACATCTTCATGTTGGCGCCCTGCAGGTCCAGCGCCTCGCGATCGTTGAGCGAACACAGCGCCATGCGCAGCACGGCGAAATGATTGTGCACGAACTTGCCAATCGGCTTGGCGGCCTTGATCTTTTCCCGATACGTGCGCACGTATTCGTTGGAGTTGGCTTCGCTGATACCGAAGCCCAGCACGCCCAGACCGTGTTCGGCGGCAAACTCAACCGTTGACGCCTGCGTGCACGCCACCGACATCGGCGGATGCGGCTGCTGGACGGGCTTGGGCAGGACAGCGCGCTCGGGCACTTGAATAAGCTTGCTGTCCCATTTGAACTTCTCCTCGGTCCACATTCGCGGCAGCATCGCCAGCGTCTCTTCCCACTGCGGGCGCGTCAGATCGGGATCGACATGAAAAGCCGACAGCTCGGATTCGCAAATTGCTCTGCCACCGCCGAATTCCACCCGCCCCTCCGACAACTGGTCGAGCACGGCGATTCGCTCGGCCACGCGCAGCGGATGGTTGATGTTGAAGGGCAGCAGTACGATCCCGTGGCCGAGCCGGATGCGTTGGGTCTTGGCGGCCAGGAAGGACAACACCTCTTCGGGCGCCGAACTATAGGAAAATCGCTCCAGGAAGTGATGCTCCGTAAACCACACCGCGCGGTAGCCCAGACTGTCGGCAAGCTGCACCTGCTCGATGCACTCCTTATATATGCGCCGCACGGAGGTGGGAGATGGGTCCGAAGTCTCCAGCTCATAGAACATGCTGATTTCCAAGGCAATTCACCTCTTCTTCCTGGAGCGCGACCCCTAATTCCGCCGTCGGTCGCCCCTGAATTATACAGCCCAAACCGCCGGTCTTTGCACCACGCGCTGGTTGCTTCTTACTAACTACATTCAATAGTGCGCAAGGCGATGCTGATCGATTTGGTGAACTGCCCGGAGCATTGCGGTACGGGAACTGTGAAACAGCGCTCTGGCTTGGCCGAGACCGCCCCCGTCCGCTCGGAGTTTACTGCGGCGACGCGATACTGATTCCGCCATCGACCATGATCATCTGCCCGGTCACGTATCCCGCCTCGGCCGTACACAGGAACCCCGCGACGCCCGCCACGTCGGAGGCTTTGCCCATACGCCTGAGCGCCGCGCGCTGGCAGGTGATCTTCACCCGCTCCTGGAAACTATGGTCCAGGCCCAGCGCGTAGCGCGAGGATTCGGTATCGTACAGCCCCAGGCCCAGTCCGTTGACGGTGATGCCGCGCGGGCCCAGCGCGAAGGCCAGCGAGCGCACGATACTTTCCATCGCGGCTTTGGCGACGCCAAGCACCTCGGTGGTGGGAGTCGGGTAGCGCAGCGTGGTGTTGCCCGAGATCAGCACGACGCGGCCGCCATCGGAAATCAGCCCCGCCAACTCCTGCATCGAGATCAAAAATCCGCCCACGTTCATCGCCATCGTGCGCCAGAAGCTGTGCGGTTTGACCGTCAGCAGCGATTTGGTAGTGGTCGAGACCGCGTTCATGATGAAGATGTCGAGCCCGCCCAACTCGTGCACGGCCCGCCGCACCATCGCGCGGGTCTGCTCCTCGTCTTCCAGATCGGCCTTGAGCAGGACCGATTTCGGCGCGATTTCGCGCACCCGCCCCAGGGCTTGCGCAGCAGCGCTGTCGTCGTGCGCGTAGTTGAGCGCCAGCCTCGCGCCCATCCGCGCCAACGTCAGCGCGATCTCAAGGCCCACCCCTTTGGTGCCGCCCGCGATGAGCGCGGCCTTGTTTTCCAGGCTGAACATGCTCAGCCCCCCGACTGCTTGGGCGAATCGACCACCCCGGTTGAGTCCGGAAACAGCGTCCAACTGTCGCCTTGCCTGATCCAGCCGCCGCTGGCCCACGTTCCGCCGTCGACGTGGAGGTTGATGCCCGTTACCCAGGCTGCCAAATCCGACGCCAGGTACACCGCCGCTCCCGCAACATCCTCGGTCGTTCCCATGCGCCCGAGCGGAATCACGCGCGCGATTGCCTGTTGCGCCTGCGGCGTATGCAGCTCGGCGGTGTGGGGCGTATCGATCATGTCGGGGGCGATGCTGTTGACGCGGATGCGATGGCGGGACAGCTCCAGGGCCGTGGTGCGCGTGAAGTTTTCCATTCCTGCCTTGCACGCACTGTACACCGAGTAGAGCGGGCCGGCGCGGCTGCCTTCGATACTTGAGATATTGATGATCGCGCCGCCGCGCCCGGCCACGATCATTTCTCTGGCTGCCGCGTGCGTGCAGTTGAACAGGCCGATCAGGTTCAGTTCCACTGACCGGCGCCATCGCGCCTCGTCCATATCCATGAATTCTTTGGGCCGCACGCCGCCGGCGTTGTTGACCAGGATGTCGACGCCGCCCAGTTCCGCGACTGTGCGCTGCACCATCGCCTGCACCTGCTCGCGATTGCGCACATCGGTGGCGATCGCCAACCCTTTGCGGCCCAACGCGCGCACCTGTTGCGCCACCGCTTCGCCCGCCGCGGGGTTGAGATCAGCGATCACGATGTGGGCGCCGAATTTCGCGTAGGTCAGCGCAATACCCTTGCCGATTCCATCGCCGCCGCCGGTTATGACGGCAACCTTGTCAGTCAACAACACGCTTGAGGGGTCCACAAACACCTCCTGTCCGCCGGGCAGCTCAACGCTTGATCCGCAATCTAACTGCAACACTCAGCCGGTCAATGCAAGCACGCTGTGCGGCAGGAAAAGCAATCGCCGAACCGCTGCCCGCGATTCGGCGATTGTCAGGGTGAAGGCCGCCGTCAACGATACTGTTTAATCGTCGCTGTGAGGGAACTGCTGGCGGGTCAGGCTGCCGCTTTCCAAAAGGGCCGGATCGGTTCCCGACACTTCGATGCGGCTGCTGGAGACCAGCGCGATTGCGGCATGGCTGGTAACCGGGCTGCTGGGGCAGAGTCCGGTCACGCTACTGGTAGTAGTAAAAACGATGGTCAGCGTGCCGGTTCCGTCGGGGTTGACGGCGTAGGAGCCGGTGATCGTTCCGACACAGATATTGGTACCGTCATTGACGGTTTCCGTCCCGCCGGTGATGTTGCCGGCCCCGTCCGCGGTCAGCACCCCGGTGCCGTCATCGGTGCCGTGAAATGTGGCGGCATAGCTGCCGCGCACGCTGGCCGCGGAAAATCCCGATACCGTAGTTCCGCCCTTGCCTGCGTACAGCAGGAGCGCCGCCGCCATGAAGGCAACTAACAGCCTTTTCTCCATATGACCTCCTCTTCAGGCGCCCCACCGTCAGCGCTCAGGCGCGCCGCCGGCAGGGCGCCTGAGCGCGAGGCTACTTTTGGTAGCGATCCAATGTCAACTAGTTAGTGAAGAAAACCGACACGTATACCCAGGTATAAAATGATTAGACTTGCTTTAGAAAGCGTCAGAGAAGGTAATTTCAAAGGCCGCCGTGCACTCTGGTACGCTAACAGGCCGCCAGGGATTGCAGGCGACGCCGACACCGTCGCGATCCGCCCCGGATCGGCGCCGCAAAAATTACAGCCTTCACGCCCACGCTTGCGCCCGCGGGGGCCCGTCTTTGAAAAAGCTGAATGTTTTCAGCGTCGTCCGGCCCCGCCGTGGATGCGGCCGATTCGGCAAACGATTTGCTCTGCTCTGTGCCGGGTCGGCCGCAGCTTGGGCAACCTCGGCTCCAAGCCGACCAGGGGCGCGCGTGAGAAAGCTTTTAATCGGATTGATGGCGGCAGTGCTGGGTGGCTGCGCTTCCGCCAACCACCACGAGCAGCGGCCATTCTTTCAGCAGGAATACGATGTTGACCGCCACGGCCGCAAGACCTGGCTGGACCATCTCGTGGAGTTCGACCCCGGCGGATTCAAGGTCGACGTGACCTCGGAATTTCTGCGCACTCCGCCGGCGCGCATTGCCGTGCTGCCCTTTACCGACGAGGGCAGCGCCAACTTCGTAGTGGACAAAATTGCGCTGACCCATCGCAACCGCCAGCAACGCTACAACTGGTCGTGGACCGATGCGCAGCGCCTGCGCCGGGCGATGCAGGGCTATCTGGCGCAGCGCGAATTTGTGCTTGCCAACCTCTATGGGGTTGACGCCGTGATTCAGGACCGCGGCATCGACAACATGGAGCAACTGCAAGGGGTGGCGCCGCACGACTTGGGGCAATGGCTGGACGTGGACGCCGTCATGTACGGCACGGTGGTGCATTACGAGGCTTATTACCTGGGCCTGATCGCGGCCTGGCAGGTCGGCATCAGGGTCAGGCTGGTCTCAACCCATGACGGTGCGACGCTGATTGAAGCGCGCGGCAGCCGCTGGGCGGTCAACGTCCTGCCCGCATTGACCATCCAGGACATCGCGATCAACTCGGCGGAAAACCTCCTGCAATTGCGCGATATCAATCTGGCCCGCGCCGAAGAAGAAGCCTGTCGCGAAGTGGTCAAGCGCATCCCGCCCTCGCCGAAGTTGATAGAAGAGCTTGCGGCGCGTGCGCGCGAGCATGAGATAAGCATCGAAGCGCGGCGCCAGGGACTGGGGTCGGGAACCGATGACTCGCGGGCGCAAGGCGTACAGTCCGACCCGGTAGTCCTCGATCCCCCGGATGACCGGGCGCGCCGCTGATTGCAACGCACCGGCGGCAACCGGGTTACACAAAGGTGGCGCGAGCAGGGACGCTCGCGCATCGACGGCCGGCACGGACGCCCGCCCCACTGACAATTTCAACTTGAACAACAGGCCGGAGCAGATTGAAAGCTGCTCCCGTGCATCACGGGCTGCTGAGGGCGGCGCCGCGCGGATTGCTCCGCGCGGCGCCGCTGTTCATGCGATTGCGGGTGGTTGTTTCTTGAACGGTCGGCCCGCACTCGCCCACGCAATCGCGTCTGGCCTACTCGACCGTGTGGCCCGGGGCCGCGGCCGGATTGGTGACTGCATCGCCCGCGGCGCTGGTGTCCGCTTTGCCTTCGGCCTGCTTGGGCTGCGAGGAATCCTCGGCAGGCTTCTGCTCCGCGTTCATCTCGCCGCTGTCGACTTTGGCCGCATTCTCATCGGCCGCCGGTTTGACGGCATCGCTCCCCGTGGTGGTGGGATTGGTCACCGCACCTGCCACCGGCGCTTCCTTCTTCATCCCATTGTCCGTACTCTGCGCCATCGCCGGCAGTGCCAATGCACCGGCAAACAGAGCCGCCGTCAGAATCGTAAGACCACGTTTCATATCCTTTGACCTCTCGGTTGGTTGTCATGAGCAGCGTCGCGCATTCGGCGTGCTCATCGCCGGTTTGACGGAGCCAGACTCGTGCCAACAATGGCGGCCTTGAACGAACATTAGATCGCATTGAACTCTTCCCGGCGGCATCGTGCGCCGATGCCGCATCCGGTTGGATGACTGCACGCTTTGGTGCGATCGCGTTCAATACATCCGCGGCTGCGTCGGGATTTTGCCGCCTGTAAACGGATCGCCGTGGTTGCGCGTCACAGGTTCAGAAATTGCTCATCGGTTGCAACCGAGCAGTTCGGCGTCCATCGAGGAGGTAATATGCGTACGGCTCATAAGGCGATTGTGGCATCGGCGATCGGCGCACTGATGCTGGCGGCGGTGGGATGTAGTGGACAGCCGTTGACGGCACGGGAAACGGGAACCCTGGGCGGAGGCGTGCTCGGCGCGGGCACCGGCGCCATCATTGGTGCCGCCGTAGGCCATCCCGCCGCCGGCGCGGCAATCGGCGGCGGACTGGGCGCACTGGGCGGCTACGCGGTGGGCAATGCGATGGAAAATCAGAACGTCCAGCAGCAGCAAACCGAGCAGCAGCTTTCCCAGCAGCAGCAGGAAATCGAGCAGCAGCGCCGCGAACTGGAAATGATGCGCCAGCAGCAGCAGATTGAGTGATGCGCGGCAGTGCCGGCCGCCGGGGTATCAATCAGCCGGGGGGCGGTCCGCGAACCGCCCCTTCCGGATTGTACCGCCGCGCTCACGACGTCCGTTCGACCCTGTCAACCGGGCGCGTTGATTCAGCCGCGATGCCATTGAGGTTCATCCGCGCTATTGTATAAGGAGTGACCGGGCGCCGGCGGCCGGCACGCCGGCCGGACCGCGCGGTGACTTTCAATGGCCGGAGGATGCCTCGATGGATTTTGCCGTATTTTACGAGATCCAGGTTGCCAACCCGATTAAGAACCCGCAGCGGGAATTTGAAGTTTTCCACGAGGTGCTGGCTCAGGTCGAATTGGCTGAAGAGATGGGCTTTAAGTACTTCTGGACCGTCGAGCATCATTTCCAGCCCGGCTTCGCCCATTCCTCAGCACCCGAGGTGCTCTATGGCGCCGTCAGTCAGCGCACCTCGACGATTAGAATCGGGCACGGCGTGGTCTTGCTGCCTTTCCCATATAACCATCCGGTGCGGGTCGCCGAACGGCTCAACACGCTCGACATTCTGAGCAAGGGCCGGCTGGAAGTCGGCACCGGCCGCTCGGGTACGCAGATCGAACTGGGCGGCTTCGGTATTCCCTACAATGAGACCCGCGCGCGCTGGGAGGAAGCGCTCGACGTCATCACCACCATCTGGAAGGCGCCCGACGGGCGCTTCTCGTTCAAGGGCAAATACTTCGACATCCCCGAGCGCACCATCGTGCCGCGCCAATATCAAAAGCCGCATCCGCCCCTGTGGGTCGCGGCGACCAGCGAAGAGACGCACGGGCTGGCGGGCCGCATGGGCCTGGGGCTGCTCTCCTTCACGCTGCTGGTCAGCACCGAGCATTTGGGGCGCCGCATCCAGGCCTATCGCGACGGGCTCAAGGAGGCGCGGCCCAAGGGCCAGTTCGTCAACCCGCGCGCGGCCGCATTCTTTATGACCCATTGCGCCGATACCGACCAACAGGCGCGCGAGGAGGCCGAACGCGCTTTTCTTTCCTACGCGCGCACCACGCTGGCAACCGCGATCAAGGTTCCAACCGGCGCGTCAGGCGAAAAGCGCTATGCCCATACCCAGTTCGAATCTGCCGATCCGGACAAGCTGACGCTCGATTACCTGATCGACAACGACATGTGCATCGTCGGCAGCCCCGACACCTGCATCCGGCAGATCGAGCGTATGCAAAGCATCCTCAAGATGGACCAGCTGCTGTGCATGATGCAGTTCTGGCCGATTCCGCATCAGAAGACGATGCATTCGATCAAACTGTTCGGCAAGTATGTGATTCCATACTTCTCGCCGGTGTAAGGCCGCGCCCTGCTAGAACAGGGCCACGGGATTGGCCGGCGAACCGGTGCCGCGCTCCAGCACCAGCGGCAGCAGGCTGAACATGAACTCGTAGCGGCCCAGTTGCGCGCATCGCTGCGCGAGCAGCTCCAGCTCGGCGTTGTCGATCAGATGCACCCCCATCATGACCAGCGTGCCGGTATGAATCGGCATCGCCAGCGGCGCGTCATAGCCCAAGGGCAGCACGTCGCTGATCGCGTCGGAACCAAGCACGGCGATGCGCCGCGCGTGGAGCCATTCCAGACACGAGGCGTGCAAACCCGGCATCGCGCCCAGCGCGATCGCGCCCGAACCTTTGACGCGGCGCAGCTTGAAACGCCCGGTGCGCACCAGCAGCACGTCGCCCTCGCCGGCGCTCACCCGATGGTCACGTTCGGCGGCTTCCAGATCCTCCGGATATATGGCATCGCCGGGCTCGATCCATTCCACGCCCCGGATCTTCGGCAGATCGAACAGCACGCCGCGGCTGACGATGCCCTGACGGCAGACGTCGATGGCGCATTTGTGTGCGCCCTGGAAATCGATCTCGCTCATGTCGAAGCCGTTGTACATCCGGCCGCGCCACAGATGATGGCACAGCGCATCGAGATGAGTGGTTGCAAGACCGTGCGGCTCGATTGCGAAGTAGTCGGCGGCGCCCGAGGAGCCCAGCGGATGGCCAACGATGCCGGAGCGGATCATCAGATGGGTGACCGGGCGCGGATTGTCGCGCGCCGGCTGCGTGGCCAGGGGAAGGCTGAGCGAGACCGCCTCACCGGTGCTGACCAGGCGGGCGGCGGCGGCGCGTTTGGCGTCAGTAATGAAATTTAGCGCACCGCGCTGGTCGTCCTTGCCCCAGCGGCCCCAATTGCTGACCCGCTCCAGCAAGGCGGCGACCTGTTCAGTGGTGTAGGTCAGGGCCATCGCGGTCTCCTGCGGGGTGGGGCAAGCGGCCCAGCCACGCCGGGGCTGGACCGCTTGCCCCACCCCCACGCAGCGTCCGCCGGCCAAGCGGGGACGCCGCTTGGCCGGCGGACGCTGCGCCCCCGCGGGGGCCGCCCGCGCGAGCGCGTGCGGGCGGCCCCCGCGGGCCTCACTCCGTCTCCTGCTGCGTCTTAAGCGACTGAATCTCGCGCCGCTGGCGCTCGATTTCGCGCTGCTGCTGGTCGAGCTGCGACTGCGTCTGCGCCTGCTGCGCCTCCTGATTCTGCATCGCGTTGCCGACCGCAAAGCCGCCTACACCGCCCAGCGCCCCGCCGATTGCCGCGCCCGCTCCCGGCGCACCCACCGCTGCGCCGATTATCGCACCGGTGGCGGCGCCCAGCCCGCCTCCGATCAGGGTGCCTTTTTCACGCGTGCTCAGCGGCTGCCCGCTGCATCCGGCCGCTCCGATCAGCACCGCCAGGCATAGCAAGCCGACCGCGAAACCCTTCCAAGACCTCAACATGTAAACCTCCCGAGGGCTAATTGCCTCCTGTTCGAATGGATTACAATCCGTTATCTTTCTCGTCAGATTTGTTAACTTAATCGGGCTCTACTGCCCCGCCTGCATCGGGAGTCCCGCGATAGTCTTGCCGTTCTCATCCGCCAGGGCCAGGCCGGGCTTGCCGGAGCTGTCCAGATGCAATTCGGCGCGATCTTTGCCGTTTTGATCAAATAGCGCCAGTGCCGGATGCCCGTCGGCCGACAGCCCCAATCCCGCGCGGGCCAGGCCACTCTTGCTGTCGTACAGCGTCAGGCTGACTTCGCCGCTGGGCGAGGACGAGAGTCCTGCCACCTGGTTGCCGTCGGCGGAGAAAATCCCGATTCCGGCCTGACTTCCCGCGGCAGCGCCCTGCCCTACCACCACACGCTTGCGCCCCTGGGCGTCGTAAAAACCCAGCGACGAGCGCCCGTCGGCGGCAACCTTAAGTTCGGCCCGCTCTTTGCCGCTCTCGTCATTGAGATAGAACGCCGCCGTGCCCTTGTCGCTTACCTGGATGATGCCGCGCTGGTCCCCGTTGCGTCCCAGCAGCACGAAGCTCTGCGCCTCCACCGTCCGCGCCCGATGCGCATGATGGAGCGCAAGCGCATCGGAAGCTCCCAGCATCGAAGCTGCCGCGCCGCCCGCCAGTCCGCCGATCAGTGCCATCGCTACCGTCAACCAGGGTTTCCCGTTTTTCATGCCCTACCTCCCTGACTCAGAACAGTACTTTATGTTACGGCCAACCTCGCAATCCGCTTCTACCGCTACATCCTCCGGCGGCGCATCATGCGCAGCGTCGCCAGGAAAAGTCCATGCCGTGCATAATACCGGCTGCCCGCACTCAGGACCATAAAATCAGCGGCAGTTTAAAACCATTTGACAGCCTTGCGTGCCCTGTGTTTGCATCGCCGGCAAGTTTGCCACTCATCGCGGCCAAAAGAGAAGTCGCAGGCCCGCGGCTGGCAAATCCGCACCATGAGCAAGGACCAGCGTCGGGGATGGCGCGTGATTGCGGCCCTGTGGGTCGTGATGTTCTGTACGATCGGCTCTACCATCAGCACCATCGGCGTGTTCTTCAATCCCCTCATCCAGCAATTCGGATGGAGTCACGAGCAGGTTTCGCGCCTGGCCACGGCCTATATCTTATGCATGGGCCTGACCGCACCTGCGGCGGGATGGATGCTCGATTGGGTGCCGGCGCAGCTCCCGATGGGGGCGGGTGTGGTCCTGTCCGGTGCCGGCTATATCATGGCCGCGCGCGCCCAGTCGCTGTTTTCGCTGATCGCGGCGTTCGCGCTGATCGGAGCCGGCGTCGGCAGCTCCTCGCTGGTGCCCGGCACGATCGTCGCCGCCAACTGGTTCCGGGAGCGCCGTGGTCTGGCGATCGGGATCGCGATTTGCGGCAGCGCGGTAGGCGCCACGCTGATGCCGCCTGCGGCCACCCACGTGACTATCAATCACGGATGGCGCACTGCGATGCTGTGTATCGGCGCACCGCTGTTCCTAATCGCACTGCCCGCAATCCTGGCCGTGGTGCGAACCAGGCCTGCGGGCGCACGGGCGGATGGCGCCGAGCAGCGGTCCGAAGCCGTGACAGGGCTTGAGTTGGGGCCCGCGCTGAGCGCGCTGCCGTTCTGGATGCTGGCCGGCGTGCAGGTGCTGTTCACGGTGGCTTACAACGGCGTGTACTACCATCTGGTGCCCTACCTGATCGGCGCCGGATACAGCCCGCAGCGCGCCGCATTCATCTTCGGTGCCAAGTCGCTGTTCGTCACGCTCGGCACCATCGCGCTGGGCGCGATCGCGGATCGGATCGGGCCGCGCAAGGTATTGGCCCTCGCGATGGCGCTGCTGTGCCTGAGCCTGCTCGACCTGTTCGCGGTGGCCAACCCGGCCTTTGGTGAGGTCGCGGCGATTCTGTTTGTGGTGGGCTACGGGTCGCCCACCGGCGCGACCTCGACCACCATCCCGATGCTGCTGGGCGAATGCCTGGGGATGCGCCGCTTCGCCACCTTGATGGGGATCATCGGCTTTATCGCCACGGTTGCCTCCGCGCTGGGCCCGCTGGTGACCGGACGCATCTTCGACTTGACCGGCAGCTACGCCCTGCCCTTCGCACTGTGCGCAGGCCTGTTTGCCGCCGCTGCGGCAATCGCGCTGATGGTGTATCCGGCCGCGAGCCATGACCAGGTGCCGCTGACAGTTCGCGTCGAAGCCCCCAGCGCCGCATTCCAGACGCCCGGCGCGTGAACCCGCACCGCGCTACTTCAATTTCCAAATCCTGATCCGCGGGCCGGGGCGCAGCATGCTGGTGATGTGGCGCAGCGGGGCGTAAAACGCGTCGGCGGCGTCGAACACCGGCGCCGGCGCGCCCGGCCGCAGCGGATTTAGGTCCAGCACCAGCATTGCCTGGGAATCGAGCAGCACCTGCTCCGCCGGTGTCGGCCCGCGCGAGTAAAACGCTAGCGGCGGCATCGAATCCGACATCACATACTCTACCCCTTCCCGCTTGAGTATGGCCGGATTCGTAAACGGCATCACCCTGACGCTGTACAACTGCGGCTTGCCGTAGGGCGTGGTCGGGTCGGTGGATGCGATCGCGCCGCCGGGCGGGATATGCGCTTCGATCCATTCCCGGGCGATAGTGCGCGTGTCGGTTTGCGCCAGCAGCCGATTGAGCTGCAGGTCGCGGATGAAGCACGGCGTCAGCAGCAGGGCCAGACCGGCCGCGGCCAGCGCCGACGCGGGCCGCTTGCCAATCCGCCGCGCGGCGTATTGCGTCAGGTCAGAGAGCATCAGGCCTGCCAGCAGCGCCATCGCCGGCCACGGAATCATCAGGTAGCGGTAAAACACGTAATGGCTGCGCGTCAGACCGATGAAGGCCGCGGCCACGAATGCCAGCAGCGAAAGCGTGCCCGGCCGCGGACGCGCCAGCGCCCATCCCATCGCGGCCAGCAGCAGGACTTGCAGCGCGACGCCGAAACTGTCGGGCATCGCGCGTAGCATCAGCCACGACCATCCGTAATCCGCCAGCGTGTTGCCGACCCCGTAGAGCAAAAAGCCGCGTTGATAGGTGTAATCGTTGACCGTCTGCGCCCAGTCCAGGATCACGTAGGGCGTGGCGCAGAAGAACACCACTGCTGCCGTGCCGAGCGCCAGATGGATTCCCGGATCGCCCAGCGTCTGCCGCCACGGGCGCCGCTCGCGCCGGCAGATTCCCAAATGCGCCGCGACCACAGCGACCAGCACCGCGCCCGCGGGATATTTGCTCGCGGTGGCCAGGCCGGAGAACAGGCCCGCTGCCAGGTAATCCACCGAGCGCCCGCGCCGCGCGATGCGCAGCGCCATCGCAAGCGCGATGGTCAGCCAGAACACGGTCGCGGCGTCGGTGGTGGCGTACTTGGATTCGCGCACCGCCAGCGTGACGAAAGCGGTAATCGCCGCGGCGGCGAGCGCCGCTCCGGAGCCGAATGCGGGCGCACCGGCGAAATAGACCGCGGGCACGGCAGCGGCGCCAAAGACCGCCGATACGCAGCGCGCCACCAAAAAGGCCAGACGCTGGCCGTCGGCGGCATAAGCGGCGCGGAAGTTGTGCGGATATCCAATCAGGGCCGCGTAATATTTGAGCGCCGCGTGCTGAACATACATCTGCGCCGCCGGATAAAGCGCGAAGTGCGGATTCCAGTCGCTCTCAAAGCCCAGCGCCCGCGAGACCATGTATTCCTCGTCGGGCCGGAACTTGTCGGGAAGTCCAAACCCGATCGAGCTGAAACGGAGCCATCCCGCGACCAGCGTCAGCGCTGCCAGAACCGCCAGACGCGCGATCGGACGCGCCGCCTGCGGCTCCACCGCCTCAGCCATTTCGCCGCCGGTAATTTCTTCAGCGGCCAGATTTTCGACCCCGGCACTCACGCGATCCCGACAATACCAGCGCGAGGCGGGAAATGCAGGATATCGCGCGCTGGTCAGGACTTAAGCCGCGTCCCATTTTTATCGGCAAGCAAACGAACCTTTGCAGTCCAGCGCTGGACCGTTACAATCTGGGCGCGCGGCCCCGGCAGGCGCCGCTACCACGAGGTTAAAGTTGAGGATTGACCCGAGCGCGCCGGGTCCTTGCCCGATGCCCGATACAATCAGCCCATCATCATACCAGCCGTCAACGCTGCAACCCGCAGGCCGCCCATCGGCGGCTCACATTGCAATCACGATAGCCGCCTTGGTGCTGGCCGTTGCGCTGTCGCTGATCGGAGCCGCCAGCGGCTTGGCCGACGACAACATCATCGCCAACCCCGATCTGACCGAGGGCAAGGGCGCCGCGCCGCAGGGCTGGACCAGCGAGGGATGGATCAACTCGCCCGACACCTCCACCTACAACTGGGCGCACGACGCCGCCGGGGGACGGCTTGAAATTACCAGCACCAAGCCCAACGACGCGCGCTGGATCCAGAACCTGCACATCGGTCCGGGATGGTATTACTTCAGCGCCGACATCCGCGGCGCAAACATCGGCGACAACAACACCGGCGCCTCCATCGGGCTGATGGAGGACGGCATCATCTCCCAGCAACTGCACGGCACGCGCGACTGGACGCGGGTCGGCTTCTATCTCAAGGCGGGTGACAAGGGCGCCGACATCGTGCTGGACTGCCGCCTGGGGGGATTCGCCAGCCTCAACACCGGCACGATGGCGTGCCGCAATTTCAAGGGCGTCAAGATCGATACGCCGCCTGATAACGACACGCCGCGCTACGACCTGGACGTGATTCGCAACGGCGGCGTGCCGCCGGCCAGCGGGGGCGGTGGCGCCAACGTCGTGCTGCCGCTGGCGTTGGCGCTGCTGGTTTTGGCGGGACTTTTTTTCTGGCGCCGCTATGGCAAGACCTGGGCGCGCAAGATGTGGACCGGGCTGCGTCAATTGCCGCCCGGGAGCAGCGGCGTCCCGCTGCCGCCCGACGCCACTCGCCAGCGCATCGAGTTGAGCCTGTTTTTGGTCGCGCTGCTGACCTTCGCCTACTTCTACCAGGCCGCCGACCACAGCACCGCGTCGCGCTTCGACCTGGTGCGCTCGATCCTGGAGCGCGGCAGCCTGTGGATCGACGGCTATGCCGGCTACAACACCGCCGACATCGTCGAGTTGCGCGCGCATATCTATTCCAACAAGGCGCCCGGCGGCGCGTTCACCGGCCTGATTCCGTGGCTGGCGGTAACCTCGGTGTTGCGGGTGTTCCTCAATCAAACCGACTGGTTCTGGGCGCTGGCCACCTATCTGACCACGATCTTGTCGGTCAGCCTGCTCTCCGCGCTGTTGGTGGTGTTGCTCTATCGGTTTGCGCTGCGCCTGGGCGCGGGCAACGCGCGCGCCACGGCGCTGGCCCTGATTCTGGCCTTCGGCACGATTCTTTTTCCCTATGCCACGGAATTTACTGCCGAGCCGATCGCCGCGTTGTGCGTGTTCGGCTCCTTCTACCTGCTTGCCTTCCCCGGCGCGGGCGGCAACACCTGGCGCAACCTGGCCGCCGGCCTGCTCGCCGGATGGTCGGTGGTATGCGACTATCCAACCTTCGTGCTGGCCGCCGGAGTCGGCATCTACGCGCTGTGCAAGCTGCGCGACTGGCGCGCGGTGGCGCCGTTTGCAATCGGCGCCGGCGTATGCGCGCTGGTGCTCGCGTCCTACAACTGGCTGGCATTCGGCAATCCTTTCTTTCTGAGCTACGAGGCGTACATGGGCGCGGCCAACGCGGGCCGTTTTCCCGAACAGGCGATGGGTTTTGCCGGCGTCACCTATCCGCGGCTGCCGGTGCTGTGGGACGTGACGTTCGGCGCGCAGCGCGGTCTTTACGTGTGCAATCCCGTCCTGCTGCTGACCTTTCCGGGCCTGTACTTTTTCTGGCGGCGCTCGCGCTATCGCGCGGAACTGATGGTGATCGCCTACGCAGTGATTGCCTTCATCCTGTTCAACGGTTCCTACGGCGAATCGATTATCTACTGGGGCGGCGGCACCGCCACCGGGCCGCGCCATATCCTGTCGGCGGTTCCGTTCATGGTGCTGGCGATGGCGTATCTGCCGCGGCGGCTGGATCCGGTAGTGGGCTTTCTGGCCCTGGCGTCGGCGCTGATGATGCTGATGGCGACCGCGATCGAGCCGCATCTGCCCTATGAATACGACAACCCGATCGGGGACTTTCTGTGGCCGGCCTATCTGCGAGGCGATTTTGCCTACAACAAGGGCACCTACTACGGGGGCGGTCCGCTCGCCGGCGACTCGGTAGCCTTCAACCTGGGCAAGATTGCCGGCCTGCCCGGCGCGATACAGCTATGGCCGCTGGCGGCGTTATGGATCGCCGGGGCATGGGAGTTGGTGCGCAGCATCGAGGTGTGGAGCGCCGCCGCGATGCGCCGGCGGATGACGGTAGTCGCCACCGTTGCGATCGCGGCACTGGTCGCCCCGCCCGCCTTCGGCGCGTTGTTCATGCGGCCCAGCCTGCAAGAGGCCCACGGCCTGCTCGGCCGCTACTACGAAGGTCCGCGCGGCAGCCCTTTTCCGCCCCATATCGAGCGCGTCGATAAGCGGGTCGATTTCGACAGCATCGTCGCCCTGGGCTCCCTGCCCTATCCCTCCCACGCGCTATGGACCGGCAAGCTGATCGCGCCGGTGGCCGGCATCTATCAGTTCTCGATCATCGTGGACGACTCGGGATGGGTAAAAATCGACGGCCGCGACGTGATCGCCGATCCGGGCGAAGTCACCCGGCAGTTCGACAGCGGCGAGACCTACCTCAGCGCCGGCCAGCACACCATCGAGGTCGGCGAGCGCAACATCTGGGGCGGCGCCTCGATGCGCCTGATATGGAAGCCGCCCGGCGGCCGGCAGCAAGTGATTCCGTCGCGCTACCTGATCCCCGAGCGCGTCGGTACCAATCACCCCACCCGCGACCTGATCCAGAAAGCGCAGGGCTAGCGCCGGGCAAAAATCCGCCAGCTTCCGCGAAATTTTTCCGCTTGCGGTCCGGCCGCAAATAGCAAATCGTGACTTATAAAATTCAGGCGATTGGAGCATACACTGGCAATCTCTGTCTTAACTCTGATAAAATAAGCGGCTTAAGCGGACGTCTCTGACAATGACGGAGGGGAAATCGATGGCCGATGACGAAGGGTTGAATGGCGCAGCCTTGGCTACTTCCTTTTGCTTTATACCTCGATTGCCGGGCTGCGCCGCGGTAATGGCGGTGCTGCTGATGGCGATTTGGGCGGGAACGGGGCGGGCCCAGACGGTCGCCTGGCCCTCGGTGGCGTTGGCCGGCAATCATCCGGCGGAGGTCGAGCGGTTGTCCCCGGTGGCTCACGCTGACCCCTCCGCCCAACTCAACATGAGCGTGACGCTGGGACTGCGCAACCAGGCCGAGCTTGACCAGCTCGTGCGCGACCAGCAAAATCCGGCCTCCCCTCGCTACCATCAATGGCTGACGCCGCAGCAGTTCACGGCCCGCTTCGGACCCTCCCAGAGGGACCTCGACGCGGTCGCGCAATGGCTGGGGACGCAAGGATTCAAGGTAACCGACTCGAACCTTGCGTATCGCTACGTCCGCTTCAGCGGATCGGTGGGGGATGCCGAACGCGCCTTCGGCACCAACGTCATGCTATTCGGCGGCGCCGGCGCCTATGCCAATGTCATCGACCCGGTGATCCCGGCCCGCTTTCGCGGCGTGATCACGTCCGTGAGCGGGTTGGACAACTTCCTGCACTCGATGGCATTTGTGAACTCGGCGGCGAAATCCGCGCCGACCGCGGCGCCAGCCTGGACCGCAGCACCCGTGGCGTTGCTTGATTCCGGTCCGGCGCTGCCCCAATCCGGGCACGCGGCACTAACATCGGTCCCCGACGTAAAAATCGGTGGCACCACCGCCTTCGGTCCCGCCGACTTCCGCACCTTTTACGATGAGAACTCTCTGATTTCGGGCGGGACGACAGGCGCCGGCGGCGACTGCCTGGCGATCATCGGCGATTCGGACTACCTGCACAGCGCGGTGACCCTGTTCAACACCCAGTTCGGCCTGCCCGCCTCCAGCATCAGCACGGTGATCGTCAACACCACCAACCCGGGCATCAACAACGACGAACTGGAAGCGCTGCTGGATCTCGAATGGTCCCACGCGGTGGCACCCGGAATGGCGATCAAATTTTACCTGGGCAACGGTAGTACATCTACCCCGAACGGCCCTATCATCGACGCAATCCAACGCGCCGTCAACGACAACCTTTGTGGCACGATCAGCGTCAGCTTCGGCCTGTGCGGCGCCTCGAATTCGTTTTTCACCGGCACGGTCAGCCCGATTTATACCCAAGCCGCTGCCCAGGGACAGTCGATCTTCATTTCCTCGGGCGACCAGGGCGCGGCCGGCATCGTCCTGAACTCGGCGATGACGGCGTGCGTGCCCGGCACTTCACGCAATGTCAATGAGATGGCGTCGGATCCCAACGTCACCCAGGTCGGGGGGACTAAGTTCGACCCCACCTACGATGCTTTGGGCAACGACGTCGGACATGTGACGGAAGAGGCGTGGGACGATGAATTGACGGACTCCGGCGGCGCTACCGGCGGCGGCGTCAGCGCCATCTATTCCAAGCCCGGCTACCAGAAGGGCCCCGGCGTGCCGGCGGACGGGATGCGCGACGTACCCGACGTGGCGCTGATCGCCAGCAACTTCCATCCCGGCGTCTTCCTGGGTTTCGACAACTCCGGCAGCGCGGCGATTGGATGCTGTATCGGGGGTACCAGTCTATCGGCGCCGGCCTGGGCGGGTATCGCCAAGCTGATCGCGCAGCTCAAGCACAGCCGGCTCGGTCCGCTTAACCAGAAGATCTACGCGCTGGCCGACGCCGGACAAGCCACGGCGGGCTTTCGCGACGTCACCACCGGCAACAACAACTTCAACGGCGTCATCGGCTTCAACGCCGGCGCCGGCTTCGACCTGACCACCGGATGGGGCACGGTCGATATCGGCACCTTTGCCAACGCTTACGCCAGTCCGCCCTCGCCCACGATCAGCTCAATCAGCCCCTCTCCCGTCAACGTCGGGGCCAACCTCACCGTCAACGGCAGCTTCTTCAGCCCTGGCGCCGTGCTGAACTTCTTCGTGTCCACGTCGGGCGGACCGCTCAATGCCGGCCCGCTGAGCCCCTCGCCGGGCGGCACGTCGAGCCAGCTCACGGTGCCGATACCCCCCACGGTAACGTTGGGGCAGGGTTTCGTAACGGTCCAGGTAGTTAATACCGACCTCGACTTCAAAGCCTCCAACGTCAAGTCGGCCTTGCTCCAGGGCTCGGCCGCCGCCGGCATCCCCACCCTCACCACTATCAACGGCACGGGGCTGGACCTGGCGACCAGCAGCAATCCGAGCTACGCTACCAACAACGTTCAAACCGTAATTACGCAGGGCAGCTCAGTGACTCTGGGCGGCGGCGGATTTGACGCCACCCACGGTGTGGCGGTCAACGTGTTCTGTTCTACCGGCAATGCCGGCCCGGTCTTCGTAGCTCCCGGCCACGGCGGTCTGACCCCAAGTTCGTTCAGCTTCACGTTGCCGGCGGGGATGCCGACCGGACCGGCCTCGCTCGTGGTCATCAACGCCGGCGCCGACAACGGCTACAGCAAGAGCAGCAACGCGGTGTCGGTCCCGGTGGGAGCCAAGATCGCGGTTACCAAGGTCACCCAGTCGGGCAGCACCATTACCGTGACTGGCGCCGGTTTCTCGACGCTGACCGTGATCAATCTGTTCAACAAGCAGGGCGGCGGCGTGGTCAATCTGGGCGGCCTTTCCGGCACCACACCGAAAATTCATCTGACCGTGGTTGATTCGACCAAATTCACTTTCACCAAACCCGCCGGCGCCATGGCGGGTGCCGCTTACGTGCAGGCGCTCAACCCGCCCTACGTGCCCTTCACCACTTCAAGCGGCTCGGGGGGCTCCTTTACGCTGTTCTAACGTCAGGAACGGGCTTCACATTTCCAGGGCGCGAGCCTCGTGCTCGCGTCCTGGAGTTGCGCACAGAGCCCATGCCGCACGACGTGAGCTGCGGAGGACCAAAGCGGGCGGCTATCCCGCCATCCGTTGCGCCGACGGCGATTTGATCGCAGGGGCAACCTCGGTGGCGAACAGCTCGATCGAGCGCATGATGCGGTCGTGCGGCGTGGTGTAGCTCTGCATGAACAGCATCACCTCGTCGACGCCGGCGTCGGCCAGCACCTGGATCATCTCGCGGCAGGTTTTGGGGCTGCCGATACAGGCGCCGCCGCCCCTGACGATGTCCTCAGCGCTGGCCGCCTTCATCTGGTCGTAGCCCGCCGCGAAGTTTTTCATGAACCACTCGTAGGACTTGGGCGGCTTGCCGTCGATCCACGGCGCGAACAGCATCCGCACGTCCTCGACATAGCGCTTGAGGTTGGGCCCCTGCACTGCGATCGCCTCGGCATCGGTCGGGCAGCATAGCGCATGCACCCATAACGCGAAGCGATTGTTGACGAACGCGCCAATCGGTTTGCAGGTCGCGATCTCGCGGCGATAAAGCTCCAGCAGGTCATTGGATTGCTCGGCGGTGATGCCGAAGCCGAGCACGCCCAGGCCGTGGCGGGCGGCGAACTCCACCGTCGAGGGCTGGGTGGCCGATACCCACATCGGCGGATGCGGCTTCTGAATCGGCTTGGGCACCACGTCGCGCTCGGGTATCGACAGCATCGGACTTTCCCACTTGAACGGATAGCCGCTCCACATCGCGGGCAGCATCCGCAGCGCTTCCTCCCATTGCGCGCGCGTGGCATCGGGCTCCACGCCAAAGGCCGCCAGCTCCGATTCCGAAATGGCGCGGCCGCCGCCGAACTCAACCCGCCCGCCAGAAATCACGTCCAGCGTGGCGATGCGCTCGGCAACGCGCAACGGATGGTTGATCGCGAAGGGCAGCAGCACGATCGCATGGCCCAGCCGGATGCGCGTGGTGTGCGCGGCCGCCAGGGTCAGCATCAGCTCCGGCGCCGAACTGAAGGAAAAGCCTGGCAGGAAGTGATGCTCGGTCAGCCACACCGCGCGATAGCCGAGCCGGTCGGCCAGTTGCACCTGCTCCAGGAACTGCCGATAGGTCCGCTCCACGCCCGCGTCACTCGTGTCCGCCGACGCCAACTCGTAAATCAGACTGAAGTCCACGCAATCACCTCCTGTCGTGTGGTGACCCAACCCCTTCCCTAAAAGGGAAGGGGAACTCGTCTCGGAAGGGGCCGGGGGTTGGGTTGCTCACTCCTCCGCCTAACCTCCGCCTGTGATGCGGTGACCTAACCCCTAACCCCTTCCCTAAAAGGGAAGGGGAACTCGTCTCTCTCCCCTTCCCTATCAGGGAAGGGGCCGGGGGTTAGGTCTCTCATTTTCGATTTCTCTTTTTTTGAAGTGCGGAATCACGTACTCCCCGAACAGCCGGATCGACTCCATCGCCTTGTCGTGCGTGATGCGGCCGGCCTGGAACAGGCACATGATCTGGTCCACGCCCAGCGCCTCCCACTGCTTGATGATCGCGATGCAGCGCTGCGGATCGCCCACGCACACCGTGCCGCGCTCGACCAGCTTGTTCATCTCCTCGGGCGTGATTTCCGACTCGGTGAAGTACTCGCGCCCAAACCACGCCTTCCATCCGTCGGCACTGGCCGACCATTTGGCATAGAGCTGACGGGCGCCTTCCGCATAGGCGGCCGCCGAAAACGCACCCACGCGGCGCGCCTCGGCGTCGTCCGCCAGGCAGACCACCGGGGCGAACGCCGCAACCTTGTTGTTGACGAAGGCTCCCACCGGCTGCGCGTCGCGGATTGCCTTGCGGTAGACTCGCACCGCTTCCTCGGACTGGCCTGGGGCGGTGAGCGAAAAAGCCAGCACGCCCAGACCCATCCGCCCGGCCAGCTCAAAGGTCGGCGGCGTGGTGGTGGCCACCCACAGCGGCGGATGCGGCTCCTGCACCGGCTTGGGAATCACGTTGCGGGGCGGCACCTTGTAAAAACGCCCGTTCCATTCGAAGCGATCCTGCGTCCACATCTTGGGGATCATCCGGATCGATTCCTCCCACATCGCGCGCGAATCCTCGGGCGCAATCCTGAAGCCGCCCAACTCCGCCTCGGTGGTGCCGCGCGCGGTGCCGAACTCCAGCCGCCCGTCGCTTAAGATGTCGAGCACGGCGGCGCGCTCGGCCACGCGCACCGGATGGTTCATCGTCAGCAGCACGCCGCCGTGGCCCAGCCGGATGCGTTTGGTTTCGCGCGCCACCGCGGTCAGAAACAACTCGGGTGCGGTCGAGTAGGAAAACTTTTCGGTGAAGTGATGCTCGGTCTCCCAGACGTATTCGAAGCCCATCTGCTCGGCGAATTTGATCTGCTCCAGGGCCTCCTTGTAGCAGCGGATAATAGCGGCCTTGTCGTGCGGCCGCAGCGCGATTAGTTCAACAAAGAGGCCAAATTGCATCGTGCAGCATCTCCCATGGTCCGGTGGTGCGGGCGCAAGTTCCCATTTAGCCCGCCTCGTGCAATTGCGGGGCCAGCGTCAAAGGGCCCGCGGCGGCACGCACTTTCACTTCGCGTGTAGCCGAAGGGCGCAACCTTGACGCGCAAAGGGAAGCACCCGCGCGGTGCAAGCTATCCGGGCGCGGAGGAGGTGCGCTGCGAGGGCGGCACCACCTGCAGAACCCGCTGCGTGGTGGGAGCCGAGCACTGACCGCAGAACTTCTGCTCGGGCGCAAGCGGTGCGTTGCATCGCGCGCAGACCTGCGCCGGCGCCGGTGCGGCTTGCGGCGCACGAACGCCGGCTGCCTTCCGAAAGCGTCGGCGCACGATCAAAGCGCCCCCGATCATCAGCGCCAGCATCAACACGCCGCCGCCGATGTAGCCGATGACCATCATGGTCTCGGAACGCGAGACGTCCTTACCGGCCAAAACCGCGGCCTGACAGGCCGAAATATGACTCTGAACCCAGGGGTTGCCGGGATACAGAGCATTGACCTGCTCGAACAGGGTCTGGGCCTTGCGATAGTGATGCTGCTGGCTCAGTATCAGCGCCTTGACGTAGAGCTGGGTGACGCTGCCCTCCTCGGGATGGACGTTGATCTGCTCGAGAAACTCCTTGACGATGGTGATCGGAACAATGAAGTTCTGCCCCACTTCAGGCTGACCGGTTTTCTGACTAACAGCCTTGAATGTGGCCAGGCCGATCACCCGGCCCTCGCTGTCGAGCACCGGCCCGCCGCTGTTGCCCGGATTGATCGCGGCGTCGGTCTGCAGCGCCGACCAGCCGCCGCTCATCTGCGCGCGCCGGCTCAACACGCCGCGCGTCGCGGTCGGTTCGACGTGACTGGCCGAGGACAGCACGGGCAGAAAGGTCGCCGTGCCCGGGTAGCCCACCACCAGCAGCGGGTCGGTCTCGCTAAGCATCGCGTCGTCGCCCAGCGGCAGGGTGGGGAGATTGTTTCGGCCCTCGATCTTGAGAATCGCCACGTCCTTGCCCGGAATCGGCGCACCCGCCGTTACCACTTCCACCGGTATCGCCTGCGGCGCGGTCAGCACGCCTGGCACGGCCATGCCCATTTCGACCTGGTGGGTCTTCTCGAAGTCGGTGATCTTTACATAGTGTAGAACGTATTTCACCTCGGCCTGTATCACTTGCTCCACGGTCTCGCGGGGCAAACTCTGTCCCACCCATCGCGACCAGGCCTGCACGGTGCCACGGGTCAACTCGCGGACGATCGGCACCAGGGCGGTGTTAACCACGGCGCGCTTGAGCTCCTCCGCATCCGGAGCGACCACATGCGCATTGGTGACGACGTAACCGTTCCTGGTCACGATGAAACCTGAACCGGTCGCCACCATCTCCACCTTCTGCGTCTGCGAAGTCTCGCCCGGCTCCAGGTAATCCAGCGGCCGCTGCGACACAATCAGTAGCGAAGCCTGCGCAATGGCCATCTTCGAGACAGGGATTCCTCTCTGACGCAGAAGGTTGCCGGCCTTCTGTACCAGGATGCCGACGTTCTCATCGGCAATGCTGTGATGCGGGACCGAAACTTTCAGCTTGAATCCGGATTGCACCAACACTGTACCCAACCGCGCCATCTCATAGCTCTGGCTGGTCGTAAGGTGAGACTCGGTATTCCGCATCCGGCACGCCAGGTAGCCGCCGATGATCGCCGCCAGCAGGATAACTCGGATCGCTCTGGAGCTATACATATGGATGCCCTCTGCGCGGGTGCGTCTTCGGATCGCAGACGCCCACAGATTTGACGGTCACCGACCGCAACAACCATGCCGCAGACTTGTCCAGCAGATCCGAAAATGAACCTTTGCCGCAACGGCGAATCTAATCTCGCCCGAGGGCGCCGGAGAACCGTTTAGCCGCGTGCATCAAGAGCCAACGTCGGAAAACGCAGTTGTTTCCACCGGCAGCAAAAGAGATATCCCCGCAGGAGTGTGCGAACCTCCACGCCCGACATCGCCTTCGTGCCGGAGCAGGGGCCGGCCGCCTTGACGCCAAAAGCGATACCAGGGTTCAGGGCCGCCGCGCGAGCGGCTCAATCTCCACCGGCAGTCCGCCGCCCCATCCGTACTTGCGCTCGGCGATCGCGGCTACTTCCTCCCACAATTTACGGTCCGTGCGCCGCTCCAACACTCGCGCCACACCGGCAAGCCGCCGCCGTCCGAAGCGCACGCTGACTTGCGGATTGTGTCTGATATTCCTGACCCATCCGGCAGCCTCACGATGCTCGGAAAACAGGTAGATGCGTGCGCGATGGACGACGAACCAGATCTCGATCTCGCGCGGCAATCCACTGACGCGCCCGATCGTGGTCAGATGCAGCACCTGCCGTTCGGCGATGCTTTCAAGGCCGCTCCTCGCCATGCGCACTTCAGGGCCAGCATAGAGGTCGCACCGCTGCTCGGCCAACTTGTTCAAGCCTCAAGCATGAGATAAAAAATTAACTCCCACCGACGCCCCGGTAGTGAAAAGGACATCACGGAGGTCTCCGGAACCTCAAGTCCGGGTTCGACTCCCGGCCGGGGCACGCTAAAGACGAGGGTATTGGCGCGCGGCGCAACCCTGCGGCCAGCCGCATTCGCGAGGCGCTGACACACGCATCAGGCCGAAGCTCTGTTGCGGGCCGGGTGCCGCGGCTGGCCAGAACTCATCGTATGCTCAGGTATGTTCTTTTACGCTGCCGCCGAGAACGTTGCCAATCGCCTGAGGCGGCGGTTCGGTGGCTGATTTTACCGTTGCCGGCGCCATTCCTACCGTCCGCAAGACCAGCTCCGTGTAGATACGGATCAGCTCTTCCTCGGTAAGCCTTCCCTCGGGTTGATACCAGGTAGAGATGCCGATGAGCATCTGCTGAATCGCGGCGGTAGTGATACGGCTGTCCGCAACCTTGAAAGTGCCATCGGCCATGCCTCTTTCTATGATTCGCCGCAAAATATCTGAATGCGAACGTTGCAGCGCGCGGAGAATTCGCCGATGCTGAGGCGCCAGGCTGCGCAGCTCGCTCGTCGCTATAACGGTCTCCTTCCTGCGCTTGAGGCCGGTCCGGATGGAAAGTTGAACGAACAGCCGCAACTGCTTTTCCGGCCTTTCTGCCCGCTCTGCCAGAAGCGACCGCGCAACGCCCTCGGCCGTGCCGCGCTTGAGGATCTGAAAGAGCAGGTCTTCTTTGCTGACGATATGATGGTACAAGGTGGCCTTCTCGATCCCCGCCTTTCGGGCCAACATCTGGCTCGTCATCTTTTCAAATCCATGCTCGTAGATGAGTTCGACCGCAGCATCCTGTATGGCGGTAAACGTCCGAGCACCTTTTTCAGTTCGTGACCTGGCTCTACCTGACCTCATTCCTGACCCCATCGCGGACTGACGACTTCCCCCACCCACCCTTGCGCTGTTTGATACCGCACGCGAACTGGAACTGGCCGTTCCGGCACTTGCTCGAAGCGCAGCCTCGAAGCAGCGCAATGAACAGCGGCGCCTATCCGTTCTTCAGCAGCCGATGCAATATGGAGCTCCTCGCCGCGGCTGCCGAAGCCCGGCCCATGGCGCCCACCCGCCGCCGCGGTTTTGCAGGTGCTCGCCCAACCACTGGCGCGCCCATATCCATCGGAAAAACCGCCAGCGTCACTCCGTGGCTTTCCTGCGAACCCAGCCCTACGACCCGAGCCTGGAGTTTACCGGCCTGCCCCTGGCCTTGACAATATCCTTTGCCTTTGCCATAGATTCCGACCGAGTGGTCGGTCGGTTCTGTCGCTCAGCAGTTCGTCGAGGTCCGCCACGCAGTGCGCGCGCAACCGCACAATCAAAGTCCATCTCTGACCGCACGGCAGTTCAATGCGCGTGATGGCGGCGCGAGCCGCTCCCGACATGGGCCGCCCTTCTTTACCGGCATCGACCCTCGTTGTATACGGTGCAGCCCTAGCCTCTGGTCCGCTCACTTGGTGCGGCCGCCGCCGTGACGCCATCTCTGAATAACACAGGACCCCTGAAAGCAAGCCCTCCCTCCCGGGATCAGGAACATTTATTCTGCCGACCGGAGGAGTTCCATGGATCTAGAGACAAGAATCAAACAACTTGAAGCTCGCGTAGCGGTCCTCGAAGCTCAAGAACAGATTCGAGAATGCCTGGCCCGCTATTCGTTTAACGCTGACTTGGGCCGTTCTGAAGAGTACGTCAACAACTATACGCGCGACGGCGTCATCGACCTGGCTCCGTCCACCAAATGGACCGGCAGCAAACAGCTCATGGATTTTATCGGCAGCCCAGGCGGCGGCCATAAGGCAATCGAAGGCCGCTGCCAGCACACCTCAATGAACTACTTCATTCGAGTCGACGGGGACAAAGCATGGGCGGAAGGCTATTCGGTGGTCTACCTCAAAAAAGGAGACAAATACGAGGTATTCACCTGTGGCTTTAATCACTGGGACTTCGTCAAGCACGGCGACCGCTGGCTTTTGAAGTACAGGTACCGCCGCCCGGTCGGCGGGGAGGAGTGGGGTGGCAAGGTCATACGCGATTACCTCAAAGCGCCGCCTTGACGACATCTTCTGGTTTAAGGCATCGGCCGATGACAGCCTCTCGGGGCTACCTGCACAAGGAGGGAACCGTGACGACTTTCCGAATCACGAATCACTCAGGTCCTTGCGATTTGCGCGGCCGTAATACTTCTGACCCTCTTTATGGTTAGCGCGTCGCCAGCTCAAGAGTTTCCTGCTTTCAGCGAATCAACGTATTCGGCCATGGCTGACGCGTCCTCGCGTGCGACCATCAAACCCGGCTCAGCGATCACGGCGCGAAACTGGCGCCAATACCGCCAATTCATGACGTTTGGCACCCAGCTCCTATGGAGCGGACAGTACTTCTGGAAGCTACCGCCGGACGCCGTTATGGTCGTTGGCCCGACAATACCCTATGATTTGCCCGAACAATACCGAATCGACACCGAGAAGTACGGTGGTCAGGCGAAGCTGGTTCGGCAGGCCGACGGCGGATATCTTTTGGCCAACTATGTGGCGGGCCTTCCCTTTCCCAACCCAAGAGAGCCCCAGTTGGGAGAGAAGCTTTTCTTCAACAAGTGGTACGGCTATTTTCCTTTCGTCATCTCCGCGCCCTCCGACGGTCTGGCCCTGGATCGTTACGGAAACAGCTATGCCTCGACCTCGTGGGCCGCAAACTACCGGCTTACCCATCTGAGCGAACCGAAGATGCCGGTAAACAGCCCGTACGCCGGGTCAGGCGCGGGCATGGTGTATAACGTATCATATGTCCAGGTGGTCGCGCCGGAACAATCCAAATACACTACGATTCTGGATCGAATTCCCGAGGACTTGCAGAAGGACCAGGAATTCTACGTTTTCGTTCCCGCGCTGCGCCGCTCCTTGCGCTTGTCCACCGCAGCACGCTGCGCTCCGCTCAACGGCAGCGACTACATTCCCGACGATATCTATGGCTTCAACGGTCACATAGCCAAGTTTGCGGTCAAGTACCTCGGTACCAAGAGGCTCCTTACCATGGAGCATGAGACCGCGCCTCTGCTGCCGTCCGGGCGCAACGACATAGACACCTTGCTGATGCCCTATTACTATGAGCCTGTGATGTTTCCGAAACCGAGCGCCGGTAAATGGGAGTTGCGCGACGTAATCGTTCTACGCATCGATCCGCTGGAGACCACAGGCAATCGCGGCTACTGCATCCGGCCTCGTATTCTGTATTATGATGCGCAGACCGGATGGCCGCTGGCTTACGACGAGTACGATGTAAACCACAAGCTGTGGAAGTTTCACTTGGAGATGCACTATCCGGTCAGGGTGCCCAGCGGGGGACACATTCCTTCGGGTCCAATCGGCAACTGGGGCATGATGTGGGATCTGCAAAACGCACACCTGACACTGTCGGCCCCGGTTGAAAGCCCCATGAAGGTCAATGAGGATGCAGGACTACCATTTACTGATCCGGTTCGCTACACGACTCCGTCCGGACTTGACCAGATCATGCAGTAGGAGACGAGCAGGCCGTCCGGCGAAGGATCCGCTGGAGACCAAACAACGCTCTACATTAGTGAGGGCCCTGTCATGCTTGAATTCGGGACCGTAGTGGCCGGCAACTACGAATTGCTCGAGGCGCCGCGTGTCGATGAGTCCGGCCTGCTCTACTTCAGCGAGATCGGCTACTTTATCGATCCTGCGCGCGGTGCCCTGTACCGGCGCGCGGCAGACGGAACCGTGCAAAAGCTGCTCGACCGCAAGCACATCGGCGGCCTGGTGCTCGCCGAGGGCGGCGGCGTGGTGCTGACCGGGTCGAGTCTGGCATTTTGGAGCGATGCCGGCGGTGAACTGCGCGAGCTCTTCTCCAGCTACGAAGGCAGGGCAATCAGCCGACTCAACGACCTGACAACCGACTCGCGCGGCAGCGTGTTCGTGGGCTCCGTCAACCCCGCCCCACCCGGCGGCGGCAAGCGTCCGCCGGGTGAGTTATATCGAGTTGATCCCGGCGGAAGGGTTGCCATGCTGTGGGACGGAATAGAATTCAGCAATGGTCTGGGCTTCGGTCCGGACGAGAGGCTGCTCTATCACTGCGACACCTTCACCAACGCGGTCTGGGCCTATGACGTCAAGTCGGATCATACGTTGACCGATCGGAGGATTTTCGCCCGGCTCGCTTCCGGACCCGACGGGCTGGCCGTGGATGCAGAGGGCGGAGTATGGGTCGCCTGCCCTTCTTCCGGGGAGGTGCTGCGATTTCGGGCCGACGCCACCCTGGATCTGCGGCAGAAGGTGTGGGACGGGATGGTGATGAGCCTGGCCTTTGGCGGGCGCGATCTGCAAGACCTGTACGTCACGACCGGCGTCAACATCGACGTCAAGGCGCTTACCGGCACGGTCCGGCGGGCACGCAGCCCTGTCCCGGGAACGCCGGTACATAAGGCACGCCTGTGATCCTGGAGGTCGTGAGAGAAGTGCAACCTGACTGCTCTTTCACTCGTTCCATAACCGGTTGCTTTAGCCTTTGGAGACAATCGCGCTAGAGAAGTCCCATCTCATGGACTTGAGTGTATTTCACGAAATCCAGACGAGCGACATCAGCCGCTCCGGTGTGCTGCGTGCATATGACGAGACGATCGAACAGGTAATTCTGGCTGATGAACTCGGATACCGCACGGCCTGGTTCGTCGAGCATCACTTTCTTCCCGGCTATTGCTTCTGCCCGGCTCCGGAGCTGGTGCTCGCCCATCTGGCCTCGCGGACCAAGAGGATACGGCTGGGCCACGCGATCGTGCAACTGCCGTTCAAGATCAACCATCCGCTGCGGGTGGCCGAACGGCTCGCGGTGCTGGATATCCTGTCGCGCGGCCGAGCCGAATTCGGCGGTGGCCGGGTTACCATCGGCTCGGAGCTCGAGGCGTTCGCCGTGGATCCGGCCGATACTCGGCGCCAGTGGGAAGAAGCGTTGCACATGCTGCCCCGGATGTGGACGCAGGACACCTTCAGGTGGGACTCCGAGTTGATAAGCGTTCCGCCGCGCAGCGTGATTCCCAAACCTGTCCAGCAGCCGCACCCGCCCATGTGGGTGGCCTGCTCGCAACCTTCGACCATTGAGTTCGCCGGCCGCAACGGACTTGGCGTCCTGGGACTCGGAATCGACGTGAACAACGCGGCGCAGTCAGTGCGGATGTATCGCGAGGCGGCAAAGGCCTCCAAGCCGGTGGGCGCCTTCGCCAACCATCGCTTCGCCATCCTGGTAACCGCTCTTTGCTGCGACACCGACGAAGAGGCGCTCGCACTGCAGGCCCCCAGCGTCAAATTCCTGGGCGAGCAGCTGATCGAATACCACAAGCCGTGGATTCAAGGCAGCGCACCGCCCACCTACGAGTACTTCACCAACTGGATCGCCCAGAACATGGCAGGAGCCAGGGACGCGCCGCTCGCCGAGTTGGTTCGCGGCTCCTGCGTCGGCAGTCCGGACACGTGCCTCACCATGTTACAGGGATTGGCGGACGCCGGGATTGACGAGGTGTTGCTGTTCATGCAGCTATACCAGACTCCGCACGATGCAATCATGCGGTCGCTCAGACTCATAGCAGAGAAGGTGCGTCCACTGCTGAAAAACTGAACGAAGCCGGCTGACACATCCTTCCGCGTCCAACGGACAAGGAGGAGATATCATGACAACGCGGAGTACCCCGATTCCCAAATTCCGCCTGATTCTCATCTCTACGCTGGCCCTCACCACGGCGCTCGCCGCGGCGCCCCGGGCGGAGGTTACCTTCGACCCGGGCGCATACGCGTCACTGGCATCCGCCGATTCGAAGGACAGCATACCTGAGGGCACCAGGATAACCGTAGCAAACTGGCGGCAATACAAACGGTTCATGCCCATAGGAATGCAGGCCGTATTCGCCGGCGCCTACAACTGGAAGCTTGACGCCAGCGCGGACTCGACCGTGGTAGTCGGGCCCACGATCTTCACGCCGCAACCCAAACAATTCCTGAGCGACACCGAGAAATACTCAAGCCAGATGCAGCTTGTTAAGCTGCCCCAGGGAAGCTACACCGTAAAAGGGTACGTGGCAGGCATTCCTTTTCCGAATCCTGTGGAACCGGATCTCGGTGCGAAGGTCTACTTCAATGCCTATTACGAATGCCGACCTTTCATAAGCTGGTATTCAGACCTCGGTTGGCAGGTGGACAGCTATCGAAACGTGAGCCTCAGCGACACCGAATCGATACTGTTTCGTCTCAGCCATTTAAGCGACCCCGGATATCCAGGCAACCCGCCATTCGGCAAGGGCTACATCTTCGCCAACCGGTATTTTGTCCATCTCCCCGAGCAGACCAAGTACACAACCGAGCTCGCGATGTATCGCGACGATCCCGCGCTGCCCCAGGAGCTCTATGTTTTCCTTCCCTCGCTGCGGCGTTCGCTCCGGTTGTCAAGCCGTGCCCGGTGCAGCCCCATTCTGGGCAGCGACTATGCGCAGGACGACAACAACGATTTCCTGGGCGTATTGGTTACCGAGTTTTCGATCAAATCGCTCGGTGAAAAAAAGCTTCTGGCCATACTCCACGAGGACCCGGCTACAGCCGGCAAACGGAGTTCGTTTGTTCAGCCGGCAGGGGGGCTGCCGGGCTGGCCGAAGCCGGCTGTGGGCAAATGGGAACTCCGTGACGTATACGCTCTGGATATCATGCCGCTTCCGGACCTGGCACGCGGGTACTGCTACGGCCACAAGATAGTTTACATCGACAAGCAATCCTGGGTGCCTGTGTCGGCGGACATCTTTGATCCCAGCGAAAAGCTGTGGAAGTACGGCCTGGTCAATTATCGTCCCTGGCTCGTAAACGGCGGCGACAGCGTGATACTTCCGCAAGTAGTTGATATTATACTTTGGGACCTCCAAAACAGCCATACTACCCTGTCGCTTGTCACCGAGGGTCGGATTGACCGGCAGGCTCCCAATCAGTATCAGGACGTATCGGTGATGGCGTTCCCTGCCTCGCTGGCCCAGGTCATGCAGTGATCCGGGAGGAAAGGGAGGCGGCCTGCCGCCCCCGCCTAATGCAGAAAGTATCGGATGAGCTGGCACCGGCGGCACCGCCGGAGCCCGAGAGGTGAGAAAATATGGAACCTGGTGCGTTGGACGGTTTGCGAGTTCTCGACTTGGCCGATCAAAGGGGTGCACTCTGTGGGCGCCTGCTTGCCGACATGGGTGCGGATGTCATAAAGGTCGAGCCGCCGGGCGGAGATCCGGCACGCCGGATCGGACCGTTTTTAGACGACGAACCTCACCTGGACAGAAGCCTTTTCTTTTGGTTTTACAACCTTAACAAACGATCGGTTACGTTGGATTACAGACGCGACGCGGGTCTTGAGCTCTTGCTGCGGATGGCAGGCTCGGCCGATGTAATAATCGAGAGTTTCAAACCCGGCACGCTGGAGGAGCTAGGTGCGGGATGGGAAAAGCTGCACCGCCTGAACCCGGCCTTGATTCTCTGTTCGATCACGCCGTTCGGACAATACGGACCATATCGCGATTACGCGGCGGACGACACGGTGCTGACAGCCCTCAGCGGGATGTTGTACACCTGCGGTTATCCAAAGGAAGCTCCCGTCCGGCCCTGGGGACTCCAGGCCTACCATTGCGCGGCCTATTACGCCGCGATTGCGCTCATCGGCGCACTGTTCGCGCGCGAACGTGACGGTACAGGACAGCGGGTCGATGTGAGCATCCAGGAGGCCAATGCCGCCGGGATCGAGCATGTCGCCGGCAATTTTTTTGGCGCCCGCGTGATACCCGGACGCTACGGAAGCATGCATTGGGCGCGCGGCTTTCGCGTCGGAAAATGCAAAGACGGTTGGATCCTGCATTGCCTTGCCGGCGACTGGACCACGCTGATCGAGTGGGTAAAGGCGGACGGCAAGGCGGAGGATCTGGTTGACCCGAAATGGGGAGAACGACCTTACCAACGAGCCAACGTCGAGCACGTCTTCGACGTTCTCGACAAGTGGGTCGCCGACTATCGCGCCGACGAACTCCTGGCCAGGGCGCAGGAGCTGCGCCTGCCGTACGGGGTTGCCCAATGGCCCGACAAGTTGCTCGAGGACGAGCACCTGGCGGCACGCGGCTATTTCACAGACGTGGAGCATCCCGAGCTGCAGCGGACCTTCCGTTATCCGGGCGCGCCCTATCTGTTTGGCCGGACGCCGTGGCGCGTCTACCGCCGGCCGCCCCTGCTCGGCGAGCACACGGCAGAGGTCCTGGGCACGGATCTTGGTCTTGGCGCTCAGGAATTGGCGACCCTCAAATACGAGGAGGTGATCTGATATGGCGGACCGACCGCTTGCAGGCGTTCGCGTACTGGACTTCACATGGGTGCTCGCGGGGCCGGTAGCAACTCGAATCTTGGCGGCATTGGGCGCGGAGGTTATTAAGATCGAACGCAAGTTCGAAGGCTTTCTCCTCACCACCGTTCAAACCGGCATTACTAACGACCTGAACCGAGACAAGCTGTCGATTTCCATAAATATGCAAAAGCCGGAAGGAATCGCACTGGCACATCGCCTTGCGAAAATAAGTGACATCGTCATCGACAATTTCTCAGCCCGAGTCATGCGCCAGTGGCAGATGGATTACGAAAGCCTGGTGAAGATCAAGCCCGACATTGTGTGTGTAAGCATGAGCGGTTTCGGACATACCGGTCCTCATACCCATTACGTCAGCTTCGGGCCGACTCTTCAGGCGCTTACTGGCTATACGCTGATGATGGCGGACAAGGAAGGACGGCCTGCGGGATTCAGCTATTCCTATTCTGATTCGGCTGGAGGCTTCACCGGTGCGCTGGCGGCAATGCTCGCTTTATGGAATCGCAGGCGCACCGGCAAGGGTCAATTCGTCGACTTTGCCCAGTTCGAGGGCCTTATCAGTCTTATCGGTCCGGCTTTGCTCGATATCGCAATCAATGGACGCAAACCCCAGCCGCCGAAATGGCGCTCACAAGAAGGGCCGGCCGCTCCCCACGGCGTCTACCGCTGCCAAGCTGAGGCTTCCGACGACGACCGCTGGGTCGCGATCTCGGTGCGCTCGGCGGACGAGTGGGAACGATTTGTCAAAGCCATCGGCACTCCTGCGTGGGCTTTTGAGCCTCGGTTCCGGACGCTCTATTCGAGGATGAGCAATCACGAGGAACTTGATGGCCTCATCTCGAAATGGACCGCGGACAAGAGCTGCGATCAAGTAATGGGAATCCTACAGCGCGCGGGCGTGGCGGCGGGCATCGTCGCCAACGCCCAGGACTCATGCGAGCGCGATCCTCATATGAGAGAACGCGGGTACTTTCCGCAGGTCGCCATGCCGGATGGGAGCACGATGCAATTGAGCGGCATGCCGTTTAAGCTCTCCGCAACTCCGCCGGCCGTGCGCAACGGCGCGCACGAGGTCGGTTCCGACGCCGATTACGTGCTCGGGGAACTCCTGGGTTTGAGCTCGACTGAGCGTGAGGAGATGGCCAGAGCCGGCGTGATTTGGCTTTAGCAGCATTGATGTCTGAGCCGCGGCTTTCCCGATTTCCACCTTCGTCGAACGCCGACAGGAAGGCCGGTGTCACACTGAGCTGGGCGACTGGTCCAAGTTCATCGGCCGAGGCGCCAGACAACCGGGCGCGGTGCGACTATAAGCGGCACCACGCTTGCCGAGGCGGAGTGTACCAGGATTTCCCCTTTCCGCGCGGAGATTGGAATGAACTGGCGTGAACGGCAGTCCGTGATGGTAGTTGTCGGCCTCTTCTCGACGCTATTCGTAATAGTCGGCGGCAGCGTAAATACACTGGGCATATTTTTTACGCCGTTGATGATCCACTTTCACTGGACTCATACCCAGGTCTCACTGATCGCAACCGTATTCGGACTTACGTGGGGTCTTGCATCACCGCTGGTGGGATGGCTGCTGGACCGGATCGATGCGCAAATCATAATGCCGCTGGGCGCCGGCCTGGCCGGGATCGGGTTCATTCTGGCCAGTAGCGCCGGTTCCTTAACCAGCATGCTTGCCTGGTATGGCGTTGTGGCGCTCGGTGTTGCCGGCTCCGCCCTGGTTCCGTGCTCGGTAGTGGCGGCAAACTGGTTCAGCGAGCGGCGCGCAATGGCGCTGGGAATCGTGATCGCCGGCGGTTCGGCGGGCGGCGTCGTGATGCCGTTGGTGACCGACCGCATTATAAGTGCAAGGGGCTGGAGCACGGCGATGTTGGCGATCGCAGCCCTGATTCTGGTCCTGATCGTGCCACTGATTTTCCTGACCGTGCGAACCCGTCCGCAAGTGGTGGCCGGAACGAAATGCCGGCTGCCAGCCGAAGCCGATGGAGTCGAATTGAACGCGGCTCTTCGCACGGCGTCGTTCTGGATGCTGGTGCTGATGCAGGTGTGCGCGGGTACCGGACTCAACGGCACTTTTTTCCACCTGGTGCCCTATCTCATAAGCGTGGGTTTTTCCAGTTCGCGGGCTGCACTCATCGCAAGCGGACAGGCTGGATTTGTAGCGCTCGGGGTCCTGTTCCTGGGAGCCTTCGCCGACCGCTGCGGCGCGCGGCCAGTGCTGGCGGCAGCCCTGGCTGCCTTGGGTCTGGGCATATTGTTTTTGTTGGGAGTCCACAGCAATGGATTACTGCTCGCGGCCTTCCTCGTCGCTTTCGGTCTCGGCGCCGGTGCGACATCCTCCGTTGCCCCGGTCTTGCTGGCGGAAGTCTTTGGTCTCAAACGTTTCGGCTCGCTGGCTGGCTTGATGGGAATGCTGCAGACAGCCGGGGCAGCCGCGGGCCCGGTGATGGTCGGCGGAATGTTCGATTTCAATGGCAACTACTCCGTCGCCTTCACCGCATGTTTCATGCTCCTGTGCGTCGCCGCGTTTGCGACACTTCTGGTGAAACCTGTTGCTGCCCAGCTTGCGGTTGCAGCGTGAGGGTTGGGCGACGACCTGCGGCTGAGGGGCGCAACTCCGGAGGTCGACTGCCGGGCGGGACACGACAAAAATCCTCAATTCGCTTTTCGCTGAGCCTGATCCTCTTTTATAAGCTATGGAAGAAAAACGCCGGGGCCGGTTCAAGCCGCAGAGCGTTCCAGCGTGCCGCGGCTGTGAAAGAACAATTTGTACACCGCCGACCCGGCGGCCGACAGAAGAAAGGTTTTTCCGATGAGCCAAAAGAACAACCCCAACGGCAAGCAAGTCGCGGTGGTGATCGGCGCCACCTCCAAGTGGCAAGCCGACGGCCGCAACACCCTGTTGGCGCATGGCAGAGCTCTGGACGACAGCGGTATCCCGGTCAGCGCGCGCTGGGGTGTCGGGGGCGCCATCGCGCAGAAGTTTGCCCAGGAGGGTTTTTTCGTCGTGCTGACCACTCGCAACAAGGCCAATGCTTCCGCACTGGCGGCAGCCATCGCGGACCGGGGCGGCGAATGCATGATCGTGGAGCTGGATCTCGTCTCGCACGACTCGATCTCGGCCGCGTTCGCCACCATCCGGTGCCAAGCCGGCGACCCCGACGTTCTGATCTACAACGCGGGCTACCTCGAAGGCCGCGAACTTCCTCCTGACAAGGAATTGCTCGAATACATACCGGTGGAGATGTTCGATTTCGCGCAGCACATTTCCAGCCGGGGACCGTTTCTGGTGGCCAAGGAAGTCTTGCCGGCGATGCGGAAAAAGGGCCGCGGTTCGTTTTTCTTCAGCAACAATCCCAGTTGTCTGCGCGGGCGCAAACGCATGACCGGGCAGTCGCTCTACTACCCCAGGGTGATGATGCGCACGCTGGCGCAGGTGCTCACCGAGGAGTATTCCGAGCACGGCGTGCACGTGGCCAATGTCATAATCGACGGCTTGATCGACTCACCCGGAACGCGCGCGCTGCCGATGGCTCAGAAGCGGCCCGAGATGGTCATGAATCCGGCCAGCATCGCCGAGGCGTTCTATTACCTGCACACCCAGGACCGGTCGTGCTGGACCCACGAACTTCAGCTCACCCCATATCCGGCCAAGCCGAGCTTCTGAAGCCCCGCCCAGCCCCGCAACGTCTGCGCGAACTCGCCCTAGCGTTGGGGGGCTTTCAGTTGGCTGACGCCTTCCGAATCCAAAACCATTGCGGGCTCGCCGCGATGCACGAGCGGCGCGGGAACCTCGGGAGGCTGCCTGAGCCTCCGGTCGAACGCTCGCAGTGCCTCCGCCGCGAGCCCGGCCACTCCTCCGGCCGTGGCGCGCGCACGGTCAAGAATTGCGAGGTTCGCCTTTGCCGGCGCATATTCCGGGTCGTCCGCAAGCAAAGCATTCCACTGCTCACGGGCCTGCGCGTAGCGGCCGCGTTCAGCCAGTACGATAGCCAGGGTGTTGCGGATGTCCCGGTCGCGCGGCGCCAGTGCCAGTGCTGCAAGCGCCTCCTGCTCGGCCAGGCTTAACATGCGCATCCGTTCATAGGTCAGCGCGAGATTGTAATGTGGCTCTGAACGCTCCGGCGCCAATACCTCCGCCACTGTCAGCGCGTCTGCCGCACGCGAGTAATCCATCCGCTCAAAGTAGGCGAGCCCGAGGTTGAGGAACAGCGTCCAATCCGTAAGGCCGAGTTGGACCGCGCGCTGATACTCGGCAAGTTCCTCGCGGTGTCGTCCTGCCATTCCGTAGGCAAATCCAAGATGATAGTGCGCAAGTGCATCCTGCGGGTCGCGCGCCAGCACCTGCTGGTGCAGGCGGATAGCCTCCGGATAATCTTCTAGTCCGAGGAAGAAATCCGCCTGAACATTGCATACTTGTTCGCCGACTCCCGAGGCAGGCTTGACCTGCGCTGCGCCGACCGGCGCCAGCGTCAACAGCAAGACGATGCTCAGGAGTTGGAGCAGTCGCTTGCTTGCCCCAGGCCAGGTGTGGCCAGCTCGACCCGGCATCTTTCTCATCCCCTGAAGTCGAACTGGTGTGTGGGCCGCGCGTCCCGTCTGCAGCCGGCCGGCAAAAAGCTCACCACATCGCCGGCCCGCGGCACGAAACGCGCGGGCTGCATAAACTTCTGGCCCCCCCAAGGACGCCCCTAGCTTAAGATGGGCTTTCGCCGGAGCCTTGGGCCTTGTCTGAAGGGGGGGTCTTTTCTGTTCCGGTCCCCGGCGTCTTGCTCCTTACCTTGGTTGTTGCGCTCTTGCCGGATTTGGTTTTGGAAACCGGCTTTGAACTACGTTTCATAACAGCGCTCCCTCGCTGCGCTCGTACCTGGCAGGTAGCAGAACATTTTCCGCTACCTGCTCAAAGCAGCCATCTTTCAGCCAAGGTGCGGAACACACGCATTGAGGATAAAGGCCCGGCCGACTTCTTCCGCACCCTTTAGTAATCCATCGGCGGTGCTGCTCCGGACGCCGGCTTTTTCTCCGGTTTTTCGGCGACCACGCATTCGGTCGTGAGCAGCAGGCCGGCGACCGAGGCCGCGTTCTGCAGGGCGCTGCGCACGACCTTGGTCGGGTCGATGATGCCGGCCTTCATCAGGTCTTCGAATTCCTCGGTGGCCGCGTTGAATCCAAAGGCGCCCTTGCCGCTTCTGATCTTGTCGATCACCACCGAGCCCTCATGACCGGCGTTCTGAGCGATCCAGCGCGCTGGCTCTTCGATCGCCTTGCGAACGATATTGATGCCAAATTTTTCTTCCTCGTTTGCGCGCAGATTCTCCAGCGCCGAGGAAGCGCGGATAAGCGCCACGCCGCCGCCGGGCACGACGCCCTCCTCGACCGCGGCCCGGGTCGCATGCAGGGCGTCCTCGACGCGCGCCTTCTTCTCCTTCATCTCGACCTCGGTCGCCGCGCCAACCCGGACCACCGCCACGCCGCCCACCATCTTCGCCAGCCGCTCCTGGAGCTTCTCGCGGTCATAGTCGGAGGTGGTCTCCTCGATCTGAGCGCGAATCTGCTTGATGCGGGCCTCGATATCGGCTTTCTTGCCGGCGCCGTCGACGATGGTGGTATTGTCCTTGTCGACGACGATTCGCTTGGCCCGCCCCAGATCCTGGAGCGTCACGTTCTCCAGCTTGATACCCAGCTCCTCCGCGATACATCTGCCGCCGGTCAGGATGGCGATGTCCTCGAGCATCGCCTTGCGCCGATCGCCGAAGCCCGGAGCCTTTACCGCGACGCATTGCAGCGTTCCGCGAATCTTGTTGACCACCAGCGTGGCCAGCGCCTCGCCTTCAACCTCTTCGGCAATCAGCAACAGCGGCTTGCCGGTCTTGGCGATCGACTCCAGTACCGGCAGCAGATCCTTCATCACCGCAATTTTCTTTTCGTGGATCAGGATGTAGGCGTCCTCCAGCCGCGCCTCCATCCGGTCCGCATCGGTGACGAAGTAGGGTGAGAGGTAGCCGCGATCGAACTGCATCCCCTCCACCACTTCCAGGGTCGTCTCAAGGCCCTTCGCCTCTTCCACCGTGATCACGCCCTCCTTGCCCACCTTCTCCATCGCTTCGGCGATAATCTCGCCGATGGCCGAGTCGTTGTTGGCCGAGATCGTCCCGACCTGTGTAATCTCCTTGCGGTCTTTGGTCTGCTTGGACAGATTTTTGAGTTCGCCGACCACCGCTTCGACGGCGCGGTCAATCCCGCGTTTGAGGGTCATCGGGTCGTGACCGGCGGCCACCATCTTTACCCCCTCAGTGAAGATGGCGCGGCTCAGCACGGTGGCCGTGGTGGTGCCATCTCCGGCCACATCCGAGGTCTTGGAAGCGACCTCCTTGACCATCTGCGCCCCCATATTTTCGAACTTGTCTTCCAGTTCGATTTCCTTGGCCACCGTAACGCCGTCCTTGGTCACGGTAGGGGCGCCGAAGCTCTTTTCCAAAACGACGTTTCGTCCCTTCGGCCCAAGTGTCACCGTCACCGCGTCGGCCAGTACGTTGACGCCATGCAGGACTTTCTCGCGGGCCTCTTCCGAAAACTTGACCAACTTCGCCGGCATGTTCGTTCAGCCTCCCTCTGTGAGCTTCTTCACCGATTGATCATTGCGCCTCGATCACACCCAAAATGTCGCTCTCGCGCAGGATGAGATGCTCCTCGCCGTCAAGCTTGATGTCGTTGCCCGAGTACTTGCCGAACAAAACCGTGTCTCCGGCCTTGACTTCCAGGGGCACGACTTTGCCATCGTCGAGGGTCTTCCCGTTGCCAACGGCGATGACGCGCCCCTCCTGGGGCTTCTCTCTGGCGGTATCGGGGATGATGATTCCGCCCTTGGTCTTCTCCTCCTCCTTGATGCGCTTAACCAGGACCCGATCGCCGAGCGGCCTGACCTTCATGATTCGTCCTCCTTGTCCCCAAAAAGCAAAAAAGCTGCGGGGCGGTTAGCCGCAGCTTTCCCTGGCTTCGCCATGGCCGGCGCCACAGCTAACCGATCCTTCTGATCGTGCTTAATGTGCATGAGGGCGCTTGCTGTCAAGGGGGGATGGCAGGCAGATGCAATTTTGGCCGTTCGAAACGCAGCCGGTCAGGCCGCCCCAAGCCGGGCGTCCTTGGCCAGGCCCGCGACGCGGAGGCCGTGACTGTCGGGCCCCTTGCGCAGGTTCGATCGATGATTATTCCTAAAAGCGAAAAAACGACGTTCAGCGAGGTCTGCTGAAATGATAGGTGCCCTTCGTGTTTGGTTTCCGACGTGCGGCGCGGAGCGGCTGCGCGCCGGAATGCGACGGGCGGGTCGAGCTCCGGCATGGTGGCCAGGCTCGGGGCATCGGCGCCCTCCCGAGGGCTGCGGCGCCAGGGCGGCTCCAGCCGCGACAATCGCCCCACGCAGGGGCGCAGGGTCCGCATAAGCCCACTTTGCAACGCCAGCGGGCGCACAGTTCGCCGGTATAAAATCTGCGGGCTGTTCGCCCGGCGGCCGGTCCGCGTCGGCCGCGCATCATGACTCAGAGACCGGCAATCGGTTTGCCAGGAAAGCAGATGTAAGCTTTACGACAATGCTGAAACAGGCTCGTCGCCGCCTTCGTATCGCGCAGGTGGCTCCCCTTTACGAAAGCGTTCCGCCCAAGCTCTACGGTGGCACCGAACGGATCGTGGCTTATCTAACCGAGGAGCTGATCCGGCGCGGCCATGACGTAACCCTGTTCGCAGCAGGCGATTCGACCGTCGCTGCCCCAATCGAAACCCTGCATCCCACCGCACTCAGGCTGAGCGGGATGGCGGCGTGGGGCAACAGCCTGCACTTGCCGATGCTAAGCGAGGTGTTCGCTAACGCGCATCGCTTCGACGTCATCCACTGCCATCTGGACTACTGGAGCTTCCCGTTCGCGCGGATGGTGAGCACTCCGACCGTTACCACGCTTCATGGCCGCCTCGACATCCCCGAACTGCTCGCCGTCTACCGCTACTACTCCGAGGCGCCGGTGGTGTCGATCAGCGACGCGCAGCGCGCGCCCTTGCCCGGCCTGAATTGGGTGGGCACGATCCACCACGGCTTGCCGCCCTCTCAACTGCGGTTCGCGCCCGGCCCCGGCAAGTACCTGGCCTTCCTCGGCCGCATCGCGCCCGAGAAGCGTCCCGACCTGGCCATCGAAGTCGCCCGCCGCGTCGGGATACCGCTTAAGATCGCAGCTAAAGTCGACCCGGTGGATCGGCCCTATTTCGAGGCCAAAGTACGTCCGCTCCTTCAATCCCAAGACGTCGAGTTCATTGGCGAGATCAATGAGCGGGAAAAGAGCGAATTTTTAGGCAACGCAATTGCCCTGCTCTTTCCGATCGACTGGCCCGAACCATTCGGCCTGGTGATGATCGAGGCGATGGCGTGCGGGACACCAGTGATCGCGCGTCCATGCGGGTCGGTGCCCGAAGTTATCAGAGACGGGGTAACCGGATTCATCGCCTCCACTGTGGAGGGACTTGCCGAGGCGGTGCGGCGCATCTCCACCATTGCGCGCCAGGCCTGCCGCGCCGAATTCGAAGCGCGCTTCACCGCCGACATGATGGCGGCTAATTACGAACGACTGTATTACCGGCTCATCGACCAACGCCGAATGGCGGCTCGCGACGGCTATCCGCACCCAGGCGCAATCGTCAAAGAAGTGGTTGGACGCGAACGCGACGTTGGCGGCCCAACGCGCGAACGGCCTGATTGGCGCCAGGAATCCAAAAACCTCAGTTGATGACAAAGCGTCGCGGCTCGTCCAGGGAGGCCTCGGCGCCAAGCTGCCGAGCGATTCGAGGGCATCGCCGACGCATTTTTCATGCGTCGCCCGGAACTTGTTTCAAATGAGACAAATCTCCGCACCCCGATCTGAATAATGGGCCAGCCCAATCCGTCGCACTGTGCGGATCGGAGACAATTGAAACATTTTTGTCAGACTTCAGGTCTTGGCCTTTTTGAAAGTTATTGGCACCGAATCTGCTTGGTCGCCTGTGCGATTACCCAAACGCAACGAGGGGACGCCATGCGCAACAACCAATTCAGATCCGGTGCTTCAATTGGCGACGCACCAGCGCAGACATCCAACGGCTGGCATCGGTGCCTGGACTCGATCGCGCAACCCGATTGCGTGTTGCCTTCGCAGTTCTTCGGCCGCTGGGGTTCGCCGGTGGAGGGTGAGATCAGACTTTTGATCGCCGTTTTGCAAGACGCGATCAACACCTACGTGCGCACGATGCATCGCCACGGACGGGACAATCGCCTTGCGTTTGACGAGGTCAATGCGTGGTTTCAGGCGCGCGATCAACGCGGCCTGTTCGCTTTTGAGCCGTTGTGCGCCATCCTGGGCCTCGACCCGGACAGCTTGCGCCGATGGCTGCGTGCACTGCGCGGCGAGCGGCCGCCCGCCGAAGCCCACGTGAGCCCGGCAGGCCGCCGCCTGGATTCTTCACGGCGGCGGCGGCCCCTTTCCGCCCGCCGCTTGCGTGATGCAGGAGCGGCTGAATACCAGCCTCGCTTGCGATGGCGGCCGGCGCCGGCAACCGCCGGCGGGCAATCCCGCCGCTGAGCGCAATCTGCGACCCGCCCGGTCGTCCACTATGAAATGACAGTGCATCGCACCCAAGCGGTGCGCGATGGGCCGCGGCGCGCCCCGTGCTCACGCAAGCGCGGCATCGCCGTCTGAGCGGTGCATGTGTGCCTGCTCAGGCCGCATACTCTGGTGCGGCTTCAAGCACGCGCACCGGCGAGGGCGCGGCTCATTTGACCCCGGAACTGCGGCGCATCCAGCGCTCAAGCCCTTCCCACGTAAAGCGCCAGCTACCGCCCAGCCTGAAGGCCGGGATCTGTCCACTCTTGGCCAGACGATAGAGCGTGGAGGTGTGGCAGTGCAGAAACTCGGCCGCTTCGCGGATCGTCATCACGGGGCTGAACTCGGGAGCGGGCGCGGCGGTGCGGTGAGCGCGCTCTTTGTGTCGTGTCGCTTTCAATTCATCTTCCTTCCTTTGCGATATGGACGTGGGCCGCTATCCATTGCCGCGTCGGAAACGAATCGGCGCCAGGCGGCTCCATCGTTTGACCGGGACATTATGGGATAGTTTATTTTCATTCGCATTTATTTTTAGCGCAACATAGACGTCAGGACGTCCGGCAATTTTTCGCCGCGCGGCGGCGCTGGGCGGTTGCGGACCGCTGGGCATCCACTCCGCGGCGTCCTGTCATCGCCGAAATCGCCCGAAGAATCCAACCTATAATAGACGACACGGTTTGAATCTAATTCACGCTCGCGAGTGTCCTCCCGGTCGCATGTGTGAGGCGCCACGCTCCAGGTGCAACGGGTTGCGCACGAAAATTTTCTCCCTCTTACCTGATCGATTCTGATCGATCTGCGGACCTGGTTTCCGCCGCCAACGTTGGCGATCTGGCGGCGTGCCTGAACGCCGTCGGGCGGTTTATACTCAACTCGATTTGAATAGTATTTGATATATCTGCTTGACACATATAGCCGGTCGGCATAAAAGCAGCGCGTGGGTTCTCTTTTCTTGATTTCAGTTTATTTCAATTGCAGACACGCACCTGCCGCGCGCGGCGCCTTGCGCGTGGCCGCGCTGTTGTGGTGCGCGCTGGCCTGCGCCGCCTGCGCAGCCGCCGGCGCGGCCCGCTCCGACGTCCCCGGCCCGCCGGCCCCGCGAACCCACCGCGCCTCCTTCGACTGCCTCATTCCGCCCGCCGCCGATGAGGCCTACCGCATCCAGCCCGGCGACAAACTCCACCTAAGCTTTTACCTCAATCCGGAATTCGATACCGACACCACCGTACGACCCGACGGCAGGATCGAACTGGCCGCGGTGGGCGGAGTCACAGCGGCGGGACTGACCTCCGTCCAGCTCGCAGCCCGACTGGATCTGCTCTATTCGACCGAATTGCGCAGCCCGGGAGCCACGGTGCGGGTCGATCAGACGCCCGGGCGCATGGTGTTCGTGCAGGGCGAGGTCGCCCATCCGGGGGCCGTGCCGCTGCAGCCCGGAATGACTGCCTTGCAGGCGATCGCCGCTTCGGGCGGCCTGACCGAAGCGGCGGGACCCGGCAATGTCGTGCTGGTCAGGCGCGACGCCTGCGGACAGCCGCACGACGAACCGCTCGATCTGGGCAGGGCGCTCAAGAGCAAGGGGCACCAGGACGACGTCGTGCTGGTGCCGGCCGACATGCTGATCGTGCCGCGCAGCGGCATCGCCCAGGCCGGGCTGTTCGTCAAGCAATACATCCGCGATTTGCTGCCGGTCGCTCCATACCTCAACGCGCCGCTCTTTTAGGGCAGACACCGCATGGGAACGCAAACACTGCAATTGGCGGTCGAGATGGTTTGCCGGCGCTGGGCGGTGGCTTTGCAGGCGGGGCTGTTTACCTTCAGCATAATCGCCCTGGCGTCGCTGGCATTGCCGCCCACTTATCAGTCGGTCGCCAAGGTCCTGGTTGAATCCAACCGCGCCCAATTGCTGGTCTCGCCCGGTCTGCAGCAGGATTCCGCCAACCAGCCCTCCTCCCTGACCAGTCCGGTCACCGAGCAGGATCTCAATTCCGAAATCGAGTTGCTGAGCAGTCCGTTGCTGATTCGCGACGCCCTTCAGGACGTACCCGAACAGCGGCGCGGCGGGCTGTTGGTATCGGCCGTGGCCCGCCTGCGAGCGCTGTGGGCGCTGCCCGCAATGGGATACGAGGCGATGCACGGCGTTCCCGCGATGACCCCGCGCGAGCAATGGGCCAAACGGATCGAACGCGACCTGTCCGCTTCGGTCATCAAGCGCTCCAACGTGATCGAAATCGCCTTCCGCGCCCATGACCCGGGGTGGAGCGCCCAATTCCTGGGCCGGCTGCTCAGCCGCTACCTCGATCTTCATGCCCGCATTTCACACGATACGCAGGCTGAGAAATTCTTTGAAACCCAGCGCCGCCTGCTCGAAGAACGTCTCAATCGCGCCCAGCAAAGCCTGCGCAGCGCGCAGATGCAGACCGGCATTACCGCCGTCGACGCGCAGCAGCAGGCCTTAATCACGCAGCTTTACGCGGCCGAGGCCGACTATCGCAAGACCACCGCTTCGCTGGACGCCGCCGCCGAACGCGTCAGCGCCATTCAGGCGCAGATGGTGAAGACGCCGCAGCGCCGCGCCAAGGAATCCAGGGTGGTACAAAATTTGGCCCTGCAGCAGCTCAAGCCTCAGGTACTGCAACTGGAAGCAGAGCGTGCCGAGCTGCTCAGCCGCTATCAGCCCACCAGCGCACGCATCCGCGAGATCGACGCCAAGCTGCAGGCCGCACGTGCAGTCCTGGAGCGCGAAAACCATCGCGAGGTCCAGGAAAGCACCACCGACGTCAATCCGACCTGGGAGTCGCTGGACTCGGACCTGGCCGACGCACGCAGCGAACTGGCCACGCTCAAGGCCACCCAGGCGGTGCAGGCCAGGCAAGTCGAATCGCTGCGTCAGCAGCTCAAGAGCCTGGCCAGCGAGGGCCTGGAGATCGAGCGCCTGCAGCTTGAGGTCGATAGCGACCGGCAGGCCTTCATGTCTTACGTGCGCAAGGGCGAAGAGGCGCGCGCCGCCGATGCGCTCAACCGCAGCCGCATTCTCAACGTCACCATCGTGCAGGAGCCGCTGCGGCCGCTGGAGCCGGTGTTTCCCAGGCTCGGACTGAATCTGTTCGCTGGTTTTCTGGCGGCGATCGTGTTCGCAGCCGGTGCCGCCTGGTGGGCTGAGACGCGCGATCCACGCATCTGTTCGCTGGCTGCCATCTCGCAGACCACCGGCCTGCATGCGCTGGCCGTCCTCAATGACAGGAGAACTCGGGATGAACCTGCGGGGGCGATTTGAAATGAACAAACATTTTCCCGCGATCGAGCGCGGCGCATCGACCACGGTTCTGCGCCCCAACATTTCCACCGAAGTCCTGCCCGTCCCGGCAGATACGGAGGAGGCCGCGGACGCGGCGCGCTCGACACCGGTTGCATCGGTGGAGCGCGGCGATTTGATCGGAGATCTGGCGCGCGATCCGGCGCTGGCCAGGCTGAGCGAACAGTTGGCGGCGTTGGGCTGCCGCGACGAGCACGTGCGCCTGCTCGTCACCGGATGCCGGCCTGGCGACGGCGCCTCCACCATCGCCGCTGCGATCGCGCTCGATATAAGCCAGCGCCTGGCGATGCGCACGCTGCTGATGGACGCCCATCTGCGCCATCCCGCGCTGCGCAGCCTGCTGGCGCGCTGCGCTGCGCAGCCCCGCGATTTGACCATTGCGATGTCAATCGGCGCACAGCGCACCGCGTGGCCGCGCCTGGAGTTGATCGCGCGCGCGCCGACGGAGCTTTCCAAACCGGTGCTGGAGGACCTGGGCGGCCTGATGCGCCGCTTCCCGATCGCGGTCATCGACCTGGGCGTGATCCGGTTGGAACCACGCATGCTGGCGCTGGCGCGGCCCACCGATCCGATTCTGATCGTGGCCCGCTACCGGCACACCGAACAACGGGAACTGCTGACCACCGCCGCTGTGCTGCGCGCAGCCGGGCATCGCCCAAGCGGTGTGATCTTAAACGGCTACCGGCCTCCGGTACCGGCGCTCATCCGCCGGTGGCTGGGTTTTGGAGGATGTACGTGACCCTACAATCTGTAGCAGTTGGTGAGGCAGCGGAGCACGGTGCGCACGCTGCCGCCGCAAGGCGCCGGACCCTGGGCGGAGTGGCGGTGGTCGGATTGGGCTACTGGGGCCCGAATTGGGCCCGCAATCTCTACCAGATGCAATGCGCCCGGCGGGTGGTCTGCTGCGACTTCAGCCATCAGCGTCTGGCACACGTCAAGAATCTCTACCCCGCCATCGAAACCACCACCGAACTCGACGACGTATTGCGCGATTCCGGAATCGAGGCGGTAATCGTGGCGACTCCCGTCAGCACGCATTTCGATATCGCCAGCCGCAGCCTGGCGGCGGGCAAATCCACCCTGGTCGAAAAGCCGCTTGCCACTTCGGCGCCCGCGGCCCATCGGCTGCGCACCATGGCGCGCGAGCGCGGCGTCACGCTGATGGTCGGCCACACCTTCGAGTACAGCGCACCGGTCTTGAAAATCCGCGAGATCATTTGCAGCGGCGAGCTGGGCGACATCTTCTACGTCAGCTCCGTGCGCGCCAACCTGGGTCTGTTCCAGCGCGACGTCAACGTCGCCTGGGACCTGGCCACTCACGACATCTCGATAATCCTGATGCTGCTGGGGCAGATGCCGCACGAAGTGAGCTGCCATGGCCAGAGCCATTACCGCCATAACATGGAAGACGTGGCGATGCTCACCTTGCGCTTCGCCAACAACCTGATCGCCTTCGTCCACGTAAGCTGGCTGGATCCCAACAAAATCCGGCGCGCCACCATTGTGGGATCGCGCAAGATGCTGGTCTACGACGACACCGCTTTGCAGGAAAAGATCCGCGTCTACGACAAGGGGGTGACGATCAGTCCGTATTACGACACCTACGGCGACTTCCAGATGTCCTACCGCTATGGCGACGTCTACATCCCGCGCATCGAGGAGAGCGAACCGCTCAAAGTGGAGTGCGAGCATTTCATCGACTGCATCATCAGGGGCCGCACGCCCAAAACCGACGCCACCAGCGGACTGCGCGTGGTGTCGGTGCTCGAAGCGTGCGAGCGCTCGCTGCGCAGCGGCGGCGCCTTCGTGCCGATCGAGCCGGGGATCGAGGGCTGATGGCCCCGGCATTGCCTGCCAACGTGTGCGTGGCCGGCGACGTCAAGCTTGGCGCCGACGTCCGGCTGGCGCCCTTCGTCAATCTCTACGGCTGCGAGATCCGAGAAGGTACGCGCCTGGGAGCATTCGTCGAGGTTCAGCGCGGCGCACGCATCGGCGCGCGCTGCAAAATTTCCAGCCACAGCTTCGTCTGCTCAGGGGTGGAGATCGAAGACGAAGTGTTCATCGGCCATGGCGTGATCTTCATCAACGACCGCTATCCCAGGGCGGTCAATTCCGACGGCACGCCGCAGCGCGACGGCGACTGGACGCTGGAGAAGACCGTGGTCAGACGCGGCGCTTCAATCGGCAGCGGCGCCGTGATCATGTGCGGCGTGGAGATCGGCGCCGGTGCGTTGGTCGCGGCCGGTGCGCTGGTCACCCGCGACGTCCCTGCAGGCGCCACGGTGTTGGGGATGCCCGCCCGGTTGCGCGGCCTGCCCCCGCGCATCGACCCGGAGCAGCCGTGAAGATCGCAATCTTCGGCGGGATTGCGGCGTGAATTTCTCAAGGCCGCAGCGGATCCAAAAACAGCGCCGGCCCGCGGACGCCCGGCTGCGGCAGGCGTTCGCGCGCGGTGTGCGCGACAACGTGCTGGGCGAAGCGGGCGTCCAAGTGGTGCGCGGCGGCGCCATGGTGGTGCTGGCGCTCGCGGTCGTCTGCACCGCACGCGGGGGCCTGGCGGTAAGCGTCGCGATGAGTGCGGTCGAATTAACCATCAGCGGCGTCGGTCAACTAATCGCCGCCCACATGCTGCGGGCCAATCTTTTCAGCGCTGCGGCAGCCATCATCCCCGGCCTGAAGACCGCCGCCCTTTGCGGCGCAGGCGTGCGCGGCGCCGCGGTCCTGTGCGCGAGCCTGCAACCGCGCGGTGTCCCCGCACTGGCAATGACGGTGCTGCCCGCCGCCGCAGCCTTTGCCTGGATGGAAGCTGCGACCGCACACGAACTGTTAAGCCACGCTTTTGGCGCCTCGCCCCGCGTTGATTTCGCCGGGGCACAAGGAGAAAGGGCTTGAGCGGGCAGGCAGCAAGGGTCGAGACGCCGCCGCGCCAGGAGTTTTTCGTGCGGCCGTGGTCCGCCTGCCAGTCGGCATGGAGCAAGCTCGCTGCGCGCGCCAACGGCGCCACGCTTTATCATGACGGGCGATGGCTCGGATTGCTGGAACAGGCCTATGGCTTTGAAGTCCTGGTCGCTGCAATCGCTGCCGGCTCTGAATTGCTCGCCGCCTGCCTGCTGGCGCGCAGCGCCAATGCCTTGCGCCCGCGCATCGTAGCGCTGCCGTTTTCCGACGCCTGTCCGCCGCTGGCCGTGGAGCCGGCGATAGTGCCGGTGCTGTTGGAGGCTTTGGCGGGGCGCCCGATGGCGCGCGGGGGATACGAAATCCGCGGCGCCGCCCTGCCTGCGCCCTGGCAGGTGGCCAATTGCTTCGACGAATGGGTGATCGATCTGACTCGCCCGCGGGCGGAACTGTCGCGCCGCACCGCCTCGCATTTTCGCCGCCAGGTTCGCCGCGCAATACAAAACGGCTTGTCGGTGCGCTGCGGCTCAAGCATCGACGACCTCTACACCTTCTACCAACTGATGGCCGAAACCCGCCATCGCAAGGGTCTGCCCGTGCAACCGCTGCGCTTCTTCAAGCGGGCGCTGGCGTTGTTCAGTCCCGTCGGCGACCTGGAAATCTGGTCGGCGACCGAAAAGGGCCGCGTCGTCGCGGCCGGCATCGCGCTGAAGGCGTTCGACTGCCTGCACTACAAATGGAGCGCGCGCCGCTTGGGCTGCTCTTCGGGCGCGGCCCACTTGCTGACCTGGAGCATGATCGAGCGGCATGCGGCAATGGCGCGCGCGCTCAATCTGGGCCGCACCGACGCGCGCAACGCAGGCCTGGTGCGGTTCAAGATGGAAGCCGGCGCGCAAGCCGTACCGCTGCCCTACAGCTTCTATCCGCAAGCGCCCGGCCGCATCAGCGCCGAGGTCCTGTCGGGACCGATGCTGATGCTGTCGCAGGTATGGCGGCGGCTGCCCGGATTCGCAACCCGGACGCTCGGCTCCGCCCTCTACAGGTATCTGGCATGAACCTGGTCGCGACGCTGGCGCAGGACGCGCCGCCTTGCAGGCGCGATCTCAGGCCGGCCAATGACGCATTTTCTTTTTGGAAGCCGCCTGAAGACTGGCGCGCCATCGTCGGACCCACGGATCTGGTCTGCTCGGAGCTGATCTCAGACTGGTATCTGCTGGAGCGCTACCGCGGCGCGAAGGCTGAGGCGCAGCGCTTGAAGATCAACCTGTATTACGCGGTCAAGGACTTTATTCCTGCCGGCGTGCGCTGCCTCATCAGGTCGCTGGCGGTTCGGCTGCAGCGCCGCCGGGCATTTCCCAACTGGCCCAGCGAAGATGCGTTGCTGCTCTTCCAGCGCGATTGGATACTGCGCGCGATGGAGCTGAGCGCCGCGCGCCAGGCATGGCACATCGGTTTTTGGCCGCGCGATTATTCCTGCTGTGTCGTCCTGACCCACGACGTGGAAAGCCCGGCCGGGTTTGAGCGGATGGAGGTGATGGCGGAGCTGGAGGAGCGCTTCGGCTTCCGCTCGGCCTGGAACCTCCCCCTTGATCAGTATCCAATCGACTGGCGGCGCGTACAGCGCCTGCGCCGCCGCGGCTTCGAGTTCGGCGCGCACGGGCTGCGTCACGACGGGATGCTGTTTCGCAGCCGCCTGCACTTTCTCGACCTTGCGCCGCGGGTGCAGGCGTTGGCATTCGAGCACGGCCTGCGCGGGTTCCGCTCCCCTTCGACCCTGCGCAATGCCCGGTGGCTGGGCGAAATGGACTTCGACCACGATTCCAGCTTCGCCGACACCGACCCGTTCGAACCCCAGCCCGGCGGCTCGTGCTCGATCTTTCCCTACTTCATCGGCGGCCTGGTCGAGCTACCCTACACTTTGGCGCAGGATCATACACTCATCAACCTGCTGCGCCGCGATCCGGTTCCGATCTGGATGGATAAAGTGAACTGGCTGGCCGCGCGCGGCGCGATGATCCTTGCCCTGACCCATCCGGATTATTCCGCCGCCGGCCGGGGCCTGTACGCATACAGCGAACTGCTCAGACGGCTCGCCGACCTGCCCGCGGCATGGCGCGCGCTGCCCTCCGAAGTCAGCGCATGGTGGCGCCAACGCGCCGGGCTGCGGCTTGAAACCAGCGGCGGCCGTCCGCAAATCGCCGGGCCCTACGCGCACCGCGCCGCCGCGCGTCCGCTTTGTACGCAACCCCTGCTGGCCTGGAGTTGATGTGGCGCGCGTCCTGATCATCGCCTACACCACCTACGGGCACGACGGGCGGGTCAAACGCCAGGCCGAAGCGTTGAGCCGCCGCGGCGATCTGGTCGAGGTCATCTGCCTTGCGCCCGAGCCGGCCGCCGATGCCGACGGCGTTACCATCCTGGGCATCCCACTGCCGCGCTATCGCGGCCCCAGCCGGGCGGGCTACCTGCGCAGCTACCTGAGCTTTTTCCTGCGCGCCGGCACGACCGCGCTGCGCCGCAGCCTCAAGGCGCCCTACGACCTGGTGATCGTCTGCACGATGCCTGATGAAGCGATCCTGAGCGCCCTGCCCTGTCGGCTGTTCGGGTCGCGCACCATTCTCGACATTCACGACACGATGCCCGAACTGTACATGGACAAATTCGACGGCCGCCGCGCGCGTTTGGGCGCGCGGATACTGATGGCGGGCGAGCGCCTGAGCGCGCGCCTGGCCGATTGCGTGCTGGCGGTGCACGACCTGCACGCCCAACGGCTGCGCCAGGCCGGCATCCCCGAGCACAAGATCGTCGTGGTGACCAACGGCCCCGATCCGCGCATCTTCAAACCCATGGCGCCCGACGCCGCGGCCAATCAGGACGCCGACGCCGGCGCGCCGGCTTCTTTCACCGTGGTGTGCCATGGCACGGTCACACGCCGCCTGGGACTGGATACCGCGCTCCATGCGATGGCGCTGTTACATCGCCGTTTGCCCGACGTGCGGCTGCGCATCATCGGAGCGGGCGACTACCTGGGGGAAATCAAGTCGCTGTGCCGACGCCTTGACCTGCGTGCGGCGGTCACTTTCGAAGACCCGGTGCCGATCCATCGGCTGCCCGATCTGCTCCGCACCGCGGCCGCGGGCCTGGTGCCCAATCACGCCACCCGCGCCACGCAGCTGATGCTCCCTGTCAAATTGTTGGAATTCGCTACTCTGGGTGTTCCAGTGATCGCGGCGCGCCTGCGCACTATCCAACACTACTTCGGCGACGGCGCGGTGCGCTACTTCACCCCCGGCGACGGCGCCGACCTGGCGCGGGCGATCGAGGAACTTTACCACCATCCGCGCCGGCGCGCCGCGCTGGCCAAACTCGCCGCGCTGGAGGTGAGCGAGCTCAGTTGGGAGCGGCAGTCGCGCCGCTACTATGAGGCGGTCGATTGGCTTTTGAATAAATCGCAAGGAGCGGCTTGGTGCAGGAAGAAGGCAAGACCCTGGTAGTAGGATTGGGGGAGGTCGGCGGCGCGCTGGCCGAGGTGCTCGAACGCACCGGCCCTGTCCTGCGGCACGATATCGAACCGCGCAACTTCAGCGACCCGGTTGAAATCATGCACCTGTGCGTTCCGTTCACCGGACGCGAGCAGTTCGAGCAAATCGCGCTGTCCTATATCCAGCGCTTCAAACCCGCTCTGACCGTCGTCAACAGCACCGTGCTGCCCGGCACCACCCGATCGATCGCGCGCCGCTCGGGGCGGCCCGTGGCCTACAGTCCGGTGCGCGGCAAGCATGTTCGCATGGTCCAGGATCTGCTCCGCTACAGGAAGTTTGTAGCCGCCTGCGACGGGCCGACCGCACGGCGCGCCCAACGCCACTTCCGCCTGGCTGGCATCAAAACCCGCCGCCTGGACCGGCCTGAAACCCTGGAACTGGCCAAACTTGCGGAAACGACCTACTTCGGCGTCCTGATCGCCTTTGCCCAGGAACTCAATCGTTGGGCCGGTGCGACCGGCGCCGATTACGATCAAGCCGTCACTTTCTTCGACCAAGTCGGCTTCCTGCCGCGGGTGCGTTATTTCCCGGGCTTTATCGGCGGCCATTGCGTGATTCCCAACATCAATCTGCTGCAGCAGATCGGCCGCTCGCCGCTGCTCGACGCCGTGCTTGATTCCAATCGCCGCCGCGCCCGGGAACTGCATCGCGAAGCGGTGCAAACGGCCGGGGAGGCGCAGGCTTGAACTCACCCGCTCCCATTTGCGTGTTGCTTGCCGATACGCGGCGCGAGCGCTTTCCGCTGCTGGCCTATCAATGGGCCGCGCTGCGCGGCCTGCGCTGCCGGCGAATCGATCTCGCTGCGAGCGCGTTTGGCCCGGTCGGCCTCGGCCCGCGGGTGCTGCTCGCGGCGTCCTGTCCCACGCTGCTTTCGCTGGATGACGTCCAGGCGTGCGCGCTGCGCGCCGTCGTGCACGGCGGCGCAACGCTTTACGTGCGAGGCGGTTTTGCACCCGGCCGACCGTGCTCGCTGGCCCCTTTTGCGCGCGGCAGCTTCGTAGCCGCCGGCGCCGAGCACGCCAGCGGCTACCGATTTCCGGACCATGCGCTGCTGCCAAAGGTGTTGAGAAATGAAAGCGCGAACACGGCCATCGACCTGCCCGCCGCACGCGTCATCGAGGGGGCGCTGGAACCATTGGTTTACGGATTGAGAACCGGCGCCCCAGCTTTCCCCTTCATCCTCGCGCTTACCCATGGCCGCGGCGCCGTCATCTACGACCTGCTGCCCGATCAGACCCCGGCGGGCGCGATGACACCGATCGTCAGGCGAATGGCGGATGCGCAGGCGCGATGCTTCGACGTGGGCGTGCTGGCCGCCGTCAACCGTGTGACGGGCCGCGCCGCCGATGCGGTGGGCGCCTACAATTTGGTGCTCGACGATCGGCCGCGCAACCTGGACTACTTCAACGCCGCCAGAGTTACCCGCTGGCTGACGCAGATTGAACGCGCCTGTGCGGGGACGCACGTCGATTTCGCCTGGACCCCCGACCATAGCCGCCCCAGCATCCGCTACATCAACGCGCTCAAGGAGTTCAACACCGGTTTCGTCTGGCACGGGCTGCTGCGCCACGTCGATCATCGCCTGCTCAGGCAGCCATCCGTTGACCATGAGCGGGGGCTGCGGCTGATCGCCGACATCTGCCGCCGTTACACCGTGCGCTTCCAGCCCATCATGATTCTGCCCTTTCAAGAGGTCGACGCGAGAATGTTGGCCTTTTTGCGCGACGCCGGTTTTGGCGCGGCCGTATTTCACGGCGAGCCGCGGCCCGGCATTCGCCCCCGGCTGCCCGCGTTTATGCGTTATTCGACCTTTCAACATGAAGCGTACTGCGACACCCTGCCGACGCTGCGCCGCTATCTTGCCGCCGAGCTGACGCGCGCCCGCCTGCTGGCCGAGGCGGCGCTGGACCTGCCGATTATCGCCGCCGCGCATCCTTTCGAAGTCGGGCTGCGGCGTTTCGCCGGCATCTACAAGCCGTGGGAACCGGTATCTCTACATTTTGATGAGGTACTGGCGTTCGCGCGCGAAAAAGGCTTGCGGCCGCTGTCGCTCGAGCAGATTGCCGGCGAAGTGATCGCCGCGCCTGTGCCGGCGGCCGATGCGCCGGCGCGGCCGGACGCGATGACGGAGGCGGCCGGCATTGCGCTCTGATCCGTCCTTTGCCCGCAACGACCCCTCCCTTGTTCCGGTCCTGGCCGCCGCCGCGCTGTTCGGGCTTGCCGTGCTGACCGCCCTGGGTTCGCCGGCCGCCGCCGGCGCGATGGCGCTGGCAGCCGGCGCGGCGTTTGTGCTGTGGGCGGCCTGGCGCGTGCAGGGCGATGGCGCCCACCTGCTGTGCGCGCTGGTGATGATCGAACTGCTGTGCTCGGCCACGGTGCTGCCCGTTACCGAAGAGCAGCGCTTCATCATCAGGTATCCGCTGCTGCTCCTGTTCTGCGCACCGGCGGCGATCGGCTCGCTGCGCAATCCGATGCTATGGCGCGGCGGTTTCCGCGACTACATGCTGTATCTCGGATGGGGCGCGGTGAGCATCACCTACTCGCTGCTGCCGGGCTACTCGCTGGCGCGCGTCACGGCGGCGATTCTGATCTTCGTCGTGTCGGTCAGGATCGCCACCGAGATGAAGGACCGGCGCGGCATGGAGCGGCTCTTCAAGTGGTTTCTGGCAGGCCTGGGCGCGGTGTGGATCGGGCTTGCCGCGACCCTGCTCACCGCGCCGCACGAGCTGGCGTGGAGCGCGGAGGAACTGAGCGCCATGGAGCGTTTCCGTGGCTTCTTCAGTTCACCCAACCAGGTCGGCGAAGCGATGCTTGCCACCGTCGCGGCGGCGGCCGTGGTGTGGAACTCGGCTTCACGCCGTCAGAGAATCTGGATCGCGCTGGAAGCCGCGGCGGCGATTGCAATGGCGGCGATGGCCGATTCGCGCTCGCCCTTCGTGGGCCTGGCGGTCGGCGCGTCGGCCTACCTGCTGTGGCGCTACCGCTGGCGCGCCGTGCCATTGTGCCTGGCCGCAGCGGTGCTGATGTTCGCGGCCGCCGCCCGCATAGCACCCCATTATTTCACCCGCGGCGAAGTCTCGACCCTGACCGGCCGCACCGACGTGTGGAAATTCGCCCTCGCGCAGATCGGCGAGCGGCCCCTGCTCGGATGGGGCTTCGAGGTGGAAGGCCAGATTTTGCAGAGCAGGTATTTTCCGCTCTGGTGGGGACCGTGGGAGGAAGGCCCTCACAGCTCGCTTCACAACGGCTATCTGTCGCGCGCGGTCGGAGTCGGCGTTCCCGCCTTCGCCTTCTGGATGTTCTTTTTCATCCGGCCCTGGCTGTGGGCCCTGCGCCGCAAGGAAGACTCCTGGAGGCTAAAGCGCATGTTCCTGTTGGTGGTGGTGCCGGTCCTGATCTTGAACATGGTCGAAACGACGGCCGGCGACTGTCGTTACGCGGTCGGGCTGCTAGTGACGCTGTGCTGGGCATTTGCCGAGCGGCAACGACTGGAATGTCGCGGCGCAAAACATCAACAGCACCAGCTCTTTAGCTTTTGTGCCTCGCCCTTCCTGCCCTTGCCCGACCGGGGAGATGGCTGGGGCAGCCGGTTAGAAACTTAAAGTAGCACAAATGAACATGACGTATGTAGCAATCACACCCGCCAGGGACGAGGAGCGCTTTTTACCTTTTCTGATCGAGTCGATGGTGCGCCAGAGCGTGCGGCCGCGGCGCTGGATCATCATCGACGACGGCTCCGCCGACGCAACCCCTGCGCTCGCCGACGCCGCCGCCGATGAGCATCCGTGGATCGACGTCCGCCACCTAAAACGCGAGCCGGTGCGCAAACGCGGCGGCGCGTCGATTGTGATGCGCCATCTGGTACGCGAGGTGTGGCGCGACGCCGATTACATCCTACGCCTGGACGCTGATATCAGCTTTGGACCGCAGTTCGTGGAGTCGCTGCTGGAGGAGTTCCAACGCGACCCCGCATTGGGCGTCGCCGGCGCCGTTTTGCTCGAACGCCGCGGCCGCGCACTGGTTTGCAACCGCCTTCCTGCCTTTCACGTGCGCGGCGCCACCAAGATGTACTCGCGCCAATGCTTCGAGGCGATCGGCGGCCTGGAAGCCGGTCCGGGATGGGACACTATCGATGAGACGCGGGCGATGATGCGCAACTTCAAAACGCACAGCTTTGCCCACATCACCGCGATTCACCATCGGCCCCTGGGCAGTGCCGACGGACGCTGGCGCGTGCTCCTTGCCGGCGGACGCGCCGCGTATCATGCCGGCTATTCGCCGCTGTTCCTGGCCGCGCGCGCGGCGCGCCGCGCCTTGTCAGCACCGGTAGGCCTGGCCGGGATTCTGCTCATCGGCGGCTATGTCGCCGCCTGCCTGCGCAACGAGCCGCGAACCGCGGAACCGGAGCTGGTCAGATTCGTGCGCAAACATCAGCGGCGCAGATTGCTGCGCATGGAAAGCGCGTGGAGATGATCGCGCCGCCCGTTATTACGATGTCCAACAAGATCGCCTCGCGGCTTGCGGTCCTTACCTATCACGGAATCCTGCCGTGCGGCGGCCGGCTCCCACCGGGATGGAGTGCGCGGCATGCGATCGATGCCCGCGCCTTTCGTGCACAGCTCGATGCGATCGCTCAACGCGCGATGCATCCGGTTCGCGTCGCGGAACTGGATTGCATGGCGCCGGCACCGGGTCCGGTTGCGATTACCTTCGATGACGGCCACCTGAGCGACCACACGATTGCAGCGCCGGAACTTCAGGTGCGCGGCTTCACCGCCACGTTCTTTATCACCTGGGCCTTTGTGGGCCAGGCCGGTTATCTCAGGCGCGAGCACGTGCGCGAGCTTCACACCCGGGGCTTTGAGATTGGTTCACACGGCCTGACACACAAGCGGCTGACCACGGTCGGTCCGGCCGAATTGTGGCGCGAAGCGCTGGACTCAAGACGGCGGCTGGAGGACCTGGTGGATGCGCAGGTAAGCAGTTTCGCCCTTCCCCACGGCGCGTACAGCGACGCGGTGCTACAGGCGCTGTGGGCGGCAGGCTACCGGCGCATCATGACTTCGGACTTCGGCTACGCGCGCCGCCGCGACAGCGTCATGCATCGGATGGGCGTGATGGCGCACGTCGGTCCGCGCCAGTTTCGCGCCTTCCTGGGTGCAGGCCGAGGGTGGGCACTCAGGCATCGCCTGCGCGAAGCCATCAGCAAACGCATCGGGGCCCGTGTAGCGCGGCTTGCGAACATTTGACAATCGGCCTAAGTCCAGTCTAAAGAAGAAAAGACCGATGGATTGATGTTAATTAGATTAAATCGGACGCTTGGGTTGGGAACCGGTGCGGGAAGGCAGGCATGTTGATTAAGCGCAATCCAAAGGGGCACTTCAAGGTGCGGCACATAGCTGCGCAAAAGCGCGATGCCGTACAGGTTCGCGAATTCTACACGGTCAGCCAGCTCGCCGACCTTCTGCAACTGACCGAGATGACCATTTATCGGATGGTCAACCGCGCCGAGCTGCCCTGCTATGCAATCGGCCGCGTCAAGCGCTTCCGCCATCGCGACATCGAGGAATTTCTGGACAGTTGCCGCATACCCGCGGCCACGCAGGCCCAGCCGCAAATAAGGCTCCCGCGCGGTGCAGCTTCAAAGGCCGGCCCGGCCCGGGACCATGTCCACGAGCCGCAACCGCGCGACCGCCGCGGCTAGCGCGGCAAACGCTGCGTGGCCATGCGGCAATTGGGCGGACTACACCACGAAGCTGCTGGTCCACGCCCAGCCTGGGTGGTCGGCAGCAGCAGCCTGTACCACGGACGCGGGTTGAGCATCCGGCGCGGGCGTCGGTTTGCGCCACACTCTTCGCGTTTCACAGCGGGCCGTGCCGGGTCGGGCCAAACCCGGCCCGCTTCATCGGGGCGGGTTGTATTGTTCCCATTCGCGTGCCGCCAATGCCTGGTGCACGCGCTGGACATAAGCCAGCGCGGCGGCGTCATACCACTCCCCACTGAACCAGTCGCCCACGCATCCCCACAACATCTGCTCATCCGTGCCCTGGGGATAGACCGGGTAGCCCGGCAGCGGCACGTCCTCACGCAGCCATTGATTTGCGCCCTCCATGCAGGCGCGCTGGTAGGCGAGCTTGTAGTCGACGTTGAAGGCGGTGCTGTCGCGGCTCATCGGCCAGGTGCCGGGGAATGACCCATACTTGATTTGCAGCAACCCGTAGCTCTGATAGCATCCGCCGCCGCTGATGGTGCCGGGCGGACACAGGGTTGTGTCGGTGGTCCAGTCGCCGACATCAGCCTGGCGCCAATGCGACTCGTCCACCGCGATCGCGCGCACCAGATCCTCGTCGAAGCCCCATTTGCACGCGCCCCACTGGATGATTTCGTCGGTGGTGCCGGTGAACGCGCCGTCCACTCGGGCAAAGAACGACGCCGCCACGCCGCCGTTGCGGGCGGTCCGATGCAGCCGCGCCAGCTCATCGGCGGTCGGCATCCGATGGTTGGCGGTGCTGTTCTCCGGACGTGCTTCCCATCCCGAGCGCCGCACGCGCGCCGCGCACTCCGCGCCGCCGGGAAGCGCCGCGTGCGGCGGCATCGTTGCAAACCGCGTCACCGCTGGCTGCGCAGTGTAACCTGCGGCGCCGTTGAGCAGGACCGCACCCAGAACAATCGCAGCCCGCAACAGCCCAGGCGCTTTGGTTGGCGCGAGGTGCACCTGATCGATAATTCCTGAATACTTGAATATATTCAGATTTACAGCCGGACGACGCCGCGTCAAGGGCGCACGCGCCGGCCTTACTTCTCGAAGGCACCCATTGATGGACCCGGGCCGATCGGCCGCACCGTGCCGTCGTAGTCGTTGCCAACCTGTGCCAGCACGGCACCGTTGTCCTTGATCGGCGAGCCGCTTTGCAGATGGTAGTCGGCGCCCGCGCCGGTTGCGTCGCCGTCATTGGCGAACAGCGGATCGACGCTGATGTAGGGCGCGCTCGAGCAGTAGGTGCCCGGCACAGCACCGCCCCGCATGTAAAAATCGTTGGCCGCAACGAGCGGGGCACCGCCGGCCACGCACATGAAGGAGTCGCCGCCGCTGCCGACATCGAAAAAGATGTTGTCAATCACCTCATCGGCGCTGGTGCGGGAGTCGTTGAACTGCACCGCCTCGCGCGCGATATGGTCAAAGGTGTTGTTCCATACCTTGACCGCCGCCACGCCGCTGGGCATCCCGACTTCGCCGACGATCAACCCGTCCTGCATGTCGGCGAACACATTGTTCTTGAAAATCAGCGTGCCTACCGGACCGTCAGTCCCCTCCAGCATCGCAGAATGGTTCTGCGCTGCGGTGGTGGGCCACCGGCACCAGTTGCGCTCGAACACAACCGCATCGACCTTCATCGCGCTGCTGCCCCAGGTCTGGAAACAATCGGTGTGAGGATTGGGATTGGCGATCGTGCCATAGGCGATGTCATGCATGTAGTTGCGGATGAAATCATGATGCTGACCGAAGAAGCGGAAGGCGTCGGCGTCGGCACCGGTGGGAATGTTGCAGGCGGAATAAATCCCACCCAGCAGCGACGGCTTCTGCTGCGTGTCCCACACTTCGTTACCGTCGATCAAGTTGTAGGCGCCGTCCACCTGCGCTCCCGCCATCTCGGCCCGCCAGATCCGGTTGCCCTTCAGTGTGATGTAGGAAACGGTGGGCTCCATGAAGATCCCTTCATGGCACAGCTCGTGGATATAGTTGTTACTAATCGTGTCGTGATGCGCCGAACTGAAAATATAGATGCCATAACCGTCGGTAGTATTGGCCTGGGTTGAGATGTCGAATCCGGCGATCACCCAGTAGGCGCCCGAGATGCTGAAGCCCAGCGTCCTGACCGTCGCTCCGCTCGCCGCCTCAAGCGTGATCGGCGCGCCCGCGCTGCCCGACGTAGCGATTGAAACGCGCTCGGCGTAATTGCCCGCCTCCACGATCGCGGTCTGCCCCGCCCCCAGCTTGCTTACCGCATGTTGAATTGTCCGCCAGGGAGCGGCTGCGGTGCCGGCCGCGCTGTCGCTGCCCGTAGGCGCGACGTAGTACACAGTACCCGCCGGAGACGGGGAAGCGGTGGGAACCGCGCTGTTGGTCGGGGTCGGGGCGGCGGTTTTGGTGGCCGTGGGCATGGCGGTGCGAGTCGGCGTCGGCACGGGCGTCGGGCTCGGCGCGGGCGTCGCCGATGGCGCGTTGTTGGCGACGTACAGCGCCTCGGAGCAAGTCGCCAGCACCTGGTTGGTCGAACTGTAGCCGGTTACCGAAATGGTATGGGACCCGTTGCTGACCCTGGTCGAATCCCATGGCACCGAATAAGGCCGCGCCGCAGCCGGGTCGTTGGAGGCGAACCACACGCCGTCGGCAAAAACGTTGATCCAGCTAATGTTGGAGCTCTCGTAAGTCTGGATGGTAACCGTAGCGGATACCGTGCTACCGGCGGCCGGCGAGGTGATCGTCAGCGTTGTCGAGGACTTGTTCACACGGGCCGCTGACTTTGCGGCGGCAAAACCTTCTCCCGCCGCGCCCGCCAACACCGTGACCGTGACTCCCAGCCACAACCACCACAGCATTCGCCCCGTCCTGCCCATCACAACCTCACGCGCTACCCGCTGCGTCCGTCAAAGCCAAACGCTTACAGACGCGCCCTTCAGGCCCCGCCTGCCGCGATCAGCCGTCTCACACCAAAGCGGACGTGGAAACCAAATCCGCTCGCCATCCTACGCGACGATCGCCCTATCCTACAGTTTGATTATCCGGTGCAAGACACGGCAGGGTATCCTCAGATGCATTCACACCTCAGGCGTCACCCGCGTTACAAAGTGGGTGCTAACCACCGCTTCGGCCTGCCTGGCTGCCTGCGCGACGCTCAGCTCGCCGCGGTCAGAAAAGCGGCGATCGCCCGGACTGTGTCGGAGGTATACTCCAGCGCCATCGCGTGACCGCCGCGCGCCAGCACCTGCAATCTGGCGCCGGGAATCAGGCGCGCGATTTCAGCCGACTGTTCGACTGGAGTGAGAATGTCTTCGGCGCCCACCAGCACCAGCGTCGGCGTGGAGACGGTGGGCAGGCCGGCACGCGCGTCGTAGCGGCGCAGCCCATGGGCCTGCGCCTCGAAGCCCTCGATGCTGGTTGGATAGGGGTCCTGCAGCGCCAGCTTCGCAGTCGCCACCGCGGCGGCATGATTGCTGAGCCATCGCGGCGTAAACACCCAGGCGGCACGGAACACAGCCAGCGTCAGTGGCTCGATTGCGCTGCGCTGCAGCGCGATCAGGCTGTCAAGCCATCGATGCTGCAGCTCGCTGTAGCAGGGAAACGCGCTGAGCAGCACCGCCCGCGCAAGACGGTCGCGGTGGCGGACCAGCATCGATTGCAGCACGGAACCACCCAGCGACCAGCCCACCGCGCTGACCGGCCCGAGCTTCAGATGCTCGAGCAGCGCAGCGGTGTCGTCCGCCATCTGATCGATCGTGTACGGCCCCGGCGGCGCGTCGCTGCGGCCGCTGCCGCGATTGTCGAAGACGATGCACCCAAAGCGCTCGCGCAGGGCGGGCAGCAGCGGCGCCCATGAGGCGCAGTTCTGCCCCAGGCCGCTGATCAGGAGCAGCGGCGGTCCGCTGCCGTCGAGCTGGTAGTAAATCCTGATCCCGTTGACGTGCGCCGTCGGCATTTCTCTGTCAGGCGCCGTCAAGCCAGGAAATCGTTTACCGTGAGAACAAATTCGTCCTCGGCCTCGAGCATCGGCAGATGACCGGCGTTGCGAATCACGGCCACACGCGCCTTGGGAATCAGGTGTGCGAAGGCCTCGGCGTATACCGCGGGAATCAGCCCGTCGGCCGCGCCGTGGATGATCAACGTCGGGGCTTCGATGTAGGGCAATCGGCGGTTGAGTCCGCGGTCGGGAATCGGCCACATGAACTTGGTGGCAGTGCCGAGGTTTTGCGCGCGAAAAATCGCCAGCGCGTCGGCGTCGCCGGGCGCCTCGAAGGCCGACGGCTCGGGCATCGGCGCCTTTCCCGGATCGCTCCACTTCGCGCGTTCCAAATCCCTGGGCGCCAGCGCAAAGGGGTCGGGCAGCGGATGCTCATGCAGCCACAAGCCGTAGGCATCGACCAGCACCAGGCGGCGGACCGAATGCGGGCTTATCACGGCCAGCTCGGCAGCGAACATGCCGCCCAGGCTATGGCCAATTACGTCGACCGCTCCCTGATGCCACGATTCGATCAACCGCCGGTAGTGCAGGGCGACGTCGATGATGTCGTAGTACTCCTCCAACGGCGTGGAGGTGCCGAAGCCCGGATGTTCGGGGGCGCACACCAGGTGGTTTTCCGCCAGGCGGTTGAGGAAGGCGGCGTCGCCGGGATGGTGCTCGAAGCCGTGCAGATACAGCAGCGGCGCGCCGGTCCCGCCGCTCCAGAGGCGGATGTCCAGCCGCCCCACGGTTTTCTTTTCCATCTTCATGTCGCGCTCGATCCTGCCTGCTTTGCCGTCGCGCCTTTTCGGGCCGCCGATCGCGGATCGCTGCCGCGCACAACGGGCGCGTTTTGCGCGACCAGCTTCTGACTTGCCTCGGGCGTCCAGTAATCGGGCTGATCGGCCCACAGGTCGCGCAGATAAGGAGCAACCTCGTGGCCGAACAGGCGCGTGTTCTCCGCCGCGACCTCCTCGCGCAGATTGCCGACGTGCGGGGTGGCGATAAGCTGGCCGATGCGCAAATCGGTAATCAGCTCGCGCAGGCGCTGGCGCACCCGCGGCGGCGGTCCGGCGATGATATAGCCCTTTTCGTCGTACTCCCAAAAACCCATCTCGCCGCGGCTGGCCCGAATTCGATCCTCGGGCGTCAGCTTGCTGCGGCCCAGGCTGACCTGGGCAGCCGACGCCTTCATCGAACGGATCGTGGTGTATCCGGGCGGATTGCCGAAATTGCCCGGCGCGGAGTTGCGATGGAAGTAGCGCACCGCCTCGTAATATTCGCGCTCCGCCTCCGCCTCGGTGTTGGCCAGGCAGACCACCTGCGTAAATGCCATCCGATGCGGATTGAGGTTGCCGCCGCGCGCGTCGATGTACTCCCAAAAGGCGTCGACCAGCGGCTTTGACGAATACAGCCCCGAAAACGACAGGTGCCCGTAACAGTAGTCGTGCTCGTTGACCAGATCCCAGGTCTCCACGCTGCCCCCTCCGCCCGGCACCCAGATCGGGATGCGCTTTTGGATCGGGCGCGGCCAGATGTTGACGTAGCGCAGCTTGTTGTATTTGCCGTTGAAGACAAAAGGTTCGGGTTCGCTCCAGGCGCGCAGGATCAACTGACGCGCCTCTTCGAAGCGCGCCCGCACCTCGATCGGCGGCATCCCGTAGGCGAACACCGAATCCATCGGGGTGCCCAGCACAAATCCCGCCGCCAGACGCCCGCCCGACACGCAGTCAAGGTAGGCATACTCTTCGGCGACGCGGGTGGGCGGATTGTAGAGCGCCAGCGAGTTGCCGACGATGGTGATCGCGGCGTTTCGGGTGCTGGTCGCCAGGCTCGCCGCGAGCAGATTGGGCGAGGGCGTCATCGCGATCACTGTCTGATGGTGCTCGTTGACGGTCAGGCCGTCGAAGCCCACCTGGTCGGCGAGCTGCATCAGGCGGATGAACATCCTGTAGGTTTCTCCAACCTTTTGTGGATCGGCCAGCCGGGCCGGCGGCGTGACCCACGCCGAACGGTACCGCTCCCGGTAATCACTCGGAAGGTCCGGATAGGTCACCTCTGCAAACCAGTGAAATCTCATGTCCCAATGCTCCCGCCTGTTATTGACGCGGCGCGAAAAAACTCGCCCCCGCCCGGCCCCGGCCGCGCCGCCATCCAGCAGATGCCCACCCCCTTAACTCAATTAACATCGCACCGGGGCTGAATGTCTATCGCATCGCAACTCGACAAGCACCGTTGGTCGGCGGCGCCACTTGCCCGGTTTATGCAATCCGGGGTCTGCTGGCGATAGCTGACCCGGTACCGCGATGAATCGAGCCGTACGCCGAAACCGTGCGCCGCGGCAGCACAGCGAGTTGCTCGCCGGGGACGTTGAAGCACGGCTTGAGGCGTTGGAGCGCGAGCACAAGATCGACGCGCTGTTGCGCGAGCAAGGCAAAAAATGGCATCGGCGCGTGACCGCCCTGCCCCACCCGCGCTTTGCCGACAATGACCGGCGTGTCGCCAACGGCGCGGCGCTGTCCGAGGCGATCGAGCAATGGCTGCAATCTGCCCGGCCACGAGCAGGCATTGCGAATCCTGGAGCACTATCACATCCTCGCCGGACCGATTCTGTCGGTCGAGGAAGCGATGGCCAACGAGCACGTGCGCTGGCGCGGCACGGTGCGTGCGCACAGCGACCCGGTGCTGGGCGAGTTCGATGCAAACCCCGGCCATGGAGGACCTGCCCGCCCTGGGTCAGCACAACGCCGAAATCCTGACCGGGCACCTGGGTTCCACCGCCAAGCGGATCAGGGAACTTGAGGCCAGAAACATCCTGCATCGGGAGCCGGCGGTCGGACGCCAGGCTGAACGCAGCTCCAACTCAATTCTACCGGCGCGACACCTTGTCTGAGGCTGAGCACGCTGCGGCGCTCCGCATTCTGCTACAATGGCATTCGGGGGGCTGTTATGAAACCGGCATTACCTCGCCATATGGGCTCCCACCGCCTCAGGCTCAACATCAACCCAACCTTGAAGATGACCGCGCAGAGCCTGTTCATCTACGCGATCGCGGGCGGCGTGATCTGGTACGAGTCGCGCGGTCTGCGCCTCGGGCGCGAACTCTCCGAGCTGGCCTCGGCGAATTTGGCGTGGTTCGTGCCGGCGACCGCGGTGGCCTTCCTGCTGTGGTTTGTGGGCGAAAACCTGTTGTTCGCACGGATGTTCTCTCATTTCCACGGCCGCACGGAGTTCATCGAGGTGCTGCCCGCCACGGCTGCACAGTCGTTCCTCCAGGTGGTCAATTCACTGGTTGCCGACGGCGCGCTGCTGTTCTTCCTGCGCCAACGCAAGGGCGTGCCATGGCTGACCGGCATTTTCACCATCGCCTTCTTCGGCTTTCTTGACGGAATTCTCTTCTCTTTTCTGGTCGCGCTGGCCGGCATCGCGGTGCCCGATTCCGCCTTTGCCGCCTGGTGGCATATCGCCGCGGCCGCCTTCATCGCCTTCATGCTGATTGCAGCGTGGTGGATGTGGCGCGAGCCGGTGTACGGGGTGGAGCGATGGCTGCGCAGTCGGCCGTCGCTGATCGCATTCCGCAAGGCCAACCTCGCCATCTACGCCGAACTGCTCGCCATTCGCTTCGCCATCGCACTGCCGCAGGGCTTTTTGCTCTGGGTGAGTCTGGAGGCGTTCAAACTTAATATCCCCCTGCTCCAGGTGATCGCGACTTCGCCGGCGATTCTGGCCTCGGGCGGCGCACCGATGACGCCGGCCTGCCTGGGGCCTTTACAGGCGGTGGGACTTTACGGACTTGGCGCCTTTGCGCCGCGCGCGCGCCTGATGGCAGCGCTGTTGGCGTTTGGTGTCGCCCATCTGATCTATCGTTTGCCGCTGGGACTTGGCTCGGCCGGAGTTGTGGTTGGCTACGTCCTGCGCAACGGCGGCGAGCTTGCGGACGAGCCCGACCTGCTGGCCTTGCCCTCGGACGGCGTGAAATCCTGAACGGGTGCGCCGTCGCTTTCGGGTCCAAAGCGTTCGACTCCCGGGTTGCCATCAGGCAGTTTAGAAATACAGATCACTGCTACCATCCGATGAGTCCCGGTCCGGTTCCGGTTTGCGCCTACGAACATCGATTGAAACATGCAGACTACGACCGGCAAAAAAAACATTTCCCTCAAGCACAATGTCCAAGCCCATCCGTTCATTGATTTTGGCAATCGTGCTGCCGGTTCTCTTACTGGCCGCGATAACCGGCTCCGCCTCGATAATTGCCTTGGCCCGCCCTGAAGTCGAAGTCAACGCCCCACCCGCGGCCGCGACCGGCGCGAGCGCGCCGCGGGCAGACACTGAACGCCTGCTCCAGCAGCGCGGCCTGATCGGCGATCATCACGTCCAGGCCGGCGGCCGAATTGAGCCGTCCGCAGGCACTGAAGTTTATGAGACGGTGGAAGCCGCCACCGGCGGCGGTCAGGTGATGTCGCGCACAACTTCATGGAGTGAGCCGCTCAACGGCGATATGCTGTGGATCGAAGCGACCGACTATCCCAGCCATCAGCACCAGCTTTCCTTTTGGGTGCTGTCAGGCAAGTCGCGCGGATGTGCGATGTTCGGACGCACGATGTACAGCCAGGACGGACGCCGTTTACAAAGCGAATTCTGGCGCAATGACCGGGCGCTGAGGATCACCGGTGCGGCCGACTTCCCGCCCGACCTTTACCCCGCAGCGGTGCCAGCCGTCGCGATGCGCCGGGAACTTGATTCACTGCGCGCGGGCGCCCGCGGCCGCTTAAGCCAGCAGATCACGCCTTATGGTTACGTCGACCTCGACCTCAGCGTTGCCAGCGGCGGCGAATTGACGGTGCCAGCCGGGCAGTTTGCCGCGTGCAAGGTCACCTCTCAGGCCGACGTCGCCAAGCTGCTGCCCAATTGGCCGCATATGCTGCTGCGCGTGGTCAATCCGTTTGTTCCCGCCACGACCTACTACTTCCAATGCGCGCCGCCTTATCGATTTCTTAAAAAGCAACAGCAGGGCTCGCCCTTTGTTGGCGGTCCCGAAGCGGTCACTGAATTGGTGCGCTTTTACACCGCAGGCCGGGGCGCGCAAGCCGACCCCGGCGCCCGCCGCCAACTGGCCGCACTCAAGCCGCGCGTGCGGTAAGCGCCTGCGATGCATCCGGCCGCCCCGCTGCGATACGACCAGAGCGTTGACCTGCGCGGTGAGACCGGGCCCGGCGCGCGCCATCGCCACGCGGCGCTGATCGCAGCCGGCGCGATCTTCTCGATCCACTTCGCGCTGCTGGCCGGATCGCTTTTGGACTACCGCGTCACCATCGATTCCGCCTACCACGTGGCGATGGCGCGTCAATGGGGGCTGCAGGGCTGGGTGTTGTGGGACCAGGTCAACTTCGGCCCGCGCGGGCGCCCCAATCTGCAGGGCCCCCTGTTCCAGGCCGCCATTGGCGCGTTGGGACGGCTGTTGGGCGGCACCGGCGCCGATTACGTACTGGCCAACGCCATTGCGGCGCTGACGCAATGGACCGCCGCCGTTCTCACCGCCGCGTTCTTCGCCCTGCAGTTGCAGGGCGAATGGGCGGCGTTGTTCGCGGTAAGCCTGCTCAGCGGGGCGGTCTTCGCCAGTTCGTCCTTCGCGGTTGGAATCCCCTCCGGATGGCTGTTCATTCTCGCCGGATGGGCGATTTGGTTCTTCGTGCGCCGCCGCCTGGCCGCCTGCGCGTTGGCCAGCGCGCTTGCGATTTACATGCATATCGCCGGCTTCGCCACCGCGCCACTGGCGATCGTAGTCGCCGCCGCGCTGACCCGCCGCTGGCGCGAGATGGCCGCCGTGGGAGTCCTCGTGGCGCTGCTCACCGCACCCTACGCCATCCACGTGCTGTCGAACCTGGATTGGTTCAGCGGCGCCCAGGGGCATCCCGCTCTGCTCTTCGACCCGATGCTGGATCTGCTCGCCGCCGCGGCCGCCCTGATGCTGCTGCGGCGGCCGCGCGAAAATGTGGTGTTGATCGCATGGCTGGCGGCGCCCATGGTGTGGCTGGCGCACGACCCCTGCCGACTGATCCTGCAATCGGCGCTGGCCGGCAGCGTCGCGGCCGGGGTGGCGCTGGAGCGCGCGATGCGCCGAGTGCACAGGCGCAGCGCGGCGTTGTTTTTGGGCTGCGCGATTGTCACCGGCGCTTCGGTCTTTCCGCTGGGAATGCCCGCGCTGGCGGCCGAAATCACCTGGGACATGGGCTTGCGCTACCCACGCGCAATTGACTGGCGGCGGTCCGCTGAGCTTGCCGCCGAACTCGAGCGCGCCGGGCTGACCCGCCGGCTGGTGGCCGATTATCAGCCCGCTTTGTGCCCGGCCCTGGCGGTGTTCGCGCCGCTTAGCTGCGAGAAAGGCCATTGGGTGGAAGTCCAGCCGCGCCGCGACCCCGCCGACGACCTGTCGGCCTCCGACAAAGTCTACATCCTGCCGATCCCGGCCGACGATCCCGTGCTGGCCGCGATGCAAGCGCGCGGCTGGCTCACACGCCACGGCGGCGCCGAAGATAGCAGCATCGTAACCCTGGCACCGCAACTGGCGCCCGCCGCGATCGCGCCGGCCGCCGCCGCGCTTATCGACGATGACGCTGGCTGGCTGGGGCGCAACGCCGTCAACAACACCATCGGCGTCGGCAACTGGCGCTCGGTGATATCGCAGGGGGCGGCGCGCCGGCGCGAGATGGCACTTTTGGCCCAGCGCGTGCGCGCGGGGCGAATCGAACTGGCATGCCTTCTCTACGCGGATTCGCTGCAGCGTCTGGATCCCGCCCAGGCGCACCGCTGGCGCAGGGCCGCGCGCGGCTTTGGCGTGATTGCCAGCTTCCTCAGCGACGGCTTTGCCGTTGACTACATCAGCGCCGCGCGCCTGGCGGCATTCAAAGCCGACCTGCGTGCAGCGGCCGCCGTGCGGATAAATCCCGGCGCGCCGCAAGCCCAACTGCTGGCCGCGCTGGAGCGCGCGCTGGCCAACATCACGGACACGCAAAGCGGGATGTTCGCGCAGCGTCCGGCCGGCAATCTCTTCCCCTGGCTGGAAGGAGTGTTAGAGCGGACTGGGTGAGCTTGCGCTTTCCCGGCCTGACACCGTGCTCAAATCCATCGTCGCGGCTGCCAAGGACGGCGCGCCCTGGTCGATACTCGCGTTGCCCACCAGACGGCCCTCGCGCTGGCCATATCGCCGGATGAGTTCGCGGCGTGAAATCCACACCTCGCGGGGATACGACAACACGGTGGTGCCGCGCTTGAGCCGCTCGATGCCGCTTTCGGTGTACAGCAACAGCAGTCCGATCATGAAAAACCGCTCCAGCGACAGCCACGCGCTTTTGCGCACCTCGCGCACCGTGAAACCCATGCGCGCCGCGCCAACCGCCAGCATCGTGCGCCCCACGAATGCTTCCACCTGCTTGCCGAGTTCATCGGTCCTGGCCCAGGCCGCCATGCAGTGCAGGTCTTCACGGCAGGCCCGGTAGGGATTGATCCGGTGCTTGAGCACCATGCGCAACAGTGCCTGGTTGTCGCAGTGCAACTCCCCGACTGTCGAGTTTCTGCCGATAGTGGTACCGTCGGGCAGCGTCAGGGACCGGCCCCGATGCTGCCGGATCCGCATCCGCAAAAGACCATAGGGCGCTTTGGGAACCGCCATCGTCGGCCACAGCCGATGCGCTACATGTTCCCATCCCGGCCAGGCCAGCAACGGACCGCGTGGACGGCCGGGCTCACTGCGATAGGCCAGGATACTGAACAACTTCACGCCGGCCGCCGACAGCCCGACTCTTCGGCGGGGGGACCGCTTCATCGGTGGAGCTGTGCACGGGACCTGATTGCGCAGCGGCATCGACTCCAACTGCGCGACGTTTTGGCGAACACGGGCAAACGGACGCAGGCCTCTGGGAATCACCATCAGCTTCATGATGAGGGCCCTCGCTGGGTGAAGTTCGCAACGTCATTATAACTTCTCGTGTTGGTTTCCGCATCAATTAACAGAGCATTGCAGATGGGCTGCCCCGCGCGTCGTGACTTTTTCAAATGCCTTTATTGTTGGTTTTAATCAGTGATTTTGATGTCTGGCTTCCTCTCGCCTCTGCCGCGCCAGTCATTTGCATTCCGCACCCACCCCTGACTGTGCTACATCGGTAACAGACCGGCTCGTTTTTTCCCGCGCTCGGCAGGAGGAGTGAGAGCCATGCATGACCTGGTTATCCGCAACGGCAACATAATGGACGGCTCCGGCACGGCTGCTTTCGCCGGCGACCTGGCGGTTGACGGGGGGACGATTTCGGCGGTGGGTGGCAAAGCCGGACCGGGGCGGCGCGAAATCGACGCCAGCGGTTTGCTGGTCACTCCCGGATGGGTGGACATCCATACCCATTACGACGGCCAGGTGACCTGGGACCCATACCTGACGCCTTCGAGCTGGCACGGCGTCACCACGATCGTGATGGGCAACTGCGGCGTCGGCTTCGCTCCGGTGCAGGCGGGCCGGGAGCAGTTCCTGATCGAACTGATGGAAGGAGTCGAGGACATTCCGGGCTCCGCGCTGGCCGCCGGAATTCCCTGGCAGTGGGAATCCTTCACGCAGTATCTGGACGCGCTGGAGCGGATGCGCCGCGCGATCGACGTCGCCGCGCAAGTCCCTCACGGCGCCGTGCGCGCCTACGTGATGGGCGAGCGGGGCGCGCACAACGAGGAAGCGACCGCGGAGGACATCGCACGCATGGCGGCGCTGGTGGCCGAGGCGCTGCACGCCGGCGCCATCGGCGTCAGCTCCTCGCGCACCCTGCTGCATCGCGCCAAAAATGGCGAGCACGTGCCGGGCACTTTCGCCTCCGAAGCGGAGATGGTCGCTTTGGGACGCGCGATGGGCCAGGCCGGGCATCGCGTGATGGAACTCGCCACCGACATGGTCGGCCCGGACACCAACCTGGAATGGATGGCTCGCATTTCGATCGAAACCGGCTGTCCGGTGACGATTCTGGCCACCTCGGCCACGCCCGAACCGCTGGACTTCGCCCGTGTCCTGCGCCTGGTCAGAGCGTGGAAGCGGCAGGGCGCGCGGCTGGTGCCCCAGGTCGCCGCGCGGCCCGCCTGTGTCCTGATGGGCCTGGAGACGACCGTGCATCCGTTCAGCACCCATCGCGCCTACCGCACCCTGGTGGGACGTCTGCCGCTGGCCGAGCGCGTGGCGCGGATGCGCGACCCCGAGGTCAAAGCGAAGATCTTAAGCGACGAGGTCGGACTCAAAGACCCGCTCGGACGCCATTACCTGACCCTGTTCGATTCGATTTTCCCGCTCGGCGACCCACCCGATTACGAGCCCACACGTGAGATGAGCGTCGGTGCGCGCGCCCGGCGTGAGGGCCGCTCGCCGCAGGAGGTCGCCTACGATCTGCTGCTGCAGCGCGGCGGCCGCGAACTGCTCTACGTACCGCTGGGCGATTACGGCGCCTACAACCTGGAGCGCAACCGCCGTCTGCTGGTCGATCCCGACACGCGCCTGGGCGTCAGCGACGGCGGCGCCCATTGCGGCATGGTATGCGACGCCAGTGTGCCTACTTTCATGCTCTCCTACTGGGCGCGCGACCGCCGGCGCGGCCCGCGTCTGCCGCTGGAGCAGGTGGTGAAATTCCAAACCAGCGAGACGGCGGAACTCTATGGCTTTACCGACCGGGGTCTGCTCGCCCCCGGAAAGAAAGCCGATATCAACCTGATCGACTTCGACGGCCTCCATCTGCACGCCCCGGAAATCGTCTACGATTTCCCGTCGGGCGCGCGCCGCTTCATCCAGAAAGTCGACGGCTACAAATACACGGTCGTAAGCGGCGCGATCATCTACGAGAACGGCGCACCGACCGGGGCACTGCCCGGCAAGCTAATCCGCGCGGGCCGCGACCAGCGCGCATCCGGGTGAGTCGAGAGCACGCCGCTCGCAAACGCTGCTGAGCCTCTGACGGCACGGCGTGATCCCCTGGCGCGATGGCTCCATGGTCCTGCCAAAGAGTTCATATGCGTACGCGGCGCCGATTGCGCCGCTGGAGTTCGTCAGCACCAGCGTCCCCGCTTCAAAACAACGAGAAGTTATACTGAAACTGCGCGAGCAGCAGGCTCTTGCCCTTGAACACGCCGCCGTCGAGGCCGAAGGCGTTGGTGCCCAGAATCTCGATCCATTGCAGTTTCATCAGGTACCTGTTGGTCCACGGCGGGGTGAACAGAATACTGGGGAAGAACAGCCAGGTCTGGCCGTTAGGATTGTAGATCGAAGTCCAGCTCGGTGCGACCGAGTTCCACCACCACGACGTGTCGATGTGACACAGCAGGTTGACGTCATTGCGGTACTGCCGTTCAAAGTAACCCGCCGTACTCATCAGGTTGTTGTAACTCAGGATGGTCGTTCCGTTGAGTTCGAAATTCGCGTTGACGTTGCCGGTCGCAGTCAGCCATGGTGCATAGGCCGCCGCCAGATCCAGCGCAAACAACCATAGCAACTCGTCGGAATACGCCAGCGCGCTCGCCGAGCCGGTGGGCAGGAAATGCGTAAAGAACGTGCCCGGAATCGCAAGCGTGTTGAATGCCTCATGATTTTTGTACAAGGCCTCCGCACGCACCACCAGCGGCAAATCAGCAAGCCGCCCGGGCAGATTGATCGCCCGGTTCGCCGTCACCCCGCCCGCCTGATAGCTCGGATAGATGCTTTTGGCCCGCTCTATAAAGACTCCCGGCCCAATTGGTATGAATCCCTGCTGCGCAAACAGCTTCACCACCGGCTTGTAATCATGGTTGTAGTAGTACATCACGGTGACTTCCGTGTTCCAGATCAATGTATGCAGCCGTATGCCCAGCTGTGAATTGGCCCACGTCGCGCGCGGAATCGCCTGATCCGTCATCGACGGCACCCCGTTGACATCTGCGGCCAGCACCACGCCCGCCACCGGAAAGTTGCGCAGCGTCAAAATCGGCGGCGCCTGCTCGACGACGATGCCGGGCGAACCGAGGACCCGAGCGTCAATCCGCGGCGCGAACCGCCCGCCCGGCGTTGCCGGATTGATGTTCACCCGTCCTGCCACCTGATCCTGACCGTCATACTGGTCGTTGGAGTAATCGACCTGCGTATAGAGAAAATCGACGCCCGGAACATAGACCAGCTCCGCAAAGTTGGAACTGAACGGACCCAGGCGGCGGAGATTCCACACTGGGTGGATCATCCATAGCGGGTTGCGCGACTGCTCCAGATTGGCGAAGCCGAAGTTCCAGCTCAGATCCTGCGGATTGATCTGGTCGCCGACCCGGAACGACAACGACTCGCCCCAGGTTACAATCTGCCGCCCGACCAGCAGCTGCAGCGGTCCCTGCCGATGCTTGAGCCAGACTTCGCGAATCCCGTACTGGTTGTAAAAGTCGGAGTTGCAATGGACCTGGAGCAAAAACGGACTGAGACAGTCCGTCTCGTAGGGATATGACGGCTCATAAACGCCCCACATCCGCATGAACACGCTATCGCGGTCGCTCAGGTCGTCATTGATATCGACCTGGATCATGTTGCGCTCGACCGCCAGCGAGCTCTTACTGCGGTTGTACTCAATCGCCTGAGTATCAAGAAAGGTCGCGCTGGTATTCTGGACGAAGCCGGTAATGTTCAGGGTCCTTAGAAATCCGGGCTGCGCGGACAACACCGGCGGCTCCGCCCCCCGGCCGATGCCCGCCACGAGCGAAATAAGCGCCGCCGTCAGCCTGATCACACGGAAAATAGTACCGCGTGCTCTTCTGGGCGCATTCATGCTGCCGCAATTCGTCATCGCGAATGGAACCAAATGGCTCCAAAGAGGTCAGGATTCCTAAACGACTCGTCGCATTATCAGATAGCTGCAAACACTTTGCTCATAATCCGACACATGCGACGCCGAGATACTTGTCAAAAAATAACTCAGGTTGCGCGGGCGAATCCCTGCCCGATAGTGACTATTACCTTCGCACGGCTCATTTAATCGGCTAAGCGTACCTGTGCTCAGGGTAGAGTCCTCAGCCGCGGCTCAGAACGATTCGCTTGCACCTTTCCGGCGTGCAACTGGATTTCATCCAGACAGCACGCGATCGTACTGGCATACTCCGTGCAGTAACGGTTCGTCGAACGAAGCTGTGCAAATGCGTCCAAACGCCCGACACAGTGCGATGGACATCGCCCGATTCTTCGTCAGGGAGCTCTCGATTCCGTCGGCCGGGTTGACGGCGGCCTGCGTGTTCTCCTTGTTCCTGCTGAGACCGCTGGATTGCAACGCCCGGGACTGGTCCTTCGACGCGCAGCAATATGCCGCTCTCGTCGATGCCGATTCGCCGCAGACGATCACCCCGGGCACCCGGATCGGGTTGGACAACTGGCAGCGCTACCGCAACTTCCTCCCGGTTGGCGTTCAGGCCTTGTTCAGTCACACCTACCAGTGGGCGATACCTGGCGGCCCCGACGCCGAAATGGTCGTGGGTCCCACCGTGGCCATCTCCCAGCCCTACAAGTATCGCCGCGACACCGAGCAGTACGCCGGACGCGTCAAGCTCATCAAGAACGCGGGCGGTCACATAGCGATCGGTGGATATGTCGCCGGACTACCGTTTCCCGATTTGCGCCACGACGACCCCGAGCTGGTCTACAAGCTGATCTACGACGCCTATTTTCATTACCATCCATTCGTTCTTCATTATCGTCAGCGCGCCCTCGTGTTCGACACTTATTTGAATCGCACCGACACTGCCGTGAGCGCGGTCGAGTTCAGGCTCAATCACGTAAGCGACGAGGGTTACCCGATATCGGACCCGCTCGCTCCGGCTGATATCTTCTTCACCTCGAACATGACGATTGAGGCCCCGGAACAGACCAAGTATACGGTCAATCTGCTTATCTATTATGATGCCCCTGACCGGGTTCAGGATATCTATACTTACATTCCATCACTGCGCCGTTCCGTTCGGCGTTCCTCCGCAGCGCGCTGCTCGCCAATTCTTGGCACCGACGTCGTCCAGGACGACATCTATCCTCGTCCCGTGCTGCTCGATCAATTCTCCTACAAGGTGCTGGGACATAAGAAGCTGCTGTTTCAAACCAACCTCGATCCGCGCCTCCTGAGCGACGAGCGCTCATACAATCTGGGCACGACGCCGGGATGGCCTAAGCCGATTCTGGGAACCTGGGAGCTTCGAAAAGTCTGGCTCATCGAAGAGCGGACGCTGCCCTCCAACACTGACTATTGTTACGGGACTCGGGTGTCCTACCTGGACCCAGATCAGTTTGTTGTCGCCCAACAAGACCTCTACCATCGCAATCTCAAGTTCTCGAAGATCTTCCAAACCGGTTTTGCTCCGGGTCCGCTGGACGACGGCCATGGCAGCGTGCTGATGCAAGCTAATGTCCGTTCGATGACTATCGACCTGATTAACAACCATGCCACCGCGTCGCTTCAATTAACGCAAGGACGCGTCAACGGCGAGGTCCCCCAAAAGTATCGCGACGTGCAGGTGTGGGCGCTGCCCGCGGGCCTGTCCCAAATGAATCCGTGATTCCAATGGCCTACTCCTTGCCAGGCCGCGTTCGCCACTGCGTCGCATCGTTCGTTGCCTTGCTGTCGGCATGCCTACTACTGTGCCTGGGAATCGCGGATCGCCCTCCCCGCCATGTGCAGCCACGGAGCTTCGACGCTCGCGCCTACCAGGAACTGGCGGATGCCGACTCATCGCAATCCATCCCGCCCGGTACGCGTATCGGAACACGCAACTGGCAGCACAAAAAGTTGCTGTTTCAAACCCATCTGGACCTGAGCCGTGCTCTCGACGAGAGGTCCTACGACCTCCACGATGTGCCCCGCTGGCCCAAGCGGATTTCAGGCCCGTGGCAGTTGCGCCAGGTGTCGGTGGTGGAGAAGCGAACGCTCGCCTCCAATACCGCCTACTGCTGCGGCGGCCGAGTCTCCTACCTGGACCAGGATCGGTTCGTCAGCCGGCACCAGGACATCTGTGAACGACAGATGAGACTATGGAAAGTATTCAACACGGGTTCAGCTCCAGGGCCAATTAACGGTGGCCACGGCAGCACCTATTTCCAAGGTACCGCAAGATCGATGACCCTGGACGTCATCAATAGTCACGCCACGGTATCTATCCAATCAGCACCCGGACTCGCAAATAGCGAGATGCCGGAGAAGTACCGCGACGTGCAGGTGTGGGCGCTGCCTGCCGGTCTGCCGCAGATGAATCCGTAAGGGAGGGTCCTGGACGCAGTTCGATCTTCCAGCAGGAGTCTCTGATGACACAAATGCTGCTGTTAGCGGCCGGTGGAGAAGAGTTTCTGCTTGACCTCAATTGCGTACGCGAACTGCTCGCGTTCGAGGGCGTAACGCCTGTGCCCGCAGTGCCAGGCTGGTTTGCAGGCTTGGTCGTGGTGCGCGGCGAGCTAATTGCAGCGGTCGATTTCGCGATCCTCTTGGGCCGGCAGCCGATTGCCTTGAGCGCAGTCACCCGGGTGGTGGTGTTGGGCGGTGAGGCGGCCGAGTTCGCCCTGCTGGCCGAGGCGGCTGAGGAACTGCGCACCATCGACGAGCAGGCGCTGCAGCCGGCGCCGCCACGCTTCGAGAGTTGCGGCTTGGTGCGCGGCGCGGCCGCCGACGGAAAGGTGGTGCTCGCAGGCAAGGTCTTGTTGGAGGACAAACGCATCTATGCCTGAGGACAGGTCCGGCGGACTCCTCCGGTACGCCGAGGAAGGCGATGAAGGCAAGTGTACAGATCTGGACCGCATTTATCCTGGCGTTGATTATTCCGGCCACCATCGTGCTGATCGCTTACCGCAATACGCTGGCCCTGGTCGATGCGGTGCGCGAGGTGGGCGAATCCAACGCCATCATCAACAAACTCCAGGAGCTGCTGATCGTGCTGAGCGAGGCCGAATCGCGTCAGCGCGGCTTCATCATCACCGGCAAGGACGTCTACCTGGCGCCCTACCAGAAGTCGGTCAGCCAGGTGCGCCAGGTGATGTCCGAGTTGCACGCGGCTGCCGCCGAATCGCCCGAGCAGGGGCGGCGGCTCGACGCCCTGGAGCCGGTGCTTTCGGCGCGCCTGGAAGAGCTGCAGGTCACCATCGAGTTCCGCCAGCAGGCCGGCCTGGAAGCTGCCCAGAAGATCATCCTGGACGACCGCGGCCGGGCCTTGATGGACGACATCCGCCATCGCCTCGACGTGATCCGCGAGGCCGAGTTGCGCAGTCTGTCGCGCTATCAGCAGCGCGCCGCTTACAGCGCCACCCTGACGACGCACGTCATGCTCTATGGGCTGGTGCTGGCGACCCTGCTGGCAGGACTTGAAGGCCTGCTGCTCCATCGCGTACTGGCCGCGTTGCACAAGACCCACACCAACATCGCGGCGGCTTGCGAAAGCCTGGCCACGGTGACCCATGACCTGCTCGACGCCACCACGCAGCAGGCCTCGGGCTTGCGTGATCAGGCCACGGCGGTCGCCGAGACGGCGGCCGCGGTCGATCAGGTGATGGTGGTCGCCGAGCACAGTTCCGAGCAAGCTCGCTCGGTCGCCCAGGCCTCCGAGCGCGCCCTGGAGGTGGGAGAAAGCGGACGCAGTGCGGCGGAGAATGCCGTGGTGGTCATGCAGCAGGCACGCGAACAACTGCTCGCCGCCAGCCGCAGCGTGCAGGCACTGATGGGCCGCGCGGAGGAAATCGCGGCCATCGTCACGACTCTGGACGATATGGCCGGGCAGACCAATATCCTGGCGCTTAACTCTTCGATCGAGGCTTCGCGCAGCCATGAGCCGGGACAGGGCTTTGCGGTGGTCGCCGAGGAGATCCGCTCACTGGCCGACCTATCCCGAAAGGCCAACCTCAGGATTCGCAAGGCGCTGAGCGACGTGCGCGACGCGATGCAGGATGTGGCGGCGCAAACCCGCAGTTCGCTCGATCGCGTGGATTCGGCGATCGCAACCGCCAGCCAGGCAGGCGAAACCATCCGCCAGGTGGCCCAAACCCTGGCCCAGTCCGCGCAGGCCGCCAGCGCCATCGCCGCTTCCGCCCGGCAGCAAAGCGGCGGTGTGTCGCGCATTCAGCAGGCCATGAAGGCGATCGACGCGGTGATGAAGCAGGCGCTCAACCTGATACCGCGCACCGAGCAGAGCGCCCGCAATCTGGAGGCGCTGGCCGAGCGCCTGCAGAATCTGCTCACCGAACAGGGATTGACCGGCAATGCCTGAGGAGCGGGCCGAAGCCGGCTTCGAGCTCGAGGCCCAGGAGTTGGCGCAAAGACTCGACGCCCAACTGCTCGAAGTCGAACGTGCCCGGGATGCGGAGCAGCGCGCGGCTTGTATCGCCGCCGGGCTCAGGACCGCTCACACGCTCAAAGGCCTGGCCGCAATGGTCGGCCAAGCCGCTATCGCCCACACCTGCCATCTGCTCGAAGACCTGCTCAAACGGATGCCGCGCCAACCCGGCTCTACTGATGGGCAAACGATGAGTCTGATAGTAGAGGCCGGGTCGGCCCTGTGTGCCGCAGCCGATGCAGTCCGCGAAGGCAAGCCCTGCGAGGAGCTTTTGCAGCCGGTTATGAAACGGCTTGAAGCCCCCGCCACTGCCGGCGCGGCGCAAGCGGGGCAGCCGCCGCCCACCGCGCCGCCCGCGACCCTCACCGCGGGTCTGGCGCCTGCGGTGCGTGTGACTGACGACAAGCTCGACACCATCCTGGGGCTCAGCGAGGAGATCCATTATGCAGCCGCGGTCCTGCGGATGCGCCAGGAGCAGCTCGACACGCTGTGCGAGGACTTCGGCCTGATGCTGGCAAAGGCCCGCCGCCGAGCCGATCCCGCCAGCTTCGGACCGTGGAATGCACTGCTTGCCAGGCTCGAGGACATCAAAACGGCCATGCAGCGTTCCACCCGCACCCTGCAAAAAGTCTCCGGAGGGCTCGAACAACAATTGGGAGGATTGCGCTTGGTCTCTCTCAGCTCCGCCTTCCGCTTCTTTGCCCACGCCGCGCGCGACCTTGCAGTCGCGCTGGGCAAGGAAGTCGCCTTCAGCATCGAAGATGCCGGCACGGCTTTGGATCGGGCGATCGTCGAAAGCCTGCGCGAACCGCTGCTCCATCTGATTCGCAACGCGGTGGACCATGGCCTGGAACCTCCAGCGGAGCGCAAGGCCAGGGGCAAGCCACCCCAGGGCCAACTGCGGATTATCGCGCGCCCAATCGGGAGCTGGGCGGAGATTGCGGTCGAGGACGACGGCCGTGGTATCGACCTTGCCCGGGTGCGCCAGCGCGCGGCAGAACTGCATCTGGCGGTGCCCGGCGACGACACGCAATGCGTCGAGCTGCTTTTCCATGGCGGCGTTTCCACCAAAACCGAGGCCACCGAGGTTTCGGGCCGCGGGCTGGGTCTGGCCATCGTGCACGATCGCGTCGAGCAGCTGCACGGTCATGTCCGCGCGGTGACGACCGCCGGCCGCGGCTCGCGCTTCGTGATCACCGTGCCGATGGCATTAACCAGGATGCGGCTTTTATTTCTGACCCAGGGCCCGAACGTTTTCGGCATACCCAGTACCAGTATCGACCGCCTGGTGCGTGCTACCCAACAGCAGGTCTCGGCAGGGCTGCTCGAGGACAGCTCCGGACGCGTCGCGGCGACGCTTCATGATCTGGCCCGGGTGCTTGGCATGCGTCAGGACGGATCCAGCGCACCGGCACCGCGCGAGGCCTTTGTCTTGCACGACGACACAGGCGCGGCGGCTTTCCTGGTCGACGCATTACTCAGAGAGGACGAAGCGGTAGTCAAAAGCCTGGGGCCGCGCCTTAAATCGGCGCCCGCTTACCTGGGCGGGACACTGCTGCCTGACGGGCGCGTCGCCCTGGTCCTCAACCCCGAGTACCTGATGAGAGGCGCGCTGCGCACCGCCGGTGCGGCGCCACCCGGTGGGCAGCGCCAAGCCCGGCCTCATCGCCTCCCCGCGCGAGTCATCTTTGTGGAAGATTCCGACACTCTGCGCGCGATGGGCAAACACTTTCTGGAGCAGGCCGGCTTTGAGGTACACGCGGCGGCTGACGGCCGGCAGGCTTGGGACCTGTGGAAGGTCCGGGGCGCAGACGTAATCGTCTCGGACATCGAGATGCCGGTGATGGACGGTCTGGAACTGACGCGCGCCATCCGCCAAAGCGCTGGCGCCAGCGTCAGGATCGTGCTGGTGTCGGCCAGCGGCAGCGAGGAAAGCCGTGCCGCAGCGGCAGCGGCGGGCGCCGACGCTTTTCTAACCAAGGACGCTTCACTTCAAACCCGCCTGGTTGAACTGATCAACAACTCATAAAGCGCGGACGGACCCCGGGGCGCGGCTTGGCGTCTCGAGCGCGGCTTGCGCTTTAGCCCATGAACCTGTACAGGACGCAGCCAGCCATTTTGGTCGCCCATAGCGGCATCCGCCGCCAGATGCGGGACAGTATCGCGGGCACGCCGGTCAGGACCTCTGCGCTGACCTGTGCCGGCGCGCGCGGGTAAAAGCAGAGGGGCAACATGGTGGCGGCGGCGCCCAGCTCTGCTTTGAACCGCGACAGGCCCTGGTTGCGGATGTCGGCGCGCCCCAGGTCCAGTATATGCGCGCGGTGTGAGAACTCCTCAATCGCGTTCCAGAACAGCAGATGATTGGCGCAGGAGCGATGCTGGGGGCGCCGCGCGCCCCACTTATAGTAGATTACGTCGCGATCGCGCACGAACACCGCACCGGCAACGTCGACGCCGCCTTCGCGCGCTATCCATACCTCGAAATTTTCCTGCGGGGCGAAAATCTCCCGCGCCAGGTTGAAAAAGCGCCACGGCTGCGGCGGCAGCCCCAGGCGGCGGCGGCTTTGGACCTGGAGGCCATAAAAGCGTGCGAGCAGGTGCACCGAGTTGCCGCGCTCGATGCCGATCGGCTGGCTTAAGGCGCGCCGCAGATTGCGGCGGAAATTTATCGCCAATCCGCGCTCAAGCTTCGCCAACGGCTGATCCAGGTTTAACCGCCAGTCGGCGAAACATTCCACCGTCTGCCAGCGCTCTACGCCGCCCACCCCGCGGACCTCGTACGCTCGAGACGGGTTCTGTGCGACCAGCACCGCCATCAGCTCGCGGGCGGCTTGCGGCTGCCGGGCCAGCGGCGGGCAAGTGTCGGAAAAGGACAGCGCCACGTAGCGTCCGGCAAGGGCCGAGCGCGCAAACACACAGCCTGCGGCCGGAGCGCCGTCGTGATGCAGCGTCGCCAACCACAGCGACAGACCGTAGGCGCGGCTTAGCAACTGGAGCCAGGACTCACGATGATAAAGCGTCGCCTGCGGCGAGCTGCCGACCAGCTCCAGCCACGATGCGCGACCTTCGCTCCAGCGCTGCCAGCGCAATTCCGCCGCCGCCCAATCCCCGATGCAGCTTCCTGTGCCGGCCTCCAAATGTGCCGCCATCGCCATGGTCGTTGCTCCGGCGGCCGGATGCCGATCATCTGACTCCCGTTCGAGCTGCCAGCCGCGCACCGCGTCTACGCAATGACGGTGCCAGAGTTCGGCATCGAATCGCGGTTGAGAATTTCGGCCGCGCGACGCATCCCGTCCCTGGCCGTATGCAAGAATTGCACAGCTTGTAGGGAAAGTCTGGAACAATTTACTTACATTCAACCGGCGCCTGGTTTGCACAAGCTGGCTGGCCGTGCTTGAACACTTCACTTTCCGCGCCGCGCCCCGATGGCATAAGCGTTGCTTTTCAGCGCGGGCTGGCAATCAACCGCCCAAAGGAAATCAAGATGCAGTCATCAGGAAAAATTCACTCCGCTGATTTCCTGGAACTCATTGGTGTTGACGCGATTCCACCTTCAACCAGTCCCTTCGACCCCGGCTACGACGCGTTCACCCTGGAGGGTCACCTGCAACAGAGCGGCCATCTGATGTCGAGCCTGAAGATCTCGATGGCCTGCTGGATGATCGCCGACGAGCGCGTAATTCGGCGCAAGGTAGCCTGCGCGAGGTCATACAACGTGCCCACGGTGACCGGCGGCGGACCGTTTGAGATCGCGGTCGCCCAGGGCCAACTGTCCGCTTATCTTGACCTTTGCGCCGATTTCGGGATGACGCGGATTGAATGCGGGGAAGGTTTCACTGACATGCCGCTGCCGCCCGCCCAGGTGGTAGCGATGGCGCAGCAGCGGGGTTTGGAAGTTCAGTTCGAATTGGGCAAGAAGCACGGCGGCACTTTCCAGGCATCAATCATCGATGAACTGATCGACCAGGGACGGCGATGGCTTGATGCGGGAGCGGTCGAACTGATCGTGGAAGCACGCGAGTCTGCGCAGGCCGTGGGTTTATTCGACGACAAGGGCAATCTCAATCGCGCCTTTGCCGACCGCTTCGCCAAAGCCTTCGGCCTGGACACGGTCACCTTTGAAGCGCCCAACAAGTCCAGCCAGTTCGCGCTGCTGGACCATTTCGGTCCGCGGGTGCGGCTGTCCAACATCCGGCTGGAGGAGGTGCTAAGAGTTGAGATCTACCGCCGTGGACTGCATTCCGACGCGTTCGGCAAGACCAATCTGAAACCGCGCACCCAAGCCCAGAAGGCGGCCTAGAATGCGCAATACGGTCGTGATCGATTGCTTTCCACAAAGCGTCGTGCGATACCGCCGCGGCTACGCTGTCGTCGCCATCGACGTAGTGCGGGCCACCACCACCGCCATCACCGCGGCGGCGGCGGGCCGCCGATGCTTTCCGGTGCCCACGTTGGAAGACGCGCTGGCGCTGGCCGCCCGCCATGGCGACGCACTGCTTGCGGGCGAGCAGCGCGGCATCATGCCGGCGGGTTTCCATTTGAACAACAGTCCGACCCAATTGCTGGCGCGCACCGATATCGAGCGCCCGCTCATCCTGCTGTCGAGTTCCGGCACCCAGCTTTGTCATCAGGCAACGCGCTGCGAGGCGGCGTTCCTGGCTTGCCTGAGCAACTATGTTGCGACGGCGCGGTATCTGGCGGCGCGCTTTCCCGCGGTCGCGCTGATCGGGGCCGGCAGCCGCAATGAATTCCGCGAAGAGGATCAGATGTGCTGCGCGTGGCTGGCCGACGCCCTGCTGGAATTCGGCTATCGGCCCGCCGATGACGTGACGGCGGAAATCATCCGGCGCTGGCGCAATCAGCCGGTCGACGCCTGGATTACCAACCACAGCGCCTGTTATCTCAGAAGCAGCGGTCAGCTCGCCGACCTCGAATTCATCCTCGCGCACGTCGCCGATCTTGACGCGGTCTTTGCACTGAAAAACGCCGAAGTGGTGAGCGCAGGGCTTTCGCCGCAATCCGCATCTGCCGGCGCGGCCAAGGTATCGTACCATGCTTGAGGACGCTTCGACTCCGGTCGTCGTGCTGGTCTGCCATCATCATGTCGGCATCGGCATTGTGCGAAGCCTCGGGCGGCTCGGCGTGCCGGTCTACGGCATCGACGCCAATCCTTTGTCGCCGGCGTTCTTCTCCCGGTACTGCCGCGGCAGGTTCCTGTGGGATCTGCATAACGCGCCCGCACAGGAGTCGCTGCGCTTTTTGAGCGGCGTGGGCCGCACGATAGGACGCCGCGCCCTGCTCGTCCCCACCAGCGATATCGGTGCGATGTTCGTCGCTGAACATGCGGCACGGCTTGCCGATTACTATATTTTTCCCGACTGCGATCCGGCACTGGTACGTACGCTGTGCAGCAAGCGCGAGATGTACCATCTGGCGCGGCGCTGCCGGGTCGATGCTCCGGAGACCGCCTTTCCGCAATCGCGCCAGGACGTGCTTGATTATCTGAAGACTGCGCGCTTTCCGATTCTGTTCAAGCCGATTTACAACCTGGTGCCGGGCCTCAAGCCGTGGCGCATGGCCATCGTAAAGAGCGAACGGGAATTGCTCACCCGTTACGACGCGCTTGAAGAGGGCAACCGGCTCAATGTCATGCTCCAGGAATACATTGCGGGTCCCGACGAAATGACCTGGACGTTTAATGGTTACTTCGATCGCACCGGTGAGTGCCGGTTGTCGTTTACCGGTCGCAAATTGCGCAATTTCCCGCCCTATTTCGGCCAGGCCTCGCTGGCCGTGTGCACACACAACGACCACGTCGCGAACACCACAATCCGCTTCATGAAGGAAATCGGTTATCGGGGAGCGCTTGATCTCGGCTATCGCTACGACGCGCGTGACGGCAAGTACAAGGTCAACGACATCAACCCTCGCGTGGGCGCGATGTTTCGCCTGTTCGTCGGCGACAACGGCATGGACGTGGTACGCGCACTTTACCAGGACCTTACCGGACAGCCGGTGCTGCCCGCTTCGGCGCCGGAAGGGCGCCGCTGGATGGTGGAAGACGTGGACCTGATTTCGGCGCTTCGTTATTGGCGCGACCGCAAGCTCACCATCAGGCAATGGGTGAACTCCTTGCGCGGAATCAAGGAGATGGCCTTTGTGGCCGCCGACGACCCCTTGCCGCTGGCCGCCGCCTACCTGATGGACGTCCGGCGCGCCTTGCGGGGTATCGTGCCCTCTCGGAGCAGTCGCCTGCGCCAGGTGCGCCGCCAGTGGAGGCCGGAGCGCCCGGCGCCCGTGGAGCAACGATGAGGCTGCCGATCAAGCTCAATCGCGCGGGCTGGCCGGAGTTTTTTTGCAGTTCGCGCTTTGCCTTCGACGATCCACGCCCGCTGGCCACGGGCGAGGCCTCGCGCCTGGCGCCCGCATCATTTTCCAGCGCGGTCTCCAGCCTTCAGTTCGGCGTCACCTTCAAGACCACGCGCCCGGGCCGCCAGTCGCATTCCAACCGCTTGATATCCGAACTCTACCGCGACGCGAAGCCGGTAATACTGGACGTGGGCGCGTCCGACGCAATTACTTCGCTGGATTTGATCCGCGCGCTCGGCGCCGACCTCGGCCAATACTTCATTACCGACCTGAATCTGGTCACGCGCTGCGGGTTTGGCCCGCGAGGCACGGTCTACTTTCTCGACCGCCACCAGACCTGTGTCCTGCGCGCGTCGCGCCATTTTTTGGTCTATGCGGACGTGGACGGCGCCCTCCGTCCGCTGGCTTGCCTGGCGCGCCTTCTGCTCAGCGGTTGGCGCAAGGCCGTCAATTGGCGCGACGTGTTGCTGGTGCAGCCGGCACTGGTATCGCTTGCCGGGCGCGATTCGCGTATCTCTATAATGTCATACGATTTATTCGAGCCGTGGTCCGGTCCGCGTCCGGATCTTATCAAGATAGCCAATCTGCTTAACAGTAGATATTTTACGGACGCCCAAATGAAAGAAGCGCTCAGAATCCAATGCGCGAATCTTGGGCCCAATGGGCGCCTGCTGCTCGTCTCCGAAGATCATGATGTGGAAAAGTTCTCTTTGTTCCGAAAGACCGCGGCCGGCATGCAGCTCGAATATGATCACGCGGGGGGAGCCAAAGCCGCGCCTCATGTGCCTGCACCGGCGCCGGTATGCGCCGTCCGTATCGGACAAGTCGAACTGGAGGTTGGTACCTGAGCAGAAATGTTTCGCACAAGCAGCTACGCGCACGACGCAGCAATCACAACGGGCGGGAGTGGTTAGTGCAGGGGAAATGTTGGCTTATCGGTGAGGTAATTCCCGGCCGGCTGTCTGCAGCAGGCCGTTTCGCACACTTGCGGAACCTCCAAACGCAGCTCTGCGCCGGCGTCGAATCGATCCCGGCCCGCGCTGCCGAACCGGTCATGATCGCAATCGGCGCAAACACGCTGCACGCGCTGTCGGCCCGCGCCAGGAATCGGTTGGCCGAGCTGGCCGCTGAGGGGGCGACTGTGTATGTCCGCGGCGCGGGTTCAGAGGAGGGTTTGGACCTCGCCCCGTTCGCGCCGTCGCGCCTTAAGGCCCGGCCCTCTTCCATCGTGGGCTATCGCTTCGCAGCGAGCCGGATGCTGCCTGTCGCGTGGGCGGGTGAAGCGATGCAATGCACGGCGCAGGCATGCGGCGCCGAGGGGATTCCGCCTCAAGCCGAGCCGTTGTTGATCTTGCGCGACGCGCAGGGCAATGAGCAAACCGCGATTTTCGCTCTGCGCCATGGAAAAGGCCGCGTGATTTACGATTTGCATCCCGAGCATGAGGAAGATTGTTCGCACTCGCCGCTGGTTGTGCGGCTAGCCGACCCGCACACCTGCCATCTGGATGCAGGAGCGCTGGTGGCGGCCGAATGCGCCACCGGCAGCGCGCCGCGGCCCTTGCCGCCCTTCAACCTGACTATCGATGACCGCCCGGTGAACCTCGATCTCTTCAACGTAAACGGGCTGGCCGCATTGCTGCGCCACATCGCGCAACTGTGCCCCGGCGCGCATACCGATTTCGCATGGACGCCCCGCCACACCAAACCCAGCTATCGCCACCTGGACACCATCAAGAAGTATCCCACCGGTTTCGTCTGGCACGGACTTCATCGCCACATCGATCATCGCGCCATTGCTTCTCCGTCGGCGGAGTTGGATCAGGGCCGGCGGTTGGTCGGCCGCATCCAAGCGCGCTTCGGCGTGCGCCTGCAGCCAATCATGATTTTTCCGTTCGAAAGAGTCGCTCCCGATCAATTTCGAATGCTGCGCGAAGCCGGATTTTTGGCCTGCGTTGGCGAGGAGCACGACGTGCAGAGGATCGACCCCAATCTTCCCGACTATCTGCGCTGCTCGCTGCCCGCGGTCGAGGATCCCGTGTCGGGCTTGAAGTTCTTCTATCGCTACCGCATGAAGACCCTCACCCGCGCCCGGATGCTGGCGATGGCGGCGTTGGGGCTGCCGATCATCGCCTTTGCGCATCCCGCGCAGTTGGGTCTAAGACGTCTGGCGCGCGTATGGGATCCTGTCGGCGACCTTTCGCATTTCGATCCAGTGCTCAACTTTGCCGCGGCCAAAGGCTTGCCCTCACGCTCACTTGAGGAAATCGCGCTGGAATTCCAAAGGCCCAGCGCACAATACGCCGCATGACACGCTACGATCTGGCCGAACTGCGCCTTCTCGACAGCGCCACGGGTGCGCCGGTCGCTGCGCAGGGGACCGAGGAGTCCTACCGCTTCGGCGTCGTGACCGTCGCCGAGGCGGTCGAGCACGCGATAACCGGCCGCTGGCAGTTACCCGAATTTCAGCGGCAGTTCGTCTGGAGACCGGCGCAGGCGTGCGCCCTGGCCGATTCGTTGTGGCGCAATTATCCGATCGGTCCGCTGCTGCTATGGCAGGTAAGCAAAAGCGACAGCGGCCAACCTTCGTTGTGGATTGCCGACGGCCAGCAGCGTCTGACCACGCTGTGCCTGTTGTCCGGCGCCGTGCCGTTGTGGTTAAAGCGCACGCCCGGACAAGCCGATGAGCGTATCCGGCGGCGCTTCGATATCCGCTTCGATGTCTCCGCGCGCACCGCACCGCGCTTTATCGCCCCGGGCAGGCGCGGGAGTGGGCGCGACCCGCGTTTGGTACCGGTGCGCCGGCTGATGGCGATCGGCGCGGACAGCCGCGGCGGTGCAAACGAGCTGGAGCGGATGGTGCGTGAGCTGAGGGCAGCGCACTGCTGCCCGGAGCTGGACGACACCGAGATTTACCGCCGGCTTTCGCGCGTCGCCACGATTTGCCGGCGCGAAATTCTTGCCACGTTCGTCACTCATCGCCAACGCGATGAGGTGCTTGACATCTTTGCCCGCCTCAACAGCCGCGGCATGCGTTTTCGCCGCCTGCTGCTGAAGCTGGCCATGGAAGAGATCCCCGCCGCGCTGCGCGGCATGAAGGGACGCGGCCAGCTTTAAGCAGCGCACCGGCAGCCAAGCGGCCTTGCCGCGCCGCGCTCGCCTGCTGTCAACCTCCATAGCGTCAGATTCGCATCAAGCTCATTGTTCGCCATCGCCATCCCCGGATTGTTGGGCCGGGGAACTTCGCAATGAGGAACCGGGTTTAAGCTTTTGGCAATCCACCAATTGCGGGTCGCCTAATACTGAGCCGGGGGAATGCAAACAGCCGGAAAACGAGAAGCAAAACGGAGGAAACGGGGATGTCATCGAAAGTGCGCATGCTGTGGACGCTGGGCCTCGGCGTGGCGCTGCTGGGGGTATTGACGGGTGGTGCGGTGGGCGCCGAGGTTCCGGTCAACATCAACCAGACCGAGGGGTTTGCGGCCGGACAACTTGTGGTCTTCACCTACCTGCAAAACTTTGCCTGTCTCCACGAACCCTTCGACGACCTCGATCACAACGGCTTGGTGGCGGCGATTGATCCACAGGAATTTCAGCGGCCGCGCTGCACCGTGGGCCATCAATCCACCATCGGTCCCACCGGCGACCCGATCGACAAGGTGGAAAAACTTTGGGTGATCGTGCCGTTCTTCGAAACCGACCCCAAGCAACCAGCCTTCAATGCAAAGCTCGGCCATTTTCTGAAAAAGACCTTCGGCTTCGTGCCCGACGCCTTCAAGAAGCAGCCCGGAGTGCCGGTCCAATGTCCGGAGCCCGGGCCGCCCGAAACCGCGCAGACCGGGATGCCGGGCACCTGCACGATGCACACCTCGCAGTTGGACCTCGGTCCGGCGCTGGCCAAGGCGGGTCTGGTCAAGCCCAACACATCGATCATCGTCCCGACCTTGAACCACAGCCACATCATTGACGACGACAACGCGGTTACACCCCAGCCGATCTGGTGGCAGGTGCTCTCGGTGTTGGTCACCGACCCCAAGGCATGGCCGAATGAAGACGGCCGTACCGGCATCAACTCGCTCCACGCGCTGCGCGCCGCGCAAGCCGCCGGTCAGGCGACGCCCGACACGCCCACCAACTTCTTCCTCTTCTTCTCCTCCGACATGTCGCCCGAAACGGCGCCGAACTGAAAGCGCATTGTCGGCGCCGCGCCAGCCTCAGGTGCAAGGCGTGACCGTGAAGCCGACGCGGTCGTTGTAGTCGACGGTGGCGCCGGTGTCGGGGTCGGCCAGTTGCAGATGGATATGCAGCCCGCCGCTTTCCGATGTGCTGAAGGGGAACGCGTGGCCGAAAGCGGGATCCAATGGCGTGCCGGCGGAATTGTACTTCGGCCTGGTATCTTTCTTGTCGATGTTCTGGGTCACTGCGCCTGAACTGTTGACGAAGATTAGCTGGACGCGCACGGTGGGCGGCGTGAAGCCCGCCGGTCTGGGCGCGTTGATCACATCGACGAAGAAATCGACGTTGAAATCAACGCCTGCCGACTGGCAGAAGGGACCCTTGATGTTGCCGCAATTGGCGGAAAAGCGCAGCCCGCCGCCCGCCTGCACGGCGCCCAGGCATTGGGGATTGTTGGCGTCCTCGATTTGCGCATCCATCATGCTGGTCGACCATTGGCTGCCTGAGGCAACCGGCCCGCCGCCGGCGGGGCTGCTCACAGGCCCTCCGCCGGCGGTGCCGGCGTCCTGACGCTGCATAATCGGTTCGCCTGTCGGCGCATGCGCAAGCACCCGCAGCACCGCCTGGTTTCCAACAGCGCGCTGGGCGCTTTGTGCCTGGTTCAACCGACTCCACGCGAGAGGTCCTGACTGATGAGATGGATGCTGCGCGATCGCGGTCGCTGCCGCCCGCCGCCCGGCCGAGCACCGGCCTTGGGCGGATTTTGCTACATAGTGAAGCAAAATCACACCTCCGGAACAGCCCAAAGCCAACCGTGCCGGCCCATCCTATGGCGTCCTCCCCGGCCCTTCACAATTCGGTGTTGAAGAAATCCCAGGAATCCATCGGGGGCGGCGCGGGCGGGGTCAACGCCGGACGCGGCGGCAGCAGGGCCTGGCCGCGGAACACGTTGCCGGTGACCGCGACCGGGGCTATCGGCTCCTTGCCGTTGATTGGCATTTCGGTGCCCGGCAGCAGAACCAGGCTTGGAGTCGAAAGCTGACGGCCGGTGGCCTTGAGCTCCTCGTTGAGGATCAGGTTGCCGCTGACCGCGCATCGCTCCACCATCAGCAGCATCGCCGCCGGTATCACCAGCGATTCGCTGCGCACCTTGTTGGCACTCATCGTCGCGCCGCTGCGCGTGTCGCGCTCGTCGTCCCAGGCCAAAAACGCCAGCCCTGATTGAACGTTGCGCACCAGCAGTTCCATATCGTTGCCCGAGGCGCGCAGAGAAAACGCAAATCCATGCTCGGGCGCGGCGGTCAGCGCCTGGCGCTCGAACTCCGACAGGTGCAGATTGAGTTGCTGATAAGGCGCAAGCTCGGCCGACAACGCCTGTAGCCGCTCCGTCTCCGCCGCTGCCGCCTTTGCCGCGGGTGTCTCGCTGACCACGTTCGTGGCCTTCTTTTTGACCGAGACATCCGCCCCGGCTGGCGGCGTGGTCCCGCCGGCAGCCGCCCATCTGGAAAGGCGGAAGAGCGGAATAACCCGGTCGAAAACGTTCTGGATCAGCATCTGATCTTTCGCGGCGCCCGAGACGCGGCGGCCTTCAACCCCAATGGCGTGGCTGACGTCGACCTGTTCGGGGAGCGGATAGCTTCTGGCGATCACGCTTCCGATCTGAACCGGCGCACTGAGAAACACCGCAAGCAGCGAATTGTAAATGAGCGCGGCGAAAGCCGTGTCTTCCTCCGCCACTGCCACGCGATTCATCAGGCCCGCATAAGCAATTGAACGCAGTGAAAGCAGCCAGAAGCCGGCCAGGCATTCGCGCACCGTGTTGCCCTCGATGGCCACGGCACCGGTATTGCCGTAAACCAGCACACACAGGGTCAGGCCCGAGAAATGATTGCCTTCAATCACCGCATCCTGGAGCAGGGCACGGACCAGCAACCCGGCGGCGCCGCGCGTTTCTCTGCCCGCAGCGCGGCGTGCCGCCCGGGGTGCGGCTGAGGGCGCCAGCAGGTAGCCAATCAGCATCCGGAACGGACGCTGGCGCACCTGCAGATAATCTTCCTCGCGCACGAAGCGGTTTCCCGCCAGCTTCAACCCCCAACATTCGCTGGCGGCGAAAATCCCGACGCCGAAGGTGTCGCGATTTTTGGTGATGCTGAAGCGGAACAGGCATTCCTCAACGGTCAGCAGCGCGCAGTGCACCGGTCTGAGCCCGACGGAGACAAACAATTCCTCGGCCAGTGCTGCCGCAATCTGGGCGTTGGCCTGATCGAACATGGAAAGCTTGCCGCCCGCGGCGGCGAACGGTACCTGCGGCAAATCGAAGCGCAAGCGGCGCAACGTAACGTTGTTGGCCCGATCCAGGATCATCAGACCCTGCAGAAAATTCTGCTCCGCACCCGGCGCCGCTTGAAGGACCGTGCCGTCGTGACAGCCCTCGATGGTCAGATTGGAATGGGCCGGTCCAATCATCAAGGGCCTGGGCAGTTGGTAGATGCCCGGCGCCAGGCACAGGGTGACCTGGCCGCGGTTGGCCAGAGTATCGATTACAGATTGTAGGGTTTTGTCTCCCGAAAGATCTTCGGGGCTGACCTTGACGGTGCAACACCCTCCGCCCTCCCTGCAGGCTTCGACCAGCGTGCAGAAATGCTTGCGGCAGTCATCGACCACCTTCAACACGGCGTTGTTCCACGCAATCACCCCCAGCGGACAGGCCCACAGGCGCGGCCCGTCGGGCGGCTGAGGAGCCTGCAGGTAACGCTCGGGATAGACGTTGCGCGGCTCACTGGGGCGCACCGCGACCAGCCAGTAATCGCCGACGTGAAAGGGCCCGCCGCCGCCCGTGTCAAGCGTCACGCGCAGGCCGGTATTGCCCAAGTCAACCGCGGTCCCGGGTGTGAAGGTGACTTCCTGCTCCCACACGCGCACAAAGACGCGCGGCGGCGACGGATGGGCCGCGGTGCCGTCACCGTACTTGTCGGCGGGCGGCGCGCCGGCCAGCGCAACCTCCTGCGTATCGGGATTGTAGGGGGCGGTCAACGTCGTCACGAAGCCCGACGGCTCAGCCACATACTCGCCGTTGGCCAGCTTGGCGGCGGAGCACAACACCTCGACCGCCTGACCGGCGCGCGGCTGGTGAAACGCATCGGGCGGACGCGACTGCAGATGCAGCGTGGTGGGATTCTTGACGTCGACGCGGTAGAGAAAAGACGCGTTGTCATAACCCCACAGGAATCGGTTGGGCCCGGAAATCTGGATACGGATCAGTTGATTGTCAGCGCCCAGAAAGCCGTCGGGCGCAGCCGGTTCGCATGGGTCGGCCGGCGGCAAGGGCGGAAAACTGACCAGCAAGGTGGCGCCGGACAGCAGACGCATCGTAGCCGGCGCGAAGGTCAGTCCCTCCGACGCCCACTTCGCCTGCGCGTCGCCCAGTGCTTTTGCGCAGTCGGCGGCGGCGGTGGCCAGGCGCACGATATGCTGAATCAAACGCACCCGCGCCGCAGTATCCGGTCCGCCCAGCGCGATCTCGCGCAGCGCGTGATCCTCAACCGCGCTGACTTCCTGCTCGCGCAGATACAGGTAGATGAGTTCGTCGCCCGGCGGCTGGCGCGGGTTGGGCAAATCGACCCAGTCCGGATCCCCGAGGCGATCGAGCCATTGCTCCTGCTGATTGTAGTCAACCGCAGCCGCCAGTGTAACACGCTCGCCGCCCACGTACATCGTGCCCGGCCCCACACTGAAGTCGAACGGCGGGCTTGAGGACACGCCGGTTTCGATGATCCGGTAGCCGTCGTCGGGCGTGCCGGCGGGTCCGACAATATCCAAGGTCTGCTCGCGCAGTTGCTCGCCGGCAATCTGTTGCTGCTCGTTCCAGTCGGCCTCGACCGTGACGCGCCCCTGCTGCATCACGACGGCGCGATAGTCCTGGCGCGAGTCGTAGCTTAGTCGTGCTCTATCGCTGCCCATAATTTCCTCCTCGGCGCTGGCGCGGATCGCTCCGGCCGATCGAATCCGGCATCCGCGGGCACCACGGGGCGCGCGGCTTGTGCGGTTGTTGGCGAATCATTTCAGGTAACATCGACAATCACCGGGACCAGTCCCAGCGGCATGTATTCCTTGTACTTGATGAGCAGGCTGCGCTCTTTGATCGGATTTTTGTCGCGTGCAAAGGCACCCATTTCCGCCCCGTCCACCGCACCCGTGGAAATGGCGCCGCCCGGTGCGCCGGCCAGGATGTTGGAATCCACCGTGGCGCTGAGTTGGGCGTAACCCGGATTGCCGAACACCCGGCTGGTAAACAGCGGCGCGCCCGGCGCAATCTCCACGCTCTCGTATTGGCGCGGAATCACGCTGCCGACCGCCCACGCGGAAAACCTCACGCATCCGTGCTGCGTGTCCTCCACCGTCATCACCTCGTCCAGAATGCACTCGCTGGCCTCCAGGCGATGGACTCGTGCGGGACCCAGCAGTGTGCATCGGCTCAGGTTGACGGTGCCACTGACGAGATCGATCGCTTGTTCGCCGCCGATCGACTGCACGATGCTGTCGCTGACGCCGAGCGTCTCGATCTCGCCGCCCGCGGCGGTCAGAATCGGCCCCAGGATCGAACGGACGATAATCAAATTGCGCACCTGTCCTTCGACGCGGATATGGCACGGGATCAAGTCGCGGCCGTCCGCCGCCTTGGCATACAGCGCCGGAGAAACGCCGGCGCCGCCGGGGTCCAATGTGCAGCAATTGATGGTCACGCCGTCGAACACGCCGCGCAGCACGATATCGCCGCCGCTCACGAACAGGCCGTCCAGAGCGAGATTGGCCGGCGCGGTCTCCGGACCGCCGGTGAACACCCATTGCGCCGGATTGGGGGCGGGCGCCGGCAGCCGGATCAGCGGACGCGTCTTGTTGTCGGCGCGAATCGTAACCTGGACAATCGGCGTGGCGACGCTGCCCACACCGCTTATCGCGCCATAGGTGAGGAAGTCCGCAATCTCCGCGGTGCCGGTGGGCGCCAGTGCGGCCAGCGGCACCGACAGCGCGTTGCCGCCGCCGCTTACCGTCGTAATCGGACCAGGCGTCGCAACCGCCCGTCCCCCAAGCACGCGCCGATCGTAGGGCCCCGCGCCGATCGTGGACGAGAATCCGTAATGGTATGTCACATGGATCGTGCCGGCGGGCGCGTTGTTGCGCCCGACCAGGCGGCCGCGCGCCACATCGATGAAGAACGCCGCCGCCAATTGGCGCGGATCGGCCGTGATCTGGCTGCCCGCAATCAGGTTGTAGGCGCCGCCGGTGGAATTGAATACACCCAGCGCATTGGCAATCACGTTGCCGACGTTGACCGGGTCGGGCGCGGCATAAAGCGGCATCTGGGCCGGCGCGGCAAGCGCCGACTGCAACAACGGCTGCGTAATCGGCCCTGGCAACTGCCATTGCGCGGGCGACACCCATTCGTCGCCGAACGCGCGCACCGATACGGCAAACAGCGGCGTCTCGCGCCCGGTCGGATCGAAGGTGTACTGACCGGGACAATTCACGTCCGCAACCGGAGTCGTCTCGCCGACTCCGAAACTGAGCAGGCGCCACAGGAAAACACCCAGACGCGGAATGTTGTGCCATCCGAACAGCCCGCGTCCCTTGCGGAAATCGGCTACATGGAAATATTCGTCAAACGCCGAGCGGCTTTGCAGCGCACCGTACACGTTGCGCAAGTCGGCCCATCCGCCGATCGCGGTGCCCGTGAGCTGACCGATCAGTCCTTCGGCAAGTTGCAGCGCGCGATTGCCGGCCGGATCGGCGCCTTCCGCCGGCAGTCCGATTTCGGGATCCAGGTTGTGGCGGGTACGCCCCATGCGGCGGAAAAACTCGACAACTCGCGCGTCCCATCCGGTGATATCGTGGGCCAGCTCTTCGAGCAGCGCGACGGTGCCCTTGCGGCGGCGATAGTAAATCGTCTTGGCAACATCCAGGCGCTGTCCGCGCGCGTCGAGACTGGCCACCAGGTTGGTGGCGAGCAGGTCGGCGAGGTACGGGATCACCCAGTCGTCGCAGCTCTCGATCGACTGATCCTCCCATAGCCGATCGATGCTGCGGCGCAGGATCGCGGCCTGCGCGCCGATCCGGTTGACCAGTTCGCGCAGCGGTCCGTTGCGATCGAAGTTATCGGTGTCCTCGGCGCGGTAGATCGCGGGCAGCAGGTTCCACAGCTTGTCCGCGTAATACAATTCGTAGCGATCGGGGCTAGGCGGCATCGGCGGCAACCTCCCACGACAAATGCAGATGGTCGGCGTCCAGTTGGAAGAAACCGCCCTCGCCCGGATCGTGCCGGACGCCGGCTTCAAAGCTGACCGTCATCGGGCCATAGATCCAAAACCACAGCGAATGCACCGCCTTGACGCCGGGCGCCGCCAGGCAGGCGGCGTAAATCTGGCTGTCGTAGATGACCCGGCCGATGCCGATCGATTTGCCCATCAGGCCGCCTTCAGGATCGAGCAGGGCGGCGCGCGCGCCCGCAACCACGTCGGCAGGAACGCGCCGGGGGTCGATCACGAGCGTCAGGTTGAGCGCGATCACGATCGGCACCGCGGCCTTCACCAACACCGGGCGGTTAGGATCGCCGGCGTCGGCGAGCGCCGCTCTCGCCGAGTCCACCGCGCTCTGATCGTCGCCCACGTAAATCGTCACCGCGGTGCGCTGCAGGCTGGAATCCCACTTCCAATAGGCGCGCGCCCGCGCCACGCCGGGCGCCTGCGCGGCAATGGTGCCGTAGTCGTCGCCGGAAACCGCGCGTCCGAAAGTCAGCACCGAGCGCGGCGCGTAGGCGCGAATCTTGGCCGGCGGATCCGGATCGGAGCCGCCGCCCACCGCGACCGGGTTGCGCACCGCTTTGAGGTTGGGCTGCGGATGGAGCACCACGGTCAGGGAGCCGGCCGCCGGCGAATCGGCGCCGCTGCCGTAGCGATAGCTGGCGACGACGTTATTGAGACCGCTGCTGAGCCGTGCCCCGTTGACGCCGTCGCCAAACTGCACGTGCGTCTGATTGTTCTCATCCTCGCGCGTCACGAACACCTGCGCACCAGGGGGCTGACCGTAAAAGCTCGCAACCTCAGTCCACTCCAGGCCGTCAACCCAGACCCGCAGCGTGCTCTTGTAGTTGTCGCCGGAGGTGGAATCCGGGCTTTGCAGATAGGTCAGCGGCGATTTCTTGAGCACGAACTCCTGTCCGGCAACCCTCGCATCGCCGCTGCCCAGCACTTCGTTGGCCACGCTCGCGCCGCGCGAAACGGGCAACAGATTGAACAGCACGCGCAGCGGCGGCGTCAGAGCTGGCATCGGCGACGGCAGATCGCTGAGCGCCAGGCTCGCGGATCCGGCGCCGGCGCTGCCCTCGGCTCTCACTCCGATGGCGTTGGCGTCCTCGATCAGAAGCGGCCGTCCGCTGGCCGCCGCAAAGACCTCAGGCGCCAGCGCGGTCAGAGCCGGGGTCGACCCGTCGAACGTGGTGGCGGGCGCGCCGATCAGCGTACCCGCATCCTGCCATCCGAACCGCACCAGCACCGCGGCGCGGTACGAATCGAAGTCGCTGGCAGGATGGCTTGCTGTGGGCGAAGCGGTAAATCCGATGCGGCTGTGTGGGATCGGCACCGCGGGTATGTGGTCGTCGGAAGGCGGCTTGTCGGGATGCGCCGAGTCCTGCGGATTGGCGAACCAGATGGCCTCGCCGTAGCTGGTCACGCTGACCAGTTGCGGACCGGGCGCGCTCGAGACCCCCTGAATCTCGAACAACATCGGATCGCCAGGTTTTATTCCCCGTGAAATCGCCTCGAGATCGACCTGATTGTCGCTGACGACGGTGTCGGCGCTGTATTGCCATACGTGAGCCGACTGCGCGCTGCTCAACACCCGGTAATCCGCGGCTTGCGCGCCGGCCGGCAGCCCCAGCGAACCGCTCAGCACGATGCGCGTGTTGTTGGCACCGCGCGGATCCTTCTCCACGCTTACCGCGGCGACCGTGGCCAGCGCGTAGTTGTTGTCCGACGCGTTCCATCCACGGGCCATGAACAGCAGCTCATCGCCAGGTTTGAGCGCAACCGTGCCGCGCAGCACGACCGTGTCGCGGCCGCTGCTGTCATGCTGCACCAGGGATGGATCGGGCGGCGCATCGCAGGAGATGGCGTCGGGCGCGCCGACCATCGTATCGGCGTCGAGCTCGAAGATCTGCGGCTGCTTGCCCGGTCCGGGCTTGCTTTGGATTTGAAAGCCCTGCGGCAGCGTAAAGCTCAGCGGCTTGCTGATCAGCGCCGCCAGCACGCCGCGCGCGCCGATTGCGGGCCGGGGCCGGTAGCCGAGGATTCGGATCAGGCGTCCGACGCTTTCCGGAAGGTCGGCGGTGCGCAGGTAATCCTGATTGGCGATGCGCCCGTTGTAAAAGGTCAGGATGTCGGCCAAATACGCCCACCACTCCACCATCTGCAGCGCCAGATCATCGCCTGCACTCGGCCGCCAGTTGGTCAGCTCCGCCTCACCCGGCAGCGACAGCAGCAGCGCATGGCGGAAGGCCGCGAAATCGCCCACCCGGTAATCGAGCGCCGTGCGCCCGGGCGGATTGAAGATCGTCCTGGGATGGATAAAGACGTCGCACGGACAAATCAGGGTGCTGTTCATTTGCCGCCCTCGACGGTAACGTGGAGCGAGCCGCGTTCGGGCCGGCTCGGATCGTTGTCCACGGTCAGAATTTGATCGGACGCGACGCTCACCACGTCGGGCATCTCAACGGGCGAGGCAATCACGCCGCGCTTTCGGTAGAGAATCGACACGACGCCGTCGACGCCGTAAGCGTTTTGGATCGCCCCCTCCAGCGCGCTGCGCTCAAGCGGCATCCCGAAGGTGAAATTGTCGGGATGGAAGAAGCCGCTGCTGCCATCGGGCGCCCTGGAGGCGCTGAGCGCAGCCAGCACCGCGGCCTGCACGTCGCCGCGAAACGCGTCGGGCTTCGCGCACACCGTGATATACAGGTCGAGCGAAACGTAGCGCGGCGCCGGCACGTAGGATTCGTAGCCCGCCATCCGGTAGCGGTTGAGCAGATCGATAAGCTCGATATGCTCGTCCACCGGCAGCAACTCGCTGCCCCTGGGATCGGGCGTGGTGAAAACGGTCAGCCAACTGCCGGTCCATCGAAAGGCCGTGCCCGCGCGCTGCACCCAAGGCAGCGTCTGCGCGGCGGCTTCGTAGTCCTTCCTGAGCACCGCGCGAAACTGCCGGGCGCGAAACGCCTGCGGCGCCATCCGCCGCACCCGAGCGTCGCTTTCAGGGTCGGCGCCGCCCCGGGCGGAGAAGGGATTGTTGACGGAGAGCACGAACGCCGGCGCGCCCGGCTCGACCCTGGCGATCGTGTCGGCCGCGACATTGCCGCGGGCGCCCGAACCGGTGCGGTAGGTCACTTCGAATACGTCCCCGGGGTCGGGCACGCCGCCGAAGACCCCGTCGCCGAAGCGCAGCGTATCGCCGCCGTCGCCGTAGTAATCGCGCGTCGGCAGGCCGTCGGATCCGCGCGACGCCGTAACTGCATAGCGGACCGGGTCGATGGTAAAGGCGTTTTCGAATGGTTCGGCCTCGAGCACCGAACGCCGCCAAATCCACGCGATTGGCTGCGGCGAATGCTGCTGCGACAGCACGACCTCCGGCAGCGGCAGCGCTTGGGGATCGTCCTGCGCCAGGTAGACGAGCGGCGGGCGGCTGAGCGTGTACAGATACTGCCAGGCAGGATTTTGCGTCGTACTGTTGGGGCCGGTGCGTGCGACCGCCAGCGGCGTGTCGAGCGCGGCGGGCGGCGGCGTATCGATGGCGAAGGTCTCTCTTATCACCCGGCGGCCTTCGGTGGCCGGGACCAGATTGCCGCCCACCACCGTGCGGGTCAGGTCGTGATCGGATTTGAGCGCCTCGCTGGCGTCCCAAACCAGATGCGTGACTGGCGTCGGCCCGGCGGGCGGCCCCGGAAAGAGCGGATCGTCCTCCTCGATGATCGCGGTCGGATGGATCACCTCGCGGATCGGAGGGTCGGCCGCAGTTTGCGCCGCGGTGTCGATCAGCAGCGCCTGGCCTGGCGTCAAACCGAGCCCGTGTCCTTGCACCCACATCTCGGTCGCGCCCGCCTCCAGGCATCGCTGGCTGTCGTCCCACCAGTATGGCGCGATCCCGCTGTTCCAGCGCGGATCGAGCGCGAAACTCTGCGTGGTAAGCGCCCCGGTCTTTTGATCGATAAGCCCCGTGCCGGCCTCGAAGAAAATCGTCGCACCGTCGGGCGCACGGGCACTGACCAGCAATCCCGAGGGAATCGAGCCGGCGGCGCTGACGCCGAATTGCAGCAGCACGCGCGCCGAGGTCGCAGGCCGCGGCTCGTAATCGACCAGCCGCGCCAGCCGCACGATCGAGCGGCGCTGGGTGGCCGTATCGATCGCAGCCTCGGCGGCCACACGGTCCTGCGTGTAGCTCAGATCGTCGGCCAGGGCGCTGAGCGCCTCCAGGAACATCACGCCGAAATCGGCCTCGGAGCGCTCCTGCCAATTGGGATAACGCTGAGTAGAAAAATCCGACAGCGCCTTGCGAAAGCTCAGGAAGTCCTTGGCCAGGTAATCGATCGGCGGCAGGTCTTCGGCAAGCGGCGGGCAGACGCGCGCCGGCGGCGCGCAATCCAGCTCCGAGGGGCACAGCGCCTTGAAGGAAAAGACCGAATGGTCGAAGAACAGGTCCAGCGCGCTGCTCTTGATGGTCAGGGTGTAGAAAGAAAAGTCGCCCGGCGCCGCAACGGTCAGCGTCAGCACCGGACGCCCTTCGGCGTCGGCGCTCCAGTCGGTAGCATCATTGATCGGATTGACAGCCACGGTGGGAATCGACTCGCCGCCCGCGATCGCCACTGAGGCGATCGTTCCGGCCACCGTAACCTGGTTGAGGAAGTGCACGCGCAGCGTCTTTTCGTCCTGCGTCGCGATCTCGACGAAGTCGATCCCGTTAAGGGCCGTGTTCGACGGATCCAGCAGCGCGCCCAGCCGGTCTTTCTGCGCAGCCATCTTAAATCACCGGCAGCAGCATGCTCTTGTCGGTCTGCGTTTCGATCAGCACGTAATCGATCCGGATCAGGAGCTGCGCCGGATCGGGCGCCGTGCTGGGCGGCACGACCGTAACCTGCTTGACCTGGATCTGACCCGCCAGCCACTTGTTGAGCGCCTGCAGCACCATGATCTGCGTGGTCGCGGCGGTGGCGTCGGAGTTGGGCGCGAACAGCAGACGGCGCAGGCCGCAGCCGAACTCGGGCAGGTCGGCGCGCTCGCCGGGGCTGGTCAGCAGCACCTGGCGGATCATCTGCTCGACGTGCGACTCGTAACCGGTGCGCGCCGCCTGATGCGACACCGGATCGATTCGAAACGGGTAGGCGTAATCGTGCCGTTCCATCACTGATACTCCTTACATCCCGCCAACGCGCGGCTGGGTCGACGTGATGATCACCGCGCCCTGGACCGCCTGGTCTGCCGCCACGCACAGGCCGACGCTCTGCTGGCTCAGCGTAAAGTCGCTGATCACGCGTAAGCGCGCGTCGGGCGCGATCCATTGCACCTGGACGCACGGATGCGGCGCGCCGGCAACGTTGAGCACGCATCCCGCGATGAGGAACGTGTCGGAGGCGCGCAGGATTGGACCGCCCGCGGCTTGCACCCTAATGTTGGACGAGATCGCCGTGACGGTGCCGCCGTGCGGACACATCATGACGCTGGAGGTGTTGAGCAGGTTTGCCATCGCGGTTCCCTGGCGGCTTCTCCTTTCGATTCGGCGGCTCCGGCTAAATCGCCAGCGTGAACAGTTCAAGCGCGAAATTCGCGTACGACGACGCGTTATCCAGCGCGTCGGACGCGGAAAAGCCAGCGCCGCAGCCGTTGGTGTCGCACGAGACGTAGCAGCCGGTCTTGTCGTCGGTGTGGGCGGAGTAATGGGAGAACTCGTGGAGGATTATGCTGGCTATACAGTTGCGCTCATAGCCCCTCAGTACCGCCATGCACAAGTGGATGTTCGGCAGCACGCCGATATAGCGCAGCCGCGCCCGCACGTATGCGGCTTCGACCTCATCGCATTCGGTTTCGCATTCGTAGGTATAGTTGTTCGCCGTGAAGTCGGCCTGGATGCTGTTGTAGACCTCGCGGATACGGGCGAGGTTGGGCGTTGCGGTCATGAAGTATTTCGTCAGCAGGGGCGGGACCGCGGGATCCAGCGGATCGGCGCCCAGCACGCGGATCGCCTTGGCCACCATCTGCTTTGTCACCCAATCCGAGGGCCAGACGAAGTTCCTCAGATCGTCCTCGGAACAGTCGCTGTGGCCGTAACGCGACAGGACGCCCTTTTGCGCCGGCACCTCGACCGTCAACCCGGCCATTACCGCGCCCGCGGCACGCTCGGCTTCCTGCTCTCCAGCGTCGTTGGGGCTGCTGATCCGGTCGGGCCGGGCGCCGCTGTCCGCCCAGTCGCGCTGCTGCACGACGTGCGCCAGTTCATGCGCAATCAGCCGGCGTCCGTCGTCAGTGTGCGGCGAATACTGGCCCGCGCCGAACACGACATGGTGGCCGACCGTGTAGGCGAGCGCGTTGACAGCGGCGGCGGACTGCTCGGCCTCGCTGCCGATATGGAATCGTACGCCGGCGAAATCGTATCCGAAGCGCCGCTCCATCGCGGCGCGCGTTGCCGTATCGATGGGCTGGCCCGCCGAACGCAGCACCTGGTGCACGATCGGTGGCACCGCGCTTATCGGCGCACGGTCTTTGGCCGAACGCTCAAGGCGGTTTTTCGCGGCGCACTCGGCGCATTGCCCGCTCCCACCGCCCGATTTTTCGCAAGAGCATCTGCGCTCCAGCCTGGCGCCGATCCCTGCATTCCGATTGAGCATCCGCAGCACGGCCTGATTGCCGCGCCCGCGATACGCTGCGGACAGCGGCCGCCGCCCATCTTGAGACCCCGGCGCACAGGGAGCACCTTCCGCTTGCAGCACCCGCGCCATACCTTCGCGCGGCGCGTGCGCCTCGGGATGCTTTGGCACTGCCGCCGCTGCGCCCGGATGCGGAAGGTCGGGCGAGTTTCCACTGCGGCTTGCGCGCGCGACAATCATCGCTGCATCGCCTCCCGGGCCTTCAGCACAAGGCGTGCGACAGTGGGCCGAGGTCGAGAGTTTGGTTTGGAGTTCATGGTTTGGGACTCGCTCCGGCAGCCGGCGGCGGCGGTTTGACGGGCCATCGAAGCTTGTGCTCGGCCCACTTCGGATCGTTCATCTCGGTGTGAAGGCGTGCCTTTTCCTCCGCCGACCAGTCGGCGGTGGAGAATTCGATGGTCTTTTTCACGTAGGCGTCGGCGTCGGGACACTCGCAGATGCAATAAATCGAGTGCAGGGTGCTCTTGAAGGATTGGAACTCGTTGGTAATGCGCCCTTTAAACCATCTGTCGAGAATATCTGCTCGTTGTTTTTCGGTGAGGCTGACGTTTTCGCGGCTGGCGCGAAAGACGATCGGAAACTCGACCAGCATCGCGGCGATTTCGGACAGCGCGTCCTCGATGTCGTCGAACTTGCAGGCGCCGGCCCTGGGCGAGGCAATCCGGGTCACGTCGAAGCGCGCATGTTCGGTTTCGTGCATCAGCGTCATCAGCGCCTTGTCGCGCCAAAGATCGCGGGACAGGCCGCCGATCTTGGGGTCCATCGTGTTGTTGAACTGCGCCGCTTCGCTCTCCAGCCGGTCGGGGATGAAGGTGCACAATCCTCCCCCGGCGATCGGCGGCATGAAGTCACTGCATGGCCCAGTCAGCGCGCCGAACCCCGATTCCATGTCCTTGTCCACCACGATTTTCTTGATGAATTTCAGCCGCTCCGGATCCCAGTCATGAAGCACCTTCTCGGCCTGCACCGCGCGCGCGCCGTGGCCGTCAGCGGTGCAACCTGGATCGGGCGGGGTCTTGGTGCAGGCCGCCTTGCGCTTGTCGCGCTTGTCCTTGTTCTCGGGCTTGGCGGTCTCCTCCTTCATCAGTTCCTCGGGTGTGCGCTCCTTCTTCTTCGCGCAGTCCTCCTTGCTCATGCACGCTCTTGCCAGGAGGGCGCCGGCGGGAAGCTCCGGGTCGAGCCGCGATGAGGGGCCGGGCGGCAAAGCAGAGCGCATCACCGCTTCGGCGGCGGCGTCAGCCTGACGCTCCGAAGCGTCGTCCGGGTTGCTGATGCGCTGCGGCCCTGCGCTTTCGGCCGCGCCTTGCTGGACGACGTGAGCCAACTCGTGCGCAATCAACGCGCGCCCTGCGCCGCTGTCCGGAGAATACTGGCCGGCGCCGAACACGATGCGGCGCCCCACGGTATAGGCCAGCGCATTGACCGCGGCGGCCGACTCCGCCGCCTGCTCGCCCGTATGGACGCGTACGGCGCGCAAATCCATCCCCAGGCGCGGCTCCATGAAGCCGCGCACGCCGGGATCGAGTTCCTGTCCGCAAGAGCGAAGAACATCGTTGACGATCGGCGGGACGCCGCTGCTCGCGCCAACGCCGGCCGCCTTGCGATCGAGCAAAGCCTCACGTTGGCCGGCGCATTGCGGACATTCGCCCCCCGCTCCGCCCGATCCCGCGCAGGAACATTTGCGATGCAGTTCGCCGTTTGGCAACCGATAACCGAGCATCCGCAACGCCGCCTGGTTGCCCCAGGCGCCGACCGGCCGCCCATCAGCGGCATTCGGCGGACCAGGCGGACGGCGGGTCCGGCACCGGGCCGCGGCGCGGTCTGCTTCGCTTCTGCCGGCGCGCGCGAAGGCCATCGCTACATCACCTCCAGCGCGCCGTTGTTGACGTTGACCTCGGAGTCGCTCACCGCCACCTTGTTGGTTCCGCGTTCGATCGCGATCCCCGAGGAATCCATCGTCACCTTGTTGCCGTTGGAATCGCTGATCGTGACCGCGCCGGCGTCGTCGTCGAGCAGAATCTTGTGCCCGGCCTTGGTGACGATTGTCTTTACGCCCGCTGCGGCGTCCGACGGCATCTCGCCCTCGCGCCAGTAGCATCCGGTCCAGATCGGATAGGAAACGTCGCCGCCCTCGAACTCGATCCACACCCCGGCACCTACTTCCGGTAGAAAAACGATACCGACGTCCGGCCCCGCGTACGGCACGCAGGGGCTGCACCATCCCGTGGCCTGCGTGCCGAGCACGGCTGGAACCTGGGCTTTGATCCGCAGGGTGGCGCGGTCGATGTCGATCACGATGCCGCGATACTTGCCATAAAAGCGGCCGCGTACGCGCTCGATCAGCTCGCTGATCGCCTGCTCGTTCATCACAGGCCGACTCCTCCGGGCAGCCCCGACCCGCCGCTCGACGGCGGGGGCCCGACCGCGTTGCGCACCAGCACGAATTTCATCTTGTGAGAGTCGGCGCTGATGGTGTGGCGCACGCTCCAGACGTAGTACTTGCCCGAGTGCAGACTGCCGATGCCGTCGATCTGCACCACGGTGCCAACCCGCATCACGGCGCCCAAGCGCGCGACGTCGGCCTCTCCCTCGCAGCGCACGAAGTTGCCCGCTTCGCGCAGCAGCGATTGCGCACGCAGGCTCAGCTCGCCGCCGTCATCGACCGGCGCGGTCAACATTGCGGTGATCGGATGGCCGGAGAAATCGGCCAGCCCACGCTGGTCCAGCGGCGCAAGCCCGGAATCGGAGGTATCGGCGCTGACCCCCTGCGGATCGTCGTCGGTGAACAGGGCCTGGCGCGCAACCACCGAAGTCGGCCGCGTCGCGTCCCATTCGATGTCCAGCGCATTGACGGTCCACGCCTGCGGATCGTTAAGCGTAATGGTCAGAACCGCGTCACCGTCGAGTTTGGGCTTGGCGAAATAGCCGATGCGCTGACCGGCCTGCCCGGCGCAGGCAACACGGCACAGCTTGCCGTTGCGGCGCGCCAGCGCGCGCAGGAACTGAATGTCGGTGGCGCGCTGCATCAGGCTGTGACCCGACTCGGTGTGCGAGGGCGAATCGTCCTGGGTGTTGTCGTCCGCGGGTGTGATGCCGTAATCGCCGAATACGGCGTTGGCCACGTCCGCATCGGTGACGTCGACCCATTCGTGCGCCTTTTCCTCCAGGTTCATCAGCCACGACGCGTCCTGACCCCAGACCTCCAGCGTCGATGCAGTGGTGCCGGTCTGCAGATGGAGCTTGTGGGAGAGCACGAAGCCGTCGAAGATGCATTGCGCCTCGCCGCCTTCGGGCGTGGCCACCACGGCCAGATTGGCGAAGGGCCTCAACCGGTCGTCGGCCACGTAAGTCAGATCGCCGTCGGCCGTGGCGCTGACCGGCACCTTGAGCGAAATCGCGCCGGGCAGGTCGGCGTTCTCCTCGACCTCCAGTTCGGAAATCGCGTTGACCAGTGTGTCATCGGCCGGGGTGCCGTCGATTAACAAACTGTAGGTGCTCGCCACGGCTCAGCGCCCCTTTGCCGGAATCCCGATCAGGTCGTGGGCCGCCAGCGCGTCCGGCACCATCGCGTCGTTGGTATCGCACAGGCGCCAGAACGCGGTGGCATCGGCCAGATAATGGTAGGCGATCAGATCCAGGCGCTGGCCCTCCAGCCGGCGATGATAACCAATCAATTTTGCCGCCGACGGCAGCGGGAGGCGCGTGGCGGCGACCATCCGGCCGCCGGGAAGCGTCACCGTATAGATGCCGGCGTTGGCGTAGCGGCTGCCCGGAAAAAACATCTGCACCTCCTCACACCGGAAGCATTCCGATTATCGATTCGACCGCGTTGGCCAGGTTGGCCAGCGCCAGCGCCTGGCGCAGCCCCTGCGAGTAGGTGTAGGCAACCTTGGCGACATCGGCGAGCGGCCCGCTGACCGCCTGCAATTCATCAGGGGTCAGCACGCGCATGTCGACGCTGGCCTCGGCGTGAATCGGGTTGAGCAGCGGATCGTAGAGTTTTTCGGTGATGCTCAGGCCGGTGATGCGCACCGGCAGGATGCGCCCGGGGCCCCATACGAACAGCACGGTCGGCACCTGGGATTGCGGCACGTCGCGAGCGGTGGGCGCGCTCGTGCCGCCGCCGATCGCGGCGCCGGCCGCTCCCGCCGCAGCCGACACCGAGCCCACCAGCCCGCCGCCGGAAAAGGCCCCGGTCGGATACTGCAGCATCTCCAGCGCCGCCAGCCGGGTATAGATGCCAGTGGTTTGCGCGATGCCCTGCGCGACCGGGCTGCCGTCGGAAATCATGTCGGCGGCGTCCATTACCAATGTGAATGAAAATGCTTCACCCGGTACGCCCTTGACCGCCAGCGGATTTCCGCCCGGCGTGCTGGAGGCGGCCTCGGGCTGAGTCCAGCGATGGGTCATCGTTTCGGGGTTGAACTGAAAGATGATCACGTTGGGGAGCGGAATCAGAAAGGTCGGCATGAACTCGACCAGCGCGCCCCGCATGTAATTGCCGCCCATGATGAATGGTCAACTCCCTGTTTTTCAGCTCCTCAAACGGGCCAGCATCTGTGCCGCGATGCGCGCCGCAATCGCCGCGTCGTCATCGCCCGGCGCCGCCGCCACGGTCAGCGCCATCGCACCCAATTCGCGCGCCACCGCCGGGGTCGGCGCCTGCGCCAGCGCCTGTGCGATCAGCGTCGCCAGGCGCTCCGGATGGGCCGGCGCCGCGCCGGAGAATTTCAGCGTCAACCTGCCGATCGCGACCTCAGCCACGGTCCCCCTCCGTCCAGTCGCAGCGCACCGTAACTCCGCGCTTGACCATCTCGCGGCGCGCCGCGTGCAGCACGTGTTCCATCGTGATCCGGCTGTTAGAGGCGCGCGCGAGAAATGCCGCAGCCAGGGCCGCCGCCTTGATATCGGCGCCGGTCATGTCCAGGCGCGCGGCGAGAAAGTCGAAATCGATCCCGTCCAGCAGCGGTTCGCCCGCGGGCGTAGCCGGAATCAGCGCCAGTTCCCACAGCCGGCGGCGTTCCGCCGGTCCCGGCGTAAGGAAGTCGACGATGAAGCGTAGGCGGCGCACAAAGGCCGGGTCGAGATCGTTCTTGCGGTTGGTGGCCAGAATCGCGATACCGTCGAACTGCTCCATGCGCTGGAGCAGGTAGTCGATTTCGATGTTGGCAAAGCGGTCGTGCGCGTCCTTGACCTGGGTGCGATGGCCGAACAGGGCGTCGGCTTCGTCGAAAAACAGCACCGCCGCGCAGCGTTCGCACGCGTCGAATACCTGCTTGAGTCGCTTTTCGGTCTCGCCGATGTACTTGTTGACCACGCTGGAAAGGTCGACGCGGTAGAGCTCCAGCTGCAGCGACCGGGCGATCACCTGCGCCGCCATCGTCTTGCCCGTGCCGCTAGGTCCTGCAAACAGCGCGCTGATTCCCTTGCCCAGCGGACAGAGCCGGGCAAAGCCCCACTCCTCGTAAACCGCGCCGCGCAGGCGGGCCTGTGCCTCCATCTCCGCCAGATGCTCGCGCACGTGATCGGGCAGCACGATCTCATCCCAGGTGTAGGGACACGGCAGCGGCGTGAAGAGTTCGCCGGGCGCCTGATGGAGAATGCGGCGGCACGCCTGGACGACCGGCTGCTCGCCGGCCGGCGCAACCGCCGCCACCGATGCGATTTCAGCCGGGGTCAGCGCCCAATCGATGACCGGTGCCGGGGCCGGCGCCGCGGGAACCAGGCGCCGCCATAGCGCGCTGCGATCGGCGCGCTTGAGCGGCGGCAGATGTATCGACATCCTCGCCGATGCACTGTTGTCCCTGGGGGCCAGGGGTTTTTGCGTCGCAAAAATGGTGATCGCGGCGGCCGGCGCCTCGCGCCACACCGCCGCGTCGACAACGCCGGCTTCATGCCAGCACAAAACCGCACCCGTCATCCGCGCGATGCGTACCGCGCGCACCACACGCTCCGCAGCGACGGCAAGCGGCGTGTCATTTCCGAGCAGGGCCGGCGCGTCGGCACATAGCAGGTTGGCGCCCAGCGCCGCACACAGCTGCGCCGCGGCAATTCGTCTGCCGGATCCCTGGGGCGCGATGATTTCGATTTCAATGGGCGCCGCCAACCGGCGTTCCTGGCCGTCTGCGCAATACTGGAGCGCGCCGATGAAGCGACGCATCGCTTCGATCTGCCCGGGATAAAGCTCCAGCGCGCCGGCACCGACCGCAGCCGGCACCATCGTGACCGCCCTGCCCAGTGCCGGGTCGCGCCAGTCGCGTCGCAGCAGCCAGTTGATCGCTTGCGCGTCCGCGACCCACGATGTTCTGAGACTCCAGCCGCTGCCGCCGGCGTCGAGCGGGCGCGCCAGATGCCATCTGACCAGCGCACCATCCGCCGCCGGTGCGGCCATTTCGCGCCATTGGAAGAGATGGGCGGCCAGCCATGGCGTCGCATAAAGGGCGGTCGCGTCATCATGCAGATAGCCGTAAACGCGGCCCAGCATCGGCTCCACTTCCAGCGCGGCCGCCATCGCCAGCAGGTCGGCTTCCTCCCCGCTCAGCGCAAACTCGCGCCGCAGCTTTGTCCAGACCTGATCATGCTCAGCGGCGCGGTCGGCGGCCTCGATCGCGGCGCTGAGTTGCCCGGCCGATGGATCGTGTTGGTAAAACGACCGCTCCGCCGCCGCCGCCTGCACCGGGTCGCCCAGTATGCGGTCGACTTCGGCATGGGTGATCGCGAGTCCTCCGGCCGGAGCGTTGGCATCGCTCGACCACAGCGCCCGCATCCACAGCGTATGCCGGCGCGCGCGCAGCACGATGCGATCGGCAAAGGCCGGAAGAGCGCGGCAAGCGGCGCCGTCCAGTGTCAAAACCTCCGCCGTCATACGACAACAATCCACCACGAGGGATCGGATTCGACCTGGTTGACCCGCACCCGCACCGAATAGCGCCCCGGCCGCAGACCCAGCGGCGGCTTGAAATCGATGGTGGTGCCGCCGCCGGTGATCTGAAACTCCCCGTCGCCCGGCGGCGCCCCGCTGGGCGACAGCGCCACCGTATCGAGCAGTACCTGCGTCTGACCCGCCACAAACCCCCTGCCATGCAGCGTGTAAGGCGCCGGCAGCAGCGGCGGATTGGGCGGCGCCACAGTCACGTCGACGCGCGCTGCGACACTGAAGGGCGTCGCGTTGGAGCGATAGTCAACCGCGTCGCCCTTGGCGATATCGCTGCCGACCCGCAGCCGGTACACGCCGGGCGGCGGACTGTCGGCGGGCGGCGTGCCGATCGAGTCGGGCAGACGCAGGATGATTTTGGAATCGGAGGCAATCGTCGCGGGCGGCGGATTGGGATTGGGGATCGGCACGATCCAGTCGGTCACCTCGCGCTCCGGAGTGCCGTCGGCCAGCAGGTAAACCCGCCTGGCAGTAGGTTGGCTGAGGCCGGCGCCATAAAGCGTGACTTCCTGTTTGGGCGCGACCGTCGCGGGCGAGAAATCGAAGTCGACGATTTCCGGCTTTGCGACGCTGCTCTCCGGAGCGGCAAAGCTCACATGCCGCGCAGTGCCGATCACCTGTCCAAAGTCGGCATAGGGCAGCGCGGTGGGATCGGCGGACAGGCTGATGGTGGTGACCTTTTTGGCGGCTACCGGCGTGGCTGGCGGACTCAGGAAGATCACGCTGACGCGGTAGATGGCCGCCAGACGCATCGGCGACGTGACCGCCTGCCACAGCCGCGCCATGTCGTCCGCACTCTGCACCGCCATCGTCAGCGTGAACTCCTCCTTGACGCCGGTGGGCGGCGGCAGCGGCAGCGTGACGGTGGTGTGGACGATCGGATTTTCGTGAAAGCAGCGCATCGCAATACTCATCGCACGCTGCTCGGCGACGTAGTCGTCCTTGGCGAAAGCGGTCAGCAGGAAATAGAGATTGAGGCTGAGCGGTTGAAACGGGACCGGCTGCGCCCGGGGTCCCATCACCGGCGAGTTCATCTGGAACTGGTCCTGCTCGACGTGAAAGAGGTAGAGCGACAGTTGACAGCCGCCGGCATCGCGCACGGTTTCGGGCGCCGAACCGCTGACATTGATCGTAAACTTGTCGACGTCGCCGCCGTTGGCCTTCCACATCGGCGAATTGTCGCGGCAGGTTTTGATCATGTTGATGAGCGTGTCGGTCACCAGCGACAGATCCAGAACTCCGAGCGCACTCAGCGGCATCGTACAATCCCCGTTATCCCTGCCGCAGGCCGTAGGTTGAAATCAGCTCGCGCGACAGGGCCGCCCGCGGCCGCGGCGCAACCGCCGCCGGGCGCGTCGCAGGCGGCGGCGACGCCGCCGGTGCGATCTGCACCTCCACCGACCCGATACGGATTAGCGGCGCCGCCTCTCGCGCTTGTGTGGCCGAGGGCGCAGCCAGCGGCGGCCGCTCCGCCGGCACCGCCGGCGTCAGCACGGCGAACGCGGGCGGCGAAGCGCCGGCTTGCGACGCAGCGGATGGCGGCGAGGGCGGCGCGATCGTTGCCGCCGCGGCCGCGGCCTGAGGCGCTTCACCGAGCTGCGGGGCGAAAGCGCCCCTCGCTACAGGGCGCTCTTGAACATGAGCCGGCCTCTGCGCCGCCGTCGTAGCCGCAACGATTACTACCGGTGACTGATTGTCTACAGGTTGTTTAACGCCGACTTGCGGTGCCCGCACCGCAGCGGTCGAGGGCGGCACCGGATGCGCCTGCGGGAGTCCGTCGGCACCCTGTGCGGCCCTGGGGCCAGGCGCGTCGACCTTTCCCGGCCCTGCCGCGACACGATTTTCAGAAATCGCCTCAACTTGCGGCGGCGATACAACCCGGACTGCGGCGGCGTCTCGTGCATTTGCTTGCTGGTCAATGCGCATCGTGCCGGGAGATGCCGGAACAGGCCGAACGCCCGATGCAGGTTGCCGGGCCGCGATTGGGCCCGCGCGCTCATCGGCCCGCGCCGCGGATGTGGCAGGTGTGCCGCGGCCTGCCGGCTCAGGCTCAAGCGGCGCCGCTGCCGCCATTTGCCAGCGCGCCAGCAGCGCGGAGGGCGGCGTCAGTTCGGGTAGCTTGCGGCTGGCGCGTCCCGCCGCCTGAGCGAAGTAGGAGGGGCGCGCCATCTCAGGCTGCGCTCCTTGCTGCCCGGACGATCTCCACGTAGCGGATGCGCCGGTCGCGCGGGAGAGCCAGAATGTCGCTCTCCGGCCAGTGATAATGTTGGGCGAGCAGATGGGTATCCTCGTAGATGAAGGCGGCATGCTCGCGCAGCTCGGTCAGACAAAACCGCCGTGGATCGAAATACACCTGCACCGCCGCCCCGCACTCCGGGCATCGCGCGTCAAGGTTGCGGGCCAGGTTGGGCGCCATCGCTTCCATCGCGTTCTCAACGCGCCGGAGCGCTGCCGCACGAATGCCCGCCGGCCTGACGCAGCGCGCGATCAGTTCGCGCCGCGGATCGCCGGTCAACGCCGCGGCCGCCTGGTCGCCCGCGCTGGGCAGCCGGAAGCTGACGTCCGCACCGCACAGGCGCATCCATCCCGCCTCCTGCGCTGGCTCGACGCCGCGCGGCGGACGGGGCGCATGATGCTGGAGGTAGCTGCTGATTCCAAAGCCGATATCGATAGGCTTGCGGCATTGCGCCCCCGGGCATGTCACGCCGGCGCGGATCGCATCGCCGAATACCACCTGCCGCAGATGCAACAGCGCCGCGTCGACATCGGTGGCGCTCATCTCGTGCCAGTCGATCGCGCCTGCGTCGGCACGATGCGCGAGGCGGCCGAGCAAGGCGATCGCAAGCGCCGCGGGCGAGGCGGCAGCCTCCAGCATCAGCAATTCCTCGGCGCCCGCAGGCGGCCGTATCGCGACCGCCGCCTGGCTGACCGGCAGTTGAAAAACGTTCACAAAACCCTCTCTCCGGCGGGCGATTCGACGCCTGCACGGCGGCGTCTCAGCCGCCTGTTACACTTCGGTCGGTTCGGTCAGGCTGAGGTCGTGCTCCCAGCCTTCGTTCTCCAGCTTGATGTGCTCGAGGATGACGGCGTTGCCGCCCGCGTCCATGTCGCTGAGCGCCTGATACTCCGAAACCCAGCAGCGATGGACGACGTAGCGATGCACCGGCTGGCCGGCCTCGTTGAGCAGCTCGATGCGCACTTCCTTGCGCAGGTTCTTGAGCGACTGCGAGGGCGAGCCCTTGTCCAGCACCTGCGCGGCGTTGGCCCAGTCCTCGAAGTCCTTGTCATGCGTGACGCCGCGCTCCAGCGTGATCGGGTCGTACTTGGTGCGTCCCAGGCCCTTGCGGATTAGCGCGTTGCCGCCTTCCTTGTATTCGATGACGTCGGAGGAGCGCTTGAGTCCGCCGACCTTGCTGACCGCCGCCACCGGTGTCGTGGCTTGCTCCAAATAGACGAGAAAGCGAAAGTTCTTGTAGGGATCGAAGCGGGTGGTGTTGACGGAAAACGGTTTGCCCATCGAACTTTCCTCCTATGCCTGGGCCTGGCCCGCGAGCTGGGCAATCTTGACAATCACGAACTCGGCCGGTTTGAGCGGCGCAAAGGCGACGATGATGTTGACGATGCCGTTGTTGATGTCGTCCTGGGTGGTAGTGGAGGAATCGCACTTGACCTGGAAGGCCTGGCTGGGCTTGGTGCCCTGGAAAGCCCCCTGGTTGAACAGCGCCAGCATGAAGTTCTCGATACTGGTGCGGATCGCCACCCACAGCGGCTCGTCGTTGGGTTCGAAAATCACCCAGGTCAGGTTGGCGCGCAGCGTCTGCTCGATGAACAGCGCCATGCGCCGCACCGGCACGTAGCGCCATTGCTCGAAGGCCGGGTTGGGAGTCTGGCCCACCAGCGTGCGCGCGCCGAAGATCACGCTGCCGCTGCCGGGGAAAGTGCGGATGCAGTTGACGGCGCCCAGGTTGAGCACGCCCTGGCGCGGGTCGGTCATGCGGCCCGTGTCAACCACGCCGGTGGTGTTGATGATCGTGGTTTCCAGGCCCGCCGGCGCCTTCCACACGCCGCGATTGGTGTCGGTGCGCGCGTAAATCCCGGTCACGAAACCGCTGGGCGGCAGCGCCAATCTGACGCCGGTGATGGGATCGATGGAATTGAGATAAGGAAAATACAGCGCTCCGTTTTGGCTGCGCGGGGCGATATTGCCGTTGGTGTCGCCGCTGGGATTGTTGAGGAAATCGTTGACCCAGGGCTGGCCGCCGATCGGATCGGCGATATCCACCACCGGCGGATCCATCACCAAAAAGGCCAGCTTGCGTTCGCAAAACGCCAGCGCCTCGCTCAACACCGCATTGTTGATGATTCCCGGCACCGCCATCAGATTGAAGATCGGTACCTTGTCCAGGTCGCTGTCCGCGGCAAACACCGACGCGAAGTCCGCAGGGTTGAAGACCCCCACCGCACCCGCCGGCGCCGTCCACGGCATCGACAGGTCCGCCACCGTGGTACCCGGTGCAAAGGGATAGGTCGCCGGGTAAGCGGTGTTGGGACTGACCGTTACCAGCGAGGAGATCGGATTGGCGGCGGTTCCGATTCGATTTTCGATAAAGTCGGGATCGGTCGATGGCGCCAGCTTGACCTTGCGAAAGGTCTCGGTCTGATTGCCGTAGGCGATGACGATGTCGGCGGTATCGCCCGCGGCGTTGGGATTGCTGATGGTCACCTTCATGGCAACCTTGTCCACCGGCTCGCGGGCGGTGAACGTAATCGCGTTGGGACTGGTGCCAAAGTCGACGCTCGCGGCGCTGACCGCGGTTACGACGGTGACGGCGTTGTTGTCGGTATTGCCCTTGCTGTCGGTGTAATTCTGCGGGTTGAGTCCGACCACGTAGGCGTCGGAGCCGCCGTTTAGAAAAAACTGATTGACCGCGTTGGCGACGTTGGCGTCGATCAGGTCGCTCTGATACAGCCCGCCGAATTCGCGCTCGTAGTCGGCGAAACTGAACAGCTCCACCGCCTTGGCGAAGTTCAACGTCTTGAAGGGATGCGTGTAGCCGACGAAGACCGTGATCGAGGTCGGCGCCGCCGTTATGGTATGGGCGGAACTGGGCAGCTCTTCAATGTAGATTCCGGGATAACTTGGCGTGATTGGCATGGCGCCTCCTTGGCGGCCGCTTTACTTGCCAGCCGGCCGTGCCGGCTGCTCAACCGTTCTCCTCCGCGGCATCGGGAATCTTTCCGAACGCCTCCTCGTAACGCTCGATGGACTCGCGCAGCACCGCAAACAGCACCTTGGCCGAAACCGGGCCGGTGATGATGCGGGTGTGGTAGCGCGGCGTATCCGGCAGGTTGGCCTGCCCGAAGTCGAGCACGAACTCGAAGGCGTTGTGGCCCACCTGAAAAGTGTTGGCGTAACGTCCTTCCAGAGGCTCCCGGTCATGCGCCCCGCCGGTTTCGTCTTCGTCCATCGCGGCGCACGGCACGCAATCGCGATGCCATCGCGCCCACCGCCGCGGCTCGCCGCGAAAATTCAAGCCGCAGGCGGCTTTTGCGTCGGCGCTGCGCCGCGCGCCGGGCCTGATTCAAAAAATTTGTCACATCGTGTTGTTACAAAGAGTAACAAAAGTGACACCGCGGTATGGCAGGGACGGGTCCGGAGAGGAACTGCTTGTTGAAAAAATAGACATAATGAAGAGAGCGAAAAGCCGCCTGCCGGGTCGGTGGGGCAAAAAAGCACAGCCATCGAAACTTGACCACTGTAACAGCGCACTGTTACACCGCCGCCAACGCGTTTGCGGCAGGGGATTTTCGGACAAGCCGCTACCTGACTCGCTCTCCGCGCTGCACAGAGAAGTAAAGGAAAGCAGCCAACCTTCTGTCAGGGTGGAACGGGCTACCTGGGGACAACTCGTCCCCGTTGCGCTGCTAGGAATTCGGCTCGGCGGCGCGGCGCACCGAGGTGTCGTTGACCATGTGATAGCGCGACATCTTGCGGTACAGCGTCATGCGTGACCAGCGCAACTGCTGCGCCGCGCGGCTCTTGTTCCAGTTGGCGGCGAGCAGGGCCGACAGCACGCGGTCGCGTTCGCTTTCGGGCGGCCCCGCGCTCTGCTCGAGGCGGATGCGGAAGCCCGGCGGCAGATTGGCCGGCGCGATCAGCCGCGGCGGTTCGCCGATGAAGACCGCTTCGATCAGATTTTTGAGCTCGCGCACATTGCCGGGCCAGTCGTAGCGAATCAGGGCTTCGAGCGTCTGCGCGCTGAATCCCTCGACATCCGTGCCGCGCTCGCGGTTCATCCGGCCGATGTAGTGGCGGCTTAGCGGCACCAGGTCCTCCTTGCGGGCGCGCAGCGGCGGCAAGTGGATACTGGCGACATTCAGGCGGAAGAAGAGATCGGGCCTGAATTTCTGCTCCGCCATCAATTGCTCCAGATTGCGGTTGGTCGCGGCAATGACGCGGATGTCAAAGGCGACCTCGCGGCGCGCGCCCAGCGGACGCGCCTCGCGCGCCTCGATCGCGCGCAGCAGCTTGGCTTGCGAAAACGGACTCATGTCGCCGATCTCGTCGAAGAACACCGTGCCGCCGTCGGCCAGCTTCAGGGTTCCCTCCTTGGACGACTGCGCTCCAGTAAAGGCGCCGCGCTCATAGCCGAACAGCTCGCTCTCCAGCAAACCTTCGGGTATCGCCGCGCAATTGACGCACACAAAAGGCCTGTCGCGGCGCGCGCTGTGGCGATGAATCAGCGCGGCGGCCAGCTCCTTGCCGGTGCCGGTCTCGCCGGTAATCAGGGTGTTGCTGTCGGTGGCCGCCACCTTGAAGAGGTAGTCACGCACCTCACGCATCGGCGGACTGTGCCCGATCATCTCGATCCCGCCCGTCTCGTCGGTGGGGCCGGCGGCTGCATGGCCGCGCCACAGGCGCCGCTCCACGCTTGCCATCAGCTCCTCAAGCGGCGGTGGGGTGCGGAAATAGTCGGCACAGCCGGCGCGCAGCGCGGCGACTGCCAGCTCCTCGGAACTGTCCGATGCAAGCAGGATAACGGGCAAATCGCACCGCATCTCGCGCATCGACGCCGCAACACGCAGCCCGTCGTCGCCCTCGCGCAAACGCGCGGCGACGATCGCCAGGACCAGGCAAGGGCTACGTATCGCGCGCGCCGCGGCGCGCGCGTCGGACGCCTCGACCACGCGGTAGCCGCGCGCGGCGATAAACGCGGCAAGCTGCCCGCGCAACCTCGCGTCGGTTTCGGCAAGCAGAATCGCTGACTTGACCATCACGTCCCCCCGCATACGGTCCGGCAAAGCCAGCCGGGCCGGTCCAGCACGCCGCGGATCGGTTTGCTCTGCGGCCGGCTCCTTCACCAATACCTTGCCCCCGGGCGGAGAAGGTTAAGGTACCAAGACATTGTTTTTGCGCGGTGGTGAACTGCGCCGTCGATTGCGCCCCCGCCACCCATCGTTTTGCGAAACTCCCTGCGGGGAGCCGGCGCGCGCCGCTGCCAGGTTCCAATACCTCGACCGGCGCAGCGCCGCCGTCGGTAAATCAGGTTGCCAACAAGCAGCTCGGATTACAAGTAATTAAGTTTTCCGACGAACCGTTAAGGTCGGTATCTCGCTCCCGCACGCAGGCGGCATTCGAAGCCCGGCTGCGCCGTTGACTCAGGGCCGGGCGCAAATGGAGATGGGCGCGTCAGATGCGCGAGTCTCCGGCAACTTGCGCGGCGTTGCGCCGCGCCAGCGACGGGTGCGGCACCAGCATCGGCACCTGCCGCTGATACCGGCGGTAGAGATCGCCGAACTGCGCGACAAGGTCGCGCTCCTCCAGCGAGGCGCCGATCAAAATGTAGGCAGTGGCGGCCAGTGCGAACAGCAGCCGCCCTACGGTCATGCGCGGCACGGCCCAAAAGGCGCCGATGAACCCGCAATAGATCGGATGGCGGACCAGGCGGTAAAAGACCGGCGTTTTGAACACCGGCTCGGGCACCGGCTGCCGGCGCCATTCGCAATAGACCTGACGCAGACCGAACAGAGAGAAATGATCGATCAGAAAGGTGGAGAGCAGCAGCACCGCCCACGAAGCCCAGAACACGATCGTCAGCGCCCACCATCCGGCCGGATTCTCAACCGTCCATACCCTTGCGCCAATCGGACGCCATTGCCAGATCAGCAGCGCCACCGCAGCGGTCGATGCCAGGACATAGGTGCTGCGCTCGATCGGCCCGGGAATGATGCGCGTCCACCGGCGTTTGAAGCCCTGCCGCGCCATCGCGCTGTGCTGGACGGCGAAAACGCCCAGCAGTATCAGATCGATGATCACCGCCCGGGCCAGTCCGCCGGCTGTGCCCGAGTCGATGGTTTTGAGGCCCGGCAGGCCGGCAAGAAATCCGATCGTGTAGAGAAAGGTGATCAGGAAGAGCACATAAACCAAGCCTCCGTAGGCCGCAACGATAGTGCGCCGCATGTTGTCTCCCTCTCCTGACGGGCCAACTTCAAGGCTGGCTGGATTATGCGCCATTGGCGGCGGCGCACAATGGCTGCGGCTGCGGAAATCGACGCGAAATTCAAACCCGCAGCGGGTAGCCGCCGCCGATCATCAGGGTCTCCCCGGTGATGAAGCTCGCCTCTGGCGAGCAGAAAAACAGCATCGCGCCGACCAGATCCGTCATCCGGCCCTGGCGCTTGATGAGCTGATGGCGGTTGATGAACTGCTCGAGCAGCGCGGGCGGCAGGTCGGCCATCGCGCTGGGCGAATCCACCGGGCCGGGCGCGATCCCGTAGACGCGGATGCCGTCAGGCGCCAGTTCCCTGGCCAACGCCGCCACCAGGCCGCGCACCGCGAGCTTCGAGATGCCGTAGGGAGTGGTGGGATCGAAGCCCGCAATCGAGGACTGATTGATGATCACGCCGCCGCCGCGCTCGCGCATCGAGGGGCGGCAGGCCGCGGCGCAGTTGACGATGCCAATCACGTTGACGTCCAGCATCAGGCGCCACTTGGCGCGCGGCAGTTCGGTCGGCTTACCGGCGTACTCCATCAGGTGCTTGGCGGCGTTGTTGATCAGGATGTCCACACCGCCCAAAGACTCGACCGTGCGCGCCACTGCCGCGTCCACCGAAGTTTCGTCCGCAACGTCGCATTCAACCGCCATCGCGCGCGCCCCAGTCCCGGCGATGGCGGCGGCGACGGCTTGGGCCGCGGGCAGATCGATTTCCGCCAGCACCACCGCCGCGCCCTCGGCAGCCAGCGCGCGGGCGTAGGTCTCGCCGATGCCGCGTCCGCCGCCGGTAATGAACGCCACCTTGTCCTTAAATCGCATCGCACACCTCCCGCCGCGGCCGTGCCGGGTTGCATGCAATCTTCCCCATCGGCGCACGATGCGCAAGCGCAGTACGATGCCCGATCGACGGGAGCGGTCCACTCTTGCGCATCGCGCCGCAAGCACTAACAATCGCCTTCAGCGCAAAGTTACGGCGAGGAGAGCAACGTGGACTTTAAGTATCCGCCTGAGGCCGAAGAGTTTCGCAAGGAGATACGCGCCTGGCTGGAGGTCAACGCGCCCAGGCACAAGCATCCGCCCTACGACACCATCACGGTGGCCAGCGACGAGGAATGGGAGGAGCGCCGGGCCTGGTACCGCAAACTGCATTCCGGCGGATGGATCGGCATTGCCTGGCCGCGCGAATACGGCGGACGCGATGCGGATGTGATGCAGGCGGTGGTCTTTCATGAGGAACTGGCGCGCTTCAACGCGCATCTTCCTTATATCGGGGCCGGCGTCGCGCTGGCCGGTCCCACGCTCATCCAATGGGGTACCGAAGCGCAAAAGAAACGCTTCATCCCCAAAATCCTCTCCGGCGAGGAAACCTGGTGCCAGGGCTACTCGGAGCCCAACGCCGGCTCCGACCTGACCGGGCTGCGCACGATGGCTATCGAGGAGGGCGACTACTTCGTCGTCAACGGCTCCAAGATCTGGACCTCGCAGGCCCATCGGGCGGACTGGATGTTCCTGCTGTGCCGTACCGACCCCAAGGAGCCCGGCAGCCGCGGCTTGTCCTACATCTTAGTGGATATGAAAACACCGGGTATCACGACGCGCCCGATGGTCGAGATCAACGGCAAAGTCAGTTTCAACCAGGTGTTCTTCGACAACGTGCGGGTGCCCAAGGAAAATCTGGTCGGCAAGAAGAACGAGGGCTGGCGCGTCGCGACCACCACGCTGGCCTTCGAGCGCAATTTCGGCGGCCGGCAGTATCCCAACCTGGTGCGCGACCTGGCGCGGCTGGCACAGGAGGTCCGCATCAACGGGCGTCCGGCCTGGGAGAACAGCGCCGTGCGTCAGCAGATCGCCGCCTTTGCCTGCGAGGCCGAGGCAATCAAGTACAACGCCTTTCGCGGCATCACGCGCCGCCTCAAGCGCCAGCCGCCGGGTCCGGAAAGCTCCACCCTCAAGCTCAGCGGCACGGAACTGAATCTGCGCATCCAGATGTTCGCGATGGAACTGCTGGGGCCCTACGCGCAAATCGAGCACGGCGACCCGTTTGCGATTGCCGGCGGCAAATGGCTGGAGCGGGCGATCACCGCACGCGGCGGCACCATCGCCGGCGGCAGCAACCAGATCCAGCGCAACATCATCGGCGAGCGGGTTCTCAAGCTGCCCCGCTGATCGCTTTGCTCTCTCCCACTCCCAGCCGTGGGAGACACTTCTTCTTTTCCCCATCCGATCCCTTACGGGAGAGGCTCTTTCTTTGCCCTCTCCCATTCAGTTATGGGAGATGGTTAGGGTGAGGGTGCTCGACACGCTTCAAGCCAAGACCCATGGAGACCAAAAATGTCCGATCTAACCGCCAAACCCTACAAGCTGGTCGATTCCTTCCTGCAGGTGCCGCCGTTGGCCGGCAAAAAGCTGGTCCGCCAGATCGATCCAAATATCGACAAGTGGTTTAAGCCGGGCGAGCAGGTCCGCCACGGCTTTACGGTGGACGACCTCGTGCGCGACATGGACGCGGCCGGCGTCGAGCGCGGCGTGATGACTGCCGGGGTGATGCGTCTGCCGCCCAGCCCCTACTCCGTCGGGCAGGGTATCTCGGATGAGACCTACGAAAAGATCTGCGTGCGCGTGGCCGAAATGCTCCAGCAGTATCCCGGCCGCTTCCATGCCTGCTTCGGACTGGATCCGACTGGCATGATGCGGGCGGTGCGATGGCTGGAGCGCGCGGTCAAGGAATTCGGCTTCCGCTCGGCCTGGATTATGCCCTCCCTGGTCGGGCTGCCGCCCAATCATGCCTGCTATTTCCCGATTTACGCCAAATGCGTGGAGTTGGGCATTCCGATCAAGATCAATGTCGGCGTGCCCGGCCCGCTGCGGCCCGCCTCGATGCAGCATCCGATGGCGCTGGACGAAGTGCTGCTGGCGTTCCCGGAACTCAACGTGGTCGGATGCCATCTGGGCCATCCGTGGATCAACGAGATCGTTGCGCTGCTCCAGAAGCATCGCAACTTCTACCTGATTACCTCGGCATGGGCACCCAAATATATTCCGGCCGAGTTGTGGAACCTGGCCAACAAACGCGGACCCGACCGCCTGATGTGGGCCAGCGACCATCCGCTGATTTCCCTGGAGCGCTGCGCCCGCGAAGGCTGGGAAGTCCCGCTCAACGAGCAATCGCGCCGCGCCTACCTGCGCGAGAACGTGCTTAAGGTGTTCAAGTTCGATTGATGCGCTGACGCGGCCGGGATTCTTAACGGCGGCCCGATTGGCTGAACCAGCGGTTGGAATGTTCGGACCTGATTAGTGGGGCAGGCGTGTGGGCCCCGCCATCGATGCGCAGGCTGGCTCGCGCCGCTCTTTTTACAAACAGCGGCGGCGCGAGCGAAAATGCTCGCGCATCATCGACAGACAGGCACGCCTGCCCCACTATTTTTCAGACCCAGCTTGCGATTCGCACCGTCGCCCCGACCTTCCTACCGACGCCCCATCCTTTCGAATTCGCGCCAGGCGATTTCTGCGATTGCGCGGGCGCGGCCGCCGTACTCGGCGGCCAGCGCGTTGGAAGCGTTGCCCTTGATTGCACGCACCATGATACCCTGCAGAATCGATGCGAGGCGGAAGAGGTTGAACACGATGAAGAAGTCCCAGTCCTCGATGGCGGCGCGGCCTGTGCGCCGGCAATAGGCTTGCACGTATTCGGCCTCGGTAGGAATCCCCATTCCCAGCCGCTCCAGGCCCGCGATTCCCAGCCGGTACTCCTCGGGCGTAAGCCGCCAGATCATGGCCGTGTAGGCGAAATCGGCCCGTGGGTCGCCCAGCGTCGATAGCTCCCAGTCCAGCACCGCCAGCACGCGATGGTCGGTGGGATGGAAGATCATGTTGTCCATCTTGAAATCGCCGTGGAAGATGGCGGTTTCCTCGCTGGCCGGGATGCAATGCGGCAGGGCTTCGATCAGCCGGTCCATCGCCTCGATCTTCTCCATCTCGGCGGCCCGATATTGGCGCGTGAAGCGATCGATCTGACGGGCGAAGAAGTTCCCCGGCTTGCCGTAATCACCCAGCCCCAGTGCCGCGTAGTCAACCCTGTGCAGACGCGCGGCCGCCTCGTTAATCGCGTCGTAAATCGCGGCGCGCTCGGCAGCACTTGCACCGGGCATTTTGGTGTCCGGATACATCCGGCCCTCGATGTATTCCATCACGAAGAACATCGACCCGATCACGGCGTCGTCGGCGCACAGCGCGTAGACACGCGGCACCGGCACGTCGCTGCCAGCCAGCGCCCGGATGATACGGTATTCGCGATCGACGGCGTGCGCGGAGGGCAGCAGCGTACCGGGCGGCTTGCGCCGCAGCACGTAGCGCCGCCCGCCCGCCTCGAGCAGGTAGGTGGGATTGGACTGGCCCACGCCGAACTGGCGCGCGCTCAGCGCGCCGCGAAAGTCATCGACATTGAGCCGCATCCATCGGGCCAAGGAATCGAGGTCCAGCTTGTGACGCTCCTGGAGCGGGCTCGTTCCCGCCGCTTCGTTCTCCATCGTTGTCCTCCCCGTGGCTGTCGCTGCAGGCGTCCGCGCAAATGATATTAACCGATTGCGCGGAGCGATCTATGCTGGATCGGGCAGGGGGCAAACCCGCAGCGTCGAACCAACGGAAGGTCTGAGCATGGCTGAAACATCGGAGAAATCTCTCTATGCACGGCTGGGCGGCTACGACGCGATCGCGGCGGTGGTTGACGATTTGCTGCCGCGCCTGCGCGCCGACCAGCGTCTGGGCCGATTCTGGAGCAGTCCGCGCAGCATCGTGGCCAACCAGCATGAGCGGCAGATGGCGGTGGACTTCATCTCGGCCTCGGCGGGCGGGCCGACGTTCTACCTGGGCCGGGACATGAAGACCGCGCATGCCGGCATGGGCATTACGGCGGAGGATTACGCCGCCTTCCAGCGCCATCTGCGCGACGCCCTTGGAAAATTCAACGTGCCGCAGCGCGAAGCAGACGAACTGATTGCTTTCGTCTCAAGCCTCGAAGCACAGATCGTCGAGAACTAAACGGACATCGAGGCCGCGCCGCTCATGGCTTCCGACACCAAACCCCCGTTGGACGACAAGCACATCGACGAGCACGACTGGCATTCGCGCGAATACGTCCAGCATTGGATCGATAGCGACATGACGCGCGACGAGGAGCGGCGTCCAATCCTGCGCCGGATGCTCGCCCTGGCGCCGTTTGCGCGCGACGCGCAAATCGACATCCTGGACGTCGGTGCCGGATACGGACTGGTCAGCGAGGAAGCGCTGCGCGCCTTTCCGCATGCCCACCTGACGCTCCAGGACTACTCCGAACTGATGTTCGAGCACGCCCTCAAGCGGCTGGCCGGCCTTTCGCCCTTGACGCGCTACGTGCTGGCCGATTTGTGCGATCCGGCCTGGACGGCCAAGGTCGGCGGACCGTTCGATCTCGTGGTCTCGGGCCTGGCCATTCACAACCTCAATATCGAATCGTCGATGAAGGCCTGCTACCGGGGGATTTACGGGCTGCTGCGGCCGGGCGGACTGTTTTTGGACTACGACCTGTTCGGGCTGGTCGCCGGCGGCGTCCAGACCCATTCCAAGTGGCTGCGCGAGGCCGGCTTCGAACGCATTCATTGCATCTGGGAACAGGCGCCGATCGCCGCCGTCGCGGCGTCGGTTCCCTCCCCAAAGTAGGCGATCCCTTCACGCACTACTTGTTAAATCTCTCCTGCCAGTCGAAACTTCGGGAAAAGCAGAGCATCCCCTACTCCTGGTCGCTGCCGTAGCCGGATTGCAGATCGGCGCGCAGCCTCCGGTTGCGAATGAAAACCTCAAGGCCGGGACCGGCCTGCACTTTGGCCGACCTCGCGGCGGCGAACACGAATACAAGGCTTGCAGCGGCGGCAGTCAGCGGCGTCGTTGCCATCTTCCGGATCCGCTAAGCGGGCGAGAAGCGAACGGGCATGTGCTTGATGCCGGCCACGAAATGCGAACGCAGGCGCGAAACTTCACCCGCCAACTCCATGTCGGGCAGACGCGCCAGCACCTCCTCGATCATCACCCTGATTTCCAGCCGCGCCAGGTTGGCGCCCAGGCAGTAATGCTCGCCGTGCCCGAAGGCCAGATGCTCGTTGGGCGTGCGGCCGACGTCGAAGCGGTCGGGGTCGGGGAAAACCTCCTCGTCGCGATTGGCGGATGCGTTCCAGATGACCACGCGCTCGCCGGCGCGGATTCTTTGTCCGCGTATCTCCACCTCGCGTTTGGCGGTGCGCATCACGTGCGTGACCGGCGAGACGTAACGCAGGATTTCCTCGACCGCGGTGGGCATCAGCCAGCGCTCGCGCCTGAGGCGCTCGCGCTGGGCGGGATTGCGCAGCAGCGCCAGCATCCCGCCCGAAATCGCGTTGCGGGTGGTTTCCTGTCCCGCCACTACAAACAGAAAGGCGTTAAACACTACTTCGGAGGGACTGAGCCGCTCGCCGTCGAACTCGCCGGCGATGATTGCGCTCAGCAGGTCGCGGCCCAGATGGCTGCGGCGCTCATCCACCAGCCGCCCGAGGTAGTCGAAATATTCCTTTTGCGCGCGCTGCCCGGTCGCGCGTCCGCCGCCCTCGATCTGATACTCCGGGTCCTGGCTGCCCAGCGACATGTTGGCCAGCGAAAACATCAGGTCGCGGTCGTCCTTGGGAATGCCCATCATTTCGCAGATCACGGCGGTGGGCAGGCGGGATGCAACGTCGAGCACGAAATCGCATTGGCCGCGCAGCGCGACCTGCTCGAGAATCTCGACCGCGATGCTCCTGATTTGTGCCTTCAGCGGCGCCAGCGAGCGCGGCGTAAAGCGCCGGTTGACAAGCTGGCGCATCCGGGTGTGCCGCGGCGGGTCGTTGAAGATCAGCATCTTGCGGAAGCCCAGCGAACTTGCCAGCTCCTCCTGCTTGTCGGTCAGGATCGCCACGATTCCATTCTCGGAGCTGAAATCGATTGGGTTGCGATAAATCGCCAGTGCGTCGTGGTAGCGGCTGATCGACCAAAACCCGCTGTTGCGATGCCGGTTCCAGTGGACCGGCGCTTGCGCCCGCAGCAGCTTCCAGGCGGCGTGCGGGTCGCCGCTGACGTAGAGGTCGAGCGAAGCGAGATCGATTTGCGCCAGTTCCATGGTCAACTGTTTATCAGGCAAGCGGCCGCGCGCCAACATTATCAGCTTGGCGCCTAATGCCTGCCGTTGCGCCGCTTCCGCCGCGCGCCGTATCCGGGGCGGCCGGCTTGCAGGCGGCCCGATTCCGTACCACACTGGGCCTGAAATCGAGCTCTGACAATCTAAAACCGCGCTGCGCCACGCAACGCGCCTGAGGGGAGGACGACGATGGCTTCGGTCAACGGCTCGGCATCGGCGGCGGTTCGAGCGCGCCTTACCCATCCCGTCATCGACTCCGACGGCCATACCATGGAGTTCGCTCCGCTGCTCTCGGACTTCATCAAGGAGGCGGCGGGGCCGCGGGTGCTGGAACGATTCAGGCATTCGCTGCCCGAGGACCTCTCTCCGATTCCCCTTGAGGAGCGGCGCCGGCGCGCGATCGCGCGCGGTCCATGGTGGGTGCTGCCGGCGGAGAACACCACCGACCTCGCCACCGCGATGCTGCCCCGGCTGCTGTACGAGCGGATGGACGAACTGGGCCTGGACTTCACGGTGCTCTATCCGAGCATCAGCCTGTTCTTCCCACACATGGAGGACGAGGAAGTGCGCCGCGCGGCGTGCCGGGCCGCCAATCGCTACGCGGCCGAGGTCTTCGCCGAGTTCAGCGATAGAATCGCCCCGGTGGGCGTGATTCCGATGCATACGCCGCGCGAGGCGGTTGAAGAATTGGAATATGCGGTGCGCCAGCTCGGGCTTAAGGCGGTGGTGATGGCGAGCTACGTGCGCCGGCCTATTCCGGCGGTCGCCGCGGATTACCCTGAAGCGTCGCGCTATGCCTACTGGCTGGACAACTTCTGTATCGACGGCCAATACGACTACGACCCAGTGTGGGCCAAATGCGTGGAGCTGGGAGTGGCGCCGACGTTTCATTCCAGCGCGATGGGACTGGGCGGGCGCACCTCGCTGTCCAATTACATGTACAATCACATCGGGCATTTCGGCGCCGCCGGCGAGGCCCTGTGCAAGGCGCTGTTCATCGGCGGTGTCACGCGGCGCTTTCCCACCTTGCGCTTCGCCTTTCTGGAGGGCGGCGTGGGTTGGGCGGCGGGCCTCTACGCCGACCTGATCGGACATTGGGAAAAGCGCAACGCCAAAAGCGTCGAGAAATACAATCCCGCCCGGGTCAACCTCGAGCAGCTCGCCGACCTGTGCCGCCGCTACGGCGGACGGCTGTTCGAGGGCAGGGCCGAGCGGCTGAGCCGCCCCGCGCGCCTGGTGCCCGGAATCGACAACAGCACTGAGCTTGCGACTCATGATGACTGGTCGCGATGCGGCATCGGGCGCGTCGAGGATATTGCCGAGCTGTTCGTGCCCAATTTCTACTTCGGATGCGAAGCCGACGACCCCATGAACGCGGCGGCGTTCGATACCCGGCGCAACCCGCTGGGCGCGCGGCTGGGCGCCATCTTCGGCTCCGACATCGGCCATTGGGACGTGCCCGACATGCGCGAGGTGGTAAGCGAAGCGTATGAGTTGGTCGAGCATGGCCTCATCACACAAGAGGACTTGCGCGACTTCATGTTCACCAATCCCTGGCGGCTATGGACCGCGATGAACCCCGGCTTCTTCGCAGGCACCAGGGTGGAGGGAGCGGGGGCGATGGTGGCATCCCGTTGAGAAACGCCGGCCGCGGCGATAGATATCGGACGACAACATCCAAAGAGAACGTCAGGGAGGATAAGATGGAAGGTATCGAGGGAATCTTTCACGTCAACATCAATTGTTCCAACCTGGAGCGTTCGCTGGAATTCTACAAAAGGCTCGGCTTCCGCGTCGTCCAGGACATGCCCAGCGGCGGCGGTCCGAAACTGGACAAGGGCATGGGCATTTCCAACATCCGCGCCAAGGGCGCCCTGATGGCGATCGGCAACGATCCGCGCTCCACCCTGCTTGACCTGATCGAATGGGAGAATCCGAAAACCGACGGCAAGCCCTATCCGCATCTGGCACACATGGGCACCGCCCGGGTCGCGCTGCGAACGCCCAACGTGCCCAAGGTCTATGAAGAACTCAAAGCCAAGGGCGTTGAGTTCGTGTCCGAACCGCAGGTCTTCCCGGGCGGCGTGGCGTTCGTCTGCTTCAAGGATCCGGACGGGACGTTTCTTGAACTGATCAATCTGCCCGACCCGCCGCGCTAGGGGCCCTAGCCGAACTCTCGGTGTGGCATCGCATCGACCGACAATCGCAAAACGGAGGCATGACAATGAGTGTAGAGCAGAACAAGGAAGTCGCGCGCAAAACCTGGGAGGCCGCGGTCAGGGGCGACGTCGATGCCGCCGCGGCCAACCTTTCCGACGAGGTGAGCTGGCTGCTGCCGGCCAGCGTCAGCCCCGGCGGTCCGCTCAAGGGCAAACAGGCGGTGGCCGGATTCTTCAAGAGCCTTTCCACCGCGTTCCCGGGCGGGCTCAAGACCGAAATCCGCCGCGTCTATGGCGAAGGCGACACGGTGGTGATGGAACTGACCAACCGCGGCCAGACCGCCAAGGGCAAGCAGTACGAAAACGAATACTGCTTCGTGGTGGAATTCGAAAACGGCAAAATCCGGCGCGCCCGCGAGTACACCGACACTGTCAAGGTGAGGGAAGTCTTCTCCTGACCGCTTATTTTGTCCGCCTCTCCGAACAAAACCATTTCATTTGTGGAGAGGAAAAGGGTCGCGTCCGAATAGCCATTAACCGCGATTGACACTATTGACGCTTGCGCCTTATGGTCGTCACAGCCGAGAAAAATCAATCAACGGGGGTTGGTAGCGATGAACCGCGATTTTGAATTCCGTCAGCTCCTGCGCGCCTATCGTAAGGGGATCATCAGCGAGGCTACCTTCGAGAAGGAAATGGCGGGTTTGGAGGGCGAGTCGGCCGAAGGCGCGTCCAACGGCAGCGGCTTCTGCGCGATGGGCAGGACATATCCGTCCGAGCGCGCCGCCATCACCAGCTACCTGGAACGGGTGCGGGCGGGCGAAAGCATGGGCGCACAGGGTTTCAACCAGTGGCTGCAAGTGTGCAAGACCGAATGCATCCGCAGCGGTCTGCGCATGATTGCCGAGCGCGAAGCCTACCATGTGCGGGTCTTCGAGGCGCGCCTGCGCGACCTCGGCGTGCAACCGGCCGCGGCCGCTCCCAGCGAAGAGCTGTCGAAGTTCGTGCAGATGCTGGCCAGTCCGGACCTTCCCGACAACCGTAAACTGCTCAAGCTCACCGCCTCCTACGACTCCGAGGAGTTGTGGCGGCCGGTGCGCGAGTTCGTCGATCTGATCAAGGAGGATTTGGAGAGCAAGGAGTTGATCCGGCTGTACGTGGAGGACGAGACCTCCAGCGGCAACTGGCTGCGGATGGCGTGCAAGGCGCTCAACCCGCAGCTACAGGAAACCGCTGCGGCGGCGCGGATGAACTGAGACATCCGTCCAAAAGCGGAGGCTGTCATGGCATTCGAATACAAGCGCATCGACGTCGACAGTCATTGCCAGGAAAAGCCCGATACCTGGACCAGCCGCATGTCCAAGGCCAAGTGGGGCGACCGTATTCCGCAGATCCGCGAGAAGGACGGCCGCGAGTACTGGGTCTGCGACGGGCGGGTGATGATGAATGGATGGCTGTGCCTGTGCCATGGCGTCATCCCCGACCGCATGAGCCTGCCCACTCATTGGCGCGACGTTCCGTCGATGGTGTACACGGCCGACGGACGGCTGCGCGCGATGGATCGCGACGGGGTGTCGGCCCAGGTGCTGTTCCCCAACACGGCGGGCGTCAGCGGCGGCGCGTTCATGAAAAAGGAGCCGGAGTTCGAAAAGGATTGTGTGCGGGCGTATAACGACTATCTGTCGGAGGAGTTTTACGACTTCGCGCCGCATCGCTTTATCCCGCTGGCCCAACTGCCGCTGTCCAGCGTGGAGGCCGCGGTCGAGGAACTGCGCCGCGTCTGGCAGCGCGGGCACAAGGGCTTCATCATGATCGGCGCCACCGAGCAGTATCGCCTGCCGGCCTTTGCCGATCGCTACTGGGACCCGCTGTGGGCGGCGGCGGTTGAACTCGAGATGCCGGTGCATTTCCACAATGTCGCCGGCGCCAACCGCCTCAACCTGGGCTCGGAGCCGGGCGCCAGCGACGCCAAGATGCTGGCGATAGGCAGCGCCAATTCCTTCGCGCTGTCCGCCCAGATCTTCGCCAACGTCCTGCTCTGCGGCGTGCTGGAGCGCTTCCCCAAACTGACCCTGGTCGGCGCCGAGAGCGGCATCGGATGGGTGCCCTACGTGCTGGAAGCATGCGACTACGAATGGGAGCGCAACCGGCTGTGGGAGCAGGGCCTCAAACGCAGGCCCAGCGAGGTGTTCCGCCAGCAGTGCTACGTTGATTTCTGGTACGAGCAGGCCGGCATCCAACTGCGCGACTACATCGGCGTGGACCGCATCCTGTGGGAGACCGACTTTCCGCACCCGACCTCGATCTGGCCCGAAGCCGACAAGTGGCTGGCGTGGAGTTTTGAGGGTGTCCCGCAGGCCGACCAGCACAGGATCCTGGTCGAGAATCCCAAACGGGTCTACAAACTGTAGGGAAAGGGGATGGTCGTGGCCTTGCGATACGGCGTCATATCGGTCGATGACCATGTCCAGGAACCGCCCGATCTGTGGACCCGATGCATGTCGCGCGGCAAGTGGGGCGAGCGTATCCCCCACGTCGCGCGCCAGGCGGACGGTGCCGAGCGCTGGGTGATCGACGGGCAGGTCAGGCCGGGCCGCTCGTTGGCGGCCACGGGCGCCCTGTCGGCGGACCGCAGCGCCGAGCCGCAGAGCTGGAGCGAAGTTCCGCGCACCGTTTGGGACCCGCAGGCGCGCCTGGCAGCGCTGGATGCGGACCGGATCGACTGCTCGGTCCTCTATCCAGCGGCAGCCGGGGTCAGCGGCGAGGCGCTCGGCGCAATCAAGGACCTGGAACTTCAGATCGAATGCGTGCGGGTCTATAACGACTGGATAATCGACGTATGGGCCGCGGCCAGTCCGCGGTTCATTCCCCAGGCCATACTTCCTGTAGGTTCGATCGAGATGGCGGCGGCCGAGGCGCGGCGGGCAGTAGGGCGCGGGCACAAGGGGCTCATCATGCCGGCGCAGCCCTCGCAAACAAACCCTGCCGTGCCGCATCTGTACAAGCAGGAATGGGACCCGCTGTGGGCGGCGATTGAGGAACTGGCGGTGCCGGTATGCTTTCACGCCGGCAGCGCGCCCAGTGTGCTGTTTGACATCAGCCCCACCTATGATGCAATCACCGCCGCGGCATTCGACAATGTCCGCCTGTCGGCAGGCAGCGCGGCGCTCATCAACGGGATGGTGCTGTCGGGGATTCTATACCGCTTTCCCAAACTTGAAGTAGTCTTTCCCGCCAGCGCGATTGACTACGTCCCGTTCGCGCTCGAAGCGCTCGACCATCAGTGGGAGCGCCAGTTGCTGGCCAAAAACGACGGCCTGACGCAGCGGCCCTCGGAGATTTTCCATCGCCAATGCTACGTGACGACCTGGAAGGAAAAGGTCGGCTTGCGCAACCGCCGCTATATCGGTGCCGATCGCATCCTGTGGGAATCCGAATTCCCCAGGGCGTCGTCGACCTATCCGCAAACGGCGCAACTGATCGAGAACAACTTCAGCGAGGTGCCCGGCCAGGAGCGCGAGCAGATCCTGTGGCGCAACGCCGCCCGGCTCTACAAGCTGGCGACCTGACCCATGTGCACCGCAGCCAACCCGGTTATCAACCGGCTTGGCAAATCCTGAACCGAACCAGGGAACTATACTTTTGCTCTGCGATATTTGCCGCTGCAATAATGGAGAAATTTCCGGGGGACAACGCGCACTTGTTGTCGGATTACACCACGGCCGCACTCCTGTTGCTGCTCGCGCTGGTGCTGACAGCGTGTGGTGGAGGCGGCGGTGGCGGCGCTGCTTTCGCTCCAGGTCCGCCGCCGCCGGGCCCCCAATGCGGAAAAACCTCGATCCGGCATATCGTAGTCATCATGCAGGAGAACCGCTCGTTTGACAGCTACTTCGGGACATTTCCGGGCGCCGACGGCATTCCCATGGATGCGGCTGGTTCTCCCACCGTCTGCGTTCCCGATCCAACTGGGAAATGCGTCAAGCCATTCCACGATCCGAATCTGGTAAATTCCGAACAGCCCCATCGCCACAGCGACGCGGTTGCCGACATCGACTCCGGAAAGATGGATGGCTTCATCCGCAGCTCACGCGCCTATGAGCAGTTGCTGTGCTCCAAAGAGCACCTATGCGGCACCATCGATCCGATCCAAACGATGGGTTATCACGACAGCCGCGAGATCCCCCATTACTGGACATATGCAAGCAATTTCGTACTGCAGGATCATATGTTCGAAAATGTCACGAGCTGGAGCTGGCCCCAGCATTTATACCTGTCTTCGGAATGGTCGGCGTCCTGCCCCGATGACAACCCGCTTGCGTGTACGACCGATCTGAACGGCCCCGTGATCTCATCAACTCTCAAACTGCCCTGGACGGATTTGACCTACCTCCTGCACAAAAACGGCATTAACTGGGCCTATTACGTTTTCAACGGCACGGAACCCGATTGCGACGACGAAGCACCCTGCGTCGGAAAGCCGCTGAACTACCAGACGCCGAGTATCTGGAATCCGCTGCTCTATTTCGACACCGTTCGCAGTGACGGTGAAGCAGGCAACGTCAAATCGTTGACCAACTTTTACGTGGACGCAATCGAAGGTCCTCTGCCCGCTGTCTCGTGGGTTGTCCCGAGCCTCCAGGTGAGCGAGCATCCGCCCCACTCCGTCGCCGATGGGGAGCAGTACGTGACCGGCTTAATCAACTCCATCATGCAGGGACCCGACTGGAACAGCACTGTGATTTTTCTTTCCTGGGATGACTGGGGAGGGTTTTATGACCACGTCGTCCCTCCGGTTGTCGATAATGCCGGCTATGGCTTGCGCGTTCCGGGAATCGTCATCAGCCCTTTTGCCAAGCATGGCTACATCGACCATCAGATCTACAGCCACGACGTTTACGTGAAGTTTATCGAGGACCTCTTCCTGCACAGTCAGAGGTTGAACCCTCTCACCGACGGGCGGCCCGACAGCCGTCCCGATGTACGTGAGGAGGCCGGGGAGCTGGGAGACCTGTGTCAGGATTTCGACTTTTCGCAGAAACCGAGGCCGCCGTTGTTCCTGACTCCGGCAAAAACTTATTGAGCTGCCCGGCGGCGGGCGGAGCCTCGGCATCATCTCACATCGTCATTCCGCCGTTGACGCTGATTATTTGCCCGGTGACGTAATCGGCGTCGGGCGAGGCCAGGTAGGCGACTGCCGCCGCGATGTCCTCGGGCAGACCCTTGCGCCGCAGCGGCACGATCCTCATCAGCCGTTCCATGTAGCCGGGAATGCCGCCTGAGATCGCCTGCGACAGCGGCGTATCGATAACTCCCGGCGCGACCGCGTTGACGGTTATCTTGTAGCGGGCCAGTTCACGGGCCAGCGCCTTGGTGAACGACATCACCGCACCCTTGCATCCGGAATACACCGCGTCGTTCACGCCGCCCGCGCGGCCCGCGTCCGAGGCGATGGAAATAATCTTGCTGCCGGGCCGGTTCAGCATTCGCGGCGCGAACGCCTTGACGCAGTTGAGGACGCCCTTGAAATTGATGTCGATCAGCCGGTTCCACAGCTCCTCATCGGTTTCAAGAAAAGGCTGCACCTTGTCCCATCCGGCGTTGTTGACCAGGATATCGACCGGCCCAAGCTGCGCCTCGACCGCCTCGGCTGCCGCCGTCGCGCTTTTGAGGCTGGTGACGTCCAGCTTAATCGCGCACGCGACCGCGCCCGCAGCCTTGATCTCGGCCGCCGTCTTCGCGGCGCCGCTGTCGTTGATGTCTGCGACCGCGACTTTGGCGCCCTCCTGCGCCAGGCGATGCGCGATGCCGCGCCCGATTCCCTGCGCCGCGCCCGTCACCACCGCCACCTTGTCCTTGAGCCGGATGATCCCCGATGCCATTTTTAACTTTCTCCCTGTCTCGCGCCGCGCAAGCGCGTATCTACCCTGGTAGAGAACATTGCGCCCACGCGAAAAGCAACCCGCCGCCGGGAGCACACCGCGCATTGGACTGGACATGACCAGGCGCTAATATCGGGGCATCCTGGTCGCGACTGCAGCGGAGAGTAGCCATGTTGAAGCCCAAAGCCTTCCACCACGCCGCTATCCGGGTGACCGACGTCGAACGCGCCCGCCGCTTTTACGTGGACGTGCTGGGTTTCAAGGAAATCCCCCGCCCCGACGTTCCCAGCCCGGGTGCATGGCTTGCCCTGGGCGACGCGCAGGTGCATCTGATTCACGGCCCGGCGCCCCAGTATGACGCGGAGCCCGGAATGCCGACCCGCCCGCACATCGCAATCGTAATTGACGATTTCGCCGGCGCCGGCGCGGAATTGGACCGGCACGGCATCAAGCATCGCGTAGTAACGGGCTCGGTCGCGGGCAGCGTCGTGCTGCTCAACGATCCCGACGGCAATGCCATCGAACTGCGTGAAAGCTGAACTCGCATTGCGCCGCCAATGCCGGCAGCCTCGGTGATCGATGGCCTTCAAACCGATACCGATCACCTGGCATGGCTATCTGGCCGGCGCCGCCGCGGTGATGGCGGGCGTGGCGGTGGTGCAGAGGAAATGGACGAGCGTGCTGATCGAAGCCGCGATGTGCATCTTCTTCTTCGTCCGCGAAGCGCAGGTCCAGCGCGCCCGGCGCCGCAACTCCTGCGCGGGCTCCGATTCGCGCTGAGCCCCGCTTACCGCTTGACATCCGCTGCCGGGCGTGTGAGTCCCTTGGGAGGTCCTGCTGTCATTGATCGTTGCGTGTCTTGAAAGAACGGAGGGGAGCGGACATGCAAATGGTAATCGATGGGGATGGGCACCTGGCCGAGCCGATCTCGTTGTGGGGCGAGTACGTCGATCCCGACCTGCGCGACCGGATCAACGTCAGAACCGACGAGCGCGGCAACCAGGTGCTGACGGTTGGCGACTTCCGCATGGCGCTGCACATCGCGGATGCCGACGGCCGCGCTGCCGCCCTTGGCGGCGGCGCTTATTCCACCGGCGACACGCTCAACCCAAACGGACTGGACCGCGGCAGGCCGCGGCGCCGCCCATACAGCGAGGCCCATCCCGGTGGCTTCTATCCCAGGCAGCGGCTTGCGGTGCATGATGCCGAGGGAATCGACGCAGCGGTGCTGTTTCCCTCGATGGGGCTGTTTTTCGCCGGCGTTTCCGATCCCGCCGTCGCCATCGGCGCCTGCCGCGCGGTCAATCGCTGGGCCGCCGATTACTGCGCGGCCGCACCCCGCGAACTTTACACCGTCGCCATCCTGGCCGCCCAGGACCCCGCGGCCGCGGCCGCAGAATTGGAGCGCAGCGTCAAGCAGCACGGCTGCGTCGCCGGATGCCTGCGGCCCAATCCCACCCGCGCCGGACGCACGCTGGGCGATCCGTCGCTCGACGTGCTGTGGGCCGCCGCGCAGGACCTCGATGTGCCGCTGTGCTTCCACAATGCGCTTAACACCGACGTGCCGCAGGCCGGTCTGGACCGCGCCCGCAGCTTTGTGCTCGGACACGCGATCGTTCATCCGATGGAGCAGATGCTGGCCTTCGCCTCGTTGCTCGAAGCCGGCGTGTTCGATCGCTTCCCGCGTCTTCGGACCGGCTTCATGGAAAGCAACTGCGGATGGCTGCCGTTTTGGGTCGACCGGCTGGATGAGCATTTCGAGCGGCTGGGCTGGATGCTGGCGAATGCGCCCAAACGCAAGCCTGGCGAAATCTTTCGCGAGCAATGCGTAATCGGATGCGAAAATGGGGAACCGATGCTGCCCTATGTGCAAAGCCGCTTCGGCGAGGACCGGGTGCTGTGGGCCAGCGACTTTCCGCATTTCGACGCCGAAGTGCCCGGACTGGTCAGCCTGCGCAAGCGCACCGACTTGAGCGAATCCCAGCGCGAGGGCGTGCTGTGGCGCGGGGCGGCGCGCTTTTACAAGCTCGACCCCGAGGCGATCGCGCGCTCCCGAGCGGCGCGCGTGGCTGAATCCGTGCGCCAACTATGAGTAGGATAACCCGACGATTAAGGAGAGGATAACTTTATGGCCCGCCTCGACGGCAAAGTCGTACTGATCTCCGGCGGTGGCGCGGATGGCCCGCCCGGTCCGGGCGAAACCGTCGCGATCGGCAACGGCCGCGCCGCCGCCATCCTGTGCGCGCGCGAAGGCGCGTCGGTGATGGTAACCGACCGCTCGCTCGACCTGGCTGCGCAGACCGCGGATCTGATTCGCGCCGAAGGCGGTGCCGCCGAGGCGATGGCGGCCGACGTGCTGAGCGAGGCCAACTGCCGCGACGCGGTGGCGGCCACGGTGCGCCGCTTCGGCAAGCTGCAGTTGCTGGTCAACAACGTCGGCATCGTGGTGGGCGGCAACCTGCTGACCACCACTGCCGAGCAGTTCGACCTGATGATGGCGGTCAACGTGCGCGGCCATTTCTTCATGATGAAGTACGCGGTGCCCGAGATGAAGGCCGCCGGCGGTGGTGCGATCGTCAATGTATCCTCGGCCGCGGCGGCACGCGGCGCCGGCGTTACTTACGGCGCCAGCAAGGCGGCTTTGAACATCCTGACCCGCACCGTCGCGGTCGAGCATGCGCGCGACGGAATCCGGGCCAACACCGTGATGCCGGCTTACATCGACTCGACCATCAACCGCCGGCTGATGGGCGATCGCTCCTCGCGCGCCACTCTGCAGGTGCCGCTCAAGCGCCAGGGTACGCCGTGGGAATTGGCCGAGGCGATCGTCTTCCTGCTCTGCGACCAGTCCTCCTTCATCACCGGCGTCGACCTGATAGTCGACGGCGGCGCGCTGGCCACCTACCCGATGTAACCGGCACGCGCGGGGAGGAGCCGGCGCTCCTCGCCCGCTTCAGTGGGTCTGCGCCGCACCTGACATGCCCATCTGCACCGGCGCTGCCGGCCGCTCCAGCGTGCCGCCCAGCGCCGTGAAGGCGTGGACGAACCATTTGAGGCTGGAGTATTCGTCTTCGGCCCACAACGCCAGCAGTTCCTTGGCGTCGAGATCTTCCTTGATCAGGTCGACGAATTCGTAAATGGGCTTGACGATATCTTCGGGCTTGCCGAAGCTCGAGACGATGGTGCGCAGCTTGTCGAGGTCGGACACGTTGGGATCCGATTGCTTGGCGACGAATTTGTCGATTTCCGGATCGCGCGCCGCCTCGCACTGGGCGCCCAGGTCGCTCAGCTTGCGCTCGATGACGCGCACATGATAGGCCTCGCGCTCGGCGATGGTGCGCAGCCCGCTGCGCATGCAATCGGTCTGACAGACCTCAGCCCATCTGGCCAGCGCCTGGGCGCCTGCCGCCTCGCCGTTGCGCACGCGCTGCAGGTAGGCAACGATTGCGTCGCGCTCGCACGCGTACGTCTTGCCCATCGCGGTGAAACCGCCGCCGTTCGCCCCGCCGGCGGCGCCTTCCAAAAGCGCCATCTCCTGCTCGAAGGTCTTTTCGCTGATGATACCCTTGCGATAGGCGCGCAAGAGTTGAGCGAATTCAAATTCGCGGCTCATAAGCATCCCCTCTCCCGATGATTTTCCGAACGCAGACAGAAAAGACGATTAAAATATGATTGCGCCGCTGCGGCGTGTCAAACAAGTCAAATGTGTGCGCAGCGGCGGCGCGGCCAGCTTGACTTTTCCGCCCCGGGCGGCAGACCATCATCGCCAAAGTCCATGGTCCATCTCGCGGCGCCTCCGCGCGCGCCGCGGAAAGGTCAGCGCGATGACGGCACCGACGATTTCGGCCGACTCTCACATCTGCGAGTTGCCCGACCTCTTCACCAGCCGGGTTGATCGAAAGCTGCGCGATCAGGTCCCCTACATGGGAGCCGACGACAAGCTCGGCGATGCGTGGCATTTTCCCAACGGCATGGTGACTTCGCTGGCCGCCTTCGCCAGCGCCGGCACCTGGCAGGGCAAGACCAGCTCGGCGATGAGCTTTGCGGAGGTTCCGCGTGGCGCGTGGGATCCGGACGCACGGCTGGAGGAGATGGAGACCGACGGAGTGGCGGCCGAGGTCGTCTATCCGAGCTACGCGATGCAGTTGTTCGCCACCGTCAAGGAGCCGTCGGTCCTGATGGCGTGTGCGCGCGCCTACAACGACTGGCTGCACGACTACTGCTCGGCGGCACCCCGCCGCCTGAAAGGCGTCGCCCTCCTGCCCGCCCCCGACCTCGATCTGGCTCTGGCCGAAGTGCGGCGAATCATTCGGCTGGGCTACCTCAACGTCCTGCTCGACGCGCATCCGCCGGCGGATCGCTATTACGACAATCCGCTGTGGGAGCCGCTGTGGGCGGAACTGGAAGCCAACGGCGTGATCGTCAGCTTCCATCTGTTCGCGGGAACCGCACCGGTGTTCGGCGGCGAGGAGGGCGGCGGGCGCCTGCGGCATTTCCTGGCCGACTACACGATCGCGCCCAGTCTGCTTGAGCGCCAGCTTGCGATGATGATCTTCGCGGGCGTGCTGGAGCGCCATCCGGCACTGCGCCTGTTGTGCGTGGAGAGCGACTGCGGATGGGTCGCGCATTTTCTAAAGCGCATGGACCATGTCTATGTGCGCAAAGGCCCGCGCTACGAGCGGCACATCAAATCGGACCTGCTGCCCAGCGACTTTTTCAAGCGTCAAATCAAGTGCGTCTTCCAGGACGACCGGCCCGGAATCCTGACGCTGGAAACCACCGGCAGCGACGTGCTGATGTGGGGTTCGGATTATCCCCACAACGACAGCACCTGGCCCAACTCGCAGCAGGTGATCGAGCGGATGTTGCGCGGCGTCGATGAGATCGATCGGCACAAGATCGTTTATGCCAACGCGGCTGCGCTGTACGGACTGTGACAATTCGGCCGTGGAAAGCCCGCTTCTTTGAAGCGTCACTGCCGACAGACTCCACGCGGAATGACAAGATCAACTGCGCAATGAGGAGGGGACTCCGATCATATACGTCCACGAAACGACCGATTTGATCGCCGGCCAACTCGACAACTTCGTTGACGCCTTCGAACAGGCCTACCATCCGCTGATGCGCGAGGCGGGCGCCCGGCTGGTCGCGCTCTGGGAGACGGTGGGCATATCACTGCCGTGGCCGCGCACGATTGCGCTGTGGGAGTTGGACAACCTCAAGCATTATGCGGCGCTGGCCCGCGCGCAGTACGACCGAAGCGCGGGCTTCCGCAAATGGCGCGCGGCGCTGGGTTCGATGGCGCGCGGCGGCGAAGGCCGCATCCTGGTTCCGGCCGCTCATAACCCGACGCTCAAGGATCTCAGGGACGCCGGCGTATCGGCGCAGCTCTGCGTGCATGAAATCCTGACCACGCAGCCCGACAAGCAGCGCGACTACGTACGGCATCGAGCGGCTGTGGATGCCGTATGCGGTGCGCCACGGCCGCCGCTGGATTGGCACTTACAGCACCAGTTGGAAGAACCACGAAGCGATCAGCATCTGGGCGCTGGAAAAAGGCTGGGACACGCTGGCCGAGCATTATAGCCGCGACCCCACTGGCGACGTGGAACTGAAGACCTGGATGCAGATCGCAATCGCCCTGCGCGAGCGCTATGACGACGGCCTGCTGTACGCCCTGGCACCGACGCCGCTGAAGTAGGCGCTATGCTCGCGGCGCCGTGCTCGCCTCGCGCTTGCAGCGCCGGGCGAGGATGCCCGCCAGGCGCAGCGGCTCGGGGATGCGATACCTTGTGACAGCGTGCAGAACCAGTTCGACGGCACGACGGCGGCCGACCCGATGGCCGGGCGAGACATAGACCGGCCGTACGCCGGTGCGCGTCCTGACCGCTGCGCCAACACACTCCCCCGCGTCGATCAGCGCCGCCGTGCTTCCCGCCTGCTCGTTCAGCTTTAAGGGTTTGCCCACGAAAATCGATTTCGCGCAGCCGATCGAAGGCACATCGAGCAGATAGCCGAGATGCGATGCAAGTCCGAAGCGCCGCGGATGGGCGATTCCGTGCGCATCGAAAATGATTACGCCCGGCCGGCGGTGAAGTTTGGCAAACGCGGCCAGCAGCGGCGGACCTTCACGAAAGGCAAGCAGCCCCGCGGCGTACGGAAACGCAACGGCGGATTCGGCGGTGACCTGCTCAACGACCTTCATGCCGGGCACGCTGGTCACCACGACCGCGGCAAAGCATCGCCCCCTATCGTCGTCGTAGGCCACGTCGGCGCCCGCGATCGTGCGCGGCCGCCGCGGCCCGCCGCCCACGATTACCTCCGAGCGCAAATGCTCCTGCAAGGCAACCGCCTCAGTGCGTGTCAGGTCCCAGCGATGATTACGTTTGGGCCGCACTGCGCTGAAATGTCGAAGTGGGTGTTCAGCGGGCGAGCGGGGCGAGGCGTTGTTCGATTACGGCGCGGGCCTCGGCGGCGATGCTGCGGACGATGGCGGCCGCAGGCAGGATTTCGCGCACCAGGCTGCAGGATTGGCCCGCATACAGCGGCATCGCCTCGAGGTCGCCCGCCACGCCGTTGAGCGGCGGCATCACGGTGTAGCTGACCAGCGGAAGGTCGGTCTGCGACAGCCGCCAGTGCGCGATCGTCTGTCCTTCGCCGGGACGTTGGCCGGGCTGCGGGCGCCCCGCCCTCTCCCACTCGTCGATGACTTTGGTGCGTAGCACGCGATGGGGCGCGTCGGGCCATCCGATATCGAACAGCGTGGTGTGCACGGTGGCGGTCGCGTCGGCCGCCACGACGCGCTGCTTGTACTGGCGATGCGCGGCCGATTCCGCCGCCGCCAGAAAGCGCGTGCCGAACACCGCGCCGTCGGCGCCCAGCGCGAGCACCGCGGCAAGTCCGCGTCCGTCGGCGATTCCGCCGGCGGCAAGCAGCGGCAGATCGCCGATCGCGTCGCGCACCTCGGGAACCAGCGCCAGCGTCGTCACGACGCCGCGCACATGGCCGCCCGCCTCCACCCCTTGCGCCATCACGGCATCCACTCCGGCCTCGCGCGCCCATCGCGCCTCCTGCGCACTGCCACACTGCCAGATGGTCTTGATGCTGCGCCCGCGTAGCAGGCTTATCGAATCGGCCCATTGGCGCGCGTCGCCCCAGAAGAATGTCACCGCCTGGATCGGCAATTCGGCCACCGTCTCCACAACACCCGGCCTCAGGAACGGAGCGATCAGGTTGGCCGCCAGCGGTTTGGCCGTCAGACGGCGCGCGGCGGCGACCTCGTTGTGAATCGCCTCGCGGCCCACACCGGCCAGGCCAATCGTGCCCAAGCCGCCAGCCGCGGAGACGGCGGCGGCCAGTTCGGCACTCGCCACGCCGCCCATCCCGGCCGACACAATCGGATATTGGACCCCGAACAGCTCGCACACTCGCGTCTTGAGCATCGCTAATATCCTCCTGTCACTTTATCCGACGGATAGTTGGAATTGGCGGGGATACCGGCCAGAATGGCGGCGGGCCTGTACTCGACGCCGCCTTTGTAGACGGCGGTAAGCTTGCGCAGTTCGCGCACGTCGCGCAGCGGATCGCCGTCGACCACGAGCAGATCGGCGAAGCGGCCCGGCGCGATCGATCCGACGTCGCGCTGCTTGCGCAGATAGCGCGCGGCCTGCGAAGTGACGGCGCGCAGCGCCGCGGTCTCGCCGATCGCGACCGCCAGCATCTCGATTTCGCGCAGCAGCGACAATCCCGGCGGCGGCATCGAAACGCCACCCGCGTCGGTGCCGCCGACAATAAGTCCGCCCGCCGCATACAGTAGTCGGCAGAACTCCAGTTGTTTTTCCAGCGCCTTGCGCGGATCGCCGGTGTGCGTCCCGCCGAAGCCGGGCAGATGCAGGTCCCAATCCTCGCCGCCGCCCAGCGCCTCGGCCATCGCGCGATGGCGCGCCAGCACGGCGGGCGGGATATAGCGGCGATCGGGATCGCGCCGGGTATTCTCAAAGCCGTTCCAGGTCATCCAGTCCACCGACAGCAGCGTGCCCATCGCCACCTGGCGCTCGGCCATCTGCGCAATCAAGTTTGTGGTGCGCGCTTCGGCGAGGTCCGCCTCCTGCCATCCAAGCCGCAGCTTCTCGCCCCACTCGCGGCTCATCATCGACGGTTGCGCGCCCCATTGATGCTGCAACGGACAGATGTCCTGAAACGGCGAAATCGAGACGTGCTCCAGGCCGCTGATTCCCGCCTCGACCGCCTCGCTGGCACGCATCCAGCCGAGATGGCCGGTGACGGGCACGTTGCCGCCCACGTAACTGATGATTCGCCGGCCGGTTTCAGTGGGCAAGGTGAAGTACAGTTTGATGCAATCGACCTCGTTGTCGAGCAGCGGTCTGACTTTGCCCGGCACGGCGTCGATCGACTCGACACTTTCCAGCATTGCGGAGGCAAACGGTTCGGGCAGTGCCTGCACGGAACCTTGCAGCAGCGGACCGCAGACGTACAGACGTGGCCCCAGTTTGTCGCCCGCCGCGAGCGCCCGCTGCACGGCCTTGACGCCCTCCAGCCTGCCGCCGCAGTCGCGCGCCGAGGTCACTCCGGCGGCGATGAACAGTTGCAGGCCTTCGTCGCCCATCAAAAGCGAGTGTATGTGGGTATCGATCAGACCAGGAAGAACAGTCTGTCCAGCCACATCGACGACGCAGGCTTGGGCGGGCGCGGCGGGATTTCCGCGTCCAACCGACGCGATGCGATCATCCTTGACCAGCACCCAAGAATCGGGGGCCGGGCTGTGGGAGAAACCGTCAAAGAGGCGCGCGTTTTTGAACAGGATGTAATTGGGCACCGATGGTTTACCTCCCGAGCGCGAAGGGGCGTGAGGCAATCATGCCATCGGCGGCGAGGTTTGCCCAACCGGGCGGACGCGGGGCGCGCGGCGGCGGACTTAGCACCGACCGCATCCCAACGCCGCCTTGATGTTGCTTGTGGAGTTGATCCATGGACGGCGCGATCGTCTGCTGGTGCGACTTCATGATGGCTGATACGCGGTCTGCTGCGCTGGCCAGGTTGATTCCCGCCAGCAGGGCGGTGCGCGGGCGTTGGGCCACCGCCCTGAAAACATTACTTCGGTTTGACTAACCGGGGCCGGCGCGGCTAGACCCCTGTAGTCGGCAGCCTGGTAGCAAGGCCGCCGGCGATGCCAAACCGGGGGTGTGGCGCGCCATGATCGATCAAACCCAGGCCTCGCCTTACCGATGGGTGATCGAGGGGCTGCTGATCTCCTCGCTGCTGGTCCAGGAAGCCATCTGGCTGGCGCCCGCCCCGATCCTGGAACCAATCATCAAGTACTTCAACATCGGCCTTGGACGCGCCGGAATCCTGATCTCGATCATCGCGCTGTTCATGGGCGTCTTTGCCATCCTCGGCGGACTGGCCGGGCGGCAACTGGGCATCATTCGGTCCCTGGTGGCGGGGGCCTGGATGATGGGTGTGGGCGGCGTGCTCAGCGGCTACGCCACCAGTTATTGGGCCTTGTTCGCTTGCCGGGCGCTGGAGGGAATCGGCTTCGGGATCGTGATGGGGCCGGGGCAGGCGCTGCCGATGCAATGGTTTCCGCCGCGCGAATGGCCCTATATCAACGGCGTCAACCTGTTGTGCGGCAACATCTCGATGGCGCTGACTTTTGCTGTCACCGCGCCGCTGTACTATCGCTTCGGATCATCCTGGGGAGCGACGCTCAGCTTTTACGGCGCCTTGGAAATCGGGGTCGCGATCCTGTGGACCGTCTTCGGCCGCGAGAACAAGAGCGCGGCCGCGGTTGACCTGCAACGCTCAGCTCCCAAACCGGCACGAAGTCTGGACGTGCTCAAACGCTCCGACATCCTGTTGGCCGCGCTGGGCATCTTCGGCGGGGTATGGATGACGTCGCTGCATGGTGCCTTCATGCCGCAGTTCTTCCACACCTATCGCGGCTTGACGCTGCCGCAAGCAGGCCGCCTGGCGGCCGTACCCACGACGGCGGCGATCGCGGGCTCGCTGCTGGGCGGGGTGTTCTCGGGACTTGCCGGACGGCGCAAGCCCTTTACCTGGCCGCTGGGATTGGTCGGCCTCGCCTGCGCGCTGTGCGCGATGCTGATCCCGAACTATTCCGCCATCTTTGCCGCCCAGTTCATGGGCGGGCTGATCGGTTCGATGCCGTGGCCGGTGGTTATCACCATGACCATGGAGCTGGACGGGATGACTCCGGAGCTGGCCCATACGGCGTTGGCCTGCATCTGGGGAGCGGCCTTTGTGGGCGGCTTCTTCGCACCGCTGGTCGCAGGTGTGATCGCGCAGAGCATCGGACTGCAGGCTGCCCTGATCATCTTCACCCTGGTCGGTCTGAGCCAGCTTGCCTTCTACTTCATGCCGGAAACCGCGAGCAACCGCGAGGTGGTCCGAGTGGCCGCCGCCGGCTGACTGGCCCAGCGAGCGCATCCGCTACGAGTCTTTAGCTAAAATTAGAAAGAAAGCTTAAATCGCTGCTTTGGGCTGGTGTGCACAAAAAGTCGGCCTTGATCAATGACCATAGCCGGCACGCCGGCCGATCCTGCAAGATTGTGTCCATGAATGGGCAAGCTCAGATGATCGAGGGCGGCACAATGGCGCTTCCCCTGCTGCTGGGCGCGGCGACCACCGTGCTTACCATTTTCGTCCACGGCGCCTCGGGCCGCGCGGTGGTGGCGGTGGTGCTGCGCGCCCTTCGGCGCGGGCTGGCTGGAGCCGGCTTCCGCACCGACGTGATGGTAATCGCCGTGGCCGGCATGATCCTGCTCACCGCTCACCTGCTGGAGGTGATGGTGTGGGCGGGCGCCCTCATCCTGTGCGGGGAGTTTCACGCCTTGGGGCCGGCCTTTTACCACTCCGCCGTCAACTACACGACGCTGGGTTACGGCGATATCGTGATGTCGCCCCGATGGCGGCTGATGGGGCCGCTGGAGGCGCTGGACGGAATGCTGATGGTCGGCATTTCGACCGCCGCTCTGTTTGCGGTAATTCAGCGCATCCTGCGCAGCTCGCGCCCCGAGATTTGGACGGAAATCGACGCCCACGCCGAAATCCCGCCAGCCTCACTCGATTCGCTTTAACTCCACGACCTCGCTGGGCGTCTCCAGATGGGCGGATTTGCCGTCGGGCGCCACGCGCGAAGTGTCGATGTCGTAGTTGTTGGGATCGTCCTTGCGCGGCTGATAAATCTTGACCTCGGTCCCTTCCGCGCCGGGCAACTCGGTTACCTGGTAATGGATTCCGTCCTCGGTAAACGGATTGGCGCCGCCGCTGATCGTAATCGAATTCTTGTCGAACTGGATCGTGTCGTTGCCGGTCTGCTTCCTGATGTGAGAAGACAGCGGATCGACGTAGCTCACATAGGTTTCCTTGGTGCGCTGATCGATCCTCCATTTGCCCAGCAGCGGATTGTAGGTGCATCCGGAAAGACCCATCAGCAGCGCCGCCGCGCACGCTGCGGCTATCAAGCCTCCTGCCGTGCGGCGGTTGCGGGTCGCCGCGTTTGCAATCCTTCCGCATCCGATATCAGTACCCTTAGCCAAACCGTCTTCCTCCTCCGGCCGCATCATGGCGCCGCCGCGCGGACCTTAATCCATGAGTTTTTTCCACAGATCGGCACGCTTGCCAAGAGCACCGCCTCTCGCCTCCCGTTGGCACAATCGCCAGACTAGCGCATCAACGGGTGCGCATCGGTGACAGTTGGCCTGATACTGATCCTGGTCGCGGTCTTGCTGGGGCCAATCCTTGTCAAGTCCGTCGAGCACAACTTGGAGCCGTTCTTCCTGGCGCTGGGCGCGCTGGCCGCGCTCGTCGGCGGGCAGTTCGGATGGCACCTGGTGCACGAGGCGCTCACCGAGCCGATCGGACTGACGGCGGCGGTGCTGGTCTTCGGTGCGCTCGCGCGGCTGCTGCGGCCCCAGTTCGACCGCGCCATCCAGCGCCTGCGCGCCGTGGTCTCGACGCGCTGGATCTACTTTACCCTGATCGTGACGCTGGGATTGGTCTCCAGCGTCATTACGGCGGTGATCGCCGCTCTGCTGCTGGTCGAGGCGGTCGCGATGCTCAAGCTGGATCGCCAGAGCGAGACCGCGGCGGTAATCATGGCCTGCTTCGCGATCGGCATGGGCGCCGGTCTGACTCCGCTGGGCGAGCCGCTGGGCACGATCGCGACCGCCGCGCTCAAGGCCGACTTCTGGTACCTGATGCGGTTGCTGGGCCCCTTCGTAATTGCCGGCATCGTCATCATGGCCGTGCTCAGCCTGTTCATCCCGCCGATACAGGCCGCGTCGCTGTATGCGGCCCGTCCTGAGGAGGGATGGAAGGAAATCGTCCTACGCGCAGTACGCATTTACGCCTTTGTGGCCGGTCTGGTTGGGCTGTCGTGGGGGATGCGTCCGCTGGTCGGCGCTTATATCGGCCGCATCCCGCACGGGCTGCTGTTCTGGCTCAACTCGCTGTCGGCGGTAGTCGACAACGCCACCCTGACCGCGGCCGAAATCGGCCCGGTCCTGACCCGCAGCCAGCAGCGCGCGATCCTGATGGGCCTGCTGATCAGCGGCGGAATGCTGATTCCAGGCAATATTCCCAACATCGTAGCGGCCAATCGGCTGGGTATTACAAGCCGCGAATGGGCGCGCCTGGGGCTGCTCATCGGACTGCCCCTGATGCTGCTGTGCTTTGCCGCGCTGTACGTGGCAGGATAGACATACGAATCCGTCCTTCCGCCCGTGTACCGTGACCGGTATGCTCATCGGGGCGAAATTATGGGATAATACCGGCGTTTGCAGGTGGTTGAGGCAAGCAGCCGCGCACTTCCAATGCGCAGCCGAGAGGGGAAGAACTCAAATGGGTGAATCCAGTTTAACTCCGCCGGCGGCCGCGGGTCCCAACGGCGCCGCCGCAACCTTGGGCAGCGATTCCACGGCAAGCAGCGGCGATTCGGGCTCAGAGGGGGTTTCATCCTTATCGCCGGGCGTTTTATCTTCGATCCCGGCGCCACCGGCATCGCCCTCAGTGCAACCGTCTGTCCCCGGCGCCGAGGCCTTTTCAATGGATGTTCCAACCCAGACCGCACCCACAGGCGCGCAGCTTGCGCCGCCCGCGGTCGCCGACCTGAGCCGGCCGGAGCTCTATCTCAACCGTGAACTGACGTGGCTCGCGTTTAATTGGCGTGTGCTGGCGGAGGCTGCCGACCGGCGCAATCCGCTGCTGGAGCGGCTTAAGTTTTTAGCGATCACCGCCTCCAACCTCGACGAATTCTTCATGAAGCGCATCGGCGGCCTCAAGCAGCAGGTGGTGGCCGGGATGCAGGAGTTGACGCCCGATGGACGCACGCCGCGCCAGCAGATCGCCGAATGCTACGCGGAAATCCGCCGCATGGAGCAGCGCCAGCGCGAGCTGCTGGCCGAACTGCTGGAGGCGCTCAAGGAATACGACATCCGGCTGGTCAGATACGAGGAGCTGAGCGACACCCAGCGCGCTGAAGTCCGCAACCATTACGTAAAGAACATCTTTCCGCTGGTTACGCCGCTGGCGATGGACCCCGCCCATCCGTTTCCCTTTGTCTCCAATCTGTCGCACAACGTGTTGGTCAGCCTGCGCGACCCGCAGACCGCCGACGGCCTAATCGCGCGCATCAAGGTGCCGCTGGGCGCCGGCATCCCGCGCTTTATGCGGATCGGCGCCACCACCCATTTCGTGGCCCTGGAAGATATCATCGCGCACAACCTCGACCTGCTGTTCCCCAACATGACCGTGGAAGCGTGCGAATTCTTCCGCGTCACGCGCAATGCCAACACTGAGCGCGACGAAGAGGAGGCCGACGACCTGCTGGAAATGATCGAATCCGAGCTGCGCGATCGCCGTTTCGCGCCGATCGTGCGCCTGGAAGTGGGCCGCGGCATGGACGCGGCGCATCGCGGGATGCTCGCCTTCGAGCTGGGGCTCAACGAGCGCGAGGACGTGTTCGAGGTGGACGGGATGCTGGCGCTGCGCGACCTGATGGAGCTGGTGGCGATCGAGAACCCCGCCCTGCACGACCCCGCCCATCGTCCCGCCGACCATCCCGCGCTGCGCAGCTCGCGCAACATCTTCCACATCATCCGCGACGCCGGCTCGCTGTTCCTGTTCCATCCTTATCAGTCGTTTTCCACCTCGGTGGCGCGCTTTTTGCGCGAGGCCAGCGAGGACCCCAAGGTGCGGGCGATCAAGATGACGCTGTACCGCACCTCGGCCGACGAGGAGATCATCCATTACCTGTGCGACGCGGCGCGCAACGGCAAGCAGGTCGCGGTGGTGGTCGAACTCAAGGCGCGCTTCGATGAGGCCGCCAACATCCGCTTCGCCACCAAGCTGGAAGAGTTCGGCATCCATGTCACCTACGGCGTGATCGGGCTAAAGACCCACACCAAGGTGATCCTGGTGGTGCGCCAGGATTACAACGGCCTGCGCCGCTACTCCCATATCGGCACCGGAAACTACCATCCCGGCACGGCGCGCCTTTACGCCGACTTCGGGCTGCTGACCAGCGACGACGCCATCGGGCAGGATCTGACCGAATTGTTCAATTACCTGACTACGGGTTACAAGCTGGAACGCAGCTATCGCAAGCTGCTGCCGGCGCCGGTGGCGCTCAAGAAGGCGCTGCTCGCCAGGATCGAGCGCGAAATGAAGCTGGGTCCGGCCGGGCTTATCCAACTCAAGATGAACGCGCTGGAGGACGTGCAGATTACCCGCGCGCTGTACCGCGCCTCGCAGGCCGGGGTCAAAATCCAGCTCATCGTGCGCGACACCTGCCGCCTGCGCCCGGGGATTGCGGGCTTGTCCGAAAACATCCGCGTAATCAGCGTCGTGGGGCGCTTCCTGGAGCACGGACGCATCTACTACTTCCGCAACGGCGGCGCCGAGGAGTATTTCATCGCTTCGGCCGACTGCATGAAGCGCAACCTCGAAAGCCGGGTCGAGGTGATGGCGCCGATCGAGGATGCGGGCCAGCGCAAGGATCTGCGCATGATCCTCGACACCCAGCTCAACACCAAACGCGGTGCGTGGGAACTGCACGCCGACGGCAGCTACACGCCGCTGGCCGCCGCCGACGATACCTCGCCCGGCGCGCAGGAACTGTTGACCGTCTACGCCGAGCGCAAGCTGTCGGCCAGCGAACGCCAGCGCCGGCGCAAGATCGCGCGCCGGCGTACGGTTACACAGTAACCCGCCCGTGGCGTTGAAAACGCTGCGCTTCCTAAGCCTGTTTCTGAGCGCACTGCTCGCCGGAATGCTCTTTTGTCATCTGCTCGAGCTGCCTAACAAGATGAAGCTTTCCGCTACAACCTGGCTTACCGTTCAGCAGGTGCTGTACAACGCTTTCGGGCCGGTCTCATCGGTTATCGAACCGCTCGCCATAATCTCGACCGGGAGCCTGCTTTTCATGCTGCGGGGACGACGGCCCGCCTTCGCCCTGACCCTCGTTGCATTGCTCTGCCTGCTCGTCCATCTGGCTTCCTGGTTCATCGTGGTCAATCCCGTCAACTCGGAAGTGAACTCATGGACGCCGGCTACCATGCCGGCGCGATGGATCGCTGCGCGCGATCGATGGGAGTACGGTCACGCAGCCGGCGCCGTCATCGCGCTGGCCGCGCTCGGCGCTCTGATCGCCGCCGTGCTATCCGATAGCGACGGCCGCAGCTGACCGGCGGCAGTCGAAATCGCCGCCGGCGCCGCTCATGCCGAGCGCAGCAGCACCACGATCGAGCGCGCCTTGACCGTGTAGGTCAGCGACGCAAGACGCGGCTCGCTGCCGGGCGCTGCGAAGTCGAACGGACTGGCCAGGCTGGTGTCCACCACGCGCTTCCATTGCGCGGCCTGCCCTTCCTGCACCGTGAAATCGAGGTTCTCCCAGTAGGCGTTGATCATGACATAGATGTCCTCGTCCTGCTGGGAGGCGCCATGCAGGCACAAGGCCAGCGTGTGCGAGGTCTCCGACAGGTCGACGTCGCGGCCCACCCCGTACCACTTGACGTCCTCCCGCCAGAAGCGGCTGCGCCCCAGGCTCGGATGGGACTTGCGAAAGGCGATCATGCTCTTGAAGAAGCGGAACATGTCGCGGTTTCGCTCGAGCAGGTCCCAGTTCAACCACGTGGTGTTGTTGTCCTGGTTGTAGGGATTGTTGTTGCCGCCCTGCGTGTTCATGAATTCGTCGCCCGCGCAGAACATCGGCGTGCCGTTGGACAAGAACAGCAGGCAGCAGAAGTTCTTGATCTGCTGCCTGCGCAGCTCCATCACTTCGGCGGGAACATCCACGTCGCCCTCCCAGCCGCAATTCCATGACACATTGTAGTCGGTCCCGTCCCTGTTGTTCTGACCGTTGGCCTCATTGTGCTTGGTGTTGTAGGCCACCAGGTCGTACAGGCAAAAACCGTCGTGGCAGGCGGCCAGGTTGACGCTTTGGTAAGGATGATAGGTGTCGGCCAGCGCATCGGGGAAAAAATCGGCGCTGCCGTAAAGCCGGCTCATCAGCGCTCCCACCTTGCCGTTGTCGCCGCGCACGAAGGCGCGGATGTCGTCGCGAAAGGCCCCGTTCCATTGCGCCCACATGCGGCCTGGAAAGCTGCGCCCCAGCTCGTAGCTCCTAAGGTCCCACGGTTCGGCAATCAGGCGGACGGCGGCGAAGTCCTCGTCGCCGCTGATGTCGGCGATCACCGCCGGCTCTCCCAGGTCAATGGAGCCGTCGTCGCGGCGCGTGAAAATCGAGGCCAGGTCGAAGCGAAAGCCATCCACGTGCATCTCGCGCACCCAAAACCGCATGCTGTCCAGAATCAGCTTGCGCACCTTGGGGTGGGCCGAGCGCAGGACGTTGCCGGTGCCGGCGTCGTCGCGATAATGCGTCATGTCGGCCTCCAGCAGGTAGTAGGTGCTGTTGTCGATGCCGCAGAAGCTGTAGGTAGGCCCGTCCTCGCCGCCCTCGGTAGTGTGGTTGTAAACCACGTCGAGAATCACCTCGATTCCCGCCTCATGCAGCGCCTTGACCATGGCGCGGAACTCAGTGGCGCAATCCTGGGCGCCGGCCGCCGCATAGCCGCTGTGCGGCGCGAAAAAACTCAGCGGCATGTAGCCCCAATAGTTGCCCTCGTCAGGGTCGAACTGAAAGACCGGCAGCAGTTCGACCGCGGTCACGCCCAATTCCTTCAGATAGGGAATCTTTTCGATCACTCCGGCAAACTTGCCGCGCGCCGCTTCGCTCACCCCGGAGTTTTCGCGCCGCGTAAAGCCCCTGACGTGCAGCTCGTAGATGACGGTGTCGAAAGTGTGGCGCGGGCGCCGATCCTCGCCCCACTCAAACGGCACGCGGTGCGGCAGATGCGCCAGCGGCGCCTTGCCGGCGTTGGACCCCGCCGCGCGCGCGGCAGCGCGGCTGAAGCCGGGCGGAAAGAAAATCCGGTGCGCATAGGGGTCGAGCAGGATTTTCTGCGCATCGAAGCGATCGCCCGAGCGCGGCGGAACCGGACCTTCGATCGAGTAGGCGTAGTAGCGCGCGCCGCCGATCTGAGTTTGCGGCACGCGGCAGTGCCAGATGCGGCCGGACTTGTGCTTGAGATAGTCCAGCGAAATGCGGGCCAGCGGGTTGAACAGATCGTCGGGGCCGTACAGCAGCAGCGTCACGGCGACGGCCTGACGCGAGTAGAGGCTGAAGTTGTAAGCCTGTTCCTCGTCGATCCAGGATGCGCCGGGCGGATGGGAGGTGCCTTCAATCCGATACCAGTCCAGCATCGAGAGTCCGCCTTTCACACGTTCACAGGAATGCGACGCAATGTGACTTTGGCATCGATAGCACTTTGTGGGGATGGATCGTAAGCGCGAGCAGGTGTAGATGGGGCCTCAGGCTGGCGCCGCGCTGCGGCGCCGGGGGCGCAGCCGCGCCAGAAAGGACGATGGCGTCGATGAAGTTCGGGGCTTTTTTGTTTCAGCGCCGCGGCGAAGACCTCGCCGCCAATACCAGGCTTGCCGAAGAACTGGGTTTCGAGTCGGTCTGGATGGGGGAACACCTCGCTTTTCCCTTCGAGTTCAAATCGCGCTATCCGGGTTCGGCCGACGGCAAGCCGCCGGTGCGCCCCGATATCCATCTACCCGACCCCTTGATCGTATTTGCCTACTTGTCGTCGATCACCACAAAAATCCGCTTCGGGACCGGCGTCTTCGTGCTGCCGCTGCGCAATCCGTTCGCGGTGGCCAAGGCGGTGGCGACGCTCGACCAGCTCTCCAACGGCCGCTTCATCTTCGGCATCGGGGTCGGTTGGCTCAAGGAGGAATTCGAGTACGTGGGGATGAACTGGGAAGACCGCGCGCTGCGCAGCAACGAGTACATGCAGCTGCTGACCGCGCTGTGGAGCCAGGAGCGTCCCGCCTACAAGGGCAAGACCATCTCCGCCGAGGGCTTCTACTTCAATCCCAAAACCGTCCAGCAGCCCCATCCGCCGTTCATCATCGGCGGCCACGGCGACGCGGCCTACAAGCGGGCGGCGCGGCTGGCCGACGGCTTTTATATCACGGCGCAGAGCATGGATGACGCGCGCCTGCAGATTAATCGCTTGCGAGAAATCGAGCGCGGCTATCAGCGGAGCAGGCCGCTGGAAATCACTATGGGCACCAGCCCGATCACGCCCGATACCGTCAAACAGTTGGAGGACATGGGCGTGGAGCGGATCATCCCCGGCCGCGAACTGGTCAGCCGCGACTCGCTCGCCGCGCTGCGCAATTTCCACGAGCGCGTGCTGAGCAAGCTCTGAGGCGCGAATGCTTGCGTTGCCATGACATTTTCGCTCCCGGCGTTATAATCGCGCAGCGACATCAGGAGGTCGAAAGCGTTGAAACTGTCGGTCTTCACCGAACTGCAGATTCCGCGGCCGTGGGAGCCGGGAATCGAACTCAAGACCTTCCAGCAGGGATTGGAACAGGTCGAACTCGCCGATCGCCTGGGCTTTCACGCCGCCTGGTGCGTCGAGCATCACTTCCTTGAGGAATACGCCCATTGCTCGGCGCCCGAGGTGTTCCTGGCCGCCTGTGCGGGCCGCACGCAAAACATCCGCCTCGGCCACGGCGTGATGCTGCTGCCGCCGGGCTTCAATCCTGCCGCGCGCTGTGCCGAACGCATTGCCAGTTTGGACCTGGTCAGCAACGGCCGGGTTGAATTCGGCACCGGCGAATCCTCTTCGGAAATGGAGTTGGGCGGCTTCGGCGTGCCGCGCGCGGAGAAGCGCGAAATGTGGTTGGAAGCGCTCGAAGCGATTTGCCGCATGATGGTGGAGGAGCCGTTTCAGGGGCATGTCGGCAAATACATCAACATGCCGGTGCGCAACGTGGTGCCCAAACCCGTGCAAAAGCCTCACCCACCGTTGTGGGTGGCATGCTCCAAACGCGAGACCATCCTGCTCGCGGCAAAACTCGGCATCGGCGCCCTGACCTTCGCGTTCATTTCACCCGAGGAGTCCGAGAAATGGGTCCACGACTACTATCGGACGCTGGAGAATGAATGCGAACCGATCGGCCTGGCCGTCAATCCGTCGATCGCGCTGACCACGATGATGATGTGCGGGCCGACGCGCGAGAAGGCGATCGAGATGGATCGCGACGGCAGCAACTTCTTTACCTACGCGGTCGGCTACTACTACGTCTTCGGCGAGCACGAGCCGGGCAAAAGCAGCATCTGGGAGTCATACGAAAAGACCGTGCGCGGAACCGACAAGGTGATCAAGACCGGCTTCGGCGACACTTCCACCGGCGTCGTCAGTCCCTGCGTGGGCAGCCCCAGGGAGATCCGCGCGGCACTGCGGATGTACGAGGAGCACGGCGTCGACCAGGTCCTGCTCCAGACCCAGGGCGGACGCAATCGGCACGAGGCGATCTGCGAGTCGCTGGAGCGCTTCGCGCGCGAAGTCCTGCCCGAATTTAAGGAGCGCGACGCCAAGCTGTCCAGGCAGAAGGCGGAGCGGATGGCGCCGATCATCGAAAAGGCGATGAAACGCAAACCACCGTCAAAGTTCAAGCGCCCCACAGGTCCCTCGCTGGTCAAGGCAGCCGGCGGCCAGTTGTAGGACCTGACCTGGTCGAGGAAGCGCATGCCAATTGCTGCTCCTTGCCTTTGCAGTCGGGTCTTTGCCGGTACAGCCGGCTGGCTTCAAGTACGGGGTTGCAGTAAGGTGCCGATCAAGGTCAAGCCTCGACCAGGCCATGACAGCGGCAACGCCGATGCTCCATCAGGAGGGATGAGATGCAATACAATGTCGTATCGTCGGACGACCACGTCCAGGAACCGGGCGATCTGTGGACCAAGCGCGCGCCGGCCAAGCTGCGCGACCGCGTACCGGTGCTCAAGCGGACCGAGCAGGGAGACTGTTGGTTTATCGAAGGCAAGATGTTCGGCAACCTGGGCATGAGCGTGCAGGCCGGGCATAAGTTCGAGGAGTACAAAGCCACCAAGGTTTTCTGGGAAGAGGCGCGCAAAGGATGCTGGGATCCGGTCGAACGGCTCAAGGACATGGACATCGACGGTGTCGACGCCCAGGTGCTCTATCCCAATTTGGGAATTGGGCCCCTGTTCCTGCTCGATGACTTTGAGCTCCAGTACGCCTGTCTGCGTGCCTACAACGACTTTTTGTCCGAGTTCTGCAGCACCGATCCCAAGCGGCTGATCGGTATCGCCCTGATTCCGACCGATGACGTCAAGACCGGTATCGACGAACTCAAGCGCTGCGCCAAGTTGACGGGCATGCGCGGCGCGATGCTGCCTACCTATCCGCGTGGCGAGCCGCTCAACAGCAGCACCTACGAGCCGCTGTGGCAGACCGCCGAAGAGCTCGGCATGCCGATGCATATTCATCTGCGCACCGGCGCGCGCAACGTGGCGGCAGGGCTGTTCGGCGCCTCGGGCGAATTGTTGGGCGAGAAGTGCGTAACGCTTAATATGGCGTCGCTGGCCAACTACGAGGCGCTGTCGCGCATCGTGTTCGGCGGCGTGCTGGAGCGCCATCCCAAGCTGAAGTTTGTGTCGGTGGAAGGCAACATCGGATGGCTGGGTTACTGGATCGAGAAGTCCGACCGCACCTACCGGCGCCATCGCCACTGGACCCAACTCAACCTGCCCAACCCGCCCAGTTACTACTATTTCCGCCAGATCTACTCGACCTTTATCGAGGACAAGGTCGGCGTGATGATCCGCAAGGTGATCGGCGTGGACAACCTGATGTGGTCGTCCGACTATCCACATACCGACACCACCTGGCCTGACTCCAAAAAGTACATCGAGGAAAGTTTCGCCGGTGTGACCGGTGAGGATCGCTACAAGATCCTGGCCGGCAACGCGGTCAAGCTGTACGGGCTTGCCTGATCGGGGCAATCGTCGAGGGTGGTTTGGCGCGGGGGCCGCGGCGCGAGCGCCGCGGCCCCCGCGCCGTTTGCGCCCATTGGAAGAACCATCGAACTGCGGTATTAGATCAGCGGGTGTACCCGGACCGATAAGGAATTACGGAGGCCTGTTTATGACGACGATCGTTTCGGCGGATTCCCATGTGATGGAGCCCGGCGACCTGTGGCTGCAGCGGTTGGACAAGAAGTTTCGCGACCAGGCGCCCCGCGTTGCTCCATCCGAAAAGGGCGGCCTGCTCTTTCAGGCTCCCGGCGTCCGCCCCTTCCCGGTCGCGCTGGGTTTTGGCATCGGACTCAATGGCCAGCAACTGCATGACCATATCGCCAAATTCAAGGGCTACGAAGAGTCCGGCCGACGCAGCGGCTGGGATCCGCTCGAGCGGCTCAAGGATCAGGACGTCGACGGCGTCGGCGCCGAGGTGATGTACACCACGCTCGGGATGCCGCTGCTGGGTTTGACTGATCTTGAACTGCAACTGGCCTGTTTCCGGGTCTACAACGACTACGCCAAAGAGTACTGCGCGGCAGCACCCAAGCGGCTGTACGCCATCGCGCTGATCTCGTTGGTCGATATCGGCGAAGGGGTCAAGGAGCTCAAGCGATGCGCCGCGATGGGCTTCAGGGGCGCGCAGATCTGGGGCGTTTCGCCGGCCGAGAAGCCCTACTATCTACCCGACTACGATCCCTTCTGGGCCGCCGCGCAGGAACTGGGCATCGCGATTTCGCTGCATGTCGCGACCGCCAAGAACCAGGCGCCAACCCCCGGCGGTCCGGAGATGCGCCTTGGGTCGGCGCAACAGTTGATGACCCGCATGGACACCATCCACGGGATTCAGCGCACACTGCTGGCGTTCATCTACGGCGGCGTGTTCGATCGCTTCCCCGGGCTGAAGCTGGTGTCGGCCGAGCACGACGCCGGATGGGTCGCACATTTCGTCCATCGCATCGACCGCCAGTACGAAAAGTGGGCCAGCGCCAACGACAAGATGCTCAAGCTCCATCCGTCGGACTATATGCGGCGCAACGTGTACGTCACCTTCCAGGACGACCCGGTGGCCGGCATCACCTCGAAGTTCTACGGCGAGGACAACTTCATGTGGGGCTCGGACTTCCCGCACAGCGACGCCACCTGGCCGCATTCGCTCCAGGCAATCGAGCGCAGCATGGAAGGCGTACCCCAGTACATCCGGCGCAAGATCTGCTCGCGCAACGCCGCGCGCCTTTACCGGATGGATGTGGAGTGAGGTTTCCGGCGGCGTCCCGGCATCGCGCCGAGGCGCCGCTTTGCGGACCGTTGCTGACTAGCGCTTCGTCCCGCTATCGAAGCGCTAGCTTCGCGCCCGTGCCACCTATTTACTGGCCGTCGGTTTGGCTGAGGGAGCCGGGGTCGCCGTCGGTTTAGGCGCGGCCAACTGATCGGGCGTCTTTACCAGGTCGGTGTAGTCATACTCGAAAATCTTGTAGATGGTGGGCTTGCCGCTGGCCAGCGCGTAGTAGTCGGTGCGAGCGGGCGCAGTCTTGTCTTTCTCGTTGTAGCGCGCGATCTTGGCTAGCTTCACGCTGCCCATCATCTTGCCGTCCTTGCCAAGCAACGTGACCTCTTCCCCGGGCAGGTTGAGCCCGAACTTTTCCAGGTTGGCGGTGGAGTCCTGCACGATGGTTTCGGCCTTCAGGTCGTGCAGGCGATCGATAAACTGCCGCACCTTGGCCGCATCCGCATCCGATTTGCCGCCGTCGGTCTCGGTCCACTTGCCATCCTTCCCGCGCGCCACGGCAAAGGACTTGCCGCCACTGACGAACTTCACCTGCTCGACCTGGTCGGGGTCAAACGCGATCACGGTGCGGTCACGCAGATCGTTAAGTCCCTTGTCAGCGTCGTTGAACACATAGCTGTGAACTGTATATACGTTGGGTTTTTCGCCGCGCCGCACATAGTAGTCATCCTTGCCGGATTCCTTCTTGCCGAACTGCAGCGACTGGCGCGACTGTGCCGGCCCGGTGAACACGGACACCTCCACCGCCGGCTTGTCCAGTCCGTACTGCGCAACATTGGCGGGGTTGTCACTGGGGAAATCGTCGATGCGGGCGTTGGATAGCGAACTGAGCAGCGTGGTAACCCGCTCGGTGTCGGCCTCGTAGGGGGCCGGCTTGACGATCTTCCACTTGCCCTGCTCCTTGGCAAGTTCCACCGGCGCGTTATCATCCTGCCTGATTACCAGCCGGTTGACTTCGTCGGGCTTGAAGCTCATCAGCGTATGGTCGCGCAGATCGCTGACGGTGCGCTTGGTGCCCGGTCCGAAGCCACCGGAGGTCAGCATCACCGCCGGCTTGTCGGTGGCCTTGACATAGACCGAATAGCCAATCGGTGCGTTCTTGCCCACTTCGATTCCCGGATAGGTCTTGTCTTTGGTGCTGACCACCACGGTGACCGCGGGCTTGTCCAGGCCAACGGGGCGAGACTGGCGGGATGCTCGTCGACGGTGCGCTTCAACTCGGCATTAGCGATCTCATTGGTCAGCGTCGTGATGGCTGAGGTGTCGGCGTCGGTCTTGATCGGCTTGACCATCTTCCAGCCGCCGCCGCTGCGTTCCACCTCGATTTCCTGACCGGGATATTTAAGCACCAGCCGGGTGATGTCCTCAGCCTTGATATTGAAAAGTTTTTGGGTCTCCTGCTCGGGTTTACCGGCCTGGAAAAAGTAAATATATCCCCCGACCAGTATCAACAGCACCAATACAATTAAGGTATTGCGGAACTGCATATGCGGCGACGATCGTATTCCAGACGGGTTTACCTGGACGTAGTAGATAGCCGTGTCAGGCGCGCCGTTCCCACCATACGGCGACGCCCAGGATCAGCAGCAGTTCGGGCAGCATCAGCACGGACAGCGCAAACACCAGGCTGAACTGATCCACCGTCAGGCGGAAGCTGGAAGCGCGCAGGCTGCGCGGACGGATGGAAATAGACTTTTCCTCGCCCGTCATCCAGTCGACGCTATTGATCGCGAAATCGCGGTTGAAGAACTGGTTGAAGTACTGGTTGTTGGCGAAATCGGTGCTGCCGATCACGACCAGCCGGGCGGTCTGCTCTTCCTTGCTCAGCCCCATGGTCTTGAGGTCGGCGTCAACCGCGTCGGCCAGCGCAACCGGACCCTTTTGGTCCTTGCCCGCGTCGAAGGAAGCCTTCTGCTGCTGGAACAACCCCACCAGGTCGGTTTCCGCCCACGACGTGTCACTGGTCTTGGCCAGCTCCACCACCGACAGCCCCGGCTTGAGCGGGCTTTCGGGCTGCACCGAGCGGCTCATCGGGAACACCGTGCGCTCCTTGAAGTTGGTGGTGATGGGATGCGTGCCGTAGGTGGTGACCAGCGGGGTGAGTCCCAGTGCCGGGCCCGCGAACAGGCGCAGCACCTGATCGACGATCACGTCGTCGCCGACCTTCAACCCCCATCCGCCGAGCAGCTTGATCAGCCCCGCCTCAGGATCGGGCGTACCCGGCATCGCTGGACGCAGCGTGACCAGCAGATGGCCGCCGCGTTTGAGGTAGGCCGTGGTCGCGTCGAGCACGTGAGCGGATAGTTCGCGCGTCGGCCCCGCGATCACCAGCAGATCGGTGTCCGCCGGCACCTCGGGCTTGGAGGCCAACAGCAGCTTGCGCACCGTGTAGCCCTCGCCCTGCAGGGCCTGCTTGAAGGCGTTGAATCCGCCGGCCGACTTGGAATCGTCGGGGTCGGCTTCGCCCTCGCCGTCGAGGAAGTCAACGACCTTGTGCGTGCCCTTGGCAACCTTGATGATCGCGTTGGTCAGGTTCTCCTCGCTCAGTTCGGTCACGTTGGTGCCGTCGGAGGGCTGGTCCCCGTATTGCACCCGCGTCGTACCCATCGTGGTTACCTTGTAGCGCTCGGCCAGTTCCGGATGCTGGTCGGGGTCGACCATCTGGTAGCTGACCTTGGGCGAGGCATAGGCGTAAGCTTCGTAGAGGTCCTTGGCCTTTTGATCCTGCCCGCCCTGGAAGAAGCCGTAGAACTTAAGCGGCTTGTTGAGGTTCTTGACGACCTTGATGGATTGGCTGGAGAGGCTGAAAACTTTCTCCTCGGTGGTGTCGAAGCGTCGATCGTGGCGGCTGGCCAGGTAATTAATCGCAATCAGCAGGCCGATAAAAGCCGCCGAGTAGATCAGCGCGTTGGCGCCGTAGCGCGTGGTACGGCTGCCCAGCGCCGCACCCAGCGACTCGCGGCTGGCAGTGGTCGCCCACAGCACCAGCGCAAACACCCCTGCGGCGATATTGGCGAAGACGAAAACCCGAAAGCCCGAAGCGATGAAGTAGTCGATTATTCCAAAGATCAGCAGAATCAGTCCGATGATTCCGGCCAGCGCCGAACTCTTGCCCATCTTAACCCCTTAACCTGCTAGCGCCAGCGTACCGACTCGACCGACCGCTGTGTCAAAAACAGGGCCACGGCGATTACGCTCAGGAAGTAGACGATGTCTTTGGTCGAAATTATCCCACGCACCATGGTGGCGAAATGCTCGGGCAGGGACAGATAGCGCAAAAAGCCCGACCACGTGCCGCCGCCGGTTTCGGCGGGCCAGGAAATGACGTAAAGCAGCAGCAGCGCGCCGAAGCAGCTAATCGCTGCGATGATCTGATTTTGCGTCACCGAACTGGTGAACAGCCCGACCGCGACGAACGCCAGTCCCAGGAATATCAAGCCCAAATAACCCGAGGCCATCACGCCGATCTCAGGATTGCCGAACAGCACCAGAATCAGCGGAAAGATGGCGGCCAGCACCACCATCACCAGGATCAGCACCGCGGCGGCAATGAATTTGCCCGCCACCACTTCGCCGGTGCGCACCGGCGCGGTGAGCAGCAATTCGTAGGTGCCCGAGCGTTTTTCCTCGGCAAAGGAGCGCATCGTGATGGCGGGGACCAGGATCACCAGCACGATCGCCATGTTATGCAGCAGCGGCTCGATCACCATCTGGTTGAGATTCATCCGCTGCAGCATCGCCGGATTCTGCATCGCCAGATACATCTGCTGGATCAGATCGAAGCGGCGCAGCAAGGCGAAGAAGAACCATCCGCCCAGCAGCAGGAAAACCGTCATCACCACGTAGGCGATGGGTTGAACGAAATAGGCCGCGATCTCGCGGCCGGCAATCACCAGCGCATTCCTCATTGTGCTGAACTCCGCCCCGCTCCGACTTCTTCGAGCTCCTCCTCGGCCTCGGTGTCCTCATGGCCGCGCTCGCGCGCGATGGCGTTGAGGAAGACATCTTCCAGCGAGGTGCCGGCGGGAAGCTGATCCAGGGCCTCCTCAAGCACCACGTGTCCCTCGTTGATGATCACCACCTTGTCGCAGATCTGCGACACCTCGGGCAGGATGTGGGTGGACAGCACGATGGTGCGATTGGCGCCCAGCTCGCGGATCAACGCGCGGATGTCGCGAATCTGGCGCGGATCCAATCCGATCGTCGGTTCGTCGAGAATCAGCACCTGCGGTTCGTGGATGATCGCACCGGCCAGCCCCACGCGCTGCCGATAGCCCTTGGAAAGCTGGCCGCAGATTCGGCTGCTAACCTCCCTAAGCCCGCATACCTCGAGCACGTGCTCGACCGCCGCGTCGAGGTCGCCGCGCGACAGCCCGCGCAGCTTGCCGGCAAAGCGCAGATAGGCTTCCACCCGCATCTCGTTGTACAGCGGCGGATTCTCAGGCAGGTAGCCGATTCTGCGCCGCGCTTCCAGCGACTGGGTGAAAATATCCAGTCCGTCGACCAGCACGGTGCCGGCAGTCGCCGGCATGAAGCCCGAGATAATCCGCATCGTGGTGGTTTTGCCCGCGCCGTTGGGCCCCAGGAAGCCAAGAATCTGTCCCTTTTTGGCTTGAAAGGAGACGTCCTTGATCGCGACGAAGGTGCCGTAGATTTTGGTGAGGTTCTTGACCTCAATCATTCGCTCAAAGCTCCGCGGCGCTCCTCGCGCCGAAAAATTTGACGAAAAACAGGTCCGCTTATTCGATGGACCTTAAGCCCAGTCAGTTAATCACGCCGGGCCGGGCTGTCAATATATCCATGTCCTCCGCAGCCTGCCCCGCTGGCCTCATCTAATTTCGTTCTGTTAGCCTCGCAATCATGACCGACGGGGCTGCAACGCTCTACCTGGTGGACGGCTCGGGCTACATTTTTCGGGCCTTTTACGCCCTGCCACAGCTCAACAACTCGCGCGGCCTGCCCACCAACGCAGTCTATGGCTTTGCGCGGATGCTGCTCAAGCTGCTCAAGGACGCGCATCCCGCCCGCCTGGCGATCGTGTTCGATTCGCCCAAAAAAACCTTCCGCGACGACCTGTTCGAGTCCTATAAAGCCAATCGCATCGTGCCGCCCAACGACCTGGTGGTGCAGATTCCATACATCCATCGCCTGGTCGAGGCGTTCCGCATTAAGAGTCTGATACTGGACGGTTACGAAGCTGATGATCTGATCGGCACGCTGGCGGCGCGCGCCGCACGCCAGCGTCTGGACACCGTTATCGTCACCGCCGACAAGGACTTCATGCAACTGGTCGGCCCTCACGTAACGCTGTGGGACACGATGCGCGACAAGCGCACGGGCGTGCGCGAGGTGCGCGACAAACTGGGTGTGGAGCCCAAGGCGGTGGTCGACCTGATGGCGCTGACGGGTGACCCGATCGACAACATCAAGGGTGTGCCCGGTATCGGCGAGAAGACCGCCTCCGCCCTGCTTCAGCGATTCGGCTCGCTCGACAATCTGCTGGCCCATCTCGATGAGCTGGAGCGCAGCGACCTTAGAGGAGCGAAGAAGCTCGCTGCGCTCATCGCACAGCATCGCGGCGACGTCGAACTGGCGCGCAAGCTGGTGCGGATCGATACCGACGCCCCGATCAACATCAATATCGACGAGCTGGAGTTCCGCGGGATCGACGAAAAGGCCACCGCCGAACTGCTGCGGGAGCTGGAATTCACCTCGATTCTGCAGGAACTGGCGCCCTCCGAGGCCAGACTGCCGGTTTCGGCTGCCCAGGAAGTCACGGTGTCCCAGGCGCAGCTCGAGGAGGTCATCGCGACTTTGAGCGCCGCCCCGCGTCTGTCGCTTCACCTCGACGTCGCCACCCCGGGCGCGGCGTTGAAAGTCAAGGCGCAGGGGCAGGATGCGGTTTATGTGGTGGGCGCCGAGTTGATTCCAAAACTTAAACCTTTACTGGAAGCTTCGGCGCCGCCCCGCGCCTGCCACGACCTCAAGGCCCATCTGAGGGCGCTGGATGCGGCCGGAATCAACCTGTGCGCCGTGGACTTCGACACGATGTTGGCCGGGTTCCTAATTAATCCGGGCCGGCCGGAGCCGACCCTCGAAGATCTGTACCATGAGCATCTGGCACCGCTGGGCGGAGCGCTGGTCGGCTCTGAACCGGAGGTGGTCGCGGCCTTGCGCGAAGCGATGGAACCGAAGCTGGACCGCGACGGTTTGCGCGGCCTTTACCAGGACGTCGAGCTGCCGCTGGCCGCGGTGCTGGCCGACATGGAGCGCACCGGCATCCTGATCGATTCGGCGGCGCTGACCACGATGGGCGCGGAGTTCGGCGCCCAGTTGGCGCGGCTGGAGAGCGAATGCTTCAAGCTGGCCGGCCGGCAGTTCAACCTCAATTCGCCCAATCAGCTCCGCGATATCCTGTTTAATGAACTCAGGCTGCCCACTAAGGGAATCAAGAAAACCAAAAGCGGCTACTCTACCGACGTCGATGTGCTGACCAAGCTGGCGGAAACGCACGAGCTGCCGCGCAAGCTGCTCGAATACCGGACCATCGCCAAGCTCAAGTCCACTTACGCCGACGCGCTGGCTGCGATGGTCAATCCCAAGACCGGCCGGCTCCACACCTCCTTCCATCAGGCCCTGACCGCGACCGGGCGGCTGAGCTCAACCGACCCCAACCTGCAGAACATCCCCGCGCGCACGCCGGAAGGACGCCGCATCCGGCGCGCATTTGTGGCCGACCCCGGATGGGTGTTGCTGTCGGCCGACTACTCGCAGATCGAATTGCGGGTGCTGGCCCATCTGTCGGGCGACCCGATCCTGCTCCAGGCGTTTGCCAGCGGCGAGGATATCCATCGGCGCACCGCAACCGAGGTGCTGGGCGTGGGCGCTGACGCAGTTGACGCCAACGCGCGCCGCCTAGCCAAGGTAATCAACTTCGGCATCATCTACGGGATGGGCCCGCAGCGGCTGGCGGGCGAACTCGATATCCCGCTCAAGGAGGCCTCCGAATATATCGAGCGTTACTTTAAACGTTTGCCCGGGGTCAGCGCCTACCTTGAGCAGTGTCTAAGCCAGGCGCGTGAGCGCGGCTATGTAACGACGCTGATGGGACGGCGGCGCTACCTGCCCGAGTTATCCTCGCCCCAGGGCGGCGCGCGCGCCCAGGCCGAGCGCATCGCCATCAACACGCCTATTCAGGGAACCGCCGCGGATTTGATAAAGATGGCGATGGTGCGGCTGCATCGCTTGCTGCGCGACAGCGGCGCGCGGGCGCGGATGCTGCTGCAGGTACATGACGAGCTGCTCTTCGAGGTGGAGCGCGACAGCCTCGAACCGGTAGCGGCGATGGTGTGCGAGCAGATGGAAAATGTGGCCCAGCTTCGGGTTGCGCTCCGCGTGGAATTGAAGTCGGGGCCGAATTGGGCTGAGTTGTGCTGAGTCGACGATGAATTTCACGCCGCTCGCCCTCGTCTATTCAAATTGAGAAGCGCTGGCAGACCCGCGGACGACGAGAAGGACCTGATCAGACGGGCCAGGCGTGGCGACCGGGAGGCGTTTGGCATATTGGTTGAGCGCTATCAGCAACGGGTCGTGGGCGTGGCCCGAGCTTTGGTCCACAACCCCGACGACGCTGTAGAGTTGGGCCAGGAGACGTTTATCCGCGCGTTTCAGAATCTGACCAGCTTTGAGGGGCGCTCGAGTTTTTCGACCTGGCTGTATCGCATCGCGGCTAACCTGGCGATCGACTGGCGCCGGCGCGAGGGCCGCTACGCGGTGGCGCATGGCGAGGAAGCCGAAAACGAATTGCGCAAGATCCCTTCGGGGCAAGGCGACTCCTTTCGCGCGATGGCGCGCGACGAGGTGAGCCGTAAAGTCAGAGAGGCCTTGAAGGAGTTGACGGCGGAGCATCGCCAAGTGATACTTTTACGCGAGATGGAGGGACTCAGTTACGAGGAGATCAGTGAAATCCTCGATTGCCCAAAAGGCACCGTGATGAGCCGCCTGCATTACGCGCGCAATCACTTGCGCAGCCTGCTCAAAGATGTGGAGATCGACTGAGTCGTGGCTCATTGCAACGAAATCGCCCCGTTGCTCAGCGCCTTCAACGATGGCGAGCTATCTCCCGTTGAAACCAATCATGTGACCGTTCACCTGGACAACTGCGAAACCTGCCGCGACAAATTGCTCGACTTCGTGCTGCTCGGCCATCACCTGCGCACCGCGGTGGCGGCGCCATCGCTGCAAGGTTTCAGCGAAGCGGTGATGGCGGGCATCGCGGGCAGCCGCCGTCCACTGCGCGAGCGGCTTTTGTATTGGCTGGAAGAATTACGCGAGCGATGGGTGGCGATGGTGTCACTGGCCGGCGCCGCGATTGCTACCGCCAGCCTGATCCTGGCGTTGGCCGAACCGCAGACTCTCAGCCGCATCTCGGCGTTTGTGCACGGCCCGGCCAACCAGGTCAAGCTGGCGCAAACCGCTATGGTCAATCCGCCGCCCCCACCCGCCGCCTCCTCAAACAGTGAAACTTTCATCTCGCGGCTGGAGTCACGGCACCCATCCGTAGCAATGTGGAGCGAGCCCGATTACAAGACCACCGTGATCTGGCTCGGTGATGACTCTTTGGGAAATGACTGAAGTCTTCTGCAGACGTTCGGGTATCGCCGTTGTGCTGCTGCTGGTCGCCGCCGCCGCAGTCGCCGCCCAGACCACCAAACCGCAGGTCCAGGTCAAGATCGACTCGGTGCTGGCGGCCGACACCAACCAGGGCTGTGACAAGCAGCTCAGTTGGCTCAAGCATCGCCTGATGCGCCTGTTTCATTTCAGCACCTACCATCTCGTGCAGCATAGGGAGAGCCACACCGGATTTGGCCAAACCGCGACTTTCGAGTTGCCCGGCGGACGCATCCTGCATATCGAGCCGATGGGGATGGACGGCGGGATGATCCGCATGGAGGTGATGCTGTTCCAGGGCGAGGAACCGATGATGACCACCGATCTGAAGATTATGAACCATGGGATTTTCATGGTCGGTGGGCCGCGCTATGAGCGCGGCACGCTCATCATCTCGATCGAGACCGAAGCTCCGCCCTCCGCAGCCGAAGTCGGTGCGCCACCGGCCGCCGTCAGCGCGCCCGCTGCCCTGCCCGCCTCCGATCGCTAGTCGCGAAGCGGCTGCGCAGGCCGCCGCGTTCCCGGCGCTTTCGGACCCCTCCGCCACAGTTCAACATCCGCAACGTACAGGCTCCTGCTCCAAAGCGGCCTGAGTCCGGTGCTGGATTATCTTGGTATGAACGTCAGCGTCTGAAGACAAAAATTTGAGTAAGGCGGCCCCCTCCATGACGCGCGAGCGTTTTTTTTCGCACCGCCCGATTAACTGGGAGAATCAAGGAGTCGGCAGTGGCAGGAGGCCGATTCACGCTACTGGCGCACCCGCGCGTACATCAGGGCGTCGCAGACGAGGTTGTCCTTGAAGATGTAGCTGCGCAAACGCCCCTCCATCGTGTAGCCCGCCTTCTCCAGCACCCGTGCCGACGCGGGATTCCATTGGAAGACGGTAGCTTGCAAGCGGCACAGATCGAAGGCGGCAAATGCATATTCGCTCACCGCTTTGACCGCCGCAGTGGCAAAGCCGCGTCCCCACATCGGCTCGCCCAGCCAGTAGCCTATCTCGGCGGTTTTGCGATGCACGTCGGTGAAAAACTCAAGTCCAATCGCGCCGATCGCCTCGCCCTGAAACTCGATTGCGAAATTGTGCGGGCTGTTGGTATCGGCGGCGTGCAGAGCACACCATGCGCGCGCGTCGGCTTGCGTATAAGGATGGGGAAACCGGTCGCGGAGGTTGAGCCAGATTTTGCGGTTGTTCGCATGGCGCACCAAAGCCTCGGCGTCGGATAACTTCCACGGCCGCAGTATCAACGGACCGGCTTCGATCATGCTAAAACCATCGTCATGAAATTTGCCACATTTATATCACAACTGCCCGGGCTGGATTTGGCCGCCGCGCTGCGCACTATCGAGGAGCTGGGCTTCGAGTCGGTCTGGCTTGGCGACCACATCGCCCTGCGCGACGATCACAAGGCCTATTACCCGTACTCGCCCAACGGGCGCTATCAGTTGGCGGCCAACTATCCGTTCTCCGACCCATTCGTGCTGCTCGCTTACGCCGCCGCCGTCACCAATCGGCTGCGGCTTGCCACCGGCGTCTACCTGCTGCCGCTGCGCAATCCGTTCACCACCGCCAAGGCGGTCGCCACGCTGGATGCGCTGAGCAACGGCCGCTTCATCTTCGGGGTCGGGCTGGGATGGATGTCGGACGAATTCGAGTTGATGGGCAGCAACTTCGCGGATCGCGGCGCGCGCACCGCCGAGTATCTTGCGCTGATGACCGAGTGCTGGAGCAAGCCGGTGACGGCATTCGAGGGCCGCACCGTGAAAACCAAAGGCTTCAGCTTCTATCCGCAACCGGTCCAGCAACCGCATCCGCCCTTGGTGCTGGGCGGCAACACCGATCCATCTCTGAAGCGCGCCGTGCGGCTGGGCGACGGATGGTTCGGGATTGTCACCAGTCTTGACGAAGCGCGCACCCTGCTCGGACGGCTGGAGCAATTCGAGCTTCAGGCGGGCCGCACGCGCAAGCTGGAACGCACGCTGCTACCCGGATGGAACGTGAGCGTCGGTGACGTGCGCGAGTTGGCGGCACTGGGCGTAGAGCGCATCATCGACGCCGGATGGTTCGGCGTGCCCGACCCGATCACCCACCTGAAGCAGTTTCGCAACCGCCTGGATACCGAGTTTTAGCTCTGCCTCAGACGAGCAATTTTCCTTGCGCCCAGGCCAGCCACTCACCGGCCCATCTCGGCAATCACGTGTGCGATTGCATGCAGCGTGCTGTGGCTGATGCTTAGCTGGAAGCCGACCACGTTGCGGCGCGCCGCGAACTCCGCCGCCTTGCCCCATAGCTTGATGGTCGGCGGACGGCCGCGCGTGCGATGCACCTCGATGTCCTGCCATCCGACATGCCGGTTCCATCCGGTCCCCAGCGCCTTCATGGTCGCCTCCTTGGCGGCAAAGCGGGCGGCATAGCTCTGAAAGCGCGCACGCCCGCGCGACTCGCAGTAGGCGATTTCGCCCGGCGTAAAGACCCGCTGGCGGAAGCGCGCGCCGGTGGCCGGTCGCTCCAGCGCCTGGCGCACCCGCTCGACCTCGATCAGATCAATGCCCGTGCCGAAAATCACTGTTCGCGTTCCACATCCGGTGCAGGATTGCCGCGCCCGAGCTGATTGCCCGGCGCGGCCGTCTGCCGCATGATATCAGCGGCCGGACGAAAAGGAGAAGCTGGGAAATCCGATGGTCAAGGTAAGCGTAAACAAGGCCAAATGTATCGGCAGCGGCGACTGTGTCGAGACCGCGCCCAAGGTGTTCGCATTCGACGACAAGGGCAAGTCCGAGGTAATCGACCCCAAGGGCTCGGACGACCGCGTCATCGTGTCAGCGGCACGCAGTTGCCCGGTCAAAGCGATCACCGTGGTCGACGAGGCCACCGGACAGCAATTGTTCCCACCGCCCAAGCAGTAGCGGCGCATCAGCCGCCAAACAACCGGCGGTAGCTGCGCGCGACGCGAAACGTCGCCGCCTCGTCACTGAGCGGCTGCTCCGCTCCCGGCCCCAGGTCGAGGATCATGCATTTGATCGAGCCGCCGCCCTTGGCGAGGAATTCGCTGACGTCCACCGTCACGACCTCCACACCGCGCTCGCGCACCGCGCGCCGCAGTTCCTGGCTGACGCCCTGCGGCATGAACAGGAAAAGCCGTCCCTCGTGTTCGATCTGAAAGGAGTTCGCGGCATAGATCGCGGCGTCGGCCTGGCTCAGTTCCACCAGCTTGTTGCCGAACGCGTCGCGCAGCCGATCGCGCGAGGGGGCGCTCAGCCCCTCCAGATAGACGAGCAGGAATTCGCGCTCCGCGCCAAATGAGCACAGCACTGTATCGCCGTGGTAATGCGCCTCCAGCACCAGTTCGAGCGGCAGGATCTCGCGGTCGGGTACGATCGCGCGCAGCTCGTTGAGCGCTTCCGCGTCGGAACGAAATCCGTACACGCGCCGCCACGGCGGTAAGGCCAGGGCGGGCACGAAGCGCTGGCGCTCGACGCGCCCGTAGGTAAACAGCATGTAGCGGCCGGCAGGAAAGAAATCCGCCTCGCCTTCGAAGCGATGCTCGATCGCGGCGGTCCTGAATCCCAGCGCCTGAATGAACCCACGATACACCTCGCGCTCGGCGGCGCGGGTCGGCAGCAGATGGGCGAGATGGAAGGTCTTGGCTGCCGCCGCACATCCTTCCAGCGGATAGAGAAATCCGGCGTTGGCGGGATAGACCAGCCCGGGCAGCTCCGGATGCGCATCCACCACCAACACCTCCGCGCCATGCTCGAGCAGCACGCGCGCCATCGTATGCCATTGCCGGCGCGCCAGTTGCGGGTCGACCTTCTTGCGGACTCCCAGGAGGTTGCGGGTGTGGGGATTGGCGCCCCCGCGCACCGAAAAATAGCGCGGGTCGCCCATCACGATCGTCCGGGCCATCGGCTGTGCCTCCGCGCGGCATCATATCACCGCAGCGGGAGCGGAGGGCGGACGCCGCTTTAATTTCTCGAACAGCAATTCCTATTTTTATTTTTTCCTTTGGAAGACTTTTCCGCTACTTGTCGCTCTAAGGAATTCGAATACATAGCTTTTTATTCTTTCTATAAATATATGGTTTGAGCCTATTCAAGCTTTTTCGTTTGACATCTTGCCATCACTGGTTATAGGCTGTTCGTCAATTAACGGCAGGGTTGCCCTGCCGTGGCTTCACAGGGACAGAAACAGGCTCGGTTGACCGGGAGGGTTTTTAAATGAACAGGGTCGTAGCTCGCAGGACCGGCAAGAGACGGCTTGCCGTCACCCTGCTTGTCGCCGTGCTCCTGGCGCCGTCAGGCTGGGCCGCCGCAGCCGACTCCTCCGCTGCGTCGGCATCTCCGCAGGGCCTGCGCAACGAACAAGAAATCCTCCGCAAGCGGCAAAAGGAATACGTCCGGGAGCATTCGAACCCGGCGGGCAAGGTTCCCACGGATGCGTACCTCAAGGGGATCGAGCATGTCCGGAAGATGAAGGTTGCGCCCTATATCGGCGCACGGCCCTTAGGGGAAGCTACGCCTGTACCTCCGCGCAGCAAAGCTTTCAGCAAGTAGCTGGCCTGCCATCGTTCGCGTTCATCAACCGGTAACGGCTGTGAGAACAGCCCTTTGGAGGAGCGGCGCATGAAGCCCAGGCTTCGCATCTATTCAGCCATGTTGGCGGTCACGGTCCTGATTAGTGCCGGAGTTTATCTCATTAAAGCCAGCGCAAACGGATTAAGCGGAGTACAGTGGACTCAAATCGGACCGGCCCCCCTGCAGATCAATGCTGAAAAGAATTTCCAGGGAGAAGGACCGGACTCCGGTCAAGTAGTGGATATCGCCGTCGATCCCCGCGGCACGACCGATCAGACGATCTACATCGCCACCGGGAGCGGCGGGCTGTGGAAATCGACCGACGCCGGTGACACCTGGGCGCCCAAAACCGATCGCCTGCTCACGCTCTCCACCGGCGCGGTTGGCCTTGATCCGGGCAATCCGTCGATCGTCTACGTGGGTACCAACAATCCGGCTTTCGGTGGGGATTGTCCGGGCTGTACCTTCAACGCCGTGGGCATTTACAAATCCACCGACGCCGGTGACACCTGGACGCTGCTGCCCAACAGCCCCAAAAACTTATCCATCAGACGCATTGTTTTTCCCGTGCCGGGAACCCTGCTGGTTGCCACAACCAAAGGACTTTACCGCTCCACCGACGCCGGTGCCACTTTCCGGCTTCTCAGCGACTCCCTGCCTTCGAAGGACATCTACGATATCCACCTCGATACTCAAGATCCCACTCACACGGTGCGCGTGGCGGCGCAGGGAAGCGGGGGTTTCAATCCCGGAATTTACGTCTCCACGAATATAACCGACGTCAACCCGACGTTCCTCAACATGTGGACGAATACCAACGGATCTCCGCTTCAGACCTTGCATCGGGCCGGCGGTATCGGGTTTATCGCGTTTGACCAGTCCACCACCAACAGTGGGCATACGATTTACGCGACGGTCGGCAATAGCAATCCTGCCAAGGGCGCCAGCAATTTTGAAGGGATGTGGGTCACGACCAATGCCCAGCAAGGCATCAACTCGACCTGGACCAACCTGCCGGGCGCCGACGCCGCGGGAGACGCCTCGGGCAGCAATGGCTGCCAATGCGGTTACGACCAGACCATCGGTATCGATCCCACCACCGACCAGACGGTGTATATCGGCTTCCAGGAATTATGGAAGTCGGTTAATGGAGGAGGAAGCTTCAACAACATTTCAAACGGTAAGATCCACTGGGACCACCACGCACTCACCTTCAGTCCCCATGACGCAACCGGCGCGACTTTCTATGTAGGAGAGGACGGCGGCATCGCGCAGCATACCAGCGGCGACAACTTTACCAATATCAACGGTTCTACCTCTTTTGCCAACGGCGCTATCGCCAGCAATTTGCTGCGCCAGATCGATATCGGCCGCAACTCCGATGCCAATAGAAAATGGACCTATGGCGGCTTCCAGGACACCGGCAACGCACAGTTCGGTAATCCCGGCTACGTCGGCAACACATGGCAGCTGGGCCAGGATGGCGACGGCGGCCCGATGACGGTCGATCCGTGTGATAGTCAGCACGCCATCTCTACCGATGACGGCGGTTATTCACAGACTACCAACGGCGGCGGAAGCTGGAGTGGCAGCGTGACTGTTACACCCGCAGTTCCGGCAAACCACACCCTCAGCGGAGATTCCTTCGGCTTCGACCAGACCTGCGATAAGACGGTTTATGCCGGCTTCAATATTTCCGATCCGGCCGGTGTCGACCCAACCACATTCGGGCTCTATCAGAGTACCGATAACGGCAACAACTATACCGAGGTCAAAAGCTTCACCACCAGCGTGCGCGCAATCGCTACCGCGAAGATCGATCCCAACGTGGTATGGGTGGGCCTGAATGACGGAACGCTCGCCTACTCCACCAATGCGCTGTCGGGGATGAGCTCGACCTGGACTGCGGTCACGATTCCCGGGGCGATGGCTCAAGCGGTGCTGGGCGTGGCCATCGACCCGATCAACACCGATACCGTGTTTGTGGTCTACCCTGGGATTGCGGGGACGTTTCCCAGCAAGCATATCTTCATGACCAATGATCGGGGCGCCCACTGGACTGACATCAGCGGCAGCGGAGTCAATGGCTTGCCCGATCTGCCGCTGCATGCGGTTGCCATCGATCCCAGCACGGCAAGCACCCCCCGCACCGTCATCGTTGGCGGGGACGGCGGCGTGTTTCAAACGACCAATGACGGCGCCAGTTGGCAGGTACTGGGGCTCGGCCTGCCGACGGTCGGAGTCACGGCGGTTGCCCTGGATTGGAGCACCAGTCCCTCGCTGTTGCGCATCGGTACCTATGGCCGCAGCAGTTTTGAGCTCGGCCCGGCCACCGGCCCGTTGCTCGCCATCAATACCACGCAGAACTTCGGCAACGTCTGTTCGGGAGCCAGTCCGACCACTCTGTTGCAGTTGTTCAATGTGGGCACTTCCGATCTGATTATCTCAAACATCAAGCGCGTCTCCGGCAGCACGGACTTCGCGCTCAGCGGGCCGTCTTTCCCGGTGACGATCTCCGCCGGGGAGGAAGTCGATTGGACGATCCAGTTGACGGTTTCACCCTCGAGCACGAATCCGGAGAGCGCGGTCTTCGAGATCGACAGCAACGATTCGTTCCAACCCACTCAGCAGGTGACCTATACGGCGACGATCGGGCAGCCGAGCATCGGAACGGTGATGGCCGACAGCGGTAGCTTTGGCAATGTGTGCGCCGGGAATTTTGAGGATCTCAATCTGTCGGTTACCAACGGCGGCACTTGCAACCTGAAGCTGACGGCATTGACGTTCTCGCCGCTCAACTCCGACTTCCTGGCGCCCACCTTTACCAACCCGACGATCGTAGGGCCGGGCGCTTCAGTGGCGATACCGATTCGCTATCAGCCCGCGAACAATACTTCGGGGACGGAATCGACGACCATCAACCTGGTCAGCAACGACGCGACTTCGCCGACGCTGATTCCCGTCTCCGGCAATGCGCCGCCGGGAAAGATCACGGTCAGCGGCTCGGGCGCGTTTGGCAACGTATGCGCCGGGACCACCGCGCAGCAGACGATAACGGTCGGTAACACGGGGCCGTGCAATCTCAAAGTGGGCGCGGTCAAGATCACAGTGGCGCCCGATCCGAATAGCGCGGCGTGCCCCGACTTCACCGTCATCGGGAGCCCATTCCCGGCTACGCTGAGTCATGATTCGAGCCTGCCGCTGACGGTCTCGTTCACGCCGACCTCGGGTGGCGACAAGACCTGCTACCTGCAGATACCCAGTGACGATCCCGCCAACCCGGTGGTCACGGTAACGCTGACCGGGTCCACGCCGCCGGTGGTAATCGACGTGCCGCCGGACCAGGGATTCCCAGCTACGGTGGTCCAGACGGTCGGGGCGTGCAACTCCAAGGCGCCGTTCCCGATTTCGAACAAGGGCATCTGTCCGCTGACGATTACTGACGTCTCGATCGGAACGCCCGGATCCAATCCGGCCGACTTCACGCTCGCCGGCCTGCCGTCATTGGCCAATCCGGTGCAATCGGGGCATACCCTGGGTGACGGCAATCTCAACGTGGTGTTCGGGCCGGCAGGGCCCACTGTGTCGCGCACGCGCACCGGCACGTTGTCGGTTACCTACCGTTCCGACCCGATAACGCCCGCGACCACCACGGTGACGCGAATGCTGTGCGGCGAGGCGGTGAGAACCGGTGCCCGCGTGCTGGTAACGGCGAGCGGAGTTCCGCTGCCCACCGGCGCCGTGACCAAGATTCAGCTCCATCGGCTCAATTCCAACCGCAAGAGCATCTCGGTGGATAACCTCAATACGCCGCCCCTGACCACGGTGCTGCAGCCGGCGCCGTGCGCTTCTTTCCAGTATCACGCCGAATGGGGCGCAAGCGGAGACGCGATACCGCAGCTGACGACCGGTGACTACCAGGTCACGGTGTATGCGACCGTTAATGGCAAGAAGCTGAACAAGACGGTCTCCTTCACACTGGGGACATGCACGTTCAACCAGAATGTCGTGGTGAATTTCTAGAAGAAGTTGCGCGTATGCAGGGTTTGGCCGCCGTCGGCGACGACGGCGGCACCGGTCACGAATGAGGCCAGGTCGGAGGCCAGGAACAGCACTACGTTGGCGATCTCCTCGGGCCGGCCCAGCCGCCGCATCGGTATCGCCTCTTCCGCCGCCTGCCGCGCGTTGGGGCGCCCCAGCATCACTCGAATCGGCGGCGTTTCCGTCACGCCCGGGCAGACGCAGTTGCAGCGTATCCCGTCGCGTGCGTACTCCAGGGCCACCACGCGGGTGAAGTTGATCACCGCCGCCTTGACCGCGTTGTAGGGAGCGTTGTGGTAGTCAGCCAGCACGCCAGAGATCGACGCCGTGTTCACGATTGCGCCTGACCGCTGCTTGACCATCACCGCCAGCGCCGCGCGCGTCCCGCGCATCACGGCCGTGATGCCAACATTGAGATGATGCTGCCAGGTCTCGTCCGCGGTCTCTCCGAGCGCGCTGCCGGCGATACCTTTGGGGTAGGAATAGGCGTTGTTGTGCAGAAAATCGAGGCGGCCAAATCTGGAGCAGGCCAGATCGACCGCGGCCTGCAGGTCAGCTGCTGCCGTAACGTCGGCCTTGATCGCTTCCGCCCGACCGCCCGAGGCCGTGATTTCCTGCGCCACGGCGCGCGCCCGCGTGCCGCTGTAATCGGCAACGATTACGCTACCGCCGCGCTGCGCAAATCCAATCGCCGTCGCCCGTCCGATCCCGGACGCCGCGCCCGTCACCAATCCAACTTTACCGTCAAATCGCATCACCAGCCCTCGGAGACCTAACCCCTAACCCCTTCCCTGAAAGGGAAGGGGAACCATTTCTGTCTCCCCTTCCCGTTTCGGGAAGGGGCCGGGGGTTAGGTCTTCAGTTCAGCCCGTAGAATTTCCTGGCTCCCTCCGCCATCACCAATCCAATCGCCGTCGCCCGTCC
>JAJPHZ010000004.1 GCA_021325025.1 Pseudomonadota bacterium | reverse complement strand
GCCGAGCGCGGCACGAGATCGATCTTGAGGCTGGCTCCGAGCGCTCGCGCTGTCCTTGCCAGCGTCTTTAGCGTGAGATTGTTCAGTTTGCCGGATTCGATCTGGGCGATCATCGGCTGGCTCACACCAGACCGCTCGGCAAGTGCGGCTTGGGTGAGACCGCGACGTTTTCGTAGTGTGGCAATCTTGTGTTCGATCAGAATCTGCGCCAATTCATCTTCGACTTCGCGTCGCAGGCCAAGCTTATCGACCTTTCTTTCGAGCAACTCCAGCCCTGGATTTTTGGTACTCACTTTGGGCCTCCTTCAATCTCGTACGCATCAGCCCGAGGACGTTAGCAGGTGTGTCCGTGCGCTTCTTAACATAGCCGCCCACCAAGACTGCGCGCCGTCCGGGCAAAAATCCGTAATAAATCCGTACTGTGGTCCCCCGAAGCTCAAAGAGTCCAGCGCCCAGCGATTTCGAACGCGGCTCGCGCAACTGATTGCCTAACGCGCGCAACGCGCCGACTAACACGGCCGCGTCTCTGATGTTCTTCGCATCAACTAGACCCGCGACGAACTCAGCGAAGTGGGACTGACCTCCGGGGGTTATGTGCTCCTCAACAGCCCAATCCGCCACGACTACAAAATAAGCTATGACTTATTAGAATGCAAGGCCAGAAAGGATGATTTGGAACAAGGAAGGCTCCGCGGTCACCACCGCAGGGCCTTCGAGTTCCGAGATGAGCGGCACCAATCAGAACGGGATTTCCTCTGCTGAAGGGGTTGGCGGCTCCTCACGGGCCGCGGCATCGACCCGCTCGGCCGGCGGGGCGCCAAGAAACTGAACGCAGCTCGCAACGATCTCGGTGGGTTAACGCTTCCCGCCGTTGTTTTTCGCCTCGAACTCGCTGGGCCGCAGGCGGCCTTCAACATAAACCTGGCGGCCCTTGAGATACTTCGCGCAAGCCTCCGCAATCTTGCCGAAGGCCGCCACATGATGCCACTCGACGCGCTCGAGCTTCTGCCCCTGAATCCTCTGAGAGGCAACTCCCGTGCGGGTTCGAGTCCCGCCCCCGGCATTGGAGCTCGATTCGCGATCTGTTGCGTGCGGCGCGCTAAGCGGGGGCGGTGCGCGGGTATGGACCGGGGTCAGCCGCGCGGCGGCTTGCCGCTGCGCACCGCGGCCATCGCTTGGGCGCCGTACATCTGCTCCATCATGAAGCCGAGGTCGGGGTTGCGGCGCAATTCATGCCCGCCGTCCACGGCGAAGCTCTGACCGGTCATCCACGAGGACTCGGGTCCGGCCAGATAGCGCACCGCGGCGGCGATGTCGTCGGGTTCGCCGGTGCGTCCCAAGGGCATCTGCTCGACGAACTTGCCGTGGATGGGCTCCTGCATCAGACGGTCATTGTTGTTGGCGCGCATCAAGCCCGGCCGCACGGCGTTGATGCGGATTCCGGCCGCACCCAACTCTTCGGCGGCGCCTTGCACGAAGTTCTCCAGTCCACCCTTGGCGGTGCCGTAGCCGACCAGGCCGTTAAACGGCATTTTGGCGGCGGTCGAGGAGATGCAGACGATCGCGCCGCCGCGCGTCATCATCGGCACGCTGTAGCGCACCGCGATAAAGGTCGTCAGCAGATTTATTTCGAGGTCCTTTCTGAAATCCTCCTCCGAGCACATCAGCAGCGGACGATAGCCCACCGAGCCACCGACCGTGGCCACCACGATGTCCAGCCGGCCGGCGACCGCATAAGCTTGGGCCAGCGCCGCCTTGACGTGTTCGGCGTTGCGCGCGTCGCCCGCATACAGTTCGACGCGGGCGCCGGCGACCGCGCCGCGCAGCTCTGCGCGCGCCTTCTCCAGCACCTCCATATGACGCGCCATCAGCAGCACCGCGGCGCCGTCGCGCAGCAGCCACTTGGCGCTGTACCTGCCGATCGCGCCGCTACCGCCGGTAATAAAAGCCGTCATTCCTGTCAAAGGCCGATTGTCGCTCATGCTCCGCTCCCCAAATCGCGCAGATACGTCTGGGCGCGACGATATCGCCGGCGCGCCAGTTCGTGCAATCTTTGAAGCCGCGCTTGGAACCGCCTGCAAGGGCGTGTTAATCACGCGTTGACGCGGCGGCCCGGTGCCGCCGGGATTTTGCTGCACGGCCCAGGAGGCAGACGTGAAGGCATATCAGCTCACCAGATGGCAGGCCGAGCCTGAAGTGCGGGAAGTGCCGGTTCCCGAACCGCAGCCGGGGCAGGTGCTGGTGAAAGTCGGCGGCGCTGGCGCCTGCCATTCAGATCTGCACATGATGGAGTCCCCCGGCAATCCGCTGTGGCGGCTGCCGTTTACGCTGGGGCATGAAAACGCCGGATGGGTCGAGAAGACCGGCGCGGGCGTGGAGGGCCTGCGCTGCGGCGATCCGGTGCTGGTGTATTGTATCTGGGGATGCGGCGCGTGTGCCAATTGCCGCGCCGACCTTGAACAGTATTGCGAGCGGTCGGTGGGGATTACCGACGGCGCCGGCCTGGGCCATGACGGCGGCATCGCCGAGTACTTGTTGGTGCCATCGGCCCGTTTTCTGCTGCCGCTTCGGAGCCTGCATCCGCGCGACGCTGCGCCGCTGGCCGACGCGGGCCTGACGCCCTATCACGCCGTGCGGCGCTCGATCGAGCTGCTCAAGCCGGGCTCGACGGCCCTGGTAATCGGTGCGGGCGGCCTGGGTCAAATGGCGATTCAAATCCTCAAAGCGCTGACACCGGCCCGCGTAATCGCGGTCGATACGGCGGAGCAGAAGCTGCAGGCTGCCAGCCGCCTGGGCGCCGACCACGCTGTCCGGTCCGGCGATGAGGCGGCCAAACAGATCCGCGACCTGACCGGTGGCAGAGGCGCGGAAGCGGTTTTCGATATTGTCGGAGTCGACGCGACGATGAAGCTGGCGGCCGAGGTCGCACGGCCATTGGGCCACATTACGATCGTAGGTGTGGGGGGCGGGACTCTGCCCTTCAGTTTCACGAGCGTCCCCCTGCAATGTTCCGTTTCGACCACCTACTACGGAACCAAGAATGAATTGATCGAGGTGATCGCGCTGGCGGAAGCGGGCAAACTGCGCGCCGACATCGAATTCTTTCCGATCGAGCGCGCCGGCCAGGCGTATCAGCGGCTGCGCCGCGGCGCGATCAACGGCCGCGCAGTGATCACACCGGGCGCACCACTGTGACGCAACTCCTCTTCAAGATAAAGCCGCCGCTCGACTTCTTCCGCACCCTGCTAGGGCACGAAGAGTTCGATGTTGTTCAATTCCTTGCCGCCCACGGTTTCGCCGTCGACGATGAGCACCCGCCCGTCATTCAGCACGGTGGCGGTATGATATCTGCGCGGGAAATGCAACGCGGCCGTGGGGCTGAAGGTCTTTGACATAGGGTCATAGAGTTCTTCACTGCCCAGAATAGTTGGTGAGGCCGTATTGCCGGTATCGCCGCCGGTAATCAGGACCTTGTCTTTAAGCGGCCCGCTGCTGAACAGCACCGCGCTGTGGTTTTCGCGTGCGGCGTTCATGCTGCCGGTGGTGCTGGTCGTGTTGACCATCGAAAGCTCGGCGCTGCCCAGTGCGGCAAGCCCTCCTACCAGATTTCCCTGTTGGCCGACGCTGGCCGAACCGCCCGCGAACAGCACGCTGCTGCCGTTGCTCAAGAGGGCGGCGGCCAGGTAATCGCGCGCCGTGCCCATCGTGCCGGCGGCGGTAAAGGTGTCTTTGGCCGGATCGTAGATCTCGGTGCTGGCCAGCGCATTGGTTCCGTCATCGCCACCTGCGATCAGCACGTCGCCCGCATAGAGGCCCGAGGTGATAAGCGCGGCTACCGCGTGTTCCCTGGAAGTGGTCATAGGTTGGCTGGTTACCGTGAAAGTCTGCTTGACCGGGTCATAGAGTTCCGCCGTGCTGCTCCGGCCCCCGGCGATCAGTACGTCGCCGGCGTTAGGACCCGATGTGAGCAGCGTGGCGGTGGCGAACATGTGGAGGTCGTGCAGGGTGCCCTTGGTCAAGGTGAAGGTCTGGCTCACCGGGTCGTAAATTTCGCCGGTCTGTGAGGGGAAGAACGCGCCTTGACCGCCTACGATGAGCACCGTGCCGTCGTTGAGCAGGGTCGCGGTTGCACCCGAGCGGGCCTCGGCCATCGTGTTGGAGAGTTCGGTGACCGTGTTGCCAACCGGGTTATAGATTTCCGCGCAAGCCAGCGTGCCGTACGTCATCTGGTCGCAGCTTCCATAGCCGCCCGCGATCAGGACCGTACCATCGGCCAGCAACGTCGCGGTGTGGTAGATGCGCAGCACCTGCGGCACCGGGCCGTCCATCACGGTTGGCGTAGGCGCTCCCGACGGTGTCGGAGTTGGGGTCAGCGGAGTTCGGCTTGCCCCGGGGGTCGAGGTTGGGACCGGGGTGGGCGTCCGACTGGCGACCGAAGTGGGCGTTTGGGTCGGAATCGGGGTCGGGGTCGGGGTGCGGACCACCACGGGAGTCGGCGTCATGGCCGTGGTTGGAGTTGCGGTTGGCGCACAGGGCGTGACGATCGTGAAGGCACCGTTGGGAGAATTGCCCGAACTGGTAAACGGCACAAAAGGCGGATTGAACGCTTGCAGGTAGGCAGGACCCGAGACTGCTCCGGACGGCACCATGAAGGTGAAATGAGTCGAACTGATAAAATTGAGGGGGATTTTGGCGCTGCCGTCAGAATTGAGTCCCCCCAGGTTGACGACACCGCCGGGCTGGTTGTTGAACAGGTTGATGACCGTCAGCGTGGAAAACCCGGTGCCGGCAACCTCGACCGTACACCCAGTCTGCATCACGCTACTAATTGTAATCGGCGCGCCGATGATCACGGCCACCGAGTTGCTCTTGAGTGCGTACAGATGATTGCTGCCGGCGTTGCTAACTTGGATCGAGCCCGGCCCGATCTGCGGGGCGTTGGGCCCGCTGGCCGGAATGCTGAGGGTCAGCGTAGTGGAGGTGAGTCCCGGGTTACCCGGATTCATGAAGAAGGGGCCGACCTTGCCGCCCGGACATGCGCAGAAAATATCCACCGCGACACCGTTGGCGGTGTCGAAGCCGGTACCGGTGATGGTCAACGGCTGTCCCAACCTTACCACGGTGTCGATTACATTGAGGCCGTAACTCGGATCGCTGCTCAAGGGGCTGAGGCCGGCGCCGTTGATTTCGGTGATAGTGGGCAGATCGTCGGCTGGGTTGCCCTGCAGCAGCGCATACTTCAGGTTTGAAGCCGCATAACCCTGATCCGTATTGACCACCTGCACGGCGACGAACCCTTCACCCAAAGGCACGGTGGCCGGGACGTCCTGCATAATCTGCGTCGGCGCGGGGGGAGCGGCAGGCTTCAGCGGTCCGGCGTTGATCGGACCGGCGGCGGTGGCGACGAAGAAATTCACCACCGAACCGGGAGTGAAACCGGCTCCTTGGATTGTGAAGCTGCCCCCCACCTGGATGACCTTCGGGATCGAGGTGATTATCGGTGCACTGGGCGTTGGGGTTGCGGCCGGTGTCGGCGTCGGGGTCGCCCCCAGAGCAAGCCGGTATGCCCCGCGGCCATGCGTGCCGATGAAAATTGTGCCGTTGTGATTTTGCTCAATGTCGTAAACTGGAGACGTGGTCAGAACCCCAAGGTTGAAGGGCGCCCAGGTAGCACCCCGATTGGTGGAGCGGAAGACTCCCACGGAAGTGGCGGCGAAAACCGTGCTGCCCGTGATATCCGTCCTGTCTACCAGCACCCGTAAGACCGGCACATCCGGAAGCGGCGACACGCCGCCCGCGCCATCCGCTTGGCTCCAGGTGGTTCCGAAATCGGTGGTTTTGAAGATATGACCGATACCGGTGGCTGCGCTAAATCCGGACAGGCTTAGGTAAGCATTATTCTGGTTATTGGGGTCAAGGGCGATTCCAGTGGCCTGGGTTTTGCCGGGATTAAAGGGAGATTGCCAGTCAGGTCGTTCCACGTGCCGGTGTTGTTCTGTCCCGCCGTGCAGGCCGGCTGGTCGGGGCAGTTTGCCTGCGTCGTGTTCCATACCTTAAGCGTGGCGCCCTGAGTGTTTTGCATCGCGACCGCCCACGCGATCGCGTCGTTACCAGGGAAGAATTCGATGTCGCCGAGGGAACAGGAAGCATCGGCGCAACCGGGATTCAGATCCTGACTGGTTTGGGAAAGAACCTGGCCGGCAGAAAAATCCAGTACATACACGCTATGGCCGCCCAGGAGCACGCGTTGCGGCACCGCCGGGTCTGCGGCGAGCGGCGGATAAAAGTTAAACCCGTTATCGAGGCCAGTGAAATCGACGTTGTGAAACGTCCAATGCAGGCCGCCGTCGGAGGAGTTGGCAAGATTGACTTCCAACCCGCCTCCAGTGGTAGCGTAGGTATGATAAGCGAAGCTTGGATTGGTGTTGTCGAACAGGGCGAAGCCGCCGTCACCGGTGTCGCTCTGATTCCAGTTGATCATTGCGCTAAAGAGGTCGGTCCCGTTGTCCTGAAATCCGGCGAGCAATTCGTCGTTGTTCGTCGGATGGGGACCGATGCCCTGAATTTGGCCACCGCTGAAGCTGTTGAGGGCGGTAAAGTTGGCGCCGCTGAGGCTGTAGGCGAACAAGCCGCCGTCGTTGCCGATTAGCAACTGGTCCGGATTGGAGGGGTTAAAGGCAAAGGCGTGCTGGTCGGAATGCGTTCCGCCGTTGGCAGCAAGGAAGGTCCAGTTCTTTCCCGAATCGGTGGATTTGTAAATTCCGACCCCGCCGAAGAAAACCGTCTTGCCGGTTGGGTCCGCAGGATTGATGGCCAGGGCCTGGTCGAAAAAGGCCTGTGAAAAATTGCTCGGCGATGTGCCGTCGATACTGCCTCCGTTGGGGTTGGGCCAACTGGGGACAGTTCCGGCTGTCCAGCTCACGCCGCCATCGGTGGATTTGAAAAAACCCGCATACGCGGCTTCCCGGGGCGAACCGGCCATCGCGTACACCGTGGCGTTCGACGCTGCGACGCTGATCCTGCCCACCTGGTTGAGCCCCGACGGGAAGCTGCACGGTGAGTCGTTGGTAAAGCAGGCCTTGGTCCACGAGGTGCCAGAATCGGTGGAACGAAAAAGACCGTCGTAATGAATAGCGGCATAGATGCGAGAGGGGTTGGCGGGGTCGATTTGTATATCGTCGGCGGGGCAGGGTACGGTTGAACTCAGTTGACAGCCAAAGGTGGCGGCCGCGAAATGAGTCCAGGCGGCGCCGCCATTGTCCGAACGCCACAGGCCCCAGGAGCTTTGATCCTCCAGGTTAAAGTCGGGATCCTGCCGTCCCTCACGATTCGGCAGTCCCATTGCGGCAGCAAAGATCCGCGGTGGATTAACCTTGGTGTCGATTGCAAGTTTTGCAAATCCAACGTGGTCGAAGGTGCCCGGCGAAAGCTCGGTCCAGCTATTGCCCAAGTCGGTTGATTTGAATATCCCCGCACCGGGGAGCGAGCCATTATTGCCGTTGCCGGTGGCGACGTAAATGGTCGGCGGACTGGTGTTGACGGTGTCGAGCGCGATCGCCCCAATCGCCTGCGTCGGAAGCGAATCGGCGATTGAGGTAAAGCTGCTGCCGCCATCGGTGCTCATCCACACCCCGCCGCCGGATGCGCCGATAAAAAGCCGCCCGCCAGTGGTCGGGTCGGGCGCGATTGCGACCACTCGTCCGTTGGCGTCGAAGGTGGCGCCGCTTATCGGACCACCGAAATTGGGCAGCGCATTGTTCATCGGCTGCGGCCCGATAAATTGCCAGGAAAAGCCGCTGGCTGCAGTAGTGCTGAGTGCCGTCGCCGCCTGCATTTGGCGCATCGCGCTTACCGCTCGGGCTGTGGCTCCGGGCGGCATGCCGAATTGCAAGCCCAGGCGCGAATTCCAGTAGCGGGCGCGCGCGAGGCGCTGATTGGCGTTCAGAAGCTTGACCGCATGACGGCTCGGTTTCATCGCGAGTGCCGGTGCCGCCGGTGAACCGCTCCCCACCCCTGCAAGCCCCAGCACTCCCGCTGCAAGGGCGGCAATCCCCATCCAGAACCGCGCTAACCTTCTCTGATTGTTGGCCCACCGCTTCAGCACCCTCTCCAAGCCCACTCTTGTGCTCCTTTCTTGCTTACTGTGGTCTGCTATCGGCTCACTGCCCGGCCCCCGGGCGGCGTATTGGCTGCCGGTACGGGCAGGAAAAAATTAGTGGTTACCCACTGATGTGGTTTGACTTCCAGCGTGCGAGTTTGGCCGCCTGCGCTCACGGTATAGACGCCGGGCGGCAATGCGACCCTGAAGTTCCCATGCGAATCGCAGTCGCCAGCAATTGGATTTCGCGCCACACCGGTGATGGTCACGCATCGCCCGTGAGCGGAGAAACTCTTACCGGGAGGTGCGCCTCCTCCGCCGTGGATGCGGCCGCAAACCCCGGAATCGAACTGCCCGGCGCCGGTCGCCAGCGGCGCCTTGCATTCCGGCTGCAGCGGTAGTGTCCGGGGTGCTTGCGCGAATGCCGCGTCACGACGCATGCCCGAGGCCGAACAGGCCAGAACCAGCGCGACAGCGGTTAGAAAGCCGAGTTTTATGGTCCCAGTGGCCGCACCTCTTTGTGACGGAATGTGATCCGCGATGGGTACCGTGGAATTCATGGCAAACCACCATCACCCGTTTCACTTGGGTCTGTGCGCGCTTGCCGCCGGCTCAGCCGCCATCCCTGCCGCTCTGACTCTCAGGAGCTCCTGAAAAAGGGGCGGGGTTGGGGTGGCGGCGACGCGACCTAAACACTGGGGTAAAAAAAAGCGCCGAAATCGCCACCGTCCGGTGCGGCGCTTGCGGCCGATGAAGTGCTGGTGTGTCGCGGCTGGAAAAGCACAACGGACTGGTTCAATTGCAGTTTACCCAGAAAGTCCAAATCTCCATCGTTGATGGCGCAAAACGTAAAGTAAGTCCACAAATTGCAATGCAAGCAAAGGGGAAGCTTCGGCACGTCCTTTCACGTTAGGACCAGATGGATTCCTTTTTAAGCATTTTAAACGTGTCATTTTATCTATCTAACCTGGTTAGTCCAACTAATACTTTGTAAACAGATTTTCCATAGGATTGCATTACTTTCAAGCAAAACAGAACAGAACTCCGGAGTGGAACTCGGAATTTGCCTGCACCAGCACAGCAGGGGCCGCAGAGCATGCCAGCGCAGCCGCACATCGCAGCGGGCGATATGGCGTTGCGAAGCCGAACTCGACTGCTGCAGCAGGTTGCTACAGGAAGGCCAGCGGATTGACCGGTGAGGAGGTGCCGCGCTCGAGCACCAGCGGCGCCAGGACGAAGAGAAAGTCGTGGCGACCGTGCGTGGCGCAAGCTTGTGCCAATGCTTCGAGGTCGGCGTTGTCGATCAGGTGTACACCCATCGCGACGATCGCGATCGCATGGATTGGGAACGGGGTTTCCTTGTAGCCGCTGGGGGCGACGTCGCTGATTGCGTCGGAGCCGAGCATCGCGATGCGCCGCTCGAACAGCCAGGGCAGGCACGAAGCGTCGAGTCCCGCCATCCCGTGGCGCATGACGTCCCACGCCCCATCGGTGCGGCGCTTGAGGGTGCGCCCGGTGCGTACGAACAGCACGTCGCCTTCGCTGACGTCCACGCGATGGAGTTGCTGGGCGGCCTCCAGTTCTTCGGGAAAGATCGCGTCGCCCGGCTCCAGCCATCGCACGCCGCGCAGCGCCGGGATGTCGAGCAGCACGCCGCGCGTCAACACCCCGTCGCGCACCGCCTCGACGCCGCATCGATGGGCCCCGTCGGCGCGGACTTCGGCGGCGTCGAAGCCGTTGTACATTTTGTTTTGCCAAAAGACATGGCACAGCGCGTCCAGATGCGTGGTGGCCATGCCGTGAGGGGCGATCGCGAAGTAATCCATCGATTGATGGTAGGCGGCTTTTGGCTCGGTTCCCATCTGAAAGGTCAGATGAGTGACCGGGTTGGGATTGTCGGCGGCGGGTGCGGTCGGCAGGGGCAGCGCCAGCGAGACCGCCTGTCCGGTCAGCATCAGGCGGCTTGCCGCCAAACGCTTTTGCGCGGTGATAAAATTGAGCGCGCCGCGCTGATCCTCCCTGCCCCAGCGGCCCCAGTTGCTCAGCCGGTGGAACAGAGCTTTAACTTCGGCCGCGTCCAGCCTCTTTGCCATAGAGGGATTGTTAAGCGCACGCGCGGCGAAAAGCAAAGCGCCGACGGCGGCCGATTTGCCGTGGGCTACTCTCTCGGCGAGGAGCGCGGCGGAATCCGGCCGGCGGCGCGGCTTACCTGCCATACCCCGACCTCCGCCAATCCTCCGCCCTGGTAGCAGCGGTAGCCGCCGCGCAGTTCGCCTGCCGTGTATTGCGACCCGTGATACAGGCAGGAGGATAAGTCGCCAGGAAGCATTACGCGCATCGTTAGATCACGTCCGCTCACCGTGCCGCTGACAACCGTGCCGCGATCGGTGGTGTTGGCGTCGCGGCAGACCATCGTGCCGATCGCGCAGCGGTAATCGCCGGTCAAGGTGGAGTCGCGTTGGCGCAGGTCAAAACTGATACGATTGACGGCGTTGCAGCGGCCGATCTCACGCGGCGTGCCTGCAAAGCAGGGAATCACGCGCAACTCTCCCTGCCAAAGCCCGGTCAAGTCCATGCCGGGCGCTTCCATGGGCGCCGCCGCGGCTGCACAAGCTGCCAGAGACCACCCCGCCGCCAGCAGTGCGATCCGACACACACGAACCTTCAGCCACATGTTGATGACCCCGATGAAGACGCGCAGCAAACGGCGTGCCGTATGCCTTCCGCGAGGCAAGCGGGGGTTGCGAGTTATTGCCGCACCCTCGCGCCGCCCCGCGCCAGACCGGATTGCGGCTGATCGCGGCGCGCGATCCAGATCAGCAGCGCCAGCGCCGGCAGCGTGACGACGGTGGTAAGCAGGAAAAACGTCACCCAGCCCAGCTTGTCGGCCAGCACTCCGCCCGACGACGCCACCAATGTCCGCCCTACCGCGGCCAGCGAGGAGAGCAGGGCATACTGCGTGGCGGTGAAAGCGGGCGAGCACAGCCCGGAGAGATAGGCGACCAGCGCCGCCCCTGCCATCGCGCCGGTCAGATTCTCGGCCACCACGCACAGAGCCAGGTAGTCGAGCCGATGGCCGCCGACCGCCTGCAGAGCATAGAAGAGATTGCCGGCCGACTGCAGCAGGCCGCACAGCAACAGCGCTCGCATCGTGCCCAGCCGCGCCGTGACCACTCCGCCCGCCAGCGCACCGACGACGGTGGCCACGAAGCCGAACAGCTTGGAGACCGCGGCAATTTCGTCCAGCGAAAAGCCCAGCGACACGTACAGCGGCATCGCCATCACACCCGCCATCGCCTCGCCCAGCTTGTAGCCTACGATGAAGAGCAAAATCAGCGGCCATTGCGAGCGCAGCATGAAATCGGCGAACGGCCCTGTCACCGCCGTGACGAACCATTGGCGCATCGCGTCCCATCCGGCGGTTGGTGCTGTTGACGCGGTGTTTTCATCCCCTGCCGGTTCGGGGCCGAACACGAACACCAGCATGCCGACGCCCAGCAGCGCCGCCATCGTGGCGTAGGCCGCGAACCATCCGGCATGCGCCGCAATTATCAGGGCGCCTGCGCCCGAAACCAGCATCGCCAGTCGATATCCGGTCTGAATCATTCCGGCGCCGGGACCCTGTTGTTCCTCGGTCAGGAGCTCGACGCGATAGGCGTCGATCACGATGTCCTGGCTGGCGGAAAGGAAGGCCACGCTCAGCGCGAGCATCGCCAGGGGCGCCAGATGGCGCTTGGGGTTGCACGAGCCCAAGGCCAAAGTCGCGACGATCAGGGCGAGTTGAATCGCTACGCCCCAGCCGCGCCGCCGTCCGATCGGCAGCGGCGGCGGCAGACGATCGATCAATGGCGACCACAGGAATTTCAGGGCGTAAGGCGTGCCGGCCAGGGCCAGGGCTCCGATCGCGCTGCGCGTCACGCCCGCGGTCGCCAGCCATGCCGACAGCGTGGAGAAGGTGAGCAGCAAGGGCAGACCGCTGGCAAAGCCCAGCGGCAGAATCAACAGTACGCGCCGCTCGCCGTACACGCCGAGCCAACGGCGCCATCCACCGCGGTGCCCAGGCGCGTCGCGGGAGGGGAAACTCTGTGCTGAAGGACCGGTCGCACTCAAAGTCAGATCATCTCGAAGCGGGTGACGTCGAAGCTGTTAATGTGGCGCATGTACTGCCACCGGGGAAGTAGTGCCCAGTCCCTGGGCCGGATAGACCAGGGAGGCGAACACGGCCCCCGTCAACATCAGAGCGGCACACAACTCGAAAGCCGCAGTATAACTGGCGGTGGAATCGTAGATGTGCCCGGCGATGATCGGACCGATGCCGGAGCCGACCGTGGCAATCAGCCCGATTATCCCCTGCAGCGAACCGTAACTGCGAAGCCCCAGCGATTGGGCCACCAGTGCCGCGCCCAGTGCGGTGCCGGAACCTACCGTCAAGCCATAACTGACGACGAAGATCGCCAGCAGCGCCGCAGTAAAGCGATGGCCGCCGATGCTCAGCAATAAAAGCATGCCGACCGCTTGCGTAATCAGTGCGCCGATCAGGACCGGCTTGGCACCAAATCGATCGGCCAGCGAGCCCAGCAACAGGTAGCCAGGCAGGGAAACTGCCGCCGTGGCGCCGAATATGTAGGCCGCCGACTGCGCGGTGTAGCCCACTCCAATCAGAAACGGCACCATGTGGAAATACGCGCCGGTAAATGCGATGGTGAACCCCAAATGCATCCCAACCAGCATCCAGAACGGGGTTGAACGTAATGCCGGACCCAACTGCAGCCCGCTGAGCGCGGTGTTCTTCTCCTCGGCGGTTTCGCCTTGCGGCCGGGTGCGAATGATCAGCAGGATAAGCGGCAGCGCCGCCACGAACATCGGCACGCCGATACATACCATCGTCGCGCGCCATCCGTGGGTCGCTATCAGATGAGAGACCAGCGGCGGCAGCACGCATCCACCCAGCCCGGCGCCCGCGATGGTGATCCCGATCGCCAAGGCGCGCTGCTCGCTAAACCAGTTGGCGGCCACAATCGTGCCGGGCAGGATGGTGGAGGCGCCCACCCCCACACCGGCCAGCGCGTAGCAGAAGACCAGCGCGGCCAGCGAGTTCATGCGGCTGGCCAGCAAGAAGGCGGCGCCTGCCAACGCAGCCCCGATGCTCATCGGAACCCGGGCCGCGATGCGGTCCAGCAGCCAGCCCACGAACGGATTGACCACCCCCATGGCAATCAGAAAAGCGGTCGCCATCACGGAGACCTGCTCCCGGCTCCAGCCGAATTGCCTGATGAGCGGAGTGAAGAAGATGCCGATGGTGCCGATGCTTGGGCCCATCACGATGAAATTGGTAGCCGCGACGCTGCCAACTATCACCCAACCCTGACGGTCGTGCTGCGTCATCTACGAACCCTCCCCGGCGGTATCAGTTTCCCAGCGTAATTGCGCTGCCCGCTTGTCTCATAGGCGGCGGCAGGGAAACAATAGCCGGTCCCGGTACCGGCGCGGCGCCATCCTTACCGTGCGGCCCCTTGCCTTTTCTGCCCGGTCCGCCGCGCGAGATATGGCAAGCAGAGCCCGCCCGGCCTGCCCTCCGGGCGCAATGCTGAGAGAACCCGCGCAGCCTGAGGTACATTTTTCTTGACAAACTGATAAGCGCCGTGGTTGAACAACCGTTACGCTTTTCGCCGCAAGGCAGAATTGGCGCGGTCAGGGGCTACGATGCAGGTCGAGTGCGGGCCTCCCGCATGTGGCCGGGCCAGAGTAGCCGAGCGGGCCGTGACGGGATGCAACAATCGCGATCGGGGGTTTATAGACATGTCGAGGCTGGCGAGAGTGATTGTAGCGGTCGGCGTGGCGGCGATGATGCTGGGGGGCGCGGCATTCGCGCAAGGCGAAATGCCGCATTTTGACGAAAGCTTCTACCGCAGCGCGGGCGGCGGCGCCGATGATACCATACCGCCGGGCACGCGCATCACACTGCAGAACTGGCGGACTTACCGAAAATTCATGCCGCTTGGCATGCAGCAACTGCTGGAGGGCAAGTCGCCGTTCAAAGTGCCCGCGGACTTCGAGATTGTCGTCGGCCCGACGACGTCTTATCCGCTGCCGAAAAAGTATCGCGAAGATACCGAGAAATACAGCCGGCAGGTGCAGTTGGTAAAACTTCCGAGCGGCGGCTACACGCTCAAAGGCTATCAGGCGGGCCTGCCGTTTCCCGATCCGGGCGGCGAACTTGCGGGAACCGAGCTTCTGTACGACAACTATTACAATTACCAACCATACACGAGCGCCATTAACGTCACGGCCCTTTATTACGACCGTTTCCTCAGTCAGACCCAGAACTCAACCACGTGCGTGCACTTCAAAACCACTCACATCAGCGATCCCGGCAAGCCGATGGTAATTCCGGGATTCGAAGATATATACCTTACGGAAAACTGTGAAGTGATGTCGCCGGAGCAATCCAAGTATACAACCGCGCTGCAGGTGTTTTACGACGATCCGGCGCGCGTGGCGGAGAACTATGTATTTGTGCCGTCGCTGCGCCGATCGCTGCGGCTGTCGGCGGCGGCGCGCTGCGCACCGTTTGCGGGCGGCGACTTTACCAACGACGATTTCCGCAACGGGATGAACCTGCAGCCGCCGCTTTTTCGGTCGCAATTTTTCGGGACCAGAAAGTTTCTGGCAGCGGTCTTCACTGACGACAAGTATCTGGACCCCAAAAACGTCTGGCTGCCGACGATGACCCCCAAGCCGGCAGCGGCCAAATGGCAAGTGCGCGAAATGTATGTATTTGAAAATCGGCGGGTGCCATCACTCAACCAGGGATATTGCTACGGCGACCGGGTGATCTATCTGGACAAGGAACAGATGGGCCCGGTGTGGCTTGACCTGTACGATCGGGACCTGAAGTTCTGGAAATTCTATGAGAACTTCTACAAGGTTACCCGCATTCCTGAAACCGGGGAGTGGGCGTTCGGCTCGGGCACCACGGCCGGGATTTACAACATGGTCGACTTCCAGGACGAGCACGAATCGGTTACCTGGATCCGGTCGTGGTTTGCCGGCGACGTGCCGGCCGAATATCGCGACTACAGCCGCTGGGCCACGCCTGCGGGACTGAGTCAGATTATGAGATGAGGCCACTCCGACGGGCCTGCTGATTGCGCGGTGACGCATCCGGGGCAACTTTGCGCGCGAAGGGCCAAGCGCGGGGCGCCGCCGGATTTGAGCAGGTCGTGCGGCTTTGCGAGTGCTGCCATCCATCGCGCACGCCTGACCGGTATTCGCGCTCGGCATCCTCCCGCTGTTCCATTCGGCGCGTCAGGCGGCTGTGGCGCGCCCAGGGCCTGCTGAGATGGCCGCGGCGCCCTTGTCAAACGCGCGCTGCGGTGCAACGCTGGGCAACTGCCGATAACCGAAACGGAGCAGAGAAGCCATGGCAAATTACGAAACCGTAATTTACGAAACGGTCGAAGACAAAATTCGCCGCCTCACCCTTAACCGTCCCGAAAAGCTCAACGCGCTTTCTCCCAAGCTGCTCAACGAGTTGATGCAGGTGCTGGACGTCTTCGAAGAGGACCCCGACGCCAGCGTGCTGATTATCCGCGGCGCGGGCCGCGCATTTTCCGCCGGCTACGACCTCAACGAGCCCGCCGTGCCGGGCCAGAAATTCACCATCTCCAACGACCGGGTCAACATGCAGCGCAATGTTCTGCGATGGCAGCGGCTATGGTCGTGCATCAAGCCGGTTATTGCGCAGGTCCATGGCTTCTGTCTGGCCGGCGCCACCGAGTTTGTCGGCCATTGCGATATCGTCTTCGCCAGCGAGGACGCCACCTTCGGCCATCCCGCCGGCCGCAACCTGGGCGTGCTGCCGACGCTGTCGCTGTGGCCGGTGCTGATGGGTCCGCGCAAGTCCAAGGAACTGTTCTTCACCGGCGACACGATCACGGCCGCGGAAGCGCTGGACTGGCATCTCATCAATCGCGTCTATCCCAAGGACAAGCTGGAGGAGGAGACGCTGGCTTACGCGCGCCGCGTCGCGCTGGTGTCGGTGGAACTGCTGGCGCTGCACAAGGCCGCCGTCAACCGCTACCTGGAGGTAATGGGATTCCGCGCCGCCGAACAGTCCTCGGCCGACCTCGACGTGATTGCCCATCAGACCGAAGCAGTCAAGGAATTCCTCAAAGCCCAGCGCACCCGCGGTTTGAAAGCCGCACTGACCGAGCGCGACCGGCCGTTTCAGAAGAAACAGGCCTGAGAGCGAAAAGGCGCGGCGGGCCGCTGGGATTAGCGGTCCGCCGTTTTGATGCATGAGGATAACGTGATGCTCGGCCCATTTTCGCACGCCTGCATCCAGGTCTCCGACGTCGACGCGTCGCTGCGCTTTTACCGCGACATCCTGGGCTTCAAGGTCTCGCTCGACCGCATCGAAACCCTGGAAAACGACAAGGGCGAGGTGATGTTCACGCGGCGCGTCGCCTATCTGCGCTGGGACGACAGCCCCAGCTTTATTTCAATTGCGCGGCGCGACGGTCCGTTGCCCGCCAACAAACCGCTTAAGAACGGCGACAACGGTCTGACCCACATCTCGTTCTGGGTGGACAATATCGACGAGCGTTACCGTCAGCTTACCGCTGCTGGCGTCCAGACGCTGGGCGGCATCGTCGAGCAGGACGGTCAGTATTACGGGCTGCCCAAAGAACGGCGGATTCGCACCTTTCTGTTCAACGACCCCGACGGCACTGTACTTCAGTTCGATCAGCTGTACTGAACAGATCCATTTATAGCGCGGCGCTTGACTGCGGCCCGCCGCGGCTCTAGCCTCGTGTCTGAACGAACGTTCCAACGCCGTCGGCTCGACTGCGGCGGGCCAGACGCTTCCAACTTCGGAGAGAGCAGCGATGAGCGACAGCAAGCAGCGGGAATTGGTGATCGACGCCGACGGGCATATTATCGAGCCGCCCGACCTGTGGGAGCGCTACCTGGAGGCAAAATATCGCGAGCGCGCGATTCGTATCCGGGTCGGCGCCGACGGCTGGGAGTATCTGGAAGTCGACGGCAAGCCGGCTGAATGCACCCCCAAGGGGACCTTGGGCCGGCTGAGCTCCATGGGATGGCGGGTTCAGGAGATGAAGCGGCTGCGCGAGGAATGGGTCAAGGGTGGCCGCAAAGGTCCTCCCCCGTTCATCAAGGCGACACCCGATGAGACCTATCTGAAGGGCGCCGGCTACGGCACGATGGATCCCAAACAGCGCCTTCAGAAGATGGACGAGGAGGGGCTCAGCAAGTCGGTGCTGTTCCCGACCCTGGGGCTGAACTGGGAAGCCGAGACCCGCGACGCCGATTACGCAATCGCCTGCTGCCGCGCATACAACCGCTGGATTGCCGACTTCTGCCGCGATAGCGGTGGACGCCTGGTGCCGGCCGCGCACATATCGCTGGGCGATCCGCAGGTCGCGGCGCGCGAGCTGGAGCGCGCAGTGAAGGACGGCTGCAGGATCGCGTTCATCTCGCCCTACACGATTACCCGCAAACCGCACGGCCATCCCGATCACGACGTAGTATTTGCCGCCGCGCAGGACTTGGGCGTGGCGCTGGCGGTGCATCCCAACTTCGAGCCGCGCGAGTTCACGATCCACACCCGCTTTGAACCGATCCGGGGCGGCGCCGGGGTTTGGTACGGCGACATGTTCACCAATCAGGGTTCGATCATGGCGTTCGCAACCATGTTCGTCTTTGGGGTGTGGGACAAGTTTCCGCGGCTTAAGTTCGTGATCCTCGAGTCCGGGGCGGGATGGATCGGGTGGTGGCTCAACCGCGCCGACGCGCTTTACAAGGAGACTCTGATCGGCGGCAGCCTGCCGCTGGCGGAGTGTCCGTCGTACTACTTCAACCGCCAGTGCTTCATCTCGGGCGACCCCGATGAAATCGTGCTGCGCCATATAATCGATTACGTTGGCACCGACAAGTTCTTCTGGGCCAGCGACTTTCCGCACGCCGACCATCCCGTCAACTACATGGAGGAGATCCGCGAGCTGGTGGAAAAGATGTCTCCGCAGGGCCGGCGCGGCATCCTGGGCGAAAACGTCGCCCGCGCGCTTGGTCTCAATTAGACGATCACCAAACAAACATCGCGGGCCGGCGCATTTACAAGGTGCCCGCGCTCCGGCGGTGACGGCGTCGCTTTCTTCAGCGTGAATGCGGCCCGCAGCATTGTGCGAATCGGAGCCAATATATTATCGCCGCAAATTGAGCCTGGTCGGCGCAAATGTACCGATCGCTGCGTACCCGTTATGGAAATAAAGTTGAGAGCTATCCGAATCAGTTAACGGACTTCCACGGGAACGGGTGCCGAAGGCGGCTTGTTACTCGCAAGTCGAATCAATTGCCAGAGCTGTAAGAGCGGCGTGACCTTAATGAGTGGTGCTTGCGTGATTTGATTCGGGTTAAGGCTCTCGAAGGCAAGAAACGGAAGCGCCGCGGCCATACGCCGCCTTACACTTAAGACGCCAGCCACACTTTCCAAAACCGCCGGAGACGATCCGGAGGGAGGTGACTTTACTTTTGAAATCGCGGCGCGATTCGTTGTAAAGCTAACTGTCACCATCGCGGAATTCCCGGACGGGAGGATCGCACGATGCGCGTCGCCGTTGGCGGCTATCTGGTTTCGGCGAACAGCTTCGCTACTCAGCGCGTAGAGCTGGAGCAGTTTCAGCGTGCGACGCTTTCCGGCCCCGACCTGCTGACCCGGCTGGGGCGGGGCGACGGCGCACTAGCGGGATTCTTGCGTGGCGCGCGGGAAAACGGATGGGAGGCAGTGCCGCTGCATTTCATGTTTCCCGGCCTGTTCGGCAAGGTCCGCCAGGAGTGCCATCAGTGGGCCAAAGAAACCTTCGTCAATACCCTGCGCAAAGCGGGACGCCTCGACGGAATCTTCATCCAGCTCCACGGCACCGCCGTCGCCGATCGTACCGAGGACTGCGAAGGCGACCTGCTCGGCGCATTGCGCGCCGTGGTCGGCGACAAGACCGCGATTATCGCGTCGCTGGACGGGCACGCCAATGTCACGCCGGAGATGGTGCGGCAGGCCAGCATGCTGATCGGCGTCAAGAGCAATCCGCACTACGATTTCGGTGCTGTCGGTTACCAGGCAGCGCGCGTGATGGCGGCAATGTTCGACCGCTCGATGGCGCCGGTTTCGGCCTGGGCGCAGCCCGCGATGGTGGCGCCGCTGCAAAAGCTCTATATCGCTCCGGGATGGCCGATGGACCACCTGATGCGTCTGGCGCGGGCGCGTGCCGCGGCCGACCCGCGCGTTGTGGACGTCTCGCTGCTGGGCGGGTTCTTCGTCTCCGATCGCCTCGAAACCGGTATCAGCGTAGTTGCCACCACCAATCGCGAGCAGGGTCTGGCGGTGGAAATCGCCGAAGAGATCAAGGACGCCTGCTGGACCCGGCGCCATCAGTTCCACGCCGACCTGGTTTCGGTCCAGGACGCGGTGCGCGAGGCGATCGCAACCGATGAGACACCGGTCGTGCTGGGCGACGTGGCCGACAGCGGCGGGGCGGGCACGCCCGGCGACGGCACCGCAATCCTGGCCGAACTGCTCAAACAAAACGCGCGCGGCGCGGTGGTCGGCAACATCGCCGATCCGGCAGCGGTGGCTGAGGCGATCGCGGCGGGGGTCGGCAGTTCGGTCCGGCTCACCGTGGGCGGCAAGGTCGATCGCTTTCATGGCGCGTCGGTTTCGATCAGCGGCCGTGTGCGAACCATACATGACGGCGTGTTTACCGCCGCCACCCGCTTCAATGCCGGCACCTACCATCGCGGACCCAGCGTGGTGGTCGATTGCGGCGGAATCGAGGTGATCCTCACCGCCCGTCAGACACTGGTGTTCGAAGCCAATCATTTTCGCAGCCTGGGCATCGAACCCACTGCGCGCAAAATCCTGGTCTGCAAGGCCGAGTTGCAGCATCGCGCGGGCCTGGCCGAAATCGGCCGTACCTTTATCGACGTCGACGCGCCCGGGCTCGCCACCCAGGTTCTAAGCCGCTTGCCGTTTTCGAAGATTCGCCGCCCGGTCTTCCCGCTCGACGACATCTGACCGGCGTGTGCGGCGCCGGTGTGCCCGGCAGTTTTGCGCATCGGCGCCGCGCGGTTAAGATCGGTAATGTAGCCGGAAAAGGAGGAATTCTTATGGAGACGAGCAGCACGGTCGTCGAGACCCTGCCCCAAGTCAAGGAATTTGTCAGCGGCCGGCACAAGATGCTGATCGACGGCAAATTAGTCGAAGCGGCCTCGGGCAAGACCTTCCCCAGCTATAACCCCGCCACCGGCGAGGTCCTCGCCGAGGTTCCCGAGGGCGACAAAGAGGATATCGATCGCGCGGTTAGCGCCGCACGGCGCGCTTTTGAAGGGCGATGGCGCCAGGTAACGCCTTCCGAGCGCGGGCAGTTGATCTGGAAGCTCGGCGAACTGATCGAAAAGCACGCCGACGAGTTCGCTCAGATCGAGTCGCTGGACAACGGCAAGCCGGTGGCGGTGGCGCGCGTGGCCGACGTGCCGTTGGCGGTAGACCTGTTTCGCTACATGGCGGGATGGGCCACTAAGATCGAAGGCAACACGATTCCGCTTTCCGTGCCCGGCGGCGGTTATCTGGCCTACACGCTGCGCGAGCCGGTGGGAGTGGCAGGTCAGATCATCCCATGGAACTTTCCGCTGCTGATGGCAGCGTGGAAACTCGGCCCGGCGCTGGCCGCCGGATGCGCGGTGGTGCTCAAGGTCGCCGAACAGACGCCGCTGTCTGCGCTGCGGCTGGGCGGGTTGATCCAGGAAGCCGGCTTTCCGGCCGGCGTCGTCAACATCGTGACCGGGTTCGGCGAGACCGCCGGCGCCGCCCTGGCGGCCCATCCGGGGGTCGACAAGATTGCGTTCACAGGTTCCACCGAAGTCGGCAAGCTGATCGTGCAGGCTGCGGCCGGCAATCTGAAGAAGGTGTCGCTGGAGCTGGGCGGCAAGTCGCCCAACGTGGTGTTCAAGGACGCCGACCTTGAGGTCGCGATCCCGGGTGCGGCCAGCGCGATCTTCTTCAATCATGGCCAGTGCTGTTGCGCGGGGTCGCGCTTGTACGTGGAGAAGAGCGTCTTCGACAAAGTGGTGGAGGGCGTCGCCGAGCAGGGCAAGCAAATCAAGCTGGGACCCGGGATGGACTTGAGCACCCAGATGGGGCCGCTGGTATCCAGCGAGCAACTCGAGCGCGTCTGCGGCTATCTGGCCTCGGGACGCCAGGAGGGCGCCAAGGCGGTGATCGGCGGCCAGCGTGTTGGCGAGCGCGGCTATTTCGTGGCGCCGACGGTGCTGACGGAGGTTAAGCCGAGTATGAAAGTCTACCAGGAGGAGATCTTCGGGCCGGTAGTGGCGGCGATGCCCTTCAGCGATGCGCGCGAGGTTGAAGCCGCGGCCAATGAGACGATTTACGGCCTGGCAGCGGGCATCTGGACGCGCGACATCAGCAAAGCGCACAGTCTGGCCGAGCGGCTGCGCGCCGGCACTGTGTGGATCAACTGCTTCAACGTGTTCGACGCGGCGCTGCCCTTTGGCGGCTACAAGCAGTCGGGATGGGGCCGCGAGATGGGACACGAGGTGTTGGAGAATTATACCGAGACCAAGTCGGTGTGCGTGCGGATTAAGTAGCGAGGGCAGGGGAGGCGGGCGCGCGCATTGCGCGTGCCCGCCTCCCCTGCCGGCTTGTACACCCCGCCCTTGCCTGGGACCGCAATCAATGTCATCACACCAGCCAAAGCGAGGTGTGCATGAGCGGTCCCTTAAGCGGCATCAAGGTGGTGGAACTGGCAATCTGGCTGGCCGGTCCGGCGGCAGGTGCGATGCTCGCCGATTGGGGCGCCGATGTGATCAAAATCGAGCCGCCCGAGGGCGACCCGTTCCGCGCCCTTGCGATGGGCGCCCGCGAGTTGGGCCGCAACGAGGTCAATCCGATGTTCCATGTCGACAACCGCGGCAAGCGCAGTGTCGCACTGGATCTGAAGAAGCCCAAGGGTCTGGAAATCGCCTATGAGATGGTCTCGGGCGCCGACGTCTTCTTGACCAACATGCGCCTGCCGAGTCTGGAAAAGATGAGGATGGATTACGACTCGCTGCGCAAGCTCAATCGGCGGCTGGTCTATACGATTCTAACCGGTTATGGACTGGACGGCCCCGACCGCGACAAGGCCGGCTACGATGTGGGCTCATATTGGGCGCGGGCCGGGGTTGCGGTGGAAACGATGGGAGCCGATGCCGAGCCGCTGTTCCGCGCGGGCGGAATCGGCGACCACAACACGGCGGTGGCCGCGGTTGCCGGCACCTGCGCCGCACTCAACGCGCGCCATACCACGGGCGAGGGCCAACTGGTCGCTACCTCGCTGATGCGGATGGGCACGTACTACCTGAGTTCGTCGATGTTCACTGCGCTGCGCGGCATTCGCCCGCCCAAGGTGACGCGGGAGAAAGCCTTCAACGTCGCGATCAATTGCTATCGCGATTCGCAGGGGAAATGGTTCTGGCTGCTGGGTTTGCAGGGCGATCGCGCCTGGCCCGGCCTGATGCGCGCGATCGGCCGCCCCGAATTGATCGGCGATCCGCGCTATGACTCGCACAGCAAGCGCTATCAGCACGCGCCGGAGCTGGTGGCGATGCTGGATCGAATCTTCGCGACCAGGACGCTGGCCGAATGGGGTGTTATCTTTGACCGCGAGGACGTCTGGTGGTGTCCGGTCCAGTCCGCCACCGAAGTGATGAACGATCCGCAGGCGCAGGGCGCGGGATTATTCGTGGATGTACCCACGCCCGACGGGGGTGCGATGCGCCAGCCGGCCGGTCCGGTGGATTTTTACGGCACGCCGTGGACTGCGCGCAGCATCGCTCCGGAGTTCGGTCAGGATACGGAAACGGTGCTGCTCGGGATGGGCCGCAGTTGGGAGGATATTGCCCAACTCAAGAGCGAAGGCGTCATCCCCTGACTCGCACTAACAGAAAGTAGTGCACGGACCGCCGATTCGCCTGGTCATGCCGGGAAGCGCGCGCTTTGTTTCCGCTTCGAAATCGTCTCAAGCGTTCAGCAGGCCCTTACCGGGTACGTAGTTGATCTCGACGCGGACGCCGTCGGGATCTTCGAACAGAGTGGAGAAGTATCCGGGCGCCCAGGGACCCTGCTCGGGAGCGCGCACGATTTTTGCGCCCAACTCACGGGCCATCTCGTACGCCGCGCTTACGTCCTCGCGCGAACGGGCGCGAAAGCACACATGATGCAGTCCGGGGCGGGTCTGGTCGAAATGCAGGGCGCGATAGTGCGGCGCGGCGCGCCGCAGCGCAAAGCCGGTGCGCCCGCCGATGCAGTAGAAATAATCGTCGGTGTCGTAAACGACGTGCTTGAGCCCCATGAAGGGAAGCAGGCGCCGATAGAAGGCGACGCATCGCTCGAAATTGGTGACCGTCACGTCCACGTGTGCGATGCCATTGATTTCCATGTGATGGCTCTCCCCGTCGCAGGGCGCTGACTCTGTGCAGAGCATATCAAGAGGGGCGAACCTTTGCCCGCTGCGCAATGGCCTGGAAGAGGCAGCCGGATGGGCGTGCGCGTCGCGCGGCCCGTCTCGCTGCGCCGCTTTGTTCAGGCGTGCGAGCCCAGCAACTCGTTGAAGTTGGCGGTGAAAAACCGCTCCCGCTGCTCATCCCCGATGTGGTAGGCGTCCAGCGCGTTGGTGTAGCGCTTGAGCGGATCGCGCCCACCCTCGGGATGCGGAAAATCGGTCGAGAACAGGAACAAATCGGCTCCCGCCTGCTCGATCAACCAGCCCACCGGTTCGGGCGGAAACGGCGTGAACTTGAGTTGGCGATGCACATACTCCGAGGGCTTCAGCGGCAGGTTGAGGTAGGATTCGAACCGCACAAAGGCGGCCTGAGCGATGTCCAGCTTCTTGAGCCATGGCACCACCCACATCGCCCCTTGCTCGACGACGGCGCCGCGCAGCCTGGGAAACTTCTCCAGCACGCCGTCGAGCACCATCGCCGACATGAACGCCTCGGCGCCGTAATGGCATACCATGTAGTCCTTGGAGCGGATTTCATCGGTGCCGCCCAGCGGCCCGGTCTCGATCTGCTTGGCGTTCTTCAAAAAGCCTTCGCGCAGGAACAGCGGCCCGCCGCCCAGATGAAGCACGAACGGCACATCGAGTTCCTGGAGTTTTGCCCACACCGGATCCATGTCGGGATGGGTGGGCGACATGGAGGGCGGAGGGACTGCCGGGACCCAGAACGCCGCCACGCCCTCGCGCACTCCCTGCTCGATTTCGCGTACTGCCAGTTCGGGCACGTCCAGCGGCACAAAACCCACTGCGCGCAGACGCGGGTCATGGCGGCAGAAGTCGGTGATGCCGCGATTGTGCGCCCGCGCACCGCCGTACAGGGCCTCCGGATCGAAGACGTGCTGCACGCCGAGATTGCCCCAGAACTGTTGCATCGCCACGCCGGTGAACACCAACTGGCGATTGTAGCCGAGCAGATCGAGCGCGCGCTTGCGCTCCTGCGGATCATAAGCGCCCAGGGCGTGCCAGCTCTTGCGCTCCAGGAGGTGAGCCTCCGCACGTGCCATCGCGGCCGGATCCTTCCTGCGCCGCTCGACCATCGAGGGCACCGCCGCGACCAAGTCGGCGGTTGCCTGGCCGCCGGCCATGGTGAAGTCAATCTCGCGCAGCTTGGGCCTGACCTTGGGGTCGGCGTACGAAAACAGCCAGTCTGCCGTTTCCATGAAATGGCTGTCGGCGTCGTTGTAGGTTCTGCCTTCCGCGTAGGGCATTGCGCATTCACTCCTCGCAGTTGAAGTCAAGCTCCAGGTTCAGTTTGCCGCCAGTTTGCGCCGCAGCACCTCGTTGATGATCTTCGGATTGGCCTTGCCGCCCATCGCCTTCATCACCTGGCCGACGAAAAAGCCGAACAACTTGTCGCGTCCGGCGCGGTATTCCGCGACCTTGTCCGCTTCGGCGGCGATCACCTGCTCGCAGGCGGCCGTGATGGCGGCTTCGTCGGAGACCTGCAGCAGCCCCAGCTCGGCCACCGTGGCCTGCGCGCCCTTGCCCGACTTGCACATCGCGGCAAACGCGGCCTTGGCGGCGTTGAGGCTGATCGCGGCGTCTTCCACCATCTTGAGCAGCGCGCCGACTTCGGCCGGAGCAGGGACGGCTTCGGCCAGCGGACGGCCGCTTTCGTTGACGGCGCGCAGCACTTCCGTCATCACCCAGTTGGCCGCGGTCTTGCGATTGTCAAGGCCCGGCAGCAGCGCCTCAAAGTAATCGGAAAGCTCACGCTCCTGCGTCAACACGTCGGCCTCATACGGCGTAAGTCCCAGCTCCGCGGTGTAGCGCGCGCGCCGCGCGGCAGGCAGCTCGGGCATTTCCGTCCTGATCTGTTCGACCAGATCGGGCGTGACGATCAGCGGCGGCAGGTCAGGTTCGGGAAAATAGCGGTAGTCGTGTGCGTACTCCTTGGAGCGCATCGAGCGCGTGACGCCGCGGTCAGGGTCCCACAGGCGTGTTTCCTGCATGATGCGTTCGCCCGCCTCGAGCAGTTCGATCTGGCGTTCGATCTCGTAGGCGATCGCATGCTCGACGTGGCGGAAGGAGTTCATGTTCTTGACTTCGGTCTTGACGCCGAGCGCCGCGGCGCCGCGCGGGCGCACCGAGACGTTGGCGTCGCAGCGAAAGCTGCCCTCTTCCATGTTGCCGTCGGAGACGTCCAGGTAGCGTACCATCGAGCGCAATTCGCGCAGGTAGGCGCCCGCTTGCTGCGGCGTGCGGATATCGGGCTCGCTGACGATCTCGACCAGCGGCACCCCCGAACGATTGAAATCGATCAGGCTGCAATCGGGGGCGTGGATGTTTTTGCCGGCGTCCTCTTCCAGATGGATTCTGACCAGTCGCACGCGCGCCGCATCGCCGTTTTCGCCGGGCAACTCGATATAGCCGCCTGCGCACAGCGGTGTCTGGTACTGGCTTATCTGGTAGCCCTTGGGCAGATCGGGATAGAAGTAGTTCTTGCGCTCGAAGATCGACCGCGGCGCGATGCGGCAGTGCGCGGCCAGACCCAGGCGAATGGCAAGTTCCAGCGCCTTGCGGTTGAACACCGGCAGCACGCCGGGCATCCCCGAGCATACCGGGCAGACGTGAGTGTTGGGCGGGGCGCCGAACTGCGCCGAGCATCCGCAGAAAATCTTGGACGCGGTCAGCAGTTGCGCGTGCACCTCCAGGCCAATAACCGCTTCGTACTTCTCCTCATGCGCGGACATCGAAGTCATCCTCGGATCCTACACCACTGTGGGACGCCGCGTCACGGCGCCCGAGCGCTCATAGGCGTCGCCGGCGCGCAGCACCGTCTCCTCGCCGAAAGCCGGACCGATGAGCTGCAGGCCGATCGGCATTCCCTGGCGGTCGTAGCCGCACGGCAGCGCCATCCCGGGCAGCCCCGCCAGGTTGACCGAAATCGTGAAGATGTCCGACAGGTACATCTGCAGCGGGTCGGACATTTTCTCGCCGAGCCTGAACGCGGTGGTGGGCGCGGTCGGCGTGACGATCAGGTCGCAGCGTGCGAACGCCTGGTCGAAGTCACGCTTAATCAAGGTGCGCACTTTTTGCGCCTTAAGGTAGTAGGCGTCGTAATAGCCGGTGGACAACGCGAAGGTGCCGAGCATGATGCGGCGCTTGACCTCGGCCCCGAAACCGCGTCCGCGGCTGCGCCGATAGAGGTCGGTCAGGTTGTCCGCCTCCACGCGCAGACCGTAGCGGATACCGTCGTAGCGCTCGAGATTGGCGCTGGCCTCGGCGGTGGCGATCAGGTAGTAGGCGGCGATTGCGTAGTCGGTATGCGGCAGCGAAACTTCCACGGTCGTGGCGCCCATCGACTCGTAATGCCTGAGCGCGGCGCGCACCGCCCCCTCGACCTCGGGCTGCATCCCCTCGACGAAATACTCTTTGGGCACGCCGATTCGAAGCCCCTTGACCTCACCGTTCAGGGCGCGCTCGTAGTCGGGCACCGGACGTGTGGAGCAGGTGGAATCCGCTGGGTCGGCGCCGGCCAGCGAGCGCAGCAAGATTGCGGCATCGCGCACCGTTTTGGCGAACGGGCCGACCTGGTCCAGCGAAGAGGCGTAGGCGATGATCCCGAAGCGGCTTACCCTACTGTAAGTAGGCTTGATTCCGACCACACCGCAAAACGCGGCGGGCTCGCGAATCGAGCCCCCGGTGTCGGTGCCGAGGGCCCCCAGACATTCGTCGGCCGCCACCGCGGCGGCCGAACCGCCTGAGGATCCGCCGGCCACGCGCTGCAGGTCGCAGGGATTGCGCGTTGGGCCGAAGGCGGAGTTCTCGGTCGAGGAGCCCATCGCGAATTCGTCGAGATTGGCTTTGCCCAGGAACACCGCGCCCTCCGCACGCAGCCGCGCAATAACGGTGGCGTCGTAAGGCGGGACGAAGTTCTCCAGGATCTTCGAGGCGCAGGTGGTGCGTACGCCCCGGGTGGCGTAGATGTCCTTGATCGCCAGCGGAATTCCGCACAGCGCCGGCGCGTCGCCTTGGGCCAGGCGGCGCTCGGCGTCGCGCGCCTGTGCCAGCGCCTGTTCGTGGCAAATCGTGATGAAGGCGTTGAGCCGCGGCTCGACCGCACTGATGCGATCCAGGCAGGCGCGCGTCAGCTCGGTGGCGGACAGCTCGCGGCTGCGCAGCAGATGCTGCGCCTGGGCGATAGTCAGTTTGCAGGCGTCGGTAGTCACGTCACTCAATGATCTTGGGTACCTTGAACATCTGCTCGCGGGCGGCGGGTGCGTTGGCCAGAATCGAGGCCGGGTCTTCGCGGTTGGTTACCGTGTCCTCGCGCATCGCGGCGCCGATCTCGCCGACCTGCGCGGTGGGCTCGACGGCGCCGGTGTCAAGCTGGTTGAGTTTGTCGACGTACTCCAGCATCTCTTCGAGGTCGCCCAGCATCCGCTGTTCTTCCTCCGCCGTCAGTTCCAGCCGCGCCAGCAGCGCGATATGCCTGACCTGTTCGAGGTTTATCTTGTTACCGCGTTTATCTGTTGCCATTTCAAGTGCGTCCGCGACACCTCAGTCTAACACGCGACGCATGATAAAGCAGGATGACCCGATTGCATGCGGCGCGAATGCTACTGCCGCAGCCACGCCGCGATTCGATCGGTGACCCAGTTGGGTTCGGCGGTCTCCAGGCCGTGGCCGGCGCCGGGTGCGATCAGCAACTCGGCGTGCGGGATGCGGCTCTTCAGTATATAAGCGTTTTCAAGCGGCGTGCCGATATCCTGGTCGCCGTGCACGATCAGGACCGGGCAGCGAAGTTGCGGCAGGCGGCTGTAGGCGTCGAATCCCATGATTCCGGCCCAATGGCGGACGTAGGTTTCCACCGGCGTGGGCGGCGCGGTTTTGATTGCGTCGAGCATGTCGCGGCGCAGTTCGGGCCGCAGGGCAAGCAGCTCCGCCGGATGCAGCATCGGCAGCAGCTCTTCATAGGCCTTGTCCGGGTCGGTTGCGAGCAGCTTGAAGGACGCCATCCGCAGCGGCTCGCCGCCGCCCGGGTTTTCCATCTGCGCGCTGGCGCCGCCCGCCGTTGTGCATCCGAGGACCGCCTTGGCGACCTGCTCGGGATGGCGCAGGGCGAGTTCCTGCGCGATCATCCCGCCCATCGAAAAACCGCAGATTTTGATCCGGGCGATGTTCAGTGCGTCGAGCAAAGCGCTGGCGTCGTCGGCCATCTGGGCGATGGAATAAACCGGCTGGTCGGGCTTGTCAGTCTCCCCGGTGCCGCGATTGTCGTAAATGATGACTTTGAAGCCGCCAAAGCGCGGGATGCGGGGGAGCCAGGCGCGTCCGGGCATGCCGAAGCCCATGATCAGCAGCAGCGGCTCGCCCTCGCCGAAGGTTTCGTAGTTGATGGTAAGCGCTCCGGCCTTGATTTTCGGCATGATGTCCTCCCCGGATGGCTATACATTGCGCCGCCGCAGGAGATTGGCAAGCGCTAATGGCGCCGGCGCGCGGATTTGCGCCGGACTTTGCGCGGCGCCTCGCCGCGTCCTTCGGCTGCGCTACCAGCCGTTGCTTCATCCAAAGCCGGTTTCCGGCTTCCGAAGAACCATCGCACTGCGGACGGCCATCGCTTGCTGAGGGTCCCGGCCGGAGTCGAGGCGACGGCACCCCAAAACGATGCGATCGCGAATGCGGCGACATTGAGCAGGCTGATTCCCATCACCGCGGCGCTATGCGGATCGAGCGCCGCCACACCTTGGTGAAAGCGCTTCACCCAGATCAGATTCGTGAGCAAGGTGGCGCTGAGCACGATGTACACCGCCATCGCCGCAGGCGCGTCGAACACGAGCAGCGTAAGAAGGGCGAGGGCGGGATACAGGTAACGCTCGTGCACGCGGGCGGCCAGCACGAAGAAACCCAGCAACGCCAGAAACGTCGCGATCAAGACCATCGGCGCGCGCGGCTTGCGCCACATCAGCCAGGCCAGCAGCCCATAAAGCGCCGCGAGCAGGACCGTGCCCAGCGCAAGGTATGAAACCCCCATGAAGCTGACGAATTCGGGCCGGTCAAGCCCGCCCAGCACCGCCATCAGGTTGAACGCGTTCATCGACGCCAGGCGGTAGCGTCCGGCGCTGAAGGTGTAAACCGACAGCGGCCAGTACCAGGGATGGCCGCTGAGGAAGGGGGCGAAACCCACCAGTGCGGTGACCAGAAATGTCCCCGCGCACCACAACCAGGTGCGCCATCCGCTGTTGAGCATCGTCCACAGGGCGAACACCGGGAGCACGAGCAGCGCTTGCGGCTTGACCAGCGCTGCCACAGCCGCGATCGCCCATCCGAGCACGAACCGCGACTGCGTCAGCAACAGCGCCGCCAGCGCAATCGGCAGCACCAGCACCGCGTCGGCCTGCCCCCATACGACGCTGTCATAAAGCAGGGCGGGGTTGAGCGCGAACAGCAGCATCGCAGCCAGCGCCAGAGCGTGATTGCGCCAGTAATGGAAGATTGCGGCGAAGATCAAGAGGCTCAGGACCAGGTCCGCGATCAGCGGCGGTGTTTCGACAAACAGGCGCAATCCGGCGACGGTCGTGACCAACGAGCGCGCCGCGGCGCCCGCCGCCCACAGTGCGTAGAGATATGCGGGCGGGTAATCGGCGGGCGCCGGCGGCTCGTAAATCGCATGCGGGCCATGGGAGGCCATCGTCGCCGACCATCGCTCCCAGGCGTGCACGTCGTCGGGGTAACCGGGGAAAAAGGGCAGGGCGGCAAGCTTGGCCGCGAAGATGACCACGGCCAGCACCAGGGCAGCGGCAACGTTGCGGTCGAAGCCCGGCAGCATCCGGCGGCGGCAATCGTCAAGTGCGTAGCCGAACAGCCACAGCAGCAGCAGGGCGCTCAGTTCGGCGATTGTGGAGGAATCGGGCATCGGGAAGGCGCTCGAAGCACCGTGCTGGTGCGCGTTTCCGCGCGAAGATTTCGTTTTTCTGCCACCTTCAACTCTGGCGCGAAGGACGCTGAAAGTCCACGACAGCGCAAGGCCCAATCATCGCGCCGGTCCGAGGTCGAAGACCGCGGTGTGCGGCGCTAGCCTTGGGTGCGCATGCGCTTGGCGAACGAGGTCAGAGTCCAGTAGCATGGCGCAACTGACGCGCCGCGACGGGGTGGAATGCCATGATGCGTGCCGTGATTGTCTTCCTGATTCTTGCCGCAATCGCGGCTTTCTTTGTCTGGCGTTACCATCAGCAGCAGCAGCAGGCGATCATCGCCCGCCAGGCGCAGCAGATCGACGACCTCGGCGCGCAGGTCAACAAGCTCAGGGACGACAATAACCGGCTGCACGATCAACTGGACAAGATCCAGGAGGAGAACAACAACCTCAAGGTTTACAACGACGCGCTCAAGAAGGCGCTCGAACAGGCCAAGCTAACCGGCAAGGTGCCGATCGTCCCGCCCTACCCGCCCAAGTAGCGGATACTACTACTTGCGGGCGGCTGCTGCCCCCTCCAGAACATAGCGCTGGAACTCGGCCAGATGCGCGAGCGTGCGCATGTCGCGCATGCGATCCAGGTAGACCTCGCCTTTCAGATGATCGGTCTCGTGCTGGATGACGCGGGCATGGAAGTCCTCGGCGATGATGTCCAGCGGCTCGGCGTTGCGTCCCAACGCCTGGACACGCAGCCGCCTAAAGCGCGGCACCAGACCGCGCAGGTCGGGGATGGACAGGCATCCTTCGTAGCCGTCCACCAGTTGGTTGTCGAGGATGGTGACGACCGGATTGATCAGCACGGTGAGGGGGACGGAGGGCGCGTCGGGATAGCGCGGATTGCGTTCGACCTCCAGCACCGCGACCTGGATTGGCAGATGGATCTGGGTGGCGGCCAGGCCCACACCGCTATATTCATGCATGGTCTCCACCATGCTGTCGATCAGGAGCTGGAAATCGTGGCTCCTGATTTCGTCGATCGTGACCTCGCGGGCCGCGGTCCGCACGATCGGATGGCCCAGGCGCGCAACCTTCAAAATCATCGGCGTTGATCCTCTGAAGCGAAGATAGCGGCCCCCATGGTGGCGGGAAAGTGCGGCAGGGCCCCGCGCTGGCGGCCGGCCGTGCCGCACTCGCAAATGCCAGCGCGCAGCCTAGCTCGCCTTGCGGCGCATTCGCGCCACCTCTTCGCTGGTGGTGCGCTGCGTAATCGGAGTGTAGATGAAGCCGCCGACGTTGCTCATGTCGAGCGCGTCAGTCATCACCATCTGATCGGTTCCCACGCGCGCCTGCATCGCGTCGAAGGTGGCCTTGAGGTCGTCGGTTTCGATTTCGTAAATCGCCAGGTACTTCCACGGCGAGGGCGCCCCGGTACCCATCTGGTAGTCGGCCAGCTTGAAGCGCTGGGCGGCCACGATGCCCGGGACGCTGACCACGTCGGGAATGTGCTGGTTGGTGTACCAGTCGTTGTACTCCTTTTCTTTTCCTGCCACAGGATTGGTCAAAACCAGGAAAGTATGCTTTGCCATGATGGGTCCTCCTCGGGGCGGCACAAGCCCCTTGTAGCGCCGATAATTTCGCCGCGCGCCCTGACCACTAACAAAACCCGCCGCAATGCTCAAACGCAGCGCCGCTGTGCGCGGCCCGGGTGGCCTTGACGCATGGCCTGAAATAGGCCAGCATCCGCAATTCTCAATGAATAGCGGAGGTTACTTTTGACATGACAATGACGCGGTTTTTAGGCGCCGGTGCGGTTGCGGCGGTGTTGGTCTGCATGCTCGGTCTGACTGCCCCAGCGCAGGAAAGCGCGCCGACGCAAAAACAGCTCGACATCGCCGCGCTGCGCGCACAGCGCAAGGCGGTCGTGGGCCAGAACATGAAGCTTACCGCCAAACAGGCGCAGGTCTTCTGGCCGCTGTATGAAAAGTACGAAGACGCGATGGACAAGGTTGACAACCGCCACGCCCGCGAGATCAAGGAGTACGCCAAAAACTACCAGAATCTCACCGACGAGCAGGCCAACCGCAAACTGGACGAAGTGATGCAGGTGGCGCAGGACCGCATCGACGTGCAACGGCGCTTCATTCCCAAGTTCCGGGCCGTGCTGCCCGGCATCACCGTGACCCGCTTCTTCCAGGTAGACAACAAGCTGCACGCGCTGGTGCAATGCCAGATCGCACAACTGGTGCCGCTGGCCAGCAAACCCGACGACAACCAATAAACGGTTCATCCGCCGCGGGGCTTTTGACGTTGCCTGACCGCCGGTTGCCCCGCGGCGTATTCATCCCGCCGCCGGCGTAAGTTCATAGCCACCGGATGTGAAAGACCGGATAGCGCCCTGCCATCGGTTCGAAATCGCGCCGTAGAGCAGTCCAGACGACGTCGAAGTGTGGGGGAGCACCGGGCGCGCGCCGCAAATATTGCGCGAGGATTGGCGCGCGTTGCGCAACCGGCCCTTCCTCCAGCCTGACGCGCTGCGCCCTGCCTCGCCATACGACGGCAGTGTCTGCGCCGGCGCGAACTTTTCCGACCCACCGGGCGTTCTCGCCCGCATCGAGACCAGGTACCATTGACCGCTCAGCTCAGCCGCTGCCAACGGGATTCGATCGATTCGTCCGCTGACCCGTCCTTTGCTCTCCACTTCATCGGCCACCGCTGCGCGCGAAGCGGGCCGCAGCCGCGCCGGCGATACGCCCGAAGACCGCGCCCGACATCAGTCCGCTACCGCCAGGATAGTTGAAGTAGAAAATTCCGCCTACCAGTTCACCGGCCGCGTAAAGCCCCGCGATCGGCGCGCCGTCGGTATTGATGACGCGGGCGTCGCCGTCGATGCGTAGGCCGCCGAAGGTAAAGGTGATGCCGCAGGTGACCGCATAGGCCTCGAACGGCGGCGTATCGATCGGGTTGGCCCAGTTGCTCTTGTTGACCGCTAGACCGCGCGTGCAGCGGCCGTCCTTGATGTTGGGATTGAAGGGACGCTCAAGTGCGACGGCAGCATTGTAGGCGCGTACCTCTTCCAGGAATCCGGCGGCGTCGACGTCTTCGAGCTTGCCCGCCAGTTCCTCCAGCGTCTGGGCGCTGACCCTGGTAATGCGCTTGATACGGTACTCGTCGCGCAGCAGATGGGCCACCTTGCGGTCGAACACCTGCCAGGCGAACTGGCCGGGCTGCTCCAGGATCGCGCGTCCGTACCGGGCATAGGTGTAGTTGCGGAAGTCTGCGCCCTCATCGACAAAGCGCCGGCCGCGCGCGTTGACCATGATGCCGAACGGATAGCTATGTTTTTGGAAACCGTCGCCGACCGTCAAGTCGCCGAATTCCGGCGCATTGCGGTCCCATCCCACGGCGTGGCATCCCGACCAGTTGCCGTAGGGCATCGCGCCCGCCTCCAGCGCCATCCGGATCCCGTCGCCGGTGTTGAAGCGCGTGCCGCGCACCTTGGCCAGGTCCCATCCCGGTCCCAGGTAGCGGGCGCGCGCTTCAGCGTTGGCCTCGAAGCCGCCGCACGCCAGCACCACCGCGCCGGCGCTGACAGCCCTGGTGAGCCCGCCCACGCGCACCGTCAGGCCGTGCACCCCGTTGTCATCGTGAAGCAACGCGCGAACGCGGCTTGTGTACCATACTTCGATTCCGTTGCGGGCAGCGGCGGCGTAAAGCGCCTCGATCAGGCCCGGTCCGCCGCCCCAGGCTTCCACCGTCAGTCCGCCCCAGAACTTGAAGCGGCCCTCGACCTTAAATGCCTGACGCCCGTAAATCGGCACGAAACGGATTCCCTTGGCGCGCATCCACTGCATTGTATCGAAGCTGCGGCTGACCAGCGTCTCGGCCAGTTTGGCGTCGGTGCGATATTGGCTCACGCGGCAGAGGTCGTCGTAAAACTGGTCTTGGGGATAGGTGCCGAAGTCGGTAATTGCCTTGTCTTCCTCGGTCAGGTCGGGTATCAGGCGCTCGAGGTCGGTGACCCCGTTGTACGCCACGCGCATCGCGCCGGCACTGAAGCGGCTGTTGCCGCCGCGCTCGGCTTCGGGCGCGCATTCCAGCACCAGCGTGCGCGCGCCGGCTTCGCGCGCCGCCAGGGCAGCGCATAACGCGGCATTGCCGCCGCCCACGATGATCACGTCGTACTCAGGAGCCATCGAATGCGACACCCTGGCGCCAGCCGGAGTTGAGCGCGGCCAGCGCTGTCTGAACCGGCGCCAAGCTTATTGTAAACCGGAACAGCGAGAAAAGAGTGCCGCGCGCGCCGAGAAGATAGCGCGCGCGGCTGGTTTGGGGGGAGGGGAGCGCTACGAGTCGGTCTTCAAACCTTCGGCTGCCTGGTCAGGAAGAGCAGGTGTCGCAATCGGAGGCCATGAGATTAAGTACAATCACCGCCGCGGCGGACGAGCCATGCGACGCGAGCGGGCGCGGTGCGGTCGTGTCCTGAACGATCACCCGGTCCGCCCGGATGCCGCGATGCTTGAGGTATTGCGCGACCGCCTGCGCCTCACGCTGCACCGTGCCGCGATCCCCGCGGCCGCTTACATAGACACGGGTTGCCGGGTATTGACGCAGCAATTGGATGGCGTAATCGAGCACAGGGCGCGAATCCGGATCGACGGCGGTTCCGCTGAGAGTTATGTTGTGCAGGATCAGTTGTCTTGAAATCGCCACTTCAGGCGCGGATTCCTGCGTTGCGGGCGACGCGCCCAGTACCTGAAATTGCTGCGCATGCACCAAGGCTGAGCCAACAAATAGCATCGCGCATGCACTGGCTAGCGCAATCGCGGCGGCGCTTGTCCGTTTGAACTTGGATGACACGATAGCCCGACCTCCTGACACGGTGTTGGGACGGCTGGCACCAGGTTCTCGTTTACGGTCCGTGCCGGACACCGTAAACTAAGAGCAAGGCTCGTGCCGGTATCCGGACTGACTGGAAGACCGCTATTTTGACTGGATTTTGCTTGAAAACCGCAACTTTGCGGTCAGAGCAGGGCAAAGACCTGCACGTCAGGCCCACGTGCAACGTGCAGTTTTTTCAGGGTTTGTTCCACTTCGTGTACGAGGGCGGAGAGGCGCGGCGAGTCGTCGCGGATTTGACGGCATGACAACACAGCCGTCGCGAATCCTGGCAACGAAAAGCCGCGCCTTGGGGGTCAGCTTGCGGTCTGGCCGCCGTCGATGGCGAAGATGCCGCCGTTGGCGTAAGACGCCTCGTCGCTGGCCAGGAACAATGCCACTTTGGCGATTTCCTCCGGCGCGCCCGGCCGTCCCATGGGGGTATTGGCGCCCATGCTTTCCACCGTCACCTCGCGCGATTTCTGGTAGGCGGCGATGCGCTCGAGCAGCGGCGTTGCGATCGGCCCGGGGCAAATCGCGTTGACCCGGATGTTGCGCCGTCCGTACTCCAGCGCCGCCGTTTTGGTCAGGCCGATTACGCCGTGCTTGGCCGCCGCGTAGGCGCATCCACCTTTCACGCCGGACAAACCCGCAGTGGAGGAGGTGTTGATAATCGATCCGCCACCGGCCTTGATCATGTGCGGGATCGCGTACTTCATCCCTAACCATACGCCGCGCAGGTTGATCCCGATGACACGGTCGAAGCCTTCCACGCTGAAGCGGGCGGTCAGGTTGGCTTCGCCCTCGATGCCGGCGTTGTTGTAGAGCACGTTGAGCTTGCCGAAGCGTTTAACGGTCTCTTCCACCATCCGTTCGGCGTCGGCCGGATTGGAGACGTCGGCCCGCATACCGAACGCCTTGCCGCCCCGGTTGGTAATCTCACGGGCGACTTCGAGCGCGGCCGCCTCGTCGATATCGATCACCGCCACCGCGGCGCCCTCGGCAGCGAACAGCAGCGCCGCCGCCTTGCCCATCCCGGAGCCGGCTCCGGTAATCAAAGCCACCTTGTCCGCCAGTCTCATCTTCCTTTTGACCTCATCGTATATTTAGTTGCGCCGGCGCGAAGCTCGCGACCCGGACCGTTGGAAACTTGGCTAGATAGCGGTGAATCCGCCGTCGACCGGCAAAGCTACTCCAGTGACGAACGAGGCGGCATCCGAGCACAGCCAGGCCACCGCTTCGCCGATTTCCTCCGCACGCCCCAGGCGGCCCATCGGATGCAGCTTGTTGAAGACCGCCCGCATACTGGGCCGCCTGGCGATTCCCGCCTCCACCATCGGCGTTTGCGTTACGCCCGGGCACACGGCGTTGACCCGGATGGGAATCTTGGCGTACTCCACCGCGGCCGTGCGGGTCAGTCCGAGCACGCCGTGCTTAGCGGCGCTGTAAGCGATTCCGAGCGGATTGGCGCCCAGGCCCGCGATCGAGGCGGTGTTGACGATTGCGCCGCTCTTTTGCTTGAGCATCTGCGCAATCTCGTGCTTCATGCACAGCCACACCGATTTCAGGTCGACGCCGACCACGAAATCCCAATTTTCCTCGGTGCTTTCGGCGGTGCGGGCCAACTCACCGGCTACGCCGGCATTGTTGAACGCGCAGTCCAGGCGGCCGAAATGGTTGACCGCCCGGCGGACCAACTCCTCCGCGGCGCCCGGCTTGAGCACATCGCATTCAACGGTGATGGCCTCGGTGCCGGCCTTCGCAACCATCGCGACGGTCTCCTCAGCCCCCTTGCGATTCAAATCCGCGACCACCAGTTTGGCCCCTTCGCGCGCGAAAATCAGGGCCGTGGCGCGTCCGATTCCGGAACCGCCGCCGGTGACAAGGGCCACCTTGTCCTTAAGTAAAGCCATGCGCAGAAACCTCCTATCCGACCCGGAGCGCCCGTTCGAATATGGCATCCGGGCCGAAGCCAAGCACACCCCGAACCCTCTCACAAGCAAAGCCGGGATGGATGGCAAAAAAAACAATGTCGAGTTGTTTGTCGAGCGGAGAGTCTCAGGCGGGCGGCAAAGGCTTGTCGGGGGGCGGCTTGGGTGCCGCACACCCGGCCATCACCTGCGCGATTAGGCCCTGGACGAACCCTTCATCCAGCGGTGCCTTGAGGATCAGGGTGCGGTACCACAGCGCGCCGTGGATCATGTCCATGAGCACGTCGAGGTCGAGCCCCGGACGCAGTTCCCCGCGTCCTACTGCGCGCTGCAAGATGGTGTGCAGCACGACTCGCCGCTGCATCAACAGCCGTTCGTGAAATGCACGCGCCAGTTCGGCGTTGCATTGCGCTTCGGCCAACAAACCGGCGATCACCGGTCTGGGCAGTTGACTGTTGAAGAAAGAACAGAGATGACTCAGGTAATCCCGGAGGTCTTCGACGAAGGAGCCCTTATCGGGCAGCGGTACCTCGCGGGCGACGATCGCCGCACACGCCTCCATCAACACGGCAGCCTTGGAATTCCACCATCGATAAATGGTCTGCTTGCCAACCCCGGCACGTGCCGCGATTGCCTCGATGCAGACGTCGGAATAGGGGCGTTCGAGAAACAGCTCAGCGGCAGCATTGAGAATTGCTTCGTGCGCCCGTTTGCTGCGGCGCGAGCTGGAAAAACCGCTCGCCTCCGTTTGGGCTTGAGGGCGGGTTGAATGGTCTTCCGTCACCGACATTGTAACTAAATCTTAACACATCTATTAAAAATAGTGCGGCTACTCCTTAACATGAACGGACCGTTTCGTCTAGGCTGACCGCACCTTTTTTTCAACGCCGTCAGACCACCCGGCATTTGAGCCTGGCCTACCCACCCGATGCTTTGACCCGGAACCGAGTTTGACCGACGGGGCTGCTTGCGCAGGGATACACCTGCGCATCGCCATGGCTTTACCCTCCTTGGCTCGCGTCTCCGGGCGATTAGGAACTTGTCCCGGAAATCTCGGCGAGACGAGACGGCCCGTCTTGACTAGACGAGACGTTGTGTCTAGTTTTATTGATGTGGTCGAAACAAGGAGGACTTTAGACCGGCGGCCCGGATGTGGGGTCCGGCAACTGCCAATCGGGGGAAGGGAGTTTTGTGCAGTGTCTTCAGTAGGGTTTGCCTACCGACCAATGGATACAGGACCGTTAGGGGACCCAAGCGTGGGCTCGTACGAGGAGCTTCCGGCCCGAATCCGGGCGGAACTCAATGCCGATAGCGACCGCGACCTGATCGACAGAATGCGCTATCTGGCGCACAAGAAACGTCTGCGCCAGCCCGACATTACCGAGGAGCAGATGGCGGATTACCTGGCGCTGGCCGAGAACTGCGAGAACTTCGAGCAATGGTTGAAATTCAGGCGCAGCGCCAAGGCGCCCGGTGCGTCGCGGGGCTTACTGGCCTGGATGCTCGGCACACTGGCGATCCTGGGGGTGCTTACCGCGGGACTGATCGCCGCGATCGCAATCTCGGTATCGAGCCTGTGACAGAGCAACAGAGGAATGGTGAAGCGCCTCGCCCGGGCTAAACCGCAAGCAAGGAGAAAAGGAAAATGCTTATGACATCGATATGGGTGGGACTGGTTGTGCTGGGTGCGGTGCTGATGGCGGCGGACTGGTATCTGTGGGGTCCACGCTATCGGCCTTCGGGCCCGCAGGAAATTCCCTCCGGGCGCGCCAAGGGCACGGAGCACTTGGGCCTGCGCAGCGCGGCCTGAAGGTGGGCGTCCAGCGATGACGCCCGGCAACCGGCGTTTGTGCGAAACAACGGCGTCCGAGCCCTCCGTGGCTCGGGCGCCTTTTTTTTTGCACGCCGCGAAAGGCCCCCCTCCGCTTAGAGGGTCAGCTGGAAAACACCGCGGCCATAGGAAGCGACCAGCAGGTGGTGAGCGTCAATCCAGGTTGTCCCCGCCACCGCAACCCGGGGACCCGCCAACGACCAGGTCGCACCGTCGTCGCTCGATAGCCTGACTCCGAACTCCGTTCCAGCGGCGATCCGGCCGCTGCCATTGAGAGCTACGCAGTAAACCGGACCCGGCGGCAGGCCGGCCGAGATATCGGCGAAATGGAACTTACCGTCGGTTCCCTTAACTCCGCGGAACAGATTGTGAGATGGCGTGGTCATCCCGGCCGACGCCCATCCGGAGTACGAGACATAAACCCGCGACGTAGTCGTCGGATGAACGGCGATGGCGGAGACCGGCCGCGCGGGCAGGATCGAATCGGTGACCTTCTGCCAGCTTCCCAACAGCGTCGGAAGCGAGGCCCGCAGTTGCGTGGTCATCCACAGGTCGCCGGGTGGGGTCAGGCTGGCGTGCAGAGTTCCCACCCACATGACATTGCGGTCCGAGGGCGCCAGCGCAATCGCGCTGATCAGGGCTTCGTCGGGGGAACTCGAGTCGACCGGCTTGATCACGAACCAGTCGATCAACGACGGCGATGACTTGACGTCGATGGTGCGCCACAGCCGCTCACAGCCGACATAGAGAATGTTGGGATCGGTGGGATCGAGCACGATCGGGTTCGCCCCCAGACAGCGTCCGGTGGCGAGCGTTTTGCAGCTGGCGCTGAGCGGATCGCACCCGGGCGGATTGCGCGGCGAGCACTGCGCTCCGTCGTCGTGCATGTCGAGCAGCGGGAAGCCCGAGGCGCCCGCGATACATTCCTTTCCGCCCAGGGCGGTCGATCGGTACAGGCGCGCCACCGACTTGCCGAAGTAGAACAAATCCGCAGCGCTGGGGTCGGCAGCGGTGGGCGGGCCGTCGCTGCCGCCGGGACCGCCGAACAGCTCCGTCCATGTCCCGTCGGTCCCGCGGTGCAAAGTGCCGATGTCCTGGGCGCCGCCGACGATGATTCCGGCGGAATTCATCGACGCGCCCTGGAATTGCTGGTTGACCAGTCCGTTGTTCAAATTGAGCACCGCCGCGTCAACCGGTGCGGTAAAAGTAAGCCGCGACGGATCCAGGATCCGGAATATGCCTCCGTCATTGCCGATGAAAATGGTGCCGTTGCCCAGGATATCGTTGCCGCCTCGAACGATCGAGTGGTAGTCGTTGTGGATGTCACTGCCGAAGACTTTGGCGAAGCTGACGCCGCCATTGTCGCTGCGGCACAGTTCAGTCCCGCCCACGAACACATTGGAGCCGAAATCGGAGACGAACAGCGCGCCCGAATAAAGCCGATTGTTGCCGCAGGGAATTACGGCGGGGTTGCTGCGTATCGCAAAATTGGCCCCGCCGTTGGTGGAACGCAGTACGACCATCGGATCTTCGCCGGAGTTCTTGCTGAACAGCTCAAGCGCAAACCACACGTCGGCCTGACTGCGCAAGAAGGCGAGTTCGACCCGGGTCGGAGTAGCCGGGACACCGGCCGGCGCAGGTGGAAGCGTGGACGGATTGAAGATGGCGCCGCCATCGGTGGCAAAAAATACCTGCCCATCGAGGCCGGCGGCGACCACGTTGGCGGGATCGTGGGAATGAAACTTGACGTCGAGAAAAACTCCGGTCAGCGCCACCAGCAGCGTGCCAGCCGGGGTCGTGACCCGCTTGAGCGCGCGCGTCCAGTTGACCCCGCCGTCGGTGCTCCGCCACAGTCCGGTGGTGGTCGCGGCCAGTACGATGTTGGAATTCAGCGGTGATACGGCGACGCGGCTGACGAAGAAGAAGTCGGGGCTCAGCGTCGTGTTGGTCAGTTCGTTCCAATGCACGCCGCCGTCGGTGGTCTTGAAGATCCCGGCGCCCCGGCGCGGGCCGCGCAAGGTCAGCCCGGCATCGCTGCCCGGCGCCGTGTGCGTCGCATCCAGCAGATGCAGCGTGGTGTGGATCTCTCCCGAACCGGCATACATGACGTTGGGGTTGTTGGGATCGATGGCCAGCGAGCTGAACACCAGTGTGCGCATCACATCGCTGGCATGGCTCCAGGTGCTGCCCGCGTCGTGAGTCACCCACAAGCCGCCGCTGGCGGTCGCGGCCCAAATCGTGTTGGAGTCGTCAGGCCGCACCACCAACGCCCGCACGCGTCCGGAAAAGCGCGTGGGGCCCAACGACCTGGGTTGGCAATGAGGGTTCTTTGCCGCGGCCGGTTGCAGGCAGGCCTGCTTGACCGGGTTGTCGCCCGGCAGAGCGGAGGACAAGTCCGGCTCGCTCAGCGCAAGGTCTGCGCCTGAGGCGGATTGCGGCAGCCACGCGAGGGCCAGGGCAGACAGCAGCACCGCTGCAGCGTTGAGCATCAAGGCGGCTTTGTTTTTGTGCATGGCAGTTCCCTTTGGGCGAGCAGGCGGGGCTCACCGGTGTCCGTCGCCAGAACATCAAACCTAGCCAACCGATCACATCGATGCCTGTTCTTGATTTTTATTTATCAAGACTTATTTCAATAGAGAACAAATGTCAAATTCTTCTTCATCACTAACAACGCCTACTTCTCTCCATTTGGGTATGGTTCACCAACCGCCCGGTGGCGCCTCAGTGCGGAGCGCGAGCGGGTGGGTGCACGGCGGCGCACCGGCAGGCGCCGCCCGGTCGTGTTCAGAGGCCGAACAGGCAGGCTGCGGTGAGTTTGCCTACTTGAGCAGGCGGTCGATTTCGGTCAGGTCATCGGGGGTCAGTTTCCAGTCGGCGGCTTTGGCGTTGGCGCTGATCTGTTCGGGCTTGGTGGCTCCGGCGATTACGCTTGAGACGCAGGGATTGGCCGCCAGCCAGCTCATCGCCAACTCCAGCAGGCTGTGGCCGCGCCCACGCGCGAAGCCTTCGAGCCGGTCGATTCGGGCCCAGTTGGCTTCGGTAGCGTAGCGCTCGCCCAACTGCTTCATCGCGCCGAAGCGGGTGTCTTTGGGCGGCTCGACGCCGCGCTGGTATTTGCCGGTCAGTAAGCCGCTGGCGAGCGGAAAGTAGGGCAGGATTCCGACCCCAAAGCGCCGGCAGGCAGGCACCAACTCCTTTTCCACCGACCGCTCCAACAGACTGTATTCGTTTTGCGCCGAGACGTAGGAAGCAAGATTTCGCCGGTCTGCCAGCCACAACGATTCGACCAGCTCCCAGGCCGCGAAGTTCGAGCATCCGATGTAGCGCACCTTGCCGGCCCGCACCAGGTCGGTGAGCGCCTCGAGGGTTTCTTCCTGCGGCGTTTCGGGGTCGGGCTGATGGATCTGATAGAGGTCGATATAATCGGTGCCAAGCCGCCGCAGGCTCCCCTCCACCGAAGCCAAGATGTAGCGGCGCGAGGCGCCGCGCAGGTAGGGCCCCTTGCCGAAGGGCATCCCGAATTTGGTGGCGACGATCACGTTGCGCCGCTGCTCGCCCAGCGCCTTGCCCAGCGCTTCTTCGGAGGCCCCCCGCCCGCCGTAGATGTCGGCGGTGTCGAACAGCGTGATACCTTCGTCAAGCGCGCGCGCGACCACGGCACGCGCCGCCTCGGCGTCGATGCGCATGCCGAAATTGTTGCATCCCAGTCCAACCGTTGAGACCTTCAGACCCGATTTGCCAAGATTGCGATATTCCACGACTGCCTCATGCCTTGCTGGCCGCGATTATCCACGCGGCACGACTTGATGCTGCTGGACATTGCAATACTTGATGGCGATGGTGGCTGCAACGATTGGCAAGCCGTTACAGATTGCCGGCGCTGCCTTGCGGTCCGGCCTGGGCGGGCCGTTTGCGTGCAAAGGCCGAGGGCTGAAACGGCGAGGAAAGGTCTTCGCCCACCACCCGTGCCAGGCGCGATTCGCCCAATTCTATAAAGTCCACGCCGCTGAGTTGAAGCACCGCAAGATTAAACGCGCACTTGGCCAGCACCGCGTCGGAAAAATCCGAAGCTGCGATGCGCGCGTACAGACGCCGCAGGCGCGCTGTTTCGGCTGGCGTGCCCAGTTCGGGCTCGACGGCGCGGAAGGCTTCGTACAGATCCGGCATCGCGATCAGGAACAGGCCCAAAAAGGTGGACAGACGCGCCACGACCACGAAGCCACTCCACAGCCATCCTGACCACATCAGGTGGCGTGCCACTGCCGCGGGCGGCTTCTCCCAGAAACTGCGCACCTGCCTGACCGGCTCGGACTGATTGGCCAACATCTGGCCGGGCTGGATCCATCCATATTGCGGATCGGGTTCGTCAGGTTCCACGCCCAGCACGATGGTCTTTTCGGGGCGCGCGTCCACGGTGCGGAAAGCCCGTTCAACGTGGAGCATGAACTGCCAGTCATCGCCCACGAAATGGTCGCAGGGAAACATCGCCACCGAGCAGCCGGGCGCGAGTTTCTTAAGCCGGATCAGAGCATAGAGGATGGCGGGGGCGGTACCGCAATTGAACGGCTGCACGGCCACGCCGGCGCTTCTGAGGCCCTGCAGCAACGGAGTGTAGAAGCGCGCATGGTGGGCCGTTACGACGGTCAGCGTACGACGCGGCTCGATCAGCATCGCGGCCCGCCGCCAACTCTGCTCCAAGGGCGTAAGCGGGCCCCGGAATCGGCAGAATTGCTTGGGGATCCGCTCGCCAGGAAGCTCACGGGTCGGCGCATACCGCCGCCTGCCCTCGCCTCCGGCCAGAATTATGGCAGCCCGTTCAGATTGGAATCCGGCCAATGGCTCTGCTCCTCCGCGCCTGAACCGTGCAACTGCCGCGCCGGAGAGCGCCGCAGAAAAGGCTTGAAAAGTCGGCTAATCGGCGGGCTTAAGCAACGGGCGCGGGGCGCGAAGTCAGAAATTTTTACCTACCAAAGGCCGGCCCTAACCCGCCGTGAACCGATTTGGACTGCGCGTACAACCTCAGGCGGCGCGCTCGACCGTGAACAGGCGCGCCGGTCCGGCGTGGACGGCACGGCGCGGATTGGGATTGAGCACGGCCAGAACGCACAGGTAGAGCAGGGGAAGCGCGCCACCGGCGATAAACAGGACATCGCCCGGCAGACGCAGCCATTCCAACAGATGTACCCACGGCGTCATCAGGAATTGCGGCGCACGCGCGTGCCAGTAGCCGGTGCCGACGGCGTCGTATAACTGCACGATTCCCACCGGAAACAGGTTGCAGAACGCCATCCAGGCAAGCCCAACGTTGAGCGACAAGAAAGAAGCTTGTGCGGCGCGCTCGCTCCATGCCTGCGGGCGCATCAGGTAGCGCAAACAGAACAACAGCAGACCCACCGCCAGCATCCCGTACACGCCCATCATCGAGGTATGGGCGTGATTGGCGGTCAGCCCGGTGCCGATTTCGTAATAGCTGACCACGGGCAGATTGATCAGGAAACCGAAGACACCCGCCCCCAGGAAGTTCCAGAAGCCGGTTGCGACCAAAAACCATACCGCCCATCGATGCGGATGGCTGGCGCCCATCGTGGCCTGTCCGCCCGAGCGCACAAAGGCCCACGCCTCCAGCGTCAGCATCAGCAGCGGAATCACCTCCATGGCGGAGAAGGCCGCGCCCAACGCCAGGTGCGCGGCGGGCAGCCCGCTGAAATACAGATGATGCATCGTGCCGACCACCCCGCCCATCGAGTACAGAATGATGTCCAGATAGATCACGCGCAGCGCCGTGCGCTCCGCTACCATCCCCAGCAACACGAACAGGTAGGCGACGATCACGGTGGTGAACAGTTCCAGGAAATCCTCGACCCACAGATGCACCACCCAAAAGCGCCAGAAGTCGGTGATCGCAAACCCGCTGTGCGGATTCACCATTAAGCCGGCGGCGTAAAAGGCGGGAATCGCCAGGGCCGCATAAAACAGCATCCAGGGCAGGTTGCCGTGACGCTCGGCGTTCAGCGCGCCCTTAAGCCCGCGCCACAGGATGAACACCCACAGTCCCAGGCCTGCAATCAGCCCGATCTGCCACAGCCGGCCCAGATCGAGGTACTCGAAGCCTTGGTCCCCGATCCAGAACCATCCGCGACGGAGCCATCCGCGGATGCTGGCGTATTCGCCAGCCAGGCTGCCAAACACCACGGTCGTCAGTGCGACCAGCAGGATGATGGTCAGTGCGCGCTGGCCGCGCGGCTCACCTCCGCTGATGAGCGGCGCTATGAAGATGCCGGTGGCGAGAAAGGATGTGGCGACCCAGAAGATGGCCAGTTGTACGTGCCAGGTGCGCACCACGTTGTAGGGCAGCAGGCGGGAGACGTCGAGGCCGAAGAAATTGGCCGGCTCGGCCCGATAGTGCGCTACCATTCCTCCCACCAGCGTTTGAATCAGGAAAAGCAGCGAGCAGATCAGCAGGAACCACACCACGGTGCGCTGCGCCGGAGTCGGGGCGAAATCCTCCACTGGCAAAAAGCGCAACGGGCGGCGCTCCTCGGTCCATCCCAGCCAGTCGTAGCGGCCGAAAAAGAACAACACCAAACCGGTGCCGCCGAGCAAAAACAGAATTGAGATGACGCTCCAGGTCACCGCGTCGGCGGTTACCTGGTTGCCGGCCAGCGGCTCGGGCGGCCAGTTGTTGGTGAAAGAATAGGAGTGGCCGGGCCGATTCGCCGTTGCGGTCCAGGCCGTCCAGGCGAAGAAATCCACCATCTTGCCGATTTCATCCGTACTCGGAATGAGGTGGGCCTGAAGGCCTTCGGCTGGATGGGCGGCGGAAAACATCTGCCGATAGTAGGTAAGCAGCATCCGGTGGGCGTCGGCACGCGCGTCGCTCCATTGCAGCGTGCCGGTGGCGGCGTCGTAGGTGTTCGAGTGCAGTTCGGCGATGACGCGGGCGGCGGCCGAGTCGGCGCCGCCGGTGTGAAAATAGCGCTGGAGCAGAAACTGCGCCGCGCGATGCAGATAGTCGGCGGTGAAATCGGGACCCAGGTAGGCGCCGTGGCCGTATATCGTTCCGTACTCCATCACGCCGTAGCGCTCGAAGATGTTCATCCCGTCCAGGATGTCGGCGCGGGTCATCAACGTCTCGCCGCTGGCATCCATTGTGCGCGCCGGTATCGGGGGCTGTTCCTGGTAGCCCAGGTAGGCGAGGATTCCCAGGATGCAGAAGCCGAGCAGGTAGGTGAGAATTGCCCCCTGCATCCACCAGCGGGAGATCGGCATCGGGCGCCGCGGCATGCTTACACCTCCGGACCAACAGACGTCGCTTAGCTATGACAAGATCACGGCGGTGCGCAGATCAACCCTGCCCGATCGCACAGCGCGCCGATTGCGGATGCGGATGTGCGTCGGGCGGCTATTTGGCGGGAAGCTTCAGGGCGCGCATGCCGCCGAGCACGAAGCGGGTGATAAGGTCGGCGAGGTCGTCGGTGGCATTGGCGACAAACCGCTCATCGGGATAGAGCGTCTCGATGTACTTGCGGGTGGTGTGGAAAGAGCCGCACAACGAGATGGCGGCAAACGCGGAGAAGCGAACGATACGCTTGTCGGTTTGAGGGCCGAGCACTTCCCGTATCAGGCCTTCGATGTATTGCTGGTAGGGGGCGAGGAAGTCGGTGACCAGCGAATCGAACACGTCGCTGGGCTCGATCATCTCGCGGAAAAACATCATGGCCTGCCAGGGCGCCTGGTCACGGGAAAACATGACGTAGAGGTAACGGCGCAGCTCAAGCTTGAGGCGCTGTGCCGGACGCCGCTCGGACTCGTCCATCGGGTAGGCGAGGTAGCGCTCGCGCGATTGCTCCATCGCGTAGCGGAAGACCTCGCGGTAGAGGCTTTCCTTGTCGCGGAAGTGGTAGTTTACGGCCGCGATGTTGGCATTGGCGCGCTGCGAGATTTCCTGAATCGTGGCGGCCTTGAACCCGCGCTGGGCAAAAACCTCGCCTGCTGCCTCCAGCAAACGCTGGCGTTTGTCGTGGGCACCCCTTCTCTCTCCGTCAGCAGCCGTCGCCAATTCCCGTCACCCCGATGGGAACTAAAATCGAAACGATTGAGCAAAGTCAAGCGACGGTGAGAAACGGGCCGGGCAATGCCCACATCCCGGCCGCGGGGGTGCTCCAGCACATTGAGAGGTGACAGCCGGGCGGGGGGTAAGGCCGCCCGGCCGTCGGCGCGTTTAAGCGGGGTAAAGCACCTAACGCGCGAGCTTCACAGCAGCGAGAAGTTGTACTGGAACTGGGCAAAGATCATGTCCTTGCCCTTGAACACGCCGCCATTGAGTCCGAACTGGTCGGTACCCTGCACGTCGACCCACTCCAGTTTCATGAAGTACTTGTTGGTCCACGGCGGGGTCAGCTGGATGCTCGGGAAGGACAGGAAGGTCAGTCCTTCAGGAGCATAAATCGTGGTCCAGTTGGGCGAAATCGCACCCCACCACCAACTGGTGCCGATGCTGAACAGCATCTGCACGTTGTTGTGATAGGCGCGCGAGAAGAAGCCGCTCGCACCCTGCATCAGATGGCTGTAGCTCAGGATGGTGGTGTCCATCAGCTCGTAGTTGGCCGTCAGGTTACCCGTCGTCGTCAGCCACGGCGTGTAGGCTGAATCGAGGTCCAAAGCGAACAGCCACGATATGGTGTCCGAGCGCGTCGTGCCATCGGGCGACCAGTTGGGCAGCCCGATTCCGCCGCCCGTCAACGGCGAACGCAGGATGGAGAAAATCGTCCCCGGAACGGCCAGGGTGTTGAACGCATCATGGTTCTTATACAGCGTCTCGGCCCGGATGACGAAGGGCAGCTGGGCCAGCGCTCCCGGCAGATAGATCGGCCGGTTCACCGTGAAGCCCACCGCCTGGTACTGCGGGTAGAAGGAGTCGACCCGGCGCAGGCTGAAGCCGGGCAGCCCAGGTCCCTCGGCAAGCACGAGGTTGAAAGCAGCATCGTTTCTGATCCGGGCCACCGAACTGTAGTCGTGGTTCCACAGGTAAAAGGCAGTGACCTCGGCGTTCTCCACCAGGGTGTGCAGCCGGAAACCGATCTGCGAATTGCCCCACGTGGCGCTGGGAATTACCTGCTGCACGTTGCGCCCCGCGCTGAGGTACAGGCAGCCTGCCGGGTTCGGGCAGCCCGGCGCGCCCAACTGCAACATGAAGAAGGGAGGGGCCGTAAACACCGAGTCGATTCCTCTGCTGTCCAAGCGCACACCAAAGCGGCCACCCGGACTGGCGGCGTTGACGTTGACGCGGCCGGCGATGTTGTTCATCCCGTCATACTGGTCGTTGGAATAGTCCACGTCGGTGTACAGGAAGTCGAAGCCCGGAATGTAGACCAGTTCGGCAAAGTTGGAGCTGAACGGCCCTGCGCTGGGCAGGTTGAGGATCGGATGAATCATCCACAGCGGAATGCGCGACTGCTCCAGGTTGGAGAAGCCGAAGGCCCAGCTCGTGTCCTGCGGATTGATCTGGTCGCCGACGCGGAAAGCCAGCGACTCACCCCAGGTTACGATCTGGCGGCCGACGAAGAACTGCAGCGGACCCCAGCGATGCTTGAACCACAGCTCGCGGATGCCGTACTGGTTGTAGAAGTCGGAGTTGCAATGGGTGGAAGGCGCCTGGCCGGTTTCGCTGAAGCCAAACGGCGCGCCGGGGAGATTGCCCATCTGCCAGGAACAGGCGGTCTCCCACGGATAGCTGGGTTCGTAGACAAACCACAGGCGCATGAACATGCTGTCGTTTTCGGTGAAATCGTCGTTGACGTCGACCTGCAGCAGTTGACGCTCGGCCGCCAGCGAGTTGCGGTTGAGCTGGCCCGTAGTATTAAAGGGCCCCGCGGGGCCGAAGTTGAGGTAGGTGGGTTTGTTGTACTCGATGGCACTGGAGTTAACCCACGTCGAGGTGGTGTTCTGCAAGAACCCCGTGATGTGAAGATTCTTGATGAAGGCGGGCTCGCTGGAGGCCGGCGCACCCGCCGCCGCGCCCTGGTCCTGAGCGGCGCAAAGCGCGGTGCTCAAGGCGACCAGGAGCGCCGCCAGCGCCACTGTTGCGGCGGGCCGGTGCCACGCCGGACGATTCCGCCACTTCCTCCGCAGCCCTGAAAGTCGTCTGTCCATTTGGTTCCTCCGCTTTGGTTCTTCCCGGGCGGGCGCCCGCCGGACAGCCAAGGCGCTCCGCCAAGCTCGCTCCCTGCTCCACACTTTTCTGGAGGCCGGCCTATCATTTAAAGTGAATTAATGACTTTAAATGAAAACTTTATTTGAAATGCTCTCCTACATCAAAGGCCGGTTTCATGTCAAGGCCTACAGCAAGTTTTGGAAACATCGGATCGAGAGACTGCCCTCGGCGCCAAAATCGCAGCCTGGCCGACAGGGCAGGGCAAGGAGGTGCTTGCATGCTCCACCACCGTCAGATGCGCAGCAGGCGGGGTTGAACCGTGGGGCGAGGGCGCCTATCCTATAGGTGTGTTCAACACGGGCCGCCCCAACAGGTTGATGGCGCGCGGGGTCAATATCGCGCACCCCGACGATCACCGTCACCGGTTCTTATCCACGCCGTGCGGGGCGGCTGTTTACCCCTGGAGATTATTTGTCCTTTTCCATTTTCGATCTCAGTTCTGAAGTCCTACGCGCAGTACGCGAGCGCGGGTACCAGGAAGCGACCCCGATTCAGACGGACGCTATTCCGCAAATCATGGCCGGACGCGATCTGATCGCGACCGCACAGACCGGCAGCGGCAAGACCGGCGCGTTCCTGTTGCCGCTTATCGACCGCCTCCATCGCGAACGCGCGGTCCATCTGAGCGCAATCGTGCTCGCCCCGACCCGTGAGTTGGCGGCGCAAATCGGGCGGGAATTCGAGTTGTTGGCGCGCCATACGCGCCTTTGTGCCGCGGTGGTGGTGGGGGGCGAGTCGATGGAGCGCCAGTTGCGCAAGCTGCGCCACGGCGCGCAGGTGCTGATCGCATGCCCCGGGCGCCTCATCGACCATATCGAGCGCGGCACGGTGCAGCTCGACCGCATCGCGATTGCCGTGATCGACGAGGCCGACCGGTTGCTGGACATGGGTTTTCTGCCCCAGTTGCGGCACATCATGCACAGGGTGCCGCGCGCCCGGCAGACCCTGATGTTCTCGGCCACGATGGCGGCCGGAGTCCAGCGCATCGCGCGCGAGTTTCTGACCGATCCCGCCCGTGTCGAAGGCGCCGTCAGCGAGATTTCGGCACCCCCCGAGACCATCCGCCAGGTGGTCTGTCCGGTGACCAACGACAACAAGGGCAGGATGCTGCTTGAACTGGTGCAACGCCCCGAGGTGACCAGCGCGATCGTCTTCACCCGCACCCGGGAGCGCGCCGACCGCGTGGGTAAGCTGCTGGTGCGCGGCGGCATCAAGGCGATCGTGATCCATGGCGAGCGCACCCAAGGGCAGCGCAACGCGGCCTTGGCCGGCTTTCGCGCCGCAACCTACCGCGTGCTGGTCGCCACCGACGTGGCAGCCCGGGGCCTGGATATTCCCGACGTTTCACACGTTATCAACTACGACTTGCCCGAAGCGGTCGAAAGCTACGTCCATCGCATCGGTCGAACGGCGCGGATGGGCAAATCGGGCCAGGCGCTAAGTCTGGTGACGCCCGAGGAGCGGGCGCTGCTCGGTCAGATCGAGCGGACGCTGCACATTAAATTGGAGCAAGAGACCGTCGCCGGGTTCGAGCAGCTTCAAATCGTCGTACCCAAGCCGGTCAGGTTGTTCAGTTCCGCGCGGATGCGGGTGCGCCCCTCGCGGATGCGCAGTCCCGTTTTTTGACCAGCTCGGGGTGCAGCTTCTTCCTGATGCTCCCCGCCATCGCCAAAAAGCGCCTCTGCCACAGCTCAAATGTGGGAGAGGCGGTCGATACCATTTCGCTCGGCTAATTCTTACGCAGCGCGCGAGCCGATTAGCTCGACGAAGTTGCGTGCGTAAAAGCGATCCTTGGCGTCCTCGTCGATGTCTTGCAGCGCGCTGGCGAAGCGCTTGAGCGGATCGCGTCCACCTTCGGGATGGGGAAAGTCGGTCGAGAACAGGAACAATTCGGGGCCGGCCTGCTCGATCAGCCATCCTACCGGCTCGGGCGGCAGGGGCGTGAACTTAAGCTGGCGATGGACGTACTCCGAAGCCTTCAGCGGCAGGTTCAGATAGGATTCGAAGCGCACAAAGGCGGCCTGCGCGATGTCGAGCTTCTTGAGCCAGGGCACCACCCACAGCGCGCCCTGCTCGACCACGCCCCCGCGCAGACGCGGGAACTTTTCCAGCACCCCGTCGAGCACCATCGCGGACAGGAACGCCTCGGCCGGGTAATGCATCACCATGTAATCCTTGGCGCGGATTTCGTCGGGACCGCCCAGCGGACCGGCTTCGATCTTCTTGCCGTTCTTGCGAAAGCCCTCGCGCAGGAACAGCGGTCCGCCGCCCAGATGCAGCACGAAGGGAACGTCCTCATCCTGCAGCCGCGCCCATACGCGATCCATGTCGGGATGGGTGGGGGACATGGTTGGCGGTGGCATCGCCGGCACCCAAATCGCCGCGCACCCAAGTTTGATTGCTTCGGCGATCTCGCGCTCGGCCAACTCGGGTACGTCCAGCGGCACGAACCCGACCGCCAGCAGGCGCTTGTCATGCGAGCAGAAATCCGCGATCGCGCGATTGTGGGCGCGCGCGCCGCCATAGAGCACTTCGGGGTCGGTGTCGTTGATACCGCCATAGCCCCAGAACTGCGAGGGCGCGCAGCCGGTGAACACCAGTTGGCGGTTGTATCCGAGCAGGTCCAGCGCGCGCTTGCGTTCGGCAGGATCGAAGCCGCCCAGCGCATGCCAGCTCTTGCGCTCCAGGATTTTGGCCTCCGCGCGCGCCATCGCCTCGGGGTCGCGCTTGCGCCGCTCGATAATGCCGGGCAGCGCCGCCACCAGCTCGGCAGTTGCCTTGCCGCCCGCCATCTGCACGCTCATCGGCTTTATCCGCGCGCGGACTTTGGGGTCGGCGTAACTGACCAACCAGTCGAAGGTTTCCATGATGTGGCTGTCGGCGTCGTTGTAGATTCGGCCTTCGGCGTATGGCATCGCGGTGCTACCCTCCCAGTCAACCTCGGCTTGATAGGCTAACATGCAAATCCGCATGAGCCCAAGTCAAACACGCAGACCGCGTCCAATACGCGTCCAATATAGGATCAGGAGACGGATCAGAACAGACGTTCAGGCGACGCTGGACACGGGGATGCGCCCGATGCTTAGAATTGGGCGGTCCGCCAGGAGGAGGCCATGGAGTTCACCGAGATCATCTATGACAAGTCCGACCGGGTTGTCACCATCACTTTCAACCGCCCTCAGGCACTCAACGCCTACACCCCCACGCTCGGACTTGAGTTGAAGACGGCACTGCACAAAGCCGACGCCGACCGCGAGGTGGGCGCGATTATCGTGACCGGTGCGGGCCGCGCGTTCTGTTCGGGGTTCGACGTCAAGCTGGGCGCGCAGGCCAACAAGGCGGCGCGCTCGGGCGAGTCGCGCGGCTACAGCGAAATCCACGACAATTTCGAATACATGCACCGCATCGGCACCCCGATCATCGGCGCGATTAACGGCGCGTGCGTGTTCATGGGCTTTACCATGACGCTGTTCTTCGACTTCCGCTTTCTGGCCGACGATGCCCGCTACGGGGCGCTGTTTTCCAAAACGGGGCTGGCGCTGGAGCAGGGAGCGGGATGGCTGCTGTCGCGGATGGTGGGGGTGGCGCGCGCAGTCGATATCGCGGTCAGCGGTCGCCTGTTGCCGCCGCAGGAGGCGCTGGCGATGGGCTTGGTCAATCGCGTGGTGGCGGCCGACCAACTGATGGCGGTGACGCGCGAGTTCGCCCGCGACATCGCCCACAACTGCGCGCCGACCGCCGCCGCGCAGGCCAAGCGCGCGGTCTATCGCGACCTCAGCACCGACTTCGCCGCCGCGTACCAGGCCAGTTGCCAGGATGCTATCAAGCAGAACGCGACCGAGGACTTCAGGGAGGCGCGCCGCGCGATGGCCGAGAAGCGTCCGCCGCGGTTCCCGGGAAGATAAACAGGAGAATGCGATGAAGATCTACAGCAGCGCCGTGGCGCCCAATCCGCGCCGGGTGCGTATCTTTGTGGCCGAAAAGGGCATCCAGGTGCCTTTCGAAGATGTCGATATAACCAGGGCTGTGAACCGGCAGCCTCAATTCCGCAAGGACATCAACCCGATGGGCGAGGTGCCGGTGCTGGAGCTGGACGACGGCACACATATCGCGGAAAGTGTCGCCATCTGCCGCTACTTCGAGGAGCTCCATCCGCAGCCGCCGCTGTTCGGCGTGGGCGCCGTGGAGCGGGCGGCGGTCGAGATGTGGAACCGGCGCATGGAGTTTCACGTTCTGCTGCCGGTGGCGCAGGTGTTCCGCAACACCAGCGAGTTTTTCAAAGGGCGCATCGCGCAGGTGCCGCAGTATGCCGAAGTTTGCCGCGCCGCCGCCGAGAAGAGCTACGCATGGCTGGACGAGGAGCTGGCCGGGCGGCGCTTCATCGCCGGCGACCAGTTCACCATCGCCGACATCACGGCGCTGTGCGGAATCGATTTCGGTCGGGTGTCGAAGATCCGCATCCAGCCCGGTCACAAGAACCTCGCGCGATGGCGCGAGGAGGTGTCATCGCGTCCCAGCGCCAAGGCATAGCGGTATCGGCCCAGGACTGGTTCAGCTCAGCCGTCGTTGTTATTGGGAAAAAACCGGTCAGTCCTTGAGCAGCTCGCGGGCGATGACCACGCGCTGGATCTGCTGGGTGCCCTCGTAGATTTGCAGCAGCTTGGCGTCGCGCATCAGCTTTTCCACCGGATATTCGTTCATGTAGCCGTAGCCGCCGAAGATTTGCACCGCGTCGGTGGTGATTTTCATGCAGGCGTCGGCGGCGAAGACCTTGGCGTAGCTGGAGAACACGTTGCGCGGATTGCCGTGATCGACCGACCAAGCGGCCTTCCATGTCAGCAGCCGCATCGCTTCGATTTCCACCGCCATGTCCGCCATCATGAACTGCAGGGCCTGAAAGTTGGCGATCGGCTGGCCAAAGGCGCTGCGCTGTTTGGAGTACTTGATACATTCATCCAGTGCGCGCTGCGCGACGCCGGTTGCGATCGCGCCGATTTGCGGGCGGCTGCGCTCAAACGTCTTCATCGCGTACTCAAAGCCCTGACCCTCGTTGCCGACCAGCGCGGAAGCGGGCACGCGCACGTTGTCGAACACGATCTCGCCGGTATCTGCGGCGCGCTGCCCGAGCTTGCCGTGCATCCTGGTCTTGGTGATGCCGGGCAAATCGGCGGGCATCACGAAACAGGAAATCCCCTTGTGGCGCAGGCGGCGATCGGAAGTTGCAAACGTGGTGTACCAGTTCGCCACCGAGCCGTTGGAGATGAAATGCTTGATGCCGTTTAACACGTAGCCGTCGCCCTCGCGCCGGTAGCTGGTCGCCATCGCCGCCACGTCGGAGCCCGCGCCGGGTTCGGTGATCGCAAACGCGCAAAAGCTCAGGCGTTGCATCAATTGCCCCAAATAGATGCGCTTTTGCTCCTCGCTGCCGGCGATCAACAGCGGCAGCACGCCGAGGTCGTTGGCGGCGATCGCGTTGGCGATCCCCGAGCATCCGTAGTTGAGTTCTTCGGTCAGCAGGCAGACGTCGAGAACGCCCAGGCCCGGGCCGCCGAATTCCCTGGGCACGGCGAAATTCATCAAGCCCGCGGCGAAAGCTTTCTCGCATACCTCGTGCGGGAAGGTGGCATGTTCATCGTGCTCGCGGGCGCGCGGGATGATTTCCTGCTCCGCGAACTTGCGCGCCAGCGCCCGAAGCTCGGTTTGTTCGTCGCTCAGGTCGAACCCCAGCATCCCCTTGGCTCCTCCGTGTGCGGATATCGATGCGGTCTGTCCGGCGTCCGCTTCTAACAATCGCCTGCGGCTTGCAAAAGGGCAAGGCAGCGGATACAAGCAGGGCAGCCTCGCGCCGGCGCACCAATTACAAGCGCCGGCGCGCCAATTCAAACAAGAGGGACCGAAATGGCAATCGTCATCATCGCAAGAATGAAAGCAAAAGCGGGCCGCGAGCAGGAGCTGGAAAAGGCCTTTCGCGACATGATCACCAAGGTCCGCACCGAACCGGGCTGCCAGCAGTACATCCTGCACAAGGCGCTGAAGGACCCGACCCAGTTCGCCTTTTACGAAGTGTACGCCGACAAGGAGGCGCTGGATTTCCACGGCAAGACTCCGCACATGGCGGAGCTGCGCGCCAAGCTGGGCGACATGATCGAATCCACCACGCTCGACGTCATGACGGAAATCGACCGCCGCTAAACCGTCGGCATCACGCCGCTTCCGACCCCATCGAAGTTATAACCGCTCGCCCGCGCCCGGGCGGGCGGTTTCGTTCATCGGCATACCGTACTCGGGACCCGTGGCGCATGCGCCGCAGGCCGCTCGACGCGCGGCCTTCGTAGTGTCAGTTTGGAAATGGTGATAACTTGGCGGCACCGAGGAGAGCTGAGCCATGGCTGAGGAAGCACGACAGGAATTCAAGGTAATCGGAACGCGACCGGTTCGCCATGACGGCACCGACAAGGTGACGGGCCGCGCCAAGTACGGCGCCGACTACGCCTTTCCCGACATGCTCCATGGCAAGATTGTGCGCAGCCCGCACGCTCACGCGATCATCAAATCGATCAAGGTCGACAAGGCGCTGGCGCTGCCGGGAGTAAAGGCGGTGCTGACCGGCGAGGAACTGCCCGAGCTGCCCGACAAGGCTGAGCCGATCGGCGAGGTGCCCACCAATCTGCGCCACACCACGCACAACGTGCTGGCGCGCGGCAAGGTGCTTTACAACGGCCACGCGGTGGCGGCCGTGGCCGCCACTTCGCCGCATATTGCGGAAGAGGCGTGCAGCCTGATCGAGGTGGAATACGAAGTGCTGCCCGCGGTCCTCGACGTGCATCAGGCGATGGCGCCCGATGCGCCGATCCTCCATCCGGAGCGCCGCACCAAGGAATCGCCCGACAAGCCCACCAACGTAGCCAGCCACATTCAGTTCAAGGGCGGCGATTTGGAAGAGGGTTTCAAGCAGGCCGACTTCGTCATCGAGCGCCAGTTCGAAACCAAGATGGTGCATCAGGGGTACATCGAACCGCACAACGCGCTGGGGATCTACAACCCCGACGGCCACGCCACGGTTTATACCTCGACTCAGTGCCCGTTTGAGGCGCGCCAGTTAACCGCGCTGGTGGCCGGGATGGCGGAGGGCGACCTTAAAGTGGTCCCCGCCGAGATCGGCGGCGGCTTCGGCGGCAAGCTGATGATCTACATGGAACCGCTGGCGGTGCTGCTGTCGAAGAAGACCGGCCATCCGGTGAAATTCGTGATGAGCCGCGCCGAGGTGCTGCGCGCCACGGGGCCCACGTCGGGCTCCTCGATCAAGGTCAAGATCGGCACCAACAAGGAGGGCAAGCTGACCGCCGCGCAGGTGTGGCTGGCCTACGAGGCCGGCGCATATCCGGGCTCGCCGGTGGGCGCCGGTGCGATGACGGCAATCAGCTGCTATGAGGTGCCCAATTTCCTGATCGACGGCTACGATGTGCTGGTCAACAAGCCGCGCACCGCGGCCTATCGGGCGCCGGGTGCTACCAACGTGGCCTTTGCGGTGGAAACGGTGCTCGATGAACTGGCCGAGCGCTGCGGTATGGATCCGATCGACTTCCGCATCACAAACGGCGTCAAGGCGGGCAGTGCCCGTCCCTTTGGGCCGCCCTACAAAAAGATCGGGTTCATCGAAACCTGCCAGGCGCTCAAGAACAGCCCGCATTACAAGTCCAGGCTGCAAGGCCCCCATCGCGGACGCGGCGTGGCCTTCGGCGTATGGTTCCACGCCGGCGGCCAGTCCTCGGCGGTGGTCAACGTGCACAACGACGGCACCGCCAGCGTGGTGACCGGATCGGTGGATATCGGCGGTAGCCGCGCCTCGATGGCGATGATCGCGGCGGAAGTGCTGGGGCTGGATCCGACCCAGGTGCGTCCGATGGTGGCCGATACCGATTCGATCGGCTACACCGCGATGACCGGCGGCAGCCGTACCACGCATTCCACCGGCGCCGCGGTTTACGAGGCGGCGCAGGATGCGGTGCGCCAACTCAAGGAGCGCGCCGCGCGCTTGTGGCAGATCAAGCCCGAGGATGTGGATTTCGCCGAAGGCAAGTTGATCTCGAAGAACAACGGCGTGCCGCCGATGACGATCAAGGAGCTGGCGGCGAAGTTTGGGCGCACCGGCGGTCCGGTCAGCGGCCAGGCCGGGGTGAGCGCGCGGGGCGGGGTCGGCACGTTTGCGGGATGCTGCGTGGACGTCGAGGTCGATCCGGAGACGGGCAAGATTCAAATCCTGCGCGCCACGGTGGCGCAGGACGCCGGCCGTGCCATCCATCCCAGCTACGTCGAAGGCCAGATGCAGGGCGGCACCGCGCAGGGCATCGGCTGGGCGCTCAACGAGGAGTACGTCTACGACGACAAGGGCAATCTGCGCAATGCCGGTTTTCTTGATTACCGGATGCCGACCTGTCTGGACCTGCCGCTGATCGAAACCCACATCGTGGAGGTGCCGGGTCCCGACAATCCGCTCGGCATCCGCGGCGTGGGCGAAGTTTCGATCGTGCCGCCGCCGGCGGCGGTGGCCAACGCGGTCTACCGTGCGGTCGGGGTGCGCATCAACCAATTGCCGATGTCGCCGCCGCAGGTGCTCAAGGCACTCAAGCAGAAGTAGCCATCCACGCTGCTATGGTGCAGGAGCGCGGCGCGATTACAATCGCGCGGCACTCCTTTGGTCATCGGTTTGAAACTTCAACCGGGCAGCGAGGCCTGTTGCCGTTCTACTGCATGCCCATCTGCAGCGTGACGTTGCGCGGGCGGCCGTTGTGTTCGATGGTGAGGGTCAGCGGATGGTCGTGGCCGGCGTGAGCGACGTTGCGCTGGAAATCGGTCAGCGTATGCACCGGCTTGCGGCCCACGTGCGTAATCAGGTCGCCGCGCGCGACGCCCGCGCGTCCCGCATCGCCCGAGACGTCGGCAACCAGCAGCGCGCTGCCGGGTTTGGCCGCAAAGTACTGCGCTATATCGGGTGACAGTTCCTGCACGGTCAGCCCCAGGCCGTGCGTGGCCACCGGCAGGGTGCCGTCGGCCTTGACGTCGGCGGTGCCGGGCTGGAAAAGCTTGGCCTGCACATAAATCGGCGCATTGGTTGCCAACGCGACCGCGATTGCATCGCTGGGCCGGCTGTCCACCTGATGGCGTCCGTGGTCGAGGTAGATGGTCGCGTAGTAGGTCTGTTCGCGCAGGTCGGTGACCTCCACCCGATCGACATGATTGCCGGTAGCGTTAAGCAGGTTGCGAATCAGGTCGTAGGTCAGCGGGCGGCCGGGATTGAGCCCGCGCAACTCAATGGCGATTGCCTGCGCTTCATTTTCCCCAATCATGATCGGCAGCACGTGATCGCCCGAGGAATCCTGCAGCACCACGTACGGCATCCCCTGGCGATCGACGCCGACGTTGGCGACTTCGACCTTGATCTGGCTTGCGTCGGGCGCACTGTTGGAAGCGCACCCGAGGATCGCCAATGCCGCGTACAATGCGATCAACCATCCGACTGACTTGAGCATCTTGCTACTCCCGATGCCGCGCAAAAACCTTGCGCAACTCAATTATCGCACTGCGCCACCGCCGGATGGAACTGGCGGGCAACCAGGTACAGTTCCCGTGAGCCCGGGCGCGTGGCGGCGGTGCGCACGATATCGACGCTGCCGAAGCGGGCGCGGAAGGCGGCCAGGGTTCGCGCAAAATCGCCGCTCATGAACGCCTTGGCAATCATCGCGCCGCCCGGCTTGAGGATTTCGGCGGCGGTCTGCAACGCCAGCGCGAGCAGCTCCTCGCATCGCGCCTCATCCCGCGCCCGTATTCCGCTGAGCTTGGGCGCCATGTCGGAAATGATCAGGTCGGCCCGCCCGCCCAGCAAATCGAGAGCTGCATGGCGCACTGCCGGATCGGCCACGTCCCCGATCACGACCGCAGTTTTGGACGGCGCCAGCGGACAGGCCACCAGATCGATGCCGACGATCGTGGCTTCGCTGCCCGCCATCCGGGCCAGCACGGCCAGAAAGCCGCCTGGTGCGCATCCGAGATCCAGCACGCGCATGCGCGGACGCAGCAGACGGTAGCGCTGGAGCAGTTCGCTCAACTTAAAGGCGGCGCGCGAAGGAAGGCCCTGTTCACGCGCACGTTTGAAGTACTTGTCCTGCGGCTGGTAGTGGGCCATCGCTAACGCCGCTCCCCACAGGTGCGCGATCCCGCTTTAAGCGGCGGCGCAAAGCCGCTATCCTTAACCTTCCATCCGTTCATTAACTAATTATTACCGGCTGCAAGTTTGATGATTCCAGTAAAACTTGACGATTTGAATCCCGCACAATACCAGGCGGTGACTGCCGGCGACGGCCCGCTCTTGATTCTGGCCGGCGCCGGTTCGGGCAAAACCCGCGTCCTTACTTATCGTATCGCTTACCTGCTGACGGAGCGCAAGTTTGGACCCGAGGAACTGCTCGCGGTCACCTTTACCAACAAGGCGGCGGCGGAGATGCGCGAGCGGCTGGCGGGCTTGCTGGGCGCGCACGCATCGCGGCTGTGGATTTCCACCTTTCATTCGGCGTGCGCGCGCATCCTGCGCCAGGACATCGAACATCTGGGCTACCGACGCAACTTCACCGTCTACGACGAGTCCGATTCCGCCGCGGCGCTGGGCAGTGCGATCGAGGCGGCCAATCTGCCCGGCGCTCCCAACCTGGGTGTGGTGCGGGTGCGGATCGATCAGGCCAAGAACGAGGGCCTGACGCCGCAGGACCTGGCCGCCTCGAGCGTCAGCGCCGACGCGGCGGCGATTGCGGAAATATACCGCATCTACCAGCAACGCCTGCGCGACCTTAACGCGCTTGATTTTGGCGACCTGCTGCTGCTGACTCATCTGCTCTTCCAGGCCCATCCGCAGGTGCTGGAACGATGGCGCGCGCGGTTCAATTACCTGCTGGTCGATGAATATCAGGACACCAACCGCGTGCAATACCTGCTACTGCGCGCGCTGGCCGCCGGCAAGGACAACATCTGCGTGGTCGGCGACGAGGACCAGTCGATCTACCGATGGCGCGGCGCGGACATCCGCAACATCCTGGAGTTCGAGCGCGATTTTCCCGCCGCGCGGGTCTTCAAGCTGGAACAGAATTACCGCTCCACCAAGACCATCCTGGCGGCCGCGCACACCGTGATCGTCCACAACACCGAACGCAAGGAAAAGGAGTTGTGGACCGACAACGAGCGGGGCGAGCCGATTACCTGCTATACCGGCGCCACCGAACGCGAGGAGGCGGACTTCATCGCGCGCGAGATCGCGCGGCTGTGCCAGGAATCCTACAAGCCCTCGGACGTGGTGGTGTTCTACCGTACCAACGCACTGAGCCGGGTAATCGAAGAGGCGCTGGTACGCCGGCGCATCCCGTACTACGTGGTGGGCGGATGGCGTTTTTACGACCGCCAGGAAATCCGCGACCTGCTTGCCTATCTGCGCGTGATCGCCAACCCGGCTGACGCGGTCAGCCTGACGCGGCTGATTGGCGCGCCGCCGCGCGGAATCGGCGAGCGCAGCATCGAGGCGCTGGAGATGGGGGCGGCGCGCGAGCGCGTCACTCTGTTCGATGCGCTGGGGCGTGCCGAGACCGAATCGTCGATCGCCCTGCGCATCGCGCGCCAGATAACCGCCCTGCATCAATGGCTGCGCGGGCTGATTGCCAAGGCGCCTACGGTCACGGTGCATGCACTGCTTGAGGAGGTAATCGACGCCAGCGGCTATCTCGCGTACACCGAGCGGCTGACCGACGCCGCGGCGCGGCGCGAAAACGTGGACGAGTTGCTAGCGGCGGCCGCCAGCTTTGATGCGGAGTTCGGCGGACCGGGCGGGCTGGGCGACTTCTTGGAACGGGTGGCCCTGGTCAGCGACGCCGATCAGGTGGCGGAGAAAGGCGGCAGTGTGGCCCTGATGACGCTGCATACCTCCAAAGGCCTGGAGTACCCGGTGGTGTTTATCGCCGGGATGGAGGAGGGGCTGTTCCCGCACAGCCGCGCCGAAGCTCCCAGCGACATCGAGGAGGAACGCCGGTTGCTGTATGTCGGGATGACGCGAGCGCGCCGGCTGCTGTACCTGACCAACACGCTCAGCCGCGAGCAATACGGCCGTCGCCAGGAATCACGGCCGTCGCGCTTTTTGGCCGAGATCGATGCCGCCTTGATTCGGCGTGCCGGACCGCCGCCGCGCAACGAGCCGATCCGGATACCGTCGCGCGAGCCGTACGTCGACTATTCCGAAAGCCAATTGCCCGAGCATGAAGGCGACGGCGAAATCGCGGTCGGCGCGCGCGTGGAGCATCCCACCTTCGGCGCCGGAGTGGTGCGCCGACGGGAGGGACGTGGCGAGGGCGCCAAGGCCTGGGTGCATTTCGACCGCGCCGGAACCAAGCTGTTGATGTTGAAGTTCGCACGGCTGCGCTTGATTGCCCAGTAAGATGGCCTCATTTATGATTTTCTGGTGGGGTATAAGATGACAATGCAGCGAGGGGTTGGGTACGAGCGTCCGGCGCGGAGGCTTTCCAGGCCTGGATGGGGCCTGGTGGCAGGTTTGCTGGTGTCTATGGCGGTTGTGCTGTCCGCAGTCGCACCCGGCGCCTTGGGCTGGAGCGAGAGCGATTTCGCCCATCGCACCTTGGTGGCATATCCGGTCCCGCCCGGTCGCGACAACATCATCGGCGAAATCCTCACCTACAAGCTAAAAAAGGGTGATACCTTGCTCGACGTCGGTCGCTACTACGATCTGTCGGGCAAGGAGGTGTCCGACGCCAACGGCCACATGGACTGGTGGCTGCCGCCGGCGGGTCGCGAGATTATCCTGCCGACCCAACATATTCTGCCCGCCGGTCCACGCCAGGGGGTGGTGCTCAACATCCCGGAGATGCGGATCTATTTCTACCCGACGCCGGTCCTCATCAAGGGCAAGGGCAAGCGCAAGACGGTGGTCGCGGCGGGGGAGCCGGCGCGGGTGGTTTATACTTTCCCGGTCGGACTGGGGCGCTTCGACTGGAAGACCCCGGTTGGTCCGTTCCGGATTCGCGGCAAGACCAAGGATCCGACCTGGGTGGTGCCCAACGACATCTACCAGGAGCATCTGGAGCGCGACGGCGAGGCTGAGCACATGATCCCGGGCGGCGATCCCGACAATCCGCTGGGTCGCTATCGCATCGAGTTGAGCCTGCCTGAATACGGGATACACGGCACCAACGTGCCGTGGGGTGTCGGCATGACGGTCAGCCACGGCTGCGTGCGGCTTTATCCCGAAGACATCGAAGTGCTCTTTCACATGGTGCGGATTGGGATGCCCGGAGCGTTCGTCTATCAGCCGGTCAAGTTCGGATGGCGCGCCAATCGGCTGTACGTTGAGGTGCACGACGACCTGTACGGGATGTATCCGGGGTTGTGGAATCACGCCACCAAGCTGGTGCAGCAGATGGGGTTGGAGGACGAAGTGGACATGAATGCCCTGCAAAAAGCCGTGGTCGACAAGACCGGCGTCCCCACCTTCGTCGGCCACAATGAGGAGGCCGAATCGTCGTCGTAGAGGTTCGGTCTTCTCCGCCTTAGGCTGGACACACTGATCAAGCTTATTGCCATTCAGACCCGGTAGCGTTCGTGCGCAAGAGAATCAGGAGAGGACAGGATCAGGCAGAAGCTACGACCTAAGCAAACGGACCGCGACCGCCAGCAGCGGCGATAGTGCTATCAGCGCCATTACCGACAGGCGGACCGCGATGAGCACCAGACCAGGATGTGTGGAGAGGTCGGCACGCTGCGCAATTGGATGTTTCACGCCGAGGCTATCTGGCGGCCGCGACGAAACCGCCGCCGGTGGGGTTTTCAGCACGTACAGAGTGCGATGGCCCAGGCCGAAGACACCCGGCCATTTGAAGCGTCTGAGGATGGCGCTGCCGGCAAGCGGCGCGGCAGCAATCGTATAGAGCTTGGGTTCCGATGAAGTGATGAGCGGGATTCCCGCTTCCAGCGCGAAGGTTTCCTGACGGCCCGGGGCGGGATCGCGATACAGGTCGCTGCCGTTGAGCGGATAGCCGGCGTCGATCTCGGTGCGCGCGACGCCTTGCGCGAGCAGCGCGTCGCGCGCCGCCATCACTGCATCCAGCCCACGTTGCTGATCGTAAACGCCGGCGGCGGCCAACCATCCCATCGCCGCCAGCATTGCCAAAGTCGCGCCACGCGCCGCCATTGTGCGCGGCCGGGGCGCAGCCGCCAACAGCAGACATCCCGCCGGCAGCATCACGAGGTAGTAACGATCGTTGTAAAGCCACAATGGTACCGTGCCGGCCCAATAGATCGCGGCGCTGACGATTACGGCAAGAAAGCCGGCCTCGGCGGCTTTGATTTCCATCGCTGCCAGGACAATCCCGGCGACGCCGAGGATGCTGATGCCGAGTATCGCCAGGCGCAGGGGAAGATTGGTCCAGGCAAATCTAAGCGGGCCGCGTAAGACCAGCACGTTGTTCCATCCACCGCAGCAACTCAGCTCGGGGATCGAGCTTGCGCCCGGGTCGGTTAGCAGCACGGGCAGCGTCGCCACGGCCAGCGCGGCGGCGATTGCCAGTCCGCGGCGCCATCGCGATGATACCAGATGCGGCAGAGCCAGCGGGCTTAGAACCAGGCCGAGGTACAGCAGCGGCGCCACCAGCGCGTCGATGAAGTAGGTGCGAACTGGCACCGTGTAAAGGTAGTGAAGCTTGTTGGCCCGCAGCGCCAGCATCCAGGGCGCCGGCATCGCGGCCGTCAACCACAGCCAGAACAGCACGCAGACGGCGGTCGCGGTCAGGAAGGGAAGCAACTCCCGCATACGTTCGCGAAGCGGGCGGCGTGGCCGAGGGGCAAACCAAGTCACCGCGGCGCAGCCGGCGACTGCGGCCAGCGCAAAGGGCCGCACCATAAATGCGGCTGTCAGCAGTATCGCACAGGCCCATAGCCGTGCGTTGCGATGTGCATGCTGCGCCGCTGCAAACATCAGGTGGGCTGCGATCAAAAGGACCACGAAGGGAACGTCACTCATGAAGGAGAAGCTGAGGAACAGGTAGCAGGGATTGACGATCAGCAGCGCCGTGGCCAACAGGGCGCAGGGCACTGCGGCGCCGCATCGGCGGGCCAGGCTGTAAAAAAGCATGCCCCCCGAAACACCCAGCACCATTACCGAGTAATCCAGTGAAACGTAGTCAAGTCCGAAAAGACGCGACCAGCCCAGACCGTAGACAAGCTGCGCGGCGGGAATGGCTGCGGCGAAACCGGGCATCGACAGGATTCCCACATTAAGGCGTTTGACCGCGCGCAGATAAATCCAACTGTCGGCGACCGGTCCATCGGCCAGCGGCCAGACCGCCGCCGCTACCAGCGCAAACCACAGCGCAGGCATCAGCAGCCCAAAGCCCGCCAGCAGCCGCGTGCGGTCAAACCTTGTGCCTGTTTCAGCCAATCTCCTATACTGTGGGACGGTGATTCGACGCTCGTCCCGGTCCAAAATATCGCCTGCCTCGACCGTCACTTTTACGCGGAAAAACCCGTGAAGACATCTGAATGCAAGCTGGCGCGCAAGGTGGCGCCGGGATTTGCAGCGCGACGCGCACGGCGTTGGGGGACGGCGCCAACAACCCGATAGGAGAATGCCAAGGTGCGAATACTGGTTACCGGCGGTGCGGGATTCATCGGTTCCCATTTATGCGATCGGCTGCTCAGGGACAAACATGAAGTGATCTGCCTGGACAACTTCTTCAGCGGCAAGCGGGCCAATATCGCGCATCTGCGCAATGACCCCAACTTCGAACTGATTCGCCATGACGTCGTCGAGCCGATCTTGCTGGAAGTCGATCGCATCTTCCATCTGGCCTGTCCCGCCTCGCCGGTGCATTACCAGTACAATCCGGTCAAAACCACCAAAACCAACGTGATGGGCACGATCAACATGTTGGGTCTGGCCAAGCGGGTCAGGGCGCGGATTTTACTGAGCTCCACCAGCGAGGTTTACGGCGACCCCGAGGAGCATCCGCAAAAGGAAACCTACTGGGGACATGTCAATCCGATCGGCATTCGCTCCTGTTACGACGAAGGCAAGCGCGTGGCCGAGTGCCTGATGATGGACTATCATCGGCAGAACAACGTCGATATCAAGATCGTGCGGATCTTCAACACCTACGGGCCGCGGATGGCGGTCAACGATGGACGCGTGGTGTCGAACTTCTGCGTCGCCGCGCTGCGCGGCGAGCCGCTGACCGTGTACGGCGCAGGCACGCAGACGCGTTCGTTTGCCTACATCGACGATCTGGTCGAAGGGATGATCCGGATGATGGACGCGCCTGATTTCATCGGGCCGGTCAACCTGGGCAATCCCGACGAGTTCACGATGCTGGAGCTGGCAAAATTGGCGATCGAGCTGTCCAAAAGCTCCTCCACGCTGCTTCACAAGCCGCTGCCGCCCGACGATCCGACGCGCCGGCGCCCCGACATCACGCTGGCTCGTGAGCGGCTGGGCTGGCAGCCCAAAGTGCCGCTGCGCGAGGGCCTGGCGCGCACCATCGAGCATTTTCGCCGCGAGTTGGGCCTGACGCGCGCCTGAGCGAGGCCTCAGGCACGCGCCCGGCGCATCGAGCCGCGCAGCGCACGCGTGCGCAACTCGTCCACCGCCCCGCCTTCGATTACAACTCCGTAGACGCGCTGTGCGTACCCCGGCGAAATCTTCTCGTCCAGCACATCCTCCAGCACCATCGCCGGGTCGCGTTGCAGCGGGTCGCCGTATCCGCCCCCGCCCGGCAACTGATGCATGATCGCATCCTCGGGACCGACCTGCGCATCGACGAGCATCTGCGGCGGAAAGTCGGTGTGCACGCCGCCGCGCTCCAGCACGACCCTGAACGGAGTGCCGTTGGCACCGCCGTCGAGCCCGTACGGCACCGTGGTGGTGCGGCAAGTGCGAATCAGCGCCCGTCCGGGTTTGAGAAACCGGTAGGTGCGATAGACTGACAAACAGCCGCGATAGCGGCCGGCGCCGCCGGTGTCCGGCATCAGCCCGTATGCTTCCATCAGGATCGGAAACTCTACTTCCAGTCTTTCCACCGGCACGCTCGATCCGCCGTTGCCCGACAGCAGTGAGTTGACGCCGTCGATTCCATCCTTGTTCGGACGCGCGCCCCATCCGCCGCCGTACCAGTCGGTGAGCACCGGCGAGGCGCCCGGCTCAACGCCGCCGTAGGCGTAGGTCAGGCTGGAGATGCCGCCCTCGCCGGCGGCGAAGATGCGCCCCGGCATCGCCTTGGCCAGCGCGCCGAACATCATGTCGCAGATCCGCCACAGCATCATGCCGCGACCGCCGATCGCGGCGGGAAAATTCGGATTGAGCACGCATCCCTTAGGTGCGATCACTTCCACCGGCTCGAACAATCCGTCGTTGGCGGGCGCGTCGGCCGCCAGCACCCCGCGCAGACAGATGTAGGCCGCCGAACAGGTCAGCGAGTAGGGCACGTTGATGGCGCTTTTGACCTGCGGATCGGAACCGGTGAAATCGACGATTATGGAGTCACCGCGCACCTTGAGGCACAGCTTCAGCCTGATGCCGGGACCACCGACGCCGTCTTCTTCGAAATGCTCGTCCCACTCGTATTCGCCGTCGGCGATCTTGGCGATCTCGCCGCGCACCACGCGCTCACTGTAGCGATGGAGCTGGGCGACCGCGGCTTCGAAGCACGCCAGCCCGTACTTGTCGATCAGCTCCTGGACGCCGCGGATGCCGCGCCGGCAGGCTGCGGCCTGTCCCTCGAGATCGCCGATCACGTCGTCGGGCGTGCGCACGTTGCCGGCGATGACCTCCAGCAGCGCCTGGTTGGGGCGCCCCTCCTCGTACAGCTTGACGCAGGGCAGACGCAGCCCTTCTTCGTAAATCTCCGCGCACACCGTGCTCTGGCCGCCGGGGAAGCGCCCGCCGATATCGGAATGATGGGTGACCAGGGTGGAGAACCCGACCATCGTGTCGCGCCAGAAAATGGGCGCCAGCAGCACGATATCCGGAAGATGGGACAACCCGCCATAGGGGTCGTTGGAGGCCAGGATGTCGCCCGGGCGCAGCTTGCCGGCGAACTTTTTGAGCAGCGCCGGCATCACGCCGCGGATGTAGCCGAGATGGAATCCGGCGCCCTGTCCCTGGGCAATCACCCGTCCACGCGCATCGACCAACACGGTGGAAAAGTCGCCGATGCGCGCCGTGATCGAGCGCGCGGTGCGCTTCATCGTGTTGCCCATCTCGTCGCCGATTGCGGTCAGAGCGTTGTTGATTACTTCCAGCAGGATCGGATCGACGCTGTGGTTCATCGGAGTTCTCGCTCGGTTGTCTGATTAGCTTTTCCGGGGCAGGGCTTCCAGCCTGTGCCACGGCTTTTAGCATGTTGTTCTTCGGTCATGCCGATGTCGTGTCATCCGGCCGCCGAGAGCACGACGTTGGCAAGGCGATCCAGCTCAGCACGCCATCCGGGCGGAATCACGATCGTGGTGTCGAACTCCTCGATAATCGCCGGGCCTGCCAGTGCGCCGTCGAGCAGGCTTTGGCGTGTCATCACGCGCGCCTGCATCGGCGTCGCCTGCGGCCCGAAGTATGCCAGCCGCGATCGTGGCGGGAGCCTGGCGGCGCTCTTCGCGGCGCGCTCGAAGCCCGCCGCCAGGTCCTGCGCCGCGACGCTGCGCGCGGGCGCAATCGCGCGCACGCGCAAGCTGACCGCCAGTATCGGGTCGCCGTCGCGGCGATAGCCGAAGTTGCGCTGATGTTCGGGATGGAACGCGCGGTCAAGCCATGCGCAAAGCTCAGCGTCGGCGATGTCGTTGGGAATCCTGAAGCTCAACTCCGAATCCTGGCGCAAGTAGCGCAGCTCGACGTTGCTCTCAAAGCGCATCTCGGTAGCGCCCGCCTCACGGGCGAGCCGCTGGCGCAGTTCATCGACCAGCATTCGGCAATGGCGGCGCAGCACGGCAGGGTCAAGCTCGTCAAGCCGCGCCATCACGCTGCGCACGCCGTCGTAGCGCAGGTCGGCAAACAGCAGGCCCAGCGAGCTGAACAGCCCGGGATAAAGCGGCACATACACGCGGCCGATGCCGATATCGGCGGCCAGCGCGGCGGCATGGATCGGCCCCGCGCCGCCAAACGCCACCATCGTGTATTCGCGCGGGTCGCGCCCGCGCTCGCTGGTCACCGAACGAATCGCGCGCGCCATCGTGGCGTTGACCACGCGATGCACGCCCAGGGCGGCCGCCGACGGCGCCACGCCGAGCTGACGCCCCAGATGCGCATCGATCGCGGCACGTGCCGCCGCGGCCTCGATCGGCACCGTGCCGCCGGCGATCGCCTCGGGGTTCATGTAGCCCAGCACCACGTTGGCGTCGGTCACGGTGGGTTGCGTTCCGCCGCGTGCGTAACATGCCGGGCCCGGCGCGGCGCCCGCGCTCTGGGGTCCGACGCGCATCAGCAATCCTTCCTCGATGCGCGCGATACTGCCGCCGCCGGCGCCCAGTTCGACAATGTCGTAAGCCGGGACGCGCAGCGTGTAGCCTGCACCCTTCATCAGGTAGCCCGAGCGGTTGATGCCGCCGCCGACCTCGCCCTCATTGATTTCAGCCGCCTCGCCGTTTTCGATCAGACAGGCCTTGACGGTGGTGCCGCCCATGTCGAAGGCGACCACGTTGGACAGTCCCGATTCGCGCGCCAGACTGGCGGCGGCCAGCACTCCGGCAGCGGGTCCCGATTCGATCATGCGCACCGGAAATTTGCGCGCATGCGCGGCGGTCATGATGCCGCCGTTGGACTGCATGATAAGAATCTCGCGGCCCCAGCGGCTCAGTTCGCGCTCGATTTTTCCCAGGTAGCCGTTGACCGCTCCCATCAGGTAGGCGTTGAGCACGGTGGTGGAGGCGCGCGGGTATTCGCGGATTTCGGGCAGCACCTCGGCGGAGGAACAAGCCGCGGCGTCGGGCATAATCTCCCGCACCAGCGCCATCGCACGCCGTTCGTGCTCGGCATTGAGATAGGAATGAAGAAAGCAGACCGCGACCGCCTGGGTGCCCTGCGCGCGCAGCGAGTGCAAAGCGCTGCGCACATCATCTTCATTAAGGGGCGTTCGCACCTGACCGCCGGCCATGATCCGCTCGGTCACTTCAAGACGGCGCCGGCGCGGGACCAGGGGTGGGAGGCGGTCCCAGAAGATGTCGTAGATGGCGGGGCGCTGCAGGCCGCGGATCTCGATCAGGTCGCGGAAGCCCCGGGTGCATAAAAGGCCCGTAACCGCACCCTTGCCCTCCAGCACGGTGTTGGAGGCGACGGTGGTGGCGTGCACCATCCGCGCGATGCTATCCGCACTGCTGCGCGCCAGCGCGTCCTGCACGCAGCCGCCGACATCGCCACCGATGCTGTCGGGCAGGGCCAGAATCTTGTAAGTAAAAATCTGTCCGTCGTCGTCGGCGATTACCACGTCGATAAACGTGCCGCCGACATCAAATGCCACTCGCAGGCCTTGCGCGCTCATCGCGTCAATTGTTTCCCAATTGCACCGCCGCGATGCAACCGCTGGCAGCGTTATCGCGGATGGCATTGCGGCGCAGGAAATTATAGTCTGCCTTTTACTCATCCGGTGCGGCCACTGGTTCGGGCTGCGGTACGAGGGGGTACCGATGGCAGAGAGGTTCTCAGAGCGCAAAGCAGGCTTGGGCGATGCGGCGCGGGCGGCGCTGGAGTGTGAGCATGCCGCGGCGCTGCGCAGCAGCCAGGAATATTACCGCTCGATTATCCAGAACAGTTCCGACGCCATTGCCGTGATGGAACGTGACGGTCATATCCGTCAAATGAACGACGCCGGTTACTCACTGTTTGGCTTCGAGGTTGGAGACCCGCAGGCCCGCCAGGGCGCCCTCGCGGTTCATCCGGACGACTTCGACACCGCCCGCCGTGGGATCGCCGCCACCTTCCAGACCGGGGCCAGCGCTTACGAATGCCGTGTCCGGCGCGCTGATGGAACCTGGGCTTATTGTGAAGTTCGCGGGCGGCGCATCAAAGATCCCAATGGTCAACCGGTGGCGGTGTTCAATACTCGCGACATCAGCCAGCGGCGTGCTGCGGAAAACAGCCTGCTCGCAACCCAGGCGCAACTCCGCTTCCTCCTGGCACAACAACGTGCGGTGGCCGAACTGGGACAGCGAGCGCTGCGCACAGCCACGCTCGATGCTCTGCTGGATGATGCAGTATCGGTGCTGGTCAGGACCCTGGATGTCGAATATTGCGCAGTGATGGAATTGCAAGACGACGGCCGGCGAATGGTGTTGCGGGCGGGAGTGGGGTGGAATGCTGACTCCGCAGTCATGACCGAGTTCGGCACAGGTTCGCAAACCGGCTACACCCTGATGACGGCGGAGCCGGTTGTGGTCGATGACTTTTCGACTGAGGACCGTTTCCAGGTACTGGGTGCGGTTTTCGACCGCGGTATTCAATCGGGGATCAGCAGCGTCATCCCTGGAAGCAAGGGTCCTTACGGTGTGGTGAGCGTTTCGACCGTCAGACCGCGCAGGTTTACCAGCGATGACGCCGCCTTTCTGCAGTCCGTCGCCAACATCGTTGCCCACGCGGTGGAGCGAATGGCAGGCGAGCAAGCTTTGCGCCGCAATGAAGAATTCTATCGCTCGATCCTGCACAACAGTTCGGACGCCATTGCCGTGATAGACCGGCGCGGAACCGTCCGCTACGCCAATGACGCGGGCTATACCCTGTTCGGCTATGAAGTTGGCAACCCCGTGGCCGCCCAGGAACCGGTCGTGGTGCATCCCGATGACCTTGACACGGTCAGGTGCGGTATGGCGGCGACTTTTGCCGGTCAACCAAGCGTCTACGAATGTCGCATCCGCAGGCGCGATGGAAGCTGGGCGTATTGTGAAGTGCGTGGCCGTGCCATCACGGATCCGGAAGGTCAGGCGGCGGGTGTCTTCATCACCCGTGACATCAGCCAGCGCAAAGCGGCGGAACGCGACCTGCTTGAAACCCAGGCCCAACTGCGCGCGCGTCTGCAACAAGAGCGCGCCATAGCCGAACTTGGCGAACACGCGCTATGTGCCAGCGAACTTGAATCGCTGTTGAAAGAAGCTGCCGTCACCATCGCAACGACCCTCAACGTCGAGTTCAGTGCGCTGGACGAATTGCAACCCGACGGCAAAAAGCTGCGCATTCGCGCGGCGGTGGGATGGCCGATCGGGATCATGATCGATGCTGTCGCGGCTTCTCATGCGGGCTGCGCTCTGAGTTCAAGCGCACCGGTCGTTGTCGAAGATTTCAGAACGGAAGCCCGCGTCCGGCTCCCGTCCAGGTACGCTCGGAGCGAGATCCGGTCCGGTATCGCCGTGTTGGTGGGAGGACGCGACCGTCCCTGGGGCGTGGCTGAGGCGCATTCCTCCAAACCGCGCAAGTTCACTCAGGATGACGCCATTTTCATGCAGGCGGTGGCAACCATCACCGCCCAGGCCGCGGAACGGCTGGCCGCCGAGGAAGCACTACGGCGCAGAGAGAAGTTCTTTCGCACTCTGATTCACAATTCTTCTGACGTCATTTTGGTATTCAAGCCCAACGGCATAATCACTTTTTCCAGCGATTCCGTGCGCCAATTCGGGCGCCCACACGAGCGTTATCTCGGCACCACCGGCATGGAATACGTCCACCCCGAGGATTACGAATCGATCCCCGTACGCAACTAGCCCCAACTCACTTCAACAAAACCCAATAAAATCGGGCGATTTTCAATCTCGTCGTTGGTTCGTTTCTCGCCTTTTCCAAAAGAGAATTCGGACAATTTTCGGACAGTGTCCGAATCGCGCGTTGACGCTCGCAAGCGTCGGCGTCGAGGAGCGAGCGAACGATGGGTGCGAATCCATACTTCGAAGCGCGGCGGGAATGGGATGAACGATACGCCGATCTGGTTCTCGGCAAGCGCAACTGGCAGATAGCAGCGGGCGGGCTGCTCGCAGTCGCGCTGATCCTCGCGAGCGGGATGGTCTGGCTCGCGACCCGCAGCCGCTACATCCCCTACGTCGTCGAGGTCGACAAGCTCGGCTACGCGCTCACCGTTCCCCAGCCGCTCACTCCCACCTCGGTCCCCGACGTAACTGAGCGCATCGAGCGCTACGAAGTCGCCGCCTTTATCCGCAATGCGCGCGCCGTCAGCAGCGACACCCAGGTCGAGCAGCAGATGCTCAATTCGCTGCTCGCGCACGCGCGCGGCGCGGCGGACAAGTTCCTCGACGAGTACTACCACTCCGACGACTTCGCCCATAACCCGTTCAAGCGCGCGCAGAAGGAAACCGTCACCGTTCAGATCGATTCCATCCTGAAGCTCTCGGCGCGGAGCTACCAGGTCCGATGGACTGAGACAAAGCACGACCTAAACGGTGGCACGCTCGGTTCGCCGACTCACTGGGAGGCGGTGCTGCAGGCCGAGATCGTTCCGCCCAATTCCGACGACACGATCGTGAGCAATCCGCTCGGGTTTTACGTGACGCAGATCAGCTGGACCGAGCAGCAGGGCTGAAAGGGGAGAAGTGCGATGAAGGGAATCAAATCGGCATTTGCTATTGCATTGACCATTTCACTCGCGGCGTGCACCGCGCAGCAGGTACCCGTTCCACCGCCGCTCAGGATCGTGACCGAGGCGGCGCCGGAGCCCGAGGCAACGCCGCCAGCGCCAACTGGCGCGCAGCTTCTGGCCGAGCAGCCGCCCGAGGTGCAGCAGGCGATCAAGGACCATCAGGACGGCGGCAAGTGGCCGGTCTACAAAACTGCGCAATTCGTGCTCTATCCGTACGGCGGAGCGTCGGAGCCGACCGTCGATTGCGCGCCGCTTCGCACCACCGACATCCAGCTTCAGCCGGGCGAGACGATCACCGATGTCGCGATGGGCGACACCGAGCGCTGGATGGCGACGCCGGCGGCCTCCGGCGACCCGCGTAATCCCGTTCCCCATCTCGCGGTCAAGCCGCAGCTTCCCGGCATCGAAACCAACCTCACTATTTACACCACCAAGCACATCTACCACCTGGTTCTGCGCTCGCGCGGGCGCGCGATGCAGGAGGTCGAGTTCTACTACCCGGATGAATTGCTGGCAGAGATGAAGGAGGCCGACGCCAAAGCGGCGAAGGCGAAGCGGGAAGCGGTCGACCCTCCGGCGGATTCGGACAACGTGGTCAGGGTCGCGAACGTCGACCCGGCGCAGCTCAATTTCTCGTACAAAGTCTCCGGCCCGAACGTGCAGTGGAAACCGATTCGGGCCTTCGACGACGGCGCGCACGTGTACATCCAGATGCCGGCGGGAATGAAGAGCAGCGAGGCGCCGGCGCTGCTCATCGACGCGGGCGGCGGCGCCCAGATGGTCAACTACCGGGTCGAGGGCAACTACTACGTCGTCGATCGGCTGTTCAACCAGGCGCTTCTGGTTTCGGGCGTGGGGCGCGAGCAAGACCGCGTGACGGTTTCCTACGCGGGCGGGTCGAGGTGAATGCGATGGCGGCGGCAGACGAAATCCACGAACAGGAAGAAGAGGCACAGGAGCATCTGGGCGGCGGGCGGTTCAACCGCCTGCTGGGCGTGATTGTGGTGGCGGTCGCGATGCTCGGCGGAATCGTGATCGCGCTTGGCGTGCAGTCCTCAGGCACGAGCCAGGACGCGGCGGTCAAAAAAGCGGTCGATGATGCCGGCAGCGAGGCGCGCGATCGCGGCGAAGTCGCCGACCTCGCCGCGCACGGCGCGGAGCCACATCCGGCGCCGAGTTTTGTCCCGACGCCGGCGGTGATTTCAACGGCTCAGGCCCCGATTCAGCGCAGCGCGCCGAAGCCGCCCAGCCGCTACGCGCAATGGGCGCAGGAGAAATTCCTAAAGGCGCTCGAAGCGCCCGAGATGGTGGCGGCGTTTCACGGCGGGCAGGCGCTCGAAATCGCCAGCGCGAAAGGCCAATCCGGAAACACCTCTGATTCAAATTCTTCGACCGATCCCACCGTTAAGCTTCATCCGCCCGCTTCGCCGTACACGGTGATGGCAGGAAGCGTGATTCCGGCAGTCCTGGTCAGCGGCATCAATTCGGATCTGCCGGGGCCGATTATCGCGCAGGTCGCCGAGAACGTGTTCGACAGCGCGACCGGCAGGTACCTGCTCATCCCGCAGGGCAGCCGGCTGATCGGCGCGTACCGCAATGCATCCGCGTACGGCCAGGAGCGGGTGCAGATCGCGTGGCGGCGGCTCATCTTCCCCAACACCGCGAGCATGGATCTGCCGCAGATGCCGGGGGCTGACCAGAGCGGCTTCGCGGGTTTCACCGACCAGGTCAATCACCACTATTTCGCGACCTTCGGAACCGCCGCGCTGTTGAGCCTGATCAGCGCGGGCCAGATGGTCGGACAGATGGCCGCGTTCGGCGGCGGAGGCCTCTACGGACCTTACGGCTACTACCAGCCGAACCAATGGGCGATGGCGGGCGAGATGGCGGGCTCCGCGGCCTCGGGACAATTCGGCTCGGTTGGTCAGCAGATGCTCGGCAACGGGACGAATCGTCCGCCCACGATCGAGATCCGTCCCGGCTACCAGTTCAACGTGATGGTGACCGAGGACCTGGTGCTTCCCGGTCCGTACGGGAAATGACGCTGCAATCAATCGGGCGAAAGGAGAGATGCGAGATGGGAGTTCTCAAACGCAAGCAGGAGCACGAGCCGATCACCTTCAAGCTGCCGGCGGCGCTCAAGCGCGAGCTCGAAGCGCTGCGCACTCGCGCCGAGGAGGCGGGCTTCGATCTTGGCGAGACGATCACGGCGGCGATGTGGCGGCTCTGCAGACAGATCAAGGCGGAGCTCGAAGGGACGCCGCGTCCGGGCCGCAGAGCCAACGGCCGGGCGAACGGCGAGACGGCGGCGCAGGCGCAGTGAAGATCGCAGTGATTTTCTCCGCCGCAGCGCGGCGCGCGGAGAGGGTGACTTTGCTGGTGGTCAGGGAGCGGGGAAAAGGCCGGCCGGTCGTAGAGCAAGATAAAGGGTACTGCGGTACGGCACGGCATTTTTGCGAATTCCTCAATGAATTCGCGGCCTTTCCCCCACTGAGGGTGTCATGCTGAGCCGACTGTACAGTACCTCAGAAAACGCCGCCGGATCGCTTTCCGAGCGTGTTCACTTTCAGCAATTGGAAGGCGCGCGCGGAGCGCTGGCGGCGATGGCTGCAATTGCGTTCGCCGCGATGATTCTGATCGGAGTCGGAAAGGCAACCGGAATTCGAATCTCGACCACCGACAGCGCAGCGCCGGCAGGCGTGTATCGCATCGTTGGTCACGAAGTTCGGCGCGGAGAGCTGGTGGCGGCCTGCCTGCCGATCGGAGCCGCGAAGCTCGGTCTTGCTCGCGGCTATCTTCGCGTGGGTGATTGCCCCGGCGGCGCCGAGCCGGTCGACAAGATCGTCGGCGCGCTTCCCGGCGACCTGCTCGACATCAAACCGGGCTGGGTCTCCGTCAACGGCATTCGCTTCCCTGACAGCGCGACGGCGTCGCGCGACAGCGCCGGGCGTGCGCTCGCGCACGTCGCGTGGAGCAAACGTCGCGTCGCGCCCGGTCAAGTGTGGCTCTTCGGTTTCAACGATCCGCGCAGTTGGGATTCGCGCTACTTCGGCCCGGTTCGGCTCGCCGATATCCGGGGTGAACTGAAGCCGGTCGTCACGTGGTGATTCGTATGGGCAACAGGAACGGAAACGGCAACGGCAATCACAGCCGCGAGCAGGGGCTGAGGCTTCATCATCTCGCCAACCTCGGCGGGCTCATCGCGCTCGCGGGATTGGACCTCGAACCGCCCGACTATCTGCTCGGCGCTCTGCTCAGCGTCGCCGAGGAGACGCAAAGGCTCACGCGCGAGCAGCGCGAGCGGGTGGCCGCGATGGGCCGGCGCGTGCTCGACGAGCGGGCTACCGGCAAGCGCGCGTGGAAGTCGTGGGTGCGGGCGCGGGAGCTTCAGCCGCTCACGCTCACGAATGCGCAGGTCGCCGAGATCATCGCGGCGCTGGGCGGCGAGGTGCCGGAAGATCCGACGCGGCTGCCGCTCGCGCTCAGCCAGCTGCTTTCGGAGGCGAGCAATGGGACGGCCTAGCCTCAGGCGGAAAGAGATCGAGATCCGGCTTCGCCCCGAGCCGGCGAAGGCGCCGCGGCGGATGGTTCCGTGGTGGGCGCGGGCGCTGCGCCGTGTGCGCGTTGCGTGGGGCGCGCGCCGCCAGGCGCACGGAAGCCTTGGCGGGCGGCAGGTCTGGCGCGAGCGCGGCGGAAGCGAGCTTCGCGCCTACGCGCGGCGCAGCATCGTCAAGGCGTCGTTCTCGCGCAACCGCAAAAGCGGCGCGTGGATCGCGCACGCGAAGTACCTCTCGCGTCCGGGCGCGCAGAGAGAGTTCGAAAAGGGGCTCGGCTTCGATGCGGCGCGCGAGGGAATCGACCTGGTCGCGACCGTGAGGGCGTGGGAGCGAAGCGGCGACGAGCTGATGTGGCGCTTCATCGTCTCGCCCGAGGACGCCGAGCGCCTGAATCTCCGCGACCACGTCCGCGAGCTGGTCGCCCGGATGGAGGGCGATCTCGGAACCAGGCTCGAATGGATCGCAATCGACCATCACAACACCGACGACGCGCACGTCCATCTCCTCGTTCGCGGCGTGCGGCAGGACGGCCGCCCGCTTGAGATCGACCGCGATTATCTGCGCGAGGGCATCCGCACGCGGAGCCAGGAGATCGCGACGCGCGAGCTCGGGCCGCGCCTTGAGCGCGAGATGCTTAAGGCGCGCGAGCGGGTCATCCAGCGCGAGCAGTGGACCGAGATCGATCGGGCGCTTCAGCGCAGGGCGGACCAGAACCGCATCGTCAGCTACGAGAATTTCCGTCCGCACACGGAGGGCGCGCGCATCCGCGCCGAGCAGGAGATCGAGCGCCTTGAGTATCTGACCGGGGTTGGGCTTGCCAAGCGCATCGACGAGCGGACGTGGCAGCTTGCCGAGAATCACGAGCGCGAGCTTCGCGAGCGACAGCGCGACAAGGACGTGATCAAATGTCGCGCGCACGAGCGCCGCCGCGCGCTGGAGCCGGGGCTCGACCGATCGCGCGAACGGCGGAGGGAGCGCCATGGCTGAGCAGCGACCCTATCGGATTCCGGGTTCGAGCGCCGAGGCGCGGCTCGGGCGGGTCAAGCTGATCGCGGTTGCTTCGATGGCCGCGGCGTTCGTCGCGGTCAATGAGGTGACGACGCAGCACGCGGCGAGCGTGCTGCATCATGCGCCGTGGCTTGGGAAGCCGCTGTTCCATGCGCCGGTTGTCGGCGCGGTCTACGCGCCGTGGGCATGGATCGCTTGGTGGGCGCGCTGGCATGACGCGCCTGCGTTGGCGCCGCTCTGGCCGCTCTGTGTTCGCGAGTCGCTCGCTCCGATGGCGGTGGTCGCAGCGGTTGCGTGCGGCGCGATCGCCCTCGCTCGCCGCGGATGGTTCGCCGACCTCTCGGACCTGCACGGTTCCGCGCGCTGGGCGACCACGCGCGACCTCAAAGCCGCGCGCCTGCTCGAAGCGCGCCGCTCGGCATGGGGAAAGCTCGCTGAGCGTCTGCGCCTGCTCCGTCCGATCGCTCACAGGGCCGGCGTCTATCTCGGCGTCTCGAGGCGCTCGCTGATTCGCGACTGCGGACCCGCCCATGTGCTGGTCTTCGCGCCCACTCGCAGCGGCAAGGGCGTCGGCATCGTCGTTCCCACCCTGCTCAAGTGGCCGCATTCGGTCCTGGTCCACGATCTCAAGGGCGAGAACTGGGCGCTCACTGCGGGAGCGCGAAGGCGCATGGGCCAGGTCTGCCTCAAGTTCGCGCCGGCCTCCGCCGAGGGCGACAGCGCCCGCTACAACCCGCTCGCCGAAGTGCGGCTCGGCACGCCGCACGAGATCCGCGACGTGCGCAACATCGTGCAGATGATCGTCGATCCCGACGGCAAGGGGCTGCCGGATCATTGGTCGCGTGAGGGCTCGGCCTTCCTGACCGGGATGATCCTCGACCAGCTCTATACCGGGCGCGACAAGACGCTGCACGGCCTCGAAGCGCGGCTTTGCGATCCCAATCAACCCATCGACGACACCATCCGGCAGATCATGCGCGCCGAGCATGACCCCGCCGGCGCGATGGGCTGGACCGACGGACGCGGCCTCCCGACCAGGACCCATCCGGTCATCGCCCGCGCCATGCGCTCGATGCTGGATAAGAGCGACAACGAACGCTCGGGCGTCATCTCGGAGGTCAAGGGCTTCCTTGAGCTCTACCGCGACCCCGTGATCGCCGCGAATACGGCGGGTTCGGACTTCCGCATCACCAACCTGATGAACCACGAGCGGCCGGTCTCGCTCTACGTGGTCGTGCCACTGGCGCACAAGAACAGCCTCCGTCCGCTCATCCGGCTGATGCTGAGCCAGATCCTCCATCGGCTCACCGAGCATCTCGAGTTCCGCGAGGGTCGCGCAGTAACGGGCTACCGCCATCGGCTGCTGCTCATGATCGACGAGTTCGCAAGCCTCGGGCGGCTCGACATGTTCGCCGAGTCGCTATCGCTCATCGCCGGCTACGGCATCAAGGCCTGCCTCATCGCACAGGACTTAAGCCAGATTCACGCCGCCTACGGCCACGACGAGGCGATCACCTCGAACTGCCAAACCCGCGTCGCCTTCACGCCGAACCGGATCGAGACCGCAAGGCTGCTGTCGCAGATGACGGGAGAGACCACCGTGCGCCACGCGCATCGGACCATTTCCAGCTCCGGCGCGAGCATCTCGGAGCCCGAGATCGCGCGGCCCCTGCTTACGCCGGACGAGGCGATGCGGCTCGGCTCGAACGAGGCGCTCATTTTTACCAGCGGGCGGCCGGCGATCAGAGCTAGGAAGCTCCGCTACTACGCCGACCCGGAGTTCAGACGGCTCGCCGCCATCGCTCCGCCGCAGCGCAGTGACAGGCTGATGACGGCCAACATCGCGAACGCACCGGACGTATCCGCACGCGTGCAGGACGCGCGAGAAACTGGAGTCGCGAAGCCGGTCCGAGTCTCTGCAACTTCGAAAGAAGCCGCCAAGCGCAAGGAGCAGAAGCCCCAAGCAGGCGAACAACTTTCGTTCCTCCGGTTCGCCGTCGAGGACGCGCACCCCGACCAAACGCACACAGACGAAACACCAGAAGCGCAGGCCAAGGAGAGACTGCTGTGAGAAGACAGGTAACCGCCTACATGAGCGACGAGGAGTTCAGCCGGCTTCGCGACGAAGCCGACGAACGGGGCATCACGCTTTCCCGCTACATCAAGGAGCGCCTGTTCCACAACGGCGGCGAGGGGGCGCTCACCTATTCCGACAGCATTCTTGCCGCCACGGAGAAGCGCATCGTCGAGGCGCAGCGCTCGGCGCTCGCGCAGGGGCTCAAGCCTTTGGCGCAGCAGCTTACTACCCTGCTCGCGATGGTCGATCAGTTCGCGCTGAGCGTGCTGAGCCATCTTCCGGAAATTCCTGAAAGCCACCGTAAGCAGGCGCTTGCGTCCGGACAGCGGCGCCACCGCGGCTGGCGGGCGGAGGTGGAGGAGACGCTCAGGCAGATGGAGCCCGCCGCGCCCTCGAGAAGGAAGGCGGCAAGCGAAAGCGGAGAGCACGCATGATCAGCGCGCAGCAGATCCAGGAACGCAGGCTTGACGAGCTGCTCCGGCGCCAGCTCGGGCAGCGCATCCTCGCGGCGATCGATGACCCGAAAATCACCGAGATCATCATCAACGACGACGGCCGCGTCTGGTTCGAGGCCTACGGCAAGGGGATGCACGAGGCCGGATTCTCGTTTGGCTCGTCGCAGGTCGAGGCCCTGATCGGGACGGTCGCAGCAGCGCTCGGAACCGTCGCGAACGCCGGCAATCCGATCATCGAGGGCGAATTGCCGATCGGCGGCATCCGCTTCGAGGGGCTGCTGCCGCCGGTTGCGCGCAGGCCCTGCTGCGTGATGCGCAAGCCGGCGCAGGTGCTCTATACGCTGGACGACTACGTGCGCGACGGAATCCTGAGCGCCGGCTACGCGGAAATCCTGCGCGACGCCATCGACCGGCGACTCAACATCCTCATTGCCGGCGGCACCGGATCCGGCAAGACCACGCTCGCGGGCGCGCTCATCAATGAGATGGTCGCGCGCTCCGATCCGAACCAGCGCTACGTGATCATCGAGGACACCCTCGAAATCCGCTGCCGCGCGCGCAACCTCGTCCAGCTCCACACCGCCGAAGGCGCCGACATGACCCGCCTGGTTCGCACCACGATGCGGCTGCGGCCCGACCGCATCATCATCGGCGAAGTGCGCGGTGGCGAGGCGCTCGCCCTGCTCAAGGCATGGACCACAGGCCATCCGGGCGGCGTCACCACCATCCACGCGAACAGCGCCGCCGCCGCGCTGATTCGGCTTTCGAGCCTGGTTCAGGAGGCCGGAGTGCCGCCCCAGCCCGACCTTATCGCCGAGACCATCAACCTGATCGCGTTCATCATGCGCACGCCAGGCGGGCGCAGGGTGACGGAACTGGTTCGCCTGACTGGCTACGAAATCAACACGGGATTCAGACTCTGTCCCGCGGACGCGTGAAGCGTCGCGGACGGGATTGGCAGGCAAGGAGGTTCGATCATGAAGGGGCTGAAGAGAATGAACGAGAGGCTTTCGAAGTGGGCGGCGCGGCTGAGCTACGCCTTCGCGATCATCACGATCGTCTGGCCCGCGCAGGCGTTAGCGGCAACCGCGGGCGGCGTGCTGCCGTGGGACGCGCCGTTAATGACTTTGCAGACCGACTTGCAGGGGACGGTCGCGCACGCGGTCACCACGGCTGCGATCATCGGCACCGGCATCCTTTGGTCGGTGACCGAGCATGGCACCGGGGTGCGCAAGATGTCGGCGCTCGCCTTCGGCGGTTCGTGCGCGCTCGGCGCAACGCAGCTGATGACGACGCTCTTCCCGATGGGCGGAGCGCTGTTCTAGCCGGAGGGATCGGGAGATGGCGCGGGACCAGCGGCGGGTGAGCGCGATTCATCGCTCGCTCACCCAGCCAATCCTTCTCGCCGGAGCGGAGCGCACGCTCGCGATCGCCAACTGGATCACCGCCGCCGCGCTGATCCTCGGCAGCGGCCTTCACTGGTACACGGTCGCGCTGGGCGCGCTGCTCCTTACCGCCGGCCACTGGGCCCTGGTGCAGGCGGCGAAGTTCGACCCGCAGCTGAGCCAGGTCTACATCCGCCACATCCGCTACCAAGACTGTTACCCGGCCCGGGCTTCGGTCTTCGCCCCGCCCGCGCGCGTTCATCCATCCGTGCCGGCGCCCAGGGAGATGCGCCGATAGGCAAGGAGGAGGTGATGGGATGCTGTTCAAAGAGTTCAAGGAGCTGAGGCGCAGGCGCGAGCGGCTGCTCGGCCTGCCCGACCTGCTCAACTACGCGCTCGCGGTGAACAACACCACGATCGCGCTCAAGGACGGCGCGTTCCTGTCCGCGTTCGAGTGCGCGGGGCTCGATCTCAACTCCGCCAGCGCCGAGGAGCTCGACGCCCATCGGGCGCAGGCCAACCGCGCGCTGCTGAGGCTGGACGACGGCTTCATGTACAACGTCGATCTGATTCGCTACCCGAGCGTCGACTACCCGAAGCGCGCGTTCGCCGATCCGGTCAGCGCCACGATCGACCGCGAGCGCGAAGTCCACTACTCCGCCGAGGGCCGCCATTTCGAGACCGGGTGCGTGCTCGCGATCACATACCGGCCGCCGGCCGACGCGCAGACGAAGATGTCGGGCGTCTTCCTCTCCGGCGCGCCGAAGCAGCTCGACTGGCGCCGGCAACTCGACTGGTTCGAGCAGCGGCTGCGCGAATTCGCCGACGCCATCAGTCCTGTATGGAAGCTCACGCCGCTCGCCCTGCCCGCGCTGCTCTCCCATCTCGCGACCTGCGTCAACGGGCGCATCTGCCGGATCGTCCCGCCGCGTTCGCCGATCTACCTTGATGCGGTGATCGGCAACCAGGACTTCGTCACCGGGTTCAAGCCGCGCGTCGGCGGACGCCACATCCGCGTGGTCGCGCTCTCCGGCTTTCCGCCGTTCTCGTATGCCGAGATGGCGGCGTTCTTAAGCGAGCTGCCCATCTGCTACCGCTACTCGGTGCGCGGCCTCCCGGTCGGGCCGCGCACCGCCGTAAGCCAGCTTGCGGTCTATCGGCGCAACTGGTTCCAGAAGCGCCTCGGACTGCGGGGCGTGATCAGCGAGCACTTCGGTTCCGGCTCAGGCGCCGCGTTCCAGAACCAGCATGCGCTGCAGATGGCGGCGGACGCCGATGAAGCCATCACCGAGGCCGAGGGCGGCGCCGTCCGCTTCTGTTACGCGACGCCCAAGGTCGTCATCACCGAGGAGCGCGCCGATGTCGCCGACGAGAACGCGCAACTGGTCTTCAAGGTCTGCCAGAACATGGGCTTCGATCCGCGCATCGAGACCATCAACGCGGTCGAGGCGTGGCTCGGCTCCTTGCCGGGCCACGGCTGGTACGATGTTCGCCGCCCACTCGTAACTACCCAGAACTTCGCCGACATCCTGCCGCTCACCAGCATCTGGCCCGGACTGGAGACCAACCCCTGCCCCTACTATCCGAAGGACACCCCGGCGCTCTGTTACGGCGCAACCAGCGGCAGCACGCCGTTCCGGCTGAACCTGCACGTCGGAGATACCGGCCACACTGCGGTGTTCGGGCCGACCGGCAGCGGCAAGAGCGTCGCCCTCGGAACCATCGCGGCGAACTTCCGCGCGGTTCCCGAAGGACAGATCTTTTTCTTCGACAAGGGTTATTCCGCCTTCGTTCTCACCAGGGCGCTCGGCGGGCAGCACCTCGATCTCGGTGAGGAGGAAGTGCCCTTGCAGCCGCTCGCCCGCATCGACCAGGAAACCGACCGCATGAAGCTCGCGGCGCTGCTCGAAGACTGGCTTGAGCTGCAGGGCGTTCGCCTCGTCCCCAACCAGCGCAAGGCGCTCTGGCGCGCGCTCACGCTGGTAGCGGAGGCGCCGCCCGAGCAGCGGAGCATCAGCAATCTCATCACCCAGGTGCAGGACCAGGCGGTCCGCGACGGGCTCAGCGCCTTTTCGCTCGCCGGCCCGCTCGGGCGCTTTCTCGACGCCGACCGCGACGTGATGCTCGCGAGCTCCTTCATCACCTTCGAGCTCGAAACCCTGATGGCGATGGGCGCGAAGGTGGTCGTGCCGGTCGTCACCTACCTGTTCCACCGCATCGACCAGCGGCTCGACGG
>JAJPHZ010000031.1 GCA_021325025.1 Pseudomonadota bacterium | reverse complement strand
TTGTGGATCGTCGAAACTATCAGTCCGCGCCGGTCGGACCGAAGCAGTTCAGCCAGATGCCGCTTCGTCTGTGTCACCTCGACGTTGCTGAAGCCGACCTCGCGGAGGTTGGCGAAAAGCTGCGCTTCAAGCTCGTTGCGATCGACCAGCATCAAGACGGTCGGGTTCTCGAAGGCCGGATCTTCGATCAGGCGGCGCGCGACCGTTATCATCGTGTAGGTCTTGCCCGAGCCCTGTGTGTGCCAGATGAGACCGCGCCTGCGCTCCGGGTCGAGCGCGCGCCGGATCACCCGCTCTTCGGCCCGCATCTGATGCGGCCGAAGCACTACTTTCGAAAGCTGGTCGTCCTTGCGCGTGAACAGGATGAACTCGGTCAGCACCCGCAAAATTCGACGCGGGGCGATGAAGGCCTTTACCAGAGTCTCGAAATCGCCGGACGCTTCGTCACGCCAGTCGTAAAGGTCCTTGCGAGAGAGCCGCCAGGTCGCGCCGTAAGAAAATCCCACGATATGCGTGAGGCCGAACAGTTGCTCAACGGCCATTAACTCGGGCGCTTCCCGATGGTACCGCGCAACCTGATCGTGCGCCTTCTGGATACCCTCCTTTTCCTTCGCAGCCTTGGTTTCGATATCGAGCACCGGCACGCCGTTGACGAAGAAGACGATGTCGCCGCGAATCTCATAGGTCCCGTTGGTGAAAGTCAGCTCGTCGGTAACGTGGAACTCGTTTTCCTCGACGTTGACGGGATCGAGGAGGCGGACGTTGCGCTCGCGTTTTTCTTCTTCGACAAAAACCGTCTTGAGGCCCTTTAGATACTCCCAAGCCTGGAGATTGCCCTGCACATTGGGCGGCACTCGCACAAGCGCTTTCGCGATCTGTTCCGCGCGGGTCATGTCCACGAACGCGGGGTTAAGCCGTTGAAGCTGGCGAATCAGAACATCGTGCAGGACGACCCCCGTTTCGCCGCGGCGCATCCGGACCGCATCGTCCGGCGAGAGGTACTTCCAGCCCGCTTCGACTGCGTAGCGGATGAGCGGGTTTTGGACCGCGCTTCTTTCAGCCCCGGGCGCCATCGCGTTTCAAGCGAAAACCAGTGTCCTGAAGTGCACGCAACGCTCCGGTCAACAATCCGGACAACAAGGATTCGAACAACTGACCGATCGCGCTGCACCGCTGAAGTTCAACGTCGAGCTTCGCCTCTACTGCGTTGAGTGCACGCACCAGCCGCCGCTGCTCAACAGGATCGGGGAAGGGAATCTTTAGGTCTGCTACGGCGGAGGTGCTCAGTCTACGGGTACCATGTGCGGACGTCCCAACCTGGGAGACCAACGCGTGCCGTCGCCAGACGAGTGCGTGTAGCAGGAAGTCTGGATTGACTTCCGGAGCTGGAAGTACGGCCTTGATATCTTGGTTAAATGCCGCAGCCCGTGTGATCATGCAGACCGGAATTTCCTTGGCCAATATCATTCCTCTTACGACAATTAGTATCGTAGCTGCCGGGACGATCTTTGAGTGCGCCTCGGCGGCCGCCGGTGTGATGTGGTCCTCGGTGTCGTTCAAGCGCAGGCGTTTCAGGTCTTTTGGACTTGCCCAAGGTAGGTCACCTGACCAGAGGCTGGCATCACCCTTCGGTGGGGTGCCACCGCTCTCAAGCCGAGCGACGTTGCTCACGGCGACAACTTTCCAACTAGCGGGAATTGCGCCGATATCCGAATGTGCAAGCTCCACAGCCGTTGCCATCTGTACCGTGCAATAGCCGTAAGTAAAAAGGTGGCGCAGCAGGGATTTCTTGAGTTCGCGGGTGGCGGCGATGACCTTTTCGGTCGCCTCCTTGGCGCGCTGGACGGTTCGCAAGACCCGCGCAATCGCCCGCTGCTCCTCCAGCGGCGGGCAGGGAACCGGGAAGTTGCCAAGCCGGCTCCGTGAAAGATTGGGAATCGTTGTCCTATTACCTTGACCAGCATATAGGCCGAAGTGTAACCAGGCTGCTTGCATCCAATAGGCGTAAAATTCAGGTTCTACATACTGTGTGCGGGCGCGAAGACGGTGCAAATGGTTTTGATAGCAGCAGCCGTCAAACTCGCCGCGCCAGAGGGCTGTCCGCCCGATTTCGCCGCCTTCGCAAACGAGGAGATCGCCAACTTTGAGGGCGAGCCTCTCGGCCTCCTCGTCGCTAAAGTCCATGCGGTCCAGCACGCTTAGGTCGATCTGGCCCCAAAGCACGTTTGCGGTGCGTAGGAATGGCCGTGGAGAGCGCCCCTGTCGGCGCTTTGGCGACAAGGACTGACCTTGCTGAATGTCGAAAAGGTCGGCGAGTATGAATATTTCCCAGTGGGTTGGGAGCGGCCCAATCTCCGTCATTCGGAAGCCCGACGGTATATCGGTTTGATCATTCGCGGCGGTGGGGCCGACGGCCCCGCTGTCAGGCATTGCGCAGGCCTCCGAGCCCGAGCTCCTTCAACACGGCCTCCAATTCGCGATCGGCCGCCGCCCGCTCCTCCTCGGCCTCGCGCAACAGCACCATGGCCTCCTCCAACGGCAAAACTTCATCCTTGCCGTTGAGGGCGACATAGCGGCTCGGCGACAGGTTGTAGTCGTTGCGGGCGGCTTCGTCCTTGGAAATTATCGCCGTGAGACCATCCTTGGCCGTCCATGAGTGATAAACACCGGCGATCTCTCCGACATGCTCCTCGGTCAGCGCATTCTTGGGGCGGCCTTTGCTGAAAAGCTTCGAGGCGTTGATCAGCATAATCTCGCCGGCGCGGCGCTTCGCGCGGTTGATCACCATCACGATTCCCGGCGCCGTGGTGTTGTAGAAGAGATTTTCCGGCAAAAGCGTAACGGCCTCGATTAAATCGCGCTCGATAAACGCCTTGCGAATGTCCCGTTCGCGGTTCGAGCCTTGATTGCCGCTGCCGCGGCTGACCGCGCCGGTGTCGAGCACGACCGCCATCCGGCCCCTGTCAGACAGCGATGCGAACATATGCTGAACCCATCCCCAATCGGCGGTCGACGCGGGCGGCTTGCCAAATCCGAACCGGCCGTAAGGATCGTTGTCGTAGGTGTCGGCCGAGAAATTCTGGTTCCACATCGGATTGGCGGCGACCAGATCGAATCGGCGCAGGCGACCGTCTTCGTGAGTAAAAGCGGGCCGCGCCATCGTGTCGCCGATGGCAATCTCGGCGTTCATGTCGTGAATCGCGGCGTTCATCTTAGCCATCGCGAATGTCGCCGCGTTGATTTCCTGCCCGCAGAGCCTAAGCGGCGCAACCTCGGGCGGGAGTGTGACGCGCCCGTTCTTGCGGATGCCGTGGGTTTCGAGCAGCCGCAGATGAGACTTAATCAGCAAGCCGCCGGAGCCGCAGCAGGGATCGTAAAGAGTCATCCCCGGCTCGGGTTCCAACAGGCGCGCAATCAGGACGGCCACTTCGCGCGGGGTGTAGAATTCGCCCGCGCTCTGGCCCTGGCCTTCGGCGAACTTCCGGATCAGGTACTCGTAAGCCCGGCCGAGGATGTCGGGCTCCACGTCGTCCAGGCCGAGGCGATGCTGCGAAAGGACCTGTATCAATGCCGCCAGGCGGCCGTCATCGATGATCCGTTGGCCGGCGGTCGAGGCGTTGAAATCAACCGAATCGATCACGCCGGCTAAGGCTGGATTTTCTCGGGCAACCGCCCGGACCGCGTCCGTCAGGTATTCGCCCAGACCCGCCGTCCGGCGCGCAACCACCGGCCATCGATACTCGGCCGGAATGTAGCAGCGAACCAGCTTGTGGTCGCGATCGATGAGCTTAAGCGCTTCTTTCTCGCTCCCGAATTCCTGCGCGTAGTGGCGCAGCTCGTCCTCGAAAACGTCGGACAGGCGCTTAAGAAAGATCAGCGGCAGGATGTAGTCCTTGAACTTCGGCGCATCGAGCGGCCCGCGAATTTTGCAGGCCGCATCCCAGAGCCACGATTCCAGAGCCGGGACATCGAGCACCTTGTCGCCTGCCGGCATGTATTATCAGACCTCCCCGATTGGAACTTGCTCCCAAAAGAAGCATCGGGCGGCCCATCTTGCAATCGCTCCGGCCGCGGTTGTGCCCAGCGCTGTCGTCGCGGTTCCAGCGGGAAATCAGAGCCGTCGGGCGTTGCAGTGCGCGATGCCGCCAATGGCGGAGGCGCTCCAGGCTCCTGGCGTGGTAAGTAAAGATTCCTGCGGCGTCGCGAGGCGAAGTTTCAGGCGGGAGTAGGCGGGGCCGCCGTGCAGGGCTCGGAGGATTTCGGCGACGACATAGGTCGCGGCGACCGCGCCCACGAACGGCACAGCCACCGCCTTTCCTGCAAGCAGCACGCGCCCGCACTCATCGTCGCTGCTGAGTTCCTCGTAGACTCCGCTCTCCCTGGCGATGCGCTCGGCGTGGAGGGCGTCATTTCGGTCGACCGGCCACAGTTCTTCAACCGACCGCGGACTGGGGAAAGTCTGCACGTTGAGCGTGTCGAAGTTGCTGGCGCGCGCCCCAAGGCCGCAGTCGATAACCATCCCGAAGTTTGCCGTAGCGAGCGCGCGGCGAGCCTCATTGGAATCGAAGCCGCAGAGAGTAAGCTGGGGCTCTTCCGGCTGACAGCGGAAATCCGGCAGGAATTTGCGCTCCACAATGGTCGTGTTAAAGCCGAGAGATTCGAGCCAGCGCGAACAGACGCGAGTCTTGAACAGTCCGATGTCTGCGGCCCTCAAAAGCATGCCTGTTTCCACGTTGGCCGGCTCGATTGCGTCAAAATCGTTCAGGATGATGTTTGTGGATTGCGGCTGGCCGTAAGGAAGAGTGGCGAGCGCCCAAAGGTAGGCTTGCCCCAAGTGGCCCAACCCAAGAATCCACATTTGCGTCGGCAGAAATTCAACAGGAATCCCCAACGCTTCCGAATCCCCCGCATCGAGGTCCGGCCGCCACAACGAAAGCGCTATCGCCCGGCGCGAAGCGTCGACCGCGACCTTGGCGAAAGACAAGAAAGCTTCCGACACCGCTATGGCGCCGG
>JAJPHZ010000035.1 GCA_021325025.1 Pseudomonadota bacterium | reverse complement strand
GCGACGCTCGGCTTCGAGCAGACGCTCTGGCAGGCGGCCGACAAACTGCGCAACAACATGGACGCGGCCGAGTACAAGCACGTCGTGCTTGGCCTGATCTTCCTCAAATACATTTCCGATGCTTTCGAGGAAAAGCACGCCGCCCTGCTAGCCCAGCAGGCCCAGGGCGCCGACCCCGAGGACCCCGACGAATACCGGGCCGAGAATGTCTTCTGGGTTCCGAAGGAGGCGCGATGGTCTCATCTTCGCGCCAACGCCAAGCAGCCGACCATCGGCAAGCTTATCGACGACGCGATGGTCGCGATCGAGCGCGACAACCCCTCGCTCAAGGGCGTCCTGCCCAAGGAATACAATCGGCCCGCCCTCGACAAGCAACGGCTCGGCGAGCTTATCGATCTCATCGGCACCATCAGCATGGGCGACGCCGAGCATCGTTCAAAAGACATCCTCGGCCGCGTCTACGAATACTTCCTCGGCCAGTTCGCGAGCGCCGAAGGCAAAAAGGGCGGCCAGTTCTACACCCCGCGATGCGTCGTTCGCATGATCGTCGAGATGATCGAGCCGTTCAAGGGCCGCGTCTACGACCCGTGCTGCGGATCAAGCGGCATGTTCGTCCAGAGTGAAGCGTTTATCCGCGAGCATGGCGGCAAGCTTGGCGACATCGCGATCTACGGACAGGAGTCCAATCCCACCACGTGGCGGCTCGCCAAGATGAACCTGGCGATTCGCGGGATCGACGCCAACCTCGGCCCCGAGCACGCCGACAGTTTCCATCGCGACCTTCACAAGGACCTGAAGGCCGACTTCGTGATGGCCAATCCGCCCTTCAACATGAGCGACTGGGGCGGCGAGCGCCTGCGGGACGACGCACGATGGAAGTACGGCGTGCCGCCCGCCGGCAACGCCAACTTCGCCTGGGTGCAGCACATCATCCATCACTTGGCCCCGAACGGCGTTGCCGGCTTCGTGCTGGCCAACGGCAGCATGTCGTCCAACACCTCGGGCGAAGGCGAGATTCGCAAGCGGATCATCGACGCCGACCTGGTCGATTGCATGGTCGCGCTGCCGGCGCAGCTCTTCTACGCAACGCAGATTCCCGCCTGCCTATGGTTTCTGGCGCGCAACAAGCATGACCCGCGCCTGCGCGACCGGCGCGGCGAGACGCTCTTTATCGACGCGCGCAAGATGGGAGTGCTGATCGACCGGGTGCATCGCGAGCTTACCGACGAGGAGATCGCGCGCATCGCCGCGACCTACCACGCCTGGCGCGGCGAGACGAGCGCCGGCGACTACAAGGACGTTGCGGGCTTCTGCAAAAGCGTTACGACCGAGGAGATCGCCGCGCATGGGTACGTGCTGACGCCGGGGCGCTACGTCGGCGCGGAGGCGATCGAGGATGACGGCGAGCCGTTCGACGAAAAGATGCGCCGCCTCGTGAGCACGCTTGCCGAGCAGATGGCCGAGGGTCGCAAGCTTGAGGAGGCGATCCGCAAAAACCTGAAGGCGCTCGGGTATGGACTGTAGCGCCGTCCGCTTCACGCGCCACGCCTTCGAGCGGATGTTCGAACGGTCCATCGCGCCTGAAGCCGCGATGCGGATTATAAGGGAGGGGGAGATAATCGCGTCGTATCCGGACGATCAGCCGTATCCAAGTGTGCTGCTTCTGGGCTTCGAGCGGGACGAACCGCTTCACCTGGTTGTGGCACGCGATCCGGCGAGCGGAACCTGTTTCGTGGTGACGGTCTATCGTCCCGATCCGACCCTTTGGAGCGAGGATTTCAAAACGCGGAGAAGCTGATGAAGTGCGTAATCTGCAAGACGGGTGAGACCCGGCCGGGAGTTGTGACGGTGACGCTCACGCGCGGAGAAACGACCGTGTTGGTCAAAGGCACGCCCGCGGACATTTGCCGGAACTGTGGCGAATACTATCTGGACGATGCGGTTGCGGCGAAGGTGTACGCCAAGGCGCAGGAGGCCGCCGACCGCCACGCGGAAGTCGAGATTCTGCGTTATGCGGCGTGACAGCAAAGAGGCCGCTCTTGCTGACACTTGCCATGACGTGCGAATGGCAGACTCTTGCCTTTAGCGAGGCCGTTGAGATTAACCCGGCGGTGCGGTTGAAGCTTGGGGAGGTATACCCATTCGTCGACATGCAGGCTGTCGATCCCAATTCGAGAACCGTGTTGCCCAGTGAACTGCGTCCTTTCTCGGGCGGCGGCGCCAGATTTCAGTCAGGCGATACGTTGATGGCCCGGATAACGCCTTGCTTAGAGAATGGCAAAATCGCGCGTTTCTTCAGCGGTGAGCAACAGTGTTTAGCACACGGTTCGACCGAGTTCATCGTGATTCGGGGGAAGAAAGGGGTCACTGATAGTGCCTTCGTGTACTACCTAACGCGCTCGGAACTCGTGCGGGGTTATGCGATTTCTCAGATGACCGGCACGTCGGGGAGACAGCGCGTTCCGACGGAAGCTTTAGCGCATCTCTACGTACCAATACCGCCGCTTGCGGAACAGCAAAGGATCGCCCAAATACTCGGCGCGCTGGACGACAAGATCGAACTGAACCGGCGGATGAACGAGACGCTGGAGGCGATGGCGCGCGCGATCTTCAAGTCGTGGTTCGTCGATTTCGAGCCGGTCCGTGCCAAGATGGAAGGCCGATGGCGCCCCGGCCAATCCCTCCCCGGCCTCCCCGCTGACCTCTACGACCTCTTCCCAGACTCGTTAGAGGATTCCGCCTTGGGCAGGATTCCGAGGGGCTGGCAAGTCGGCACGATCGGTGACGAGTTCAACATCACAATGGGGCAGTCCCCGCCTGGAGACACGTACAATGAGTGTGGCGACGGGCTTCCCTTTTTCCAGGGTCGCGCGGATTTTGGTTTCCGTTTCCCAGCTCGCCGCGTTTACTGCACGCAACCCACCCGTACCGCGAACGCGGGGGACACCTTGGTGAGTGTCCGACTGGTGAGTGTCCGAGCGCCCGTCGGCGATCTTAATATGGCCGAGGAACACTGCTGCATCGGACGTGGCGTCGCGGCCATGAGACATAAGCAGGGCGGCCGCACATACACCTATTACGCTGGCTTCTTCATGCGCGATTCATTTTTGCACTTCGAAGCGCAAGGTACCGTGTTCGGCTCGATGGGCAAGCAAGACTTCCAAGGCATACCGTGCCTTATACCAGATCCTGATACCATCGGAGCATTCGAGCGCGTCGCTTCGCCGATCGACGCCATGATCGAAGTTAGCGAGAGGCAGTCACGGATGCTCGCCGCTATCCGCGACGCGCTGCTGCCAAAGCTCATCTCAGGCGAGCTTCGGGTTGGCGGGATCGCTCACTCCAGGGAGCAGTTGTAATGGCGGAGCGGACACCAGTCGGCTTCGTCATGCTGGCCGCACGTGGCGCCATTAATGGCCTGCCTCATATCGAACAGCAGGTGAACGCGCTCGAGGCGGCCGTAGTTGAGAACCCCGCACTGGTCTTCGATCTCGCAAAAACGCTCATTGAGAGCGTTTGTAAGGCGATCCTTCAGGCACGAAAAGTTTCTTTTGCTAATGACGATAATCTGCCAAGACTTTTCCGAGAAACAACCGAGCACCTTCCGTTTCTGCCTCCGGCTGCCAGCAACTCGGTGGAGGCGAGAAAAAGTCTCGAGCGGACCTTGGGCGGCCTTCATACGGCCGTGCAGGGTATCTGCGAGCTTCGTAACAGCTGCGGTTTCGCATCACACGGTTCAGCACAAGCCAGGCCGCCCTTGGAGAGCGTTCAGGCGTTGCTCGCCGCACAGTGCGCCGATGCAATTATAGGGTTTTTGTATCGAGTACATCGGGATGAGCAAGCTGTACCTCGTGATCGACCGCTCCAGTATGACGACAATCCCGGTTTCAACGATTACATCGATAGCGCGAACGATCCCGTGCGCATTTTCGAACTCACATACAGACCGAGCGAGGTACTTTTCGCGGTTGATTTGGAGGCATACCGCGATGCCCTCAAGGAGTATCCCGAAGAACAAGCAGACGAGGACCGCGGAGAAAAAGAGAGTAACCCGGCGCGGGAGGCGACATCATGAGTGCCGGCGGCTTTGCCGAGTCTGTCGTTGAGCAAGCTACGCTGGCTTGGCTCGAGGCCAATGGCTACGCCGTCGCGCACGGGGCCGAGATCGCGCCCGGCGAGGCGAAGGCCGAGCGGGGCGACTATCATGAGGTCATCCTCGCGCGGCGATTGCACGACGCGCTGGAGCGGCTCAACCCCGACCTGCCACCCGACTTGCTCGAAGAGGCTTATTGCAAGCTCACGCGAACCGAATCACCTTCGCCAGTTCAGAACAACCGCGCGTTCCATCGGATGCTGACCGAGGGCGTGACGGTCGAGCAGCGGCGCGAAGACGGATCGATGGCTGGGGTCCAGGTCCGGCTGATCGATTTCGATGCCCCCGACAACAACGACTGGCTGGCTGTCAATCAGTTCACCGTCGTTGAAGGCCAGCACGAGCGGCGCGCCGATATCGTCATCTTCATCAACGGGCTGCCGCTCGCGGTTATAGAACTCAAAAACCCGGCCGATGAACAGGCCACGATCTGGAGCGCCTTTAATCAGCTTCAGACCTACAAGAACGAAATTCCGTCGCTGTTCCGGTTCAACGAGCTGATGATCGTCTCCGACGGCGTGGAAGCGCGGGTAGGATCGCTGACCTCTGACCGGGAGCGGTTCATGCCCTGGCGCACGATCGACGGCAAATCCCTTGCGCCGGCCGCCGTGCCGCAATTGCAGGTGATGATCCAAGGCATCTTTGAGATGCAGCGATTCCTAAGCCTGATTCGTCATTTCGTCGTTTTCGAAGAAGAAGGTTCCGGCAAGGTCAGCAAGCGGATCGCCGGCTACCATCAATTCCACGCCGTCAACAAGGCTATCGAGGCGACAATCCAGGCCTCGCGCGCAACCGGCGACCGGCGTTGCGGGGTCGTCTGGCATACGCAGGGCTCCGGCAAGAGCCTGACGATGGTGTTTTACGCGGGCCGGCTCGTGCTGCATCCCGCGATGGAGAACCCGACGATCGTTGTGCTTACCGACCGCAACGATCTTGACGACCAGCTTTTCGGCACGTTCTCGCGATGCAGCGATTTGCTGCGGCAGGCGCCGGTGCAAGCCGGGACGCGCGGCGAGCTGCGGCAGATGCTCAAGGTCTCTTCCGGCGGGATCGTTTTCACGACCATCCAGAAGTTCTTCCCCGAGGAAAAGGGCGATCGCCATCCCCTGCTGTCCGACCGGCGCAATATCGTTGTGATCGCCGACGAGGCGCATCGGAGCCAATACGACTTCATCGACGGCTTCGCCAAGCACATGCGCGACGCGCTGCCGAACGCCTCGTTCATCGGCTTTACCGGCACGCCAATCGAGCTTGCGGACAAAAACACGCGCGCTGTCTTCGGCGATTACATCGATATCTACGACATCCAGCGCGCCGTCGAAGATGGCGCGACCGTGCCGATTTACTATGAGAGCCGGCTCGCCAAGCTTGAGCTCAAGCCCGAGGAGCGGCCGAAGATCGACCCTGAATTCGAGGAGGTCACCGAGGGCGAGGAAATCGAGCGCAAGGAGAAGCTCAAAACCAAGTGGGCGGCGCTTGAGGCGCTGGTTGGGACGGAGAAGCGGATAAATCTTATCGCGCGCGACTTGGTGAATCACTTCGAAGAGCGGCTGGAGGCCCTGGACGGCAAGGCCTTGGTTGTCGCGATGAGCCGGCGGATCTGCGTTGACCTTTATAACGCGATCGTCAAGCTGCGGCCGGATTGGCACGACCCCGACGATACGAAGGGTGCGATAAAGATTGTCATGACGGGTTCCGCGTCTGACCCGCCGGAATGGCAGCCTCACGTTCGCAACAACGCTCGTCGTCTCAAGCTTGCGGAACGCTTCAAGGACCCGAACGACCCGCTGAAAATCGTAATCGTGCGGGACATGTGGCTTACCGGGTTCGACGCCGGGCCGCTGCACACGATGTACGTTGACAAGCCGATGCGCGGGCACGGCCTGATGCAGGCGATTGCGCGGGTCAATCGAGTCTTCAGGGACAAGCCAGGCGGCTTGATTGTCGATTATCTTGGGCTCGCGGAGCAGCTGAAACGCGCTTTAGCCACTTACACTGAGAGCGGCGGCAAAGGCGACGCCGCAGTCGATCAGCGCCAAGCGGTGGCCGCGATGCTTGAAAAGTACGAGATCTGCTGCGGCCTCTTTCACGGCTTCGATTGGTCGCTCTGGAAGTCGGGGACACCCGCCCAGCGGCTCGGCCTGCTCCCTGCCGCCCAGGAGCATATCCTCGCCCAGGACGACGGAAAGAGCCGCTTCCTCGACGCCGTGACGCAACTTTCGAAAGCGTTTGCCCTGGCCGTCCCAAGCGATGAAGCCTTGCGGATTCGCGACGATGTGGGTTTCTTCCAGGCGGTGCGCGCCGGGCTGGTGAAACTTTCAAGCGGCAGCGGAAAAGCGCCCGACGAGATTGAGCACGCGATACGCCAGCTTGTTTCGCGCGCCGTCGCATCCGACCAGGTTATCGACATCTATTCAGCCGCGGGCTTGAAGAAGCCCGATCTGTCGATTCTTTCGGACCGCTTTCTGGACGAGGTGCGAGCGCTGCCGCAACGTAACGTTGCCGTCGAACTGCTGGCACGCCTTCTCAGGGACGAAATCAAGACGCGCCGGCGAAAGAGCGTCGTTCAGGCGCGTTCATTCGCCGAATTGCTCGATCAGGCGATCCGGAAGTATCAAAACCGGCTTATCGAGACGGCGCGCGTTATCGAGGAGCTTATCGCGCTAGCCAAGGAGATGCGCGAGGCGCAGCGGCGTGGTGAGAATCTCGGGCTTAGCGAGGACGAAACAGCCTTCTACGAGGCGCTGGAGGTGAACGACAGCGCGGTCAAGGTGCTGGGCGACGAAACGCTAAAGCAGATTGCGCGTGAGCTGGCTGACACGGTGCGCCGCAACACCTCGATCGACTGGACGATCAGAGAGTCAATTCGCGCCAAGCTCCGGGTGATGGTCAAACGCATCTTGCGCAAGTATGGTTATCCGCCGGACAAGCAGGAAAAAGCGACCCAGACCGTGATCGAACAGGCCGAGTTGATCTGCTCCGACGTGGCATAACGCACCTCGTCGACTTTGCGCGCGGAGGAGTGCGAGGGATCCGTTGACTCGCGCCGGCCTCCTTTCAGGACGACGAAAGCGCGTAAGAAGCATCGAGGGCGAGCTGTTTAACGCCGCAACATCTTTCTCACACTAACGGACCACATTTCAAAAAATCGGTGTTCACGGCTTTGGTCATCGCAGGATCTGGCTTCGACCGCCTTTTGGGTTACCGAACCAGATTGCTAAAAAGTCTCTGGCATTTTCTCCGGGCAGTGCTATGGTGAAAAGCAGGTGGCTGGTTCGGGCCACGCCTTTTGCGGACAACCTCGAAGGGGAGGGGTCGCCATGGCAGAGGAACCGCTCGTTCACATTTTGTGGCTTAACTCGGGGCTGGGCTGCGACGGCGATTCGGTGGCGCTGACTGCGGCATCACAGCCCAGTATCGAGGATATCGTGCTGGGCACATTTCCCGGTCTGCCGCGCGTCGCCGTGCATTGGCTGCTGATCGACTACCAGGTCGGCGACGAATTCATGCAATGGTTCTGGAAGGCGGATCGCGGGGAGCTTGACCCGTTCGTGCTGGTGGTCGAGGGCTCCATCCCCAACGAGGAGATCAAGCGCGAGGGCTATTGGGCCGCGATGGGCAATCGCGTGGAAGGCGGCGGGCGCGACACGCAGCCGATGACAACCAGCGAATGGCTGGAGCGGCTGGCGCCCAAAGCGTGGGCGGTGCTGGCGGTGGGCACCTGCGCCACCTACGGCGGCATCCACGCGATGGCGGGCAATCCCACCGGGGCGATGGGGGTGGCGGACTTTTTGGGCTGGGATTTCCGCGCCAAGGGCGGCAATCCCATCGTATGCGTGCCCGGATGCCCGATTCAGCCCGACAATCTCTCCGAAACGATCCTGTATCTGCTCTACCAGGCCGCGGGCCAGGCGCCGCCGATTCCGCTGGACGAGGAGCTGCGCCCGCAATGGTTGTTCGGCGCCACCGTGCATGAAGGATGCGATCGCGCCGGCTACTACGAGCAGGGCGATTTCGCTGACGCATACGGTTCGCCCAAATGTATCGTGAAACTGGGGTGCTGGGGGCCCGTGGTCAAGTGCAACGTGCCCAAGCGCGGATGGCTGGGCGGCGTCGGCGGATGCCCCAATGTCGGCGGGATTTGCATCGGTTGCACGATGCCGGGTTTCCCCGACAAGTTCATGCCGTTTATGGACGAGCCGCCCGGCGCCAAGCTGTCGACCGCCGCCAGCGGCTTGCTGGGCGGTGCCATTCGCGCCCTGCGCGGCTTCACCGCATCAACCCTCGACCAGGAGCCCAAATGGCGCCGGCGCGGCGACAAGCTGACCACCGGTTATCGTCCGCAATGGTAAGCGCCTGAAACCAAGCGCCGGCGTTTGCCGCCGGTGTGCGCGTCGGACTGTGGAGGTGTTCTATGGCTGCAGCAAAGACGAGCAACGGCCTGGTGGAAATGAATTGGGATCCGGTGACCCGGATCGTCGGCAGCCTCGGCATCTATACCAAGATCGATTTCGGCAAACGCAAGGTGGCCGAATGCCACAGCACGTCGTCGATCTTCCGCGGCTATAGCGTGTTCATGAAGGGCAAGGACCCGCGCGACGCGCACTTCATCACCAGCCGCATCTGCGGGATCTGCGGCGACAACCACGCCACCTGCTCCTGCTACACGCAGAACATGGCCTACGGCGTCAAACCGCCGCATCTGGGCGAGTGGATCATCAACCTGGGCGAGGCGGCCGAGTACATGTTCGACCACAACATCTTCCAGGAAAACCTGGTGGCGGTGGACTTCTGTGAAAAGATGGTGCGGGAGACCAACCCCGGGCTTTGGGAAAAGGCCGCCAAGGCCGAGGCGCCGCACGCCGCCGCTCACGGCTACAGGACCATCGGCGACATCATGAAGGCGGTCAATCCGCTGGAGGGCGAGTTCTATCGCGAGGCGCTGCAAACCAGCCGTTGGACGCGCGAGATGTTCTGCCTGATGGAGGGCCGCCACGTCCATCCCTCCACCCTGTATCCGGGCGGCGTCGGCACCACCGCTACGGTCCAGCTCTTCACCGACTACCTCAGCCGCCTGATGCGCTACGTCGAGTTCCTCAAGCGCGCCGTGCCGATGCATGACGACCTGTTCGACTTCTTCTACCAGGCGCTGCCCGGTTACGAGGAGGTCGGCAAACGGCGCATCCTGCTCGGATGCTGGGGGTCGTTGCAGAATCCCGACGTGTGCAACTTCGAATACCGCGACATGACCAAATGGGGCCGCGCGATGTACGTCACGCCCGGCGTGGTGGTGGACGGCAAGCTGCTCACCAATGACCTGGTGCAGATCAACCTCGGCATCAGGATTTTGCTGGGGCATTCGTTCTACGACGACTGGGAAGGCCAGGAGATGTTCGTGCGCAACGACCCGCTGGGCAATCCCGTCGACCGGCGCCATCCGTGGAATCAGCACACCAATCCGCATCCGCAAAAGCGCGACTTCGAGGGTAAGTACAGTTGGGTGATGTCGCCACGATGGTACGACGGCAAGGACCATCTGGCGCTGGACACGGGCGGCGGGCCGATTGCGCGGCTGTGGTCCACGGCGCTGTCGGGCCTGGCGGATATCGGTTACGTCAAGGCAACCGGTAACAGCGTGGTGATCAATCTGCCCCGCAGCGCGACGCGCGGGCCGGTGACCTTCGAATGGAAGGTGCCCAAGTGGTCCAACACCATCGAGCGCGACCGCGCGCGCACTTACTTTCAGGCCTACGCGTGCGGCTGCGCGCTGTATTTTATCGAAAAGGCGCTGGCCGAGGTGCGCGCCGGCAACACCAAGACCTGGGAGCCGTTCAAGGTGCCCGACGAAGGGATCGGATGCGGTTTTACCGAGGCGGTGCGCGGGGTGCTGTCGCATCACATGGTGATTCGCGGCGGCAAGATCGCCAACTACCATCCCTATCCGCCCACGCCGTGGAACGCCAATCCGCGCGACGTTTACGGGACGCCGGGACCCTATGAGGACGCGGTGCAGAACACGCCCATCTTCGAGGAGAATCCGCCGGACAAATTCAAGGGTATCGATATCATGCGGACGGTGCGCAGCTTCGATCCATGCCTGCCCTGCGGCGTGCATATGTACCTGGGCGGCGGCCGGGTGCTGGATAAGATTCATTCGCCCGCGATGATGAACAAACTGTAGCGCCGGCCTGCCTGCCGGCGGCTTTTCACACTTGCGGCGGCGCACTGAGTCACAGATGTCCGGGCGCGGGAACCTGGGGGAAATCGGCGAGCGGATCGAGCGTCTGCTCGAGGAAATCCGTTCGACGGCCGCTCCGCCCGCATGGCAGCGGGTGGACGAATTGCTCCGCCTTATCCTGGAGCTGTACGGCTCGGGCCTCGGCCGCATCCTTGAGATCATCGCCGGTTCCGGCGCTGACGCCGGCACGCTGCTGGAACGCTTCGCGCACGACGAGCTCATCTCAAGCCTGCTGGTCCTCCACGGACTGCATCCGGACGATTTTGCCGCACGCGTGCGCAAGGCGCTTGAGCGCGTGCGTCCCTACCTGGGCTCGCACGGCGGCGGGGTCGAGTTGCTCGAAGCGGATGCGGCGACCGGCGTCGTGCGGCTGCGGATGGAAGGAAGCTGCGAGTCCTGCCCGTCCTCGGTGCTGACGCTTAAGCTCGCCGTCGAGGGCGCGATTCGGGAACTTGCGCCCGAACTGAGCCGGGTGGTGGTCGACGGTACCGAGCTGTCCGACCATCGCGCCGTCAATGGCCTGGGGGAGCGCGCTCCGCGATGGACAACCATCGACGATGCGCCGGCGATTGCAGCCGGGGCTCTGGCGCCGGTTGAAATCGCCGGCGCGCGGATCGCGTTGTGCAGGATTGGAGGCAGCCTGTACGCCTATCGCGACCGCTGTCCCAAGTGCGAATCGCCGCTGGCTGCGGGCACGCTCGAGGCCTCGATTCTGACCTGTCCGTCGTGTGGGCAGCGATACGACATTCACCTCGCCGGCCGCGCGCTTGACAATCGTCAACTGCATCTGGAGCCGGTTCCATTGCTGGAGGACGCCGGCGGACTGAGATTGGCGCTGGCGCAGGCGCCGCCATGAGCGCGCAGCGTTTCTCCGGCCAGCCTCTGTCGGCGTTGAGGCGCTTCGTACAATTGCCAGCGCAGGAGGCGGCGGTTGAAAAGTGCGAGATGTGCTCGCAGCAACTGGCGCCCGGCCATCGCCACGTCGTCAACCTCGACACCCGCAGCCTGATGTGCACCTGCCCGGCCTGCTACCTGCTCTTCACACAGGCCGGCGCCGCGCAAGGCAAATACAAAGCGGTGCCTGCCCGGTACCTGCGTCTGCCAGCCGTCGAACTCACGGCCGACAAATGGGAGGCACTGCGGATTCCGGTCGGGATGGCGTTTTTCTTCTACAACTCAAGGCTGGGCCGCGTAACGGGCTTTTATCCCAGTCCGGCCGGCGCCACCGAATCGATGCTGGCGCTTGAGTCATGGCGCGAACTGGCCTGCGCGGATGCCGCAATCGATGCCATGGAGCCCGACGTGGAGGCGCTGCTGGTACGCCGCGGGCGCGAGGGCGGCTTCGAATGCTTCCTGGTGCCGATCGACGCCTGTTACGAGCTGACCGGAATCGTGCGGCGCCGATGGCGCGGTTTTGACGGCGGTGAGGATGCGCGCCGCGATATCGACGCGTTCTTCGATGCGCTGCGCGAAAAGAGCCGGGCCGCGGACGAGGCGCACCTGCCATGAGCGAAATCGGCTTCACGGTGCTGGACGCCAAACCGCAGCCTTACGCCGCCGCTCCCACGCTGGCTTTCCGGCTGCGGCTGGAGGAGCCGTCGGGCGCCGCCATCCATTGCGTCGCCCTGCACTGCCAGATCCGCATCGAACCGCAGCGCCGCCGCTATCAAGCGCAGGAGCAGGAGCGGATGCGCGAACTGTTCGGCGCGCCCGCTCAATGGGGCGAAACGCTCAGGCCGTTTTTGTGGACCCATGCCGACACGATGGTGGCGGGCTTTACGGGCGCCACCGAGATCGACCTTAACGTTCCCTGCACGTACGACTTCGAAGTGGCCGCCGCCAAGTATCTCCATTCGCTGGGCGAGGGAGAGGTGCCGCTGCTCTTTCTGTTCAACGGCTCCGTGTTTGCCAAAGCGCCGCCGGGGCTGCGCGTGACTCAGCTTGCCTGGCATAAGGATGCTTCCTATCGCCTGCCGGTGCGGGTGTGGCGGGAGCTGATGGACTTGTACTTCCCCAACGGCGGCTGGCTGCGGCTGCATCGCGACACCCTGGATCGATTGCTCCAATTCAAGGCGCGCAACGCGCTTGCCACGTGGGATCAGGTGATCGAGCTCCTGCTGGGTGCCGCCGGAGACAAGACCCGATGAACTTCGAAGAAGTCCGCAAGATCGCTGACTGCGTGTTATACGAGGGCTACATCCTGTATCCCTATCGGGCTTCGGCGCGCAAGAACCGTGTGCGATGGCAGTTTGGCGTGCTGGCGCCGCGCGCGTGGAGCGAAGCGGGCGGATGCGAGGAGTGGTGGCGGCAGACGGAATGCCTGGTGGAATGCGCCGGCGCCGGGCAACTGGCGGGCAGGCTGCGCTTCCTTCAGGCGGCGGCGCGGCGCGTGGAAATCGCCGAGGAAGCGGGCAGGTTCCGTCCGGTGGCGTCGGCCGAAATCGACGGCAAGCTGTACACGTCGTGGGAAGAAGGTGTGGAGCGCGAAGTGGAGTTCGCGCTTGACTTTGATCGAAGCAGGCCCATAAGCCGGACGGTGCCGTTTGAATTTGCGGCCGGCACGGGCGTGGAAGAAATCGGCGGCCGCGCGGGCGAGCCGGCGATACGAATCATGCGCGAGCATCGGGCGCTGAGCGGAGCGCTTTGCATCGAGGCCGAGCCGCTGCCCGGTCCGTATCCGCTGGTCAAGGTGCGCATACGCGAGGAGAACCTGACGCCGTGGACGGCGCCGCACGCCGCTCGCGAAGAGGCGCTGCCGGCGTTTTTGGTCGGGGCACACCTGCTGCTCGGCGTCGAGGATGCGGCGTTCGTCTCGCTGGCCGACCCGCCGCAATGGGCCGCGCAGGCGGCGCAATCGTGCCGCAATGTGCGCACGTGGCCGGCGATGGCGGGTGAGGCGGGCGCGCGCAACCTCATCCTGTCCGCACCGATCATTCTGGAAGATTACCCGCGGGTGGCGCCGGAAAGTCCCGCCGATCTGTTCGACGCCACCGAAATCGACGAGCTGCTGACTCTGCGTACGATGACCCTTAGCGAGGAGGAAAAACGCGAGGCGCGCGCCACCGATCCGCGCGCCGCCGCGATCATCGACCGCGTCGACAACCTGCCGCCTGAAGTGCTCGACCGTCTGCATGGCGCAATTCGCTACCTGCGCGAAGTCCGGGGCGAGCACCCCGCCGCTTCGTGGCAGGAGCCGGGCGCGGACGCGTCGGTGCGCCCCGAGTCCGATAGCGTCGAAGTGTGCGGCGTGACCCTTGCCAGGGGCAGCCGTGTCAGGCTGCGCCCGCGGATCCGTCGCGCCGACGCGCAGGACATGTTCCTCGACGGTCGCATCGCGCGCATCGAAGGCGTGTTGCGCGACGTCGAGAACCGCGATTATCTCGCTGTGACACTCGAAGACGATCCGGCCGCGGAGCTTTATCAGTGCCATGGGCGCTTCCTTTACTTTGCGCCCGATGAGGTCGAACCCATCAAGGAGCGGCCATGACGCGGCGTATCCTGGTTGCCGGCGTCGGCAACATTTTCCTGGGCGACGACGGATTCGGCGTCGAAGTCGCGCGCCGGCTCGGCGCCCAGCGCTTTGCGCCGGGCGTTGACATCGCCGATTTCGGTATCCGCGGAGTTCACCTCGCCTATCAGCTCCTGGAGGGCTACGATACTCTTATCCTGATCGATGCGGCTTCGAGGGGAGAGGCGCCCGGTACGATCTTTGTCCTGGAGCCGGACTTCGAGCGGCCCGAAACGCTGCCGCGCACCCAAAGCGGCTTCCTGCTCGACGCCCACGGCATGGATCCTGAGATGGTGCTCGGGATTTTGAAGGATCTTGGCGGCAAGGTCGGCCGGGTCGTGATCGTCGGCTGCGAGCCGGCCGATATCAGCGAGGGAATGGGACTTAGCCAGGCGGCCGCACGCGCCGTGGATGAAGCCTGCGGCGTGGTGCGCAGTCTGATTGACGAGGAACTTGCCAGGCCTGCGGGTGAAGCCCGCACCGCGGGCGGAAAGGAGGAAGGCTCATGAAAAAGGTCGTGGCTACGCTTGCGCTGCTGGCGGTGGCTTACATGGTAGTGTCGGCGCTCCCCGACATCGCGCGCTATGTCAAGATGCGCGAGATGTGACGCGGTGGCACGCTTTACGATCGCACCGGGGCGCTCGCGCCTGTGGGTGGAAGCACGTTCCAGCCTTCATCCGATCAAAGCGGAGAGCGCCCAGCTCCAGGGCTATATAGAAGCCGAGATGGCCAGCAGCGGCCTTGACCTGAAGGTTCAGCCGCAAGCACGGATCGAGGTTGCGGTTGAGAGCCTCAAGACCGGCAACGTGCTGTACGATCGCGAGGTGGAGCGCCAACTCGAGGTGCGCAAGTACCCGCGTATCCGCGGCGAGGTCGTGGAAGTGACCGAACTCGACGCCGGACGCCGTTACCGGGTGCGCGGCAATCTGTCGCTGCACGGCGTGACAAAAACCGTACAGGGCGAGGTAACTGTGCGGGTCGTTGACGGCGGAGCGCTGGAATTCGAAGGCGAGCAGATTTTCGATATCCGCGATTTCGGGCTGACGCCGCCTCGCATCCTGATGTTGAAGGTCTATCCCGAGGTAAAAGTGCGCGGACGCGTGGTGGCCGAAAAGCAGGCCTGAGGCGCCGCGGCGGAGAATTTCGATGTGCCTGGGAATCCCCGGTGAAATTTTGGAAGTTCGAGAGGACAACGGTCTGCGCACCGGCAAGGTGCGCTTTGCCGGCATCACGCGCGAGGTCTGCCTGGCTTACGTGCCCGAGGCGGCGCGCGGCGACTTTGTGGTCGTGCACGTTGGTTTCGCGATTTCTAAAATCGATCCCGAGGAGGCCGCGCGCGCCTATCGCGTGCTGGAAGAACTGGGCCAGACCGCTGAACTGACCGCCGACGCCTCGAACCCGGAGGGCGGCCGTGAAATATATCGACGAGTACCGTAACAGCGAAATTGCCGCCGCGCTGGTCCGCAGGATCAGCGAAACCGTGACCCGGCCGTGGGTGTTGATGGAGGTCTGCGGCGGCCAGACTCATTCGATCGTCCGCTACGGAATCGACCGCATGCTCCCGCAGCAGGTCGAGTTGGTCCACGGTCCCGGCTGTCCGGTATGTGTGACCTCGCTGGAGATGATCGACCGCGCCCACGCAATCGCGCAGCGCCCGGATGTGATCTTCACTTCCTTCGGCGACATGCTGCGGGTGCCCGGTTCGCGCGGCGATCTGCTGACGCTCAAGGGGCGGGGCGCCGATGTGCGCGTGGTCTACTCGCCGATGGACGCACTGCGCATCGCGCAGGAAAATCCCGCCCGCAAGGTGGTGTTCTTCGGGATCGGGTTCGAGACCACTGCGCCGGCCAACGCGATGGCGCTGTATCAGGCGCGGCGCCTGGGCGTCAAAAACTTCTCGATGCTGGCGTCGCACGTGCTGGTGCCGCCGTCGATCGCCGCGATCCTGCAGGCGCCGGGCAATCGCGTGCAGGCCTTTCTGGGCCCCGGCCACGTATGCGCGGTGATGGGCTGGCGCGAGTATGAATCGCTGTGCGAGCACTATCGCGTCCCGATCGTGATTACCGGCTTCGAGCCGCTCGACATCCTGGAGGGAATCCTGATGGCGGTGCGCCAGCTCGAGCAGGGCCGCGCTGAAGTGGAAAACCAGTACGTGCGCGCGGTCAGCCGCGACGGCAACCGCGCGGCGCGCGACTTGATCTTCGAGGTGTTCGAGGTCGGCGACCGCAAGTGGCGCGGCGTGGGCTCGATTCCCAAGTCCGGCTACCGGATCTCCTACGAATACCGCGAGTACGACGCGGAGAAGATCTTCGAGGTTGATGCGATCGACACGCACGAGCCGCCCCAATGTATCAGCGGGCTCATCCTGCGCGGGCTGAAAAAGCCCTGCGACTGCCCGGCCTTCGCCCGGCAGTGCACGCCGCAAACCCCGCTGGGCGCCACGATGGTGTCGGCGGAAGGGGCGTGCGCCGCCTACTACCAGTACGGGCGTCATCTGGACACCGATGGCAGGGCGGCGGAGGATTGCGCCGCGAGCGGCGGCAGATGAAAGAGAGCATCCAGCGCAAGGCGCGTGAGAGCGCCCAACTGATGGTGGGTTTTTTTGCCGAAAATGCCGGCGCGCTGGAACAATGCGTCGCCGAGATGGCGCAGCGCTTTGAGCGCGGCGGCAGGCTTTTTGCGATGGGCAACGGCGGCTCGGCGTGCGACGCCCAGCACGTGGCTGTCGAGTTCCAGCATCCGATCATCGAAAAACGCCGGCCGCTGCCGGCCATGGCGCTTGCCACCGACACCGCCGCGCTGACCGCGATCGGCAACGACAAGGACTTCTCCTTCGTCTTTGTCGACCAGCTCGACCTGCTGGCGCGGCCTGAGGATATCGCGCTGGGAATCTCGACTTCCGGCGCGTCGGCCAACGTCAATCGGGCGTTGCGGCGTGCGCGGGAGAAGGGCCTGCTGACGGTCGGGTTCGCCGGGCGCGACGGCGGGCGGATGGTGGAGTTGTGCGATTACTGCTTCGTGGTCAAGTCGTGGTCGATTCACCGCATCCAGGAAACCCATACCGCGCTGCTCCATCTGATGTGGGACCTGCTGCAGGTTGCGATGGGAGCGGACGATGTCATCTGACCGGACGCCCTTTGGGCAATGCCCGCTGCCGATCAACCAGGTCTCGCAAGTGCTGATGGGTCATGGCAGCGGCGGCAAACTCAGCGCGCAATTGATCGAAGAGCTGATTGTGCCGGCGTTCCGCAATCCCGAACTGGAACTGCTCGACGACCAGGCGATATTCTCACTGGGCGCGTCGCGCCTGGCGTTCACCACCGATTCCTACGTTGTCACCCCGATTTTCTTTCCCGGCGGCGATATCGGCGAGCTGGCCGTCAACGGCACGGTCAACGACCTGGCGATGGGCGGGGCGCACCCGCTCTATCTGTCGCTGGCGTTCATCCTGGAGGAAGGATTGCCGCTCACCGACCTCCAGCGCGTGGTGGAATCGGCGCGGCGCGCCGCCGCGCGGGCGGGCGTGCGGATCGTGACCGGCGATACCAAGGTGGTCGGCAAGGGCAGCGGCGACAAGATTTTCGTCAACACCTCGGGAATCGGCGTGGTGCCCGCGGGGATCGAGCTGTCCTCCGCGCGCATCCGCCCCGGCGACGCGATCCTGTTGTCGGGCACGATTGGAGATCACGGCGTTGCGATCCTCTCGCAGCGCGAAGGCCTTCAGTTCGAGGGCGAGATGCTGAGCGACACCGCACCGCTGCACGACCTGGTGGCGGCGGCGCTGCGCGCCTGCCCGCAAATCCACGCCATGCGCGATCCGACGCGCGGCGGCCTTGCCGCCACGCTGGTCGAGTTCGCCTCACGCCGCCATCTGGGAATCGAAGTGGAGGAGACCGCGATCCCGATCCGCGACGCGGTGCGCGGTGCGTGCGAAATCCTGGGACTGGACCCGCTGCTGGTTGCCAACGAAGGCAAGCTGGTCGCCTTCGTGCCGCACGAGCACAGCGAGCGCGTGCTGGCGGCGCTGCGCAGCCATCCGCTGGGGCGCGACGCCGCACGCATCGGGTGCGTCACGGACAGCCATCGGGGATTCGTCATTTTGAAGACGCCGGTGGGCGGCGAACGGGTGCTTGACCTGCCCTTCGGCGAGCCGCTGCCGAGAATTTGCTGACATGAGGCGAGGGATGACTCCGTCGATTGTGAAACAGCCCTGGCCTACTGCGGCGCTGCGAATCCCGGCGGAGTCATGTCGGCCAGCGGATAGACCTGGTAGCGCGAGTAGTTGTACACGGGCGAGCGCGCCAGCAGCATGTCGAGTTCTTCATGGGACGCGACGTCATAAATCCACGCGCCGCCGTGCGAGCCCGGGATGTGATAGCGGGCCAGAATCTTGCCCTGCTTTTCCAGCGGTCCCGCGTACTCGGGCATCCGCGCCACCGACTTCAGAATCTCGCGCGACAGCAGCGAGATCTCGATTTGCCAGATCACCAGGAATTTCACCGCCGCCTCCGGCCTGCTGCTGCGCTCATTCTTCCTCCACCTCGGCGAATCCCGGCGGTCCGCCGGTGTATTCGCGCAGCGCCGCGAGCTGCTCGCGTGCGGCCGTCTCGTCGAGTTTCTCCATGGCGAAGCCGGCGTGGATCAAAATCCAATCCCCGCACTTAAGGCCGTCTTGCGCCAGCATCATGATGTTGATTTCACGCGTCGCGCCGGCGACGTCCACCGACGCCAGTTCCGGATGTTCTTCGCAAAGCGCGACGATTTTGCCGACAATGCCCAGGCACATGCGAAAACCTCGATGCGCAACGGCGCTGCGGCTCTCGAGCATTGCGCCGGCGGTGCAGCTGCGATGAACCAGCTTGAAGCGAGCGCCGGCCGCATCCCGAACGCCTCCATTCGGACCGTAATCCGGGTCGAGGGCATTGTGCAAGGAGTCGGTTTCCGCCCCTTCGTCCACAACCTGGCGGCGCGGCTCGGCCTGGGCGGTTATGTGGCCAACGACGAGCGCGGCGTGATTATCGACGCCGAGGGCGCCGCGCCGTCGCTGGCCGAATTCATCGCCCGTCTGCGCAGCGACGCGCCGTTGCTCGCGTCCATCGACTCCATCTCGACGGCTGAGGTCGCGCCGCTGGGAGAGCGCGAATTCCGTATTGCCGCCAGCCGCAGCAATGGTTCGCGCCAGACGCTTATTGCGCCCGACACCGCAACCTGCGCCGAGTGCCTGCGCGAGATCTTCGATCCTGCCGAGCGCCGCTACCGCTACGCGTTTACCAACTGCACCAATTGCGGACCGCGCTTTACGATCATCCGCGGCACTCCCTACGATCGGCCCTTGACCACGATGGCCGCGTTTGCGATGTGCGCGCTGTGCGCGCGCGAGTACCACGACCCGGCTGACCGCCGCTTTCACGCCCAGCCGATCTCATGCCCCGATTGCGGACCGTGCCTGCGATTGATCGATCGGCGCGGCAATGAACTGGCCGGAGACCCGATTGACTGTGCGGCTCATCTGCTGGCCGCCGGTCAGATCGTCGCGGTCAAGGGGCTGGGCGGCTACCATCTGGCGGCCGCGGCGGCCAACCAAGCGGCGGTCAGCGCGCTGCGCGCGCGCAAGCATCGTGAGGACAAGCCGTTCGCAGTGATGGCTGCCGACCTGGATGCAGCCCGGCGGCTGGCCTTTGTCGACGCGGCCGAAGAGCGCCTGTTATGCGGCGCGCGCCGGCCGATCGTGTTGGTGCGCCGCCGCCCCGACGCGCCGCTCGCCGCGGCTGTGGCTCCCGGTAATCGCTTCGTGGGCCTGATGCTTCCCTACACTCCCCTGCATCATCTGCTGTGCCGTAGCCTGGGCGCACCGATCGTGCTGACCAGCGGCAACGTCTCCGACGAGCCGATCGCGTATCACGACGACGACGCAATGGAGCGGCTCAGCGCGATCGCCGATTTCTTTTTGACCCACGATCGTCCCATTCATGTTCGTACCGACGATTCCGTGATGCGGGTCGTCGCCGGGCGCGAGACGGCGATACGGCGCGCGCGCGGTTACGCGCCCGCGCCGCTGACGCTGCCGATTGCCGCGCGCCGCCCGATTCTGAGCTGCGGAGCGCAATTGAAGAACGCCTTTTGCCTGGCGCGCGAACGCAGCGCCTTCATGTCGCATCATATCGGCGACCTTGAGAACTATCGCAGCCTGCGCGCCTTTAGCGACGGAATCGAGCATTTCCGCCGCCTGTTCGGAATAACTCCGCAACTGGTCGTTCACGACCTTCATCCGGAGTACTCGTCGACAAAATATGCGGCGGAGTTGTGCGGCGTCGAACTGAGCGCAATCCAGCACCATCACGCGCACATCGCGGCCTGCCTGGCCGACAACGGCGAGCCGGGTCCCGTGATCGGCGTGGCGTTCGACGGCCTGGGCTATGGGGCCGATGCGACGCTGTGGGGCGGCGAGTTCCTACTGGCGGATTTGCGCGGCTTTCGGCGCGTCGCGCACTTCGAACCCGTTGCGATGCCGGGCGGGGCGGCGGCAATCAGGCAGCCATGGCGCATGGCGCTGGCTTATCTGGACCGCATTTACGGCGATGAATTGCCGCAGGAACTGGAAGTATTGGCGCGCAATCGCACCCGCTGGAGAGCGGTTGCCGCCGCGATGCGCGCACGGGTCAACGCGCCGATGACCTCAAGCGCGGGACGCCTGTTCGACGCCGCCGCTGCAATCGCCGGCGTGCGCGATGCCGTCAATTACGAAGGGCAGGCGGCGGTCGAGTTCGAGCAGATGGCGGCAACCGGCGAGCGCGCGGCCTATCGGGCGGCAATCCTGCGCGCCACGCCGATCCAAATCAGCGGCGCCGGTTTGCTGCGCGAGATGATCGATGACCTCCGCGCCGGGACGCCGCGCCCGACCGCGGCCGCACGCTTTCACAACGGGATGGCACAAGTGATCGCCACGGTGTGCGACATCATCCGCGACGAGCATGGTCTGGGCACCGTCGCGCTCAGCGGCGGTGTCTTCCAGAATACCTTGCTGCTGGAGACTACCATGCAGCGCCTGCACAAGCTGGAGTTTCGCGTCCTTGTTCATTCGCGGGTGCCCGCCAATGACGGCGGCATCGCGTTGGGTCAGGCCGCGATTGCCGCCGCTTGTGACCGGGGTTGAGGTTGAATGACGGCAGCATGCAGCGCACGCAGGGAGGAATTGCGCGATGGGAACTTTGCTGGGCTTCGCCCTCGGCTTCTATCTCGGTGCCAGGACCGGACCGGAGAGGCTCGACGAACTGGTCAAGGCATGGCAGACGATCCGCGAATCGGAGGATTTCAAGGCCCTGTCCGCAACCGCGCAGGCAACGGTGCAAAGTTTCATCGAACAGGCCGGCGCGAGTGCCGCGAACGTGCTAGCGACGCTGATTGGTGCACGGCGCGAGTCGGAAGATGAGCGCGCCCGCCGGGCCGCCGGCCGCAACGGCGCGCAAGGTCTGTGGACGGCGGTTGCCCAGTCGGCTGATGTGCAGGGAGTGGTCTCCACCGCCGCGGCGTTGGTGATACAGTTGTTGGAACGCGGCATATCCGCCGCGCAGCAGCGTTCCTAATCAACCGGGCCCGAGAGACCGATGCACGAACTGGCAATCACGCAAAGCGTCGTAGACCAAATCAGCGAACGCCTGGGTGGTGCAAGGGTCACACGCGTTGCGCTGGAGGTCGGACGCCTGTGCGGAGTGGTCTGCGATTCGGTGCGTTTTTGCTTCGATGTTTGCACGCAGGGCACCGCGCTCGGCGGTGCGCGGCTGGAGATCATTCAGATCGACGGACGCGCACGATGCCGGGATTGCGGCGCCAGTTTCGCCGTCGATGATCTCCTGACCCTGTGCCGATGCGGCAGCGCGGACCTCGAATTGCTGGCCGGACAGGAATTGAAGATACGCGAAGTGGAGATAGCCAATGTGTAGCACCTGCGGATGCGCTGAAGGCGCGCGGGCCGTGATCGTCAATCCCGAAGGCGCCAAAGCAACGAGCGCTCATGACGCGCCGCACGCGCCTGACCATCATCACGATGCCACTCGCGCTTACGAACATTCCCATCCACATCCGCACCTCGAAGAGCAGCACCGCACGATTCGGCTTGAGCAGGACATCCTGGCCAAGAACAATCGGCTGGCCGAAGGCAATCGTGGATGGTTCGCGGGGCGGAACATCTTTGCCGTCAACCTGATGAGCGCGCCTGGCGCCGGCAAAACGACGCTGCTGGAGCGGACCATTCGCGACCTCGGCAGCGAGCTGACAATTTCGGTGATCGAGGGCGATCAGGAAACGCCGCGCGACGCCGAGCGCATCCGCGCCGCCGGCGCCCGGGCCGTTCAGATCAACACCGGCACCGGATGCCATCTGGATGCCGACATGCTGAGCCGTGCGCTGCGCGCCCTGGAGCCTGCGCCGCGCTCGGTCGTGATGATCGAAAATGTCGGCAACCTGGTGTGTCCCGCGCTGTTCGACCTGGGCGAAAGCGCGCGGGTGGTGATCATGTCGGTGACGGAAGGCGAGGACAAGCCGCTCAAGTATCCGCACATGTTTCGCGCCGCGGACGCGATGGTGCTGAGCAAGGCGGACCTGCTGCCGTATCTTGAATTCGATCACGCGCGATGCGTCGAGTACGCACGCCGCGTCAATCCGCGGCTCGAGCTGTTCACGCTTTCCGCGGTGCGCGGCACCGGCTTGGATGCGTGGTACGAATGGCTGCGCCGCCGCGGCGCATCGTAAACGGGCGGCCAGTCAGCGCACGGCAGTGCTGGCGACGTCGGTCTGGAAGGCGGCGATTTGCGATTGCCACTGCTTGCCGAAGGCCAGCATCAGCACCTGCTGGTTGATGGCGTTGTCCTTGGTCAGGCTGCGCCATTCGCCGCCGCCCACCCGCGCCATCTCCTGGTAGGCGCGCTGGGTGAGCAGATAGAAGTCCGGCAGCGGGGAAATGGTCTTGGCGCCCAACGCTTCACGCTCGAACAGTTCGTGCTCTTCTATCGTGACATCAACCGTGTTGAAAGTGCCGTTCTCGGCGCGAAAGCGCTCGATCAATTGCATAATCGCGGCGACGTCTTCGTCCCACGGCGGGGTGTCGCCCACCAGCACGATCACCTTCTTGGCGTCGGGTCTCCATTGCATCTGATCGACCGCAGTCTTGACCGCGGTCAGCGTGTCCTCGCGCCAGTCGAAACTGCCGTTTTGCGCCTTGATGTGATGCAAAAACGTCTGCAACTGGTCGGAGGAAGTGGTAAACGGCTGAATCTGCACTGACTCGCCGCGTCCCCCGAACTGGACGATTCCGATGCGCGCGACAGGAACCAGCCGATGGATCGCCAGCACCAGTTGCTCCATCTTGGCCTTGACTTCGTCCATCACGAATTCCATCGAACCGGTGCCGTCGATCACCAGCACGACGTCCAGTCCCTTCCTGCGCAGTTCGCTGATGAACCCGCCAAAGCCGCTGCCGATTCCCCGTCCGTAGCCGGTGCCGTATCCGCCGCCGTAGCCGCCGCCGAAACCGGTGCCATACTGGCCCCGGTTGACCGCGCGCACGTACTCGTTGGTATAGGTGGTTGCGACGATTTGCTGAGCGGCGATTTTGGGCACCGGAAAGGACAGCCCTGTGACGGCGGTATCCGGCGTGGCGATATCAGGCATCGGCGGCAGCTTCACGTCGGGACTGGCGCCGCCGCTGCCGCCCCCGCCCGACTCCAGATGGATGCTGATGTACCTGGGCGCCACCACCTGCCTGACCTCGTGGATCAGAAACAGCAGCACCGCGATATGAATCGCAATCGAGATAGGAAAGGGTCCGGCCAGGAAGATCAGCACCTCCTTGACGCTGCGCCAGGCGTCGCGTCCGCGCTCGAACCCGATGGGTTTTCTGAGCGCGCGGAACCCCAGCGCCAGCAGCAGCGCCAGCGCTACGACCGAGACGACCAGCGCCACCATCACGGTGGTGGGGATATTACTCAACCTGCTCGCGAGCATAATCCCTGCCTGTCGAACAATAGTCCGTGCGCCGCGTCTGCATCAATGCGAAACCGGCGGCGTTTGCGGCACCTCGGCGGGCGCGCCCTCGGCCGTTTGCTCCTGCGAGACGGCGACGCCGAGCTGCCGGGCGCCGGCGCGTTTTGCGATATCCAGTATGATCACCATGTCGCCCAGGATGACCTTGGGGTCGCCTTTGAAGATGACGGTCTTCTCGTGCGACTTGTCCATCGCCTTGCGCAGCACCGGCTCCAGGTCGTTGAGGCCGACTTCGTGCTGATCGACCAGGATTCTGCGTTCGGCGGTCAACTCGACGATTACGTTTTGCGGCTGCTCGCTGGCGGGCGCCGCCTTGCCTTGCGGCAGGCCCACGTGAGCCGCGGACTCGATCGCCACGGCTGCTCCCACCATAAAGATGATAAGCAGCACCAGGAAGATGTCGGTCAGCGGCGTGATGTTGATTTCGCCGAACAGTCCGCTGTCGTTGCCGCTGGGGATTGCCATCGTAATGCCCCGGGGCTCGATGCGCCGTCAGCGCAGCGAGCGTTCGATCTCTTCCACCGATGCGCGCTTGGCTGCAATCGCGATCTGCTCGGCTCCCGCAGCTTTGGCGGTCTTGAGGATTTTCACCATGTCGCCCAGCAGCACCTTGCGATCGCCCTGGAAGATCACGACCTTGGGGTCAATCCTCGACAACGCCTCGCGCAGCGCGCCCTCCAGCGCGGAAGCGGGGATGTCCTTGGCGTTGACGAAAATCTCGTGATCGGCAGTGTAGGTCACCACGACGCCGCGTTTTTCGGGCGCGGTGGATTCGGCCAGCGGCAGTCCGACGTGGGCCGCCGATTCAACGGAAATCGACGCGGTGATCATGAAGATGATCAGCAGCACCAGGAAGATGTCGGTCAGCGGCGTGATGTTGATCTGCCAGAACACGCCTGCGCCGCCGCTGCCGGAGGAGGGGGTGCTAATTGCCATTGGCCTGCCTGCCTTCCAGCGCGGCGTTAATCAGGTGATTGGCGCTGACGTGCATCACGGCGTTGAGATTGTCGATGCGTACCGAGAAATAGTTGTAGAAGATGACCGCGATGATCGCGACCGCCAGCCCCAGCGCGGTGGAGATCAGCGCCTCCGAGATGCCCGCCGCCACCACTGAAAAGCCGCCCGTCCCCATCACCGCCATCGACTGGAAAGCGGTCAGGATTCCCACCACCGTGCCGAACAGCCCGATAAACGGGGCGGAGGCGCCCGAAGTCGCGAGCACCCAGATATAGCGCTTGAGTTCGAGCAGCTCCTCGAAGCGCTGCTCCTCGTCGATCTGCAGCAGCTTGTCGCGATCGTGGCTGGGCGCGGCCGCGATCAAGGCGTGAAAGACGCGCTCGAAGGGGCGCTTGCGCGCCTGCGTCTTTTGCAGCGCCTGATCGAAGTCGCCCTTGCGCAAGGGGTCGAGCAACTGCGCCGCGGCGTGCGTGGTACGGGCACGCAGGCCGGCCAACGCCCACAGCCGCTCCAGGATGACCGCGATACAAATGATCGAGATGGCGATCAGCGGGTAGGTTGCGTAATAGCCCTGCTGAATCATCGCGATGATGCTGAACTGCGGTTGCATTGCTGAGTATCCTCTCCTTGCTTGTCCGGGCCGGCGGCGGCCCGGTTCTTCACATACGTTGCGGTCGCGTCGGCGCGCCCTAACCGCCGATTACTCCCTGATGCAGGCACAGGCGGCGCTGCAGCCCGTCCCATCGCGTCTTCATCTGCGGACTGCCCAGGCTCGGATGCTCGCTGCGCGTTTGCGCCAGCTTGCCGCAGGCGGCCTTGAGATTGCCGTCGGCCGCATAGATCACTGCCAGGTTGTAGCGCGCTTCATACCAAAGGTCGTCGGATTCGGCGGCCTCGGACTCGACCCGGGTCCACAGATCGGAAGCCTGACGGTAATCCTGTTGCGCCTGCGCCAGGCGCGCCAACCCCGCGTTGGCGTCGGGCGAAGCGGGCGCGGCGTCAACCACCTGCTGGAAGATGGCCCTGGCCCGCGCGCCGTCGTTCATCATCGCGTAGCATTGGCCCAGGATCGACAGCGTGCCAGTCAGGCGTTTCGCGCTCTTCTTTCCCTCCGTCACCTGCCGCTCGAAATACTGATACAGGAGCGCGGTCAGCCGCGCGTCGGCCAGCGCGCCGACTTTGTCGCCACGCTCCGTGTGCACTTTGACCTGCTTCCACAAATCAAGGCCCAGCGCCTTGAGGTAATCGTCCGAAGGAGCGGGGAGGCGCGACGGCGCGAGCAGACGCTGGATTTCCGCCTGCGCCTGCGCGTACTGACCGGTGCGCTCCAGCGCCTCCAGCCGCCAGCGCGCGACGTCGTCGAAGTCAGGGCTCATCTGCGGATAGGAACTCTCGAAGCCGGAGAGCAGCTCCGCGATCTCGGCGTAATTCTTGTGCGGCTGCGCCTCGAGCAGCGTGGCCAGCATCCAGGTCGCGCGCCCCCGAGCGTTATGGACGAATTGATGCTCGGCCTGATCGCGCTTTTCGATTTCAGGCCCGCTGGCGACCGTGTTTTTCAAGCCGGCCATCGCAGCCGCGGCCAACGCATTGTTCGCCGCCGGCGTAATCCTGCTGACCTTTGCGATGGCCGCGCCCAACTGGAGGTAACGGCATTCGGCGGCCTTGAAGGTCGCGGCAAAGTCGTAGAACGGATCGCCCTTGACCTGTTGATACTGGGCGACGGCTTCGGAGTACCTGCCCTGAGCCTGGAGTATTTCGGCAAGCCTGAAGCGCGGCTCGTAAGCATACTTGCCGTGGGGGAAACGATCGATATAATCGCGCGCCCGCGCGATCCACTCCTCGTTGAGGCGCTGACTGTTCATCCCGGAGCGCTCCCACCGCGTGCGTGCGATCTTAAAACGCATGTACGCGGCCCACTCTGCGCTGGGACCGCGGTCCTGCCTGGCCAGTTCCGCCAGCGGCGCGTCGATCAAATCCAGCCGGCCCTGCGTGTAGTAGATATCGATCGCGTACTTGTAGCCCTGCGGATAATGGCCGCTGCGCGCCGCGGCCAGATAATATTTTGCCGCCGCCAGTTGATGATGCGTTGAGGCCAGCACCTCGGCCAGCAGGTATTGCTCGAACGGATCGCCCGAGGCTCCGAATTCCGCCTCGGCGTTGGCCACGTCATGCACGACCGCCGCCAGCGCCATCGGCCACTGCTTGCGGTTGCCGTAGAAGCTGCGCAGCAGATCCACGACTTCGCGATGCAATTGGGCGCGGCGGGCGGGATCGGCGGCCTCGGCTTCGGCCTTGAACAGCTCTTCCAGCCTGAACATCTGTGCACCCTGCATTTCGGCACCGGTGGTGGATTGCGCCAATTTCGCGCTAAGCGCGGCGGCCTTGTTGACCTCGCCCATCGCGGCGTAGGTGGTGGCCAGACCCTGCTCGGCGGCGCGATATTGGGCAGTGCCGTGACCGGCCTTCATTACTTCCTTGAAATCGGCGATCGCCTTGGCGTAATTGGCGCGATCGAACTGTCCCAGGTCACGCTCACAGTAGGCGCGCCCCAGCAGGTTTTCGCGTATCAGTTCGGGCGACACGATCACCAGCGCGCTTTGAGTAAAGCCCGCGGCTGCCTGCTTGAGCATCCGGCGCCGTACCTGGGGCGAGTTGAACAGGATCGAGCCGTGGAAGCGCAACCACGACAGCGGATAAAGCGCGCGCAGTTCGAGCTGCTCCAGCAGGTTGTAGTCGCATTCGGCAGTGCCGTTGCCGATCACGGTCAGGCATTGGTTGTGCTTTTGATGGTAGGTGTCGTACATCAGCCCCAGCATCCGGTCGAGCAGATTGTACGCCTGCAGCAACTCAGCGCGGCCCTCACCGGAAATCGTGGTGAAATGCGCGAAGGTTCCTTCGTCGGCGTCCAGCTCGTTGATGACGTCGCTGGCCACGCGCGGATCGCTCACCCCCTGACCGACGCGCGGTTGCAGCGCGGCCAGATGCTCCACAAAGCCGCCCAGTCCCTGGGTGGCGGCTCTGGCGGCGCTCAGAATGATGCAGGCGATCGGCAACGCCAGCACAAGAATCGGCACGCGTTGCCGCCCCACTATCGTGTTTGACGGCACGACAGTAGCCAAACCACGCGTTGTACGGACTTGTCAAGCTTGTTCAGCAACTGCTCGAAGTCGCTTGCGTAATGCTCTGGCCGCACCGGTCACAATCGTGCTAAGCGACCCGTTATGGCTCATCTGCGGCTGGTGGCGGTGCTCGCAGCCATCGCGTTGCTGGGATATGCGGCCTACCGTAAGGGATGGCTGCCGCCATTGACTCAGGCGGTTCCCGCGCCAGAGCCCACCCTGGGCTTCACGATTCACCAAGGCAAACACCCTGGGCACGCTGCGCATCGCGTCGGTAATTTAGGCCGCGAACTGGCCTCGCGCTGGAACCGGCAGGGCCGCTCCTCGCGGCTGCCTCCCAACTCCGCGGCCACGCAATTGGCGTCCATTGCGCGCGGTCCGAACGCGCTGGAAATTCCCCAGGCGCCGAGCGCCGCTCCCACGCCAGGCGGGCCCAAACGGCCTTTTCCCAAGAGCTTTGAGGGATGTTGGCAGGCAACCGTCACGCAGCCCGAATCATGGACCTTCGGCCGCGGACCAATCGTGAAGGGAATTTCACCCTCGACCTACACGCTGTGCTTCCATTATTCGGGCAACTCTCCCGACGTCACTTTTTCCACGACCGCGGAGTACCCGGTGGTTTCGGATTGGGTGGTATCGCACGTTGGGGTGGAAAAGGGCCACACCGATGTGCTGTTTTCCGGCGACAATTTCGTGGTGCTGCGGACCACGAGCAGCACGCCGCTGCAGATGAAGATCCTCGACATCCTGCCGGGTCCGCGCGCGCTCATCACGTCGCGCACCGATTTCCACTGCACTCATCTGCTCAACGACAAGATGCTGGTCGAGGCCGCAACCGTGCAGCGCTGCATCAACGCCCATTCCATCGACTGCGATGGCGACGTGTGGATAAAAGAGTCGTGGCATACCGAGTTTACGCGGCAGTGAAACCGCGCCGGGCGGAAGCGAAATCGGAGTTTTGAGCAATGGCAAGGATCCATGGCGGTGAAATGTTGGTTCGCGCGCTGGAGCGCGAAGGTGTGGGGCAGGTCTTTACCCTGCACGGCGGCCATCTGGACGCGATCTTCGACGCCTGTCTCAGGCACAGCCTGCGCGTGATCGACACGCGCCACGAGCAGGCCGCCGCGCACATGGCCGACGGCTGGGCGCGCACCACCGGACGACCGGGCGTGGCGATGGTCACAGCGGGCCCGGGCGTGACCGACGCGGTGACAGGGGTCGCCAACGCGTACATGGACTCCATCCCGATGCTGCTCATCGGCGGGCGCAGTCCGCTTGCCGACGACGAGTTGTTGCCGCTGCAAGGCGGTATCGATCAGATGGGGCTGATGCGTCCGATCACCAAATGGGCCTACTCGGTGACGCAGGTGGCGCGCATCCCGGAGTTCGTCGCGATGGCGTTTCGCCATGCCGTCTCGGGGCGTCCCGGCCCGGTCTTCCTGGAGATACCCATCGACGTGCTGTTCGCCCGGGCGGATGAAGAAAGCGTCCGCTTCCCCGAGCATTACCGGCCCCGAACAATGCCCGGTCCGAGCCGCGATGCACTGGCCCAGGCGCTGGCGTGGCTGGCCGAGGCCAGGCGGCCCGCGATTCTGGCCGGCGGCGGCGTGTGGTTCGCGCAGGCGGCCAGCGAGCTGACACAGTTTGCCGAACTGACGCACACGCCGGTGATGGCCAATCACAAGGCGCGCGGGTCAATTCCCGAGGATCATCCGCTATGCTTCGGCGGTTTCGGCGCAATTCATCCTGGCGCGCACAAACGCCGCGAAGCGCCCAGCGCCGATTTGGTGATCCTGCTCGGCACCCGTATCGGGCTGTTTACCGGTGGACGCAACAGCGTCATCCCGCCCGACGCGCGCGTCATCCAGGTCGATATCGAAGCCGAGGAAATCGGCCGCGCGCGCAACATCGAACTGGGCATCGTGGCCGATTGCGGTGAGTTCCTGCGCCAGGCGATCGCCGCAATCGGCGACACCAAATTCGACCCGCATCGGGAATGGCTGGAGCGCTTGAGCGCGATTCGCACCGCGCAATTCCATCGCTGGGACGAAGCGCTGGCCCGGGACGACGGCCCCATCCATCCCGTACGCCTGGTGCGCGAGGTCGCACAAGTGCTCGACCGCGATGCAATCGTGGCCGCCGACGGCGGCGAAACCGCCGCCTGGATGGGCAACGCGTGGAAGGCGCGTGTCCCCGGCAGCTTCATGACCCACGGCTACCTGGGATGCCTGGGCACCGGATTGCCGTTCGCATTGGCGGCCAAGGCTGCACATCCGGACCGCCAGGTCTTCTGTATCGTGGGCGACGGATCGGCGGGGCTTAACTTCTCCGAGTTTCACACCGCCGTTAAGCACAACCTGCCGGTTACGGTCGTAATCAACAACGACCGCCAGTGGGGGATGTCCAAGCATGGTCAGGAACTGGCATGGGGCAAGGGGCGCCACGTCGCGACCGAGCTGGGGATGGTGCATTACGAGCGCGCGGCGGCGGGACTGGGCGCTTACGGCGAGCTGGTCGAGCGCGCCGTGGACATCGCACCGGCGATGAAGCGGGCGCTGAGCTGCGGGCGCGTCGCCTGTCTGAACGTCATCACCGACGCCGAAGTGATCGAACCGGGCACGCTGGCGATGTACAGCGCATTTTCAGGCAAAAAACCGCGCGACGGTGGTGAACAAAAGCCGGGCAAAGAAACGATGCTGCCCTACTACGGGACGCGCAAGATCGATTGACTGAAATGCCAACCCGCATTAATGCGATTAACTGTATTCTTATTCAACCTCAATAATCAGTTGCCCGGGCCGCTCACCGCTCGTGGCTGCCCTCGAGGTTGACAATGCGCCGCGGCGAAAGCGCGCAAATCGACCCTCGGGGCATGTAGAAATTGCAGGCTTACATGGAGGATGGCGCAATTTCGCGTGCCGCCGGTTTTCCGAAGCTGGCATGAGATTCGCTGTGGAAATCCTTCAACCCTGAAATTTTCCCGCAAGGAGGCAACCCATGCGAAGATTCTTCTACGCGTTGGCGGCGGGAGGGTTGGCGGTGGCGATGGCAACCCCGGTCCTGGCGCAGACCGATGCCGTGTCAGCCGGTCATCAGGCCACACAGACGGCGGCAGCCACTGACGGCAACGTGATCGTCGAATCCGGAGGCGCTCCCGATACCGACCTCAATGTGGCGCGCTACAAGGCTTGGGATGAGTTCCAGAGCAGCTATCCGCAGGTGGCACGCGCGCTGCGGCGCAACCACCGGCTGGCAGGGAGCCGGGAGTTCGTCAACCGGCATCCCGAGCTTAAACAGCTTTTTGAATCCAACGCCGGTCTGCAACAAGATATGCTGCGCAATCCTGGCAACTACCTGGCGCGCATGTCGGCCACCCACCATCGCCGCCATCGGCATCACAAGACGGTCGGCTGAAAGATAAAGACCGCCAAAATGGAAGAGGCTCTGCTCCCCCTGGGCGGAGCAGAGCCTCGACCTTGGCCGGCGCTTACTTACCGGTGAATTTGGGCGGGCGCTTTTCGGCGAAGGCCGCCGAGGCCTCCTTGTGATCCTGCGTGTACATGGTCAGGGTTTCGTAGGCCAGCGCCGCGTCGTCGCTCATCAAGGCCAGGTTCTTGATGGTCTTGTTGACCGCCAGTTTGGTCCAGCGGATAGCCCAGGTGGGACCATCGGCCAACTGGCGGGCCAGTTCGCGGGCTTTGGGCAGCACTTGGTCCTTGGGCAGCGCATAGTTGACCAAGCCGATCTTGGCCGCTTCCGCCCCGCTGATAAAGTTGCCGGTCATCAGGTATTCCTTGGCGCGTGAGGGACCAACCAGCAGCGGCCACATGATCGCTCCGCCGTCGCCCGCCACCAGCCCCACCTTGACGTGCGTGTCGGCCAGGCGGGCGCTCTCGTCGCACACCGTGATATCGCACAGCAGCGCCAGACTGCATCCCAGGCCCACCGCGGGCCCGTTGATCGCGGCCACGATCGGCTGCTCGACATCGAGCATGTTGTGGATGATGCGGCGCGCTTCGGTGGCATTCATCGGAAAGGGGCCCTTGCGATGGCCTCTGCCCTCGGGGCCGCCGAAGCCCTTGACGTCGGCGCCGGCGCAAAACGCCCGCCCGGCGCCGGTCAGCAGAATAGCGTTGACCTCAGGGTCCTCTGACACGTCGACCCAGATGGTCTCCAACTCATGATGCATCGGGGGAATGATCGCGTTGAGGGAGTCGGGACGGTTAAGCGTCAGGGTCGCCAGCCCATTGTCCTTTTCGATCTTGATGTATTCATAGCGGCTGTAGTCTGTTGCCATGGCGTTCCTCCTTAGCCTTGGTTTTATATCGCGTTTGGCGCCATGGCGAAAACCTCCGATTCAATGGTCCTCAACGCTGGCCACGCAAGCGCGGCGCTGAGCCCATACCGGCTTCGAGCTTTGGCAGGCAAATCTCAACCTGCGGCAACACCTGCAAACAAATGACAACAATTTGAATATACTGCATCCGAAATATCATCTTAGCTTGACGTGGCGCTCGGTAGTGATATCTTTCTTAGCCTGACCTGAGCATCCGGGGGGACGCAAAATGGACAGCCGAGACGGCGCGCGCTGGCGTCGCGTGCCGGGTAATCGATCGCTCTGGGTCCTCAGCCGCAGGCCGCTGTCGGTGTGGGAGGCGCTCAGAGCCCGAACTTTCTCGCGCCTGAGTGTGTGTACCGAGTTCCTTGCCACGCTGCGCCACCGCCTGGGTCGCTTTGGGCGCCGGCACAGCCGCGGCGGCGCCGTAACCGCGTCGCATCAGCGCCACGTCTGAGCGCCCGGCAAACAGGGGAAGGGCATGAATAGCTCGCTTGGGGTGCGGTCGTTGATTGGTGCGCTGTGCGCGTTCGCGCTGGCCGCGGCAACAGGATGCGGGCGCGGCGTCGGCGGCTCCGTTTCGCCCACCTCCCTGGCACAGAGCGCGACGCCGACCAGCCGCGGTGCGGGCGACGCGACGCTGTCGCAGGGGCTGCCCTACGACTGGAGCCATCGCCGCCTGATCTTTTCGCGTCCGCACTCCGCAGCGATAGCGCAGCGCCTGGAGCGCGAGCCGCGCTATCGGATGCAGCAGGCCTGGCGCGCCCGCCCGGCGCTGATGGGCGCTGTTGACGCCTACATGCACTTGCTCGACGCCCGCGCCGTCGAGCTGGCCGCCTCGGCGCAGTGGTCGGCCAAGAGTGCCCGGGCGCAGCCGCGCAGGCGTCTGACCGGCGACTGGAGCGTCAACCTCGGCAGCGGTGCAACTGTGGGCGCCGACCGGTTTCCGGCCAAGTATTCGTTCAATGCCAACAGCACTCCCAGTTGTACCAATGACTTCGTGGCCTTCAATACCGGTCGTCCCGGTTCTCCGAGCCAGGCAAGCGTGATCGCGTTCAACAACCTCTACCCGGGGGCGACAGCCTGCGGTACATCCGGAGTGCCAGCGGTCTACTGGTCCTATAATACCGGCGGCACGGTACTGAATTCCGTGGTGCTTTCAGGCGACGGAACGCAACTTGCCTTCATCCATTCATCGACCAGCGGCGCCGTGGCAAGTCTGGTGGTTCTCAAATGGAAGGCTGGCCAGGGGACCAGCGCCGGCGCACCTGCGTCTCCCAACACCATCACCTCGACACCATCGACATTCGTGACCTGCAAGAGCAACCCTGCCAACTCGTGTGAGCTGACCTTGAGCTTCGCCAACAACAATGGCGATGCTCTGTCGTCGCCGTTTTACGACTATGCAAACGATATCATTTATGTGGGAGATGATTTCGGCGTAGTGCACAAATTCGCGGGCGTTTTTAAAGGCACGCCGGGCGAAGTTCTCACCAGCCCGTGGCCGGTAACTGTGCATCCGGGAGTTTTTCTCAACAGCCCGGTCCTGGACGCCGGCGCCGCAACTCCCATGCTTTATGTTGCCGAATCAACCAATCCCGCCGGCTCGATTGGCTCATCTCTGGATTACATCAATGTTTCCACCGGGCTCAACGTCAGATCGGCCAACCTGGGCCGTAATTCGATCGACATCACGGACGGCCCGATAGTCGATTCAAGCGCCGGAAAAATTTATGTGGCGGTGGGCAACGACAGCGGTCAACACAGCGGCGTCTTCGTGTTCAGCCGGAATTTTTCGGCCAACAGCAGCGGCACGGAAGCAGCCGTGGGAGCGGGTTCGGTGTTCACGGCGATTCCGATTTACGATGGCAGTTTCGACAATAACTATTTCAATTCATCCAATGGGACTGGAAACTTATATATCTGCGGCAACACCGGCGGTAATCCCACGCTTTATCAAGTACCGGTAACCGCCACCGGTTTCGGTGCGGTTCACGCCGGCCCCAGTGTCGCCGGCGCGAACGTAGCCTGCTCACCGGTCACGGAAGTGTACAACACCAATGCGCCGTCAGGTCCGTTTGACTGGATATTCCTCAGCGTTCAGGGCAGTGGGAGCCTCTCGAACTGCGCAAGCAGCGGCTGCGCAATGAACTTCATCGTAACTCAGTGGCAGGCCAACACTGCATATTCCTCAAATCGCGAAATCCTGGACGCCAACCTCAACATTCAAAAAGTTACGACCGCCGGAACTTCGGGTTCCACGCAGCCGGTGTGGAAGACCGCGTCGGGCGCCACCACCACCGATGGCAGCGTGGTGTGGACCAACCAGGGTTCGATGAGCGCCGTGGCGGCGTCGCGCTCGGAGCCGGGCGGCACCAGCGGGATCATCATCGATAACACGTCTGCCAGCACCGGCGCCTCGCAAGTCTACTTTTCAACGCTGGCCAACGGTCCCTGCGCTACCTCGGGCGGCACCGGCGGATGCGCCGTGCAGGCCTCGCAGTCCGGACTAAGCCAATGAAAAGCCCGCGTGCCCGTTCTTTCACGCGACCTTGCGCAGGGTCCAGAAATCGGAGGCCAACTGCGGGTCGCTCAGATAGGTGTAAGGCATGAAGCAGTAGCCCTGCTTGCCCCACCTTGGACCCCAGGAGTTGCGCACGATGAAGCTCTGCTGCGCATCGTCGTAACCCACCGCGCAGACCGCGTGACCGCCCAGTACCTGCTCGTTGGCCCTGGGCATCGGGACCTTGCCGGACTTCGCCACCGCCGCGCTCTCAAAGCTCTGATAGACGGTGAATCCGAACACGAACGGATAGCCGGCTGCCAGGCAGCCTTTCATCTGGCTCAGCACCTGCGGGATGCGCAGGTAGTTGCGCGCCAGGTCGCGCCGGGCGTCGGTGAACGCCTTGGCTGGCGGTTTTTGGGTGAACTTACTGATGTCGTAGGGCCAGTCAGTTTCCGGGCAGATGCCGAGCTTGGCCACCGCCTTGACGCCGTCGCGCAACTGTGCGCCGCTGTCGGAGTCCACCGTCCCCTCGATCACCCGCTCGTTGTAGTAGATGAACAGGCGCGAGGGTACGAACGGCCTGGGCATCTTCTCCTTGAGTTCGTCGAAGTGCAGGGCGGCGGCGATCGCGTTGGCGGTGCAGCTTCCCAACTGGCCCTGGTCGTAGACCGCCGGGCATTGGCGGCGCAGGTCGACCTTGGCGGGCAGCGCCGACTGCACTGCCAGCGGCGCGGAGAAGATGTAGTCGCGATGGTCGGGGAGGTCGCGTACCCATCCGTAGCGCTTGATCTGGCGCGGAGCGATTTGGTTCATCGATGACCCCCTTTGAGGCGTCCTTTAACTTCGGGTTGAAAAATTACACTGCAAGTCGGTGAATGACAAACATTTGCGATCGGCCGCGCCATTTTCAGCCCGCGCGCCATTCGTGTTATACAGCCGCAAAGGGTTGCGAGCATTACGCCGCGGATTCCCAACAGCCGCCCGGCGAGGAGAACCGTCATGAAAATTGACCTTCTCTATGAACTGGAGATGCTCAAGCCATGGGGGGCCAACGCTGAATTCAATACCTACTGGGAGGCGGTCGAGCAGATCGAAGCCGCCGATCGATACGGTTTTCACACGATTTGGGAAGTCGAGCATCATTTCCTGGAGGAGTTTTCGCATTCGCCAGCGCCCGAGATCTTCCTGTCCGCCATCGCGCAGCGCACGCGCAACATCCGCATCGGCCACGGCGTGGTGCTGCTGCCCACCCATTTCAACCATCCGATCCGGGTTGCGGAGCGCGCCGCGGTGCTGGACATCATGAGCAAGGGCCGGCTGGAATTCGGCACCGGCCGCTCCAGCCTGCATGAGCAGATGGGTTTCGGGATGGACCCGGCGGTGTCGCGCGAGATGTGGCAGGAGGCGGTGCGAATCATCCCCAAGATGTGGACGCAGGAGAAGTTCTCCTACGAGGGCCGTTTCGTCAGCATCCCGGAGCGTCCGATCATTCCCAAGCCGATCCAGAAACCGCATCCTCCGATGTGGGTGGCGGCGACCAGCCCGCAGACGTGGGAGCTGGCGGGGGTCAACGGCCTGGGGTGCCTGGGGCTGACCATCTGGGTGGATTTGCCCGAGTTGCAGGAGCGGATGGCGCTGTATCGCAAGGGGCTGGCGCGATGCCAGCCGGCCGGCGCTTTCATCAACAACCAGGTCGGCGTCTTCACCATCGCGCATTGTGCGGCGAGCACCAGAGAGGCGGTGGAAAACGGTGCTGTCGACGCCGCGATGTGGTACGTGATGTATGCGATCCGGGCGCTGGCCTCGACGCCCAAGGAGCTGCTGGGCAAGATTCCCGGCACGCTGCCCTATCAGGACGTGCTCAAGCAGTTTCCGCTCTTGGAGCGCTATGACCGCGAGGGCTCGATCTCATTTGACGAAATCAATGAACGCGACATGGTAATCGTCGGCGACCCCGACCAGTGCATCGACAAGCTCAAGCGCTACGAGAAGGCCGGCGCGGACCACGTGCTGTGCATCATGCAGGTCGGTGGCCTCAGGCATGAGCACATCATGAAGTCGATCGAATTGTTCGGCAAATACGTGATCCCGGAGTTCGGCGGCAAATCCGCCTGAGCGTGGCCGCGCCGGTGTTGCACCGCCTCAGATTCTCAAGCGCCGAATCCGGGTAAGTTGCTTATAGATTTGCCAGTGTTTGCTTGAGACGCATCCGCTTCGCTGCTGCTCCTGGGGACTTTTACGAAAAGCAATACTTTTGCCCGGACATCTATTTGCTCGGAGATTCAGTGGTTTAGTGTTCCGAGATTTAGTGCGCCGAGATTTAGGCGAGCGGGAGCCCTTAGATTGCAAGGCCCGCATCGGACAGGCGCTGTTCGAGCAGCGGCAAGCGATCGTGGCCCCAGAACGGTTCGCCATTGAAGAAGAATAGCGGGACACCAAAGACATGATCGGCTTGCGCTTCGCGTTGGGCTCTGCCCCAATCCTCGCGTCCCGCGCCGATTAGATAATCGCGATATTCAGAGGCTGACATGCCCAAGCTTGCGATTACCGCGGCAACCGCGTCGGGCTGGTCGATCTCCAGCTCGCGCCGGAAGAACATCTGGTAGACTGCGCGGCTGTAGTCGAGCAGCCGGCCGTGGCGATTGGCGAACAACCCGCCCATGAGCGCGGGCGTCGAATCGTAAACCTTCAGCGGACCGCGGATCACCAGCCCCCGCGGCCTGGCCCATCGGCGTGCGTCAAGGTAGGAGTATCGCGCCTTGTACTCCGAGTATAGACTGCGCTCGCCCTTGCCTTTGATGCGCAGCTCAAAGGGAATCCATCGCACGCGGACCCGATAGCGCTGCTCGAGCGCGAAGGCGGGGTCGAACGCCAGGTAGGCGAAGGGGCTCTTGTAATCGGAGTACATCTTGATTTCCGCGGTTTCCACAAAAGCTCCTGCGCGCGGAGTGCTCAGCTTCAAGTGCGGCAGGCACCCTCTTCCGCGGCCCTCTCCCAATAACCCGCTGGGAGAGGGCACGGAAAAAGTTGGCGGGAGATAAAGCTTCAGTTCAAGCGCTGGGAGCGGACCACCTGGCCGGGCAGCGCGCCGGTGTGATTGCCGTCGACGTAGACCACCTCGCCGTTGACGATAGTGTAGTTGATGCCCTGCGCCGTCATCACGAAGCGGGCGCCCCCGCCGGGCAGGTCCCGGATCTGATACTGGCGCATCTTCGTGTCGATCCTGTCGAAGTCGAAAATCACGACGTCGGCGGCCATGCCGGGAGTCAGCCGCCCGCGGCCCACGACGCCGAAGATGTCGGCGGGATTGGAGGTCATCAGTTGCACGGCGCGCTCCAGCGTGAAGAGCTGTTTTTTGCGCACCCAATGGCCAATCATGTAGGTCGGATAGCCCGCTTCGCAGTGCGCGTCGACGTGCGCACCGCCGTCGGACAGCCCGACCATGGTACGCGGGTCGGACAGCAGCGCGTCCATTCCGTCCTCGCTCATCGGCATGTCGGTAAACCGGGTCTGAAGGTCGTCGGCCACCGCGAGGTCCAAAAACGCGTCGATCAGATCGACGCCGCGCTCCTGCGCAATCAGGGTAAGCGGTTTGCCCTCGTAGGATTTCAGGTCAGGCCGCGCCACCTCTTCGACGCGCATTCGGCGCAGATCGGGCCGCGCCACCTTGAGGCTTAAGTTGGCGCGGAATTCGTCGCGGAAGCCCGGATCGGCGTACTCCTTCTTCATCACTTCAAGCGGCTTGTTGAGCACGCGCTTGAAGGCGGGCAGCGCGGCGAAGCTGCCCGGCGTGCGCAGGTCGACGTTGCGGACGATTGGTACGGCGGAGACCTGCGGGATACCGCCGCGCTTGACCAGCGGCTCGACCCGCGCCAGCACCTCCTTGTGATTGTGCACGAACACCGCCAGCCAGGTGACCGGACGGCCGCTGGCGGTCAGCAGGGCGTCGAGCACGTGGTAGTCGTCATCGGTGAAATTGCCGGTTACGTTGAGGTTGAACTCGATGACACCGCGGCCCAGCTCTTTCAGCACCGAGGCGTAGGCGACCAGTTCGTCAAGGCTGGCCAGGCGCGAGGCCAGTGGACGCCCCTGGTAGCCGACGTGATTGGCGGCCTTGCTGGTCGACCATCCGAGCGCCCCCGCCGCGACCGCATCGTAGATGAGCTTTCGTATCTGCTCGATCTCGTCGGGGCGCGCCGCGCGCTCCATCGATTCCTCGCCCATCACGTAATGGCGAAACGGGGTCAGCGGCGCGAGGAACCCGATGTTGATGCCGAGCTTCTGCTGCGCGGCGGCCTCGATGTACTGCGGGAAGGTCTCCCACTTCCAGGAGATGCCGCGCTTGAGCACGTCGAAGGGGATGCCTTCGACATTGACCAAATCCCACGCCGCGACCTCGCGCATCGCGGGCTTGCACGGCGCGATTCCCACGCCGCAGTTGCCCATCACCACGGTCGTCACGCCGTGCCATGACGAGCAGGTAACCAGGTCGTCCCACCAGATCTGCGCGTCGTAATGCGTATGCGGGTCGACGAACCCGGGCGCGACGATCAGGCCGTCGGCGTCGATTACCTTGGCGGCGCCGTCCCTGATTTTGCCGACTGCGGCGATCTTGCCGCCGGCGATCGCGACGTCGGCCTGCACGCGTGGAGCTCCGGTGCCGTCAACCACCGTCCCGTTTTTGATCAGCAGATCGTAGGCCATGGATGTAAATCCTCCAGGATCAGTCCAGATGCACGTCCCACACCGGCGGCTCGTCGGCGCGGACCAGTTCGTTTTCAAACAGCACGCCGCAATTGGGGCACAGATACTGGCGATAGACGATCGGCACGTCGAACTCGGTAGCGGGGTCGGGGAAAAGCTCCGCGTCGATCTCCATCAGCGAGCCGTCGATGCGCGCCGCGCCCAGCTTGTAGTTGCCGTTGCCGGCGCAGATGAAATAGCCGCAGTCCTTGCATGCGATATAGCGCTGCGCGCCGATCGCCACCAGTTCCAGTTCCTCGGCCACGTCGTGTAGATGTTCCCGCGGCGTGCCGTTGGGGCTGGGCTGCGGCGACAACGCCAGCGGCGGCGCACCGGCACGCCCGATGCGCTCGGCGCGAATGGCCTGGCGGCGCGCCTGGGTGGCGGAGGCGTCAACGGCGCCGTCCTTGACGATTACGCCGTAAATGCGCGCCGCGACCTGATCGTTGACTACTCCGCGCGTCACATCATTGGCCACCAACGCCGGGTCGCGCCGGATCGGATCGCCATAGCCGCCGCCAGAGGACACCGATTGCACCATCACGTCGCTTTCCAGCATCCGGATGTTCGCGGTCTTGGGCGGCACCGCTTCCAGTTGCCATAACTCGTTGAGTTCACGGCTGCTGGCGGGGAAGCGGCCCTGTTTGAATCGCTCGCGGATATCGGTGCCGAACTGATAGTGGCACAGCCCCGACTGGCCCCAATGCCCGCCCCACAGTCCGTGGCATCCGGGCAGGCTGACCGGCGCCGAGACGTTGCTGAAGACCTGCTGCTCGGTGCCTTGCCCGACCCATCCCATCACCAGGCCTGCGCCGCCGCGATACTTGCCATGACCGAAGCCGGGAAAGCTGCGCCGGAACAGGTACATGATCGGATAGGCCTGCTCCCACGCTTCGCAATCGCCGCTCTCGGCGCTGGGCATAATGTGCGCGGAGCCCTGGTCCAACCCGTCCTTGAAGGAAAACGCCGCCATCCCGTGCGCGATTACGTCAAGCGTGATGCTGGCGTAGGGCTTGCCCCACTGATCGATGCCCGACATGCCGGCGAACGTGGTGCCGACGCTCCCCGCCATCGCCATCTTGCGCAGCTCCGGATCGGCCACCATCATCTTGGAGGCCACCTTGGAGGCCTGGAAGATCGTCATCATGATCGCCTGCAGGTTGGAGACCGCGCCGTTGCGGTCGATGCAGGTAATCGTGCCGGGCACCCCCTCGAACTTCATGTGCTTGAGCACTCCGGCAAAGCAGAACCGATGGTCCCACGCCAGCATCGAGCACAGCGAGGCGAGGATCGCCGCGCGCCATGCCCCATACGAGCAGTTGGAAGATCCTACCTGCGGATCGGTGCCGTCATTGAAAAAGGTGAGCTGGTCGCCCTGCTTGCGCATCCCCAGCACGACCCGATAGGCGCCGCGGTCGCCGGTGTACATCCCGCCCAGGTACGACACGTCGGTCCACGTGCCGTCGGGCATGCGGCGCAATCGTTCGCCGACCGCGCGGCTGGTGTCGCGCACGATCTTGCGCATCGCGGCCTTGACCGTCGCCGCGCCGTAGCGTTTGACCAAATCCAGGATGCGCACGCGCGAGGCGTGAATCCCCGCCATCTGCGAGCGCAGATCCAGCGCCAGCAGGCCGGGCAGCCGCGAATGGCGCATCAGGGCGGCCTCGATATCGGGCCGGATGCGCCCGCGCTCGACGATCTTCAGCGGCGGAATGGGCGTGGCCTCGCTGTAGATGTCGCGCGCGTCCACGCAGAAGCTGCCGGGCGCCACCCCGCCGATATCGCGTACGTGAATCGAATTGAAAATCCAGCAGAACAGCTCCTCGCCCACGAACACTGGCGCATAGGCCTGGAAGTCCATCTGATGGCTGACGCCGATCAGCGGGTCGTTCTGGATGAACAGGTCGCCGTCGTGGATGCCCGGAAACTCGCCCAGGTTCTCGATCGTCCAGCGCACGACCAAATCCGCCATCCCGGGGAAATACTGCAGGTAGGGCGCGAACACCACCCCGTCGCCGACTTCGTCCTGGATCGAGGTGTTGAAATCGAAGGCAAACGTCGTCACCGGCGAGGAGGAGACCTTGCGGATCGTGTCGGCCTGCTCCTGGTTGACGATCCACAGCGCGTTGCGGATCACCTCGAAGGTAACCGGATGAATCGACTCCGCCTCCTCGGTGTGCAGCTTCAAGTTGGGCGCCAGGCGCAGCGTCGGACCGGGAATATAGCTGCGCATCCGGCCGTCCCATTGCCCGTCCCGCGGAAGCTCGGCATGCGCGGCCCGGCGATCGGTTGCGGATTCCATCAACTGCGGCTGTCCGGCCATGGGGATGCCCTCGTGCTGATTCAGTTTGTATCACCAACTCAAGCAGGAAACGAGAAACGGCGTGTAGAAAGGACGGGAAGCTGGGAGGCGGCTGCCGCCCCCGCGCTGTGCGTTTCTCTTTTCCTGCCAATCGGCTACGCTCGCGTTTCGCACACCAAAGGAGTTGCCGACGCGTGATGCAATCAAGATGTCCGACCGCCGGGGAGCCGATTGCCGCTGCCGGCCGGAAGATCCGTCACGTGGTCAACCCGTCGCCGCTGTACGGGTCCAACGGGATGCGCCTGGGGCCCGACGGATGGCTCTACGTCGCGCAGGTGTTCGGCAGTCAGATCACGGCGCTCGATCCTGCCACCGGCCGGACGCGCATCGTCAGCCCGCGGGGCGGTCCAATCGTCAGCCCCGACGACCTGGACTACGACTCCAAAGGAGTGATGTACATAACCGAATACCTGAACCAACGGGTGGTCGCCCGGATGCCCAACGGCGAGGTGCGGGTGATTTCCGACCAGGTGCCGGGCGCCAACGGTATCACGGTGTACAAGGAGCGCGTGTTCATCGACGAATGCCGCGCCGGCGGCCGCCTGTTGGAGCTCTTTCCCGACGGACGGACGCCGCGCCTGATGGCGGAGGGGCTGGCGATGCCCAACGCGTGCGCGGTTGGTCCCGACGGGATGCTGTATTTCCCCGAAGTGCTGAGCGGCGACATCTGGCGCGTGCCACTGGATGGCGGCCGGCGCGAGCGCTTCATCAGCGGACTGCAAACGCCGCCGGCGCTGAAGTTCGATAATCGGGGCGCACTGATGGTGCTGGAGTCACACACCGGCGATGTCACTCGAATCGACCTGCCAAGCCGCCGCAAAGCCCGGTTCGCAACGCTGGAGCCGGGGCTCGACAACCTGGTGGTGGCGCCCGACGATCGCGTGTTCGTGTCCAGCTTTGCGCACGGCGGATTGTGGGAGATCGCCGCTGACGGGCGGAGCAAAGTCTTTCTGCCCCACGGACTTATCGGGCCCTGGGACCTGGCATGGAGCGGCGGCGCGCTGTTCATCGGCGACGGCCCAAGCCTGATCCGTGTCCGCTCCGAAGGCGGATGGGAGCGCGCCGGATGGGTCGGCGATGCGGGCTTTCCGGGGATGGTCCGCGGTCTGTGCGCGGGCCCGGGCGGAAACTTGTATCTAACCACGACCGTTGGCGGCGTCGCTAGCTTCGATCCGCAAACGCACAGCGCCGCAGTGCTGGCGAGCGGACTGGACCGTCCGCTCGGAATCGTGCGTTCTCCGCATGGATCCATGATCGTCGTGGAAAACGGGACCGGACGCGTCTTCGAGCTGCTCGACGGCGGAGAACTGAAACCGCTGGCCGGCGGCCTGAACTCCCCGACCGCAGTGGCAGTCGCACCTAACGGCGCATGCTACGTGAGCGAAACCGGCGCCGGTCGCGTGGTCAGGATCGACGCCGGCATCGAGGTCATGGCCGATGCTCTCGATGCGCCACAAGGACTGGCGGTAGCGGACGATGCGTTGATCGTGCTCGACGCAGGGTCGCGTCAGTTGCTGGAGATCGGGCTGAGAGATCGGCATTGCAGGGCGCTGGCATCCAACCTGCCGGTGGGCAGCGGCGGCGGTCTGGCGGCCAAGCCGATGCCGGGAATCCCCGGCATCTTTCCCGGCCCATTCGTACCGTTCGCCGGAATCGCGATCGGACCGCAGGGCCGCATCTTCATAGCCGGCGACGCCGACGGCAGCGTGCTGGTGATCGAGCACAGCGCCGGCTGATTGAGAATCGAGGAGGAATCACGATGCCCAACGCACCCAGGACTTGTCTGGCCGCGCTGCTCAAGGCTTATCGCGAGCCGCTGGCAGTTGAAGAAGTACCGCTTCCTCAGGAGATCGAACCGGGCGCCATGCTGGTCAAAAACGACGCCAGCTCAATTTGCGGCTCGGACATGCATGCGTGGGAAAATCCGCCACCCGCCAGCATGGGAATCGCCGTGGCGCTGCCGGTGGTGCCGGGACACGAGATGATGGGCCGCATCGCGGATTTGGGCACGGTGCGGCACGACTCCCTGGGGCGTCCACTCAAGGAAGGCGATCGCATCATTTGGAGCCCGGGCGTGTGCGGGCGATGCTTCTGGTGCACGGTCGCCAGGCGTCCTTCGCTGTGCCCCAATCGCCGCTACTTTGGCGTGTCCTCGGTCAGGGACTATCCGCATGTGACCGGTGCATTCGCCGAATACACCTACGTCTTCCCCGGCTGCGGGCTGGTCAAGGTGCCCGACGCCGTCAAGGACCATTGGGCGTCGGCCGCCTCGTGCGCGCTGCGCAGCGTGGTGCACGCCTTCGAACGGCTGGGCACGTTGCGCGAGCCGGAAATTGTCGCGGTGCAGGGGGCGGGGCCGATCGGCTTGTTCTCGGTCGCGATGGCGGCGCGCTCGGGCGCGGCCCAAGTGATCGCGATCGGCGCACCCGCCGATCGCCTGGAAGTGGCCAGGAAATGGGGCGCCGATTACACGATCTCGATCGACGTTCCGCACCCCCAGCGCGTCGAGCAGGTCAAGGAACTGACCGGCGGGCTGGGCGCGGATGTGGTGATCGAGGGCTCCGGTGCCAGCACCGCCTTCATCGAGGGCGTCGAGCTGGTGCGCCGCGGCGGACGCTATTTGGTAATCGGCCAGGTCGGTCCCGGCAGCGTCAACTTCCTGCCCGCCAATGTAGTCGGCAAGGAGTTGGATATCATCGGCTCGCTGTCGGGCAACGTCTCGGATTACTACAAGGCGCTATGCTTTTTGGACAACAACCGCGAGCGTTTCGATTTCGACGCGATGTTCCCCAACCGCTATAAGCTCAGGGACATCCACTGCGCCTTCGTGGCGATGCACGAACTGCGCGACATCAAACCGGTGATCACCTACGGGACATAAGCATTATTCCGGCGCCGTAATTTCCATGACCGGCAGGTTGTCGGGCATACCGCCGATGCTGACCGCGCAGCGCGAGGTGGCATTGAACGCGATTAGGGCGATCGCCAGATGGGCAAGCTGAGCCGGGGTGAAGTGTTGCTTCAGACGCGCCGCCAGTTCGGCGCTAATCGTTTTGGGATCGTGAAGGTAGGCGTCGGCGAATGCGAGCGCCAACTTCTCATCGTCGGCCAGCGCACTTTGTTCGTAGCCGTCGCGGATTTGATCGACCTTGCTCTCAGTCAGGCCGTCGCGGCGCGCCAGGTCGTAGCGTACGCTCTTGCAGAACTGGCAATTGACGGTGCGTGCGTTGCGCAGCCGCACGATTTCCAGCAGCGACGCCCGCACCGGGCTGCTGCGCCATGCGTGGCGGTTAAGCCGCGCAATCGGATCGACGGTTTCCGGGACCAGGCCCAGCGCACTGTCACGGATCGGATCTCCGGTTTGTCCTTGCGGCGCCTGAACACGGGCAACGGCTGCCATTGCGCACCTCACTTAATCCTGGATGCGGGAATAGATCAGAGCGATGCGAATGCGCCCGTCGATAAAACCGAGGGCTTCGATCAGGGCGACGAAACCGCTTTCCCCAAGTCCCGCGATCACCTCGCCCGCAACCTCATCAGGAATCGACTGGGGACTTATGTAATACCATTCGGTGAAATTCAACACCGCGCGCTCGACCTGCGAGAAGCGCTGATCCGTCATCCAATTCTCGCGCAGCAGGCTTGCGATTTTGTCTTCCGGCAGCGGCTGCGCCAGCGGCATGCGGATTGCCAACTCGGCCTCAGCGCGATGCAGCCGCGCCAGGTTAAGCCGACACAACTCCAGTATTTCTGCCGCCACATACGGCTGATTCCAGATCGCGCGCCACACCTCCTCAAAGGGCGCCGCCGCCTCCCCGGCTATCGCCAGCTGGTCGATCAGATTGGCGCTGGTAACCGGCATTCGTCGATACCTTCAACGTTCCAGGATCAGCGGCAGTTCCAGGTACTGGCGGTAGATGAAGTCGCGATGCTCCATCAGCAGCGGGCTGGCGGCGGCGTCGATCGCGGGGTCGTCGTTGGTGAAGCCGGCGCGCATGCCCGGCGCCATCGGGCAGAGCGCTTCGGGCAGCGGTTTGATCAGGGCGGCGAAGGCGGCCCACATGATGTCGAGCGCGCTCAGCCGGTCACCGATCAGGAAGTTGCTTCCGCGCTGCTTTTGTTCCGCGATCAACTCGCTGAGGCCGCGCAGGATTTCGACGATACGCTGGGAGGCCGCCTGCGCGCTTTCAGCACTGTAATGGTACTTGCGCGCCATCGCGCGCATCGGAGCCGACCGTTGATCGTCGGCTTTGGCGCTAGCCAGGGTGCGACTGAAGATGATCTCCCGCCGCGACCATCCCAGTCCGTTCTCGCCCGCCAACTCGTTGCACCATCCGAACATCCGCACCCGCTCCTCCATCGACTGCGGAATCAACGGAGGGTCGGGGCTGAGCCGCTCGGCCAGGTACAACTGCTCGGGCCAGGTGCTGCGCGGGCGCTCGTCGTTGTAAAAGGCGACCGGGGCGCTTTCCTGGGCGGTCAACTGGCGCAGCAGGGTCTGGTCCTGGCCCATCGGATGGCGCACGGGCACATAGGAGATTTTCTTGACGTAAAAGAATCCCTTGACCGCTTCGCCCCAGGGGCTGGGCGTGGTGCTGATCAGCACCACGCGCAGCCCCTCCATGTCGATCGCCTGCTTGAGCTCGATGAAGTCCGCCATCGCGATGCGCGCTCCCGCTCAGGATTTCGCCTGCAGCGACGGTTCCTTGACCAGCACTTTCTGTTCGTACAGTGCGCGGATTTCCTCGTCGCTCATGCCCACCAGGTCGCGCAGGATGTCGTCGTTGTCCTGGCCCAGCAGCGACGCCTTGACGTCGGTGCGGTCCTCCCAGTTGCGGAACTTCACCGGCATCCCCGGAATGTCGAAGTCGCCCATGATGGGGTCGTGGACGCGGCGCACGGTCTTGCGCTGGCGATGGTGCGGATGGGCCATTGCCTGCTGCACGGTCAGGATGGGCGCGCAGGGCACGCGCTCCTTGTCCAGCGCTTCCAGGGCCGCCTCCACGCTGGGAAAGGTTTTGAGCCAACCCTCGACGATTTCGGTCAGCTCGTCGCGATTGCGCACCCGCCCGCGCTCTTCCTTAAAGCGCGGGTCGTTGATCAATTCCGGCCGTCCCATCGCGCGGCAGATGGCGGGCCATTGATGCGGCGTGACACAAATCATCACGTAGCCGCCGGTGCCATAGAAAATTCCGTAGGGCGAAGAGGGCTGGTACATGCGGCCGTTGCGGCGCGGTTGAAATTTGTCGGGCCGCAACGAGAGCACCGGCACGGCCAGTTCGTGCATGTGAAAATAGTTGTCCAGCAGCGATGCATCGATGAACTGGCCCTGGCCGGTGGCATTGCGATACAGCAGCGCGTAGCCAATCGCCATCGCGGTGGTAACGCCGGTGGAGATGTCGCCCAGCGCCAGCGACAGCATCGCCGGCGGCCGGTCCGGCTCGCCGACCAGGTCGGTGACGCCGGCGTAGGCCTGGCCGATAAAATCGTACCCACCCTTGACGGACAGCGGTCCGGTTTGCCCCGCCATCGAAATCGACGCCATCACGATGCGCGGGTTGAGCCGGCTGACCGTCTCGTAGTCCAGCCCCAGCCGCCCGATTACGCCCGGCGCATAGTTCTCCACCAGTACGTCGGATTTGCGCACCAGCTCGTGAAAAATCTGTTGAGCCGCGGGATGGTGAGTATCGATCGCAAGGCTGCGCTTGCTGTGATTGTGCTGAAAGTAGTAAGTGCTGGTGCCGTTGCGCCGCAGTCCGAAAGTGCGGGCGCGGTCGCCCTCGGGCGCCGGCTCGACCTTGATCACGTCCGCGCCCAACTCCGCCAGGATCCGGGTGCAGGTCGGTCCGGCCACGAACTGGGTGAAGTCGAGGACCCGGTAGCCCTCAAGCATGCGAGGTTTTTCGGCCATGGATTGATGCCTCCTGATTGCTGTTCACATATAGAACGGGCGCAGGGCTTTTTCAAAAGCGTATCGCGCCGCGCGCGTTCAGCCGGAGGATTGGCGCCGGCAGTCGGGGCATCGCCCGTACAGCTCCAGCCGATGCCGGGTCAGGGAGACGCCCAATTCGCGCGCCACGGTCTGCTGGATGCGTTCCAGCCGCTCGTTCTGGAATTCGATTATGCGGCCGCAGCGCTCGCAGATGAAGTGGTCATGATGGCGCTGCTCGTCGATGATCTCGTAGCGCCCCTGCGCGTCGTCGAAATGACGTTCGGAGACCATTTCGCATTCCTTGAGCAGCTTCAGGGTGCGGTAGATGGTGGCGTAGCCGACGTGCGGGTTGACCTTTTTGACTTCGGCGTAAAGCTCTTCGGCGCTGACATGGCGGCCCAGCTCGAAGAACACCCGCGCGATGTCGTCGCGCTGGCCGGTCGACTTCAGCCCCCGTTCCTTGAGCCGGGCGTGGAAGACTTCCAACCGTTGGTCGGCGCTGACGCGCGGACGGCCCGGGATGGTCGTATGTTCGATGCTCTCCCCGGAATGCGGCATGAGTCGACTGATTCCTGCGGCCAACGATTCAACCCCGGTCTTCCTGCAGCAGCCGGCGCGCAGCCGGGGATAGGTAGAGATTTTCCAGCTCCTGGCCGCGCAAGGCCTCGGCCAGAATCTCGACCTGCTCGGCGGGCGCGAGCGTGCGATCGAGAATGACGAGGTTCTTGTCCCTGACCTTACACGAACCGCTGCGTGCGCGGTAGCCGATTTCGCGCAACAGTTTTTCGTGCCGGACCTCGATTCCGCAGCGCTGGGCCAGTTCCTCCAGTTCGCTTACCAGTTGTACCGTGCGCGTCGCTTTCGCCTGACTCAATTTGCCCTCTTGAGCGCCACCCATGGGGCGTGATAATCGCCACTTTTGCGGAGACCGTGCCCCGTGTTTAAGAGCATCGTGGTCGGTGTCGACAGCTCTGAGCATTCCCTGTACGCCCAGACTTTTGCCTTTTACCTTGCCCGCCGGCTCCATGCCAGCGTCCTGGGGCTGCACGTCGTCGATATTCTATCGCTTGAGGAGCCGCTGCTGAATGATATCGCAGCCCCGGCCGACGTTGAAAGCTACCTGCAAACGCCCCGCCTCCGCGAGACTCTGACGGCGCGCGGCCACCGGCTGTTGGAGGCCTTCGCCGCGGCCGCGGCGCGCGAAGGAGTGGCAGCGCACACCGCGCTGGATTTCGGTCTGGTGGCTAATCAGATCTGCGAGCGTTCCAAGAGCGCGGACCTGGTGGTGCTGGGCCATCGCGTCCGCCAGGCCGACGCGCCCGCCACTCCCGGCGGCATCGCCGCCGGCGTGGCGCGCAAGGCCTCGGCGACGGTGCTGATCTGCCCGGTATCGGGCCGTGAACTGCGCCGGCTGGCGCTGGCTTACGACGGCAGCGAGCGTGCGCGCAAGGCGATGCATACGGCGGCGGAACTCGCCAGCGGGCTGGGCGCGTCGCTAACCGTGCTGAGCGTCAGCCGCGACGCGCAGAGCGCACAGGCGCGCCTGGCGCAGGCGCGCAGCTATTTCGAGCCCTACGGGATGAGCGTGGAGTTCCGTCATCTGACCGGCGACGCGCCCCACGAGATCATCGCCTTCATCCGCCAGACCGCGCCCGACGCCCTGTTCATCGGTGCCTACGGCCACTACCGCATCGTGGAGATGATGCTGGGCTCGACCACCGAGCACGTGCTGCGCAACGCCCCCTGCCCGCTGTTTTTGTCGCGCTAGGGCGGGCCGGTTGCGAGACTGCGGACTGGCAGCCACAATTTCTTTAGCATCATGGAATCAAAACGCCGACCGATTTTTCGCGCCGGGGTCGTGGATCTGGGTGTGGAGACCGCCGCCCTGCCCAACGGATTGACGGTCGAACTGCCTATCATCCGCCATCCCGGCGCCGCCGCGATTGTCGCCCTTGACCGCGACGGACGGGTTGCGATGCTCCATCAGTATCGCCATGCGGTGGGTGGCGCGATCTGGGAAATCCCCGCCGGATGCCGCGGGGCAGGAGAAAGCGGCCGCCAATGCGCCGAGCGCGAATTGCTCGAAGAAGCCGGCGTCAACGCCGGGCGCTGGGATCATCTGGGCTCGCTGGTCACCATCCCCAGCATCTGCGATGAGCGCATCGAGCTTTACCTGGCGCGCGATCTAAGCCACACCCAGACCAGTCACGAAGCCGACGAGGTGATTCGCGTCGAATGGATCGAACTGACTCAGGTCATCCGGATGATCCGCGCCAGCGAAATAATCGACGCCAAGACGATTGCCGGTATCTTTCACGCCAGCGCGTTTATGTCCGGGGAGGCCGCATAGCCTGAGCCTGTCCCCCGCGGCGTTGTGGGACAGGCTCCGAACCTGGCCGACAGCCAAGCGGTTAGCCGCGCCGAAATGTTACTTGGGGCGGATGGTCAGGACCGGGCAACTCGATTCGCGCACCACGCGCTCGGCCACGCTGCCCAGCACCAGATGGCTTACGCCGGTGCGGCCATGGGTCGCCATCACCACCAGGTCGGCGCCATAGTCGTGCTCGGCCTTGACGATTTCCTCGGCCGGGTTGCCAATCAGCAGAATCGTTTCGTGCTCGACACCGGCCAGCATCTCGCGCTTGAGCCGGGCCATCTCACGCTCAGCGACTTTCTCGTCGTGCGCCGCCATCGCCGCGCCGCCCACCCGGGTCGGGTCGGTGTGGGGAGAAACCACGTTGAGCACGAACAGCTTGCCGTTGTTCTGCTGCACGATTTCCTTGGCAACCGCCAGAGCGGCCTCGGAGTTCTTGTCATCGAATTGGACCGGACACAGCACCCGCTTGAAGTTCGTCAGCATTCGTGTTCCTCCCTCAGGTCTCACCTCATAAAGGCGGCGGGTTGAAGCCTGATTCCGCGGCGCCTCCGAAGTGTTGAAAGGGCAAGCTGCATGCCAACTGCGCCTGCGGCCAGACACATGGTTTTGCGACGGCGCGCTCTGTCCCATGAAACAACTGTGTCCGCTGGATGCAGAGGCGCGCGTCCAACGGACACAGTTCGCGGGGTGGATCGAGCAGTCAGGCGCGTCGTCGGTCCAGATGGTTAGGCTTGGGGTAGCGTGGCCTTAACCCTGGCCGTAGATGCGCCATCGAAACGGACGCGCGCGCTGCTCGGGACGTTTAAAGCGCAGCGTCGCGCCGGTCCATCGCGTCCACGCGCCAAACCCCTGCTGGTTGAATTCGGTTTCGACGTCGAACGGTTCTTTGGTGTCGTAATCCTCGCAGGTCAGGCGCTGGGGCTTGTCCTGGAGTGCGATGTTGAAGGTTATATGGACGACTTCCTGGGCCGGCAGTCCGGGCGGCCACCACAATCTTCCCTGATCAAGTTCCTTTTCCGGCACGACGAACTCTATCCTCCTGATCTGGCTCAGCGGGCGGCGCTGTGCGCGCTGGGCTCGTACTGCCAGTCGCTGCGCCCCTTGAAGTACGGAATTATGTACTTGCCGAACATCTTAATCGACTCCATGGTCTTGGCGTGCGGCACCCGCCCCATCTCCATGAAGCACAAAATCAGGTCCACGCCCAGATTGGCAAAGCGCTCCAACACCTTGATGCAGCTATCGGGATTGCCGGCGCATAGCAGACCGCTTTCCACCAAAGCCTGCGGCTGCAGTTGGTCCTTGGCCTTTCTCGCCTCGGCCTCTTTTTTGCCGAAGAAGAAGGCCTCGGGGGCACGCTGGGCAGCGTACCTGTAGCTTTCGATCTGGGCGAAGACTTCCGAGCGGTTCTGCTCGTGCAGATGCATCCAGAACGGCGCCTGCCCGCGCAGCAGGGACATGTACCATTGCATGCCCTCGCCGGCCATCTCGATGGTCTGGTCGTTGTTCTCGCCGCACAGCGTCATCAAAAAGGCGGCGATTTGGTTGTTAACCTGGGCCGTGACCTGGTTTTTGGGCGCCTTGATCTGCTCGCGGTAGTTGCGCACCCGCTGCTCCAGGGTGTCGGCGCGCGCGATATTGAAGCACAGCACGCCCAGCCCGTAGTTGGCCGCCAGGTTGAAGCTGTCGGGCGACGAGCATGCCATCCACATTGGCGGATGAGGTTTTTGGATGGGTTTGGGAATCACGTTGCGGTTGGGGCCGACCGTGAAGTACTTGCCCTGGTAACCCGGGAAGCGGTCGGTGGTCATCAGCTGGGGGATGATCTGCAGCGCCTCGTCCATCATCGGGCGCGTGTCGGCGGGGTCGATGCCGAAGCCGAGCATCTCGTTGAGGGTCGTGGAGCGGGCAAAGCCGACGTCGAGCCGCCCGTTGCTCAGGATGTCCAGCGCGCCTACTCGCTCGGCCACGCGAATCGGATGGTTATAGGGCTGGGGCAGCAGCACGGCGCCATGTCCGAAGCGGATACGGCTGGTGCGCTGGCTGGCGGCGGCGAACAGGATTTCGGGGGCGCTGCAATGCGACAGTTCCTCGAAGAAGTGATGCTCGACCGCCCAGACGTAGTCGAAACCGACTTCGTCGGCGTACTGAATCTGCGCCATCACCTGCCAGTACTTGTCGTATTCGTAGCCCTCGTACCAGGGCTTGGGCATCTCGATTTCATACATCAGGCCGAATCTCATCGACGTCTCCTTGGCGCGCTTTTCACGCGCTGCGCCCTATATACCGCATTGCCGCCAATGTGGGGAGCGCGCTAGCGGCGCTCGTATTGCTTGGCGCCGAACAGGATTTCGCGGGCCTTGGCGTCCATCCCCGCGCCGCGCGCAATCACGTCGGTCAGCACCGTCATCCCGCGCTTGACCGCCGGGCGCTCGCCGATTGCGTCGGCCCAGCGCTTGAGGCTGGCGAATTCGTCGTACTCGCCGCTCTTTTTGCGGGTGATGATCCACGGCCAGCACGCCATGTCGGCAATCGAATACTCGCCGGCCAGGTATTCATGCTTTGCCAGGCGCCGGTCCATGACGTTGAAGATCCGCTTGGACTCGTTGGTGTAGCGGTCGATGGCGTACTGCAGCTTTTCGGGCGCGTAGTTGCGGAAGTGGTTGGCCTGCCCCAGCATCGGGCCGACCGTGCCCATCTGGAACATCAGCCATTCGACCACTTGCCAGCGTCCGCGCGCGTCCCTGGGCATGAACTTGCCGGTCTTGTCGGCCAGGTACAGAAGGATCGCTCCCGATTCGAACACCGAAATCGGCTGGCCGTCGGGTCCGTCGTGGTCGACGATCGCCGGGATTTTGTTGTTAGGGCTGATTTCCAGAAACTTCGGCTCGAATTGTTCGCCCTTGCCGATGTTGACCCCGATCACGTTGTAGGGAAGTCCGGCTTCTTCCAGGAAGATGCTGACTTTCTGTCCGTTGGGGGTGGGCCAGAAATAAAGGTCGATCATCGCGCCTTCTCCGTAAGGGGGTTGGAGCGGCCGACGGCAAACCACGCCGCGGCTTTAGTCCGAGTCTGACCCCGCGCCGCCCGCCAGGCAACCAAATGTCAAGATGGCCCGGGCGTTTTGCCGAGGCCGAGCGCCGGCTGACCATCGAGCGCAACTGAGCCGCTGTCGAACTTCACCTCCGCCAGTTCAGTCAGGCAAGATTTTGATGCGGCCGCCGCCTAATCGGGCGTGCTGTCGGCGCCGGATTTGCGCACGCCCAGCAGATAGGCCTCGATGAACTGATCGATGTCGCCGTCGAGCACGGCGTCGGTGTTGCCCACCTCCACGCCGGTGCGATGGTCCTTGACCATGCGGTAGGGCTGCAACACGTAGGAGCGGATCTGGGAGCCCCAGGTAATCTCCTTCTTCTCCTTGGTGAACTGCTCCATTTGCTCGCGCTTTTTGCGCATCTCCAACTCGAACAGCCGCGCGCGCAGGATCTTCATCGCCATCGCGCGGTTCTTGTGCTGCGAGCGCTCGTTCTGGCAGGTCACCACGATCCCGGTCGGGATATGGGTGAAGCGTACCGCGGAGTCGGTCTTGTTGACGTGCTGACCGCCGGCGCCGCTGGCGCGAAAGGTGTCGATTCTCAGGTCGGCGGGGTTGATCACCACCTCGACCTTGTCGTCGATCGCAGGATAGACGAACACCGACGCAAACGAAGTATGGCGCCGGGCGTTGGCGTCGAAAGGCGAGATGCGCACCAGGCGATGGATCCCGGCTTCGGCCTTCAGATAGCCGTAGGCGTACTCGCCCTCCACGGTGAAGGTGGCGCTCTTGATGCCGGCGCCTTCGCCGGGCTGCTCGTCGGCCACTTCGACCTTGAAGCCGTGCCGCTCCGCCCATCGCAGATACATCCGCAGCAGCATCTGCGCCCAGTCCTGTGCTTCGGTGCCGCCGGCCCCTGGATGGACCGATACGATCGCGCCCAGGCGGTCGAACTCCCCGCCCAGCATCACTTTCAGTTCCTGCTCCTCGATCCCCGCACGCGCTGCGGCCAGCGCCTTTTCGGTCTCGCGTGCCGCCTCGCTGTCCTCGGTCCCTTCCTCCTCGGCCATCGACAGGAACAGCCGCGCCTCTTCCAGATGACCGCGCAGGCGCCGGAAGCTGTCCAGCTTGGCCTTTATGTCATCCAGTTCGCGGGCCGCGGCCTGAGCCGCTTCGGGTTTGCTCCAAAAATCGGGTTTGGCGGATTCTTCGAGCAATTCAGAGTGGCGCGCATTGAGTTGGGCCAGGTCAAAGACGCCTCCCGAGCTTGCCAAAGCGCTCCTCGAGGTTGGCCAATTGTTCGCGCATCTCGCTCAGCGTCAAGTCCGTTACCTCTCAATGCCCGTTGAGGGCGGGTGCTTGAGATATTATGACACACGCCGCGCGCCGACTTAACGTCCCCCCACTGTCAGAACGGAATGCGCGCGCTCAGAATCACGGAATGGTTGTACTGCGGCTGATGGGTGACGGCGACCTGGTAGCCGGCGCCGAAGGTCAATCCCGCCCGGCCGTAAATCGGAATTCGTCCAATCAGCAGGCCGGGGGTGAGGAACACCTGATTGAGCCCGGTGCGCTGCCCGTTGGGCCACCAGGTGTAATTCACCTCGAATTCCGGCCAGAAGAAATGGTAGACGCGATACTGAAGGGCGGTGTTCCACGCCAGCGGCATCCCCAGTCGATCCTCGCCGCCGTTGGGAAAGGACACGCCCAGCGTGCTCTGGACGTCGAAATTGCCCCATCCTTTGCCGCCCGCGATCGTGGGGGTGAAGATCGCGTGGCCCAGGCTGTTGCCGGCGTCGCCGGTGGGCGCACTGAAACCCATGAACGCGGTCAGAATGTAATTGCCGTTCTCCTCGTTGGCCGACAGCAGCCGGTACTTGACCAGGAACGTCTCATCGGCCCATCCGTCACTGGGCGCGACGGCCTTTTTCGTGCCGTGGATTATCTTGCCGCCGTGGGCCAGCCAGGCCGGAAAGCCCAGGATTATTTCCGTATTCTCAAACGGGATCAGCTCCAGCCCCTTGCCGCCGCCGTAGTTATCCAGCGCGCGGCCATACTGCTGGGCCTGGAAAAATTGGTCGTAGCGAATTTCCTCCTCCAGCCGCGGCGTGACCGTGACCAGCGGCGTCACCCAATGCGGCTGTTCGTTCTGGATCCGGGTCACGCGCGGAAACCAGTCGACAAAGTACTGGACGATCGGATTGGTTGACTGCGGCGCAACAGGCGCACTTTGTGCGCGCGCGGCCGCCCCCCAGGTCAGAACCGCCAAACTAACAGCCCCAATGCCCCGCAAAAGCCCGCTAAGCTCTGTCCATGCTCCGGTTTTCATGGAATCGGAGGTATGCCATTAAACAAGTAATATGACAAGTGTTATGGCAGAGTTTTCTCGGGCGGCCCGATGCCAGACTGCCAGGTCCGAAAGTCTGCCCGGCGCTTGCACGGTCGGGACCTGGGTCCAAAGCCGGCTCAGTTGCGCGGATGGACCAGATTGCAGGAGTAGGTCTTGATCACGAGCCAGATTTCCCGGCCCGGTGCCAGGCGCAGTTCGTCGGCGGCGCTGGGTGTCAGGTGGACCTCGAAGGTCACACCCGCGTCGACGGCGAGGATGACCCGCACGCCTTCGCGGCGGATCGCGCCGATGCGTCCGCGCAGGGTGTTGCGGGCGCTCAGCCCGCGCGGGCGCTCGGCGGCGACCATGATATCGCCGGCGCGGATCGCGACCCTGACCGGCGCGCCGAGGCCGGCGCGCGTCAGCGGCACCTCCAGTTCGCAATCGGCGCCGTCCAGCCGGCACAGCATCGTGCCCTGATTTTCGTGCAGCGCCGTCACCTTGGCGTCGAAGACGTTTTCGAAACCCACGACCTGTGCGACCGTCTCGTGGCGGGGTGCGGCGAGCACCTCTTGCGGCATTCCCTGCGCCACCATCCGGCCCGCTTCGATCACCACGACCCGCTCGCCGAGCGCGAAGGCTTCTTCGGGCGAATGCGTGACGAAGAGGATGGGAATTGAACGCACCGCATTCCAGGCGCGCAGGTCGTCGATGATTTTCGACCGGGTTGCCCGATCCAGCGCCGCCAGCGGTTCGTCGAGCAGCAGCGCATCGGGGTCGGTGACGAGCGCGCGCGCCAGCGCCGTACGCTGGCGCTCGCCGCCGGAGATCTCCGAGGCCTTGCGCGCGGCCAGATGGGCGACATGAAAGGACTCCAACAGCGCCGCCGTGCGCAATTGGCGCTCGGCGGCGGGCAGCTTTGCGATCCCGTAGCGGACGTTGTCTGCCACCGTCAGGTGCGGGAACAGCGCAAGGTCCTGGAAGACGTATCCGATGCGCCGGTGCGCCGGGCGCAGGTCGATGCGCGCGGCGGAATCGAACAGTGTGCGGGCGCCGATCGCGATCCGTCCCGCGTCGGGCCGCAGCAGGCCCGCGATACAGTTGAGCAGCGTGGTTTTGCCGCCGCCCGACGGCCCCAGCAGCATGGTGAATCCGGCCGGCGCCGCAAAGTGCGCCTGCAGCCTGAATCCGTTCAGGCGCTTGTCGACATCGACCGCCAGCGCGGTCTGTTGCTCACCCATCTCCCCATCTGTACTGGACTAACGCTGCAACGGCCACACCCTCCACATTCGCCGGTTAACCGCATAGGTCAGCGACAGCGTGATGAAGGAGAACGCCAGCAGCAGCAACGCCATCGCATTGGCGCCGTTGTACTCCAGGGCCTGCACATGATCATAAATCGCGATCGACACCGTGCGCGTGACGCCGGGAATGTTGCCGCCCACCATCAGCACCACTCCGAATTCGCCCAGCGTATGGGCAAAGCTGAGCACCGCTCCGGTTACGATTCCGCCCCGCGACAGCGGAATGACGATTTGCCGGAACGTGCGCAGGCCAGAGGCACCCAGCATCGCCGAGGCGTTGAGCAGGCTGCGATCGACCTGCGCGAACGCCGCCGCCATCGGCTGCACCGCAAAGGGCAGACTGTAGATCACCGAGGCGATCACCAGACCGGTGAACGTAAAGGCCAGCCCGTGTCCGAAAAATCCGGCGTACAGGCGGCCCACCGGGCTTGCCGGACCCATCGCGACCAGCAGATAGAAGCCCAGCACCGTGGGCGGCAGCACGATGGGCAGCGCGACGACCGCTTCCACCAGGAACTTCCACCGCCAGCCGCTGGTGGCGAGCCACGCGGCGATCGGTATTCCCACTGCCAGCAGGATAACGCAGACCAGCAGCGCCAGCCTGACGCTGAGGAAGATGGCGCTCCACTCCATCGCGCTCAATTCCCGCCGCCGCCTGACCCCGCTTGAGGCGGCGCGAAGCCGTAGCGCCGCATCAAGGCAAGACCCTCAGGTTGTTTAAGGAAGTCGACAAACTGACGCGCGGTCTGCTTGTCGCGTGCAGCTTTGAGTATCACCGCGGCCTGGATGATCGGCGGGTAGTTGGTGGAGTTGATTTCGAAATACCGGCCCCGGGCCTTCATCGCCGGCGCCAGCGCCAGCGACAGCGCGATGAGCCCGGCGTCGGCATTGCCCGAGGCAACGAACTGCGCAGCCTGCGAGATGCTCTCACCCAGCACCAGTTTGTCCTTGACGCGGTCGTAAATTCCTTCGTGGCGCAGGGCCGCCAGCGCCGCGCGTCCGTAGGGTGCGTGCTCGGGATTGGCGATCGCGATCTTTCTCACCGCCGGGTCCAGCAAAAGCGCCAGGCCGCGGCCGGCATCGAGCCTTGAGTTCGCCGGAACCCACAGCACAATCCGGCCCGCGGCATATTCATAAAGACTGCCGGGCTCGGCCAGACCGGCCATCTCCAGCCTTTTGGGATACTCGACGTCGGCCGAAAAGAACAAGTCGTAGGGTGCGCCGTTTTTTATCTGTGAAAAGAAGTTGCCCGACGAGCCGTAGATCGGCCGCATCGAACTGCCGGTTTGCTGGCGGAAGCGGCGCGCCGCTTGCTCAAACGCATAGGTCAGGTCCGAGGCGGCCGCCACGGCAATTTCACCCGCCCATACCACGGCGGGCGGGCAGAAGCAAAGGCAGGCCAGTAGCATGGCCACCAGCGCGGATTGGTTCTTCATGCCAATAGAGCTATGCCATTATGATAGAGAATTGACAAGAATGATGGCGCGACCTTCTTCGGCCAGAGCCTGCCTGGCGCACCGTCGCGAGGGCGGTCAAGCAACTGTTGGTTGATATCAAAACATCAGTCGGCGGTCTCACACGGTGGTCATGCGCGCGTGCCTGCCGCCTACTGCACCGCCAGATGGCGCAGTTTGTCGGGGTTGAGCATCAGGTAGATGTTGGCGATCTTTCCGTTGCGGAAGTCGAATGCAACCGCCGCGACCTGGCCGTTGGCGCGCCGCATGATGAAGCCCGGCGCGCCGTTGATCTGCGCCGTGCGCACTTCCTTCAGGATGGCGGCTCCTTTGGCGGCCAGGCCCTTGATCAGGCGGACGACCTTGTCGCGGCCCACCACCGGCCGCAAGGCGGCGGGCGCCTTGCCGCCCCCGTCCGAGTAGTAGGTCACATCCTCGGCGAGCAATCCGGCCAGAGCTTGCGGGTCGCCGCTTTGTGCGGCGGCGCCGAAGGCGGCTGCCAGCCGCTCGCATTCCTGCGCCGAGGACCGAAAGCGCGGACGCGAGGCACGGACATGGACTCGTCCGCGCGCCGCCAGTTGGCGGCAATTGGCGGGCGTGCGCCCCAGGACGTCGGCCACCTCATCGAAGTCCATGTCGAACACGTCGTGCAGCAGGAAGGCGGCGCGCTCCAGCGGCGACAGGCGCTCCAGTGTGAGCATCAGCGCGACTGACAGGTCGTGCCCGTAGTCTCCCGCACCATCGGCGGCCAGTTCGCTTTGATCGAGCACGGGCTCGGGAAGCCATGGACCGACATAATGCTCATGGCGTGCGCGCGCGGACTTCAGGCGGTCCAGGCACAGCCGTGCCACGACCCGCGACAGGAAGGCGCGCACGTCGCCGACGCCAGTGCGTTGGGTCCGATGCCAGCGCAGGTAGGCGTCCTGCACGACATCCTGCGCTTCGGCCAGCGAACCCAGCATCCGGTAGGCCAGGCCGGTCAGATGGCGCCGATGCTCTTCGAAGACGGCCGCCTCATCCTGATGCTGGGCGTCCATCAGGCAGCCTTGCGCGCGACCGGCGTTTGGGCGTCGCCGACGCGGATTAGCGCACAGGACTTGCCATAGCCCAGCGCATACTTCAGCGTCGGAAACATCCGCGCGGCGGTGATTGTAAAGGCGAGCGAAACCAGCGCGCGCCGGCCCCAGCGCGCCACGATTTCTTCGCGCAGCACGTCGGCGGCGGCGTCATGCCGCAGCGTCGCCTGCGTGAAGCGATGAGCCAGCGCCGCCTCGGGTGTCATCGCGTGCTCATCGCCCGCCAGGATTGCCTTGATGGTGTGCGGCGCGACCCCCTCGCGCTCCGCCATCGTAACCGACAACTGGCTGCAGGGGCCGCAATCCTCGGCCAGCAGGGTGGTCAAGGCTGCGGCGCACAGCGCGTCGCGCGGCGCGTCGTGGCGGAAATTGACCAGCTCCATCACCCGGCCGAATTTGTATGCCGCGCGCACGCTGGTATCCAGGAGGTAGCGCATGTAGCTTGCATCGTAATCATACTCCTTTTCGAACGCGCCGATCCGCCGCCGTAACAGCCATTTGAACATCGCCTTTATCCTCCGTTTCCAGGTCTGATGCGGGCCATGCGATCCAGATTGCGACCAGGGCCGAGAGGTAAATCGTGGGCAGGTCCGCAAGCACATGTCCAAGCGATTCGCGTCCTGCGAGCGCGTCAGCCGCGTGCACCAGGGCATGAAGCGCGAGAAACGCCGCGGCGGTCATCGCCGCCGCGCGCGCCCGAATATCGATCGCCAACCATACCAGCCCGCCGCCCGCCGCCAGGTAGGCGCCGCCGATGTCGCGCGCGAAATGCTGATTGAGCGGCCCGGTGCCGGCCACACCGGGTATCATCCGATACCATGCGGCCGGCGCCAGCAGCATCAGCAGACCGTTCGCGGCGCACAGCAGGCCCAGGATCCACGCAAGCTTGATGCGCATCGCCGCTCCTCCCGTTTCAACAACCAGACGAGGCGGCATCGGGTGTTGTGACATTGAGCCGCCCATCGCGGCCAAGGCATAGCACCTGCCTGGCAAACTGTAGGTCGGGAAGTACAGGCAATCGAAATCGATTCGCGCTTTGCAAGGGCGCGCGAACGGCGGCGCGATGCCGCCGCGGCACCAGCCTTACTTCTTCGCGGCGCTGCGCGCACGCAGGCGTTGCTCCTGCTCCTGGAGTTCCGGAGTGAACTCGGGACCGAAATCGGAGGCCCCTATGACCTGGCGGAGTTCGAGTTCGACCTCTCCGTCGGCGTCGAGCGCCGGCCATCGTTTAACCCATTCGATCGCCTCTTCTCTGGATTTTGTCTCAATCATGGTAAAACCGGCGATCAATTCCTGGGTTTCGGCAAAAGGACCGTCGATGACGGTCGGCTTTCCTTTGGAGAACTTGATGCGCGCGCCCTTGGAGCTTGGATGGAGGCCGTCGCCCGTCACCAGCACGCCCGCTTTGACGAGTTCCTCGTTGTATTTCATCATTTCGGCGATAAGCGCCGTGCTCGGCATCGCTCCCGACTCGGTGTTTCGGTCCGCCCGGCGCAAAATCATGAATCGCATCGTGCTACCTCCTGTGCGTGTTGCATGGGCAAGCGTTTCGGCTGGCGCCGATGCCGCTTTTATTCCCAAGTCGAATCAGAAGGGCACAAATCGACAGGTGATGGAAATTCGCTGGCGCCGTTAAACGGCGCGGCGCATCAATCGGCCGACAGACCCGCCAGTTCGACCACCGGGCGGATTTCGATCGTACCTTTGCGCGCCCCGGGTATTCGCGCGGCGATCGCGATCGCCTCCTCGAGGTCTTTGGCGTCGACCAGGTAGTATCCGCCCAACTGTTCGCGGGTTTCGGCAAAGGGTCCGTCGGTCACCAGGCGCTTGCCCTCGCGCACCCGGACGCTGGTGGCGGTGGAAGTCGGATGCAGCGGAGCGGCAGCCAGGTACTGTCCGGCTCTTTTGAGTTCGTGAGTGAGTTGCACGGATTCGCCATAGCACTGCTCGCGGTCGGCTTCGCTCAGTGCCTGCTCGTCCTGATAAACCAGCAGCATGTACTTCATCGATCCAACCTCCTGAAATTGGTCGAACCGGACGCACCCAAATCGACATGCGCAAAACTTCGGCACCCGCCGCCGTCAAGTGCCTGCACCCGGGGCCAGGGCGCCGATGTCGATCGGTGGCGGCGCCACTCGACCAGAGGATAGACGCCACCCGTTCTACCGCGACGTAAAGTGCGATGAAACCTTTGACTGCGGGCATCTGTGGAAGGGCCGCCAACGGGTCGCGATTTGGGTCCGCGCCGCGGGTAGCGGCGATGACGGTACTCTGGCCTGAAGGTTGCATCGCGAGCTGGAGGAGACTTCGCGAGGGCCTGCGCTGATTGGCTGCCCTGGGAGTCGGCTGCCTATGGAGTATCGGATGTCTACTGAATGTTTAAGCCTTGCGCGCTCGGCTCCGTACCGATTGCTGAATGACGAACTTCCCGAAGCGATCCGCCTGGAACTCAACGCCGAACGCGACCGGGACTTGCTGATCAGGATGCGCTATCTGGCGCGCAAGAAGATAATGCGCCAGCCCAACATTACCGAGGAGGAACTGGCCGACTACCTGGCCCTGGCCGAAAACTTCGAGAATTTCCCGCAATGGTTGAGTAGCCGTCGCGGCCAGCTTCCCAGTGCGCGGGGCCGAGCCTGCGGGTGGATTGCGCTGACGGCGGCCGTGATCGGAGTCCTGACGGCGATCCTGATCGTGGGAATTGCGATTTCGGTGTGACTGCCGGCGGCGGCCGGTTCAATGCGCCGGCACGGGTTTGCCGACGGTACGCTTGAGCAGCAGAAATGAGGGGATAAGCAGGGCCGCCATTACGGCCAGCATCCGGTAGATGTCATTGTAGGTCATCAATGCGGCCTGGCGCTGGATTTCCGCGTAGATCATGCCGAAGCCTTGCGGCTGATGGGTGGCCAGTCCGTGCAGCAGATGCAGGTCGGGCGCCCCGGGCATCCGCGCGCCCGCCTGGTCCAGCCGCCAGGCGTCGAAAATCGTCACGTGCTCGCCGAGGTAGGCCTGATGCATCTGCTGGCGGCTGCCGAGCAGATTACTGACCAGCGAGATGCCGATTGCCGAGCCCGTGTTGCGCATCATCGCGTACAGACTGGCCGCGTAGCCCATCCGCTCGCGCTCCACGCACGCCAGCGTCGCCGCGGACATGGTGGGGAAAATCAGGCCGCCGCCCACTCCCGACACGAAGATCGCCAGCCGGATGTTGTCCATGCCCACGTCGAGCGTCCAGTGGCCCATCGTCCACAATGCCCACGCCATCAGCGCAAAACCGACCCCGACCAGGGCCCGCGTGTCGATTCCGCGCCGGGCCATCTGCGCGATTACCAGCATCGAAACCAGCGTGCCCACGCTGCGCGGTACCACCGCCAATCCCGCCCGCCAGGCCGGATAGCCCAGCAGTTCCTGGAAGAACAGCGGGTTGAGCAGATTGGCGCCGTACAGGATCAGGTACATGAAAGTGATCATCGACACTGCAATCACGAATAGCGGAATCTTGAGGATGGTGAGGTCGAGGATCGGTTCCGGGAAGCGCAGTTCATGAATCACCAGCATGGCGAGCATCGCCACTGCCGCGGCGGTAAACACGCACACCCAGGTCGCGGCGAACCAGTCGGCGCGCTGGCCGCGGTCCAATACGATCTGAAGCAGCCCCAGCCCCAGGGCGAGATAGACGATGCCGAGATAGTCGATGCGCCGGGCCTTGTTGCGCGCCTCGCGCATGAATTCCGGGTCGTGAACGAAAATCGAAACCATCACCGCCGCCACGATGCCGAGCGGGACGTTGATGTAGAAATTCCATCGCCACGACCAGTTGTCCGTAATCCAACCGCCCAGCGTGGGGCCCAGCACCGGTGCCGCCACGATTCCCACCCCGTACATCGCCATCGCCAACGCCTGCTCCCCGGGCGGGAAGGTCTCCATCAGGATGGCCTGCGAGGAGGGGATCATCGCCGCGCCGGCCGCGCCCTGGATCAGGCGGAAGGCGACGATCTGCGTCATCGAGCGGGCCGCGCCGCAGGCCGCTGAAGCGGCCACGAAGATCGCCACCGAGATGAGAAAATAGCGCTTGCGCCCGAAACGCGCCGAGATCCATCCGGTCAGCGGAATCATGATGCCGTTGGCGACGATGTAGCTGGTGATGATCCAGGTAACCTCGTCGACGCTGGCCGAAAAGCTGCCCTGCATGTGGGGCAAACAGACGTTGACGATCGAACTGTCGAGGATCTCCAGCGTCGCGCCCAGCATCACCGCAATCGCCACCAGCCATTTGTGCGGCGCGTGGCCGGCGGCGGGTTGAGGCGGAAGCGGCCGCCGTTGGCGCGAGGCTTCGGCTGCTACGGGTGATAATTTCGGCGCTGCGGCGGCCATTGAAAATAAATAACCAACCGGTCGGTTATAGAGCTTGATAATAACCGACCGGTAGGTTATAGGCAAGACATGCCCCGAGTTGCCGCCGCCAGACACGACGAGTACGCCGAAGCGCGCCGCGACCAGATCCTGCAGGCCGCCTTGCGCCTGTTCTCCCGAAAAGGCTTCGCCGAGAGCACCGTCGATGAAGTCGCCGCCGAGGCCGGGCTGGGCAAGGCCACCATCTATCTTTATTTCCCCAGCAAGGAGATTCTCCTGCGCAAGCTGGTGGACCGCTTCCGGCTGGTTCCCGACCTGGCCGAAATGGTCGAAGCGATTCGCAATCAGCCGCCCGCCAGTGGGATTCCGGCGCTGGTCGAGGGAATCTGGCGCCAGCTCAAGGAGCGCAAGGAAGTCGCCCACGTACTGGTGCGCGAGGTGTTCAGCAATCCTGAGCGGGCGCGGCTGTACACCGAGCAGATCCGCCTGCCCGGCCGCCATCTGTTGGCCGCCTATTTCGAGGCCTGGATGAAGCGGGGCAAGCTGCGCCGCGGCAACGCGGAGGCGATGGCGCAATGCCTGTTCGGGATGCTGTGGTATTTCCTGCAATCCCAGGAGCTGATGGGCGGCAAGGACCTGGCGCCGCTGTCGGACCAGACGATTTGCTCCACGGTAACGGGCATTTTTCTAAACGGCGCCGCGGCCGGCAATCAGCGCACGCTGTCATAGCGCCGGCTTTATGCTATGAGCCTGCAGGCGGACGGCGGCGCCGTTCGCTGCGCGACCCGAGACGTCAGGAGGATGCAATGAAGGCAGCGGTATTCTATGGAGTCGGCAAGCCGCTCCAAATCGAAGAGATCGACATCGACGACCCCCATGGCCGCGAGGTGCTGGTGCGGATGGTGGCCAGCGGCGTATGCCACAGCGACTTGCACGTCGTGGAAGGCAAGATGCCGTTTCCGGCGCCGATCATCCTGGGCCACGAGCCTGCCGGAATCGTGGAAAAGGTCGGCGAGCAGGTGACCGACTTCGCTCCCGGCGACCACGTGATTGCGCGCGTGACGGTGTATTGCGGCAGTTGCACGATGTGCGTCTCGGGCGCGCCCAACCAGTGCATCAACCGCGTCTCCACCCAGCGCAAGCCCAACGAGCGTCCGCGCATGATGCTTAACGGCAAGAAAATCACCGGCCTGGCCGACGGCGCCGGCTTCGCGGAAAAGATGCTGCTGCATGAAAACGCGCTGGTGAAGATCGACCCCGACATCCCGATGGACAAGGCGTCGCTGCTTGCCTGCGGCGTGATGACCGGGGCGGGCGCGGTGTTCAACACCGCCAAGGTCCAGCCGGGCACCACGGTCGCGGTGTTCGGGGCGGGCGGCATCGGGCTGTCGGCGATCCAGGCGGCACGGATTGCGGGCGCGCGGCGGATTATCGCGGTGGATATCGCGGAGAACAAACTGGCGATCGCGCGCCGGCTGGGCGCAACCCATTCGGTTGATGCGTCGAGCACCGACGCGGTCGAGGAGATTCGCAAAATCAGCGGCGGCGGCGTCGATTACAGCTTCGAGGCCGTCGGCACCAAGCAGACCGCCGAGGCCGCGATTCAATGCCTGGCGGTGCGCGGCACCGCCACGCTTATCGGATTACTGCCCGCCGGTCAGAGCGTGGAAATTCAACCGGGCTTCGTAATCAGCGGCGAGCGGCGGGTGCAGGGATGCCTGAGCGGGTCGACGCGATGGCGAATTGACGCGCCGCGCCTGATCGAACTCTATCAGCAGGGACGGCTAAACCTCGACGACATGGTCAGCCGCCATGGCCGCCTGGAGGACCTCAACGAGGCGTTCCGCGCGATGAAGGCAGGCGAGGTGGTGCGGACAATCCTGATGTTCCCGCAGTGAGGAGGAGGCAGCCGCAATGCGCTGACCACTCTCAAAAGCGTGGCTGGTGCAGCCAACACCCGGAACGGTCGGGTTTCTGTCCGTCGGCGAGCCGCCTGATGCACTCTGCATCAAGCCGTCTGCTCGTTGACCGCGGAACACACCCTTGCAGCCGCTGCGCCAATCGCTTCGGCGCTCAACGCGGGTGATAGCGCTCGATATACTCCGCGAACTGAGTGCGGATAGCGTCTTCCGTCAGGCCAAAGTCCTCGGCGCGGCAGCGATGGAATCCGGGCCGGGCCTGCGCGTGTTCATCCAGCCAGTTTCGCATCGCCGCCTCGACCTCGCCGCCGAGCTCGAGATCGAAGCGCCGATAAATACCGCGGATGACGCCGATCGGATCCTCGACGAAATCGACCATATGGACGTCGTGAAAGTTCTCGGGATGCGCATCGTGCGCCGCCATCGCGCGCTTGACGCCGATGCTCCACAGCATATTTTCGCGCGGGCCGTCATCCAGCGGATCGGCCTCGGGCACAATCGTCTTGCGAATCATCATGATCAGATCGCAGATTGACGGGATTGCCTTTAGCGGGTCGCGATGGGTCTGAACGATGCACGCGTCGGGATAGACCTTCAGCAGCGGCTCGATTCCCAGGATGTGTCCGGGATTTTTTAGCAGCCAGCGTTTGTCGCGGTCGTGATAGCCGATCAGGCGCAGATTGTCGCGATGGCGCAGGTAGGCGGCGGTTTCGTCCTGCGCCATCCACCACTGGTCGTAGCTGGGGAGGTGGAGCTGGGAGGCGAACATGTTGCTGATGAAGCTCTGGCGCATGATGTTGAGGCATTCGTCGGGCTCCTCCGCAGCCATCTGATGAATCGCGCCGATCATCGGATTGGCGGCCAGCAGCGCGTTAAGATTGGCCGCCGCGCTCTGGAACAACGGATGGGCGCGCCATTTGCGCCGCGGCGGCCGCACCATCGGCGTTTCCGCCAGCCAATACTCCAGCCCCTGGAACTGCGGATCGAGCGCCAGCACTTTTTGCAGCGGTGTGGTGCCGCTGCGGATGAGCCCGGTGATAATCAGCGGCCGGCGGATTTCGGTTGTCAGACACTCCGGATTCTCATGCCATCCCTTTTGCGAGAACAGCCGGCTTATCAGCGCGGCCAGGATCATCCCGAACACGCGCTCGCGTGCCGGTCCCCTAAGGTCAAGATCGGTATCGATCGCGCTGAGCAGCGCGCGCAGCCCGGCCAGGTAATCGTCCGGACCGCAGTCGCTGAACCCGACCTCCGCCATCGCCATGTCATGCAGCAGGCCCTCGGCGTCCACGAAACGCCTGGGTATTACCGGTGCCATCGCATCCCTACCTCGACGATCAATCTGCGGTTTTAAACAAACCGGTGGTCTAGTCGATTTCTCCGCTGGCGCGCAGTTGCGCCACGCGCGCTTCCTGCACCAGGATTCCCGATTTGGTCAGTGCGTCAATGCGATCCATGGAAAAACCCAGCACCTCGGAGAGCACCGCCTCGTTGTGCTCACCCAGCATCGGCGCGCGGCGCGCAATCGCGCTGGGAGTCTGCGAAAAATGAAAGGGCGTCCTCGGAACGGCGACCGGACCGGCGCCCGGATGCGGCAGGTCCTGGAAAAAGCCGCGCATCCGCATCTGCGCGCTGGTCACGATGTCGGCCGTGGTCGCGACCGGAGTGCTGAGAATGTGCGCGCGCTCCAGTATCGCCAGCGGCTCCTCGCGGTTGGGAAAGGATTGCAGCCAACTTTCGACGATCTCGATCACCGCGGCCTGGTTTTCCATGCGCCGCGCCGGCGTGTTGAAGCGTGGATCATCGGCCAGTTCGGGACGGCCGATTGCGTTGGCAAAAATTCCCCACTGATAAGCCAGCACCGAGATCGCCACGTATCCGTCCGTGGCCCTGAAGATGCCGAACGGTGCCAGGCCCGTGGAATGGCCTCCCGCGCGATGCTGCCTGTAGCTGCCCTGCGTCATGTTGTAGGCGACTATGCCCAGACTGTTCAGGTAGGCCAGGCATTCGACCAGCGCGATGTCGATGTACTGGCCGACACCGGTGCGCTCGCGATGAAACAAGGCGGAGCTGACGGCGGCGAACGCGCTCAGCCCGCCGGTACAGTCGCCGATATTGACGCCCGGGTAAAGCGGCGGACCGTCGGGATTGCCGACCAGGTTGAGCAAGCCGCCCGCCGCCTGCGCGATCAGGTCGTTGCCGGGCCGATGCGCGTCCGGCCCGTTCTGCCCGAAGCCTGAAATCGAGCACATGATAAGCCGGGGATTGAGCGCGCGCAGCGCTTCGTAGCCGAGCCCGTATTTGACGACCACGCCGGGTGTGAAGTTTTCCATGAACACGTCGGCCCGCGCGATGAGCTCACGCGCAATCGCGGCGCCCTCCGCCGTCTTGATATTGAGGCAGACGCTCTTTTTGCCGCGGTTTTCGCTGATGAAGCTGGCGCCCCATCCGGCTTTGACAATCGGGACGCGCATGTTGTCGCCGGCCGGCGGCAACTCCAGCTTGATCACCTCCGCACCCAGGTCCGCCATCATCTTGGCCATCATCGGCCCCGCCACCCACTGGCTGAACTCGATCAGCCGAATGCCGGAAAAGATTGCGCCGCCACTCGCCATCGGAGCGTTCCTCCCAAGTCTGCCCGAAGTTCTCCGCTCACAGTTACCCCAGATGCAGCCGTTAGCGCTACAATTTTTTAAATCAGGGGAAGCCACGATGAGCACTCGCGCTCCGGCAAAACACAACGACCCTGAGATCCTGGGCGGCACGCCCGTATTCGTTGGGACCCGCGTGCCGCTGCGCAATCTGATCGATTATCTCCGGGACGGATACAGCCTCCGGCAACAGGCATCCGGACCTTGACCGACGGCGGGTGCGAGGCGCAAAACCTTAACGGAGGCTCCTATGGCGACGTCATCGGCGAAGCACGACATCGTGGTGGACTTGAGTCAGGTGGCGTGGAAGCACGCCCAGGAAGGCGGACGCGGCTACCAGTATCGGATCTGCATGGACGGCGGTCCTGACGGCCCCGAGGCGATGCAGGTGCGGCTGCCAGGCCTGGATGTTCCGCCGCACTTCCATCACGCCGCGCAGTTCCAGTTGCTGCTGGGCGGCTCGATGCAATTCAGCGACCGGCGCATGGAAGCGCTCAGCGTGCATTACACCGATCACGATGTCCCTTATGGTCCCTTCAAGCCCGACAGCGCGCACAGCATGCTGATCCTGCACGCCAAGCCCGCGGGCTACGCTGCGATGAGCGACAAGGAGGCGCGCAAGATGATCAACTCGCGCGGCCGGGAACTGGAGGGCTGCGAGCGCGATGCGAAGCCGCAAGCGCTGGCCGGCGGCGGCACCTGCAAGACCATCCTGGCCAATGACGACGGCGTGTGCGTGCAACTGTTCGACTGCCCCGCGGGCGCGTCCTACAGCGGCCCGCCGCCGCAGTTCGGGCGCTACGAGTTGATACTGCGCGGGTCGGCCACCGCCGGCGGCCGGTGCTTGGGCGCGGAATCGCTGCGCTTTGTGCAGGGCGACGAGCCCGAGGCGCCGCTGGTGTGCGGTCCCGACGGGGCGAAGTTCATCGTGCTAACCTTCGACCGCGATGCCGCCAAATCCTACGGCGGCAAGGCGACCGACGACGTCAAGACCGTGGCCGAGTAGCAGGCGGCGCTGCAAGCCATCGATTTTTTCTCGCCTGACATTGGGGGAATCAGCGATGGCGCAAGCAGGAAAATGTGCGCGCTTCATCCACAGGCAGGAACGCCGTCCCACTGATCGAGCCATGCCACCCCAGGCGCATCCTGTTTCAGGGCAAGCGCTCAGTTCTGCGGCAGCGTCATCGAGTTGCTGCAGCAGAAACAGAGGACGGCGCCACTGACAGAGGCCGCCGTAAACCCGCCGATTCCACTGTACACCGGCCGCGGTTGACAGTGCCGCCAGGGGCTTATGATACTCCGCAGTGATAGCGGGCTGGTGGCGCAGAATTCATCGCCGCGGGAGAAACCGTGATCGAGGTCAAGACATCAACGTGCAGAGCCTGCTCGGCCTACTGCCCGATCGAGGTCTCCATCGACGACGGCCGGGTGGTCAGAGTCGACGGTGACCGTGCCGCTCCCTTGTACGGCGGCTTCATCTGCCCCAAAGGCCGCGCGCTGACCGCGATGCATAATGACGCCAACCGCCTGAGGCATTGCCTCAAGCGCCAGCCCGACGGCAGCTTCACGCCCATTGGCAGCGCGCAGGCGATCGACGAGATCAGCGCCAGGGTATCCGAGATAATCGCCCGGCACGGACCGCGCGCGGTGGCCGGATTCACCGGCGGTCCGAGCGTGGAACAACCGGCGGGGCCGCCGCTGATGCTGGCGTTTTTGCGCGCGATCGGCTCGCCGATGGCGTTCAGCGCGGCGACCTTCGATCAGCCCGGCATGGCGATCGCCAATGCGCTGCACGGCACCTGGATGGGCGGGCGGATGCGCCCCGAAGCATGGGAAGTTTTCCTGCTGGTTGGCGGCAATCCAATCATTTCCAAGCAATACTTCGGGCAGAATCCCGGCGACCAGTTAAAGGCGCTGATCAAAAACGGCACCCAGCTCATCGTGATCGATCCGCGCCGCACTGAGACGGCACGCAAGGCGCACGTCCATCTGCAATGCATCCCGGGCGAAGACCCCACCATCATCGCCGGCCTGATCCATTTGATCATCGCCAACGACTGGATAAATCGCGACTTCGTCGCGCTCAACGCGCAGGGCCTCGACGAGCTCGCGCGCGCGGTCAGCCGTTTCACGCCCGACTACGTGGCCAATCGCGCCGGTATCCAGCAAGACGATTTGCTCCACGCCGCCCGCATTATTGGCCAGGCGCGCCGCGGCGATTTCGGCTCCGGCACGGGTCCCTCGATGGCCACGCGGGGCAGCCTGACCGCATACCTGATGCTGTGTCTGCAGACGCTGCGCGGGTTGTGGGCGCCAGAGGGTCAGGAAGCGGTGCAGCCGCGTGTGCTGCTGCCGCGCGTCAAATTCAAGGCGCAGCCGCGCGCACCGTATCCGGCTTGGGGGTTTGGCGAAAAGCTGCGCGTGCGCGGACTCCAGCAGTCGGCTGCGGGTTTGCCCGCGGGCGGGTTGGCCGAGGAAATCCTCACGCCGGGCGAAGGACAGATCAGGGCCTTGTTCCTGCATGGCGGCGCGATGCTGACCTGGCCGCAGCAGGAGCTGACCGCACGCGCGCTCCAGTCGTTGGAGCTGCTCGTGATGCACGATGTCGAAATGTCGCCCACGGCACGGATGGCGCACTACGTCATTGCCACCAAGATGGGATTTGAAATCCCCGCGATCTCGCTGGTGGGCGAAATCTCCAGCCTGCTCCATCCCGGCTATGGATGGGTCGAGCCGTACGGCGCCTATCAGGCGGCGTTGCTGGCGCCGCCCGCCGGTGCGGATGTGCTCGACTCCTGGCAGATTTATTACCGGATGGCGCGCAAGCTGGGGCTGCGGCTGAAGCTGCGCTCCGGTCAGCCGCCGCTGGATATGGAACACGAACCGACCACCGACGATATTTACGAATATCTGGTTGCGGGTTCGGCGGTTGCTCTATCGGAAGTCAAAAAGTTTCCGCACGGACATATTTTCGACGAGGCCCGTGAAATCGTTGGACCGCGCGACCCGGACTGCACCGCCCGCCTGGAGCTCGCCAACCCCGCGATGCTGGAGGAGTTGGCGAAAGTACGCGCCGAAGACTTCGCGCAGCGGCGCGGAACGAATCAGGACTTCCCCTTTCTGCTCATCCCGCGGCGGATGCAGAACGTGACCAACGCCGCCTATCGGCCGCCGGGCGTCATGCGCAACCCTTACAATCCGCTCTTCATGAATCCCGCCGACATGAAAGAACGCGGCATTGCCGGCGGCGATGTCGTTGAGATTCGCTCGCGCCACGGAACCATCGCCGCGGTGGTCCAGGGCGACGCCGGGCTGCGCCCGGGCGTCGTGTCGCTGACGCACGGATTCGGCAAAAACCCGGGCGAGCCGTGCGACCCGCGCAAGGACGGGGCGAACGTCAATCGGCTGACGCGGGTGGACGACGATTACGATCCGTACACCGGCATACCGCGGATGGGCGCGCTGCCGGTCGCGATCGCGCGTTTCCCCCGCAGCGAGGCTGCGCCGGACCGCGCCGCGGCGCCGATCTAGCAATTTGTAGCAGCGAGCCGCCTATTTGATTCGGGTGGTGGGCGCGGCCTTTTCGGCGCGGGCCATCCCGCGTGAAATCGCGCTGTGGCCGAAACGTTCGGTCACCTTGTCCAGCGCCTGGTTGAGCCGTGCATGTTTGCTCGCCGCCGCGCGCTCGGCTCCGAACAGGCCCAGTTGTGCGCTGTCGCTGCGCTCCAGGTTGTGCACCTGGATGCCGGCCAGACGGATTTTCTCCTCGTGTCCCACCTGGGAGAGCAGATACAGCGCCACGCGCGTGATTTCCGCACCGTCGTCGGTGGCGCCGCGCATCGAAAAGCTGCGCGTGAGCAGCGGAAAACGCCCGCCGCCCAGCGGCCGCGCCAGCTTCAACTTAAGCGTCACCGTGCGGGCGCGCACGCGATCGGCGCGCAGGCGGTGTGCCAGCGCTTCGCCGTGCGCGATGAGGGTGCTTTTAAGTGCCGGCGCCTCCAACGCCAGATCGCGTGCGAAGGTGTTTTCCTCGCCGTAGGACTTGCGCTGCCAGTCGGGCATGACCGGCCGCGGGTCGCGCCCATTGGCGAGTTCGGCCAGGTGCGTGCCCAGCGAGCCGAAGCGGCCGGCGAGCCAACCCGGGTCGGCGCGCGCCAGATCGCCGATGGTTGCGATGCCCACGGCGGTAAGGCGCTCCAATGTCACCCGCCCCACGCCCCACAGCCGATCCACCGGCAGCGGATCGAGAAACTGCCGGATCAGTCCAGGGCCCAAAACCAGCAGCCCGTCGGGTTTGGACATGTCGCTGAGGATCTTGGCGGCCATCTTGATCGGAGCAATCCCCACCGATACCACCAAGCCCGTCTGATGGTAGACTTCGCGCTTGAGCGCCCACCCGGCTTGCAGCGGCGAACCGAACAGACGCTGCGTGCCGGTCAGATCCAGAAACGCTTCGTCCAGCGACAGCGGCTCGACGACGGGCGTGAAGCTTTCGAACACCGCGCGAATCCGGCGCGATACCTCCGCGTAGCGCTCCATGCGTCCGGGTACGAAAATCCCTTGCGGGCACAGCTTATGCGCCTGCGCAGTCGGCATCGCCGCGCGCACCCCGAAGGCGCGCGCCTCATAGGAGGCGGAAGTGACCACTCCCCTGCGGCCGCTGCCGCCGACGATCAGGGCCTTGCCGCGCAGTTCGGGGCGGTCAAGCTGCTCGACCGAGGCGTAAAAGGCGTCCATGTCGGCATGCGCGATAACCGCGGGCCACGCCGCACTGCCGCCCATCCCGGCGTTCGATGAATCGCTGATCCCCATCGTGCTCCGGTTCAGGCCGCGCTCTGGCGCAGCGAGGAGTGCAGATGCGACCAGATGGCTTCGGCGGCCTGCTCGCCGCTGTGCACGCAGTCGGGGATGCCGACGCCGCGATAGGCGGCGCCGGCCAGCACCAGGCCAGGCAGCCTGCCCGCGCGCTGCTCGATTTCCGCGACCAGGCTCAGATGGCCCACCGCGTACTGCGGCATCGAATCCGCCCAGCGCGCCACCCGGGTCAGCAGCGGCGGTGCATTGACGCCGAGCAACGATGCGACTTCCTCGCGCGCCACCGCCACCATCTCCTCGTCGCTCAGTTCCATCATTTCCTTTTGCAGCACGCCGCCCACAAACACCCGCATCAGCACGCATCCCTGCGGAGCGCGGCCGGCGTATTTGAGGCTGGAGAACGAACCGGCGATTATTTTGCGTCCTTCGGCGGCCGGCACGACGAAGCCGAACCCCGGCGGCATCCGGGGAAAATCCGACTGATGGTAGGCAAGATTGACGACTGCGGCGGACGAGTATCCGATCCTGCGCAGGCGCGCCGCCAGCTCCGCGTCCAGTCCCTCCAGCATCGCGGCGGCGTGGCCCGCGTGCGCCGCGCAAATCACCGCGTCGGCTTCCAGCGCCGTGCCGTCGCGCAGGCCGGCGCGCCACTTGCCCTGCGGCGCCGGCGCGCTCAGCGACTGGACGCCGGTCCGGGTGCGAATCGCGCCGCCGACTTTGCCCGCCAGTGCATCGACCAGCGTCTGCATCCCGTTCTTGAAGCTCAAAAACAGGCTCCATCGGGCGCCGCTGGCGCCGCGCGCGGCGATCTTTTTGTGCACCGCCTTCAGACCGCGGATGACGCTGCCGTAATGGCTTTCCAGCTCCGCGAAGCGCGGCAGCGTCGCCGAGATGCTGAGCACGGCCGGATCGCCGGTGTAGATACCGGCGGCCAGCGGCTGCGCCAGCCGCTCGAGCACCTCACGCCCCATGCGCCGGGTGACAAAGGCCGCGATACTTTCGTCGCCGTCGGCGGTGCGCCGCGGCAGGATCGGTTCCAGTGCCAGGCGCAGCTTGCCGCGCAGACTAAGGATGGGACTTTTGAGGATGGGCCACAGATCGACGGGCGCGAGCAGATTGAAACCCACTGGCACCTCGGTCAGGCGCCCGCGCCATACCACCAGCGTGCGGCGCATCTCGCCGGTCGGGATCAGTTCGGCCTCAAGCCCCAGGCGCCGCGCCAGGGCCAGCGCCCACGGCTTTTCGGAAATAAAGGAATCGGCGCCGCACTCGATCACAAAGCCGCGCTCGCGCACGGTCTGAATCGGCCCGCCCAGCCGCGCCGAATGCTCCAGCAGGGTGACCGCGGGCGTCTCGCCGTGCTCGCGCCCCAACTCCATCAGACGATGCGCCGCGGCCAGGCCCGTGATTCCCCCGCCTATTACGACGACGTGTTTCATAGCGTCCGCGCGGCCGCTCAGGTATTCCTGGCTGAGATACTATCGCACTTGAGCAATTGGGCAATCATGCGGATGAACAGCGGATGGTCGCCGACGGTAGCCGCCCGCACCATCGCGGCACCGCCGGCGCGTGCGGCCGCGGCCGCCTCGACGTCAAGGTCGTATAGCACCTCGACGTGATCGCAGATGAACCCGATCGGCATCACCACCGCCGTGCGCCCGGCAAGTCCGCGCAGCACCTGTGTCACATCGGGTGCAAGCCACGGGTCGCGCGGATTGCCGCTGCGGCTTTGATACGCGACCGTCCATCGCCCAAGCCCGAGCTTGTGCGCGGCCAATCGGCATGATTCGGCGATTTGCGCGCCGTATCCGCTCTGTGCGTCCATCGCCGCCGGGATGCTGTGCGCGGTGAAAACCACCTCGGCTCGTGCGCGCTCGGCGGCGTCCAGCCCCGCAAGTGCGTCGCCCAGGCGCGCGGCCACCGCTTCGATGAAGAGCGGATGCGTGTGCCATGGTGGCGGATAGACCGCCGCCGGCGCATCGGCGCCGAGCGCCGCCAGCGCCTCGCTGACGATTTGCCGGTAGCGCTCCCAGCTTGCTTCGCTGCGATGGGGTGCCATCGGGAAGCAGAAAAGCCGCCGCCTCCCGGCGCGCGCGATGTCACGTATTACGTCCGCGACGTAGGGCGCCCAGTTGCGCATCCCGACGTACACCGGCAGCGCCGGTCCTTCACGCGCCAGCAGGGCGCGCAGCGCCTGCGCCTGACGCATCGTCAGCTCGTTGTAGGGCGAGCGTCCGCCGATTGCTTCGTAATGATGAGCCACCGCTTCGAGCCGGGCGGGCGCAATCGCGCGCCCGCGCGCGACGTTTTGCAGAAAGGGGCGGATTTCATCGGCACGCGTGGGACCGCCGAACCCGACGATCAGCACGGCGTCGCAGGGCGCGTTCATCGCCGGCTCATCTCGTGCACCATCTCGACCAGTGCGATGACGTGATCGACCGGCGTTTCGGGCAGGATGCCGTGGCCGAGGTTGAAGATGTGCCCGGGGCGGCCGCCGGCTTGATCCAGAATCGCCTTGGCGCGCAGGCGGATTTCGTCGATCGGGGCGAACAGCGCGATCGGATCCAGGTTGCCCTGCACGGCGACGCCGAAGCCCAGGCGCGCCCATGCCTCGCCCAGGTTGACGCGCCAGTCAAGGCCGATCACGTCGCCGCCCGCTTCGCGCATCAGCTCCAACAGGTTGCCCGTGATGGTGCCGAAATGAATGACCGGCACCGCCGCGGGCAGACTGCGGATTACCTCCGCGGTGTAAGGAAGCACAAACTGCCGGTAGTCGGCGGGACTCAGGCTGCCGACCCAGCTATCGAAGAGCTGGATCAGATCGGCGCCCGCCGCGATCTGCATCGCCAGGTAATCGGCGGTCACTCGCGCCAGCATCCGCATCAGCGCCACCCATACTTCGGGCTCGTTGTACATCAGGCGCTTGGTGGCAAGGTATTGGCGCGAGCCGCCGCCTTCGATCAGGTAGGACGCCAGCGTAAACGGCGCGCCGGCAAAACCGATCAGCGGCACGCGCCCAGCCAGCGCGCGGCGCGCCAGCCCGATCGACTCGCCGACGAAGTCCAGCGCGCTGGCGGCGTCCGTTGGGCCGATGCGCTGCAAGTCGGCACGCGTGCGTACGGGGCGCTCGATCAGCGGGCCGTCGCCCTTTTCGTAGCGCAACCCCACCCCCATCGGCAGCAACGGCAACAGAATGTCGGCAAATATAATCGCGGCGTCGACCTTCAGGCGCTCCACCGCCGTGACCGTGACCTCGGCCGCCACCTCGGGCCGCCGGCACATCTCGATGAACGACATCCGCTCGCGCACGCGCCGGTACTCGGGCATGTAGCGCCCCGCCTGGCGCATCAGCCAGATCGGCGTGTAGGGCGCGGGCTCCATCCGGCACGCGCGCATCATCGGATGGTCATGCAGCGGCCCGGGCTGCATTCCCTCGATGACCGGGCGGGCGGCGGGAGCAGGCACGGCTGCGGACCTGGTTCGTTTGCGGGCCAGGATCGCGGCCGACTGCGACGCCGTTTCCTTGATCAGATGGCCCAGCTTGGGATGAATCGGTTCGACATCGACTGCGAGCCCGTGCGCGCGCAGTGCGGCCGAGCATACCGGACCGATCGATCCGACCACCATCGCGTCCAGCCCGCGGCGCACCGCCGCGGCGCAGCCTTCGGCGTCGGCGACTTGCAGCACGTGGCTCACTTGCGTGGCGCTGGTGAACAGCGCGACGTCGGCGTGTTGCGAAGCGATCGCCTCCAGCGCGCGGCGCAGCGGAGCGCGATCCTCCGGCAGCGCCCATCGGTAAACCGGCACCGGCCTGACGCGGGCGCCGCGCGCCTCCAGCCCCGCAATCAGGTCGCGGTTGGAAACGCCATACTCCTGGACCGCGACGCGTTTGCCCTCGAGACGGAAGCGTTGCGCCAGCTCCGACAGCACTTCGCGCCAGGTATTGGGCTCGGCGACCTCCAGCGCTGCCTCGACACCAGCCGCGCGCAGGGCGCGCGCCGGTTTGGGTCCGCGCACCACGGTGGTGACGCGGCGCAGCGCCTGCGCCAAAGCATCGGGCGGATGCGCCGCAGCGAGGATTTCAAACAGCGCCTTGGCGCCCACGCCGGTCAGGAAGACCACGATGTCGATTTCGCCGCTGAGCAGCGCGCGTCCGAACTCCAGGACGGCGGAATTTTCCGCCAGCGGCACTTCGCGCATCGAGGGCGCCACGATCGCGACGCCGCCGTGGCGCTCGATCAGCGCGCGCGCTTCTTGCGCCATGCGGCTTTCAAACGTAATCACCCGCAGACCGGCAAATCCGCCCTGCGGCAGGGAGGGCTGTTTTTCCGCGGGAATTTCCATTGGCAGGCGGCAACGCGCTGTTTAATCTTGCCGCGCCGCACCCCTTACAGTCCAGTACGCATCAACGCAAATCCAGCCAGGGCGCCCGCCCCGATCAGCCACGCCGCGTTGATCCGGAAGCGGATCAGGATGACCGCGCTGAGCGCGGCGATGGCCGCGGTCGGCAAATCGACCAGGGCGGCGCGGCTCAATTGCCACGTCACGGCGAGCATCAGCGCGACGGCGCCGGCGTTGACTCCGTCGAGAAATGCGCCCGCGATCTTCGAGCTTCGGATGCGCGGGATGAGGGGGCGGCTGGCGGCAACAAAAAGGAAGCCGGGAAGAAAGATAGCGACGGTCGCCACCACTGCGCCGGGCAATCCGCCCAGCAGATAACCGATGAACGTCGCGGTGGTGAAAACCGGCCCCGGCGTTACCTGGCCCACCGCTACCGCGTCGAGCAATTGCGCCTGGCTCAGCCAATGCAGCCGGCTCACCAGGTCGGCCTGAAGAAACGCCAGCAGCACGTATCCGCTGCCAAAAACGACCGCGCCGAATTTGAGGAAGACCAGGAACAGCCCCGCCAGACTGATTGGAACTGCCGGCGCTGCGATGGCCGCCGGCGCGAGCATCGATGCGGCGGGCACAAACGCGGCCAGACTCCCGCCGGTGCGCCGGTTAATCCACGTCCGCAATGCCACCACAACGCCGGCGGCCAAAAGAACGGCCAGCACGTTGGCGCCGGCCAGCGCCGCAGCGGTCGCGACGACGCCGACGCCCGCCACAAACGCGCCCTTGATCGCGGTGCGCGCCAGTCCCCACAACGCCTGCAGCACGACTGCGATAATCACCGGCTTGACCCCGTACATGATGCTCTGGACCTGCGGCAGCGCGCCGAAGGCGGCGTACACCCACGCGCACGCCATCACGATCAGCATGGCGGGAAGAATGAAGCAGGCACCCGCGACCACCAAGCCTTTCCAGCCGGCCCGCTGATGGCCAATATGAATCGCCACCTCGGTCGAACTAGGCCCCGGTATCAGGTTGGACGCGCCCAGCATGTCGAGGAAATCGGCGTGCGAAACCCATCCACGCCGGCGCACGAACTCCTCTTCCATCATGGCGATATGCGCCGCCGGCCCGCCAAAAGCGATCGTCCCAAGCCGCAGGAATGAAAACGCGATTTGCCTCAGCTCAGAAGGCGCGGCCGTGCCCGATACGCCGCCGGCCGCGGCCATGCTCTCTTCGGGAATCATCGCGATGCCTTCGCCCGTCCTCAGATAATGTTTTTTACGGCGGAGGCAAAGCCCAACCCCGGCTCTCGCCGGCGCCCCCGGCCAGGGAGCGGTCGAGCGCCGCGTTCAAGGGCAATTGCACTTCCGCAACAGTAGAGGCGTTTCGGCGAGTGCATACGGGCTGTCGAAGATACGGAATCGCACCGGACCGATTCGTCGAGCCCAGCGCGCCGCGCAGCATGCATCGTACCGGCGCCTGACACCAAGCTCAGACGCCGGCAGACGTCCCAGATGCAGGTGTCGCGGCCGTCGGAGATCGACCGGCTGTCGGCCTCATGCGACTTTGCCCGGCGTGCGACCGTAGGTCAGGGCGTACGGAGACTACGCCCACCCCGATCAGCAGTGCGACGACGGAGTTGGGGCGGCCCAGATTGCGGAGGTTTCTCCCCTTGCGCATCCTACTGCCGCGCGAGGTAGCTGTTGACCGCACTCTCCACCGCGGTGCCTTTGAAAAAGTCGGGGTTGACCGCGGTCCACAGCTTGACCGGATTGCCGAACACGAAGTCGCGGAAGTCCTCCGCCGTGGCCATCTCCTCCTCGACCATCTCGTAGGCCTCGACCAGCACTTCGAGCATGTCGGGCACGTCGAAATGACCGATGTCCGAGCCGAATACGGCGTTAAGGCGCGCCTTGAACGGATTGCGCTTGGCGTCGAAGGCCGAAGACGTGACCGGGTCGTCGGCTTCGCAGCCGAAGTAGAAATTGGGCACGAACAGGTCGCGGATGTCGCTCTTTTGCCGGATTTTACAATGGACGAAATCGTCGATTGTGGCGGGGTCTTCCGGACGCCCGCGAAAATGCATCGACTCCATCCCGATCGGGATGTCGCGCAACAGCTTGCCGGCGTAGCGATGATACAACTCGGTGAATTGTTCGCGGTCGAGGTTGGCCGGATCGTAGTTGGCCAGCGCCTGGATGTTGCGCTTCTCCCAGTGGCCTTTGAGGTCGGCCAGCAGCGAACGGGCCCATCCCACACCGCCCTCCAGGAAGAGAAACTTCAGATCGGGAAAGCGCTGGGTGACGCCGCCCAGGAACAGCGATTTGCAAACCGCCTCGCCCGCCGAGGCGAAGTGGCCGATGTGATTGTAAACGTAGTTGGAAATCGAAACCCGGCTACCCCATCCTTCGCCCGGCCCGTGGAAGGTCGGAATCACTTTCAGCTCGCGGCACTTGGCCCACACCGGGTCGTAGTCGTATGCGCTGTCGATGCCATAGGTATCCAGCCAGAAGGCCCAGCGCGCCGCTTCGGGATACTTCTTTGCGACCTCCGGCACCGGGCGCCTGACCGCGCTGGGCAGCATCACGACGCGCAACCCGCGCCTGCCCACCGCGTACTCCATCTCCTCGATCGCCTCCTGCGGCGTATGCATCGGAATCACCGCCACCGGCGTCATGCGGTCGGGGAAATCGCAGAAGATGTCGGCGTAATAGTTGTTGAGCGCGCGGCAGGTTCCACGCCGCACCTCCTCGTCCTCGAAGAGCTGCGCGCCGATTCCCAGGCCGGGATACAGGACCGCAAAGTCCAGTCCGATCTCGTCCATCCGCTCGTGCAGCAGCTTGGGAAACAGCGAGGTTGCCAGGTCCAGCGTGTTTTTCGTGGGCACGCCCCAAAAGGGCGGGCGCTTGGAGCGCAGCTCGCGGCGCTGCTCGGGCGTCAGGTTGTACCATTCCGTGCTCAGAAAGGTGGTACCGAAAGCGCGGCCGAAATCGCGCAGCAGCGTCTTGCCGCCCGCCGCGTCCAGGTACTCGCGCAGCACGGGCAGGTATTCGCCCAGATGGCCGTCGGAGTCGATCACCGGATGGTCGAGCCGGGCGCGGATTGCCGCCGTCTTGGATTTGCCTGACATCGCCGACATCTCCTCTGTCCTCAGTCGTATCTGGCCCAGAACTTAGTTCAGCACCGGCAACTGGACAACCTTCCACGGCCGCTGCCCGAACTATCTACACCAGCGCGGGCATCACTTCGCGGGCGAAAATTTCCAGGGTGCGCGGGCGGCCGAAATCAGTGAACCACGCGATTCCCATCTGGACGCCGCGGCGCGCCCGCTCGCGAAATTGCGCGATTACCTGCCCGGGCGTACCCATGATTACGCGCGGGCGCGCGCTGCGCATCATCGGATGCTGACTGTCCTCGGCCCAGCGCTCCTTGAGCTTGTCCTCGCTGGTTTCCACGCAGACCAGGATGTGTTCGGATACCTCCAGGGTGCGGAAGTCGCGGCCCGCCGCCGCGCAGTACTCCTTGAGCAAACCGAGCTTGCGCGCGAAGTCGGCGGCGTCGGCGGGCACGACGTTCCATCGATCGGCGTAGCGCGCTACCAGCTTGAGCAGTACCTTCTCGCCGCCGCCGGCGATCGTGATTGGCGGGCGCGGCTGCTGAATGGGTTTGGGATTGTTGCGCGCGCCGTCGACGCTATGATAGCGGCCCGTAAAAGTCGCCACCGGCTCGGTGAACATCAGGTTCATGATTTGCAGCGCTTCCTCCAGCGCGCGCAGCCGCGCCCCGATGGGCGGAAAGTTGAAGCCGTAGGAGCGATGCTCCTGCTCGTACCATCCGGCGCCAATCCCGATCTCCAGCCGCCCGTTGCTGACGTGATCGATCGTGGTCAGCGCCTTGGCCAGGTAGGCGGGGTTGCGATAGCCGTTGCAAAACACCAGCATCCCCAGGCGCGTGCGTTCGGTGCGCGCCGCCAGCGCGGTCAGGCAGGTCAGCGCCTCGGGATGGTCGCGTTCGGGCGCCATAAAGTGCAGGAAATGGTCGTTGAGCCAGATCGAATGGAAGCCCAGCTTGTCGGCGAACAGCGCGCGCTCCAGCAGTTGCGGATAGCTCATGAATTGGGGCAACTGGACGGCGATCTTCATGTTTGCAGACCTCCCACGGTTAGCCGCCGACACTAGCATATCGCCCGATTGGTGCGTCATCGCGTTTGCATCGGTCAAGCAGTGCAAGGAACCGGCGCGGCGGCCGGCGAAGATCGGCGGCCTTCGGTGCGGCTGCGCTTTCTAATCGATTCTATGGGGCGGGCGGCGACCGGCGCAGGGTCATGCGGGTGACGTTGCGATCATCGACGCGGCTGTAGTGCGCGCCTTCGGTCAGCAGGCGCACGATGCGCAGGCCCAGACCGCCAATCGGCAGCGCCTCCAGCGGCCGATTGAACTCCGGTTCGGGCGCGGCGAAGGGATCGAACGGGCAGCCGTCGTCGACCAGTTCGATCCTCAGACAGTCTTGATCAAGTGTCAGGGCGAGTTCAGCGGCGCCCGGTTCGCGATCGGGGTAGCCGTATTTGACGAGGTTGGTGAGCAACTCTTCGACCACGATCAAAGCCCGCGTCCGATCGTCGTTGGCCAGTCCGTGGCGGGCAGCGAATAGCGCCAAGAATTCACCGGCGCGCTGTGCCGCCCCCGCCCCGACGCGAATCTTGAGATGGTCCCGTGCGCTCACGTCATTCGCGCCGCCAGTTGTGTCGCTGCATCGGTATTCGCCCGTATGCAAATCTAGCCGGTTTCGGGGTCGCGCTGCGACTGGTTTTCGGGTGCGCGCCAAGCTAATCTGCCCAACGCAAAAGCGTCAGCGCGATCAGGGTTGAGCGGACACATCATGCTTATGCTCTCACATCTGCGGCCGGGCCCGGCGGCCGCGATAGCCGCAGCGATTGCCGCGTTCGCTTCCGTTGCGTTGGCCGCCGGTCCGCAAATTGCCCAGGTCAAGACGGTTACCGGCGACGCGGTTATCATCCGCGGCGGCGCGCGCGTGGGCGCCAGGGTGGGCGATGCGGTCTACGAAAAAGACACTATCCAGACCGGGGCGGATGGCGCGATTGGCCTGACCTTTACCGACAACACGGTGATGTCCGCCGGTCCCAACAGTGAAATCGACCTGTCCGAGTACCGCTTTGATTCCAGCAATTTCAACGGCGCGATGCTCGCCGACATGCGCCAGGGCACGCTGACGATGGTGTCGGGGGATATCGCGCGCAGTTCGCCCGGCGCGATGAAGGTTCGCACGCCGGCGGCGATCGTGGGCGTGCGCGGCACGCGCTTCGCGATCCAGGTGCAGGGGAGCCGCTGATTGTGCGCCCGCTGGCCGCGTTGCTGGTGCTGATGATGCTGGCCGGCTGCTCCTCCCAGCGCCAGGCGCTGTTCGTGGTGCTGCCCAAAGCCGACGGCAGCGCGGGCGCGATCACGGTCAGCGGCGGCGGGCAAGCGCTCGTGCTCAACCAGCCCTATGCCGCCGGCGAAGTACGCGGCGGCAGCCTCACAGCCACGTCGAGCGACTCCGCGCAGGTCGAGCAGGTGTTCGGCAGCGCGCTGGCCGCGCAGCCGCTCCTGCCCAAACGTTTCACGCTTTATTTCATCAGCGACTCGGACCGACTGACGCCGGCCTCGGCGCAGGAGTACCAGGCGGTCTTCCAGGACATTAAGCGCCGCCCGGTCTACCAGGTTGAAGTGATCGGACACACCGACACCTACGCTTCAAAGGAATACAACCAGCAGCTTTCGTTGAAGCGCGCCGAGTCGATCAGGGATCGCCTGGTGCGCGAAGGACTCAATCCCAATTCGATCACCGTGGCGGGGCGCGGCGAACTGGACCCGGCGGTGCCGACGCCCAACGGCGTGCATGAACCGCGCAACCGGCGAGTGGAGATCACCGTCCGTTAGCCGGCCGGCGATTGGCGCGCCCCAGCCATCGCACCGCCATCAGCGTAATATCGTCGGCGCGCTCGGCGCCGGCCGCAAAGCGGCGCACGTCCTCGCGCACCAGGTTGACGGCCGCCTCCGCTCCCGTCACCGGCGCGCCGGCCAGCAGGCTTTCCAGGCGATGCTCGCCGTAAAAGGAACGCTGCGGGTTTTCGGCTTCGGTCACGCCATCGGTGTACATCAGCAGCAGATCGCCGGGCGCCAGTTGGCGCTGCTCGACCCGGTAACAGAAGTCATCCACCGAACCCAGCGGCGGTCCGCCGCGCCCGGAAAGGCGCGCGATGGTGCAGTCGGGCCGCAGCAGGAAGGGCGCGTCGTGCCCGGCGCTGACGTAGGCGAGCTTGCCGCTGAGCAGGTCCAGCACCCCGGCAAACACGGTGACGAACATCATGTCCGCGCCGACCCCGGCCATGTCGTTGCTGGCGGCGGAGATGCGCCTGTTAGCCTCGGCGAACGCGCGGTCCAGCGCTTCGCCGTTGCTGAGGGTGGCGGCGCGCAGGACCTCTTTGCTCATCGCCATGAACAGCGCCGCCGGCACGCCTTTGCCCGAGACGTCGGCGATCGCAAAGGACAACCGGCGCGAGTCGAGCATCACAAAATCGTACAGGTCGCCCCCCACCATCCGCGCCGGCTCGATGATCGCATAAAGCTCGACCTCGGGCCGTTCGGGCATGCCGATAAAGCGCTGCGGCAGCAGCCCCATCTGGATCGCGCGCGCGGCATTGAGTTCGCCCTCCAGCAGCGCCTTGGCTTCGCGCTCGCGCTGCAGGGCCTCGCTCAGGCGGCGGCGTGCCGCTTCGGTCGCGCGCAGACTCGCCCCCAGCATCACGGCGAAGATCACGCCCACACCGACCGCCGGATAGACGCCGTCAAACAGCAGATGCCAGAGGCGAAAACTCGCGAACTCAAACCCCAGCGACGCCGCAACAAGCGCGCCCACGACCCCGCCCGCGATGCGCGGATGCTCGTAGGGCAGCGCGAAGATGGTGATGAGGCCGGCCGCGATCAGCAGGGCGATTTCGACCTTATCCAGGTAGGCGCTGCGGCGCAGGAGATTGCCCGACAGCATCGACTCGATGAGCTGCGCCGTAACCTCCACTCCCGGCATCAGCCCAAGCGGGGTTTGCTTCTGATCGACCAGCCCCAGTCCGACCACGCCGAGCAGCACGATGGTGTTGCGCAGTTGGGCCGTATCATACGATCCGTCCAGCAGGTCGGCTGCCGAAACGTAGCGTTCCGTCAGCGAAGGTGTGAAGTACGGCCAGGCGCGCGAGCGCCAGTCGGTGGGCATGAACAGGCCGCCGAGCGCGGCCCCCGACACGCCTTGTGCGCCGGTCACGATGAGAATCGGGCGGCGCGACGCGACTTGCAGCATTTCAAGCGCCAGCGTCGGCACCACGTTGCCTTCACCGAGCACAAACAGCGGCATCCGGCGCAGGATTCCGTCGGGGTCGGGCTGCCCGGCCAGCGCCCCCTGCCCACGCGCGGCGGCGGTCAATTGCGCGAGGCTGCGCACCAGTCCGCCATAGGATTGCAGGAAAGGCCGCGGGTCAGGACCCATCTGACGGATCAGGGCAATGCGCGCAGGCCCGGGCGGCGCGGGCGCGGCTTCGTAGCTGAAGCCCACGCCCAGCACGGTGGGCAGCTTGCGCAGCGCGTCGGCCAAAATCGCGCCGCTGGGCGGCAGCGCGGCCAGTTGATGAGCCAGCGGCGGCGGAATTCCCGGCACGGCGGCGAGCTCGGGCGGCGAAAAGCGGTCGGGCTCGGCGAAGATGATGTCCACACCCAGCACGCGCGGATGCCCGGCGGCGATTTTATCGACCAGGCGGGCAAGCTGGGTCCGCGGCCAGGGCCATTGCCCCAGCTGCTTCAGACTGCGGTCGTCGATCGCGACGATGCGCACCGGCAGCGCCTGGTAGGCGCGCGGCACCAGTTGCTGCTCCAGGTCAAAGCCGCGCGACCGCAGGATGGCGATGATGCGCGGGTCGGCGATGCGCAGCGCCACCAGCAATATCAGCACGCCCAGCGCAAAGACGCGTCCGGGTTTTTCGAACGCCCAGGTCTGTGAGCGCACCGGGTTCGCGGTCCCGGCCTCAGACGGCGATTTCAAGTCCGTCATAGGCCGAGGTGATGGTCAGCGCTGCCCCCGTGCGGCTGATTTCATCGTAGCGGCGCGTTTCGCCCAGGATCCGCTCGATCATGCGGTCGTCGTGGATCGGCTCGTGATGGTACATCACCAGATGCTTGACGCCGGCAAGCTGGGCCAGTTCCACCGCCACGATGTTGCTGGAGTGTCCCCAATCCTCCTTGACTGAAATCTGGTCGGCCAGCGAATACATCGCGTCGAAGATCAGCACGTCGGCGCCGCGGAAAAACTCCACGAACGGATAGCGTTCATCCAGGATTTGGTATTTGTGCTCGCAGTCGGTGGAGTACACCACAGTCTTGCCCGCGTGCTCGAAGCGGTAGCCGTAGGAATCATTGGCGTGATTCTGCAGCATCGGCATCACCGACAGTCCGTTAATATCGTAGCGCTGGCCGGGCTTGAGCTCGACGAATTCGATGGTCGCGGCCAGGGTGCGGAAATCCACCGGAAAACAGGGGTCGGACTGCTGGCGCACGAACGCCTCGCGCATCGCGCCATGGCATCCGTGAATCCGGATCAGGTTGCCCGGGATGAAGGCCGGGGTGAAGAAGGGAAAGCCCATGATGTGGTCCCAGTGCAGATGCGACAAGAAGACGTCAAACTGATACTTTCTGGCTGGCCCATATTTCGCCAAAAGGTTGTTGCCGAATTCGCGCACCCCGGTGCCCAGGTCGCACAGCACGAACTGGTCGCCGCCGGTGACCAGTTCCACGCAGCTGGAATTGCCGCCGTAGGTGCCGCGCACGGCAAAGGCCAGCTCGCGGTCGATGAACGCTTCCACGTCGGCGGCGCGCTGCAGGCCCCGCTCCAGGCCGATCAAAAGTGCCTCGCGCACCTTGGCCCGCACGGCGCGGTAATTAAGCGGGGCGGGCAGCGACCCGCGAGTACCCCAAAAGCGGATTAACATAGCTATCAAGCCATTTGGCGTGATGCTGGCGGCTAACGCAAGGCGCAAAGCGCTTGTGCCAGCGTCTCGAACACATTTACCACGTATGAGAAGCGGCTGATGGTGAAGATTTCGCTGACCACTGGATTAAGTCCGGTCACGGCCAGACGGCCGCCGGCGGCCTTGGACGCCTTGGACGCCGCCATCAACGCCCGCAGCCCGGCGCTGGAGATGTAATCGACGCGGGAAAAATCGACCAGCACCCGGGCGTCCGCGGCGCCCACCGCGCCCAGCAACCGGCTTTGAAATTCGGGGCTGGTATCGTTGTTAAGCCGTCCCACCGGGCCTAGAACCACGATGTCGCCCTCGCGCCGCTCGTTGATCTCCAAGTTCCCTCCAGACGCCGCCAGCCAACCAAATCTGACTGGATTGTCACCATTTCCTCTCAAGTTGTGCAAGCGCCAGGCGGCGCCTGGCGGGCCGCGTCGGGAATTTTTCCGCCGCGCTCCAGTGCGCGTCGCCCGATCGGATCTATGAACTTTCTAGTGCATGGCACGCCGCAACGCGGATGCGGCCGGGGCAAAGGGGGTAAAAGCGCTGCAATCGCGGCCCTTTGTCCCCGGCATCCTTTATGCGACCCGACCGTTTTCGGAGGCGGTTGCCATGAAAGTGCGAAAACTGATCAGCCTGCTGGCTTTGGTCATATTGCTGGGCGGCCCGGCCCTGGCCCTTCCGGGATGTTTCGAGGAAGAGTATACGCCCGCCTACGGCTATGGATCCTACTATCCGTATGGTCCGGGTTACGCCGCTCCCCCGGTCGTTTATGGCGATTGGGACGAGCATCATGTGTGGCGCGATCGCGACTGGTGGGTAGAGCATCGGCGGCCGTGGGTCGAGGAGCACCATCACGAGTGGTTAACAGCGCGGCCCGTTCCTTACGAACCCTACGAACATCATGAACGCCACGAACATGACTGAATCGGAGGGTTGCCAGGAGCGCATCGCCACGCACCGCGGCAGCACAGGCCACAACTGAACGGAGCAAGCGGCGGCCGGCTGCGCGCGGCGATACGTGCGGCCGGCTGCGCCCCTATTCGAGCGACAGACGCTCAAGCAGCGAGGGATCTTCCACGATTCGCCCCGCGCCGCGGACCACTGCGCCCAGCGGATCCTCGCTGACCTTGGCGGTGACGCCGATTTCCTGGCTGAGCAGCACGTCGAGGTTGCGCAGCAGCGCGCCCCCGCCGGTGAGCATCAGGCCGTTGTCCGCGACGTCGCGCAGCAGTTCCGGCGGGGTTTGCTCGAGCACCGAATGCACCGACTCGACCAACTGGTTGACCGGACCGTGCAGCGCTTCGCGAATCTCCTCGTCGTCGATCTCCACGGTCTTGGGCTGGCCGCTGAGTTCGTCGCGGCCCATGATCTCCAGGGTCTTGGTCTCGGGCTCCGCGATCGCCGAACCGAGCATCAGCTTGAGCATCTCGGCGGTACGTTCGCCGATGCGCAGGTTGTGGCGGCGCTTGACCTGCTCCATGATCTCGCGGTCCATCTTGTCGCCCGCCGTGCGCAGCGAACGCGATACCACGATCGAACCCATCGACAGCACCGCGACATCGCTGGTGCCGCCGCCGATGTCCACCACCATGCTGCCCTGCGGTTCCAGAATCGGCAGCCCCGAGCCCAGCGCGGCGGCGATCGGTTCGTTCATCAGGATCACCTCGGAAGCGCCCGCCGATTCCGCCGATTCCTTGACCGCGCGCCGCTCCACCGGACTTATCTCCGCGGGCACCGATACCACCACGCGCGGGCGCGTGATGAAGCTGTGGCGGGAGACCTTGCGGATGAAGTAGCGCAGCATCTCGCGCGCCGCCTCGAAATCGGCGATCACGCCGTCGCTCAGCGGGCGCGCCACCACCACCGAGCCGGGCGTGCGTCCCAGCATCGCCTTGGCCTCGGTGCCCACTGCCAGCACCTTGCGTGCGCCCCGCCCGTCGCAGCGCAGCGCCACCATCGAGGGCTCGTTGCACACGATGCCGCGGTTTTTGGAATAGATCAAAGTATTCGCGGTGCCCAGATCGATCGCCAGGCCTCCAGCCAGGGCGCCTGGCAAGAACTGCCCTAAACGCATGACCACACCCTCCGCCTCGTCTGCCGCCGCCACCACCAATGGTGCGTACTGGAAACTATTTAGCATGAAAAATTTTGATCAACAAACTATAATGACCTAATTTTTGTAGAAAAATTTAACTGGTAGCGGATCAGTACCCGAACGCGCAGATGGCGTGGAATTTCCCGATGGCGCGCAGCATACGCCGAAAGTCGCCCCAAACCTCAAATTGCGACGGCTAACGGCCGTTTATCTGCTTCTTTACCGGGTTTCCCGGTAAGAACATGATGAGAGTCGCGACTATGTAACATACGTTACATTTGCGACCGGCATGGTTCCGGATTCGGTCATCCGCGCCAATAGTATACGCTGTGCAACTCCGCGTGAGGCCGCTGGATACGAAGAGATGCTGAAAATGAAACGCGAGCACAACCCCGGCAAACGCAGGCGCAGGCCCAGGTTCGGCTCTTCCGCCGGCACTCGCCGATGAGCGCCAGTCCAAAGCCGCAATCGGCGCCGGTTGCGGCGGGCGCTGCGCTGGCGGGGCCCGAACTGGCCGCCTTCCAGAAGCACAAGTGGATCGTGGCGATCGCGGTGATGCTCGGCACCATCCTGGAAACGCTCGACACCACGATCATAAATGTGGCGCTGCCGCATATGCAGGGCAGCTTCTCCGCCAGCATCGACGAGATCACCTGGGTCGTCACCAGCTACCTGGTGGCCAACGGCATCATGATTCCGATGACCGGATGGATCTCGGCGCGCTTTGGGCGCAAACGCTACTTTCTGATTTCGGTGACCGGCTTCGTGCTCGCCTCGGCGGCCTGCGGGGCGGCGCAAACGCTCAATCAGATCGTCTTCTTCCGTCTGCTCCAGGGACTGGCGGGCGCTGCGATGCAGCCCTCCTCGCAAGCCATCCTGATGGAAACCTTTCCGCCCGAAGAGCAGGCGATGGCGATGGCGTTTTGGGGTATCGGCATGATGGCCGCACCGATTATGGGCCCCACGCTGGGCGGCTGGATCACCGACAACTGGTCGTGGCGATGGAACTTTTACGTCAACGTACCGGTGGGAGTGGCAGCGATCATCATGGTCTCGACCTTCCTGCACGACCCGCCTTACCTGCGCCGCGGGCGCACCCAGCGCGGGCGGGTCGATTATCCCGGTATCGTGCTGATCGCGCTCAGCCTGGGTCTGCTGCAACTGGTGCTCGACCGCGGCCAGCGCGCCGACTGGTTCGCCTCGCCCTGGGTCATCTACGCCACGGCCGGCGCAGTGGCCTGTATGACGCTGCTGATCGTGCGCGAGCTGAGGTTTTCCGATCCGATCCTCGACCTGCGCATCCTTAAGATCCCCGCCTTCACTGTCGCCATCGCGCTGCAGGTGATGATGAGTTTCACGCTCTTTGGGGTTAACCTGATGAACCCGGTCTTTCTGCAGGAGTTCATGGGTTACACGGCGTGGCAGGCCGGTATTGTACTGGCGCCGCGCGGGCTGGGCGCGATGGCGGCGATGCTGCTCATTGGGCAGTTGGAACGCTGGCGCATCAACACCCGGCCGCTGATGGCGGCCGGTTACCTGCTCCAGATGGCGTCGCTGTGGGATATGGCGCACTGGAACCTGCAAATCGGCTATTGGCAAATCGTGTGGGCGCCGATCATGATGAGCGGCGGCTTCGCGCTGTTCTTTCCGCCGTTGTCCGCTGCCACGCTGTCATGCGTGCAGCGCGAGCGCATGGGTTACGCCGCCAGCCTGTTCGGGATGATTCGCAACACCGGCGCCGCCGTGGGTGTCTCCGTGATGAGCACGATGCTGATCAACCATCAGCAACTCCATCAGAGCTACCTGGGTGAGCATCTGTCGATCTTTGACGCCTGGCGGATGAGCGCCATGTCCGGCCGGATGCCCGGCTCGCCCAGGTTTCTGAGCTTGCCCGAGCAACTCTCCGGGCACAGGGAGGGCCTGGCCGCGCTCTACCGCCAAATGCAGCTCCAGGCTGCGATGCTCTCGCTCAACGATATCTACTGGATGCTGATCTGGTTCAGCGGCACCGTGGTCCCGCTGCTGCTGGGGTTGTGGTTGTGGCAAAGCGCCAAGGCGGCGCGCCCGCAAACCACCGGCGCTGCGGCGCTGGCGCACTGAATGCATTCCAAGCATCAGATCTGGACTGAACGAGCGTTCCGGCGTATGACAGTCGTGAACCTGAAATTCGGCGCGGTCGATGAGGTCCGCTTCAGGCCCCATCGAGGCGTTACTAACGAGGTGGCGACGATGGCCGCGAACGGTGAGGCGAAGGTCTACCGGACCAAGCACAAAGGCGTGATCGACGCCGACGGGCACGTGCTGGAGGATGCGACCTTGTGGGAGCGGTATTGCGAGGAAAAATACCGTCCCTACGCGGTGCGCCTGGGTACGGACGAGCGCGGCTATGAGCGGTTGGAAGTCAACGGCAAGCCCTCCAAGTTCATCCATCACGGCGTGCTGGGGATCCTGGGCGCGATGGGGATGCTGTCGCGGGAGAACTGGCGATGGGATTTCCGTCGCAAGTGGGGCGAAGTCGCGGCGTGGGGCGCAGTCGACGCCAAAGAACGCATCCAGCGGCTGGAGGCGGAAAACCTCGCCGCCGCAATCATCTATCCCACCATCGGCCTGGGATGGGAGTGCGAATGCGAGGACGCCGACGTCGCCCAGGCGATGTGCCGTGCGTACAACCGCTGGATCGTCGAATGGTGCTCGGGCAGCGGCGGCCGCCTGGTGCCGGTGGCGCATCTGTCGCTGATGGACCCCGAAGCTTCGGCGCGCGAGATGGAGCGCGCGGTCAAAGACGGCTGCAAAGGGGCGTGGGTGGGGTCCTTCAGCCACACGCGCAAGCCCCACGGCCATCCCGACCATGATCCACTGTTCGCCAAGGCGCAGGAGCTCGATATCCCGCTCGGCATTCATCCCACGGTCTCGCCGCTGTGGGCCCATCCAGGTCTGTACGCGCGCAATTACACCGGCGGCCAACTGTTTTTCGAAAACGTCGTGGGGACCGACGCGGCCCGCCAGGCGCTGACCAGCTTCATCCAGCACGCTACCTTCGACAAGTTTCCCAAGCTGAAGATCGTAATGCTCGAATCGGGCGCCGGATGGATCAGCTATCTGCTCGACCGCTGGGATGACGTGTGGAAGAGCCATTTCGGTCATACCCTGGCGATCAAGCACCGGCCCAGCGAATACTTCAGGCGCAACATCTACATCTCCGCCGACCCCGACGAGCATTCGCTGCCCGCGATGATCCAGCTATGCGGCGAGGACCGTTTCTTTTGGGCCTCCGACTTTCCGCACCCCGACCACATCGGCGACTACCTGGAGGAACTCGACGAAATCGCCGCCCGGCTCAAACCCGCGGCACGCAAAAAACTGCTGGGCGACAACGTCCGGCAGGCCTACCATCTGGGATGAGCGGCGCAAGCTGCGGAGCAAACGGCGCTGTCGTGTCCCATCACGCATCCTTTTCCACCCTTGCCCGGCTGATATCGACGCGCTGATTGGGCGCCAACAGTGGGACCGCCGGGCCGTCGGTGACGCGCGAGGACCTTTGTTGCTCGCACCGCTGCTGAATTTCACCTATGCGACGGTTATTTCCACCGACTCGATGTCCGGCCAGGTCAGAGCGGTCAGGCCGCGGTTGATTGCGAACTCGAACTGCTCGCGGACCTGGCGGCTGCATCCGCTTTGTTCAAGCGCCGCCTGTACTGGTTCGAGCAGTTGATGCGCCACGGCCGGGTCGGCGCGCACCGCTTTGAGGCGGGCCGCCTGATCCTGGTCTCTGAGTGCGGCGCGCAGGCGATCAATTTCGGTCAGCAGGGATTTAAGACGTTGACAAGTTCCGCGTTCTCCGCCCGTGAAGTTGTAAACGTACAATTCATTGCCGTGCGGATCGATTTCCAGCCACATGCGCTCCGCCGCGGTTGCGGCATGCGGCGGCATCTTGACCTGGATATGCAGTCCCATCGCGGCCCATCCCGCCCACACGTCGCAGTTTTTGGCGCGGACCGGGTCGTTGGCAAACAGCATCATATAGTAGAATTGCTCGGCCGCCTTGGCCTGCTGATAAAGCTGGGTTGAGATCGGCATGACCCTGGCCCGATACCTGATTTGGATCGACACAATTATTCTCCCGGCATCCGCCCGAACTCGGCGTCTTTACGGAGTCGCAGTGATGTCATGTTCCGGATCGAGTCCGAAGAATGCGCACGGATTGGCGACCAGCACCTGATATTTCTCGTCCTCCGGCACGCCTTCGAAGATCTCCGCCAGCACCTGCCTGGAATCGGGGAATGAGCCCACGCTGTGCGGGAAGTCCGAGCCCCACATCAAGACCTCGATGCCGGTATACTGGCGCAACTGCATCGCGAGGCGGTCGTGGATGAAGGAGAAGCGCAGGTGCTCCCTGATATAGTCGGAAGGCAGCTTCTTCTTCTTGATATTGAGATAATTGAACCAGCGCAGATAGTACTCATCCAGCCAGTTGAAATAATGCGCGAGCCATCCACCATTGGTCTCGGCGAAATAGAATTTGAGAGTCGGAAACCTGTCGAAGACGTGGAGGATGAGCTGGCCGATGGTGGTCGCCACCGCGCCCACCGAACCGATGCCGCCCGCCACGAACGCCATCCACTCGGTGGTCTTGACGTTGGCTACGGGCGCGATCATGCCGCCGAAGTTCATATGCGGTGAAATTTTCATGTCCAGGTCCAGGGCGGCCGCCCAGAATCTCTCGTCTATCTGCGGTTTTGGCTCACCGCTGCCGTTGGGCCAGGTGGCAGGCGAGATGGAAGGAAGGCCCAGCTTGCGGCATCGCGCCAGCTCCGCCAGCGCGTCGTCGATTCCGGTCTCGGGCAGGATGGCATTGCCGATCAACCGGTCGGGCGCGCGGCTGCAAAACTCGGCCAGGAAAGTGTTGTAACCCTGCACCAGCGCCAGGTAACAATCCTTGTCGCGCGCAATCATGTTGCGCAGGAAGGGCGGCCCGTAAACCGGTGGGTAGAGCACCTCGGCGTCGATTCCGTCAAAGTCCTGCTCGCGCAGGCGCTGTACCGCATCGCCCGTGCCCGGCCGCGGCGAGCCGTCGGGGAAGTGATAGGACCCTGCCAGGCCGCCGACAAACTCGTTGTAGCGCATCCCACAATAGAGGTTGGCGATGTTCTCGCGCTCCCACTCGTCCATCCGCCAGACCTCGCTGCCGTCCTCGCGCCGCACCAGCCTGGGCGCCCGATCCTTGTATTTGGCCGGCACATACTTATCCCATTGGATCGGAACTTCCATGTGCCCGTCGGCGGAAATCACTTGGTATTTGCGCATCGCAAGGCCTCCCGAATGATTATTTCACCAAACGCCATTGAAAGATCATTCCCTCGCCTCCGCTGGCCCAGCGCACCGGTTCGAAAGTGACTTCCACCGGCAGGTCGAGCCGCAGCGCGGAGGGATCGGAACCGACCAGGTTGGCCGCGATAATCGGGCCTTCCTCGGTGTGCACGACCACGATCGGATTGGGCACGGGTATCTCGGGGAAGTATTGACGATGAAACACGCACCAGGCGTAGACGCGGCCGCGGCCCGACAGGCGCGTCCATTGGAAGTTCTCCGACAGGCACCCGGGGCAATGCGAACCGGGTGGATAGCGAAACTCGCCGCAATCGGAGCAGCGTTGAAGCCGCAATTCCTTTTGCTTCGCATATTCCCACAACGGGGCGTCGTAAAGCCCCCGTACCGGATCCGGCCGAACCTGAGGCGCGCTCACTGACGCAGCTCCTCGTTCGGTATAATCGGACACTGTTTCATACGTCACCTCAATCCCTGTGTGCTTGCATAATCAGAGAGGTGGCCCGGGCGACGGTGTTGGAAACGTAGTGTGCATGGCGGCATTTTGGCAGTTGGCGCGGCCCGGCCTCGCCGCGCAACTGGCGAACCATCTCGGCTTGGGCATTCCAGCCCTGCATGTACGATTCGGAGACCATCCCGCCCGAAGTGTTGACCGGAAAGCTGCCGCCCGGCCCGATGCCCATGGTGTCGATAAAATGGGCCGCCTCACCTTCCGCGCAATAACCATAATTCTCAAGGATATAGAACAGTTCGCCGGTGAAATTGTCGTAGTAGTAAAAAGCGTCGATATCGCGGGGTCCGAGCCCCGCCATCTCGTAGCATTGCCGGCCCGCCTGACGCATCTGGATGCGGCTGAAGTGCAGCTTGGGCCGCAACTGGTTAATCGCGGCGTTCTCCTCGCCGAATCCAAGTCCCTTGACTGTGACCAGCGGATGGCGGGTCATTTTGCGCGCCCGCTCAACGCTGGTAACGATCAGGCAGGTGCCGCCGTCGTTGATCAGGCAGTAGTCGGGCACCCGCAGTGGTTCGGCGACGAATGGATAGCGCAGGTAGTCGTCGATAGTCATCGGGCGCTGCATGATCGCCAGCGGATTCATCCGCGCCCAGGCCCGCTCCGCCACCGCAACCATGCCGAGTTGGCGATGGGTCAGGCGGTAGATTTCCATGTAGCGCTGAACCACGACCGAATCGAACGCGCCCTGTGAGGTAAATCCCCACGGCCGGTAATATACATAATATAAATTGTCGGCACCCATCGCCTGCGGACCGCCAAACTGAGTACCCGCAGTGCGATAATTGAGCGACTTGATAAGTGCGATACAATCGGCCAGACCATTGCGGATGGCGTCGGTTGCGACCATGAAGGCGGTGGCCGGATCGAAGCTGGAGGCGCTGAAGCGCGGCTCCATCCCCAACAGTTCCACCAGCCGGCCCAGCGGAACGGAGCAGGCGATGACGCCGTCGACGTCCTCGCGCCGCAGCCCGGCGTCGGCCAGCGCGGCCTTGAAGGCCCGAATGCCGAAACCGAAGTGATCGGTGGTCGGTTTGCCGGCGCGGCTGGCCGGATAGTCGGCGGCGTAATCGGTCTCGCCGACGCCGACTATGGCCAGCATGTTCGAAAGCCCTTTCAGCCCGTGGAGATCATCGGCCATCGTGGTTGCTCCGGGTCAGAGCTATAGCCGAGCGCGTGCTGTACCGTCAAATCGCCTGCTGTACAGGCGTTGCTGGACTTTCGCCGCAGGCGATGCTAATGGGCGGTTCGATTTCCACGGAGACCTGAGATGGCAGGACCACTGGCTGACGGCTACCGCATCCTGGATCTTTCCGAGCGTTCGCCCGCGGCGGCGGTAGCCGGGATGGTATTGGCCGACCTCGGCGCCGAAGTGATTCGGGTCGAACCCGAAGGCGGCGACCCGCTAAGAGCGCTGGCCGGCGCCCGGATCTGGCTGCGCGGGCAAAAGAGCGTAACGATTGGCAGCGCCGAGGCGGCAAACGGACAATGGCAGGCGCTTCGCGACTCGGCCGATGCCATCCTGACCACCGCCCAGCCGTGGACTGCGAAACCCGCCGGATTGCTGGACGGCTACCCGGGCAATCCGCGCCAAATTCTCGCCGTACTGACTGCATATCCGCGCCCGGTAAAAGAGGCGGCGTACCCGCATCGCGGCATCCACGCGCCGGTTTGCGGGGAGCTCGTCGAAGCGCAGTACGGATGCATGGACGCCCAGCAAGGATGGCGGCCGGGGCCGGTCTTTTTGGGCTGGCCGCTGGCCGTATTTGGCGCCGCGTGGCTGCTGCAACTGGGGATTACCGGCGCCTTGCTGGAGCGCGAGCGCACCGGCCGCGGCCAGGTGCTGACGACTTCATTGCTCGACGGGATCGCCATTTTGCGCAACGCTGCCTACGTCGGCGGCGAGCGGATCCGCCCGATGGGTCCGCCGCCCCGCGGCAAGCACTCTACTTTTCGGCTGATTGTCAGCCTTTTTGAATGCGCCGACGAACGCTGGATCCAGATCCATACCGGCGCGCGCGGGCAATTCAACCGCCTGATGAAGGCCGTCGGGCGCCATGACCTGGCGATCGAATTCCCCAACGCCGGCATGTTCGGCGGCGACCCGATGACGCAGGAGCAGGCCGACGAGCTGTGGGACTACCTGGAGCGGACCTTCAAGACGCGCCCCGCCCAGTACTGGTGCGACCTGCTGGCCGGAGCCGATGTGTGCTGCATGCCTGCGCTTTACGCCGGCGAAGCGCTGTGGCTGGAGCAGATGGAGGTCAATGGGCTGGTCGACATCCTGCCCGACGGCGAGCGGCGTTTGGGCAAGGTGGCCAAATTCGCACGTACGCCGATGGAAGTGGGACGCGCGATTCCCGCGCCGGGCGAACATAACGCGGCGCTGCTGCGCGGCGCGCTTAGCCGCCCCGCACGCGCAGCCAGCAAGGGCAGCGCTGCTGAAACCGCGCCCTGCGGCGGCGTACGGCGCGTGGGACCGCTGGACGGCATCACGGTGCTGGATTTCGGCTTTTACATGGCGGGACCGTTTGCCAATCGCATCTTTGCCGACCTCGGCGCGCGCGTCATCAAGGTCGAGGAATACCACGGCGACCCGATGCGCAGTCCGAACCTGTCGATGCTGCTCGGGACGCATCGGGGCAAGGAAAGTATCGCGGTCGACCTCAAGTCGGAGCGCGGACGCGCGGTCATCTACGAGTTGGTCAGGCGCGCCGACGTGGTCCATCACAACATGCGCGTGGGTGCGATGGAACGCCTGGGCATGGGCTACGAGACGCTGGCCGAGATCAATCCGCGAATCATCTATTGCCATTCCTCGGGTTACGGCAACGAGGGACCGTGGGCGTCGCTGCCCACCTTCGAGCCGCTGCATTCCGCGATCGGCGGGCTGCTCACTCGCACCGGCGGCGAACTCAACGCGCCGCGAATTTACCTGACCCACATGGATTACGGATGCGGCCTGACGTCGGCCGCGATGACGATCGCGGCGCTGGTCGAGCGCGAGCGCAGCGGCCAGGGGCAATATATCGAGGTGCCGCAAACCGGCGCCGGACTGCTCGCGATGAGCGACGCGCACGGCCATCAGGGCCGCATTTCCGAAACCTTCCCGCTCGATTACGATCAGCGCGGGCATGCGCCGACCAACGCGCTGTACCGGACCAGCGACGGATGGATCGCGATCGCGTGCTACAGCGATGAGGAATGGCAGGCAGTGCCGCACGCACTGGGAATCGCAAATACCCGGTGGCCGAGGTATGAAACGGCGCGGCAGGAAAAACTGAGCGACAGCAAAGTCGCCCAACTCCTGACCGATACGCTGGGCGCGATCGCCTGTGCCGACGCCGAACGGCGCTTGCGCGCCGCGGGCGTCCCATGCGCGATCCCGCGGGCGCTGACTCCCGAACAGACGCTGAACGAACCAGAGCTGCGGCGGCTTAACGTGATTGTCGCCGCGCATCATCCCGAGGGCGGCAACGTGCTGGAGGTGGGCCACACGATTCGCTTTTCCAACGCCAACGCGGTCCATTTGAATCCTGTGCCGGTCATCGGCCAGAACAGCACCGCGATTGTGCGCGAATTGGGAAAATCGGACGTGGAGATCCGCGCCTTGCTCGACGCCAGGATTATCAAGGACGCCGGCCTGGAGCTGACGCCGCGCTTTGCGCCCGCAATCGATTGAGGCAAGGCATTGGCTCACAGTTGCATCGGACGCGTTGCTGTCATCACCGGCGCCAGCCGCGGTATCGGGCAGGCGATTGCTATTCGGCTGGCCGCCGAAGGCGCAAAAGTTGCGCTGCTGGGGCGCGACGACGCGCGCCGCAACCAGGAGCTGCCCGGAACCCTTGACGAAGGTCTCCAGGCCGTCCGTCAACTGGGTGGGGATGCGATCGCGATTCGATGCGACATCGGCGACCCCGCCTATGACAAGAGCGAGATCATCCGGCAGGCGCAAACCGCTTTTGGTGCGGCGCCCGACATCCTGGTGCATAGCGCGGCGGCGCCGCGCGAGTTCGGGCCTGCAGGCAACATCGCCTTTGCACAGACACCGCGCGAATTCTTCATGCGCAGCGTGGAAGTCAACGTCTGGAGCTTCTGGGATCTGGCCCGCCAGGTAATCCCCGGGATGCGCCGGCGCGGCGCGGGCTGGATACTGGCGATTACCTCATCGCAGGCGGCGCCGCAGCCGCGGCCCGACGGCAATCCGCTGCCGCTGGACCGCCTGGGCGGCGCCTGCCTCTACGGGGGCACCAAGGCGTTCCTGGATCGCATCTGCACCGGTGCCGCGCGCGAGCTTTACGCCGACAACATCGCGGTTAACAACCTGGCGAATACCGGCGCGGTGGGTACTCCGCTGTCGCGTACGATCGCCAAATCCACCGAGCCGATGGAAGCATTCGTCGAGGCGGCACTGGCACTGGTGACCGGCGACCCGAAAATCCTGACCAGCCGCATCGCACACAGCCTGCCGCTTCTGTACGAGCTGAAGCGTCCGGTTTACACGCTCGACGGCAAGCATCTGTTCAAGGACTGGCAACCCGACCACGACGACCCGCGCAGGTTGATGAAGGGCTACCTCTCGCATTTGGGACATTAGCAGGGTGAGGTGCGACAGGAGCTGGGGTCTATCCTGGATGCGTGAGTTAATTGCCGGCCAACGCCAGGCAGTTCCCGCCCGCAGACGCAGGCGGTCGTTCACAAACCGCGCCGCTTAGCGAGCTGGCTTGCGTGTTGCGTCTCCGAATTAAATATGGGTTTGTTCGTCCATGCGGCATGGGCGTAAAAGCAGGTGGAGTGGAAGTGAGGGCGCAGACCGCAAGCAACTGGAGGCGTGGTTGCGCACGCATAGCATTCCGCAGGCGCTGGCGACTTGTGCGTGGTTGGGACCCGTTCCAGTGCTTCTTCGATAGGCCGTATCAGCTTGCGATCACGAGCGCTTCGAGGCAGCGCGGTTTGATGATCAGCGCCCACATGACCAATTGCGGCGGGAACGTAGCGCGCCAAATCCGGGACAACCTGTCTTCTGAACAAATTCTTTGGGTTCGTTCATGACCACGATGTTATCTATCGCTATATGTGGAATCGCCCTACACCCCAAGCAACGGCCGAAGCTTGGCCGTCACTTCCGCTATGATCTCAGCGGGTGCCTTGGCCGCGAATCGGGCGCGCCGCGCGGCCCAATCGGCGCTCTTCACGTGGTCGGCTAGGATCACGCCGGAAATCGAAAGGCCGTCGGGCAGGGCGACCTCGAACGGATAGCCTTTGGCCTGGTTCGTTACCGGGCAGACCAGGGCTAGGCTTGCGCGCCGATTGTACAGCGCCGGCGAGAGCACCAGGGCAGGGCGCGGCCCCGCCTGCTCGCGTCCCGCCTGCGGATCGAAGGTGAGCCACACCAGGTCGCCCCGTTCGGGTACGTAACGGGCCGGGCTCACCAAGTTTCCTTCCCCACCGGCTCGCCCCAGTCGGTCTCGCCGTGGCGGTTTTTCGGCGTTATCCCGGCGACGAGCTTCTCCAGTTCATATTCCGGCTGCGCCGGCGTCAGCACCAGCTTGCGGCCCGACAATTTCACGTCCACGGTCGCGCCCTCGGAGAGGCCCATCTCTTCAGCGTATGCCTTTGGAATCCTGATCCCGAGGCTGTTGCCCCATTTCGACACTTGCGTACGCATGAATTCCGTTCTTTTTGGATAGACAAAAGCTATACATGATTCCAGCTTGGCGATCAAGCTCGGAGGTGAGCGCGAGGCCGGCGAACGATCCCACAGAGCACGTAATTGTGCTGACAGTCGAAAGCCGCAAAGCTTCGCGCGCTATAAAAACACGGCATTCGGGGCTGTGCCCAATTTTGTGCCCCACCGCGGTCAGAAACCATGGCTTTCGGCAGCGGCCGCCTGCAAGGGGCGAGCGCGCCAAAATCCCTGTGCGCCAAGGAATTGACGCACATCGAGCACGGCGGAGCGCTACGGACCAAATCGCGCGTTTTTTGGGGTCAGGCAACTTGCCTTCCGATTTTCCCTCCGGTGCCGGTCCTCCGGTTCCAACCGCGGAACAACTTCCGAGTCATCTCGAAAAGGTCAGTCCGACCTGCATAGCGCGTGCGTGCGGCGCCACCACTGACGGTGCGCACTAGGCTAGCCCGGCGGCTGTGCGCGCCATCTCCAGCAGATGCACGCCGCCGGCGCCGGCGGTGATTGCCGGCACTTCGGCATGCGGCTCCACCACTAACAGATCGTTGGCGGCAAACGGGATGTCACCCACCCTCATTGACCCGTCGAGGACGAGCGCCCCGCGCCAGTCGCTTACCGACACGGGCGGCAGCGTCGCACCAGCCGTGAGCTTGCGGTCGAAGATGATCCCGCGTTCGGGGTCATCCGGATCGCCGAGGTTCCAGCAGGCGTTGCCGTCCAGATGTCCTTTTTGCAGGCCGGGCGTGCCATCGACCGGAACAACCTGTCGGCGCGCGTTCTCCACCAGCGCGGGTGGGCGCGGAAAGAAACCAGTCGTCTCAAGTCCTTTCACATACACCAGCGTAGGATGATCCCGGTACTCCTCGCCGTAGCCGCCGGGCGACAGAGTGTCGCGGGCGAAGATCTCGAGCAACTGGCAGCCCTTGGGACCGTTCAATAGGAGACCGTACTCGACGCCCGGGGCCGCGATCAGCACGTCGCCTCGCTGCATCCACCAATCTCCCATCAACAGGCTGCCGTCCAGCACGACGACTGCCGTCCAGCAGTCGTGCCAGTGCAAGGGCCACATCTGGTTCGGCGCCATCCGGATGTCCGGAATTTGCATGCGCCACTGGTCCTCGGGCCGCCCGAGGGACCATATCTCAGTCCAGGTGCAGCCGCCGGGCTGATCCGAGTCCCGCACGATCCCACCCGGACCATCCTTGCCGCCCGGCGCCAGCCGCGAACGCGTCACGCCCGGCGCCACCGCGTGGGACGGCGAATCGTTGAACATGATCACCGGCATTTGAAACTCCCTTTTGCGTCAGGCCAGCCGTGGTTGAGCAGGGTAGCATCGCACTCCAAAATCCTCTTCATGAGCGCTGCTCCATTTGTCAGCTCAATCCGGGTTCCTCATGACAGCTGAGCCATCGGGCCGTCATCGATTGCTTTAGCGGTCGGTTATGCTTGTTTGCGTCTACCGGCTGTCCCGGATTCAGAGGCGAGGCGCCGATTGTGCCACGACGTCAACTGGCACTGATAACGGCGCTGCGCCGCGCACGTCGGCGAATTGCTCGAAATGGCGGATCTCGGAGTGAATGGCGGCGAACTCCCACCTGACTTCGTTGAAGGTGCCTTCAACACGTTTGTCGAATTGACGATCAGCTTGTCCTGAATCTCGACTTGCTTGTCGCGGTTGGTGACTCGCATCTCCAAGTGCTCGTTCCGCTGGTTCATCGCATCCAGGCGCCGGTCGATTGCGTCAAAGCTGCGCTTATGCCGGAAGGCTCCGGCGGTCCCTTAATGCACGTTGGGGCGCGTTTGGACGCGGCAGATCGGTCGCCCACATACCCTACCTCAAATCTGTAGAGGCCGGTAAGCCTAGAAGAAAAACCCGCGTGCTTCGTCCGAGCCACCCTGATGCCCGGCGGTTCAGGCGTTGGCCGCTTGCGCCCCGGTGCTTTGCAACTCGCGCTCCAGGCGTTCGATATCGGACGGCGAGAGGGCGAAGTATTTGGCTTCGGGATGATGGAAGACGATTGCCGTGACCGAGCCTTCGGGTTCCATCATGAAGCCCTCGGTCAGGTGGATGCCGATGTTATTTTCCAGGTCGAGCAGGCGAAACAGGTGCACCTGATCTTCCAGGCGTGGACAGGCGGGGTAGCCGAAGGAAAACCGCTTGCCGCGATAATGCGCCTGGAAGAGATCCTTTCTGGTGATACCCTGGGGGTCCTTGAAGCCCCACATCTCGCGGATTTTCTGATGCAGCAGTTCGGCGAATGCCTCGGCGCCTTCCAGCGCCAGCACCTGCAGGATGTGCGAGCGCAGATAATCGCCCTGCTTCTTCCATTGCTCGGCCAGGGCGCGCACGCCCGGTCCGACCGTGGTCGCCATCATGCAGACGTAATCGACCCGTCCTGACGTGCGCGGCGCAACGTAATCGGCCAGGCACAGCCGGGGAGGGTCGCTCTGGCGGCCGAAGGTAAAGCTTTCCAATACCCGCTTGCCGTCAGGCGCATAGATCAGCAGGCGGCGTCCTTCGGAGTTGGCGGGGAAGAATTTGTACACGCCGTTGGCCTGGATGTCATCCGCCGCCAGCATCGCCTCCTCGACCGCGGCCACCGCGGCGCGCAACTCGACCGCCTTGGGGTCGCCGGCCGCCATCGCCTGCTCGGCGTTCTTCAGTCCCAGATGGCGGGTGTAGAGCATCACCGGGTTGATGTAGCCGAAGATCTCGTCGAGGTCGTAATCGCGGATGACGTGCAGGCGCAGATCGGGCGGGCGGGGAATCTCTACATCCTGACGCACTGCGGGCCGCTCCGCGGCGGGTGGCGCCGCGGCGCCAGGCTGCGCGCCGGCCGCCTTCAGCATCCGCGCCGTCTCGGCGTCAAGCTGTGCGGCAAGCCGCGCGCGGCGCTTGGGATCGACGATCTGATTGGCGAGGTCCAGCCCGTTCATCGCGTCGTTGGCGTAGGCCACGATGCCGCCGTACTGGGGCGCGATTTTGGTGCGCGTAAAGCGCGCCGACAGCGCCGCACCGCCCACCAGCAGCGGACAGTCGATTTCCGCCGCGCTTAAGTCCTGCGCCGTGACCACCATCATCTGCGCCGATTTGACCAGCAGACCCGATAGCCCGATCGCATCGGGATGATGCTCGCGATAGGCCTTGATCAGCTCCTCGGGCGGGACCTTGATGCCGAGGTTGATCACGCGATAGCCGTTGTTGCTCAGGATGATATCGACCAGGTTCTTGCCGATGTCGTGGACGTCGCCCTTGACGGTGGCCAGCACGATCGTGCCCTTGCCGGTGGTCTCGCTCTTTTCCATGTGCGGTTCCAGGTAGGAGACCGCCGCCTTCATCGCCTCGGCCGACTGCAGCACCTCGGCGACGATCATCTGGTTGGCGTTGAACAGCCGCCCCACTTCGTCCATCCCCTTCATCAGGGGGCCGTTGATGATTTCCAGCGGGCGGCGCTCGCGCAGGGCGAGGTCGAGGTCTTCAAACAAGCCGTCCCTGGAACCCTCCAGGATGTAGAGCGCCAGCCGCTCCTCCAGCGGCAGCGCAGCGCGCTGTTCCACCGACGCCTTGCTTTTGCGGGCGCGAAAATAGGCGGCGAACGCGGCGATCGGGTCCTCGCCGCGCCACCAGATCAAATCCTCGGCCAGGCGCCGTTCCTCTTCGGGAATCGACGGATAGCGCTCAAGTTTCTCCGAGTTGACGATCGCCAGGTCCAGCCCGGCCTGCACGCAGTGGTACAGCATCACGGAGTTGAGCACCTCGCGCCCGGCCTCGGGCAGACCGAAGGAGACGTTGGAGATGCCCAGGATGGTCTTGCATCGGGGCAGCGCCGCCTTGATCGCGCGGATGCCCTCGATTGTCTCGACGCCCGACCCGATGTAATTGCGATCGCCCGTGCCGACCGGAAACACCAGCGCGTCGAAGTAGATGTCCTCGGGCGCGATGCCGTGCTTATGGACCAGCAGATCGTAGGAGCGCTGCGCGATCCTGAGCTTGCGCTCGCGCGTGATCGCCTGTGCCTGCTGCTTGTCCTCGTCGATACATCCGACCACCAGCGCCGCGCCGTAGCGTTTGCTCAGTTCGATCACCCGCAGCAGCCGCTCGGATTGCTCGCCGTCCTCCAGGTTGATGGAGTTGATAATCGACTTGCCCTGGGTGCGCTTGAGCGCCGCCTCGATTACCCGATAGTCGGTCGAGTCGATCATCAGCGGGACTTTGACCTTCCTGACCAGATGGTCCAGCAGGTTGGCGAGGTCCTGCATTTCGTTGCGGTCGGGGTCCTGCAGGCAGACGTCGAGGACGTGGGCGCCGCGGCGCACCTGCTGACGGCCGATCTCCGACGCTTCTTCGAATTTGCCCTCGGCCACCAGCCGTTTGAACTTGCGGCTGCCTAGCACGTTGGTGCGCTCGCCGACAATCACCGGACGCGTCGCGTCGTCGATGATCAGGGTTTCGATGCCCGAGACCGCCGAGCGCACGGGCGGCGATGCGATCCGCGGTTTGTGACCCGCCGCGACCTGCGCAAGCAGGCGGATATGCTCGGGCGTCGTGCCGCAGCATCCGCCAATCACGTTGAGCCATCCCTGTTCCAGGAAGCGCTGGATTTTGCCGGCCAGGATTTCCGGCGTTTCATGGTAATGGCCTTCCTCGTCGGGCAACCCGGCGTTGGGTACGCATGCCACCGGAAAGCGGCTGATTTCCGCCAGCGTGCGCAGATGGTCGGTCATGAAATCAGGGCCGGTGGCGCAGTTAAGGCCCATCCACAGCAGGTCGTGATGCGCCAACGAGACATAAAACGCCTCGACATCCTGACCGGCGAGCAGCGTGCCCATGGTTTCGATGGTGCCCTGCACCGCCACGCCGACGCTCCGCCCAAGGCGGGCCATCGCCCGTTGGATCCCAATCAGTCCGGCTTTGGCGTTGAGCGTGTCCTGTACGGTTTCCAGCAGTAGCAGGTCGGCGCCGCCCTCGATCAGTCCTTCGGCCTGCTCCTGGTAGGCATCGGCCAATTGATCGAAGGTGACACCGCCGGTGACGGAAATGGTCTTGGTGGTCGGGCCCATCGAACCGGCGACGAAACGGGGCTTGTCCGCGGTTGCGACACTGTCGGCGGCTTCGCGCGCGATTGCGGCGGCGGCGCGATTAAGCTCCCGGGCATGGGCCTGCAAGCCATACTCGGCCAGCACCACGGCGGTCGAGCCGAAGCTGTCGGTCTCGATTATGTCGGCGCCGGCCGCCAGGAAGCTCAAATGCAGATTGCGGATCAGGTCGGGCCGCGTGCGGACCAGATTTTCGTTGCATCCGTCGAGTTGCGGCCCGCCGAAATCCTCGGCGCCGAGCTGCATGGCCTGAATCGACGTACCCATCGCGCCGTCAAGCAGCAGTACGCGCCGCGAGAGGATTTCCTTGAGCAATCTTAATCTGTCGCTTCGGTCAACCATCGGATACGCAACGATTTTTCGCAATATGAACCTGACAATCTATCTTAGCTTACGGCGATGCGCAATTTGGAGCATCTGCCTCCGGCCGCGCCTGCGCGCGCAAAAAATGTTAAAGACCCAGCGATGGGCCGCAATTTCGAAACGCGCAACCCCGACGCACCCGGATGGCTTCAATGGCTTGCGGCGCTGCTGGCCGAGGAATTGGCGCCGCGTCCGCACCGGCTGGCAACCTCGATACGCCTGGCCGCGATCGCAACCATCGGCGCGGGCCTGATGGCGGCGGCGCACGTGCGCAGCGAGTTGGGACCGTATGTCGTGTGGCTGATGCTGGGGCCGGTGGCGATGCTGTCGCCGCGCACGGCCGCGTCCTACCTTGCCATCACCGCACCGATCCTCGCCGCCGCGGTGCCGCTGGCTGGAATCCTGGCGGAAAGCCCGTGGCTGATGCTGCCGTTTATCGGCATCGTCACGGCGCTTTCGACCTACCTTATCGTAACGCGCAAGCTGGGTTCGATCGGCCTGGTCTGGCAGGTGGTGACGCTCGACACTTTTTACGGGGTGGTGTTTGCGCCGCGGGATTTTGGATGGAACGATGCGGCGCTGTTTGGCGCATGCGCCATCGCGTTCAGCCTGATCGCGGCGTTCGATACCTGGCTATGGCCCGACCCGGCCGCGGCAATCCTGCTTGAATCCCTGGCGGCCAGCGTTGAGCGTACACGCGAGCGCTTCGTGCAGGCCGCCGCGTATTTCATCGAAGCCGCAGGCGCGGCGCGGCCCGCCCAGCCGCCGGCGACGTCGGAAATGCCCGTGCAGTTGGCGTTGCTTGATCGGGCCGGCGCCGAAGGAATCGGCGCGTATCGGCGCGCGATCCTGCTCGCCGCGATCACGCTGGTGGAACGGCTGCACCTCCGGGTGGACCGAGTGACTATCGCCGCGCGCGAGGATGTATCGCACGGCATCCGGCAGATGTTGCGGCCCGCACTTGAAGCGGCGTGCGGTGCGATCGCCGCCGCGATGGCGGAGGCGGCGCACGAGATGCGAATCATGATCCGTACTGGCGCCGACGCACCGCCTTCGCCGGCGGCGGCCCGGGCGGGTGCGGCGCTCGACGCCCTGGACGCGGCCATCGCACGGGCGCGTCCGCGCTACATACAACAGGCCGGCGGCAGGGAAATCGCCAATTTTGGCGCCTTCAGCGAAAGCCTCCACGAGATCGTCGGGCTGATCGAGCGGCCGCTGGACGAACCGCCGGCGGCACCACAGCCGGCCCCAACAACCCAGGCGATGCCTGCGCCCCAATCCGACCCGGCGCTGATTGCGTATTGCCTGAAGGTCGCACTGTGCGTGGTCATCGGATATGTGATCGGTCTGCTGACTCAGCGCGCCGACCTCTCCACCATCCTGACCACGATCATCGTGACTGCGCTGCCCACCTACGGCGCTTCGCTGCGCAAGATGATTCTGCGCATCGTCGGCGCGGTCGTGGGCGGCGCCGTGTCGCTGCTGGCGATCATAGTCGCATCGCCCAACTTCGGGTCGCTGCCTGCATACATGGCGGTGGTTTTTGCCGTATTGTTCATCTCCGCCTACTCATCGTTAAGCAGCGGTCGAATCGCATACGCGGGCAAGCAACTGGGCACGACCTTTCTGCTGGTGTTCGCGGGCCTGAGCCCTTCGCCCGACATTTACGCGCCGCTGTGGCGCACGTGGGGAATTCTGCTCGGCACGATCGTGGTGACGGTGGTGTTCTTTGGCTTGTGGCCGGTGTACGCCGGCGACTCCCTGCTGCCGCGGTTGCGCAAGGTGCTGCGCGATACGCTGGCGCTGGTGCCCGGTGGCGCGGCCCACAGCGCCGCCGAAATCCACCGCATCAACACCCAACTCACCGAGGTGCTGAGCGAGATTCTCCAGGTCGCGGACGACGCGCGGCTGGAAGGGCGCCGCAGCCTGATCGACCACGACGCGGTGGTGCAGTCCGCCGGTACCGTTCGCAGAATCGCCCATCGGCTGGCCACCATCGCGCTGTGGCGGCTGGAGGAGCCGCCGCCCCGGCTCGACGACCCCACCGAAGCGGCCGCCGATGCGGTCTTTTCCGCGCTCGGTCGGCGCCTGGAATCGTGGCTTTCCTTCTACCAAAGCGACGCATCCCTTCGCAGCGCAGCGGCGCGAGCGTTGGCAAGCGGGCATTCGAGCGCAGAGATTGCGCGTCCGCTGGAGGAGTTCAGCAACCGTATACAGGCGCAGGGCTTCGCACGGATCGCGGCCTGGCCCGCAGAGCAGCGCCGCCGGATGCTGGACCAACTGCAATCGATGCGCCGGCTGGAGTTCCTGATGTCGGAGTTGGAAACGCATCTTGCGGGCATCCCCGGCGCCGCCGCGCCCGGCGGATTGCGCTATGCGGCAGCGGTTGCAACCGGCCGCCCGGCTTGAGGCATCCGGTCGGCCGGGCGCGCGTCAAGCACATCTTGCTCCGACAGCACCTTAACCTCAGGTCTTCTCGGGACTGCCACCCAACTGGGAGAAAAATTTCAGCACCGTGGGCAAGGCTGCGGCGAGCGTTGCGATCAGCGCGACCGCCGAATTGAAGAGCTCGCGCTGAGTGAGGAACAAAAACGCCATCGCCAGGGCAAGCGCCGGCAGGAGCACATGATGCAGGCGCGGGCCGACGGGCGGATGGGCTTGGCGCTCCAGTTCGAGCATCTCATTGTTGTCGAGCTGCAGTATCTGTTTGTACTCCACATCGCGCACGTGAAAAGCCGGGTTGCGGCATAACGCCCCGCGCCTGAAAAGCGCGTGTGCCGTGGCACCGTCGCCGGGGCTGAAGAAACCCAGGCGAACCAGATGCCACAGCGCAAGCTTTTCGCCCGCGTTCAACTGCACAGGCGGGGCGGCGGAAAGCGCGACGCCATTTACATCGGCGTCAAGCAAAAAGAGCTTGCATGCGATCGACCACAGCGTCGCGAATACCGCAAACGCCGCAAACCCGCCACCCAGCACCATCGCTACGAAAATCGGCCAGCATCGTGTGCTGCCGAAGCAGGGAAAGCCGCGCCCCACGCAATCCGGCCGCGCTGCGGGCCCGGCGCCAGCGGCTGGCAGCGCCAGATGGTCCCACTTGGCGCTTTTGCCCAGCAGTTCGTGCAGGCTGCTGTCGTGCACGACCATGACTTCGCCGCCGGCGCTTTGCTCCCAACTATAGGGCGCAAGCCGTTCGGGGTCGCTTACCGAGGTCATCATGCGCAGTTCGGCGGCAAACGACATCAGCGGGGTAAATGCGGGAAGCTCCAATCCGTTGAGTAACTCGGCGATCAACGGCACGTGCTCCGCGGGCGGCACAGGTAGTGTGCCCGCGCCTGCGCCGTCCTGCCATTTGATCGGACCGGGGAAGCCATGCAGGGGATAGATGTCTTGCATGTCAGCAAAGCGGCTGGCGGAGATAGCCGAAGCGGCGTTGATGCCGGCTTCCGCGTGCAGCCGCCTGGCGCGTGCCGCCAGCGCGCCAACCCACCGCATCTGCGCCATCCGCGACAGATTGGTGACCTCCATATCACTGGCGGCGTGGAAGAAGACCATAGCGGGCACCACTGCCAAAGCCGTCACCAGGGAAAACAGCATCGTCACATAGGCGAAGCGAAAGGCGGTCTCCTGCGGTGCAGCGGCGGCCGCAGCGGACGCTGCCCGCCGGTCGGGCACCGCCCTTGGGTTATTGGTGAGGATCAGGCAGACGGCGCCGAGCAGGCCTGCGCCCGCCATCAGCGCGGGCAGGTGCCAGTCAAGTCGAACTCGGGGGCTAAGAAAGAGTACAATCAGTAGCAGCACATATGTTCCGGCCAAAATCCCCCCGCCGATTGCCACCGCCCGCGAAATTTTCTTCTCCCAGAATCCAAGCGCACCCTCCCCGGCCAGGGCCAGACAGGCCGCCGCGATGGTGAGGGCCGGAAAGACCAGCACCATCCCGAAATGAACCAACAGCGGTGCCAAGCGTCCCAGCGGCCTGAGATCCGCGGCGCGTTGCAGGCTTAGAAACGCGATCGCACCCAGCAGGGCGGTCTGGGCCGCGGCCAGCCAGTAGCAGCGCGCGCCGCCGCCGTAGCGGCAGGGCCACAGCCAGGCGGCCGAGTAAGTGGAATCGCATACCTGCAGGACGATCGTGCTGAGCATCCAGGCTGCCAGGTACAGCAGCGTCAGCATCGTCCAGGAGCTGATGATTTCGGAATTGGCCGCCCACAACAGTTGCTTGTCCCTGAACACCACCAGCGACCAGGGCGTGTTGTTCAAGGGCATGACAAATATCCGGTATTGGCGGCCCGAGTATGAGACGTCCAGGCGCGCCGGCATGCGCGTGCCGACCGCGGCGCGCACGCCGGTAGCGTCGTCGCATTCGCGGAACAGGTTCTCGCGCTTGTTGCGGCTGGCCAGCGAATGGATTTGCACGTCGCCCTGATCGTTGACGACGGCGAATCCGTAGCCGATGGGCAGCACCGGCCGTGTAAACGGGATCATCCGGGTCGCGATCAGGCCGACCGCTGGCCGGCGTTGCCCGTCGGACAAGGCTGATTGCGGGCACGGTTGTTCGAGGCCCGAAGCACCAGCTTCATCCACCGGACGCGCCACCACCAGCACATCTTCTCCCGAGATTCTGGAACTGACGACCTCCACCGCGACGGCGCAGGATGCGCCGCTGCATCCGCGGCGCAGCTCTGGAAGGCTCCACAACAACAGGCCGGCGCGTGCGTCGCGAAAGTAGGAGCGATCGGCCAACCGCATCCGCGGTGGCTTGTCGGCACGTTTGAGTTGGCGGGTTTCCGCTTGCGCGCCGGACTGGGCGTACCACCGGCAGGTCGGCTGACCGTCGGCATCGACCAGCATAAGGTCCGCCAGGTAGCTGCTCGCGTTGACTCCCGCTTCCTGGCAGGCGGCGCAACAGGCAAGGCATGGGCCGTTGTTGAGCACCGCCGCAAGCTGGCGGTCAGCATCGACGATTTCGGCCTCCAGTCGATGTTTGATTGCGGCTGCCAGTGGCTGGAGCAGATCGTCGAAGTGCGCAGAAATCCCCGCGTAGAAGCCGAGATCGAGCACGAAGAAAGTAACTACCATCGCGCCAGTCATGAACACGAACGAGATGATGCGGACATCGACACCGCGCAGCGGCTCGCCCGGGCCCATGCGCCACAGTCTGAGCAGCGGCCAGGAAAGAAAAGTCAAGACCAGCAGGAAAACCAGCCCGCCAAGCCATTCCCAGGGAATCTGGCGGGTCTCCGCGGTAAAGCTGCGGCTGGAAACCAGGCCGAAGAGAATCAGACCGGTGGATTGCCCCGTCGGCGCGCCCCGGTCCTGCGCGATCGCCACGTGAGCGAGCACGGGCTGCGCGAACAGGAGATACTGCTCGCCCAGGTATCGGACCGTTTCGACCCTGGCGGGCGAAAATACGTAGCGCGGCAGCGCGGCGGAGGGCTGCGCGCCCGCGGTATGCTCGGTCGCGTCTTCCTTCTGTTGCGCGTCGTGTTCGGCCGCAATCAGTTCCCGGATGTCGCTGACGCGCCCGGTGCTGATGGTGGAATGATACAGGGCGCGGCCGTCCACGATCGGGACGTCGGACTGGTAGAGCACCTTGCCTTGCGCGGAGGCCAGCAAAATGGTGTCGAAGTAGCCGTAAGGCTCAACCACCTCGTTGATGAATTTTCCCAGCTCGGTTTCAGGAATTTCCTGTGCAGCGGCCGAAGCTGACGCCGCTTGACCCTGGGCCGGCGCCTCGGGTGCCATAAAGTAGGCTTTTAAAACTCCGCTGTCGTCGTGGACATACGCCGCCACCTGCGCGCCGTTGCGGCCCGCAGCGCCAGCCTGGCGCAGCTCGGCGGGCAAGGCACTGCGCGCCACGCATTGCAGCGCGCGATCGTCGCGCGGCCAGCAGGGGCTGGCCGCATCGTCGTAAGCGGTCTGGACCGCGCGCCGCAGCCCCTCGATCCGCTTGCCGACCTGACCGGCAATCGCGGCCAGCAACCGGTAGTTGCGCTTTATCAGCCGGGGCTCGCGCTGCAGCGGGTAGAGGAGATAGGCGGCCGCGAACACGCCACCGATGGTCAGCACGGCGCCCAAAAAGAGCGCCGTGGCCTGAAGACGCTTTGGCTGACTGTCCACTCCCCCGAAGATTCCCGCCCTGCTTACAGGCGGGATCATTATTGGAACAACTTGACAACATCAGGGGCAGCCCGCGTTTGTCAAGCAATTAGCCGCCGTTTACTTGAAGTTTACCGCAGCATTCTCAAATCAAGCCGGCGCGCCGGGCCCATTGATACTTCGCGCCCAGCACCGCCACCGGCAACTCGGTGGTGTAAGGATAGGCCGGGATGTTGTGATCGAACAGGTAGCGCGACGCTTCCTCGACTTCCACGTCGCCCACCAGCGAGGCAACCACCGGCTTGTCGACGCCGCGCGCGCGGTATTCCTCCACCACCTCGCTGACCAGCCGCGCAAACACCATCGGCGGCGTGATGATCGTATGCCAGTAGCCGAGGACCAGCGCATGGATACGCGCGTCCTGCAATCCCAGTGCGATGGTGTTGCGATAAGTGGCGGGCGGTTCGCCGCCGGTAATATCCACCGGATTGCCCGACGCGCCGAAGGGCGGGATGAATTTTTTGAACGCCTCGTCCAGATCCGGCGGCATCGCCATCAACTGCAGCCGCCAGTCGGTGCAGGCGTCGGCCAGCAGCACGCCCGAGCCGCCGGCGCCGGTGATGATCACCACGTTCTCGCCCCGCGGCGTGGGCAGCATCGGCAGGCATCGCGCGAACTGGAGCAGGTCGTTGAGACTGCGGGCGCGCACCACCCCGGCCTGGTGCAGGATGTCGTCGTACACCCGGTCGTCGCCGGCCAGCGCTGCGGTGTGCGAGCGCGCCGCGCGCGCGCCAGACGCAGTGCGGCCCGCCTTGAGCACCACCACCGGCTTTTTCTTTGCCACCCGCGCCGCGGTTTCGGCAAAGGCGCGGCCGTCCTTGAGGTCTTCGAAATGCATCGCGATCGCCTGGGTGTTGTCATCCTGTTCAAAGAAGGTCAGCAGGTCGTCCTCGTCGATATCGGACTTGTTGCCCAGGCCGACGATGGCGGACACGCCCATCTTGGCGGAGCGGGAAAAGCCGACGATCGCCATCCCCACGCCGCCGCTTTGCGAGGAGAGCGCCACCTTGCCCTTGACGTCGTATGGCGTACAGAAAGTAGCGCAGAGATTTTTCGGGGTATAGTAAAAGCCGTAGATGTTCGGCCCCATCAGCCGGATGTTGTAGCGCCGCGCAACCGCGACGACCTCGTCCTGCAAGTCGCGGTTGCCGGTCTCGGCGAAGCCCGACGGAATCAGGACTGCGCCGGCGACCCGCTTCTCGCCGCATTCCGCCAGCGCGGCGGCCACGGCGCGCGCGGGAATCGCAAACACCGCCACATCCACCGGACCCGCGATATCCTTGACGCTGCGATAGGCCTTCTTGCCCAGCACTTCCTCCAGCCGCGGATGGATCGGATAGATCTCGCCCCGGTAGCCGCCGTCGATCAGATTGCGCATCACCGAGTTGCCGATCTTGCCGTCTTCGGCCGACGCGCCGATCACCGCCACCGAGTCAGGCCGCATGATGCGGTTCATCGCGGCCAGGATTTCCGTCTGGCTGGGCCGCACCGGCGGGGCGGGAGGATCGGGGTCCACGATGATGCGGACGTCGGCGGCCACGGCGCCTTCGGGTCCGGCGAACACCGGGTTGAGATCGACCTCGGAGATTTCCGCAAACTCATCCACCAGTTGCGAGACCTTGCAGATCAGCGCCGCCAGCGCCTCCTGATCCGCGGGCGGCGCGCCGCGCACGCCGCGCAGGATTTGCGCCGCGCCGATTCCGTTGATCATGGCCAGCGCCTCCTGGTGCGGCGTCGGCGCCAGGCGGAAGGCGACGTCCTTGTGCACCTCGACCAGCACGCCGCCCAGCCCGAAGGCGGCAAGCTTGCCGAAACTGGGATCTGTGACCGCGCCGACGATTACTTCGTGAGCGCCGCGCACCATCTGTTGAACTTGCACGCCATGAATGGTGGCGTTCGGGGCATACGCTTTGGCGTTGCTGATGATCGTTTGGTAGGCTTTGCGGACGTCGGCGGCCTTGGTGAGGTTTGTGATCACCCCGCCCGCTTCGGTCTTGTGCAAAATTTGCGGCGAAACAATCTTCATCACCACCGGGTAGCCAATCTCGCCCGCGATGGCGGCGGCCTGTTTGGCGGAAGTGGCCAGACCTTCGCGGGGCACGGCGATGGCGCAGGCGTCGCACACCGCCTTTGCTTCGGGTGCGGTTAGCGAGGTGCGGCCCTGGGCCTTGACTGCGGCCAGCACCGCTCCGATCGCGGTTTTGTCCATACAGACGCTCCTCGATGAACCATGCGGGGCAGGCAGCCCCGGTCTGAGGCTGGTTGGCCGCGCCTGCGGCTGAGCGATGGCGCGGCGTCGCAGCGAACCATCAGTCGCTATGCAACATAACGGCAAAGGCGGGATTTGCGCAAATCCACGGCCGGCGCACGCGGTCTTGCGAGATGGCGGCAGGCGGGCTCCTGCCAGCGGCGGGGCAGGGCGCCCGGCAGCCAGTTCAACGCTCTTTGGGTATAGTGAAGAACGGCGTGCTTACTCGGACACCTTGGGCGTCGCGCCGTGGGCTTCGTCCAGCCGGCTTCTGATCTGCTCCAGCGTGCCGCGGTCCAACCATACGCCGTGCCGATGCGGGCAGGCCATTCCGCCCAACCCGCCTTCGGCTTTGGGGTCCAGCTTGGCGCCGCATTCGGGGCAATTAAGCCCCTGCGGATGGGCCTTGAGCAGGCCTTCGATGACCTCCTCGACCGCGGCGAAAACCTTCTCGCCCAGGCCCTCGTGATGGATCGCGGCGGCGTTGCGCAGCCGCGCGCGCAGTTGCTCCAGCGTGTGCGGGTCAAGCCAGGCGCCGTCGCGTCGGGTGCAGGCCATCCCGCCCATACCCAGCGCGGCGCGCGGATCGAGCTGTGTGCCGCAAACCGGGCAATTGATGTGTTTGGCGTATTTTTCGCGCAAGCGGCGCAGGATTTCCTCGTCGCGCTGGCGGGCCCATTGATCTTCGCGCGCCTTTTCCGCCTGCCGCAGTATACGCCCCAGGCGGTCGGTGTCATCAGCCATTTTACTGCCCCTGCGAAAAGAACCGGGGTCTCCAAAAACCCTGCTATCAAGCATATCGCTCCAGGCGCTGAGCAACAATCGCGTCGCGCACCTGCTAGATGTTGTCCGCGGATGTGTCGGCTGCGGCGCGTGCGGCGCGCGCCCCGCCCCATCGCCAGTTGCGCACCTCGGGCAGATCGTCGCCGTACTTCACGATGTATTGTTTATGATCGATCAGTTTATTGCGGATTGCCTGCTTGATGTACGCGGCCCGCGCCGACAGCGTCGGCACCCGGTCGATCACGTCTCCGACCAGGGAGAAGCGGTCGAGGTTGTTGAGCACCACCATGTCAAAGGGCGTAGTGGTGGTGCCCTCCTCCTTGTAGCCGCGCACGTGCAGGTTGGCATGTCCCTTGCGCCGGTAGGTCAGGCGATGGATCAGCCAGGGGTAGCCGTGAAAGGCGAAGATGATCGGCTTGTCGGTGGTGAACAGTGCGTCGAAGTCGCGGTCGGCAAGGCCATGGGGATGCTCGCTTTCGGGCTGCAGCTTCATCAGATCAACCACGTTGACCACGCGCACCTTGAGCTCGGGCAGGTACTCGTGCAGCAGGCTTACCGCGGCCAGCGTCTCCAGCGTCGGCACGTCGCCGCAGCACGCCATCACCACGTCGGGCTCGGCGCCACGATCGTTGCTGGCCCACTCCCAGATGCTGACGCCGGCGGTGCAATGCTTGATCGCTTCGTCCATCGTCAGCCACACCGGCGCGGGCTGCTTGCCGGCCACGATCACGTTGATGTAGTTGCGGCTGCGCAGGCAATGGTCGGTGACCGACAGCAGGCAGTTGACGTCAGGCGGCAGGTACACGCGGATGATCTCGGCCTTTTTGTTCACCACGTGATCGATGAAGCCCGGGTCCTGATGCGAGAAGCCGTTGTGGTCCTGGCGCCAGACGTGCGAACTGAGCAGGTAGTTGAGCGACGCGATCGGCCGCCGCCACGGGATCCGGTTGCACACCTTGAGCCACTTGGCGTGCTGGTTGAACATCGAATCGACGATGTGGATGAAGGCTTCGTAGCAACTGAAAAAGCCGTGGCGCCCGGTCAGCAGATAACCTTCCAGCCATCCCTGGCATTGATGCTCGCTGAGCACTTCCATCACGCGCCCGTCGGGCGCCAGGTGATCGTCGTAAGGCACGATCTCGGCCGTGTAGCAGCGGTTGGTCACCTCCAGCACGTCCTGCCATCGGTTGGAGTTGTTTTCGTCGGGGCTGAAGATGCGGAAGTTCTTCGCCTCCAGATTGAGCTTCATCACATCGCGCAGGAAGCGCCCCTGTACCTGAGTGGCCTCTGCCGTGACCGCACCGGGACCTGGGATCGCGACTGCGTAGTCGCGAAAGTCGGGCATGCGCAGCTCCCTTAGCAGGATGCCGCCGTTGGCGTGGGGATTGTCGCTCATGCGCAAATGTCCGCGCGGCGGCAGATCGGCCAGCTCGGGTTTGAGCCTGCCGCGCTCGTCGAACAGCTCCTGCGGCCGGTAGCTCTTCATCCATTGTTCGAGGATGCGGATATGCTCAGGCCGGCTCATGTCGCTCATCGGCACCTGATGGCTGCGCCAGTAATCCTCGCAGCGCTGGCCGTCGATCTCGGCCGGACAGGTCCATCCCTTGGGGCTGCGCAGGATGATCATCGGCCAGGCCGGGCGGCCGCCAAAGCCGCGGCTGCGCGCCTGCGCCTGGATGCTCCTGATCTCTGCGATCACTTCATCGAGCACGGCCGCCATGCGCCGATGCATCTTGTCGGGTTGGCGCCCCTCCACCACATACGGCTTGTAGCCATAGCCTTCAAACAGTTTGTGCAGTTCATCGGGCGGGATGCGCGCCAGGTAGCAGGGATTGGCGATCTTGTAGCCGTTGAGATGCAGAATCGGCAGCACGCACCCGTCGCGCACCGGGTTGAGAAACTTGTTGCCGTGCCATCCGGTGGCCGCCGGACCCGTTTCCGCCTCGCCGTCGCCGACGACGCAAGCGACGATCAAGTCGGGATTGTCGAAGGCGGCGCCGAAGGCGTGCGCCAGCGCGTAGCCCAGTTCTCCGCCTTCATGAATCGATCCCGGCGTCTCCGGTGCGACGTGGCTCGGGATGCCGCCGGGAAAGCTGAATTGCTTGAACAGCCGGCGCATCCCCTCTTCATCCTGCGTGATGTTGGTATAGATCTCGCTGTAAGTGCCCTCCAGCCAGGCGTTGGCTACCAGCGCCGGACCGCCGTGTCCCGGGCCGATGACGTAGATCATGTCCAGGCCGTATTTTTTGATGACGCGGTTGAGGTGGACATAGATGAAATTTAGCCCCGGGGTCGTCCCCCAATGACCCAATAGACGCGGCTTGATGTGCTCGGCGGCCAGCGGCGTCTTGAGCAGCGGATTGTCGAGCAGATAGATCTGGCCGACCGACAGATAATTGGCGGCGCGCCAATACGCGTCCATCAGCTCCAGTTCGCGCGTGGAAATTTCCTCCGCCATAGGCTCACTCCTTGATGACACGCGAGGATTGCTGGCGGCGGGACATCCAAAGCCCTCCGCCCGTTCCTATTGTCCGCCCTATCGCCTGCAACAGAAAGCCATTTTCCGAGCCCCTTGGCCGCGCCGACGTTGATAGTGAGCGGCAAATTCTTTTGCTACGCTGAAAGGGAAGACCCGCGAATTTCACGGGCCGCGCTTTTCATCTGGAACCGATTTTCGGAGGACAGCGGCAATGGCCACCGAGGCTGAAAGCGATAACTGTCTGGAATTGTTCGACGTTGCCAGAAAGGCCCAGGTGGGCAAGGTGCCACTGGCTTTGATCAGGTTCATCCCGCGCACCGGCGAGCGCATCTTTTTCCCCACCACTGGCCCGGGCAACTGGATTGCTTACACGGTGGTGGCAGTCGAATACTTCATCGGCTACGACCTCGCCACCGGCCAGCCCGCAACGCCCGCCACCGGCGGTACAGGCCGCGTTACGTTATACGTCGCCGAAGCCAAGTGACAGCCGACTGAATCGAATGCTAAAAACTCCCAGGCCGGGTTCTGAAGCGCTGCCTAGTAGCGCGTTTTGAGGCTGACGATCCGCTCGAAGAATCGCTCGACGTCCGCCGGGCCCTTGCAGAAGGGCGAGGGGCTGAAGTCGATGATATTGACCCCCGCCGCGACCAGCGCCGGGACCTGCTCCAGCGTGGCGTCGAGATCAGCGCTGCGGTCGGCGCGGAACACCGGACGCAGCCCGGTACGCACGACCAGGGTTTTCGGATCGCGGCCCCGCGCCCTGAACGCCGCCTGCAGCCGCGCGATCGGCTCCTTAAGCTTTTCCGGGTCGCGTTCCATCGGCAGCCATCCGTCGCCCAACTCGGCGATACGCTCGACGTTGTGCGGCGTCGGCGCGATACCGAACCACAGCGGGATGTGCTTTTGCACGGGGAACGGGGTGGAGTAGAGCTGCTCGAAGGATACGGTTTGACCCGCGAAGCTGGCCGGCGCCTTGCTCCACAGCTCGCGGCATACGCGCACCTGCTCCCACATCCGCGCGAAGCGCCGCTCCCACGGCACGCCGCAGGCGTCGTACTCCTGGCGCTGCCATCCGGTGCCCAGTCCGATTTCAACGCGCCCGCGCGAGATCACGTCGAGCGTGGCGAGTTGCTTGGCCAGCAGCACGGCGGGACGCAAGGGCGAAATCACGATACCGGTGGAGAGGCGGATTTTTTCTGTCGCGCCGGCCACCGCAGCCAGCACCGTGATGGGCTCGTACCAGGGCGTGGATGGCGCAGCCGGAAATCTGCCGTAAGGATACTTGCCGGTATCCTCGCTCATGATCACGTGATCGACCACGTTGACCTGATCGACGCCCATGCGATCGGCGATCCGCGCGATGTCGAGCACGGGAGCGAAGTCGCCGCCAAACCAGTTCTGAAGCCCGAACAGACTAAGCGCTACTTTAATCATGGCGCCTTCAACCTAACGCAGTTGGGGCCGGGAGAAAAATCCCGCGCGCCCAGCCTAGCGCGGGATGGTTGTCGCGGCGACCGGCGCGCCCTCGGCGAGATCTTCGGAGCCGCGCGCGACCACATTGTCACCGGCTGTGAGCGGGCCGAAGACTTCAACCAGATCGCCCATGGCGGCGCCGCGCTGCACGCTGACGCGTTGGATTTTTCCGCCGCGCACCCGCTCGACGAAGGTCGCCTGCGCGGTTTCAACGATGGCCGAGGCGGGGACGAACAGTGAAACGGCGGCGCGGCGCACGGGCCACAGCACCTCAGCGAACATACCCGGATCAAGCCGGTGCTGGCGGTTATCGACGTCGGCCTCCACCGCCATTGTGCGCGTGCGCACGTCGACGGCGTGCGACACGCGGCTGATCCGGCCGGCGAAGGTTTGCCCCGGCCATGCGCGCACGCGGAACCGCACGTTGGCGCCCTGGGCCACTCCGGATGCGTCGGCTTCGGGAACCGGCACCGTCAGTCTCAGCGTGTCGATTTGCTCGATGCGAAGCATCGGCACGGCGGCCGCCAGCGGCTCGGCGGGCGGACCCACCAGAGCGCCGGGATGGACATTGCGCTCGGTAATTATTCCGTCAAAGGGGGCTGTGACGGTCAAATAGCCGGCCAGGGTTTGCAGCGAACGCAGGCGCTGGCGGTCGCCCTCCAACGCCTGGCGCGCCAGCTCCAGCTCATTGGCGGACACGGCGCCCTTGGTGGCAGAGGCGTCGTGCAGGCGCTCGAAGGTGAGGCGGTCAGCCTCCAGTGCAGCCTGCGCCTGTGCCGCTTGAGCAATCAATTCGGGCGCCGACAGCCGTACCAGAAGCTGACCCCGGCGAACCACGGAGCCGCGATCGACCGGGATCGCTTCCACGAAGCCGCGCACCTTGGGATACAGCGCCACCGCTTCCCAGGCCGCCAGTTCGGCGGGCAGGCGTTCGGTGGTGGCAAGCGGCGCGGCAAGCACGCGCGCCACTTCGACTTGTGCCGCTGGGGGCTGCGAAGTAGACGGCTGCGCGCGCCGCTCGATCGATCGATTGCAGCCGCCCGCGACGAGCGCGATCAACAGGATGGCGCGTTTCACGGCCGGCTCCTGTCGAAGTGGACGCTTTCGGGATCGTCGGGATCCAGCGAGTCGCAGCGATAAGGTCCCCGGCCCGCTATGAGGACGAACAGCGCGGGCAGGACCAGCAGCGTCGCCGCGGTCGACGCCAGCAGTCCACCAATCACCGCTTGCCCCAGCGGCGCGGTCTGTCCGCCTGCCGCGCCCAGTCCCGAGGCCATCGGGATCATGCCCGCGATCATCGCCAGGCTGGTCATCAGGATCGGACGCAGGCGGGCGCCGGCGGCGGCAATGGCGGCGGCGCCCGGTGCCGCCCCCGCGCGGCGCTGCTGGCGGGCGAAGGTCACCAGCAGCACGGCGTTGGCAACCGAAATACCAATCGCCATGATCGCGCCGATGAAGGACTGGACGTTGAGGCTCGCGCCGCAAACGAACAGCATCGCGACGACGCCCGCCAGTACGCCGGGAATCGCGGCTACCGCCGCCAGCGCGTAGCGCCATGATTCGAAATTGGCGGCGAGCAACAGCAGGATGACGACGATCGCGATCAGCAGTCCATCGCGCAGACTGCCCAGCGTCGCGGCCATCTGTTCCAACTGGCCGCGGATCGCCACGGTCGTGCCGCGCGGCGGCGCGCCGGCCGCGGTGACCGCCTGTTGGACGGCGCGCGCCGCGGCGCCGAAGTCGTTGCCGGCGATATTGGCGACCACGTCGAGGCTGCGCTGGTTGTTGAGATGGTCCATCTCGCCGTATGTCGTGCCGCGCGCCAGCGTCGCCACGTCTTCGAGCAGCGGGCGGCGGTCGCCGTTGGGCATCACCGGCAGATGGCGCACGTCGGCAGCCGAAGTCATCTGGTTGGACGGGACCAGTACCTCGACGCGATAGGGCACCCCGCTTTGCGGGTCGATCCAAAAATTAGGCATGATCAGCGCGCTGGAGGACGTCGCACTCACCAACGACGCCGCCACCTCATCGGCGGTCACGCCCAGTTGGCCGGCGCGTACCCGGTCGATGCGCACGTCGAGGCTCGGATAGTCAAGGACTTGCGCGAGCTGCACGTCGCGCAGCATCGGCAAAGCCATGAGCCGAGCCTGGATCCGTTCAGCGAACGAGCGCGTCTGGCGCAAATCGTTGCCCGATACCGTTACCTTCACGGGCGTCGGCGATCCGAAGTTGAGGACTCTGGAGATGATGTCGCCGGCCTCGAAGGAGAACCTGACCTCGGGAAGGCGCCATGCGAAGTCGGTGCGCAGCCGCTCCTGCAAGCGCGCGATCGCGACCGGCGCGCCGGGCTTGAGCGCGACCAGCAGCACCGCATCCTGAGGCCCGCTGTTCCATAGAAAGATCAGGTTGACCGGATATTCCCAAGGCGCCGCGCCGACCGTCGCCAGCGTGATGCTGACATTGTTGTCGCCGGCGGCGTCGCGAATGGCGTGGTCCACCTCGCGCACGATTTGCTCGGTGCGATCCAGGCGCGTGCCGGCCGGAGCACGGATGCGGAGCTGAAACTGCCCGGTATCGGCGGCGGGAAAAAGCTGGGTCCCAACCCCTGCGGCCAGCGCCAGGCCGGCGGCGGACACCAGTGTGTAGATCGCCGCGACCGACCGCGGCCTGAGGATGAGCCAGTGCAGCATCGACGAGTAGCGGCGCTGCCAGCGTGCAAATGCCGGGGCGCGTTGCGCGCGATGCGGTGAAGCGAGCAGCCAGGCCGCCAGAACCGGCAGCAAGGTGCTGCTAATCAGGTAGGAGGCGATCATTGACAGGCCGACCGCCAGCGCCAGCGGAGTAAACAGCGCGCGGCCGATCCCGGCCATCAGAAATGACGGGATGAATACCGCCAGAATACAGAGCATGGCAAGGAAGCGCGGCTCGATGACTTCGCCCATCGCATCGACCACTGCACGCGCAATCCGCTTGCCCTGCGCGCGATGGACATGGATGTTCTCGATTGCGACGGTGGCCTCATCGACCAGGATTCCCACTGCCAACGCCAGGCCGCCCAGGGTCATGATGTTTATATTCTCGCCTGCCAGTCGCAGGCCGACGACCGCGCCCAGGATCGACAGCGGGATGGTGAGCACGACGATCAGGCCCGAGCGCCAATCGCGCAGAAACAGCAACACCATCAGGCCGGTCAGCAGCGCGCCGACCGCGCCCTCGAACAGCAAATCACGGATGGCGCTCTGGACGTATATCGACTGGTCGAATTCCAGGGTGATCGAGAGATCCGGCGGAACCAGCGCGCGCATGCGCGGCAGCGCGGCCTTGACCGCGTCGATTACCTCCAGGGTGGAAGCGTCGGCGCGCTTGGTGATCGGCATGTAGACGGTGGCGCGCCCGTTGACCATCGCGGTCTGATAGACGATATCGGCGCCGTCGCTGACGCGCGCCACGTCGCGCAGAAAAACCGTTGGGCCCGCGCCCAGCCGCAGCGGCACCGCGCCGAGGTCGCCGATTCGCCGCACCATCGCGTCGCTGGCCGCAATGGCGCTGAGCCCGCCGAGGTTGACGTTGCCGGCGGGCAGCACGGCGTTAGCCTTAACCAGCGCGCCGGCCACGTCGCGCGGCGCGACGCCGTAGGCCCGCATGCGGTCGGCGTCCAGTTCGACGACCACAGTGCGGACCTTGCCGCCGAAGGGCGGCGGCGCCGACACCCCGGGCAGGGTGGCGAGCAGCGGACGCACCCGGTACAGCGCCAGGTCCTGGATTTCGGATTGGCTGCGTGCGGCACTGGAGAACACCAGTTGACCGGCCGGGATCGACCCGGCGTCATAGCGCAGGATAAATGCGGGCAGCGTGCCGGGCGGCATGAAGGCGGTGGCGCGGAAGGTCATTGCCACCACCTGCGCCATCGACTGCGCGATCTGCGTGCCCGGCCGGAAGTACAGCTCCAGCATCGCCGCGCCCTGGATTGACTGCGACTCGATCCGTTGCAAACCCGCGATGTAGAGAAAGTGATACTCGTAGTAGGTGATGAACAGGCTCTCCATCTGGCTCGGCGACATGCCGCCATAGGGCTGCACCACGTAGATGACCGGAATTCCCAGGTTGGGCAGGATGTCAACGGGGGCGCGCACGATCGCCAGCCCTGCGGCGAGCAGGATTGCCGCCGTCATGACCAGGACCGTGATCGGACGGCGCAGCGCCAGTCTGACCAGCCACATGGCTAGCGCCCTCCGCCGGCCGCGCTGACCTCGGCCATCAGCGGCCCCAGGTCGCCCGCCGCGCGCGCCGCCAGCAGCCGGGCGCGCCAGATGTCCACGCATGCGACGGCGTTGTCCGCCTCGGCCCGGGCCAGCAGGCGCAGCGCCTCCGCGACCGGATCGATTCCATAAAGCCCGGCCTGGTAGCGGGCCTGCGCCTGAGCCAGCGCGGCGCGGCTGGAATCCTGGGACACGCGCGCCTGCGCGGCAATCTTGTAAGCGCTGTCAACAATCGCGCGCGCCGCATCGATCTGGGTGCGCACCTGCTGGACGACCTGATCGCGGCGCGCTAGCGCGAGCTTCGCGTCGGCCGCGGCGGCGTCGGCGCGCGCGCGAATTTCGGGATATTGAAGGATTGGGATGGTAAGGACGAGGCCGGCGCCCCAGTTGGGAGTATCCGGAACCAGACCCTGGGCGAAGGCCAGGTTGGCGCCGCCGGGGAACAGTCCGTTGGCGCGTCCGAACAACGCCGCCACGATTTCGACGCGCGGGATGAATTCCAGGCGGGCCGCATGAGCGCGATCGTGGGCGGCGCGCGCGGCATCAACGGCGCCGATAATCAGTGGGTTGCGCGGCGAGATGCGCGAGGGGGGCGGCGCGCCACGGACCTCCTGCAAGAGGCGGCCGGGCACGACTGCAACCTGCTCGCCGGCGGCACCCAACGCCTGCGCCAGATAGGCTTCGTCCAGGCGCTGCGCCTGCTCCGCGCGGATTTGCTCAGTCTGCGCCAGGGCGGTCTCCGCCGCCGCCCGCGCCCCGTCGGCGCCGGGGCGCAAACCGCTGCGCACCAGCGCATCAACGGTGGTTTGGAACACCCGGGCCCGTCGCACGCTGGCGCGCGCGGCCTCGACCTGCTGTCCCGCCGCGACCAGCGCGGCAAACGCGTCCGCCGCGCCGTAAGCGACCTCCAGCAACTGAGCGTCGGCCGCAGCGCGCGCCCCGGCGCGTTGCGCCAGGGCGGCGTCGGCCAGCGCGATCTTCTGACTCAGATGTGCAACATCCCACCACAACGACAAGCCGGCCGTGCTGCCCCAATCGCCCGAATCAAAGACGCGGTCGCGCGGCGGGCCGGAAATCGGCGGAATACCGGCCATCGTAAAGTGCGTGCCCGGCACAACGTTGCCGGTGCCCCGATTTTCCTGAAGTCCAATATCGCCGTAGGGAAGAAAACGCGACCGCGCCAGGTCGAGCTGCGCGCCGGCCCGCTCCTCGACGGCCGCGCTGGCGCGCAGGGCCGGATGATGCGCCAGGGCGTAGGCCACTGCCTGCTCGAGCGTAATCGGCGCCGGCAAGCGTCCGGCGGCTGTCTCCTGAGCCAATCCTGCGGCGGCGCACGCCACCGCGGCCACCAGGGCGATTGCGGCGTGGGCGGCCCCTTTCATCGCGCTTGCCTCACGAACGACGCGTAAAGATCGTCGAACAGCGCGCAGCCGCGCGCCAGGCGCGATTCGTCGTCGCGATGCGCCCGGCAGATGCCGGTGATCAGGCGTTCGATGCCGGCGCATTCCGGACGGGCGAATTTGCCGTCTTTCAAGTCGATGTCGTGGACGATTTCGGCGATCGCCTGCAAGCCCGCGTCCTCAAGCCCCGTGCGCGCCAGCAGCGTTTCCAGCGTGCAGCGGTCGCCTTCGTGAGTGAATTCAGCCTGGAACATGTCAAAGCGCAGCTCGCCGCGCTGCGGCTGATAGCCTCTGGCCGGCACAAACTTGAAGCGGGCCTGCGCATCGATAAAGCGTCCGATGAACCAGGCGCTCGCCATGCGGTCGACGTGAAGCCCCTTGCGTGTCACCCAGGTGCGCGCGCGCCACTGCGCCGAGGCGAGCCCGTCGGGCGCGGCGTCAGGCCTTGATTCGGGGCGCAGCCTGCGCTCCAGATTCGCGACCAGCCCCTCGGCAGTCTGGCGCCCCAACGAATCGAAAAAATCGATCGCCGCGATCTCATCCAGCCGCCGCCGCAAGCGCGTCACCACCGGCTCCAGTTCCTGGACGGTCGCGGCTGCGGCCTTCGATCCGGCGCGGATTCGCTGCCCCACCGCGCGTGCCTCGCGGGCAAGCGCGGTGTAGTCGGCGTCGCGCGCCGCGCGGAACAGCGCCTGGACCTCGTCGTCGGACAGTCCGTGGACGAAATCCGCTTCGCAGATTGAGGCCTCGCCGCCGCCGGCGGTGATTTCGCGCACCGTCCACTGCAAATCCTCCGCCGCCTGCTCGCTGCGCGGCATCACGTAGACGGAGTTTTTGATCGCCACGGCGCCGATCCGCTGCAGGCGCCGCCAAATCTTAACCCGCAGGTAGTCGGGCTTGGGCGGGATGTTGTGGATCAGCAGCAGCCAGGGGCTTTCGCGCGCGGCTTGCATCGGAACAATATCCGATTGCGATGCTACAATTGCAATAGTCTATATCGCAACTGAATCTTCAAAGCCGCACGGATGGACCGGGCAAGCCCGTCCGACGCGGGTCATCGCCTAATTGAACTGGCGGCGGCCTTGGGGCTTGACGGCGCTGTGGATCGCAACGGCGCCCAGACCGACGCGGCGGAAGGTCGCGCCGGCAAAGCCGGCGGCGCGCAGCATCGCGCACAGGCGCTCGGCGTCGGGGTAAGTGCGCAGCGAATCGGGCAGGTAGGTGTAGGCGTCGAAGTCCCCGCTGAGCAGTCCGCCCAGCATCGGCACCGCCAGCCTGAACCACGGCCACAACAGCGGGCGCAGAGCGCGCGGCGGATGGGTCAGGTCAAGGCAGACCAGCCGCCCGCCGGGTTTGAGCAGGCGGTGGAATTCGCGCAGCGCGCCGTGGAGGTCGGAGAGATTGCGCAGCAAAAACCCGTTGACCAGGCAATCGAAGGTGTCGTCGGCAAAGGGCATCCGCTGCGCGTCGGCGGCGACGAAAGCGATTCGTGCGCCGGCTTCGGCGGGGCGCACTTTCTCGACGGCGGCGAAGAGCATGTCGGGACAGAAATCGGCGCCGACCACCAGCCGGCTTCCGCGCCGCGCCAATTCGAGCGCCAGATCACCGGTGCCGGTGGCGAGGTCGAGCGCCAGGGCGCCGCGCGGCGCGGCCAGCTCCGCCGTCATCCGGCGCCATCGTCGATCCAGTCCCATCGTCATCAGCCGATTGATCAGGTCGTAGCGCGGCACGATGCGCGCGAACATCGAGCGCACGTAGGCGGCCTTGGCCGCGGGCGCGTCAGGCCCGCTCCAGGTATGGGGCTGCTTTGGCTTCATCGATCTCAACGCCGAGCCCGGGCTGCCTGGAGCAGGCCATCATACCCGCAACCGCGCGCGGCGCGTTGGATGTCAGGTCGGATTCGAGCAGCTCGGCAGTGGCCAGGCCGCAATGACGCGACCCTTCAAATGATGCAGCCAGATGCAGGGCGGCGGCAATGCCGACGCCGGTATCGATCGTGGTCGTGACGAACGCTTCGATTCCGGCACGGGCCGCGTGCGCTATGATCTCTGCCGCGGGGCGCAGTCCGCCGACGACCATCGGTTTGATCACAATCACATCTGCGGCGCCCATTTGACAAATGACGCGTGCGGTGCCGGGGCTGGTGACTGCTTCATCGGCGGCAATCGGGACTTTGACGGCGCGGCGTACCGCCGCCAGACCGTCGAGGTCCGCCGCCGCTACCGGTTGCTCGACCAATTCAATCTCAAACGGCTCAAGGGCGCGGATGGTTTGGATCGCGGTTGGTGGCGTCCACCCCTGATTGGCGTCAAGGCGGAGCAAAACATCGCTGCCGAGCGCGTCGCGCACCGCGCCAACCAGCTCGCATTCTGCGCCGACGCCGCCCATCATGCCGACCTTGAGCTTGACGCATCGAAAGCCGGCCGCGACGGCGCGCCGCGCGGATTGCGCAGCCTGTTCGGGCGTGGATGCGGAAATCGTGGCGTTGACCGCAACCACGTCGCGGCGGCGTGCGCCGAGCAGGTCGGCAACCGGCACTCCGGCCTGTTTCGCCGCCAAGTCGCAGGCGGCGATATCCAGCCCGCAGCGAATCGCGGCGGCAAGCTCCGGAGCGGCATCGGCAAGCTGGACCGCTGATGGGATTTGTTCCACCGCCATACCCGTTATGCTGCGCAAAAGGACTTCGAGCGGATGCGATAGGGCGCCGGGCGCGGCGCGCAATGGGGCGATTTCGCCAAGCCCATACACTCCGCTGCAGCTCTCAAGTCTGACGATCGCTCCCGCGCGCACTTGTTGTGCGCCCGCGCTGGTCACGAAGGTTTGCCGAAATGGAATACGATAGGTGCGCCAGGTCAGCCGGCGGACTTTCACAGCGCGAGACCCACCGCCAGCAGCACGCCGAATGCCAGGTGCAGTGCCGCGGTTTTCCGCAGCACAGCATTAAGCGCCGCGCCCTCAGCGCGCCAGGCTTCGCGTGCCAGCCTGACACCAAACGGCAGCGTCAGCCACGGCAGGATTGCCCAGGACGAGGCCGCGCCGCACAGCCACATCGCCGCCGCGATCAGATAGGCGCCCAGCACCAGGATTGAGTATTGCAGGCGCGTCGCGCCGCGTCCCAGGCGCACGGCCAGCGTGCGTTTGCCCGCCCGGCGGTCGGTGTCGATATCGCGCAGATTGTTGACCACCAGGACCGCGGTGACCAGCATCGCCACCGGCAGCGACGCCATCAGCGCCGCGCCGCTCAGCGCGCCCGCTTGCAGGTAAAACGTTCCCGTCACCGCGACCACACCGAAGAAGACGAAGACGAAGAGGTCGCCCAGACCGTGATAGCCCAGCGGCCACGGACCGCCGGTGTAAGCGATTCCCGATGCGACTGCGGCCACGCCCACGGCGACGATCGGCCATCCGCCAACCGTTGTCAGATAAAGACCGAGCAGGACGGCAGTTCCGAAGCTCAGCATGCTGGCGGCGGCGACCTGCCTTTGCGACAGCAATCCTGCCTGCACGACGCGCACCGGACCCAGCCGCGCCCCGGTGTCGGCGCCTTTTTGAAAGTCAAACAGATCGTTGGTCAGATTGGTGCCGATCTGAATCAGCAAGGCGGCGCACAGGGTGGCAGCGAAGACCGGCAGGCTGAGGCGATAATCGCGCCCGGCCAGTGCGGTGCCGACCAGCACCGGAGCCACCGCCGCGCTCAGCGTCGGGGGACGAATCGCGAGTATCCAGGCCCGCCAACTGCTGTCTGTAGCGGTGGGCGGTCCCACGGCGGCCGGCGCCGCTTGCCGAACTTCGGTCGACATCGCCAAATCAGGGAAAGCGCTTGAACTTGGAAAAATCGGGGCGGCGCTTTTGCAAAAAGGCGTCGCGCCCTTCCTTGGCTTCGTCGGTCAGGTAGAACAGCAGCGTGGCGTCGCCCGCCAGTTGCTGGATGCCGGCCAGGCCGTCGGTGTCGGCGTTGAACGAGGCCTTCAGAAACCGGATCGCGGTGGGGCTTTTTTCCAGGATTTCGCGCGCCCACTGCAGCGCTTCATCTTCCAGCCGGTCCAGCGGCACCACGGTATTGACCAGGCCCATGTCGAGCGCCTGGCGGGCGTTGTATTGGCGGCACAGATACCAGATCTCGCGCGCCTTTTTGTGTCCCACCACGCGCGCCATGTAAGTTGCGCCGTAACCCCCGTCGAAGCTGCCGACCTTGGGGCCGGTTTGACCGAAAATCGCGTTGTCGGCGGCGATCGTCAAGTCGCACAGCAGGTGCAGGACGTGGCCGCCGCCGATCGCATATCCCGCCACCACCGCGATCACCACCTTGGGCAGCAGCCGGATCTGACGCTGCAACTCCAGCACGTTAAGGCGCGCGACGCCCTCATCATCGACGTAACCGCCGTCGCCGCGCACGCTCTGGTCGCCGCCGGAGCAAAAGGCTTCCTTGCCCGCTCCGGTCAGCAGCACCACGCCGATTGTCTGGTCCTCGCGGGCATGGGCGAACGCGGCCTGCATCTCGGCAACCGTCCTGGGCGTAAAGGCGTTGCGCCGGCGTGGGCGGTTGATGGTGACCTTGGCGATCGCCTCGCCTTCGGCCCGCTCATAGAGGATTTCTTCGAAGTCGCGAATCTTGATCCATTTGACAGCCATCTCGTTACTCCCTGCGAAACCCGCCGGCGCCGCCTGCGAACTCGATGACTGTCCGCACGAACGCCTGGGGCTGCTCCAGGTGGATGGTGTGGCCGGCGTCTTCAACCACCACCAGGCGCGAGCCATCGATCGCCGCTGCCATTCGCCGGGCAATCGCCACGAACTTGGCGTCCAGCTCTCCGGCCATGATCAGGCAGGGCACGCCAAGCTCCTCCAGCCGCTCCCACAGCGGGGTCTGAACCCCGGTGCCGAGCCCGCGCAGGCTGTTGGCCAGCCCGGCGGGATTATTCAAAAGGCGCTGCGCCCGAAGGCGCGCGCGCACCGCGGCGGGCAGCCGCTCCTGCGATGAAAATAGCGCCATTCGCTCCCATCGCGCGACAAACGCCTCGACCCCCTCGCGCTCGATGAAATCGGCCAGAGCGTTGTCGCTCGCCACGCGCGTCTGCCGCTCCTGGGGCGCCGCGAGTCCCGGCGATGCGCTTTCCAGGATGAGCGATGCGATGCGCCGCGGATAGCGCAGCGCCGCGGCCAGCGCCACGCGTCCTCCCATCGAATAGCCCAGCAGATGGGTTCGATCGATACCCAGCGCGTCAAGCATACCGATCAGGTCAGCCACGCATCGCTCCATCCGGTAACGCGCCGGATCGGCGGGCGAATCGGTGCGGCCATGACCCAGCAGGTCGGGCATCACGAGCCGGAAGTGCGCCGCCAACGCCGGCTGGATGTGCGCCCACGATTGCGCGCATCCGGTGAAGCCGTGCACAAGCATCAGCGCGGCGCCCTCGCCGGCCGTCACCACGTTGTACCGCGCCCCTGCAATATCAAGCACCGCCATAATTTAGCCGACGCGATCGATTCGCGCTAAAGCGCAGCGCGGACGGCGTGGGCGACGGCCTCCCAGACCTCGCGATGGAGCCGCACGTTGCTGCTGCGCTCCGTCGGCACTTCCACGATATTGACGCCGGGCGACTGCAGTCCCGAACTGACTGCGCAGCGGAAATCCTCCCAGCTCGCCATCCGGGTAAAGCTGGCGTCGTAGGCCGCGGCGAAACGGCTGAAATCCAGGCCGTGGGGCGTGCCGAAAAGGCGCTCGAAGTGCCGGGGATGGCTGGCCTGCGGCAGGAAGGAGAAAATCCCGCCGCCGTTGTTGTTCAGCAGCACGATGGTCGCCGCCAGCCGATGCTGCCGGGCAGCCAGCAGCCCGTTGGAGTCGTGATAAAAGGCCAGGTCGCCGATCGCCAGCAGCAACGGGGCGCCGGCGGCGGCGCCGGCGCCCAGCGCGCTCGACACCACGCCGTCGATTCCGTTGGCGCCGCGATTGGACATGAAGCGGATGGGTTTGGCGCCGCCCGCAAAGAAGGTGTCGAGATCGCGCACCGGCATGCTGTTGCTCGCGTACAGCACCGCGCCCGGCGGCGTCAGCGTGGCCAGTTCAGCGAAAACTTTGCCCTCGAAGGGAATCGTCAGCGCTCCAAGATGCCTCTCAATCGTAGTGCGGGTTATAGAGGCAACCTCAATCCAGTCGCCACACCATTGATCGGCGCCGGCCGGCGGCTGACGGTCGCGCATCGCCTCCAGCAGCCGTGCGCACAGCAGTCCCGGATCGGCGCGCACCTGGCGCGCTCGCATCAGCGCGGTGTCGTTCCATCCGGCCACGTCGATAAAGATCTGGCGGCAGTCGGCGTCTTGTCCTTCCAGGTAGCGCACCAGCGGTTTGGAGGTGGGTAGAGCGCCGAATCGCAGCACGACTTCGGGCCGGTAGCGCCGGCCGAACTCCTCGACCCGCAGCAGCGCGTCGTAACTGTCGATTACGGTGCGGCGCTGATGCGGTCCGCATCGCACCTGCGACAACGGGTCAGCGAGAATCGGAAAGCCCAGATGGGCACCGAGGCGGCCCACCGCATCGGCGTAATCAGGACCATTGTGGGGACCGCATACGATAAGGCCGCGCGGCCGATGACGGATTTCGTCGACCACCGCCGCCACCGCCTCATCGGGTGGCGCGGGTATCGCGGAATCGACCACCAGGTGCGGCGATACATCGGCAGCGTCGGCCGATGGCGGCCCATCGTCGGCGTGCTGCGGGACGAAGGGTTCGCGGAAGGGGAAATTCAGATGCACCGGACCGGCGGGCGTCGCCACCGCCTCGGCCACCGCGCGCCCGGCGATCGCCCGCGCATAGCGCAAGGCTTGCGGCGTTGCCTCAGGCAGCGCCATTTCGACGAACCATTTGACATGGCTTCCGTACAGCCTGAGCTGGTCGATGGTCTGTGGAGCGCCGCTGTCGCGCAGCTCATGGGGGCGGTCGGCGGTGAGCACGAGCAGCGGCACGCGCGCGTAATGCGCTTCGACGATGGCGGGAAAGAAGTTGGCCGCGGCGCTGCCCGACGTGCATAGCATCGCGGCCGGCCGGCGCGCGTACTTTGCCATCCCCAAGGCGAAGAAGGCCGCTGAGCGCTCGTCCAGATGCATCCACAGCCTGACACCACCATGCTGCGCCAGTGCGATGGCCAGCGGGGTGGAACGCGAACCGGGGCACACGCAGACGTCGGCCACGCCGGCGCGGGCCAACTCCTCGACGAAGGCCGCGGACCAGCGCGCATTGGCCGCGCCGACGTCCACTTCAGCAGGCTCCCAACGCGGTCAGCATCGGGGTCAGCTTGATGCAGGATTCGGCGTATTCACGTTCGGGGTCAGAATCGGCCACGATGCCGCAGCCGGCGAACAGCGTCGCCTGCGCGCCGCACAACAGCGCGGCGCGGATCGCCACCGCGAATTCGCCCTCGCCCCGATGATCGACCCATCCCACCGCCCCGGCGTACCAGCCGCGATCCAGCGCTTCGCGCTCGCGGATGAACTTGAGGGCCAACTCGCGCGGCTGGCCCCCGACCGACGGGGTGGGATGGAGCTGCTCGACGATTTGCAGCACGCTGCGGCCAGGCAGCAGTCTGCCCGACAGCGGTGTGCATAGATGATGGACGTTGGGCAGCTTCAGGACCGAGGGCATTTCGGGAAACTCCAGCCGCGAGCATCCGGCGCTCAGCGTTTCCACCATCGCGCTGAGCACCAGCGCATGTTCGCGGCGCTCCTTGGGGTCGGCGAGCAGTTGGGCCGCCAATTGCCGGTCGCTTTGCGCATCCGCCCCACGCGGATACGAACCGGCCAGGCAGGTGGTGCTGACCTCGCCCCCGCAAACCCGCAGCAAGCGCTCGGGAGTCGCGCCCAGAAAGCATCGTTCACCCTGCGCTACGGCGAAAACCACGCAGGTGGGATAGTCGGCGGCAAGCCGGCGCAGGGCGGTGACGGAATCAAAATCACGATCGGTTTCAAGCCGGACGGCGCGGGCGAGCACCACCTTGCCCAACTCGCCGCGCCGCACAGCCTGCGCTGCCAACGCCACTTCCTCGCGCCATCGGGCGGAGCCGAGCTCCGACAACCGAGGTTTGGCGCAGGAAAACCCGTTGCGCGGCGGGAGGGATTCCACCGCCACCAGATTACGGAGGCGGCAGAGCTCGGCGGCTTCCGAATCGCCCGGCCCATCGGGTCGCATGACCGCGTTTAGGGTCAGGAACAGACAGCCGCGATGGACGGTCAGGCAGACCCGCGGCAGTACCATCCGGCCGTCCGCATAGCCGCGCCAGGCCGAACTGACGGCTTGGCCAGCGTCGAAGGAAAAGCCCCCCATCAGGAGCGGTCCACAGGACGGATTGGGGCTATCGATGAGGGCGTCTGAACAGAGGGTGGCCCATTGCTGTGCGGTTTCGGCAAAACGGTCCGGTCCCGACGTCTGGACGACATAGGCCGCGCCGATACCGGCCAGCGCCAGGCCAGCCTCGGGCTGTATCCACAACAGGCGGTCCGCACAGGTTTCGGCCGCGGCGCCAAAAAGCGCCAGTGGGTCGGCGGACCTGACCGGTTCGGTGACACTGACCAGCACCGGATGACCGTCATGGCGGGCTTTGTCCGATGCGCGGCGCAAAGTTGCAGCGAGCCTGGCCTCGAGGCCGGGTCCGGCAAGATCGATGGGGGTGCGATTGGAATCCAACTTATTGAGGCGGCTATTCAAGAAGCTTGTGCTCCAAACCTAAGGTCTGGACCCAGGCGGATCAAGGGGATAGATGCCGTGGCGCCAGCCGCAAACGTCATTTTGAAAAATGGCGATGGTGGCGTGCGAACCGATGGCACGCGGGTTGCTGTTTCGGATTCCGTGATTACCTTGAAATAAGAGCAGAGAGAAGGAGCCCGCCATGATTTTCAACGGAGTAGAAGTGCTCAAAATGCAGTTCTCGCGCGCCGTCGACCAGACCTTCGAACAGTTCCTGGAGGCGTGGAGTCTGCCGATTGCCCAGGAGGAAGGACGGGTTCATGGCTTTACCGACGAGCGCCAGTTATACGTCGATATCCCGGTGACTTCGTTCAACTGAGCATCGCCCCACCGCACCGCAAGTCTTAACAGACAACTCCAATCCGGTGATGGTCGAGAGAACCATCACCGGATTTTTTTGCCCGCAAAGGGAGTCACCTGGGATTGTCAAAGGCCTACAGTGGAACCAACTCGTTGCCGATTTTCTCCAAGCCGCGGCTGATACTGTCGCGATCGGCGCCGGGAACCATAGTCATGGCACGCGACACGCCCATGTCCTGGAAAGTCTTGATCAGGTCGGGGGTCAAGCGGCCGGCGGCGGACAGCTCGACTTCGGCCGGATTGCGCCCGATCTTCGCGCACTCCTCTCTAAGTTTGCCGAACAGGTCCTTAAGTACGTTAAGGTTGCCGGGCGCGGGAAAAAACCCGTCGCCCAGGCGCGCCGCGCGGCGCACCGCAGCAGGCGAATGCCCGCCGATGTGGATGGGAATGCCGCCTTTTTGAATCGGCTTGGGAAAGCTTCTCAGTTCCTTGAAGTTGAAGTGCTTGCCGGTAAAGGTTGATGGATCCTCGCGCCACAGCGCGCGGATGGCACCGATCGCCTCGTCGGTGCGCGCGCCGCGGGTACGGAAATCGATCTTGAGCGCCTCGAATTCCTCTTTGAGCCATCCGCTGCCCACCCCGAGCATCACCCGCCCACCCGACATCACGTCGATGGTGGCCAATTCCTTGGCGACGTAAATCGGATGGCGCTGGGGCAGAATCATGACGGCGGTGCCGAACCTGATCCGCGAGGTGAGCGCCGAGCAAAACGACAGTGGGATAAGCGGATCGAGGATCGCACCTGTTTCACCACCGGGAAGTTTGCCGTCGCGCGAGTAGGGGTAGGGGGTTTTGAATCCCGCCGGAATGACGACGTGCTCGATGGTCCACATCGACTCGATCCCGCATCGATCGGCGGTTGTGGCCAGATGGGCGAGCAGGTCAGGCTGGCTGAAAGCCCCGGCGTTGGTGAACATCAGGCCTATTTTCATCGCTTCGCACCTCGCGGCATCGCTATGCCCCGGACATTCGACCTTAAAGCCGCGCCGCCGTCAAATGTCCAGGCGCACCGGCGCTTTCTGCAAACCGCAAAACCCGCTAAGGAGATAGTATGGAAATCGGTCGAGTTGGTTTGTGGTCTATCCTCGATGCGACCCGCGGCGCCGACAGCGCGGCGTTTGCGCGCAAGGTCGAACGGCTCGGTTACAGCGCGCTGTGGATTCCCGAGGCGGTGGGACGCGAGCCGTTTGCCCACGCCGGCTACCTGGCGGCCAGCACCGAGCGGCTGATTATCGCCACCGGCATCGCCAATATTTGGGCGCGTGACCCGATGACTATGATGGCGGGGGCGCGCACGATGGCGGAGCTGTCGGGCGGGCGGTTTGTACTCGGAATCGGGGTCAGCCACGAACCGCTGGTGCGGGTGCGCGGCCGCCAGTTCGTCAAACCTTACTCCTACATGCGCGAGTACCTGCCGAAGATGAAGTCGGCGATTTATATGGCGGTCAAGCCGCCGGAGGAGCCGCCGATCCTGATCGCGGCGCTGCATCCCAAAATGCTAGCCCTGGCGGCCGAGCAAACCTACGGCACTCATACCTATTTCGTCCCGCCCGAGCATACCGCCAAGGCGCGCGCGATCGTGGGCCCCAGGGCGTGGATTTGTGCCGCCCAGGCGGTGCTGCTCGAAACCGACCCCGCAGTGGCGCGCGAGGCCGCGCGCGATTACATGAAGACCTATATACGCCTGCCCAACTATGCCAACATGCTCAAGGCGCTGGGCTTCAGCGACGCCGATTTCGCCGATGGCGGCAGCGACCGGCTGGTGGACGCGGTGGTGGCGTGGGGCAACGAGGACCAACTGCGCGAGCGCATCGCGGCCCATCATCGCGCCGGCGCCACCCATGTCTGCATTCTGCCGCTACGGACCGACAAGCGCCCGCTGCCCGACGAGCGCACGATGGAGGCGCTGGCGCCGGGCAGGTAACCAAAACAATTTGATGATTTCATAAGCTTTTGGTTATTCGAGGCTTGCCGCATAGATGCGAATTACGCTAAGAACAACGGCGTTTGCGTCAAATCCGGAGCCGCTCCGCCGACCATCTGACGGAGCATGAAGTCCGCACACACTTGCGGTGGCTCCGGCCCGGTGGATGGGCGGACGGCGGGCGGGGAACCGGAACCTGGGTGAATATGAATCGAGCAAGGCAGCCTGTGCGCATTGTCCCCAAGGGCTGGGGACGCGAGGTCTGGATCGCCAATAACGAGCTGTACTGCGGCAAGATCCTGGAAATCCGCAAAGGCAAGCGCTGCTCTTTGCATTATCACAAAATCAAAAACGAGACCTTCTTCCTGCGTTCGGGGCGCATGCTGGTACGGATCAAGGAGCGGCCCGACGGCGGCGTGCTGGAGGAGTTTGAGATGGCGGCCGGCCAGTGTCTGGACATCCCCACCGGCCTGATCCATCAGATGGAAGCGCTGGAGGATTGCGAGCTATACGAATTCTCCACCCAGCATTTCGACAGCGATTCGCATCGTTTGGCCAAAGGCGACTGACACGCGGCATCCGCGCGCTTGACGCGGTCTGTGCGCCCGCCGGTTCCCCCCGTAAATCATCAAGGATTGAGAAGATAGAAGTGACAACCGAACGGAACAAACAAATCCGGAATCGGCGTTGGCCGCTTTTCCCGCTCTTTTTGGTGTTTTTCTTTGCTCTGTGCTATTTGCCCGGATGCGGACCCGGCGCCAACGAGCAGCGCCGCGCCAGCTATCTGGCCGCACATCCCGAACTCAACCCCTCCATCCGCGAACTGATTGAGCAGGGGCGGGTGGTCCCCGGAATGACCAAGGACCAGGTCAGGGCGGCGTGGGGCAGTCCGCCTGCGGATTGTTCCACCTGGCGTTCCAACCTGATGGAGATCTGGGATTACTGCCACCATCCCGGACGCACCCTGGTGGTATTCGACGAGCACGGCCGGGTGTCCAAGCTGTCGATGCCGTAGCCCGATAGGGTATGGCAACGCAAACACGTTCAATACATCGGCATCGGCGTGGGCGGATTGACCACTATGACCGGAAGCGGGCTGGGGAGCTGGTTGGCGACGATCACCTTGAGCGGGAAGCGCCCGCTGTTGGCGATCGGGATCGTCCCCTCGGGTCCCCATCCGGCCACATAGCACGGCGTGGCAGGATCGTGACCGCATCGGTCCATGTCCGCGGCCCCGGCCGAGACGGGTGCAAAGAACGGCCGCAATGCGATCACGCTCAGGCTGATTGCGATGACGGTCAGAATGAATTTGGTGTAGCGGTCAGTCGCCATGGTTCAGATTTCCCCTTGCCCCTGGGTTTGCGCCTCAGCCGATGCGGCCCAGCATCACGCCGATGATCAAGCCGGCCAGCACGTAGGCGGTAAACAGCACGAAGGCCAGATTGCGGGTCTTGATGAAGAACATCAGGCAAAAAGCCACGCGCGCCAGCGGTACCAGGGTCAGGATCATCAGCCCCAGTGTCATGATCGAACGGGGATTGCCGTGCCAGGCGCGCACCACCAGGTCGCTGAAGGTGCCATAGTCCTTGACCCGCGCGTTGTCCTGCACCGCGCGAAAGCGTTGCACGTATTCGCCCGGCACGGTGCTGATCGCGGCCAGCCCGGCGATCAGCACGATGCCGGCCGCGGTCAGCACCGTGCGCAGGATAACCGGCGTCCACACGCGCAGGATTCGATCCTCGTCCTGTGCCTGCATGCTCAGATACCGCTCAGCGCGCGCCATCCCATCTCGACCGCGATCAGCAGCAGGATCGACACGAAGCCCAGGCGCAGCCACTGCACGTCGGCGTAGGGCAGAATCCGGCTGCCGGCGAGGGCGCCGATGGTAACGCCGAGCGCGACCGGGGCGGCGATCACCGTGGAGACGTCGCCGCGGGCCAGAAACACCAGCGCGCCGGCGCCCGCGGTGACGCCGATCATGAAGTTGCTGGTGGCCGAGGAGACCTTCAGCGGAACGTGCATCAGGTAATCCATGGCCATCACCTTAACCGCACCGGCGCCGACGCCCAGCATCCCCGACATTGCCCCGGCCACCACCATCAGCGCGCCGCCGCCGGCCAGGTTGGTAACGCCATAGCGAATCGGCTGGCCCTCGGGGTTGGGCAGTTCACCGCCCAGATGCAGGCGCTCGGCGATTGGACTGCCCTTGGGCAGCAGGTCGTCACCCTTCTTGCGGAAGGAAAAGTAAGCCGATTGCAGCATCATCAGCGCAAACAGCAGTTCCAGCACCCAGTCCGGGATGGTACCGGCCAGGTAGGCGCCGATTACGGCGCCGGTCACGGTGGCGCACTCCAGCACCATCGCGATGTGCAAGTTGGTCCAGCCGTCGCGCACGAAGGCCACGCTGGCCCCGGCGCTGGTGGCAACCACCGAGATGAGGCTCGCCCCCACCGCCACGTACATCGGCAGGTGCGCGACAATCACCAACGCCGGCACGATAAAGACCCCACCGCCCAGACCTGACAGCGCTCCGATGAATCCCGCGCCCACCGAGAGCGCGAGCAGTCCACCCAGAATTGACAGCACGTTTCACTCCGCCAAAGGTTAGACGGCCGCCCGAGGCGGCTTCTGGCCGCTCCCGGAACGCCTTATGTGGGCGCGCAGGCGTTTATCCGCGCGCTGCGCGGCGACTCTGGCCGGCGAACCACATGATCTGGGAATATTACCTTGCCAGTTGACTGACCGAAAGAAGGCAAAAGTATTGTAATGGTTAAGCCTACCGTCAAATTCCGGATTGTCATCTCGATATTTTCGATCCTGTGTGCGGTCGCGCCGGCGCCCGGCTCCGCGACGCCAGCGCTGAAGACGGCCAAGCCCAGCCGCTATTATCTGCCCGGCGTGCAGGCGTCCAAAATTGTGACCGTCACCAGGACCGGCAACGCGGCGGCGGAGGTGACGCTGCTGACCGAAGCGGTCGCGGTCAAGGAAAGCGCTCCGGCCGCCACCATCAGCCATTTCGGCGAGGTCTACAGCTATTCGCCCTCGCTAATCGCGGTTCACCGCGAGGAGCCCACCATGATCACGTTCTGGAATCTGCAACCCGACGACGATCACGACTTCGCGCTGCTCGACCGCAAGTCCCAGGTGCTGATGTACGTCGACGTGCCGCCGTTGAAGAAAACCTCCTACATCTTCACTTTCCATCAAGAGGGGCTGTTCGATTTCAAATGCCTGCAGCATCAGCCAGAGATGTCCGGCCAGATCATCGTACTGCCGGCGATTGCACGGGCTCGCTGACCGCCGCAAAGGGGCGCAAGCCTTTGAAGTTTTCGGGCGCGGCTGTCATATACTTTTGCGCATGCCTTGGCGGACAGGAGGAGTTATGAGCGGGTTCAAACAATTTCTGCTGCGCGGCAACGTCGTTGATATGGCGGTCGGTATCGTGATCGGGGCGGCATTCGGCACGGTCGTATCCTCGTTCGTCAAGGACCTGCTGACTCCGTTCATTGCGGCGATTGTACGCAAGCCGGACTTTTCCGGTATTGCCTTTGAAATCAACGGCGCCAAGTTCCTGATCGGCGACTTCGTCAATGCGGTCGTCTCCTTCCTGCTGATCGCGGCGGCGGTGTACTATGCCGTCGTCCTGCCGGTCAATGCGCTGGTCGCCCGCGTCAGCAAGCAGCCGGCGGCCCCTCCGAGTACCAAAAAATGCCCGGAATGTATCAGCGAGATCCCGATCGAGGCCAGGCGGTGCGCATTCTGCACGTCGCCGATACCCACTTGACAGGGTTCTAGCGAATGCTTGGGACAGGAGAGATTTGGTAGTGAACCGCGGCACGGCTGGCGGTACTACCAGCTTCCATTTCGTGCTCCGCTGGTTCAAACTATAAACACCATCGGCAGCAAGATACTAACTTTAATCAGTTTATCGCAGCACTGAGTCAGTTGCAGAATTGAGCCGACACTGATCGATTCTTGCGGCCGCGAACGCATTTCTGCTAGTTGCTGTAGCTAGGCCCAGCCAGTCAGTCGCTCCGGCGGAGGTGGCTCATGAAACCTTCGGTTTGTGTCGGGGTACTGTTCCTGTTGACATTGCTGACCGCAAGCGGCACCGCCAGATCTCAACCCGCGTACGACCTCACTGTCTATACCTCGATGGGGGAAGCCAGCGAATCGATCCCGGTCGGCACCAAGATAACCACCAAGAACTGGGACAAATATCAGCGCTTCATGTCCTTTGGGCTGCGGTCACTGATGAGCCAGAAATTCTTCTGGAAAGTCCCGGCGGAAGCGGTGCTTGAGGTAGGGCCGACCATCAGGATTGGCTTGCCCCGCAAGTACCGGGAGGATACCGAGAAATACCGCAACCAGGTGAAGCTGGTACCGCAACCCGACGGCGGGTACAGCATCTCCGGCTATGTCGCCGGTGTGCCATTTCCCGATATCGACCCGAAGGATCCTCTGGCCGGGGTCAAACTCATCTACGACAATTACTACAACTACATCCCCTATCGTGTCTTCAGCGAGGCGGGGCCGAAGAACGGCGCCGGATGGACCGCCGTCGACCGCTATGGCAACAAGACCTGGAGCTACGTGTACGAAATATACTACAAATTCAAGCATGTCAGCGATCCCGGGATGGGGGTGAATGCGCCCGATCAGCAGGGCGACATCTTTCTGTCGCAGAACAACGTGGTATGGCAACCTGAGCAGAGTAAGTATACGAATGATCTCCTGATTTTCTACGACGATCCGGCCCGCGCTCCAGAGGTGTATGTATTCGTTCCGGCGCTGCGGCGCTCGCTGCGGCTTTCCTCCGCGGCACGATGCGCCCCGCTGCTCGGCTCCGACTACGTGGCGGACGACTCGCGCGAAGGGCTCAACATCCAACCGCCCATCTTCCAGGGCAAGCTCCTGGGGACCAGGCGTGTACTTCAGATCGCCCACGCCGATCCCGCGGGCTATCAGAACTATAACAACTACTTCAGCCCCACCTCATTTCCCAATTCCGGGGTCGGCAGGTGGGAACTTCGCGACGCGTACGTTGTGGACATCCAGCGGATTCCCTCGCTCCAGCGCGGGTATTGCTATGCACACCGGGTCGTGTTCCTGGATAAGGAAACCTACGAACCGATCGATATCGACCTTTACGATTCAAACGCGAAGTTCTGGAAAGGAATTCTCAATATCTATTATCCCACCCCGATGCCCGGCTCGCCTGGCGATTATGTCACGGCTTTGGGCGGTCCCGGAAACATCTGCTCGGAGCTGTGGGACATCCAGAATAATCACATTACCCTGGCAATAATGTATAATACGAAGATCAATGCCGAAGTTCCGCATCAGTACTGGGATTCATACCGGTGGGGCACTCCCGCCGGAATGTCGCAGGTAATGCAGTAACAGTAATCGGGCGGGCTTAAAGCAAGAGCGTTCAATGGCGGGGGTTGTTTCCCGCCCACATATTCTTTCTCATTCGCTGAATGTGTAGCGGGCGCCGAAGATGGCGCCGGGGTCAAGAGTGGTGCGTTCCGGCCCCTCAATCAGGTTGAGCCCTTTCGATTTGAGCCAGGACACCGCCGTGGCGCGCGACTTGACCCTCCAGTTGATCGAATAGAAGCCCGGGCGCTGACTCTCAAGAAACTGGGCAAGCGGTGTGCCGGATTTCCTGGGCCGCAGCAGTTCCAGGTTGAGGTCCGCGCCCCGGACCACGACCACCTCGGCGTCTTCGCTGCTGATCTCGCCGCGCCCGACCAGCTCGAAGTTGAACACTTCGCGATAGAACTTCTCGGCCGCTGCCAGGTCGCCGACCGCCGTGCCGACGCTGGCCAGACCCGCGATGCCCAGCGGATGGACGTCGCGCCACCAGTCGGGCGACCATTCGCGACGCAGCCGCAAGTCATTGGGCATCTCCACCGCGCAGAACTCGTAGGGGATGTTGCAGCTCTCGCGCCGGCGCGTGAGCACGAAGACGTCCTCGTAGCCGGGCGCCCAGACCGGATGCAGCCCGTGCTCCTCCAGATGCTTGATGACCGGGCGGGTGGCGTCGACCTTAAGCGCGATGCCCATGAAGCCGCCGGCGTAATTGCGCAGGTCTTTGGCCATCACCGAGGTCTCGTCGATCGGCGCCATCGGGATGAGCTGTGTCCTGCCGATCAGCGTCAGCGTTTCATCGCGCTCCAGTCCCGGCACCGGACGGGCGTCGTAAAAGGTCTGCGCGGCGAAGACCTCGAGATAGAAGCGCTCGGCCTGGCGCCGCTGAGGGTTGTCGGCGAGCACGTGCGTCAGATGGATCAGATTTCGGACCTTCAGCATCGTAATCCGCCTTTCGGTCAGGTGCCTGTTCAGCGCGTCAGCAGCATACAACCGCAATAGGTGCCGCCGCCAACTCCCACCGCCGCCACCTCGCAATCGGGCACCTGGCGCGCGCCCGCCTCGCGGCGCACCTGGTGCACCGCTTCGGCCAGAAAGCCAAAGCCGTGCAGCCGGCCGCCCGACAACTGCCCGCCCCAGGTATTGATCGGCAGCGCGCCGCCTAGTTCGATGCGGCCGTTTTCCATGAACGGGCCGCCTTCGCCCCTTTTGCAAAAACCCAACGCCTCCAGCCACACCAGGGTCAGAAAGCTGAACCCGTCGTAGAGCTGCGCGGTGTCGACGTCGGCCGGCTTCAAATCGGTGCGCGACCACAAATGGGCCGCGGCGTCGCGCTGCGGGCCGGTGGTGATGTCCTCCCACTGGTCCCAGTTGGGCCGCGAGCGCATCGCGGTGCCGATCGCGTTGACGCGCGCCGGCGGCTTGGGGCGGTCGGGCGCGGTATCGGCATGGGAGATGACAAGGGCGGTGGAACCGTCGCACGGCACGTCGCAATCGAACAGGCCGAAGGGCCAGCTCACCAGGCGCGCGTTGAGGTAGTCGTTCATGGTGATGGGGTCGCGATAAATGGCCTTGGGATTGAGCGCCGCATGGCGCCGGCCGGCCAGCGCGATCGCGCCCAGATGCTCGCGGCGCGTACCATACTCATGCATATGGCGGGTGGCGTAGACCGCCAGCCAGTTGCCCGCCGACATCGCGCCAAAGGGCAGCAGGAACGCAAACGGACCGCTGACCTCGTGGGTGCCGGCGCCGATTCCCGCCCGCCCGCGTCCGGCGCGCGCCTGCGCACTGCCTTCGCTGACGGTACGATACACCAGGCAGTGGCGGCAAAACCCTGCGGCCACCGCCATGCAGGCGGCAAACACCGGCGTCAGTTGGCCGGGACCCTCGCCGGCCGCCAGATGCCAGGACAGCGACAGGCCCAGCGCGTCGGCGGTCTCCGCCACCCCGGGTCCGGAAAAGCCGCTTCCGCCCACCCCGCCGCCGGGATAGCAGGCCAGCCCGTCGATTTCCTCCGCACGCAACCCGGCATCGGCGATCGCCTCCAGCGCCGCCTCCGCCGTCAGATCGATATCGCCCCGCGTCAACAGGCGGCGTCCCACCGCCGATTGACCCACGCCCGAGATGATCACCTTGCGCTCGAGGCGATCGACCTCGGGCACGCGCCGCAGCGGATGGGCGGCGACGTACTCGGGGGCGGTGATCTTGGGCGGCGCGCCGGCCTCCTCTGATCTACTGATTGACAGAATTTGCGTCTCGGAGTCGGGCTCGAATAGCGGCAGTCCCACCTCGTCGCTGACCTGCTTGAATACTACCTTGACCGGCATCCCGATCCGCACCGACTCGATCGGACAGTTGATCAGGTTGGTGGTCAGCCGCAGCCCCTTCTGCTCGGCCAGTTCAACCAGCGCGATGATGAAGGGCAGGGCCATGTTCGGCACCCAGGGCTGGTAATTGATCGTGTAGCTGAAGACCACGCCCCTGCCGCTGAGCGGCTCGGGCTTGACGTCGCGGCTTTGGCATCGCGAGCACACCGGGCGCGAGGGATGGATATACCATCGGCACGCCTGACAGCGGTTGACCTCAAGCCGACCGTCGTGGCAGGCGCGCCAGAAATGCTCGGTGTCGGGCAGCAGCGCGGGAATGGGCAGGCGAGGTTCGCTCATAATTGAAATGCCCCGTTTAGGCCGACCCTTGCCGGTCGGACAAGGGGGCAGATGACGGTTTATTACAGCCGCCGGCGCATTTCCACCGCGTTTGCGTCAGCGACCGGGCGCAAGCTTTTGGGCCGAATCGATCATGTGTCGCAGGTAGAGGGCCGCGGCGGTCTTGAGCGCATCCAGGCGCGCCTGGCGGGTGCGGCTGAACCTGCGCTCCGCGCCCAGGGCAACGTCATTGATCGCCATCGCCTGCAGGTTACAGAAGACCAGTGCGGCCAGCGGGTCGTAGTCCAGCGGCAAATGCGCGACGGCAGGCCCCAACGCGTCGGCAAACAGTTGCGGGCCGACGCCGCGAAAGCGCCCGACCAGGGTTACGCCCGCCTCACGCACGGTGGGGTCGGTGCGGCTGGCCACCACCACTTCCAGCCACGCGTAGAAGATCGGCGATTGGAACGCGGGCCACAAGGCGTCGATAAAGGCGGTCAGACGCTGTTCGGGCGGCGCGTCGGGCAGGTCGCGGATTTTCTCGCGCAATTCCGCCAGCCGCAGTTCGAACAGATGTCCGACGGTCTGCGCCAGCAGCGCCTGTTTGTCGGGAAAATGGTGGAGCTGGCCGCCCCGCGACACGCGCGCGCGCCGGGCCACGTCGACCGTGCTCAAGCCGCCGTAGCCGCGCTCGAACAGCGACGCCACGGTAGCCCCCATCAGCTTGCGGCGCGTCTCCTCCGGGTTCCTCCTTCTGATACTCAGTTTTTCGTCTCTCCGCACGGGTTACCTGACTGGCCAAGGCTGATCTCTGTCCGGAACCGCAAAGTCCCGGGTGCGCCCCTTCGCGCCCGGCACACTTGTAGCCGTTTAGGTTCCGATCAGTCAAGACTGTTTGTTATTTCGTCCGCTGGTGCGCTACGCTGCTGACATCGCACGAGGGGACCGCCGAGACCCTGCTGGTGGGTACCAACCCCTGCGATGGCGACGAGGAGGACGCATCAATGCCGCTGCCGTTTAAGCTTGTCTCGGCTGACTCGCACGTTGTGGAGCCGCCCGATTTGTGGCTCAAGCGGCTGGACCGCAAATACCAGGACCGCGCGCCGCGTCTGGTGTACGGCAAAAAGACCGACTTTTACCTGACACCCGAGATCGCCGGCGAGGCGCGCCAGGGGGTGGGGCTGGTCGCCACCAAGGGCAAGTACCGCGGCGCCCAATCGCGGGAGTTTACCTTTTACGGACATTACTCCGACGTCGTCGAGGGCGGATACGATCCGCACGCGCGGCTTAGGGAGATGGACGCGGAAGGGGTCGAGGCCGAATTGCTCTACACCAGCTTCGGCCTGCAGATGTTTACCATCAAGGACCTCGACTTTCAGTACGCGATCCTGCGCGCGTTCAACGACTGGCTGGCCGAGTACTGTTCGGCGGCGCCGCGCCGGTTGTTCGGAATCGCGATGGTGCCGACCGACCCGATCGAAAACGGTGTCGCCGAGCTGGAACGCGCGGCCCGGCTGGGTCTGCGCGGCGCCATGATCAGCATCCAGCAGGAGGAAGGACACGGCTACGACCGCCCGCAATGGGAACCGCTGTGGGCGGCGGCGCAGGCCAATCGCCTGCCGCTAAGCCTGCATGTTGCGGCTAGCAAGAAGAGCTTTCTATACACAGCCAACGCGCTGGCGGATTTCTCGCTGGCCTTTACGCCCACGATGTATGCCATCACCTCGATGATCTTCTCCGGCGTCTTCGACCGCCATCGCGGGCTGAAGGTCGCCTCGGTGGAGAACGACGCGGCGTGGGCGGCGGCGATGCTGGAGCGGGCGGATGACCGCTTTGCGCGCGACCAGGGATGGGCCGGTTCGTTCAGCGGCATCACCTCGGGACGCAAGCCCAGCGAAATCTTCCGCGAGCACGTGGGCTGCTCTTTCATGCATGACCGCACCGCGATCTTCTGCCGCAACATCATCGGCATCAGAAATCTGATGTGGGGCTCCGACTATCCCCATTTCGACGGCGCCTGGCCCAATTCGGCCGACGTGCTGGCGGCGCAGTTCGACAATGTGCCGCTGGAGGATCAGAAACGCATCGGACGCGTCAACGCGATCGAGTTCTACGAGCTGCCGATCGCGCCCTGAACCGGGCAGGCCAGGCACGGAGGACAGGCAGATGGAATATCGGATTATCGACGCCGACGCGCACGTCAACTCACCGCCCGATCTTTACCTCAGCCGCGTGCCGGCCAAATACAAGGATCGCGCGCCGCGGCTGGTCGAGATGGACGGTTACGACGCCTGGGTGGTGACAACCGAAAGCCCAGCCAGCTGACCATCCTGGCCTCGGCCGCCGGGCGCACGCCGCAGGAACTGGCGCGCAAGGTGATACGCTTTTCCGAGATGATCCCCGGCGCCTACGATCCCAAGGCGCGCTTGCTGGACATGGAGCGCGACGGCATCGACGCGCAGGCGCTCTACGGCGACGGCGCGATGGGCGCGCAGGACCCCGAGCTGCGCACCGTTTTGATCCGCGCCTACAACGATTGGCTGGCCGAGTTCTGCGCGGCTGCACCCCAGCGCCTGATCGGCCAGGCGATCGTGCCGATCCACGATCCGCAGGCCGCGGTGCGCGAGGCGGAGCGAACCGCGGCGATGGCGGGATTGCGCGGCCTGTTCATCGGACTGGACGGCGCCGATTTTCCCATCACCGACCCCGGCTACGATCGCTTCTGGGCCGCCGCCGCAGAGCAAAAGCGCCCGGTCAGCATCCATATCGGGGGCGGTTCGATGGTCAAGCGCGGTGCGCTCAGTCTGGCCCAGCCGCCGCCCGGGTTCCTGGAAGCCTACGTCTGCCTGACCCCGATGACGATTGCGGAGACGGTCGCGATGCTGATTTACGCGGGCACGCTCAGCCGCCATCCGCGTCTGCGGGTGGTGATTGCGGAAGGGGGAATCGGTTGGCTGGCCTACTTTTTGGAGCGGATGGATCACGTGATGGAGAAGCAAGGCGCGTGGGCCGGCTCCAGGCTGACCGAAAAGCCCTCCGAGGTCTTCCGCCGCCAGGTGCTGGCGACCTTCGAAGAGGACCTGGCCGGGATTCGCACCTACGACCTGATCGGGCCGCACAACATCATGTGGTCATCCGACTTTCCCCATTCCGACACCACCTGGCCCAACTCGCGTCAGGCGATCGAGCGGCATTTCGGCCCACTGCCCGAGGCGGATCGCCGCGCGATGGTGTGCGAGAACGCCGGCCGCATCTACGGACTGATACAGTAGCGCGGCTTGCGCACGGCGCGCGCCGCGCCGGGGTCCAATTGGGCACGCGGCCTCAACAGCGGCGGATGCGATTGCGGTTTGCCGCGACATTCCTGCGAGCGCCAGGGCGGGCCGCATTGTGCCTTCTGCTGGCGTTGCCCGCGCTCTTCGGGGCAGGCTGCGCGATGCTCTGGGCACCGCCGCCGCCCCCGGCACTGGACGTCACCGGGCTTTGGGAGGGCCGCTCGCAGGACGCCTGCGTTGCGAAGATGACGCGCTGCGGCGGCATGGTACGCATCTCGCTCACCATGTTCCAAAGCAGTTCGAACATCACCGGTATCTACGGCTGCGCCCCGGGCAACATGATGTGCCGCAATCTGAATTTTCACGGACGGATCGCGGCCGGGGAAATTCGCGGACCCGGAGTTTCCCTGCGCGTAATGTTCGAGGACGTTTCGAGCTGTATTTTCAACGGCACGTTTTCTGATGAAGCCGGGGGCGGGACCTATATCTGCCTGCAGGGTGGAATCGTGGAGCGCGGTTACTGGCAGGTCCGTCGCGCGTCCTGAGCCGGCGGGGTTGGCGGATGCGTTTGCCGGTCATCAACGCCGCGGCACTGCCTGGCGGGATTTGAAGAACAGTCCGAGCAGAACACCGGGTCCTAGGTAGTCGGCGATCTCGGCAAGGATGAAATAGATGCCGAACACCAGTCCGACCCCGATCGACAGCGCCAGCAGGCGATGCAGGTCGGTATGGGTAGTGACATAACCGATCGCTCCAGCCAGTCCGCCGTGCGCGCGGCGCTGGTCGATTGCCCGCTCGGCCATCGCCAGGAACAAAAAGAACGCTCCGTAAAACACCGTGCGCCACAGCACCGGCACGATGCGCGGATAATTCGCCATCGCGCGCGCTATCGGTGTGCGGTTCAAGATCAGTACGACCTTCGCCGCGATCAGCGCTCCGATTATCGCGCGTGATACGGTGGTGACCTCGATCGAGTACTGTGCCAGCGTCACCTTTATAATCAGCAGCACGAGCAGGAACCCGATCAGAAAAAACAGCGCGATCGGGATGACGCGCCACAACTCCTCCCACAGCCAGTGCCCCGCCGTGGCCAGTGTGCTTTTGATGCCGCCGTTTTTCATATGGGCTTTGCGCCCCGCGAACCTATCTCCAACGGCTGCAGCTGGACAAGCCGCGGCGGGCGGTCCATCTTGGCGCGGAGGTTTGCGCGATGGAACTGGAAGTCCTGGCGACCGGATTTGGGCTGGTTGAAGGGCCGCGCGCCGACGAGCGCGGCCGCCTGTACTTCGCCGACGTGCATCTGGGCGGGCTGTATCGCCGCGACCCCGATGGCAGAATCGAAACGCTGATTGCCGGCCGCAAATATATCGGCGGAATCGTGCTCAACCACGGCTGCGCCGTGGTGTTCTGCGGCAAGGGCGGCGTCGCGATTTGGGACCAGAGCACCGGCGCGGTGCGCGATATCGTAACGCATTGGCAAGGCAGACCGCTGCACTTCAACGACATGACGGCCGACAGCTACGGCAGTATCTGGGCGGGGACGTTCGGCTACGACGTGTTCGCCCATCCGAGGCCCGCCCCGGCACCGGGCACGCTGTTTCGGATCGATCCGCCGGGCACGATGGTTGCGATGTGGGAGGGAATCGAATTGAGCAACGGCCTGGGTTTCAGCCCCGACGGCAAATTGCTCTACCATTCCGATTCCGGCACCGACACGGTTTTCGTTTACGATGTCGCGCCGGATCGCACGCTTAAGGATCGTCGCCCCTTTGCCAGGCTGGATAACGGCGTGCCCGACGGCCTGGCCGTCGACGTGGAGGGCGGCATCTGGGTGGCAGCCGCGATGGGCAGCGAGGTCGTCCACTTCAAAAGCGACGGCACGTTGGAGCGTCGAATTCCCGTTCCGCTGATAATGCCGTCCAGCGTGGTATTCGGCGGTGCCGACATGCGCGACCTTTACATCGCAACCGGCGACGAGCGCTATTTCGGCGACGAACCCGTCGCGCCGCCGCCTCGGGCCGCGATCTACCGCACCCGCACCGCGGTCCCTGGCCTGCCGGTGCCGAAGGCGCGGTTTTGACAGCACTGCATCCGCTGCTTTGAACGCAATGCTGATCGACTCGGCTGCCGACACTCAGGTCGGCGGTCGCCGCGCGGTCAATTTTTTGAAGCATTCAGCTTCAAATGCAAGCTCAATCAATCGTTGGCCCGTTTAGGCGTAACACCTCTTGTAGATATAGTTGCTTGACGCCGGGGAATGCGCTCGGCAGCCTGAAAGCATGAGTTCGTTGCGCAGGTTTGTAGGTTTCGCTTCGATCGTTGCGGTTTGTTCTGTGGCGGCGGGTTGCTCATCTTCTTCCACTATGCCTCCGCCGGTGGTGGTGCCGCCCTCGCCGGTGACCACCAGTTCGACCTCCACGACCACCGATACCAAGACGACCACCGAGCCCGACGGTACCGTGGTGAAGGAAACCACCACCACCACCACGAGCAATGGCCGCATCATTCAGAAGCAGATCACGACCAACTACTCCTATCCGACCCCGTAAGCGGCGATGTTGCGGCCGTCTGCTTGAATCGGCGCGGCTCTATCCTCCCGCAGTACGCCGCGGACCTGCAGACGCGGCGGACTTTTCGCCCCAATATCCGGCGTGGTAGTAATGGGGCCAACAGTTTGCGCGCGCCAGGCTCCCATCGCCTGATTTGCATGCCTCCGGTCGCGCTGTTGAGGTTGGATCAGGAGGATCTATGGAAACCAAAACCAGGCTGTTCGAAATGTGCCGGGGAGGCGAGCACTCGACCTGCCAGGGAGTGTTCGAAGTGCCGGGGTCCCGGCCGCGTACACCCGACAATCCGCACGGCATCCTGCGCCATGAATGCTCGTGCGATTGCCACAAGACTGCCGCGGGCACGCAGAAACAGGGGGCCGAGGCGGTGGCCAAGCCGGGCTCCTGATACCGCAGCGCTCGGGCCGCAATCGGCCGGTTTCGACCGCGGCAGCCGAGCGTCACCGCACCATTGACACATCTTGCCTGTTTCCCGAACAATCGCTGCGGAGGAGGCGGATGGCAAATTCGGGAACCATCAAACTGCGACTGAAGATCGCCGCGCTGGGGTTGAGCGCAGTTGTGGCCCTTGCTCCGCGCCCGTCCTATGCGGGCCACGGCAACGGCGATCAGGGCGACAAACACGGACACGGCAAGCACGGCGAGTACTACTGGCAGGACCAGCACGGCCAACACCATAAGCATCACAAGCATGGCCGCGATTACGAGTCGAATTACGGCTACCAAGCCTACGACTACCGCGGTCCGTACTTCACGCAGCAGCGCATCACCATAATCCGCAATTACTACACGCCCGAAGAAATCGAGCGGCTGCCGCCCGGTCTGCGCAAGCATCTGGAGCGCACCGGACATCTGCCGCCGGGTTTGGAGAAGAAACTGGTCGTGAACCAGCCGCTGCCGCCCGGATATCTCGACTATATGGTGCCCGCCCCGCCCCAACTGGTGAACTCGCTGGGCCCGCTGCCCCCGGACTCGCGCCTTTACTTCTACAACGGTGACGCGGTGCTGATTAACCCCAAGACTCAGGCCGTGATGGATATCATGCACGGGGTCCTGACACTGGGCGGTTATTGAGCGGCCACCTGCGCGATTGATGTAAACGCCCAATGCCCGGCCTCCGTCTGAAGGCTTGAAAGGCAAGCAAGGAGGCTGGGTATGAAATCGTTAACCAAGTGGACGCTGACCGCGGCGGCGCTGCTGATGCTGGCCGCCGCAGTACCGGCGCACGCTTACGAGTGGGGCCGGCGCGGCGATGGCTATCGATGCGGCTGGCGCCATCGCGACATCGTGTGGGATCGTCATAACCTGCATCGTCAATGGCGTGACATCGGGCGCGATCGCTTCGCGCTGCGCCGCGATATTGCCAACGGCGACTGGGCTGCGGCGCAGGCTCAACGCGGGGACATCCGCGAAGACTTGATGAACGTCCGCAGGCAGCGGCGCGACCTGTACCGCGACTATCACGGCATACCGGATCCGCCGGTGCACTACCTGCCGTTTTCAAACTACGGCGCGCTACCGCCGGCGCCCTACGGGCCGCAACCTCCGCTGCCCCCGCTCAGCCGCGCTTACCTGCCGGCAAGCTATGCGCCAGCGCAATACGATCCCGCCGCTCCCAATTACGCCGGCCAGGGCCTGGGCGCCCTGCTCGGCAACTTCCTGCTGCCGTAGCGCAGTTCTCTGAATGAGGGAAGCGCAGCCCCGGAGCGCTCGCTTCGGGGCTGGCGCAGTTGTTGAACGATCAGCGGCCGGCGCCCTCTGCCGGACGCCCCCGAGGTTGCGCCTGGCTGCGCAGTCGGTCGAACAGATCCCTACTTTCAGTATTGTCCGGATCGAGCTCCAACAGCCGCTGGGCATAAAACAGGCCCTGTTGCGGATCGCCGGTCTTGCCGTACAGGCCGGCCAGGGCGCCGAGCGCGTCGCGATCGTACGGATGCCTATCGATGGCGGCGCGCAGCACGTCGATCGCCGCGGCGCTGCGGCCGGCGTCATCCAGCGCCAGCCCATAGGCGTAGGCTGCGCGTTCATTGGCCGGATCGAGCCGCGCCGCATCCGCCAGATGGCCGAGCGCCTCCGTCCTGCGCCCCTGGCGGATCAGCGACAGGCCCAGGGCAAGCTCCAGCGAGGCATCTTCGGGCGAGCGCGCCAGCGCCGCGCGCAACACGCGTTCGCCTTCGGCATCGCGCCCCAGTTCGCGGTAGAGGTCGGCCAGATTGACTGCCGCGGGCACAAAGGAAGGCTGCAGCGACAAGGCGTCGTGGAGCTGGCTTTCCGCCTTGTGGAATTGTTTGTCGCGAGTGTAGAGCAGGGCCAGGTTCAGATGCGCCTCGGGACGGTCGGCGTTCAACTCCTGCGCCCCAACATACTCGCCCGCCGCCCGCGCCAGCGCCTCTGCACCATCGGGCCCAAGCACGTCCGATGGCGCGCCGGCCAGCACCTCCGCAGCTTCGATACGCACCGCACGCACCCGATCGCCGAGCAGCGGCGCCAGGATTGGACCGCTGAGATGCGGATCGGCGTCGGATAAGGCCCGCGCCGCGGCGCGCCGCACCAGCGGGTCATGATCCGCTACTGCCTGGCGAATCGCGGCAATCGCCGCAAGGTCGAGGTTGCCGATTCGGACCAGGGCACTGGCGCGCGCGATCGCGGGCTGACCCGGATCGCCAATCAGTTCATCCAGCAATTTGCCTGCTCCCGGCGCGCCCAGCGCCCCCGCATTGAGCGCCGCGGCAAAGCGCTGAAAGCCCGCCGGTGCATGGCCGTACCATTTGCGCACCGCATCGGCGGCCCACAGCGCGGGCTTGTCGGTGTGGCATTGGTTGCAGGCGTTGGGCACCCCGGATAGCGCCGACAGGTCAGGACGCGGGATGCGGATACTGTGGTCGCGGCGCGCGTCGACGGTCATGTACACGGTGGCCGGCATATGGCATTGCACGCAGCGCGCGCCCGCCGAGCCGGGCTTGTGGAAGTGGTGCGCGCTGGAGTCGTACTTGCCCGCCGCGTGGCATTGCAGACAAACCCGGTTGTCCTCGGCGCGCAACCTGAGGCTGTGCGGTTCGTGGCAATCGCTGCACGTCACGCCCGCCTGATACATCCGGCTTTGGACGAACGATCCGTATTCGTAGTCCTCAGCCTTGATCTGGCCGTCGGGATAATAGAGGTCCGGATCGAGCAGCGCCACCCGGTAGTCGTCGCCTACCGGCTGGCCGTGGACGTAGTCCTCATGGATCTGGGCGCGGCGCGAATGGCATCGCGCGCACATCTGGATTTCGCGCTCCGACATCCGGGGAAGGCTGCGGCGCGCATTGCCGGTGGCCGGGTCGATGCGCCAGGTCACGTCCCTGCGTTCGTCCAGCGAGATCAGCAGCCCTTTGGCTTTGTCCGTGCTCCGCCATCTGCCGCGCGCCCACTCGACGTGCCTGGCGCCCGGGCCGTGGCATGCCTCGCACGCCACATCGATCTCTTCATAGGTGGTGGCGTAGCGGCGGGTGCGGAAATCGTAGTTCTTGCGAAGGTTGGTGGAATGGCAATCGGCGCACATGAAATTCCAGTTCTGCTCCGGGCCGGTCCAATGCAGCGGGCTGCCGGCGGAAATCCGCTCATTGGCGTACAGATGGAACCATCGCTGGCCGCCTTGGGCGTGCGGCCGGCTGTCCCACGCGATCCCCAGCGCCTGCAAACGTCCGCCCGGCATTCTTATCAGGTATTGCTGCAGCGGCGCGACACCGAACGTGTAGTCGATTCGATAATCGCGCAGCGCGCCGTCAGGTCCGTCGGTATGCACAAAGAATCTGCCGTCGCGGCGAAAAAATCGCGACGAAACGCCGTTGTAGGTAAGCATCGCACCGTTGAAATCGCCCAACACGGTCGCCTCGGTCGCCGGCTGCATCGCGCGTTGATGATGCGATCCGGTCCACAACCTGAGCTCCTGCACATGACATCCGCCGCAAACTTTTGCACCGGCGAATTTAACTGTGATTGCAGCTTCCCCACCGCCAGAGGGTCTTTGCACTGCGTACCGGAAGCGAAAGGGATTAATTCGGTAAACCGAAACGGCAAGGGCCACGGCGAGCGCAGCCGCCGCGCCAATTACGCGCAGGCTTCTTCGATCCGGCTTCAGCATGACGGGCGGCACCGATCGTGGAGCGCGGCCGGCGGACTGCCGTGGTCTGTGGTTCGAGCGAACCATCTTCCTTTGCTTGTCGCGCTTACCAAACCAAACCGCCGCGTTGACGCATGGAAAGCCGGTGAACGGAGTTCCCCGCCCAGTTCGGTGTTTTCCCGCCCCAAATTGATGTCTCAGCTTGCACGCTGCCGCAAGCCGGGCGGCGGCGCTCGGGCAGGCCTGATGCGCTCCTTGGCGTCAGAGAAACAGCAGAGGGCACAGGATGCTGGGAGTGGGACCAAAGTCCCGTTTTCCACGGTGCTTCGGTTTTGCGATAGTGATGGGTATGAGTCTCCGTGGATGGGTTCCATCGGATACGATTGTCCGCGCGCCTGAAATCTGACGGATGGAAGTCTCAATGAACGCGACGCAATTGCAATCGCAGCCGGGCAAGGTTTTGCTTGACCGCAGCGATACGACCCTGATGCTGCGGCTGTCGGGCCGATGGCACTTAAGCCGGGACCTGCCCTCGGCTTCCCAACTCGTTGCCGAACTGGCAAGGCAGCCCGTGCCAAGGCGGCTCCGCTTCGACACTTCGGGGCTGAGCGGATGGGACAGCGGCCTGGTCTCATTCCTACTGGAAGTAGAGACCGCCTGCCGCGAGCGCGGGATCCAGGAGGACCGCGAGGGCCTGCCCGCCGGCGTGCGGCGGCTGATCGAACTGGCCCAGGCGGTGCCGGAAAAAGAAGGCGCCCGCACCGGAGCCGGACGCGCGCCGCTGCTCGAACGGGTGGGCGACTGGGTAATGGCGTACAGCGTCGGGATGGAGGATTTTCTGGCCTTCTTTGGCGAGCTGTCGGTGGCGCTCAACAGATTCGTCCGCCGCAAGGCGCGCTATCGCACCATCGACCTGGCCGAGGCCGTGCAGCAATGCGGGCCCGAAGCGGTCGGCATTGTCAGCCTGATCGCGTTTTTGGTCGGCGTCATTCTGGCCTTCATGGGTGCCGTGCAGCTTTCGCAGTTCGGCGCGTCGATCTACGTCGCCGACCTGGTGGGAATCGGGATGGTGCGTGACATGGGCGCGATGATGACCGCGATCATCATGTCGGGGCGCACCGGCGCCGCGTTCGCCGCCAAGCTGGGCACCATGAAGGTGACCCAGGAGATCGACGCGTTCACCACCATGGGCATCTCGCCGCTGGAATTCCTGGTCCTGCCGCGCGTGCTCGCGCTGATCATGATGATGCCGCTGCTGTGTCTGTTCGCCGACCTGGTCGGCATCCTGGGCGGCGCGTTTGTTGGCGTCTCGATGCTCGATTTGTCGTTGTCCGCCTACATGCGCGAGACGATTTCGACCTTCACCTTCGCCAACTTCATCGGCGGCCTGGTCAAAGGCACAACCTATGGCGGATTGATCGCGCTGGCTGGGTGCTTGCGCGGCTTTCAGTGCGGCAACAGCTCTTCGGCGGTGGGCGACGCTGCCACCCAGGCCGTGGTGATGTCGATCGTGATGGTGGTCGCGGCCTGCGGCGCCTTCGCGGTTGCTTTCAACATCCTGAGGATCTGAGGACGCGAGTATGGCCGACAGCACAGCGGCGCCGGCTGTGAGCGGCGGCGACCAGCGCGAAGCCCATATCGTGGTGCGCAACCTGACGATGGCCTATGGCGATTTCGTGCTGATGCGCAATTTGAACTTTACCGTACGGCGCGGCGACATCTTCGTCATCATGGGCGGCAGCGGATGCGGCAAGAGCACCCTGCTGCGCCATCTGATCGGCCTCAAGGAGCCGGCCACCGGCGAAATCTTCTATCGCGATTTCAACTTCACTGCCGCCTCTGTTGAAGAGCGCGAAGCGATGCTGCGCCGCTTCGGAATTCTGTACCAGAGCGGCGCGCTGTGGAGTTCGATGACGCTGGCGGAAAACGTCGGCCTGCCACTGGGCGAGTTCACCGATCTGAATGAGGAGCAGATTAAAAAGATCGCCTCGCTCAAACTGGCGTTGGTCGGTCTCAAGGGCTTCGAGGATTTCTATCCCAGCGAGATCAGCGGCGGGATGCAAAAGCGGGCGGGGCTGGCGCGCGCGATCGCGCTGGACCCGGAGATCCTGTTTTTCGACGAGCCGTCGGCGGGCCTGGATCCGATCAGCTCGCGCCTGCTCGATGAATTGATCCTCGAGCTGCGCGACAGCCTGGGCGCCACAATTGTGGTCGTCACCCACGAACTGCCCAGCATCTTCACCATCGCCAACAACAGCGTCTTTCTCGACGCCGAATCGCGCACCCAGATCGCGACCGGCGATCCGCACGAGATGCTGGCTCATTCAACCGACCCGCGGGTGCGCAAGTTCCTGACCCGCGGCGCCGAGAAAGACGGAGCGCAAAACGATCATGGCTAAACGGGTAAGTTCCACCGCCATCGGCGGTTTCGTACTGGCCAGTCTGGGACTGGCCGCGGTCGCCGCCGTGATTTTGGGCTCGGGCAAACTGCTGCAGAAGCCGCACCTGTTCATCTGCATGTTTCAGGGCAGCCTCAACGGCTTGAAGGTCGGCGCCGCCGTCAAGGTCAGGGGCGTCCAAATAGGTACGGTTGAGCAAATCTCGCTGCGCCTGCACGAAGGCCAGGGCGTGCTGCGCCAGGTCAGCGTCGCGCAGGAGCCGATGGCGGTAATCGTGCAGATCAACGAGCGGGAATTCAAATCCAAGGGCGGAGGCGGCAAGGCATTCGAGCGGGGCCGTCTGGAGGAGTTGATAAAACAGGGGCTGCGCGCGCAACTGGCCATGGAAAGCCTGCTGACCGGCATGCTTTACATCGACCTGGACTTCCATCCCCACGCGCCGCTCAACCTCTATATCGAGCCCGGCAGCGGACCGTATCCCGAGATCCCCACCATCCCGACCCAGTTGGAGCAAATCCGCGAGGACGCGACCAAGGCGCTGGCTAAGATCGGCGAGATCGACTTCAAGAAGCTGGGCGACTCGATCACCGATGCCGGCGAGTCGGTCAGGGAACTGGCGGGCGATCCCGAGCTGCGCCAGGCCATCGGCTCCATCAATCGAATCGTCGGGGATCCCGAACTCAAAAAAGCCGTCGAACAACTGGACGACACGCTGGTCAACGTCAACCGCGCCGTGGTGGCGGTCAAGAACACGATCGACCGCACCGGCACGAAGATCGATCCGCTTATCGCAAGCCTGCAGAAGACGTCGGGCGATTTGCAGCTGGCGCTGGCGCAGGCGCGCGCGACGATGGCGTCGGCGCAGCTCCTGCTCAGCCCGGGCTCTCCGATGACTCACAAACTGGACACCACGCTGGATGAACTGGCCGACGCCTCGCGCTCCATTCACGACCTGGCCGACTATTTGCAGCGCAATCCCAGTGCGCTGATTCGGGGCAAATACGTGTCCGACGGCGCCCGGTGACGCTGATGAGCAGGGCAGCATCGTTCCTCATACTAATTGTAGGGCTGAACGCGGCGGGATGTTCCGTGCTGGCGCCCCAGCCCGATCCCACCCAGTACTTTATCCTGTCGCCGGCAGCGGAGGGCGGCGTTGCCAACGCCTCCACCGCCGGCCTTGCGATCGGCGTCGGCCCGATTACTTTCCCCGACTATCTCAAACGTCCGGGGGTGGTGACGCGCGCGGCCTCCAACCGCCTGACCGTGTCCGACGTCAAGCGCTGGGCCGAACCGCTGGACCGCAACTTCCAAAGCATTCTGTGTCAGAACCTTTCCCGGATGCTGGGCACGCAGAAGATCGTGACCTATCCCTGGTACGCCGACACCCCTGTCGACTACCAGGTGAAAGTTTCGGTTTCGCGCTTCGAGACCTCGCAGGAGGGCGCTTCGCAACTGTCGGCGCAATGGATGATCGTCAACCCGCGCGATGGCAGCGAACTGGCCAGCGGCCAGACGAGCGCCACCGCGGCGGTCCAGCCCGGAGAGGACGGTCCGTCCGCCGCCCTCAGCCGCGACCTGGGCGAAATGAGCAGCCAGATCGCGGGGCGCATCGCGCAACTGCGGGCCGCATGCAAGCCGGGCGCGGCTGCGCTCGGCGCTTCGCGTCACGCAGGCCGGGGATGAACTTGCCTTCCTCCTTCGGTTAGAAAAATTCGCAAATCGGTGCAATTATTGAACTAGTGACCCAGCGGCAGGAGTCCGATGGACCACCGGCGGAGAAGATCGCGATGCGCGGCGCAACAGCGGCCCGATGGGCCATCGGCGTTTGCTCGCGCCGCGAGCGTCGGCCCTGCGGCAATCGCGGCGCTGGCCGCCGGTTTGCTCCTGCTTTTGCCGATGCGGGCCGGCGGTCAGCAGTTGCCGCCGCCCTCCATCGTAACCGGCAACCCGTCTGCAGCGGTCAGCCCTTCGCCGCCTTCAGCGGACATTTCTCACCTGCAGGGACTCAACGATTATCTCGATACCAGCACCGGGCCGGTTGAGATCGCGCAACTCGGCATCCTGGCCCGCGACGGCTACGCCACTGTCGAAGACGGGCATAAGATCGCGGGCGTGACCGTGATCGACGTCGCCGCCAAGGGCGCCGTCGCCAAGGCTTTGGGCTCGCACGAAGTATCGCACATGGTGGCCAGCGGCGCGCTGGTGGGCGCGGCGCTGGCGTCGGCGGTGCTGTTTCCGCCCGCGCTGATCGGGGTGGTGATGCTGGCCCAAAGCCGCGTCGGAATGTCCTACGACCTGGTGGTGGGCGTCGACGGGCATCGCGTACGCAATACGATGGAGCTGATGCAATCGGTGGGGGACGCGCACCCCGGCGACACCATCTACCTGGCGATAGTCCGGCGCGGACGGCGCGTTCAGGTTCCGGTCCACCTTCAGTGAGAAAAGAGCACTGGCCGGGAGGGTTGTTCCTCGTTTCGCGCGGCGGTTGGGGTTTGCCGCTTGCTAACTCTCGTCTTCCCAACCGTCATCTGGTACATCCTTTCGGGAGCAAAACCTGACCGGAAGGAGCGGTTGTGAGGCCAATTCCGCACGCAGCGACAATATTTCTCGCCGCAATGGTGTTAAGCGCCGGTGCGGCCGGGGCACAGACCACCGATATCAGCGGCTTGTGGTCGGGCACCACGCGGGTTACTCCGCCATGTGCCTTTGCCAGCGGCAGGTGCAATGCCGTCAACAAGATTACGTTTACCTTCCGGCACAAGGGCGACCGCATCAAGGGCAAGTTCACCTGCGCGTACGGCAACCTGGACTGCCGTAACGGCGGCGCCGACGACACCGGAAAGATCGTTTCGGGAAGAATCGCCGGTAAGGATATCCGGCTGTCGGTTGTGGTGCCGGCAGATGTGTCGAATTGCTATTACAACGGCGTGCTCACCTCACCCACCACCATCCACGGCGCCTACTCCTGCTACCAGGGCGGAGAGTTGTTGGAAGAAGGGGTGTGGGACGTCACACGGGGGCCCGCGCAATGACGACGCACCGCGCGGGCTGTTGCCAGGCCGGGCAATTCGTACGAAAACCCACGGCCGGTGTCGCCTGTGCACTCGCGTTCCTGGCGATGATGCTGTACGGGCTGGATGGAACCGGGCGCCCGCAAGGGCCTGCATCGAATCAAACTGAGCCTGCTGCTGCCACTCCGGCAGCGGCGGCAAGCTACGGCGCCGCGCAGCCCGCGCCGACGCCGACGCCGCATGCGCGCCGCCACCGGCGTCGGCGGCTGCCGAAAATTCCGCCTCTGCCCCCGCCCTCGATGCCATAGGGCGACAAGCGGCGCGGCCGCTTGTCGTCAGTCCGGGTTATGTCCTCCGGGCTGCAACATCTGCCAGAAGGAATTATGGTGGGGTGGGCACAGTTAAGGAGCACCCGCCTAATGCCCTTGCCGCCTGAGCATTGAAGACATTCCCCAGGCGGAAAAAGCAGGAGGCGGCCGATGCGGCCGCCTCCGGTCGGTTTTGGCTGGGGAAGAGGCGCGAATCAGGCGGCCTTGGTCTTGCGGCCGTTGCCGATGGCTTCCTTCTCCTTGCGCACGATGAAGCGCTGGTCCAACTGGCCCATCTTTTCGACTACGCCGCCGTACTCCAACTCGCTGTAGGGCAGCATCGCCGGACCCGAAAAGCCCTGGTTGCGAATCTCGGCTGCCTTTTGCGATACGTTATTGCGCACCCAATCCCAGAACGGATGGTCGAAGGCATCCACCGGCTCGGTGAACTTGCCCTCATGCACGCAAAACGCGGCGCAGCTCACTACCGCCGGCCCGTCGAAGAAGGAAATCGTCGAATTCAGCTTCACCGGCATCAGCGGACCGTTGTGGCTGCCGCGCATGGTGCCGGCGACGTAATGGCCGATGCGGTAGGGCGAGAGAATCTCGCCGGTGGCGGGAAAATTGCCCTGGCTGCGCACCAGCGCGACCGGGTCGTCCTTGCCGGTGTAAGTGCCCGCGATATTGTGCAGGCGCGAGGTCGACACTACGGCGGCGATATCGTTGTTGGCGCGGCTGCGCACCGACTCCACCACGAAGCGCTCGTTGTCGCGCAGCAGACAGGCGATGTCATACAGCTCCTCGGGGGCGTTCAGCTCGATTACGCGGTCGCCTTCGGTGTGGTTGACGTCCATGATGGTGAAGGTGAAGCCCTTGGCCATCTTGGGCGACAGCAACAGCCCGGCGCAGTGCATGGGATCGCAGAATGCCAGGTAAAGCGGCAGATTGTAGGCGCCCGGATCGGTCTTGTCGGCGGCGAAGAACAAAAACGGCTCGTTGGGCCGCTCCTCAAACTCCATCTCGCATGAGGCCGGGCCCATGCCGCGGATATTGCCGGAAAAGGCGTCCTTGAGCAGGTCCTGGCCCGCCCCGTAAAGGCCCTGCTCCTTGGCCACCTTGGTGCCGGCCATAAAGGCGTCCCAGGCCAGTTCATGGATCTTGGGATCATCGACGCCGCGGTCATGCGACATCAGCAGGGCGACGTCGTCGCCGGTGGAGCTGACGTAGACGTCGAGCAGGAGCTTTTTGCCCTTCTCGCGCACGAAGCGCTCGACCGTCTCCTTGAGCCGGGCGCTGGGCTTGATGTGGCCGCCGATCGAGCCGACATCAGCCTTGATTACGGAAATGGTTGTTTTCATCGCCGTTCCTCCAACAGATTTCAGCGGGCTTGGTGGTTATTTACTTGCTTGAATATCGTCTTTTGCGGGTTTTGGCCACAACAACTATCTGGAACACGAACCGCATCCGCCCCCGCCACATCCCCCGGACCGTCTGTCCGGCGCGCCGAAGTGGTAGCCGAGCCGCTCGAGCGCGTCGGCGCCGACCCACTCCAGGTCTCCACCGATGGCCGCGTCGCAGTCGACGCATCGGCGCATCTCCAGGCCGCCATCGTCGATCGCGATATAAGTGAGCACAACCTTCTCGCACGCTGAGCAGTGGGCGGTTGGGAACCAGGCAGACTGGACTTGGGGTCCATGCATAGGCTAAATCCGGACCATCCGGAAACCTGAGCGTTATAGTAAACCATTTCACTTGGCAATCCCATCGTTTATGACAGAGCTGACAGGCGCGGCGGCGGCGATGGCCCGCAAGATCGACGGCCGCCGCTTGGGCCGCTTCCACCTCAATGTAACCGGGATGCGCCCCGTGCGCCCGCGCCCGGGATGGCTGTACGTCGACATCGCTCTCGCCGATTCGCAGGGCGAAACCTCCGCCAGCCATTTCGTGAAGGCGATTTTCAGCGGCGGCGGACGCGGGGTCAAGCAATGGGTCGAATGCCGCATTTTTCCCCGCGTCGAGTTTGCACAGGGCCGTGCGGTGGACGCGCGCGAATTGGGACTTGAAGCCGGCATCATCGGCCTGTTCGGCCGCCTGATCCCACCCGGCGGCCACCTGATGATCGACTATGACAGCGGCGGTCAGGACCAGACCCTGGCCGAACTGGTGGCGCGCGTGCCGCCGCCCGCATCGTACCTGGGCGAATTGATGTTTCGGGCCGGATTCCGTGGCCAGTTCAAGGACTGGTACTTCTCCGAGGGCGGCCATGAGGGGCCGCGCAAGCTGCAGGCAAACAAATCCCCCCATGCGGCCGCGGCCCGCGCCGCGCTGGCGGAGCATTTGCAGATTCTCCGGCAGTTCGTGCGCCGTTCCCTGCCATTGACGGAACCCGAGCGCGGGCTGGTCAGCGGCGCAATCGAGCGTGCGCGCAAACTGATCAAGGACTTCAGCCACACGTCCTCTGCCCGGACAGTTCCGGCTCCGTAAGCTAGAATTGGTGGTTATGAAATTCCGGTTACGAGCCGTCCCGATACTGTTGGTTGCGGCGCTGGGCGTTCTGACCGCCCGTGCGCGTGCGAGCGTGTTGCAGGCGGCCGGCGCGATCCCGTTGGCCGGCATCCAAGGACGAATCGACCACATGGCGGCGACTGCGGACGGTCGCCTGCTGTTCGTCGCGGCGCTGGGCGCCAACCGTTTGCTGAGCCTCGATACCCAATCGGCCAGAGCGATCGCGGCGGCCAAAGTCAGTGTGCCGCAGGGGGTCTGCTACCTGCCGAAGTCGGGCAAGGTGGCCGTCGCCGCGGGCGGCGCGGGCACGCTGACTTTTTACACCAGGGATCTCAAGCCGCTGGGCGCGGTGCGCGGGCTCGATGATGCCGACAACGTCCGCTACGACGCCGACGCCAACCTGGTCTACGCTGGCTACGGTGAAGGCGCGTTGGCAGTGATCGATCCGGAGCGGGCCGTGCAGACCGCGAAAATCCCGCTCGACGGACATCCGGAGTCGTTTCAACTCGAGATGCGCGGGACGCGGATATTCGTTAATGTTCCCAGCGCCGGCGAAATCGAGGTGATCGATCGCGCCAGCCGTAAGCTGCTCTACAGATGGAAGCTGAAGGAGGCGGCCGCCAACTTTCCGATGGCGCTGGACGAGGCCGGCAAGCGGCTGTTCATCGGCACCCGCAATCCCGCCCGGATGGTGGTGCTGGAAGCCCAGGCGGGCAGGGAGGTCGCGATGCTCAGCGCATGCGGCGACACCGACGATCTGTTCTATGATACAGTGAGTAGACTAATCTATCTTACAGGCGGCCAAGGATGCGTCAGTGTGTTCCGGCAGGCGGACTCGATGACCTACGATAGGCTCGCCTCCGTAACCACTGCTCCCGGAGCGCGCACCGCGCTGCTGGTGCCCGGGGTCCATCGGCTTTACGTGGCCGTACCGCAGCGCGGCGCACAGCGCGCCGAAATCATGATTTTCAACACTCCTTAGGCAAGCGGACTCATCTCCGCGCCGCCGGACATGAGCGGTCAGCCATAAGGTTGAGCCTGAAAGGCTCGATGGTGTCGTGGTTTGAAGTGCGTGGTGTGTTCTCCCCCGGGTGTACCATGCTGATGCTCGTGGCGGCGGACTCAGCTATAATATAAGATTCGACTGACGAAAATTGGTGCCTCAAGCCATCAGCAAAACCTCCGGCCGGCTGGTCGAATTTCTCGACCAGGGCCGGCTTCGACCCGGCCTGGTCGTGCGCGAGCAGGGCGAGCGTGTCGCCGTGCTTGGCGCCGACGGGCGCGAGAAACTGGTTTCACACGAGTTGATCCTGGTACGCCATCCGGGACGCGCCGTCGATGCCGCCAATCTGCACAGCGCGCTGGCTGAGCTGGAGGCGGAGCGGATGCGGCTGGCGTCGGAACTGGACTTGCGGCTGTTGTGGGAAGTGGTCAGGGAGCAGGGCGAGAGCTACAGTGCCGAGGAACTGGCGGAATTGTTCTTCGGCCAGCGTTCGGCGATCGGCACCACCGTGATGCTCGATGCCCTGCTCAATGACCGGCTGTACTTCACCCGCCGCCACCTGGAGTTCGTCCCCAATCCCGCCGACCGCGTCGAACGCATCCGCGTGCAGCAGGAACGCACCCGTCTGCGCAGCGAGGAGAACCGGCGCATCCAGGCCCTGATCCACGATGTGCTGCTCGATGGCCGTCAGCCAGTGCCCGCCGACGAGCAAACGGCTGGGCTGGTCGAGCAGTTGCGCAAGTATCTCGATAATCCTTCCACGCGCAGCAACGATTTGACCGCGCTGCTGAGCGCGGCCGCGCCCGATTTGCCGCCCGCCGAAGCCGCCTACGAAGTGCTGGAGCGCTTGGGCATACCGATGGGCGCGCCGCGCTACGTGCTGATCGGCGGACTTCGCACCCAGTTCAGCGCCGCGGCGCTGCAAGAGGCGGCCAGCGTCAATCCGGCCCCCCATCCGCGCGCCGACGCGCTGTTGTCGGTCAGTATCGATGACGAGGAGACAGTCGAAATCGACGACGCGCTGGCCTGCGCGCCGCTGCCCGACGGGGGTTTGCGCGTGCTGATTCATATCGCGCTGGTGGCCGATTGGGTGGCGCGAGAGGGCGCGATGGACCGCGAGGCGGCGGCGCGCGGCGCCACTGTCTATCTGCCCGAGGCGACGCTGCGGATGCTGCCCGAGCGCGTGTCGTGCGAGGGCGCCAGTCTGATCGCCGGTTTGGATCGCCTGGTGCTGACCACCGACGTGCGCCTGCGCGCCGACGGCAGCGTGGCGGAGTTCAGGATTTATCCGGCGACGGTCAAGGTCGATGCCCGCCTTACCTATACGGATGCCGACGCGCTGATCGCGGGCGGCGGCGAAGGCGAATGGGAGGGCGCGCACACGGTCAAGGCGCTTTACGCGATGGCGCTGAAGCTGCGCGAATGGCGCCGGCGGGCAGGTGCGGTGCTGGTGCGCCGGCGCGAATCCAAGGTACGGGTGCGCGACGGCTCCATCGAAATCAGCGTGATTGAGGGCGATTCACCCAGCCGCCTGATGGTGGCTGAGTACATGATTCTGAGCAACGCGCTGGCGGCGCGGTTTTGCGCCGCCAACTCGGTGCCGATCATTTACCGCGTGCAACCCGGCAGCGGCGGCGAGCTCGCCGTGCAGGCGCCGCGTCTGTCGCTGTTCCCCGGCCTGCACGCCGGGATCGGACTGGAGTTTTACGCCCAGCTCAGCTCGCCCATCCGCCGCTACGCCGACTTGGTGCTGCAACGCCAGTTGATGGGCTTTTTAGTCAAAGCCGGTAAGCTTTATCAGACCGACGAGTTGCTAACCGTGCTGGCCAACGCCGAAGCGGCCGACACCGAATTGCGCGAGCTGGAGCGCCGCTCCAAGCGCTACTGGTCGCTGCGCTACCTGGAGCGGATGGCTCCCGATCAGGTGCTGGCGGCAACCGCGCTGCGCGAGGGCGCCAGTGCCGAGCTGACCGATTACGCCGTGCGCGGCACCTTGCGCGGTGCGCCCAAAGTGGGCAATGACTCGAAAATCCTGGTGCGCATCGCCGGTGTCGATCCGCTGCGGGGATGGCTGGCGATGGAATACGTCGGGCCGGCACCGGCTGCCGCGACCGGCAGCGGCGCCTGACCCGGCGCATCCCGCCTAGCGCGCAGGACCGGCCCAGGCCGGTTTGGCTTCCACCGTCGGCCGGTCCTGACCCAGCCGCCAGCGATCGATCGATTCGATGTTAAAGCGCCAATCGCTGCCCACCTTGAAGGCCGGGATCAGCCCGCGCTTTAACTGGCGGTAAATGGTGGATGGATGAACCTTGAGATATTCGGACACCTCGCGCAGGGTCATCACCTTGTCTTCGATAATCATCGCCTACCCCCTCTTCGTTGGGCGCATGTCAGCAAGCGAAGGACGGTAGTATCATTTTCTGTGCCGGGTTTTGCGTGCGAAAAGAGAAGGAAAACCGAACAGACTCGGCAAAGGCGGCATTTTAATGGCGCCAAAAATCTGTCGGCGACGAATTCTTGGCGCTCAAAACGGCCGCGGCCCCGATGCTCCCACCCCTGCCGCCTGACCGTTGCCGCTCTTGCTCCGCGACCGATTGTGATGGTCGACGTACACCACGCGCGGCCGATGGCTGCGCGCCTGCTCCTCCTCCATCGGCGCAAATGCCGCGATGATCACGATGTCGTCGGGATTGCCCTTGTGCGCGGCCGCGCCGTTGAGGCAAACCTCACCTGACCCCGCCGGCGCCGCAATCGCATAGGTCTGAAGCCGCTCGCCGTTGGTCACGTTCCAGACATGCACCATTTCGTATTCGAGGATGCCGGCCTCCTCCAGCAGCAGGCGGTCGATGGCGATGCTGCCTTCGTAATCACGATCCACCCGGGTCAGCCGCACCCGATGCAGTTTGGCCGTCAGCATCATCCTCATTGGCTTTGCACTCCGAACTAGGGCTTTCCTTTCCGACCTCTTTTGTCCTCCTCCCCGAGCGGGGAGAAGCAAGGGGGATGTTTCTCTACTTGGGCACCGGTTCCAACACGATATTGTCGATCAGCCGCGTGCCTCCGACGCGTGCCGCGACCGCGACCACGGCCGGTGCGCTGACCGCGGCAATCTCCTGCAAGCTGATGGCGTCGCGCACCTCGACGTACTCCACCCCAACGCCTTGCTCCCGCTCCAGCTCGCGGCGCGCCGCCGCAGCCAGCACGGTGGAGCTGCGTTCGCCGCGCACAAAGGCCCGGCGTGCCGCCTCCAGTCCGCGCGACAGGCTGAGCGCCGCCGTCCGTTCGGCAGGGGACAGGTAAGTGTTGCGTGAACTCATCGCCAGCCCGTCGTCTTCGCGCACGGTCGGCATCGGCACGATTTCGACGTCGAAGTTAAGATCGCGCACCATCTGGCGAATCGCGCACAACTGCTGGTAGTCCTTTGCGCCAAATAGTGCGAGATGGGGTTTGACGATGTTGAACAGCTTGGCCACTACCGTGGTCACGCCGCGGAAATGCCCCGGACGCGCCGCGCCGCACAGCCCGCGGGTCAGTTCGGTAACCTCGACCCAGGTCTGGGCGCCCGCCAGGTACATCGATTCGGGACGCGGCGCGAACACCACGTCCACCGGCACGGTCTCCATCAGGCGGCAATCGCGCTGCAGGTCGCGCGGGTAGCTGGCCAAGTCCTCGCGCGGCCCGAACTGGGTGGGATTGACGAACACCGAAGCGGCCAGCACCGAGGCGCGCCGGCGCCCCTCACGCATCAGGCTCAGATGGCCCTCATGCAGGTAGCCCATCGTCGGCACCAGCGCGATTTTCTCCCCGCGCAGGCGCGCAGTCTCGGCGAAACGCTGCATTTCCGCCGGAGACTCGATAATCTTCACGAGCTCAGCTCCTTGGCCGGGTAGCAATGTTCGGGCGCCGGGAAGGCGCCCTCACGCACCTCGCGCGCGTAGGCCGAGGCGGCCGAAGCGGCTGCCTCGAACAGCGCGCCATAGACTTTGACGAAGCGCGGCTTGCGGCTTTGGGTCAGGCCGAGCATATCGTGCATCACCAGCACCTGGCCGTCGCATTCGGGACCGGCGCCGATACCGATGGTGGGCACGCTGGTGCGCTCGGTGATCTCGGCCGCCAACTCCGCCGGCATCCCCTCCAGTACCATCGCGAAGACCCCGGCCGCCTCCAGCGCGGCGGCATCCTCGAGCAGGCGCTCGCGGCATCCCGCCGCCCGTCCCTCGCGCCGCCCTTGCACGCGGAAACCGCCCATCCGATGGATCGACTGCGGCGTCAGTCCGATGTGCCCCATGACCGGGATATCCACCTCGACCAGGCGGCGGACGGTCTCGGCGACCGTGACTCCGCCCTCCAGCTTGACCGCCTCCGCGCCGCCTTCCTTGACCAGGCGGCCGGCGTTGCGCAAGGCGTCTTCGGTGCTGACCTGGTAGGACAAAAAGGGCATGTCGCCCACCACCAGCGCGCGCGTGCAGGCGCGCGTCACCATCCGCAGATGGTAGATCATCTCGTCGACGGTGACGGGCAGGGTGGTATCGCGGCCCTGCACCACCATCCCCAGAGTGTCGCCCACCAGCAGCACGTCGATGCCGGCCTGGTCGAAGATCCGCGCGAAGGGATAATCGTAGGCGGTCAGCATCGCGATCTTGCGCTTGCGCGCCTTCATCCGAGCCAGGTCTGGAACACGAATCTTTTCGCCAGTCATGTCGCTTTCCCCGAAAGGTTTTTAACGCCCCCGAAAAAAACAAAGGTTGCCAGCCGCAACCGACAACCCGCGAACGCACGCGTACCAAACCATCGCTCGGAGTCCCGGTCCGACTCGGATCCAGGCAGCCTCAATTTTTTCGGCGGTCCCTCGCGGGACCTCTCAAGCCCTTGTCTTTCTCCCCTCGCCGGAACTGCGGTCCTCAACGGGAGAGCGATTGTTTTTAGTACGTGCGCAGCGCGAAGTAAAGAGGGATCAGTTGCGAAAGGCGGCGCCGGGGGGCGGAATCTGTACGGGAAGCTGGATCCGCTTGCCGTTGCGTACGATTGTCAGATAGACGGTATCGCCGGGCCGGATATTCGAGGTCAGGTCCTGGAAGTCCAGGACATGCCTGACGCGCCGTCCGTCCACGCCGATCACCAGATCGAATGACTCGCCGATACCGCTTTGGTCGATCACGGCCACCGCGACGATCGCCGGCGGAAAGACCAGCGCCGCCGCCACCGACGCGCCGTCGAGCAGGTCGTGCGTCAACGCCGTGTAGCGCCGGATGCCGGCCTTGGCCGCGGGACTGCCGTTGCGCACGTCGAGCACCGCCAGCCCGCAGACCCGCTCATGCGTGTCGAGCTTGGTGCAGTCCTCGCGCAATTCAATTCCCAGCGGCGAGTCATCCGCGCCCTGATTGACGAAATCCTGCAAACTGTAGACGTGGGGCGGCAGTTCGCTTTGTGTGGCGTCGTCGGTGGGCTGCTGATCCTGATCGGCGCCAGCGCCCGGCTCCGCCGCGCCCTGGTCCGACGCGCCAGGGGTTTCGAGCTGATCGGCTTGATTGTCGGCCGGGGGAATCTCGGCCGTGGAGCCGCTGGCCGGCAGACCGTTGCCCAGCCGCTCGGCAGCCATCGAATCGGCGGTGCTATTCTCGGCGGCAAGCAGCATCGCGGCTGCGGCCGGCGCCGTGCCCCAACCATGCGCCCAGCGCGCGCCATCCTCCGGCGGCTCCACGCAGTACCCGCGCGAACCCAACGCGGCCGTGCTCAGTAGGGCCGCCAACATCAATGCTGCGGTCCGCATCGCCGTGTGCTGCCGTTCAGTTAAGCCTCCAGCGGTTGTCCTCCTCCTCGGCCACCACGCCTTCCTTGTAGAGCTTGCGCAGGTGGGAACGCACCGAACTGGCGGCGGCGTTATGCAAGAACTCGGGCACGTCGATATAAATCCGCTTGACGATCGCCATCACCTGCAGCGGACCCGCGCGCAGTGCGTCGAGCACCTGCTGTTCGCGCAGTTCGCGATGTGCGATGTACTCGCGGATCTTCTCGCGGGCGTTGCGAATCACCGGGCCGTGCGCCGGGTAGATCAGGTCAGGATCGAGTTGGAGCAGACGCTTGAGCGAGTTCATGTATTGCCCCAGGTCGCCGGTGTCGTCGGGGATCACGGTCGTTCCCGCCCCTAAAATCACATCACCTGTAAATATAGCCCGTTCCTGTTCGAGGTAGTAGCACAAATGGTCAGGCGCGTGACCTGGAGTGAAAACCGCACGCAAAGTAGCGCCCTCCGCCGTCACCTCGTCGCCGTCGGCAAGCGGGGTGATCGGCGCCCCAGCGATGGCGTCGTGTCCGGGCCATGGCATCTTGAGCACCGCCAGGTCGCCGAAGCGCGGCCGAATTTGGCGGACGCCGCCCAGATGGTCGCCGTGCGCGTGCGTGACCACGATCTTGTCAAGCTCCCGGCTGGCGCACAGCTCCTCAAGCCCGCGCGCCAACAGGTCGGGATACACCGGCACCCCGGCGCCGGTGTCCAGAATCAGCGGGCGCCTTCCGCGTCCGATCAGGTAGGTGTTGGTGCCGGGACCGGTGAACGGTCCCGGGTTCTTGCCCAGCACCGAGGCGACAATCGGGCTGTGCCGCGAATAGTCGGGCAGCCGGATCCCGATCATCGTATCCTTTACAATCCGGATTGGCTTTTCCATTACCGCTCCGCCGCTCAGCCCTTGTGGTTGCGCTCGAAGATGAGCCGCAACCCTTGCAAGGTCAAGAACTCCTCGACCTCTTCGATGGTTTCCGAAAGCTGCGCGATTAGCCCGGCCTGGCCGCCGGTGCCGATCACGCGCGCGTGCTCGCCGCGCTCGTGCTGGATGCGCGTGACCAGCCCGTCTACCAGCGCGGTGTAGCCGTACACCAATCCGGACTGGATCGCGCCGATCGTGGTGCGGCCCACCGCCTCGCGCGGCTTGGCCAGTTCGACGCGATAGAGTTTGGCGGCATGCTCGACTAGCGCGTTCATCGAGATGGCGATGCCGGGCGCGATCGCGCCGCCCGCGTACTCGCCGCGCGCAGTGATGTAATCGAAAGTGGTGGCGGTGCCGAAATCGACCACGATGCAGGCGCTTTGGTAGCGCTCGTAAGCGGCCACCGCGTTGACGATCCGGTCGGCGCCGACCTCCTTGGGATTTTCGTACAGGATCGGCATCCCGGTCTTGATTCCCGGCCCCACCATCAGTGCTTCGCAATGGAAATAGCGGCGCGACAGCTCATCGATGACCTGGTTGAGCGGCGGCACCACGCACGCCACCACCACCCCCTCGGGGCGCGGCGGCGTCATCATCCCGGCTCCCGCCCACAGCGTGTTGAGCAGCGCGCCGTACTCGTCGGTGGTGCGCTCCTGATCGGTGGACAGGCGCCAATGATGGCTCAGCACCTTGCCTTCATAAATTCCGATAACCGTGTTGGTGTTTCCTACATCGACCGTGATCAGCATTGCTCGGATTACCGGGGCAAAATAGCCCGGGCCCTGCGTGTTTAAAGCATCGGCCGCACCAACCATGCAATAGCGCCGCGCGCCCATTTTCTCACTTCCCGACTATCGCTAGGATTGGGGCCTATGCCGGAACCCAAGGTTGCACTGGTCACGGGCGCGGGACGTGGAATCGGGCGCGATATCGCGCAGCGGATGGCCCGCGAAGGTTACGCGGTTGGACTGATCGCGCGGACGAAATCGCAGCTCGAGGAGACCGCCGAGCTGATTCGGCGCCAGGGCGGCAAGGCGCTGGTTACGCCCACCGACGTCAGCAAGCGCGAGCAGGTGCTGGCCGCGGTCGAGGCGGTGGAGCGCGAGCTGGGGCCGATTTCGGTGCTGATCAACAACGCCGGCGCCTACCTGCGCAAGCCGTTTTTGGAAATCGCCGAGGAAGATTTCGACTTCCAGCTAAAGGTCAACACCTACGGGCCGTTTTTCTGCACCCAGGCGGTAGTGGGCCGGATGGCCGAGCGGGGCAGCGGCACCATCATCTTCGTACTGGGTTCGGAAAGCCGCAGCGGCCCGCTGCAGTACTCGGCCTATAACGCCTCCAAGCTGGCGCAGCGCGCGATTGCGGAATCGGTTGCCTACGAGTTTATGCATCGCGGCGTGCACGCTGCCGCCCTGGACGTCGACGGCGCGGTGGGATTGGAGCGGGTCACCGAAGCGGCGGGGGGTGACGTCGACCCCGACCACTTCGTGGCTACCGAATCGATCTGCAACGAGCTGGTCCATCTGATCAACCAGCCGCGCAACGCCTGGACCTTCGCGGTGGATCTGCGCTCGTACTGGCAATGGCGGCCAAGAGTGGCGGCCAAGAAAAAGGCCTAGCCGGAGCGATGCATTTACCTCCGTCGGCCACTATACTGTTGCTGACGGATTCCAACCCCGGGTCGGGGCGTGGCGCAGCCTGGTAGCGCACACGCTTGGGGTGCGTGTGGTCGCCGGTTCAAATCCGGCCGCCCCGACCAATCCGAAATGTTCGCGCTCAGTTTCCGGTGCCGGACACTGAGTAATTTGAACTCCTGTCGTGACGTTTTGACTCGCTCAGGACGTTTTGACTCGCTCAGATCGGTAGCTCGGCCAAGGCACTGGCAGAATGGCGATTTGCAATCATCTGCGCGTAGGCAAGACGCTCGATCTTCTCAAATCCGCGCTGAGCCATGTTTCGAGCGCGACACGCAGGCGGGATTCGGCCGCCAAGCGGCTTGACGATGCCGCCAATGCGTTTCGTGAGTGCAGGTGACACTGAAGACAGCGCGGCGCGTTCCTGACGCCGTCTTCAGCTTGCGATGCCGACCCGCCCCACCAGATGGCGGGTGGAGGCCCGCCCCACCGGCAGAAAAAGAGCGCACGAGCATTGGCCTCTGGCTGTGTTGGATATATTCGTGCAACTTTATGCGGCAGGAGGTTCCATCATGGCGCTGCCTCTGGAGGGAATCAAAATTATCGACTTCACCGGCGTGCAGGCCGGTCCGGCGTGCACGCAGTTGCTGGCCTGGTTCGGCGCCGACGTGCTGAAAGTCGAGCGGCCCGGCGTGGGCGACATCACGCGCCGCCAACTGCGCGACGTCCCCAACCTGGACGCGCTGTACTTCACCATGCTCAACAGCAACAAAAAGTCACTGACGCTTGACACCAAGACGCCCGAGGGCAAGGCGATCATGGAGCAGCTCATCCGCGAGGCGGATGTGCTGGTGGAGAATTTCGCGCCCGGCGCGATGGATCGGATGGGCTTTACGTGGGAGCGGCTTCAGGAACTCAACCCGCGGCTCATCTTCGGCTCGATCAAGGGCTTCAGCGAGGGCCACCCGTACGCGGACCTCAAGGTTTATGAAAACGTGGCGCAATGCGCGGGCGGCGCCGCCTCCACGACCGGGTTCTGGGACGGTCCGCCCACGGTCAGCGCGGCGGCGCTGGGCGACAGCAACACCGGGATGCATCTGGCGATCGGTATCCTGACCGCGGTTATCGCCCGCCAGAAGACCGGGCGGGGTCAAAAGGTGTCGGTGTCGATGCAGGACGCGGTGCTCAACCTGTGCCGGGTCAAGCTGCGCGACCAGGAGCGCCTGGAGCATGTCGGTTATCTCGAAGAATACCCGCAGTATCCCAACGGCACGTTCACCGACACCGTGCCGCGCGGCGGCAATGCGGGGGGCGGCGGGCAGCCGGGCTGGATACTGAAGTGCAAGGGCTGGCAAGAAGACCCCAACGCCTACATCTATTTTACTATCCAAGAGCAGAACTGGGCGCGCACCTGCGAGGCGGTCGGCAAGCCGCAATGGGCCCAGGATCCCGACTACGCCACACCGCGCGCGCGCCAGCCGCGCCTGTTCGACATTTTTGCCGAGGTCGAAAAGTGGCTGGCCGACAAGACCAAATTCGAAGCGGTCGAGGTCCTGCGCAAGTTCGGCGTGCCCTGCGCTCCCGTGCTGTCGATGAAGGAAATCGCCTACGACCCCGCCCTGCGGGCCAGCGGCAGTATCGTTGAAGTGGACGAGGAGCTGCGCGGCAAGTATCTGACCGTCGGCAGCCCGATCAAATTTTCCGACTTCAAGCCCGTCATTACCGGCGCACCGCTTTTGGGCGAGCATACCGAGGAGGTGCTGGGCAGGATGGGCTACAGCGCGGAGCAAATCGCAAAGCTGCGCGCCAACAAGGTCGTCTGAGCGCTGCTCGAAAGGGGTGTCACGTGGCCAACGAGGCGAATACGGCTTGCATCGACGGCTTTCATCTGGTGATCGAGGCGCTCAGGCTCAACGGCCTCGATACCATCTTCGGCGTGGCCGGCATCCCGATTACGGATTTGGCGCGGATGGCGCAGGCCGAGGGCCTCCGCTATATCGGCTTTCGCCACGAGCAATCGGCCGGGCATGCGGCGGCGATCGCCGGCTATCTGACGCGCAAGCCCGGTGTTTGCCTGACCGTTTCCGCGCCCGGTTTTCTCAACGGCATGGTGGCGCTGGCCAACGCCACCACCAACGGCTTTCCGATGATCCAGATCAGCGGCTCCAGCGACCGCGCGATCGTCGATCTGCAGCAGGGCGACTACGAGGAGCTTGACCAGATGAACGCGGCCAAGCCGTATGCGAAAGCCGCCTACCGGATCAACCGGCCCCAGGACATCGGTATCGGGGTGGCACGCGCCATCCGCGCGGCGCTCTCCGGACGGCCCGGCGGCGTATATCTGGACCTTCCCGCCGCGGTCTTGAGCGCTACCCTCGACGCGGCGGCCGGCGCGCGATCGCTGGTGCGCGTGCTCGACGCCGCGCCGCGCCAGATTCCCGCGCCCGAAGCGGTCGAGCGCGCCCTGGAGGTGCTGGCCCGCGCCCAACATCCGCTGATCATTCTCGGCAAGGGCGCGGCTTACGCACAGGCCGACGCTGAAATTCGCGCCCTCATCGAGCGGACCGCAATCCCGTTCCTGCCGATGTCGATGGCCAAGGGGCTGCTGCCCGACGACCATCCGCAGTCGGCCGCAGCCGCCCGATCGTTCGCGCTGGCGCAAGCCGACGTGGTGATGCTGATCGGGGCGCGGCTCAACTGGCTGCTGGAGCACGGCCGCAGTCCGCAATTCTCACCCGCCGCACAGTTCATTCAGCTCGACATCATGCCCACCGAGATCGACAGCAACCGGCCCATCGCCGCACCGGTGGTGGGCGATATCGCATCCTCGATCGGGGCGCTTTTGGCCCGCCTTAAGCCTGGCCAGATCAGGCCCAGCAGTGCATGGCTGGAGGAACTGGCGCAGCGCAAGCAGCATAACCTGGAGCGGATGCGACAGCGGCTGAACGCCAATCCGGTCCCGATGGACTTCTACAGCGCGCTGGGCGCGATCAAAGGCGTGCTGGCGGACAAGCCCGAAGTCTATGTTGTCAACGAGGGCGCCAACACCCTGGACATCGCCCGCAACGTCATCGACATGCGCGCACCGCGCAAGCGCCTGGATTGCGGGACGTGGGGCGTGATGGGTATCGGGATGGGCTTCGCGATCGGCGCCGCGGTCATCAGCGGCCAGCCGGTGGTGGCGATCGAGGGCGACAGCGCGTTCGGCTTCAGCGGCATGGAAATCGAAACCATCTGCCGCTATCAGCTGCCGATCGCGGTCGTGGTCTTCAACAACGGCGGCATTTATCGCGGCGACGACATCAATCGCGGCGGCGGCGCCGACCCGGCGCCGACCGTCCTGATGCGCCAGGCGCAATACGAAAAACTGATCGAAGCCTTCGGCGGCGCCGGCTATCACGCCGCCGACCCCGCCACCCTCGCCAATGCGCTGGCCGGCGCGCTGGCCGCCCGCAGGCCGGCGCTCATCAATTGCCTAATCGATCCGAAGGCGGGCACGGAAAGCGGTCATATCGGCAGTCTCAACCCGCAAAGCAGCCTGGCGGCGAAGGCGTAAAACACCCTGACCGGCACGGCAACACGGAAAATGGAGCCGGAGACCCAGCAAATCAACGTTGCGCGGCTGGTCGTGGCGGGCACGGAAAGCAGTGCCGGGAAGACCACTTTCACCGTGGGCCTAATCGGGGCGCTGCGCGCCCGGGGCCTTAAGGTCGCGGTCTTCAAGTGCGGCCCCGACTATCTCGACCCGACCTATCATGCGCGCGCGGCTGGGTCGGCCTCGCAGAATCTGGACGGCTGGATGATGGGGCGCGACGCGGTGATCGGCACGTTTACGCGCGCGTCGAGCGGCGCCGACCTCGCGGTCATCGAAGGTGTGATGGGCCTGTTTGACGGCGCGTCGGCCCGCGGTGAAGACGGTTCGACCGCGCAGATTGCGAAATGGCTTGACGCGCCCGTGTTGCTGGTAGTTGACGCGTCGGGGATGGCACGTTCGATCGCCGCGATCGGCCGCGGTTTTCGCGATCTCGATCCCCAACTGCGTTTGGCCGGGCTGATCTGCAATCGGGTGGGCAGCCAAGGTCATCTGGAACTGCTGCGCGAGGCTTGCGAGGCGCCGCCGGTGCTGGGCGGGATGCCGCACGAGGCGTCGCTGAGCTTCCCCGAGCGCCATCTGGGACTGATCGCCGCCGACGAGCGCAGCGTTCCTCAGACGCTGGTGTCCGCGTGGGGAGAGGTCGTCACCAACTGGTGTGACCTCGACGCGATTATCGCGCTTGCCCGCCAGGCCAGACCGCTGGCGGCGCCCTCGAGGCTGCAGCCCGATGCGCCGCGCCCGATCCGATGTACAATCGGGGTCGCCTTTGACGACGCTTTCCATTTCTACTACGTGGACAACCTCGCTCGTCTGGAGCAGGCCGGTGCCGAGTTGGTGCGATTTTCTCCCCTGCGCGACGCGCATCTGCCGCGCGTCGACGGGCTATATATCGGCGGCGGCTATCCCGAAGCGCACGCAGGCGATTTGCAGGCCAACGCCGCGATGCGGCGCGAGATTGCCGCGTTCGCAGCCGGCGGCGGCGTAATTTACGCGGAATGCGGCGGCCTGATGTACCTGTGCGAGGAGTTGCGCACACTGGAGGGCCGCGGCTACGCGATGTGCGGTGTCGTGCCGGCGCGCACCGTGATGTGCGACCGATTGCAGGCGCTGGGCTACGTCGAAGTCAGCACGCGCCGCGCGTCGATCCTGGGCGAGGCGGGCGTGCGCTTTCGCGGCCATCAGTTCCGCTATTCGCGGCTGGAGCTGCGGTCGAGCGCAATCGAGCCGGCGTTCACAATCGTGCGCAGATACGGCGGCGAGCCACTGGACGAGGGTTTCCAGATCGGCAACACGATTGCGTCCTACGTGCATGCGCATTGGGCGTCGAATCCGGCTGCCGCACAGGCGCTGGTCGGGGCGTGCGCGAAACGGCTCAGCCCGCAAACGCCGGCATGATCTCGTTGACGAACATCTCGTAGGTATCCTGGCCGAACAGCGCCGCGGTAAAGAAGGTCAGACCGAAATCGTCGATGCGCGATTTGAGCTCGCGCCTGACCTCCTCCGGCGTTCCCATCAGCGAGGCGGGCGAGTTGCGCGCCGCCTCCTCGTCGGAAAAGCCCATCTGCGCCACACTTTGGCGCACGATTTCGTCGGCCCTGCTCTTGTCGCGCGCCATCCGCACGAACACCAGCGACGCCAGCTCGATGCCATCCGGGTCGCGCCCGGCGGCTTTGGCCAGTTCCCTTAATTGTCCAATGCGGCGCTTCAGCACCTGCTTGGTGAAGCGGACCGCCGAGGCGGGATCCTGAACCGAGTCCTTGTCGTGATAGATGGGCGGGGTGAGCAGCGCGATATCGGCATGGCGCGCGGCGACTTGCAGCAGCCCCGGGCCGGAGCCGCCCAGCATGATCGGCGGATAGGGCTTTTGCACCGGGCGCGGATGGTTGTAGGCATTTCTAACCGAAAAGTAGCGGCCCTGGTAAGCCGGCTCCTCCTGCGTCCACATTGCCTTAAGCACGTTGATTCCGTCTTCGAGCTGATGGAGGCGCTCGCTGGTGGACGGATACGGATAGCCGTGCGCGTCGTACTCGGTGCGCTGCCATCCCGAGCCCAGGCCCATGATGAAGCGGCCGTTGCTGATGCAGTCCAGGGTCGAGGCGGTTTTCGCCAGCAGAGCCGGGTTGCGGAACGACATCGCCACCACCGCGGGCGCCAGGCGGATTTTCGTGGTGATTGCGGCAATCGCGCTGAGCGTCGTGAAGCATTCCAGTTGCGGGTCGCGCTCACCCATCGGCGAGTACAAGTGATCGTTGATGGAAAGCGAATAAAACCCCTGACGCTCGGCCCGCTCGGCCACTCGCCGGGCGCGTGCGAAATCGCCGGTGGGAAGATACAATCCGAATTTGATCGGCCGCATCGCTTGCTCACCTCGCCGCTGCTCTGGGGCGAAGACTCACGCAACCGCCGTCCGATTTCAAGGCCTCAGGTGGTTGCGCGGACTTCGCGCAGCCGTCAAATCCCGCAGCTCGTATGTTAATGGCCAGTTTGCGCGTCCATGGCGTCAGCGGAGCGCTGGTCGTGCCGGCGGCGGTGCTCAGCTCTCTCAAACCGGAAAGCAGACAACGGTTGACACGACAAGCCGCGATACTGACCGCCAGAGCGCTGGGCTGATTCGGCGCGAAAGTCAGGTGACGACCTATGATAGCAGGGTTACGGTGGGCGTATCGCGCCTTGCGGTCGTCTCATGCCTCGTCCGTGGATTCGTTGTGGGGATTCAGATGGCGCGCGATCAGGCCAACAAGCAATAGAACCTTTCCGTTGCCGCTGCTCTCCTCCTCTGCCAGTGGGGCGGATCGCCGCCTTCGCCATTTTGGCCATGGGTGTGGGTTAGCACTGCAATATAAAGAGGGGGGCAGAGCCGCCCGGGATGCCCGCCCCACTGGCCGAGATTCGGAGAGCGCAATGGTCAGTCTTTGGGCTGCCAGCGCAGCACCGGATGGCGGGCGGCCTGCGCTTCGTCCACCCGGCTTAGCGCCAGCGTGTGCGGCGCGTCCTTTAATAGTTGGGGGTTGGTTTGCGCCTCGTTGTAGATGTGTTCCATGGCCGCGACGAACTCGTCCAGCGTCTGTTTGGTTTCCGTTTCGGTGGGTTCGACCATGATCGCACCGTGGACCACCAACGGAAAATAGATGGTCGGCGGATGGATGCCGAAATCGAGCAGACGCTTGGCGATGTCCAGCGTGCTGACGCCTTTTTCCTCCAGGTCGTGGGTGAGCACGCATTCGTGCAGGACCGGTTCGTCGGTGGCGGTGGGGAAATGCTCGCGCAGCCGCGCGCGGATGTAATTGGCGCCCAGGATCGCGCGCCGGCTGACCTGAGCAAGACCGTCGGCGCCCAGCGCCAGGATATACGCGTAGGCCCGCACCAGCATCGCGAAGTTGCCGTGGAACGAGCGCAGCTTGCCGATTGAATCGGGACGATCGGAGTCCAGACGCCATCCGCCGCCGTCCTTGACCACGCGCGGCACGGGCAGAAACGGCTCCAGATGGCGCTTGACGCCGATCGGCCCGGCGCCCGGGCCGCCGCCACCGTGAGGGGTGGAAAACGTCTTGTGCAGGTTGAAGTGCACCACGTCGGCGCCCATGTCGCCGAATTTGGCGACGCCCAGCAGGGCGTTGAAGTTGGCGCCGTCCACGTAAAGCATCGCGCCGTGTTGATGCAGCACGTCGGCGATTTCGCAAATCTGCGGCTCGAAAATTCCCAGCGTGCTCGGATTGGTCACCATCAGGGCGGCGACGTCGTCGCTCATCAGGCGCCTAATCTCGGCCGCCTCAAGATATCCGCGCTTGCCCGAGCGCGCGACCACTGCCTCAAAGCCGGCCAGCGTGGAGCTGGCGGGATTGGTGCCGTGCGCGGTGTCGGGGATGATGACCTTGGTGCGCGGCCGGCCTTGCTTGTGATGCCAGGCGCGGATGATCAACAGCCCGGCCAGTTCGCCCTGGGCGCCGGCCGCCGGATGCAGCGACACGGCGTCCATCCCGCTGACTTCGGCCAACGCCTGCTCCAGCCGCGCCATCAGCTCCAGCGCGCCCTGCGCGAGATGGTCGGGCGTATGCGGATGCAGGTCGGCAAACCCGGGCATCGCCGCGCATTCGTCGTTGAGCACTGGATTGTACTTCATCGTGCACGAGCCGAGCGGATAAAATTGCAGCGCCTGCGCGAAATTCAGATGCGACAGGCGCAGGAAATGGCGCATCACCTGCGGTTCGCTGAGTTCGGGCAATCCGCGCAGATTCTTTCGGCACAGGTCGGCGCCAATCAGCTCGACGGCCGGGCGGCTTGGAAAGCCGCGCGCCGGCAAGTCGACGCCGCGGCGCCCGGCCACCGATTCTTCGAAAATGAGCGGCACCAGCGACTGCTCGATACGCGCCTGGCCCTGCGCCTGGTGCTGTTCGTGGACTTCCATCTCGATCGGTTTGGTCCTGTCTGCCCGCGCCATCCTCAAGCCACCTCCCGTAGCGTTTCACACAACAGATCGATGTCCGCCGGCTGATTCGTTTCGGTTGCGCAGATCAGCAAGCCGCGCTGCAACTCCCGGTAGTCGCGGCCCAGCGCAACGCCCGCCAGCAGGCCGCGCCCTTCGGCCGCTCGCAGAGCCTTGGGCACATCGCCGACTTCCACCACGAATTCGTTGAAGAACGGCCCGGCGAACCGCCGCCCGACGCCAACCGCTGCCAGGCGCTCGGCCGCGTAGTGCGCGATCTCGACGTTGCGCTCGGCCAGTTCGCGCAGTCCCTGCGCGCCCAGCAGCGACAGATAAACCGCCACCGCCAGCGCGCATAGCGAATGGTTGGTGCAGATGTTGGACGTGGCGCGCTCGCGGCGAATGTGCTGCTCGCGCGTGGCAATCGTCAGGCAAAAGGCGCGCCGCCCCTGGCGGTCGCGGGTCTGGCCCACCAACCGGCCCGGCATCTGGCGCAGGTGCGTCAGGCGCGCCGCGAAGAAACCCACGCCCGGGCCGCCATATTCTACCGGCAGCCCGAAGCTTTGGCCCTCGCCCACCGCGATATCGGCGCCGACTTCGCCGGGCGCTTTCAGTAAGCCCAGCGCCAGCGGCTCGGCGGTGGCGCTGATCGACCACGCGCCGGCGCGGTGGGCGATTTCGGAAATCGCTTCCAGCGGCTCGACCACGCCGAACATGTTGGGATAGCCCGCTACCGTGCACAGCAGGCGATCGTTGGCCGCGGCGCGCAGCCGCTCCAGGTCGATCGCGCCGCTTTGGGGATCGAAGGGAATCTCGACAATCTTGATCTGTGGCTGAGCGCTCAGGTAGGTGCGAATCGCAAGCCGGTAGTCGGGCCACAGCGCACGCGACAGGGCAACTACATCCTTGCGCGGCGCCGCCCGGCGCGCCATCAGCACCGCTTCGGCGGCGGCCGACGCGCCGTCGTACATGCTGGCGTTGGCAACCTCCAGGCCGGTGAGCTGGGTAATCAGGGTTTGGAATTCGAAGATCGCCTGCAACGTGCCCTGACTGGCCTCGGGCTGATAGGGCGTGTAGGAGGTCGCGAATTCGGCCCGCGAAATGATCGCGCGAACGGCGGCCGGGATGTAATGACGGTAGTAGCCGCCGCCCAAAAAGCTGCGGAATTGGCCGGCGCCCGGATTGAGCGCGGCCAACGCCTGCAATTGCGCCGTGACCTGCGCCTCGCTCAGTCCGGGCGCCAGCTTGAGGGCGGCCTTTTGACGCAGCTCCGCCGGTATGTGTGCGATCAGATCCTCCATCGAGGCGGCGCCCACGGTCTGGAGCATCTGCGCAATTTCGGCTTCGGTCTGTGGAAGAAATCTCATCTCGCAGAAAAAATCCTATCTCAGTTTCATCGGTTGGGACGCCGATAAAAGGGCAGTGAAACCACCTCGGCTGGGACCGTTCGGTTCCGGATCACAACGTCCACCACAGCGCCCGCGGAAATGTCCTTATCGGTTACATAGGCCATCGCCAGCGGCCGGTTGAAGCTGGGCGCAAAACTGCCGCTGGTCACCACGCCGATTCGGGCACCGTCGCGCAGCAGTTGATAGCCCTGGCGCGCGATGCTGCGGCCGTCGCTGGTCCTGAGCCCGATCAGATGCTTTCTAAGGCCGGAGGCTTGTTCCGATGCCAGTGCCTTGCATCCGGCGAAGTCGCGGCCGAACTTGACGAAGGCGCCCAGCCCGGCCTCCAGCGGAGTCGTTTCGCGGTCCAGTTCGTGGCCGTAAAGCGGCAATCCTGCTTCCATCCGCAGCGTATCGCGGGCGCCCAGTCCGCACGGCAGCAGGCCTTGATCGCGTCCCGCCTCCAGCAGCGCTTCAAACAAGGCGGCTGCCGATGATGCGGCTGCGAACAGCTCAAAACCATCCTCGCCGGTGTAGCCGGTGCGTGCGATGAGACAGCGCACGCCTGCGACGAGGCCGGTTGCGACGCGATACCTCTTGACCGATGCGAGCGGAACGCTGGTGAGGGTCTGGAGAATCGCCGGTGCCCTGGGGCCCTGGACCGCGACCAGCGCGGTTTCCTCGCTGACATCGCGGAAATCCGCGCCGCTCCGATTAAGTTCGGCCAGGCGCTCGCGGTCGGCCGCGAGGTTGGCGGCGTTGACGCACAACATGTAGCGCTCGGACTCCAGCTTGTAGACAATCAGGTCGTCGATCACCCCGCCATCTTCCTGGCACATCAGGGTGTATTGCGCCTGCCCCTCGGCCAGCCGCGCGGCCGAGTTGGTCAGCGCGCGCTCCAACAGGTCCAAGGCGTGCGGGCCGCGCAATTCGAATTCGCCCATGTGGCTTAGGTCGAACAGGCCGGCGGCGGCGCGCACCGCCAGATGCTCCGCGATGATACCGCTGTAGCTGACCGGCATTTCAAAGCCGGCAAACTCGGTCATGCGGGCGTTGAGCCTGACATGGAGGGGGAACAGCACGGTGCGCATCGAACTCAACCGGTGGCCATCAACTTAGCAGACGCGCCAGGCGCGCAGAACGGGTTGGTGCGAAAAGTTAACTGCGGCGCCTTTGAGACGCCGATTTTGGCGGGCAGGTATCGCCTGTGGACTGCGCGCGCGTGCTATGCTCGTGATGCATATGGCCGCGATAATAATGGACGGAAGGGCGGTGAGCGCCGAGCTGATGGCGGAATTGCGCCGCCACGCCGGCGAGCTGTTAGGCCGCGGGGTGAGACCCGGCTTGGCCGCGGTGCTGGTGGGCGATGATCCCGCCTCACGCCAGTACGTGCGCAACAAGCAGCGCTATACGGCGGAGCTGGGCTTTGCCAGCCGCCTGATCGAAGTGCCGGTGAAGGAAGCATCCACCGAGCGTCTGCTCGGGGTGATCGACGGACTCAATCGCGACCCCGCCATCGCCGGCATTCTGATTCAGCTCCCACTGCCCGAAGGGGTCGACGCGTTCGCCCTGTTCGACGCGATTGCGCCGCTCAAGGATGTCGACGGCGTCTCGCGCGCCAGCGTGGCCGGATTCTACCGCGCGCAGTGGGGCAACTTCATCCCCTGCACGCCGCGCGGAGTGCTGACCCTGCTGCGCTACTATGGCGTGCCGATGGACGGCGCGCGCGCCGCCGTTATCGGCCGCAGCGATATCGCGGGCAAGCCGCTGGCGATAATCCTGGGCGGGCGGATGTGCAATGCGACCGTAACCTGGTGCCATCGCCATACCCGCAACATCGAAGAGATTTGCCGGCAATCCGACCTGCTGGTTTCATGCGTGGGTGCCGACGTCGGGCGCCCGTTTTTCATCACCGCCGACATGGTCAAGCCGGGTGCCTGCGTGATCGACGTCGGTTTCCGGCGCATCGCGCCCGGCCGTTTCGTGGGCGACGTCGATTTTGACGCGGTCAAGGAAGTCGCCGGCTGGCTGACTATCAATCCCGGCGGCACCGGGCCGATGACCGTGTTGGCCCTGATGCAGAACCTGATTGATGCGGCCCGTTATCAGATGGGGCTGGCGCGGGCGCATTATTCGATAGAATAGGGCATAGCGCGGCGGCGCGGGTGCTCTGGAGTCGGTTCGCGGCGCGTGGTAATAAGATGCGAGTTTAAAGTTAAATGGTAGCAGCGCTGCCAGACGCCTCCGGCGCGATTCGCCTCTCAAGCAAAATTTTCCAGACCATTTCGAATGAGCAAACTCGGCAATAGCAGTTCGCAGCCGCATCCTGTGCATGATTTGGATGCCGCTGAAGACCAGGCGGGAAATAAGCGCACTTTTACTCATCTGCTGATTGGACCGCCGCGCGATATCCGCGACCCCAACGTCTTCCATCGCCTGTCCCTGATCGCCTTTTTAGCCTGGGTGGGATTGGGCTCCGACGGGCTGAGTTCGTCGTGCTACGGACCCGAGGAGGCCTTCCTCGCCCTGGGGCATCATCAGTACCTGGCGGTGTTTCTGGCGCTGATGATGGCGCTGACGGTGTTCGTCATCTCCGCCTCCTACTCGCAGACCATCGACCTGTTTCCCACCGGCGGCGGCGGATACCTGGTGGCGAGCAAGCTTTTGGGGCGCTATCCGGGCGTGATATCGGGCAGCGCGCTGGTGGTGGACTACGTGCTGACGGTGTCGATCTCGATTGCCAGCGGCGCCGACGCGATTTTCAGCTTCCTGCCCGTTCATTGGTATCACTACAAGCTACTGTTCTGTATCGGCATCGTGCTGGTGATGGTCGGGATGAACCTGCGCGGCATCAAGGAATCTGTGATGGCGCTGCTGCCGATCTTCGTCGCCTTCGTGGTGGTGCACGTCTTCATGATCACCTACGCGTTCATCGCCCGCGCCGGCGAGCTGCCCACAGTCATGCACGACGCCGTGGCGCAGGTGCGCGAGGGGATAGCGACACTGGGCGCGCTGCCGCTGATGATCATCTTTCTGCGCGCCTACAGCCTGGGCGGCGGCACCTACACCGGTATCGAGGCGGTCAGCAACGGCCTGCCCATTTTGCGCGAACCGCGCACCGTGACCGGCAAGCGCACGATGCTTTACATGGCGGTGTCGCTGGCCTTTATCGCGGGCGGCATCCTGATCGGCTACCTGCTGCTCGACGTGTCCCAGGAACACGGCAAGACGCTTAACGCGGTGCTGTTCTACAAGCTGGTGGGATCGTGGAAGGTGGCCGGGCTGCCGTTCGGCACGCTGTTCATCACTTTCGCCCTGCTCACCGAAGGCGCGCTGCTGTTCGTCGCCGCGCAGACCGGTTTTATCGACGGCCCGCGCGTGCTGGCGACGATGGCGCACGACCGCTGGCTGCCGCGCCGCTTCTCCTACCTCAGCACCCGGCTGGTGACCCAGGACGGGGTGCTCGCCATGGGCGGCTCGGCCTTCCTCATCCTGCTCATCACCGAGGCCAAGGTCGACATGCTGGTCGTGCTCTACGCGATCAACGTCTTTCTGACCTTCACGCTTTCCCAGCTCGGGATGAGCGTGCATTGGGTGCAAAGCCGAAAAACCGAGCCGCGCTGGATGCGCAAGTTGGCGGTCAACGGGTTGGGATGCCTGTTCACCGCCTCGATCCTGATTATCACCACCACCCTGAAGTTCTGGGAGGGCGGCTGGATCACCGTGCTGATGACCGGCGGGCTGATTGGATTTTGCGTGCTGGTGCGCGAGCATTACACGCGGGTCAGCCGGGCGGTGGAGCGCCTGGAAGTGGAGCTGGTGCCGCAGCTTTTCGCCGCCGACCATAAACCCAAGCAGGAGTTCGATCCCAACGCGCCCACTGCGGTGGTGCTGGTCAGCGGGTTTAACGGGCTGGGCCTGGCCACCGTCATCTCGCTGCCGCGCCTGTTCGGCCATCAGTTCCGCAACGTGGTCTTCGTATCGGTGGGCGAGGTCGATTCGGGCCTGTTCAAGAGCCATGAGGAACTCCAGGCGCTGGAGCAATCGCTGGTCGACGACCTGGAGGAATATTGCAAATTCGCCTCCGACCTCGGTTTTCATGCCGAGGTGCGCCTGGGGCTGGGCACCGACGTGGTGCTCGAACTGCGCCGGCTGTGCCTGCAGGTGGCGCACGAGTTTCCCCATTCGGTGTTCTTCGCCGGCAAGCTGGTGTTCGAGCGCGAGCATTTCTTTAATCGCTTTCTGCACAACCAGACCGCGCTGGAAATGCAGAACTGGCTGCAGTTTCACGGGCTGTCGATGGTGATTCTGCCGGTGCGTGTCAGCGAAGACCTGATGGCCGCCTGAAGCGCCGTTCCCGTCCCTGTGCGCCGCTGAGCTATAGTGCGGGGCAGGGGAGCCGCGGCAGGGTAACGGCATGAGCAACGGCGGGCGAGCGCAGGAAGTGATCGAGGGGATCATCGATCAGATCCTGTTCGTCAATGACAACAGCGGCTATGTCGTCGCCCGGCTGGAGGTCGAGGACGCCGAGCATCGGCGCGACTCGATCGCCGTGGTCGGCAACCTGGGCGACCCGCAGGTGGGCGCCGCGATGCGCCTGGTGGGCAGCTTCGAAAGCCATCCGCGCTACGGTCGCCAGTTCCGCGTCGAGAGCTGCGAACTGCTCAAGCCGGCCGGGCTGACCGCGCTGGAACGCTATCTTTCCTCGGGACAGATCAGGGGCGTCGGACCGGCGCTGGCACGCCGCATCACCGAGCACTTCGGCGAAGAACTCTTCAACGTCCTGGATACCGCGCCGCATCGGCTGCGCGAGGTGCGCGGAATCGGCGCCGCGATCGTGCGCCAGATTTCCGCTGCATGGCAGGACCAATCGGGGCTGCGCGAGCTGATGGTGTTCCTGCGCGGGCACGGCATTTCGGCCCATTACGCGCGCCGCATCCACCGGCTTTATGGCACCCGCTCGCTGGAGGTGATCCGCAGCGATCCCTACCTGCTGGCGCGCACCGTGCACGGGATTGGCTTTCGCACCGCTGATACGGTCGCCGAGCAGCTCGGCATCCCGCGCAACTCCATCCAGCGCGCGCGCGGCGCGGTGCTCTACTTGCTGGAGCGGATGGCGGAGGACGGGCATGTATGCGCGCCGTTGGACTACCTGGAGCATCAGTTCCGCGCCGCGCTCGACATGGAACCCGACCTCGCGCAGCAGGCAGTGGCCGAGCTGGCCGAAGGTGGGGAGATCGTTGTCGAGGGCTCGGGCGCCGACGCCGTTGCCTACCTGCGCCGCCTGCATGAGGCCGAAACCAACGTCGCGCGCCGTCTGCGCGAGCTGAGCCAGGGGCGTGCGATGGCCGACCACGCGATCGAGCGCGCCATCGCGGCCTGCGACAAATCGGCGCCGTTTGCGCTTTCCACCGAACAAAAGACCGCGCTGCGCTGCGCGCTCAAGAGCAAGGTCGCGATCATCACCGGCGGACCGGGCACCGGCAAGACCACGCTGCTGCGCTCGCTGCTGATGGCGCTGGACCGGCTCAGCATCAAGCCCACGCTTGCCGCGCCCACCGGCCGCGCCGCCCGCCGCCTGGCCGAGGCCACCGGCCGCGAGGCCAAGACCATCCATCGGCTGCTCGAATACTCGCCCGACACGGGCCAGTTCATCCGCGGCCGGCTCTATCCGCTGCGCACGGGCTTCGTGATCGTCGATGAGGCCTCGATGATGGACCTGGAGTTGGCTTCCAGCCTGCTGGCGGCTCTGATGCCCAACTGCGCGTTGCTGCTGGTCGGCGATCGCAACCAGCTTCCCTCCGTGGGGCCGGGCAGCGTGCTCAAGGATGTGATCGCGTCGGGGCTGGCGCCGGTGGTCGAGCTGACGCAGGTCTACCGGCAGGCGGGGCAGAGCCGGATCGTAACCAATGCGCATCGCATCAACCGCGGCCAACTGCCCGAGACCGCCAACGCGCCAGACGGCGACTTCTTCTTCATCGAACGCAACGCGCCCGAGGACGTGCTGGCCACCATCAAGCAACTTGTCTCGGAGCGGCTGGTAGGCAAGTTTGGAATCGCCGGCACCGGCGACATCCAGGTCCTAAGCCCGATGAACCGCGGTCCACTGGGGGTCCATCTGCTCAACCGCGAATTGCAACAACTGCTCAATCCGCAGGGCAGGGCGCTGGTCTTCGGCGATCGCGAGCTGCGCGAGGGCGACCGCGTCATCCAGCTCCGAAACAACTACGACAAACAGGTCTTCAACGGCGATATCGGGCGCATAGTGCGCATCGATCCGGCGCGCGCGCTGGTGGAGGTGGCGTTCGAGGACGGCCACGCCAGCTACGATCCGGGCGATTTGGAGGAACTGGCGCTGGCCTATGCCATCTCGGTGCATAAAAGCCAGGGCAGCCAGTATCCGGCGGTGGTGATGCCGATGCATCAGAGCCATTACCTGATGCTGCGCCGCAACCTGATCTACACCGCGATCACGCGCGCCGAGCGCGTGTGCGTGCTGGTCGGCACGCGCGCCGCGATGGCGCAGGCGGTGCGCAACGAAGAAGAGCGCCGCCGCTTCAGCCGCCTGGCCGAGCGCCTGCACATCGACTGAGCGCGTCGGTGCTTGAGGACTGGCTTCGCGGGCTAGAAACGAACCGTCAGTCCGGCAATGGGATTGGCGCCCAGCGCCGTGCTCATCGCATCTCCGGCTCCCTCAGCGGGCGGCGGCGCGCCAGTTCTCATCATCGTGCCCTCAACCTGCGGCGCCAAGGGCGCGCCTGCGCATCCCAGCATCGACACGGTCAGCGCGATCAGAAACAGTGCGACGCACAGATATGCCCACAGAGTCTGGCCCAGGCCATCCTTTTCAAGACGCAACCGGCACCGCTGCCAGGTTGATTCAAGAGCAGACGCAGCTTTCATCTCCGACACTCCCCTCCCGCATTGCCTTCATGACAATAGACGGGGGCCGGCGGCGCCGCGTTTACAGCCGTCGGCGCGCGGTCGCGGATATTGCCCACGATGGTGCGCTATGGAGTGGATAACACGACCGGATCGCCGACCCGGATTACGCCCGACACGCGGGTGCCGGCAAAGACGCCGAGGTAGGCCTGATGGTGCTGGGCGGCGGCGCGCAGGATCGCCGGGTCGTGGCGCAGATCTTCCTGCGGATGGGTCGTCATCACGCATCGAAGCGCCGGCCACATGTCGCCAATCTGCACGCTCGCGCCGATCTCCAGCACGCCTCCAAGCCATCGATCTTCGATGAACCCGCCGGCGTCATCGCCGGTGTCGATCAGGATGTTGGCACGGAAGCGGCGCGGATCGAAATCGCAATCGCCGCCTTCAAGCCGCTTCAGATGCTGCAGCGTGCCGGTGGCGAGCAGATGCAGCGGGCCCTCGTCGTAGAACTTCCATTGCGGCAAAAACGCCTCGCCCTTTTTGATCGCTTCGATATCGGCCGCTGAAATCGGGCCCTGACGCGTGCGCTCGAGGCGCACCGGATGCTTGAAGAGGCCGGACAGGGTTTCGGCGCAGCGCGGCGAGTCGCCCTCGATTACGGCTCCGTTGGGAGCTTCGATACGAACCGCGGCGCCGTCGATGCCCGGTTCGGCGCTCCATGCGGCGCGCATCTGCAGCATCCACGGCCAGATCTTGGCGCTCATGATCGCACCGTACCTGAGTTCGCGCAGCGCATAGGCGCGGTCGCCCAGCACCCCGTCGGCGGTTACCGTCATCTCGCGCAGCCGCTCCCCGCACATCGACTTGACCGGATAGCGCCACAACTCGCTGACGATGCCGACCCTGGTTTTCGCCATCATCGGGCTCCGCTTCCCAGTTAGCACTTTTGGCACTGCAGTGTTAATAAAAAGCCTCCGTCTCGCGACGAGCAAAATCCAATCCGCGGCGGAGGCGCCGATGCTTTTTCTCCACGAAGTGCACAAGGTTGATGGGCGCAAGGCCGACGACTTCGAACAAGCGTTTCGCAAGGGTTTGATGCCGGCGCTGGCCAAAGGCGATGACGCCCGGCTGCTGTGGTACACCAACCACGCGATGGGCAGCGGAGCGTCCTACAACGTGGTGACCATTACCGCGGTCAAGGACGGCGCGGCGTGGGAACGCCTGGCGCTGAGTTTCCAGAAGGGCAGCCTGCAAGGATGGGTGCGCGACGTCGATGGCCTGCGCCACGACGCGCGCGGCAAGCTGCTGCTGCCGCTGCATTGGTCGCCGATGCAGGAGGTCGACTGGCGCGCCGTCCCCACCGACGGCCGCGAGCATCCGCTGAGCCTGTACATGGAAGACACGATGTGGCCTTACCGCGAGCAGTACCTGCGCTACATCGACACGTCGGGCGCCGCCTATTCCAAAAGCCTGGAAGTGGCCGACCCGTTCATCAAAATCGAAGCGGGCTTCCAGCCCGCCTTCGGCAGCCATCTACGGCGCGAAGTCGTGCTGATGCAAAAGATCCTCAAGCTCGACCAACTGCGCCATCTGCTCACCCATGAAATCCCCATCGCGCAGCGCAGGCCCGGAGGATGGATGCATGAGGCGCTGGTGCTGCGCGATCAATGGGAAAGCCGGCTGCTGCGCACCTCCGCGTGGTCGCCGTTGTACTGAACGGACGGACGGCTGCGGATGCGAATCGAAAGGCGGTGAATGACGATGCTGTTCCTGCATGAAGTGCACAAGCTGTTGGGCGCCAAAGAGGAGGAATTCGAGCAGGCGTATCGCGGCGGATGGATGCCGATGCTGGCGCGCGGCGACGACGCGCGCCTGCTGTGGTACGCCAATCACGCAGCCGGTAGCGGCCCTTCCTACAACGTGGTGACGATCACCGCGATCAACGACGGCGCGGCGTGGGAGCGTCTGGCGTTGCGGGTGCAAAAGGGCGACCTGCGCGAATGGATCGACGGCGTCGATCAACTTCGCTACGACGTGACCGGCAAAATCCTGCTGCCCGTGTATTGGTCGCGCCTGCAGGAAGTCGATTTCAAAACCGTCCCCACCGACGGCCGCGAGCATGAGCTGTCATTGTTCATGGAAGACACCGGATGGCCCTACTCCAGCCTGGATGACTACATCAGGATGTGGGACGAGATTTACGCCCGCCCGATGTCGCAGGCGCCGCCCGAAATGCGCATCCTCGACATCCAGGCCTGCTTCCAGGTCGCGCACGGCAGCTATCAGCGGCGCGAGGCGATCCTGTGGCAGAAGATCACCAGCCTGGATGCGCTGATGCATCTGCTGACCAGTGACCTGCCGCCCGAACAGCGCAAACCCGGCAGCTACATGGTCGACGCGCTGCAGTATCGCGACCAATGGCAGAGCAAGCTGCTGCGCACCACCGCCTGGTCGCCGCTTTACTAGCGGCAAGGAACTGATCGGTTGCGATGGAACTTCTACCATCATCCCCCTGACGCCCTCTCCCTGGTCAGGGCGAACACGCCTGATCAGCCACATTTTACAAAACTGCGGCCACCGGCTGGAAAGCCGGGGCCATGCGGCCAAGCCAGTCACAACGTAATCTCGATGATGGCGCGGCGGCCGATGCGGCCGAACAGGCGTGAAAATAGGTCGAGCACGGCGAGCTGCCAGCCGTATTTTTTCGCCAGGGCACCCATCGCGCGCTTTACGACCGCCGGATCATCGACGCGGCGCGCATGCCCCTCGACATATTCGCCTCTGACCGCGCCGCGCGCGTCGCACGCCGCAAGCCGGATGCGGTCTGTGACCCTCAGCCGTTTCATCTTGGCCGAGGTACCGTCGGTGAACGCGTAGAGCCGGCCGTTGTCGGCGGCAATCCAGATCGGGGTCGCAACGCCGTCGCCGTTGCGCCGGAACGTGATCAGGCTGACGTAACGTTGGGCGGCCAAATCCTGCAACGAAGGCTGCGCCATCACCGCATCATAGCAGGGCCCGCGAAAAAGGCGCAGCCCGGCGCGAAATCACGGCACGAACAGCTCGGTGCTCGGCAGCGCAAAGCCGTTGTTGCCGACGCCGCCCGCCAAAAGTACGCTGCCGTCGCCCAACACCGTAGCCGTCAACTGCGATCGCGCATAGACCATGGAGGGGCCCGCCGCAAACGTGCCATTGGCCGGGTTGTAGATTTCACTGCTGCTCAGCCGGCTTGCGCTGCCGACCCCGCCTACAACCAACACTGTTCCATCTGCCAGTCGCGCCGCGGAATGAAAGACTCGCGCGGCGAGCGGCGCACCTGTGCTGGGCGAGAATTTGCCGGTCGCCGGGTTGTACACATCGGCGCTGGCCGTAGTCGCGGAACGGGCGTCGCCATCGACGATGAGCACCGAACCGTCATCGAGCACGGTCGCGGTGGCGGCATAGCGTTGAGCGCTCATCGTGTTGAGGGTGTCAGTAAAGGTCTTGGCGGCAGGGTCGTAAATTTCCGCCGTGTCCGTCGCGCCGGCCGAGCTGTCGCCGGAGTCGGAGCCGCCGGCCAGCAGCACCTTGCCGTCGGGCAACAGCGCGGCGACGTGGAAGACGCGCGGCGATCGCATCGGGGCCGCAACCGCGGAGAAGGTGTCGGCGGCCGGATCGTACAACTCGGCATTCTGCAGCGCTGGCTTGATGGTATCGGGAGCGCCGCCCGCGATGAGCACCGTACCGTCGTTGAGCAGGGTCGCGGTGCTGTGCAAGCGCACGGCGGTCATCTTGCCGGCGGTGGGGGTAAAGCTTCCGCTGACGGGATCATACAGTTCGGCGACATCGGTGTTGCCACCGGCGATGAGCACCTTGCCGTTGTTAAGCAAAGTCATGCTGTGGCCGTGGTGCGCGCTAGTCATCGCCCCGGTCGGGGTCAGACGTCCGGTCGCGGGATCGTAGGTTTCAGCGGTGTTGGAGATGTCGCCGACGCCGTTGATACCGCCGCTGATCAGAATTTTTCCGTCCGGCAGCCGGATCGCTGCGGCATCGACGCGTTCGCTGTGCAAGCCGCCGCTGACGTTGACCTGTGCGGCGAACCGGCTGCCGGAATCGGTGCCGGGATAAAGCTCGGCATCAGGAAGCTGCCCGCCCTGAAAATTCGCGCCGCCCGGAATGAATACGCGTCCGTCTCCCAACACGGCTGCGTAGAGAAAGGCGCGGGCGATATTGAGCGGCAGCGCCGAAGAAAAAGCGTTGCTCGATGGGTCGAACAACGCGGCAGCCGCCTCGGCGTCCAGAAAGAAGAACGGTCCATTGCCGGCGAAACCGCCCGCCACCAGGACTTTGCCGCTGGGCAGCAGGGCGATTGCGTGCAGGAAGTGGGGCTCGGGCATGTCGTTGGCGGTGGGCGTGAACTGCCCACGGGCCGGATCGTAAAGCTCGGCGCTGCTCAGCACCGAGCTTGCGCCAACTTCTCCAACCGCCGTCCCGCCGCCGCCAGTCACCAGCACCCGTCCGTCCGGCAGCCGCACTCCGGCTGCGCCCTCGCGCGTGAAGGCCATCGAGCCCGTTGCGCTAAACGCGCCCTTGGCGGGATCGTAAAGATCGGCGCTGGCGGTTTGATGAAGGTCGGTGCTGACGCCGCCCGCGACCAGCACCCGCCCGTCGCTCAGGATTATCGCGACATGCGCTGCGCGCGGAACCGACATGTCACCCACCGAAATGAAGTCGTCGGCGGCAGGATCGAACAATTCCGCCGAGGCCACCGGGTTGGCGCTTTGACCGGGCATCGGCGTCGTGACGCCCCCGGTGATCAGCACCGTGCCGTCGGTGAGCAGCGTGGCGCGATGCTCGGTGCGCGCCACCGCCATATGCGCCGCCACGGGCGTAAAACTGTCGGTACCCGGATCGTAGATCAAGGCCGTGTCCAGTTCGTTGCTCTTTTCGTCCTGGCCGCCGGCGACCAACACCCGCCCGTCATTGAGAAGCGTGGCGGTGGAGTTCTTGCGCCCCTCCGGCATCGGCCCCTTGGTAAAGGCAAAGGTGTTGGTGCCAGGATCAAACAGCTCCGCGGTCGCAACTGTGTCGCCGTTGATGTCGATGCCGCCGACTATCAAGAGCTTGCCCGAAGCGAGCGGGGTCATCGCGTACGACGACCGTCCCATCGCCGCCATCTGGCCCGGGGTCAGAGAGATGCTGGGGGACGGGGTGGGGGTTGGAGTCGAAGTCGGCGTGATAACCGTAATCGGTGGCGAACCCGATCCGGAGCATGCCGCCGCAGCGGTCAATGTGATCACAACCACACATTTCAGACAGGCCAGGACAAACCCGTAACGGCGCATCCGCGATCCCCTCTCAGTCCGCCTTTGACGGCGACACCACATCCCTGCTGGACGCCTTCCGGGGACATCAGTTTGAAAAGCACGCACGCCAAGCATCCGCCTGATGTGTGCAACAATCAACATCGTTGGGAGCAAAATCGATTCAGTTGTGCCCACTTGCAGTTAGCGCCGTCCTGGGCACAACACTATTTGCTCTGGCACAAGAAACGGTGTTTACGCCGACGCGCCGCCGCGCAGGACGCGGCCCGGAAGCGGGCCGAGCGGATCGACGGCGTCCCTGCCCTGCTCGCGAATCACCACCCCGTTCACCATCACCATCTCGATCCCCGACGGTTCGGAGATCAGGCGGTCGGCGCCGCCCGGCAGGTCGTGGACGCGGCGCAGCGGCCCGGCGCCCACCGTTTGTGGATCGAACAGCACCAAATCGGCGGGCGCACCCTCACAGATTCGTCCGCGGTCGTGCAATCCGTAGACCTCGGCCGGCCGCGCTGTCATCATCCGCACCGCCTGCTCCAGCGTCAGCGCCTGCTTCTCACGCACCCAATGGCCCAGTGTGTAGGTATAGGCGCATGCGTCGCAGAGTTGGCTGGCGTGCGCGCCGGCGTCAGTCAACCCCAGCATCGCGTCGGGCTGATTGAGCAACACAGCCACCTTCTCCTCGTCGTCGTTGAGGATCGTGATCTTGAACAGCGCGGTCAGGTTGGACGCGATCGACAGGTCCAGCATCAGATCGACCGGGTGCACGGCGCGCTCCCGGCTTACTTCGGCCACCGTACGCTGTTCAAGCTGGGGCTGCGCCGGACAGGATGAAATCCAAATCCGCTCCGGATTGAGCGCCCGATTGATGGTGGCCCTGGGGCTGTCCATCAACTCTTTGTAGGCTCGGCGAAACTCCGGGTCGGCATAGACGCGGATTTTGCCGGCCACATCGAGTGCTTCGGAAACCGGCTTGAAGGTGCGAATATTCTCCAGCGGAAAGGGCTCGCGGAAGTTGAATTCCATCGTCAGCGGACGCGCGGAGAACTGCGGCACCAGGCGGACGCCGTCGCGCTCCAGCGCTCTGATGCGTTCGAGTTGGGCCAGCATCCTGGCCCAATCCTCGCGCCCGGCCAGAAACGAAAAGCTGATCGGACGCCGGTTGGCGCGGGCGATTTCCTCGTACTCGTCGTAGGACAGGCCTTGGCCGGTGGCGACTTCGACCGTGCCCCGCCCGCTTTCGGCCAGGATCGCCGTCAGCGCCCTGATTTCATCGAAGGTGGCCAGGCGGCTTGGCACCGGGCGGCCCAGGTAGCCGATGTGCGCGAAGCCCTTGGAGGTGGCGAAGCCTGCCGCCCCCGCCGCCATCGCCTCGCGCACCACCTCCTCCATCGCGCGGATTTCCTGCTCGGTGGCGGCGCGCGCGTAGGAGTCCTCGCCCATCACATACATCCGCACCGCGGTATGCCCCACCAGCGCCGCGACGTTGATTCCCACCCCGCGCCGCTCGATCGCGTCGAGGTATTGCGGAAAGGTCTCGAAGGGCCAATCGTAACCCAGCCCCGTTTCCAGCGCCGTCAGGCTCATGCCTTCGACCTTCTCCAGGGTACGCATGATCTGGCCGCGATGCTCGGGGCGGGTGGGCGCAACGCCGAAGCCGCAGTTGCCCATCACCACGGTTGTCACGCCGTGCCATGGCGAAACCGTCAGCATCCGGTCCCACATCACCTGGGCGTCGTAATGGGTGTGGATATCGACGAAGCCGGGCGCGACCACCAGGCCGCCGGCGTCGATGGTGCGCGCCGCTGCGCCGGGCGCGTCGCCCACCGCCACGATGCGCCGGTCCTTGATCGCCACCGAGCCTTGCACTCCGGGGCGTCCGCTGCCGTCGAGGATCAGACCGCCGTCGATCTTCACGTCGTATTCCATGATGACCTCCGCGATTGCGACCAGCCGTGACTCAGTGCGAATCTACACCGACTACCGGGGAATGGTGCAAACGCCCTGCAGCGGGGTCGCAGGCCTTGGCGCGCCGTTTTTGACAAACAGCTCAGCGTCAACGATATAGGAACGATATAGGAATCGAGAGGAACCGCCGTTGACAAGCACCCACACCGAGCAGATGGCGTATGCATTGGCATTGGCCGGGATTCGTGTCGTCGAATGCGGCGGCGGGGTGGCGGCCGCGTTCGGCGCTAAACTGCTGGCGCTGCTGGGCGCCGAAGTTGTCAAGGTCGAGCCGCCGCAGGGCGACCCGACGCGCCGCCGCGGCCCGTTTTTCGACAGCCTTGTCGATCCCAACCTGAGCGGACTGTTTTTGTATCTTAACGCCGACAAGTACGGCGTCACGCTCGACCTCAATGACGCCGCCGACCGCGCGCGCCTCGACGGGTTGTTGGCAGGTGCCGATATTCTGATTCATAACGTCGCGCCCGGCGACCGCGACGCGGCACGCATGCAAAGCGCCGACCTGCGCCGGGCCCATCCGCACCTGGTGGTCGCTTCGCTTTCACCCTTCGGCGAGCGCGGCCCGCGCGCGAATCACCGCGCCTGCGAACTGACGGCGGCGCACGCGTCCGGGATGCCGGCCACGGGACCGGGGGCGTCGCCCTTTCCCGAGCTGCCGCCGCTCAAGCTGTTCGGCCATCAGGCGGAATTCCAAAGCGGCGTGTACGCCGCGCTCACCGCGCTGGCCGCGTACTTTCATCGCATTGCCCGCGGCGGCATGGGCCAGTCGATCGACATTTCGGAGCAGGAATGCCTGGCCGCGATGTCGGAATCCACGCTAATTCACTACACCTACAACGGCCAACAGTCATCGCGGCTGGGAAAGTACAGTTACGGCCCGCGCACCGTCGTACCCTGCGCCGACGGTTGGATACAGATGAATTTCCTGGAGGACGCGCAGTGGGACCGCCTGATGGAACTGTTGGGCAATCCCGAGTGGGCGCGCGAGGAGATTTTCAAGGACCGCTTTGCCAGGGGCGCCAACGCCGAGGCCCTGGACCCGCTGCTGTCCGAGCTGACCCGGCAATGGAAAACGCAGGAGTTGTTCCTTGCCGCTCAGGCCAAACGGATTCCGGTCGCACCCGTCAACCGCGCGTCCGACGCTTATGCCGACCCACAATTGCGCTCACGCGACTTCTTCGCTGCGCTGCCGATGCCTGCCGCGGCCCGACGTTGCGTCGAAATACCTACCGCGCCTTTCAAGTCCACCGCGATGACCTTCAGGCTCAGCCGTCCCGCTCCGCAACTGGGCGAGCATAATCGGGAAGTCCTCGCCGACAGGAGCTGGGACGGCGCGCCGACGGTACCGGGCGGCGGCGCGGCTGACGCCGGACCGCACGATGGCGGACCGCTTCGCGGCGTGCGCGTACTGGACTTCAGTTGGGTGTGGGCCGGACCGTTCTGCACACTCCAGCTTGCCTATCTCGGCGCCGAGGTCATTCGTATCGAGAGTTCCAGACGCTTGTGCGCCACGCGCCGCCTGCCGCCGTATTTGGGCGGCACGCCGGGCCCGAATCGGGCGGGGCCCTTCAATCAGTGGAATCACAACAAGCTCAGTGTCGAGCTTAACCTGGCGCGGGCTGAAGCGGTTGAGATCGCTTGCGAGCTGGCGCGCCACTGCGACGTCGTGGTCGAGAACTTCGGTCCCGGCGTGATCGACCGGATGGGACTGGGATACGAGGTGCTGCGCCGCTACCGGCCCGACCTGATCATGGTATCGATGTCGGGTTACGGACGCACCGGACCATACGCGCGCTTCGTCAACTACGGGCCGCAGCTCGGCGCGCAATCGGGCCTGCTGTCGGTCACCGGTTATCCGGGCGATCGGCCGCGCGAAGCGGCGGTGGCCTACAGCGACCCCGCCAGCGGCCTGTTCGCGTCCTATCTGATTGCGGCTGCTCTCATTCACAGAAAGCGCACGGGCGTGGGTCAGTACATCGACCTTTCGATGCTCGAAGTGCTCGAGATGGTTTTGCCCGAAATGCTGCTCCAGTATGCGATGAGCGGCCGCGACCCCGGTTTTACCGCCAACCGCGACGCCCTGATGTGCCCGCACAACTGCTACCCCGCAGCGGGCGGCGCCGAAGCCTGGATCACGATCGCGGTCGGCACCGAAAGCGAATGGCGGGCGCTGTGCGAAGCGATGGGCCGGCCCGCGCTAGCCGATGACCCGCGCTTTGCCAGCGCCGCGATGCGTAAACGCAATGAGGACGAACTCGACCATATCATCTCGTTGTGGACCAAAAGCCGCGACCGATGGGAGACTGCGGAGCTGCTGCAGCGCTGCGGCGTCACGGCATTCCCCAGTTTCAACAACAAGGATGTCGCCGAAGACGCTCATTTGCGCGAGCGCGGCTTCCTCGTCCAACCGCCGCATGAGGACGGCAGCCGTCTGACCGAACCGGGCATCCCCTGGAGCATGTCTGCGACCGGCTGCCGGGTGCGCCGCGCCGCGCCCGCACTGGGCGCTGATACCGAGGAAGTGCTGGCCGGACTGCTGGGTTATTCAAGCGACAAAATTGCGGCGCTGCGCCGCGACCAGATAGTCATCTGACGTCCGAATATACCAGGGAGGACATTATGCCTGGCCAACAGCATATCCTTAAGGGCTACAAAGTTCTGGACATGACGCAGTTCATCGCCGGGCCCACGCTTACCCGGCTGCTGGCGCAGACCGGCGCGGAGGTGATCAAGGTCGAGCAGACGCCCTACGGCGATCCCACCCGCGTCGCGCCGATATACAAGGACGGCCGCAGTTCCTATTTCAGCCAGCACAACCGCGGCAAGAAGAGCCTGTGCGTCAATGCCAAGGATCCGGAAGGCAACAGGATCATCAGGGAGCTCCTCGCCAAGGTGGATATCCTCGCCGAAAATTTCACGCCCGGCGTGATGGCGAAACTCGGCCTGGATTATGAACGTGTGCGCGAAATTAATCCGCGCATCGTGATGTGCTCGATTTCCACTTTCGGCCAGAGTGGGCCGCTGGCGTTCAAGCCCGGTTTCGACCCGATGGGTGCGTGCTACGCGGGGATTGTCTCGATGGTGGGCGAGCCCGACGGGCCGCCCTATCCGCTGCGCACCGCGATGGGCGACGTGATGACGGCCGTCCACGCCTATGCGGCGATCGGCTACGCGCTGCTGCATCGCGAACGCACCGGCCGCGGCCAGTTCCTGGAAGTCACACTGCTCGATTCCTACTTCCATTGCCACGAGGAAAGCGTGGTATTAGCCAGTTCCAGCCGCGGCGAGATCAAACCGCGCCGCGCCGGACTGCATCATGAAACCCATTGTCCGGTGGGTCTGTTCAAAGGCAAAGAACGTTACATATTCATTGTCGCCATCACCCTGGCGCAATGGCAATCGCTGTGCCGGGCAATGGGCAAGCCCGAACTGGGCGATGACCCGCGCTTCAAGACCGAGCCGGGACGAGTGGCGCACAAACAATTCGTAATCGACACGATCCAGCAATGGCTCGCGTCGATGCCCAGCGATGACGCCGCGGTGGCCGCCCTCGACGCTCATCATGTGCCGGTCGCGCCCGTGCTGTCGGTCGAGGAAGCGATCGACCATCCGCACCTGCGCCAGCGCGGCACGGTGCGCACGATTTCCGACCCGATCCTGGGCGAATACCAGGTGCCCGGCTTTCCATTCCGCTTCTCGGATTTTCCCGATGAACTGACGCTGGAAACACCCACCCTGGGCCAGCACAACGCAGAAATTTTGCAGCGTTATCTCGGCTATTCGCCCGACAAGATCGCGCAATTGGAAAACAGCGGCGTCTTATGCCGTTACAAAAAGAAGTAGATTTTGTCGCCTCTACACAACCAGTAGGGGATAAGAGAGCGAGGGTGACTGGCATACTTGCGCAAATATCAATAGCTTCGTCCGCTCTTTGCACTTTCGGCAGGAGGCAGATCAATGGCAGAAATGGACGTATTCCAGGCAATTCACACGGCGCGCGCCTTGCGCCGTCTCAAACCCGATCCGGTCCCCGATGAACTGATTGCCAAGATCGTCGACGCCGGCGTGCGCGCACCCACCGGCAGCAATCTTCAGAACTGGCGCTTCATAGTAGTAAAAGACGCCGAGCGGCGCCGCCAAATCGGCGAGATCTACCGCGCCTCCATGCAAATCGCCGCCCGAGCCTATTTGAACCGTAAGCCTCCCGCTCACATGACAAGGGAGCGGCAGCAGAAAATGATGTCCGGTGCGATGTATCTGGCCGAGCATTTCGGGGAAGTGCCGGTGCAAATACTCGCCTGGCTGCAGATGACTGCCGACGTTGAGCATCCCAATCTGCCTGCGGAGCAGATGCCCATCTTCCTGCGCCTGATGGGCGGCAGCATTTTCCCGGCCGTGCAGAACATGATTGTCGCCTGCGCCGCACTGGGCCTGGGCACCGTTCTGACCACCGTGCTTGCCTACAAAGAGGACGAGGTCAGAAAGCTGCTCAATGCTCCCGACGATATGCGCTTGTTCGCGACCCTGCCCATTGGTTATCCGATGGCAGGTTACGGACACGGTCCGGTGCGCCGTCTGCCGTTGAGCGATGTCACCTACCTGGACAGCTATGGCAACCACTGGCCCGGGAAGTGACTGGGCGCGGGCATTTTCGCTCACGCCGCCGCAATCGCTGAGATGTATACCTGCGCCGCCGAGGTTACGTTCCTCTAGAAGACAGCGGTCACTTGATATAATCGCGCGCGATCGTCTCCAGCCTGCGCTGGCCTTCGCCGCCCGGGGGCAGGATCTGGTCGCCGAAAATCAGGCGATGGCAGCCGGCTTCTTCGTATTGCGCCAGCATCCCTTGGGGGTCGGGCGATTTGGCGTCCATCACGACCACGGAAATTTCGATTTTGCTGAAATCGCGGCCGGCCTCATCGCACATCCGCCGCAGCGTCGCCAATTCCTTCTTGAGCCGCTCCGGCGGCAGATACACCGGCATCCATCCGTCGCCGATCGCCACTGTGTTGCGCAGCGCGCGATTGCACGACTGGTTGAAGCCGCCGGCGCCGATATGAATCGGCGGATAGGGTTTCTGTATCGGCTTGGGATAGCAATACACTTTGGGAAAACTGACGAACTCGCCCGAGAAGCTCGCCACGTCCTTGGTCCACAATTCACGTGCGGCCTTCAGATATTCCACCGTTTGGGGCCATCGCCGCTTGAAGTTGGCGCCCATGATTTCGCTTTCCTCGGGAAACCACCCGCCGCCCACGCCAAAGATGAACCGCCCGCCGCAAAAGTAGTCCACACTCGCCACTTCTTTGGCGAGCAGGATCGGATGGCGCTCCGGAACCAGGCAGATGCAGGTGCCGAGCTTGATGGTCCTGGTGACGGAGCCGGCCACCGCCAGCGCGACGAAGGGATCGGGAAAGCGTTTGTAGCGCTCGGGCACGTTGCCGCCAGCGGGGAACGGCGTCACGTGCTCGACCGGGATGACCGGATGTTCGCCGATGAACGCCGATTCGAATCCCAGCGATTCGCAGGTGCGATAGTAGTCCTCGATGCTGATGGTCTGGTCGGTGATGACGCTCGCCACGCCAATTTTCATAATGCCTCCGCGCTTGGTCCGTCGTTTCGCCGATCCTTATAACGCGCACGGTGCCCGGGGCCAAACCCGCGGCTGGCGCGCCGCCGCAGGCTTTGGATAAGCTGTTTTGAGCTGGGGAGGAGCCATGTTCGATCCGGTAAGCCTTGAGGGCAAAAAGATCCTGATCACGGGCGCGACCGGGATGGTATCGCGGCCGCTGGTGCGCGAGTACAGCAAGGTTGCAAAAGTCTACGCGATGGCGCGCTACGCCAGGGACGAAGAGCGCCGCGCGATGGAGGAGCTGGGCGGGACGCCGATTGCGGCGGACCTGACCAAACCTGAAAGCCTCGGTGCGGTACCTGAAGACGTCGATTACGTAATCAACTGCGCGGTGGGGCGGTCCAACCGCTTCGACTACGACTTTGCGGCCAATGCCGAAGGCGTGGGGTTTTTGATGGCGCGATGCCGCCGCGCCAAGGCCTTTGTGCACATGTCCACCACCGGCGTTTACGAATACCGCGGCCACCAGCCGCGCAAGGAGTCGGACCCGCTGGCCGACAACCATCGCGCGATGTCGCCGACCTATTCAATTTCCAAGATTGCCGGCGAGCGGGTGTGCATGTTTGCGGCGCGCCAGTTCGGCATCCCAACCACTATCGCGCGCCTTTGCGTGCCTTACGGCAATTGGGGCGGATGGCCTTATTTTCATCTCATGATGATGAAGAACGGCGCACCCATCGAAGTCCATCCCGAGCGCCCCAACTACTACAATCTGCTGCATACCGACGATTACATCGAGAAAATTCCGCGCCTGCTCGCCGCTGCGACTCCCGAGGTGACGCTGACGAACTTCGCCGGCGCGCCGCGCGTGAGTATCGAGGAGTGGTGCGCGTACCTGGGCGAGCTGACCGGACTGGAGGCGCGCTTCGCCGACAATCCCCGGGCATTCGGCAGCCTCTCCACCGACTTGACGCGGATGCATTCGCTAATCGGCGAGACCAAGGTTGATTGGCGTGACGGGATCCGCCGTATGGTTCAGGCGCTCGCGCCCGAGCTGCTTGCGGAGTGAAAATCACGGCGCGGATAATTTTGACAGAGGTGCATCCGATGGCACTGCAACTTAAGTCTCCCGCGTTCAAACATGGAAAGGAAATTCCGAAGCTCTATACCTGCGACGGCAGCGACATTTCACCCGAGCTGAGCTGGTCGGGCGTTCCGCCAAAAACACGCAGCCTGGCCCTGATCGTCGATGACCCCGATGCGCCCGATCCGGCGGCGCCCAAAATGACCTGGGTGCATTGGGTGCTGTACAACATCCCGCCCAGCGCCCACTCTCTGCCTGAAGGCGTGCGGCCGGCGGACCTGCCGGCGGGCACGCTGCAGGGCCTCAACGACTGGAAGCGCACCGGTTGGGGCGGTCCGTGTCCGCCGATCGGCAAGCATCGCTACTTCTTCAAGCTCTACGCCCTGGACACCGAAATCGCCAACCTGCATCGGCCCACCAAATTGGCGCTGGAGCAGGCGATGAGAGGGCATATCCTGGCCGAAGCCACGCTGATGGGTACCTATCAGCGCCAGCGCTGAAATTGCCCGCGCGCCGGCCTTTTTACCCCGCAACCGCGACGCTGAAATCGCGCCCTTCCCATCGCTGGCCGGACGTCCACAAAAAGGTGAAGCGCAGCGGCGCGGTCTGGCCGGCGGGCACGGCGACGTCCACGAAATCGATTCCCAGTGCGCTGGAAGTGGAATTGGTGTCGACCGCGTGGCGCCATTCATCCAGCGTCCAATGCAGCATGAAGGGCGCCTGCGCCACAACGCGCACCGTCGCGGGGGCGCGCACCGCACGCACCTGGCGGTTGAATTTCCAGATCTCGGGCGGCTGCGGATGCGAATTGCGGTAACGCTCCGCCACCTCGGGAATCAGATCGAAAATCACCCCGTCGCACACCGAGCGCAGCAGCTTGATGTATTCCGCGTGCGCCCACATCAGCGGCATCGCCGAGCCGGTGGGACGGCCGAAATACAGGAGCAGTTCCGGGCGGTCCGCCTCGTCCCAAATCTGCTCGGAGAGCAAGCCGCCGGATGAGGCGAACCTCTCCATCGCGGCGATGTAGGGGCGGACGTTGCGTCCGGCGGCAAACTCGTAATGGCCGCGCTCGCCGGTCAGCAGCGGCCAGGCGCGTCCACATCCCCATCCCTGGAACGGGCCGCCGTCGCGGCGCTCGCCGTAGCCGTCGTGGTTGTAGCGGCGCCAGCACGGCCCAAACGGTGTCTCTACTTTCAGTAGGGCATCGACCACCTGGAGCGAATCCTCGATCAGGGAGTCGCCGGGACGCCGGATACCGTATCGCACCAATTCCAGGAATCCCGGATCGACGATCTCGCGCGCCTGGAAAAAGGCCTGCGCACCCGGCGGACGGTTGCGAATCAGCACCACGCCGCGGTTGGGATCCTTGTCGGGGTCGGGGTCGTCGGGCTCCACGGGATTGATCCTTATATAGTGACGGCGCACCCCGGGCAGCAGCACGCCGTCGGTGGTCGCGGTCCAGGCCTCGATGTGGGCTTCGAGGAAGTCGGCGTACTGCTCGAGCAACAGCGAGGAAATCTCGTCGCCGGCCGCGCGTGCAAAGCTGCCCGCGCAGATCAGCGCCGCGATGTTGCTGGCCAGCGTGGAGGGTGACAGCCCGCTGTTCTCCTCCCAGCGCTCCTGCGGCGTCACCGGCCCCCTGGAAATCAGGTAGGCGGCTGCCTTCATTACCATCGGATAGGGGTTGAATTCGGTCAGCGCGCCGGCCTGCCACAGGCGCCATGCCAGCAGGATGGGAAAGGCCACTTCGTCCAGTTGCACGCCGCGCCAGTATGGCTCGCCGTTGATCCAGAAGTTCTGATAGAAGCCGCCGTCGGGAAGCTGCAGGCAGGCCAGGTAGATGAGCGCGCGCACTGCCGCTTCCGGATCTCCCGAGGCCAACAGCCCGGTCGCCGCATGGACCAGATCGCGTGTCCACACCAGATGGTAACCGCCGAGGTCTTCATCGCCCTTGGACTCGCCCCACGGGATTCCGACCGAGGCGATCAGCGCGCCGGGAAACTTCTTGTCCTCGTGCGACAACAGCAGGTTGTGGCTGGCGCGGTACAACTGCCCGGCGTCGTCCGCATAACCGTCCAGCGGCAGCGCGCGTTCGCACGCGCGGCCCCATTCGCCATTGAACCGCTGCTGATTTTCTTCGTAGGGTATGCCGAGCGACTGAAACAGCGTGGTGACGGCGCGATGCAGGCTGTCGCCGAAGGCCAGTCCCACCGTGAACCGGCGTCCGTAGCTCAGGTCCAGCTCCCCGGTCAGTGCGATATTGCCCGCGATGGCGCAGTCGAATTCGAAATCCATCTGAAAATTATCGGCGAGATCCTGCCATCCGTCGGTGCTGCCCACGTATCCGCATGAGCATCGCGCAAATGGAATCGTCGCCCCCAGGGCAAGCCAGATGCCGCCCTTGTGCGCCGTCAGAATCATCCGCCCTGCCGCCTCGGCAACGTTGCCGGTGTTGTTCCATCCGCCGACCTCCAGGTGCGGCGCGAGCAGGACAAACAGCCGCAACTGCGGCAACAGCGACGGTTGACCCTCCAACTGGGTGCGCATCAGCATGCACGAGCGGCGCGGATCGGCGATCACTTCCTTGACCAACCGATAACGCCCGTTGCGGTCGGTGTTGATGATTTCGTAGCCCAGCGCATAGGGCTCGGGCCGGAAGATGCGGGACTCCAGATGGCGGCGTTCGTCGTGAAAGAAGGTGGCGCCGTCGGTGATCAGAAACTGAAGGTCGCGAATCTGCGGCCGGTCGATAGTCGGATAGTAAACTTCGCTGACTACGCCGCCTGACAGCGTGTACCATACGCTGCTCGCAACGCTGTACGCCGTGCCCACGCCGTCCTTGGCGCCGCGCGTCCAGCGCGGTTCGATTCCGGGCCCGCCGAAGGCGGGCTTGGTGTTTTTGATCACAGCCATGACGCGGTCAATTTTCGCGCGCTCCCGCGCGCGCAGCCAGCGGGGGCTGGAAAAAAGAATCGCTAGGGGAGGTGGCGCGGGGGCGGGATTGCCGAGGAGGGCGAGGGGATGACCGGCCGCGTCTTATCCACCGCGGAACTGGCGGGTTGTTCCTGGTAGGAGGAGCGCTGCGCCCGCGCCAGTTCTTCGCATGCTGCCGCGTCGCCGGCCGAGCATTGACCCTGTAAGGCCGACGTCTGGGTCTGCGAACAACCGATTAGGAGCGCCATACTCAGGCAAAGCAGTGCAACGATATTTCTCATTATTTCCTGGGCGGGATTCACCGCGTGCGGCGCGGGAATTTTTCCCATGGCCGCGTATTGAGCACGTTGGCCGGCTCGATCCATCCGCGCCGCGCCTGGTTGATTCCGAACTCCAGCATCGCGAATTCATGCGGATGGTGCGCGTCGCTGGAAATGACGATCCAGACTCCCTCGCGCCTGGCGGCAAGACAGGCCGTATCGGTGAGGTCGAGCCGGTCGGCCTGGGAATCCAGCTCCAGTGCACAGCCTTCCTCGCGCGCGGCGTGCAACACCTCGCCCCAGTCGAAAGTCGACGCCTCGCGCTCGCCCAGCAGGCGGCCGCTTGGATGGCCGATCACGTCAACGTTTGGATTGCGAATCGCCCTCACCAGGCGGCGCGTCATGTCGCGGCTATTTTGCGCCAGTTTGTAGTGCGCCGATGCGACCACCCAATCCAGCTCGGCCAGCGCGTCGTCGGGCAGGTCCAGCGCGCCGTCGTCGAGAATATCGACTTCGATTCCACGCAGCACGCGAATTCCGACCTCCCTCTGGACCCGCTCGATCTCCCGCCGCTGTTTGCGCAGCCCGGCGGGATTGAGCCCGTGCGCCATCGCGATGCGTTTGGAATGGTCGGTGATCGCCAGGTACTCCATCCCCAGCTCCCGCGCCGCCGAGGCCATCTCCTTTATCGACACGCGCCCGTCCGTGTACGACGAATGAGTGTGCAAGTCACCGCGCAGATCCTCCCGCGTGATAAGGTGCGGCAGTTGGCCCCGGGCGGCGGCTTCGATCTCGCCGCGGTCCTCGCGCAACTCCGGTGGAATCCACTCAAGATTGAGCGCCTTGTAAATGTCCTTTTCCTCGGCCGCGGCGATCCGTTTTTTGCCGCGGAACAACCCGTACTCATTGAGCAGCATCCCGCGCTCCTGCGCCAGGCGCCGCAGATGGATATCGTGGGCCTGCGAGCCGGTGAAATACAGCAGCGCCGCGCCATAGCTTTGCGGCGGCACCACACGCAGATCGACGTGGAAGTCGGCGGCAAGCGCGACGCTGGTCCGCGTCTCGCCCTTTTCAAGCACCTGCTTGACACCGGAGTACTGTACCAGCCGATCCATCACCGGGGCCGGGTCGGCGGCCGCGGCAACGATATCGAGGTCGCCAATCGTATCCTTGCGCCGCCGCAGGCTGCCGGCGGCGTCGATCCGCACTACGCCGGGAGCGCCGCGCAGATGCTCCACCAGCTTGTGGGCGATGGCGGCCGCCTCGGGATAAAGCGTGCGCGTCCTGGGTGCCTCGGCCTGGCGGGCGATCGCGGCCGCCAGAGTATCGCAAATCTTTGGGCCAAAGCCGCGCACGGCGCGCAACCGTCCGTCCTCGAGCGCGCGCTTTAGGTCTTTGAGATCGCGGATACGCAGTTTCTGGCTGAGCAGGCGGACGCGCTTGGGACCCAGCCCCGGCAAACGCGTCAGCGCAACCAGCCCCGGCGGCACCTTGTGCGTCAACTGCCGATGCAGCGGGAGTTCGCCGGTTGTAATCAAAGTCGCGATCTTGCCCGCAAGGTCGGCGCCGATGCCCGGCAGTTCCTGCAAATCCTCGGCGCTCATGCGTGCCAGCGGGGTTGGAAAGTCGCGGATGGTCCGCGCCGCGTTGCGATAGGCGCGGACGCGAAAAAAATTGTCCTCGCTCACTTCGAGCAGGTCGGCAACTTCGTCCAGGACGTTGGCGATCTCGTGATTTTCCATCGCAAATCGGGCGGAATCAGCCCTCCAGCCGCACCGTGAGCACGGGACATCGCGACTGCCGCACCACGCGTTCGGTGACGCTCCCGAACAGCTCGTGCGGCAGCCCGACCCGTCCGTGCGTCGCCATCACGACCACATCGGCCCGGACCTGCTGGGCGGTATTGATGATCGACTCCGCGATCTGATCGGGTGCCGAGCAGTTGGCGACCAGCACCTTGTAATTGGCGCCGGCAAGCTGCTCGCCGGCAATCCGCTCCAATCGATGGCGCGCCGCGGTTTCGCGCGCCCCCTCCGCCAACGAGACATCGACGAAGGCGCCTTCGCGATGGGGCGGCAACTGGGGAATTACGTGCAGAACATAGATCACGGAACCGGGCTCGATTTGCAGCCGCCGCGCCATCGACAACGCCCCGGCGTAGTTGCCATTAAACCCGACCGGACACAGAATGGCGTGAAATGGATACGCCATATCGGTTCCTCCTGGGCAGGGGCGATCTTCAAGCCGCCCCTTTGTTTTACCGTGCAGCAACCGTGCCGGATGATTCGGCCCGAATACCTTACCAGCGTGCTGCGAAAAGGGGCAGGCGATGGTTCCGATCGAACCACCGCCCGATGCTGCTGCGGTTTTTTCCCATCCCCGCGGCAATCGCGTGGGCGGCCGCATGCCTGTGGTTGGGAGCCGTGCCCTGCGCGGCGCAAACGCCCGACGGCAAGAAGGACTACGATCAGTATTGCGCGGTATGCCACGGGCCCAGGGGCGACGGCAAAGGTGTGGCTTCCTACACCTTGTCGGGAACCAATCCTTCCGACCTGACCCAGCTAAGCCGCCGAAACGGCGGCAAATTCCCCTTCGACGAGGTGTACGCGATCGTTGACGGACGCAAGGAGTTCCCCTCCCACGAGCGCCTCAATATGCCGTTTTTCGGCACAAACCTGGAAATGGAGGAAGGTCAATCGCGGGAAGCCAAGGCCAGAGTCGACGCGCGGATCACGGCGATTGTCCGTTACGTTGAGTCGTTGCAGAAGAAATAAGCCAGGCCGCCGCATCACAGGCCACACCGCGCGGCTGGCCGAAGTGCGGGAGGAGGATGCGGTCCACAATCAACGTGGCCTCGCCCGACAGCCGTTGCCGCTTGCGCGTCTGGCGTCAAACCGCGCCGATGTAGCGGCGCGCCAGCTCCTCCAGCTTCCGCTCGTCCCGCAGCATCGGCGGGATGACCATGAACACCAGCCGATGCGCGCCTGCCGCGCGGTAGGCCTCGACGGTCCGCCTGGGGTCTTGGTCCTCGACCGGCGAAAAGATCGTGATCTCGATTTTGCCGAAGTCCCGTCCCGCTTTGTCGCACAGCTCCTTGAGCATGACCAGGTCGCGCGCCAGCTCTTGGGGCCCGATACCGACCGGTCCCCATCCGTCGCCCATCGCGGCAGTGTCGCGCAGGGCGCGCAGCGAACTGGGCCCGATTCCACCGGCGCCGATTATGATTGGCGGATGCGGTTTTTGCGCCGGTTTGGGATAGCAGAAGACCGGCGCGAAGCGCACGAATTCGCCCTCGAAGCGGGCTTGGGGCTGGGTCCACAGCTGCTTCATTGCCGCGATATATTCGCGCGTCATCGGCCATCGGCGCCGGAACTCGACGCCCATCACGGCGGACTCCTGCGGGATTCCGCCCGCGCCGATGCCGAACAGGAATCTCCCGCCGCTGCACCAATCCAGCGTCGCGACGGTCTTGGCCAGCCCGATCGGCTCGCGCTCGGGCACCAGGCAGATACCAGTGCCGAGCTTGATCCGCCGGGTGACGGCGCCCGCCTGCGTCAGCACGACGAACGGGTCAGGCACGCCGCGATAGTATTCCGGCATCTGATGGTTGCGGATGCCGACGCGCTGGTCCACACGCGTGGGCGCCAGGCTGTGCTCGACCGGCAGAATCGGATGGTCGCACACCCACATCGACTCGAATCCCAGGGTCTCGCATACGCGCCCCACCTTGTCGGCCGGCATGGTGTCGGTGGTGATGAAGGAGCGCACGCCGATTTTCATCGCAGTCATCCTCCAGGGTGCTGAGCGCCTGATGTCCGCATACCAAACCCCGCCGCGCAATGCGACCGCTCCAACCGGGAGGCGGCGGGTTTGTAGATTTGCGGCCGATCATCGAAGATGTCATATAACGTGGCGTCAGAAGGAGGATGGCAAAATGGCGGCCTTGCGCGTGATCTCGGCTGACTCGCACGTGATCGAACCCGGCGATTTGTGGACGCAGCGGCTGGACCGCGCCTTTGCCGATCGCGCACCGCGCGTGGGCACCAATCCGATCGGGCCGGGATACTGGCTGATGGCGCCCGGCATCAACCCGTTTCCGCTCGGTCCCAATATCGCCACCGGCAAAAGCGGCGACGAATTGAGCGCGCATCTGGATAAGGGTTACGAAGGCGCCCGCCCCAGCGGCTGGGACCCTGTCGAGCGCATCAAGGATCAGGAGGTCGACGGCGTCGAGGCCGAAGTGCTGTACACGACGCTGGGGATGCCGTTGTTCGCGCTGCCCGACGTGGAATTGCAGCGCGCCTGCTTCGCGGTCTACAACGACTGGCTGGCGGAATTCTGCTCCTACAGCCCCAGGCGTCTGATCGGCAGCGCGCTGATCGCGCTGCACGACGTTGCCGATGCGGTCAGGGAGCTGGAGCGGTGCCGCAAAAAGGGCTTGCGCGCGGCGATGATCTCGGCGGCCGCGCCCGATGAGCGCCCTTACAGCAGCCGCGATTACGACCCGTTCTGGCAGGCGGCGGCGGAGCTGGAAATGCCGCTGTCGCTGCACATCATCACCGCCCGCGGCCAGAGCGCGGGCGTGATCGCGGCGGATATCGCTGCGCGCACCGAAAAGGACGCGCTGGGGATCATCTATCTGTCGCGCTACATGTTTTATCCCGCCGACATCCAGGTAAGCCTGTTTACGCTGGTGATGGGCGGAGTGCTGGAGCGCTTCCCGAAGCTCAACATCGTGTCGGCGGAAAGCGACATCGGATGGATGCCGCATTTCATCTTCCGCCTCGATCACGGTTACGATAAATTCTCGGGGGTCGCGATGACGCGGCTTAAGATGGCGCCCAGCGATTATCTCAAGCGCCAGATGTTCGCGACCTTCCAGGACGATCCGGTGGGCGCGTCGGCCTACAAATTCTTCGGCGCTGACAACTACATGTGGGCTTCCGACTTTCCGCACTCCGACTCGACCTGGCCGCACTCGCGCGAAGTAATCGCCCGCGACTTTGCCGAAGTGCCCGCGGAGGTCACGCGCAAAATCGTCTTCGCCAACGCGTCGCGGCTCTACCACATCGGATGAGCGAGCAGACGGGAGTCGCTTCGCGTTGCTTGCTCCGCTTCCCTCGCTTGCGCACCCGGTATCGCCCTGGCGCAAACGATGCTCATCGCGGCTTGAACTTCGGCAGCGTGATCTCCGGACTGCACTGCTCGAACACCACCGCGACCTGCATTCCGGTTCGCACTTCTGAGGGCGGCACGCCCACGATGTTGGTCAGCATCCGCGGGCCCTCGTCCAGTTCGATCAGTGCCAGCGAGTAGGGCACCTCGGCCGCATAGGCAGGATTGGGCGACCAGTGCACGACGGTGCAGGATAGGACCCTGCCTTGCCCCGAAGCCGCCACCCAACTGAGCTCGGCGCTGGAGCAGTGACGGCAAAAACTCTGTGGCGGGAATTGATACTTGTTGCAGGCGGCGCAGAGTTGCAGCCGCAGTTCTCCTTGACGGCATCCGGCCCAAAACTCTGCCGTCTCTGCGGTAGGGACCGGTATCAGCTTGCCCGGCTTGTCCATCACAGGGTCTCTTGCGTGCCGAGGATCGCGGTGCCGTGCGTTGAGGCGCGTCCGCCCTGGCCGTGAATTATCGCCAACCGCGCGCCCGCGACCTGGCGCGCGCCGCATTCGCCGCGCAGTTGCCGCACCGCTTCGGTGATATGAAAGATGGAATTGGCCAGGCCCGCATGGCAATACGACAACAGTCCACCGTGGGTGTTGATCGGCAGCGCGCCGCCCAGCTCGATGTTGCCGCCCTGGACAAAGCGGCCGCCTTCGCCCTTGGGGCAGAAGCCCAAATCCTCCAGGTAGATGATCGCCATCGGAGTGAACGCGTCGTAAACGAACGCCACGTCGATGTCCTGCGCACGCACGCCCGCTGCCGCGTAAGCCTGCCTGCCCGACTCGACCGCGCCCGATACGGTCAGGCTTTGCGCGTGGAGCAGGCTCAGATACGGATGGGCTTCACCGGCGCCCAGGAAGTACACGGGCGTTTTGCTGAAGTCCCGCGCCCGCTCCGCCGACGTGATCACAATCGCCGCGCCGCCGTCGGACACCAGGCTGCAATCGAGCAGATGCAGCGGATCGGCGATCATCCGCGAATTGAGCACGTCGGCGATCGTGATAGGCGTACGCTTGTGCGCCCCGGGAGTCATCGCCGCGTGCTTGCGGCAGGCCACCGCGACCGCCGCGAACTGCTCGCTGGTGGTGCCGTACGCATCCATGTGCGCGCGCGCGATCAGCGCGTACATCGCGGGTGTGGTCGGACCGTAGGGCTCCTCGAATTGCGGGTCGTCCCACGGCTCAGGCATTGGAACACGGCGCTTGGCGCCTGACAGGAGGTTGTCCGCCGAAATCAGCAGCACGGTGTGGCACAGGCCGGCCGCGATCGCCGCCGCCGCGTGCTCGATCATCAGCACCGGCAGCGCCCCGCCTACCGCGCCGGTCAGACAAAAGCGCGGCGCGATGCCGAGCAACTCGGCGACCATCTCGGCGTGAAACGTCTTGAGCGGCCCGCGCTCAACGCTGGCATTGCAGGTGATCAAGCCGTCGATTTGCTCCTTGCCGATCCCCGCGTCGGCCATCGCCAGGCGCGCTGCCTGCGTCTGCAACTGCGCGCTGGTGAATTCCGGCACCACGCCGACCCTGGTGTCCGCCGCGCCGACGATTGCCGCGCAGCCGCGCAGCCTGTATCTGCTCACACCCGCTTCTCCTGTAATACGCCGGCTCGCTCCAGTTCCGCGATCTCCATATCGGAAAGGTCCAGGTAGCGGCTCAGGATCTCACGGTTATGCTCGCCCAAAAACGGCGCCTCCGCGGGCAACTCGTCGGGAAAATCCGAAAACCGAAGCGGCAGCCCGGGAACCTTTATGTCGCCCAGGATGCGGTCGGTCGCGGCGCGCACGGTGCCGCGCTCGAGCAGATGCGGATTGTCGATCGCGTCGGTGAGCGTCAGCACCGGCGCCGCAGGCACGTGATACTGCTCCAGGATGTCCAGTGCCTGCGCTTCATCGGTTGCGTCGAGCCATGCCTGGATCAGCTCGAGCACCTGCTTTTCGTTGCGCGCCCGTCCCGCATGGTCGGCGAAGCGCGGATCCTGACCCAACTCGGGCCGCCCGATCGCCTCGCACAAGCGGCGCCACAGGTGGTCCAGCGGCGCCATGATACAGATGTAATGGCGTGTGCCGCGAAAGATCGCCAGCGGCACAACGCTGGCGCCGTGTGCCTCGGCCTGCCCGCCCGCCATCGCCCGCCGATGCAGGTCAGTGGTCACCACTTCGTGGCAATTGAAGTAGGCATCGAGCAGCGAGATGTCCAGATACTGTCCCTGTCCGGTGCGCTCGCGATAGAGCAGCGCACAGGCGATCGCGCCGACCGCATGCACCCCGGTCATCACGTCGCCGATCGGGATGTTGGGCAGCACCGGCTGGCCCTCGCGGCGCGCATTCAGGGCGCTGATCGCCGCCGCGTATGAGGCGCCGATAAAGTCGAAGCCCGCCAGCGAAGCGAGCCTGCCGCTCTGGCCGAAGGTCGAAATCGAGCACATCACCAGGCGCGGATTGATCCGCCTGACTTCCTCGTAACCCAGCCCCATCCGCGCAATCGTGCCCGGACTGAAATTCTCGACGAACACGTCCACCCTGGCCAGCAGCCGTTTGGTCAAGTCCAGCGCCTGCGGCTTGCTCATGTCCAGGCACAGGCTTTTCTTGCCGCGGTTGTGATGGACGAAGTGCGAGCTGCGCCCGTCCTTGAGCATCGGCACCAGCCGGGCGCGATCGCCGGTGGGCGCCATCTCCAGTTTGATCACTTCCGCACCCATCTGGGCCAAAAAGCGCGTCGCCGTCGGTCCGGCGACAAACTGGGTGATGTCCAGGACGCGGAAGCCGTCCAGTACGTGTCTGCTCTTGTGCTCTGCCATCAGAGGTCCGCCTGGCGCTCGGCCCGGTTTGAATTGCCCGGCAATTCCCGCTCCACTTCGTGCTCAATCGCCGTGCCCTTGAAGAAGTTGGGGTTGAGCGACGCCCACAGTCTGACCGGATTACTGAATGTAAAGTCGCGAAAATCCTCCTCCGTCATCGCGCCTTTTTCCACCAGCTCATGTGCCTCGGCCGCAATCTCCTCCATGTCGGGTACGTCCCAATGGCCGATATCGGAGCCCAACACCGCATTAAGCCGCGCGCCATACGGATTGACCCTGGAATTGAACGCCCACGCGATCAGCGGATCTTCCGCTTCGCAGCCGAAGAAGAAATTGGGCACGTAGCGGTCGCGGATGTCCTCGGGCCGGCGGATGCGGCAGTGGACGAAGTCGTCGAGATTCTCAGGCGCGCTGTCGCCCATCGATACCAGCGCGGCATCGAATTTCTGCCTGAGCGCCTCGCTGCCGTATTGCCTGACCAGCCGGGTCAGTTCGGCGGCGTCGAGATTCTTCGGATCCAGATGAGCCAGTGCGTCGATGTTGCGCACCTTCCAATGCCCGATCAGGTCGGCATACAGGCGGCATCCCCAACTCACCCCGCCCTCCAGAAAGGCGAACCGGAGCTGGGGAAAGCGGGTGGTGACGCCGCCCAAAAACAACGCCTTGCACACCGCTTCACCCGCCGCACCGAAATGGCCGATATGGTTGTACACCATGTTGGTCAGCGAGCTGTGCAGGGCGTAGCCCTGCACCGATGAATGGAAAGTCGGCGCCAGCCCCAGCTCGACGCACTTGCGCCACACCGGATCGTAGTCGTAGTCGCTGTCCAGCCCCAGCACGTCCATCCACAACGCGTAGCGCAGATACTCAGGCGCTTTGCGCGCCACCTCGGGAACCGGGCGGCGAATGAGGCTTGCCATCATGATCACCTTCAGCCCCAGCTCCTTGACATGCTCCAATTCGGCAATCGCTTCGGCCGGGGTATGCATCGGGATGACGGCGGCGGGCGTGAGACGGTCGGAGAACTCGCGGAAGGTATCGGCCAAAAAGATGTTGAAGGCGCAGCAGGCGGCCCTTCTTACTTCCTCGTCGCGCAAAAAGGGCGCGAACAGCGAGCCGCCGGTCGAATAGACCACCGCGAAGTCCATCCCCATGTCGCCCAAGCGCTGATGCATCAGGCGGGGCATCATCGCGGTGGCACGGTCCAGCGTATTGCGCGCCGGCACTCCCCACCATGGAAACTGCGAGATGCGCTTGTCCTTGCGCGTCTCAAGCGGCATCCGAGCCAACGCTCCGAACGGCGCCGACACCGCCTTGTAACGTTCCACCAGCTTGCGACCGCCCACGCGCGCCAGGTAATCCAGCGCGACCGGTTCGTACTCTATCCAGTGGCCGTCCGAATCTATGATCGGATGGTTGACGCGCGCTCGAACCCGCGCTGATTTGGTTTGTCCGCCTGCCATGACGATCTTCCTCTTGCAGCAGTCCATCGCGCTGCCGACGAGGGCAAGATAGCGCCAAACCGCGCTCGTTGTCTAAGTTACCATTCTTGACCATCCGATCTACGTGTGGTGGGATGAGTCGCGAGCGCCTGCGGCCCAAAGGACAAGACATGACCGCTTCCAATCCCACCCAGCATCAGATCGAAAGCCGCTTCCACACGCTTTTTCAGCGCGATTACGCGGTGCAGGCGCCCGACATGCGCCGGCTTTACGAAAATGCCAAGCGCGATCAATGGAACGCCGCATCGGATATCGACTGGAGCACGCCGGTCGATCTCGAGGCTGGAGTGTTCGCTGACGGCCTGGTCGACGGCTATGGCAGCGAGTTCTGGAACCGGCTCGATACGCGGACGCGCGGGCGGCTCAACGTGGAATTCTCGTGCTGGCGCCTGTCGCAGATCCTGCATGGCGAGGAAGGCGCGATGCTGGCGTGCAGCCAGTTGGTCGCTATGGTGCCAACCAACGACGCCAAGTTTTTCCAGTCCACCCAGGTCGTCGACGAGGCGCGCCATGCCGAGGTGCTGAGCCGCTACCTGACCGACAAGTGCGGCGGCCGCATCTATCCGATTGCGGACAACCTGCGCACGCTGTTCGACCATTTGCTGGGCGAGGGCAAGTGGTTTATCAAAACGGTGGGCCTGCAGCTCATCGCCGAAACCTTCGCGGTGGGGATGTTCCGGATGCTGGCCGAAACGGCGCGCGACCCGCTGCTGCGCCTAATCTGCCAGCGTATCGTGGCGGACGAATCGCGCCACATGGGATTTTCCGTGCTGGGCCTGCCCGACGTCATCCGCAGCCTTGACACCGCCGAGCGGCGCGAACTCGAACAGTTCACCATCGAGGCTTGCCGCCTGGTGATGCGCGGGATGTTCGCGCGCGAGGCGTTCGAGGCGGTGGGCTTTTCCACCGCCCAGATCGCCCAGGTCAGGCGCATCCGCGCCGAGGCCGCCCGTGCCAACGACTACGTCTATTTCCGCGCCACGTTTAAACGCGAGATGTACACGCAAGTCATGGGCAACCTGAAAAAGGTGGGCCTGATGAGCCCATGGATCGCCGACCAACTCCGCACCCTCGGTTTCGACCCCGAAGTAGACGGCCGCTGCCGCACGCTAGAAACGAGCGCCGGCTGAATCAGCGGTCAGCGACATTGGCTACTGGAAGTCGCACCCTGGCAGGGTGTTGAGAAAGTAGGATTTCGGAGTTTACCAGGCAGGTGGTCCCCAACACCCTGCCAAGGAGACCTGGTCTACTCGAATCGCTTCGGCAGAATGGGATGCTCGTGCACCCACACCACGGCGGCCTGGCTGATGAAGTTTTGGTTGTCCGGGCCCGATACGTTTTTGTAGACGTCGGATTCAAAGCAACGGCGGACGGCTTCGGGATCGTCGAACCATAGCTGCGCGGCGCCGTCCCATTTTGGTTCCGCGAACGAATAGGCTTCGTCAATCACCTCGCACTGGACGTAGCGGCGCAGGCCGGGCAGCCTGACGGCCAGCGGCGCGTGCACCTCGCGCCAGTAGCGGCGGAAGTCGGCGAGCGTCATCTCCGGCAGCCGCTTGACGGTGAAGATGCCCTTGAGCATCTGCGTGGTGCGCGGCCCGTCGAGGATGACGCGGTCGGTGGTGGCCAGATCCTCGGCGTGGGCGTGGTTGACGAAGTTCTCCTCGTCCTTTTTGAAGATCGGAATCACGGGACTGCGGATGAGCGACAGCATGTCGTCGAAGTCGTTGTGCCAGGTCTCCGCGATGCCGTCGAAGGGCGCGGTGCTATCCATCTCCGGCGCGCGATGGCTTTGGATGTAGCGGCGGATTTGCGCGACCGGCTCGGAGACGGCGCGCGGATGCCTGGTGCGCCAGTAGGTCAGGAATTCCTCCAGCGTCAGATCCCGGCGGCGGCCCATGAAGTAGAATCGATGGATCATTGCGTTCTCCTTTTTGTAAACGCGCGGTCGGTCGTGACACAGAGGTGATGGATAGCCAAACGCTCCCGCTGGGCAAACGCAATCGCTCCGCGGCGATTCTTCAGCCCCATCCAACTCCGCCGTTCAGGACGACAGCCAACGCTATTTCTTCCACAGCCCCAGCGAAAACTCTAGCCCGCGTGCGGCCGCCCGGCTCCCTAACGCGTCATCACCGCCACGTCCTTTTCGGCAAACATCGGATGGCTGAAGGTGAGGCGGCAGGCCGCCACCTGCGCGCCGCCGGGTCCCGTGGCCGCGTGATCCCACAGGAAGAGCACATCCGACTTGGCGCACGAGTCGGGCGTCAACCCCGACACCTGGTATTGCCCGCGATGCTTCAAGTAGTAGCGCAGCACGTTCGCTCCGTAACCCGGAGCAACCGCGATCGCCCCGGCCGCAAGGCCGGTCTCGATATGTGCAAGCGCGTGTGTCCACTGCAAGGACGGAGGTTTTTTGAGAAAGGCACCGACATGGGCGATGCATACCGCAACCGCGATGGCGATGGCGCCGGTGCGCATACGCGCAGAAGCGAAGGCGTCGATCCCGAGCGCGGCCAGCAGCATGAAGGCGACCAGGCTGGAGAGCGCGTAGCGCTCCACCAGCAGCGGCGTCACTGCGATTGACATCAGGTAGAGCATCAGCACCGGACCCCACATCCAGAACAGGGCGAACACGATTGCGGCGCTGCGCCGGCGCCACTGCGCGACGGCGCCCCAAACCGCGAGCGCCAGCAGGACCGGAAACGGAAAGGTGCCTGCGCTGCGATTAAAGAACGAAAATATCGACCACCATGAGGGCGGGGAGATCCAATTCAATGCGCCCTCAGCCAGGGCGGTAGCGCTGGTTCGGATCGCCAAACCCAAAGCGGGGGCCAGCGCGATTGCACCGGCGGCCAGTGCCAGCAGCGGCCGCCACGGAAATCCGTATCGCCGGCCCTCCTTGGAAAGCACCAGCCACAGTGCCTGGGCGGCGGCCAGGAAGACGGCGGTGAAATTGGCGGCCATCGACAGCACGGTGAATAGAGCAACCGCCGCATAGTTGGCCTGACCGCCGCGCCGGTGCGCACGCAGCAAAAAGCCGGTCTGGGCCAGTGCCGCCGCCATCACCAGCGGATACATCCGCGCCTCCCGCGTGTACTTGACCATCGCCAGGCTGACCGCGAACAGCAGCGCCGTAACCGCCGCGGCGTAGTCGGTGGACGCCGCGGGCAAGGCCTCCTCGGGACTCAGCAGGAGCGCCTCGCGTGCGACCCAGAAGGCCAGCGCAATCGCACCGACGCCCAGCCCCACCGACAACAACCGCATCGTGAGCACGGCGTCGCCGAACGTCCAAATCCATCCATGCAGTACCAGGTCATAGGCGGCGAGCTTGCCGGGATTGAGTTGGGCCGAACGCTTCACGACGCCGGCGACGGTGGGCGCGGCGGCTGCGGCCCACGACGCGGCCTCGTCGGGACTTAACTCCGGCACTCCCAAATGCCACAGGCGCAGCAACGCGCCGACAGTCAGGGCCGTAAGCAGCAGCGCCGCAACCGCCGGCCGGGCGGCGCTCTGCGCCCCGAGGCGCGCGTGTTGGCGGCCTCCGCGTTCAGAGTGCGGGCTTGGAACCGATGAAGATGATATCGCCACCTGACTGATAGGTCTCCTGCTGCGCCGCGGTAAGGAAGGAGGAAAACCGCACCCCGGTGCAGGCCAGGCCCGCAGCCGCGATTCGGCCCGCCACGTCGTGCCCGTAAAGCCGCCAGTGGTCGTCCATCCGCGGCTGCGCAGCGCCGAACTCCAGGGTAGGCCTGCTTTCCCAATCGTGCAGCATCGGGACCATCACCAATGCCTGTCCGCCCGGTTTGAGCGCGCGCGCAATTTCCTTCAGGGCCGGCCCATCGGCGGGCAGATGCTCGAGCACGTGGCAGCAGATGATCAGATCGAATGCCGCCTCTTGAAAGGGCAAGGCGCAGATGTCGGCGCGCACGCTTACCGTATGCGGCGCCATGTCCACGGTGATGCAGGAAATTTTGGGATTGGCCGCCAGCACCGCGGCGATTCCCCGCTCGGGCGCGCAATGCAGCACCGTGGCCGGGCGCTCACGCGCCGCCAGCATCCGGCGCAAAAAGACCGCCAGGCCGCGATGGCGCGCGTGGCTGCCGCATCGCGGGCAGACGTAATTGCGCAGGGTCTCCTGGTAGCCGACGTGATTGAGAAACCGCGCGCCGCACCATCCGCAGCACGGGCATTCGAATCGCGCCGGCACCACCAGGTTGAGCGGGCGCACCCACGCGTTGCCCAGCCGGCGCAAATAATAGCCGGCCACCGCCGCGCCGCCCATCTTCCTGAACCGGCGTATTTCCCGATGCAGCCCCATCGTCAGCGCGCCAGCACCTGGAAATCGCGATCGCGGTAAACCACGCGCGGAAACGCGGAGCTGCAGTCATCGGCCTGCTTGCGGAACGGTCCGTAGATACCGCCGTTCCAGACCACCAGAATGCCCGATCCGGCACACGATGCGCGATCGGTCAGGCCTACCACCCGATACCCATCCGCGCCGGACAAATAATAGCGGATCAGATTCGCCCCGCGCACCGGAGCCACTGCGATCACCGCCGAGGGTGAGTAGGCCCTGATGCGCTCCACGCTGCGCCGCCATTCCATCGGCGGAGACCGATGAATGTAGCTGGCAAACTGGATTGCCGCCAATGCAATAACCAGGGACAAGGCAGCGGCCTGTGCACGGGCGGTGCCGCAATACCAGATCCCGAGCGCGGCCAGAATCAGAAACGGGACAAACGAGGAAAGCGCGTAGCGCGTGACCAGCAGCGGCGTGACTGTCAGCGATACTATATATAAGAGGATGACCGGTCCCCACATCCACAGCAGCGCAAATACAATCGCCGCGCGTCCGGCGGACCATCCTGCAACAATGCCCCAAACGGCCAGCGCAACTATCAGCGTGTACGACAGCGTTCCATAATTGAAGAACGCAACCAAATCCCGCAGGTGCGGATAGGGAATGAAATTAAGCGTTCCGTTTTCGAGCGTGGCGACGCCAATATGGAGTGCCGCGCCGGTTATGGCGATAAATCCGGCGATGCCCAGTGCGACCGCGCCCAGCAGTTTCCAGAAAACCCGCTCGCGCCTTGCATTGACGGTCAGCAGCAGCCACAACCCTTCGGTCATGATCATGAAGACGGCGGTAAAGTTGGCCGCAACCGACAACATGGTGAAGAGCGCCACGGCCAGGTAATTCAGCCAACCTTCCCTGGTGCGCGCGCGTATCAGAAATCCGACCTGCAACAGCATCATCACCATCAGCACCGCATACATCCGCGCCTCGCGCGCGTATTTGATCGCGGCCAAATTGACGGCGAAGATCAGAGCGCCGATCGCGGCGGGATAATCGACCGCGGCCTCCTGATCAGGGGTTGACGGAACCTGGCCGCGGCGGCCCAGCAGCAGGATTTCTCGCGCAACCCAGAACACCAGCACGATCTGGAGCGTACCCAGCAGCGCGGAAAGCGCGCGCATCGCGGTCACGCCGGCGCCGAAGATTCCAATCCAGGCATGCAGTGCAAGGTCATGCACGGCAAGCTTGCCCGGATTGAGTTTGGCCTGAAGGCGAACGACTTCCGCGGCCGTCGGCGCCGCGGCGGCCGCCCACGAAGCTGCTTCATCGGGCGTCAGCTCGGCGCTGCCCAGGCGAAAGAAGCGCAGCGTGCCGCCCAGTATCAGCGCCGCCGCCAGCAGCGCGAAAGGCCCCAGCCGAGTCTTATCCTTGAGCCACACGTCTTTGGGCTTGGTTGGGAACTGGGCGCAATGCTAGTGACGTTGACAGGGCGGATCAAGCGAGCAAATCGGCACGAACGCCCCCGCTGTTCAAGCCGCGCTCACAGCAGGTGATGCGCACTGGCAAACTCCGCGGCGGCGACTATCTGCCCCGAGTACGCCATCGGATCGGCGCAGGTGCATAGATGCATCACCGTCCGCACCGGCACCTCCATCGAATGCCCGCCGGAGAAGTCCATGTTGTTTTGCGGAAAGATAATCGCCGTGCGCTCGGTTACGGTGAAGCCCGGCTCGACCGCGATTACCGGGATGCGGTATTCGCTGATTTCGGCGGCCAGCGCCCTGACGAATCGATTCAGTCCCGCCTTCGCAGTCGGATAGCCCGGGCTGATTCCGCCGCGTCCTCCGGCGGCAACGTCGTAAGTCGCCGCCGCCGACGTCATGCAGATGACGAGTCCGCTGTTGCGTTCGATCATGCCCGGCAGCAGAAGCCGGCAAGCGAGCACCGGCGCGTTGAGGTTGACGTCGATCATCGTTTCCCATTGATCGAGGCTGAGGCTCATGAACGGATCATAATGGCCGGGGCCGAAGTAGGCGGCGTTGTTGATCAGGATATCGACGCGGCCGAATTCCTCGAGCGCCGCGCGGCACATCCGCTCGACGTCGGCGCGAATCGCCAGGTCGCATCCAAGCGCAAGCACCCTGGCGCCATGCGCTCTGGCCGCCGCGGCAGTCTGATGAATCGTACCCGGAAACGGACTCTGCGATGCCTGCACCGTGCGGGCCGCGACGACCAGATTGGCGCCGGCCTGGGCCAATCGCAGGGCGAGCTGTTTGCCAATCCCCCGGCTGGCTCCGGTGATCAGCGCCACTTTGTCCTTTAACTGCATCGGCTCTCTTCGCCTCCCACGCCGTGCGGCGGAGCGCTTGGTAACATAGCAGATGCGCGCCTTGAAATGCGCCCGCGCTTGGACCAGATTTAACCCCGCGCATCGCAGGCACGCGCGGCGGGAGGAATGATCATGGGCAAACTGGACGGGAAGATCGCGTTGATCACGGGCGCCGCCTCGGGCATCGGCCGGGCGTCGGCGCTGGCCTTTGCCCAGGAAGGGGCCAGCCTGGCGGTGGCGGACTGGGACGAAGCGGGCGCCCAGCAGGTCGCCCGCGAAATCGGCGCCCGGGCGTTTGCGATCAAAGTCGATGTGTCCAAGGCGGCGGACGTTGAGCGGATGGTTGCCGCGACGGTCGGTCACTTCGGCCGGCTTGACATCCTGTTCAACAACGCCGGCGTATGCGTGCCCAACGCGGTCCATACCATGAGCGAAGAGGAATGGGACCGCACCATCAATATCAACCTCAAGGGCGTGTTCCTGGGATGCAGGTACGGACTGCCGGAACTGATGAAACAGGGCGGCGTGATTCTAAACACCGCATCGGTGGCGGGGTTGGAGGGACATTGCGGTCTGCCCGACTATTGCGCCTCCAAGCACGGGGTGATCGGGCTGACCAAAAGTATCGCGCTTGACTACGCGCAGTATAACATCCGCGCCAACTGCCTGTGTCCGGGATCGGTCGCGACCAACATCATGGCGCCGGCGCTGGCCAGGCTGTCGCCGCAGGAGCGCGAGCGCAGACTGGCCGCGGTGGTCCCGCCCGTGGTGCCGATCAATCGCGCCGCCGACCCCCTTGAGATGGCCCGTCCGGCCGTCTTTTTGTGCTCGGATGACGCCAGCTTCGTCACCGGGCACGCGTTTTGCGCAGACGGCGGATGGATGGGCGGCCATATCTACAAGGTGATGTGAAAAACGTCAGGAGGATCGAGCGATGATCCACATCTATTTTCTGTTCGCGCGCAAGCCTTCGGTCGATCGCCGCACCTTCCATCGCCATTACCTGGAAATCCATCCGCTGCAGGGCGGCCGTCCCTACCACGCCGGTCCGACCCCCAACCTGCCGCGCTATATTCAGAACCATCGGCTGCATTCGCTGGGCGGGGATTCGATCTTCGACGGCCTCTCCGAAATCTGGAGCACCGGACCACTGGTCGGCTCGCCCGAAGAGATCGAGCGCAGCAAGGCGTTTTTGCGCGACGAAGATAACTTCATGCATCCGGGCAAAAAGTGCACCATCTCGACCAACGACCACATCGTCGTGGAGGCCGGGCAACGGCGCTCCGGGATGATATCGGCGACCTTCCTGTTGCGCCGCTCGCTGGCACTGACGCTCGCCGAATTCCGCGATTACTGGTTCAACGTCCACGCCGCGATTGCCAAAACTATCCCGGGGCTCAAGCATTACCAGATCTGCCCGGTGGTCGATGCGGTTTACATGAGCCATGGCGGATGGGGCGATCCGCGATGGGACGGGGTCGAGCAACTGCTGTTCGACGATTACGAATCCGCGCGCAGCGCGATTGGCTCGGGCGAGTTCACTGACAGCTTCTTTCCCGACCTGCGCCGGTTCAGCGAAACACAGGAGCACTTTTTCTCCGACGTTGCGATGATGGCGTGGCCGGGACGCACCGAAGAGCAGGCCAAACGCGAGGTGATGGAGAAGTTGGAGCGCGGATGGCGCGACTGATGGGGCGCGCCGCAAGGAGGGAGCAAGCATGTTCGCCGAACAATACGGGCCGTGGGCACTGATTGCCGGAGGGTCGGAGGGAATCGGCGCCGGCTTCGCGCGCAAGATTGCCGCGCATGGCGTCAACGTCATGCTGATTGCGCGCAAGCCGCAGCCGCTTGAGGAAGTCGCGCAACAGATCAGGCAGACCGCCGGGGTGCAGGTGCGAACGGCGTCGATCGACCTGAGCACACCGGACCTGACCGAGCGCGTGCGCGCGGCGGCCGGCGACATCGAGATCGGGATGGTGGTGTACAACGCCGGAGCAGAAAGCAAGATGGTACCGTTTTTGGATCGCCCGTTGGACGAACTGATGCGGGTGATCGGCGTCAATGTGACCGGGCTGACCATGCTGCTGCACGAACTGGGCGCCAAGATGCGCGCGCGCCGGCGCGGCGGGATCATCGTGGTCGGCTCGATGGCGGGCTTTGCCGGCGGCTCGCGGATGGCGGTGTACACGGCCGGCAAGGCTTACGAACAGATGTTGACGGAAACGCTATGGTGGGAACTCAGACCGCACGGCATCGACGTCCTGATGCTAATCGCGGGCACCACCCGAACGCCGGCGATGGCGCGCATGGGCATCAAACTTGAAGGCACGGGGCAGCCGGTGATGGAGCCCGACGAGGTCGCGCAGGAAGGGCTGGACAACCTCAAGAACGGTCCGACGTGGGTGGCGGGAGCACACAACCGCGAAGCGGCCAAATTCATGTGCACCGCCGATCGCAGAGCGGCGGTGGAGATGGTCAGCTCCGGCGCTGACTCGATGGGATAGCCATGAAGCGGATAAAATTCAATCTCTACCTGCCCAGTTGGAACTTCAAAAAGACCCGCGAGTATGCGCTGGCCGCCGAGGCGATGGGTTTTTATTCGGTGTCCTTCGGCGACCATTTCTACATGGCCGTCACCCAGGGCGGCAGCATCGGGCAGTCGGCGACCACCCCCAATCTGGAATGCTACAGCGCACTGGCGGCGGTCGCTGCGATCACCAATCGGGTCAAGCTGCTCACCGCGGTGACGCCGATCGGCTTTCGCAATCCCGCCGTGCTTGGCAAGATCACCGCGACGCTGGATCACATCAGCGAAGGGCGCCTGATCGTCGGACTGGGTTCGGGCTGGCAGCGCGCGGAGTATGAAGCCTATAACCTGCCGTTTGCGCCCAACGCCGATCGCGTGCGGCAACTGGAGGACGCGATCAGGCTGCTGAAGGTGATGTGGACCGATCCCGAACCCACCTACCACGGGACGGATTTTGCTATCGACAAGGCGTACAACTACCCGCAGCCCACGCAAAAGCCGCATCCACCGATCATGGTCGGCGGCGGCAGCCGCAAAGTAATCCAGATCGCCGGACGCCACGCCGACATTCTGAGCCTGGTGCCGCCCAACCGCGAAGGCAGCCCGGAGTTGCATCGCAGCGTCACGTTCGGGCGCAAGCACTTCCGCGAGCGCGTCGATCTGTTCTACGACACGGCGCGGGCGGCAGGACGCGACCCGTCCAAACTGGAGGTATCAACGCTGTCCTTTCTGTTGATGTCGCGGGACAAGGAGCAGGCCGAGCAGATGCTGGCGGCAAGCGCCGCTGCGGCCGCCACCGATCTGGAGACGGCGCGGCAGGCACTGACCTACGTCTGCGGCACGCCCGCCGAGGTCAGGCGCGAGATCCGTGCGCGCTGCGAGGAACTGGACCTGAGCTATTTCTCCTTTTATTTTTCCTCGCGCGAGATGCTCAATACCTTCGCTGCAGAAGTGATGCCGGAGTTCGCTTAGCAGCAACCGTGTTTAGATACCGCGCCCGCGAGGGGAGAGATAGTAGAGGGTGACACGGCGAGCACGGGTGTTTGCCAGCGCGTGTCGCTGCTAGCGGTCTGCGATTCGATCAGTTGCCCGAGGACGAGTTGTTGAACTCCTGATGCAGCCGGGATTCGGCAGCCTGTGCCTCTTGCGGCGTGGCGTAATGGCCGACCCGCAGGCGGTACCAGGTCTTGCCGTCCACCAGCGTCGGCACGATGTAAGGTTCGAAGCCCTTGGCTCTGATCTTCTGCGCCATCTGCTGCGCGCCCGCCCGATCCATCATCGCATCGATCTGCACGCTGTACGGCCCGGTGCGCGGCGCGGGCGGATTGGCGGCCGCCACGTTGCGGCGCGGCGCTACAGCCGCTATCGCCGGCCGAGCGGGCGCCTCAGGTTCTTCCTCACCGGTATCGGCCGTCCCCTCGGCGGACGCCGATTCGCTGGGCGGTGCTACGGAGGCTCCGGTTGACGGATTGTCGTAGGGCGAGGCCGCCGCAGCGGCGGTGGCGGTGCGGGAGCTACGCGACGCCACCGCTGCGCCCGTAGCAGCCGTCCTGCGAGCCGCGACCGGCCCGGATACTGGTGTCGCCGCCGATACCGGCGGTGCGGGCAGCGGTTTCACTGCCGGCGCCGAAGCTACGGCAGCCTTGGCCGGGGCAGCGATTTCGCCGGCGTTGCCAGTGTTTTCAGAAGACGATGCGGCGGGGGCTTCGGGATTAGCGGCGGGAGCTGGAGCAGCAGCTACAGCCTGCTCTGACGGCGCAGAGGCGGGCGCCGCCGGCAGCGGATAGGCAGCCAGTCCCGGTGGCGAGCCCGGCTCGGGGCCGGCCATCTCATGCCCGGCGATCAGTCCCAATCCGAACACGGTACCGGAAAGTCCGGCCAAGCCCAGCAAGATCAGCAACATTCCGCCTGGTCCAATTTCGAACCGCATCGTTCGTCACTTCCCCTATTTTACCCGAACGCTGCTGCAGCGGCCGAGCGCTTATCGGATACCAGCTCAGGCCGCGGCGCCTTCGCGATAACTATAGCGTAAATTTGGCTTAAGCTCATGCCCAGCAGGCTGTTGAAAAAGGATTTTCACAGCCTGCTCCCTCTCTCTTATCTCGCCCATAGGGAGAGAAGAGGAAGCCAGTTTTTATGCAGGGCGTTGAGCACCACCTGCTTGGTAAACTCCAGAATCCTACCTTCTCAACACCCTGCCAGCGGCTGGCAGCCGACCTCGTCAATTCACATCCGCTCGGGCGCGCTGACGCCCAACAGCCGCAGCCCGCTGGCGATGGCGCTTTTGATGACGCCGGCCAGAAACAGCCGCGCCCGGCTCAGTTCCTGATCCTGACCGATGATGCGGTTGGAGGGCTTGTTGTAGTAGCGATGGAAATCCCCGGCCACTTCAAGCAGATAAAACGGGATGCGATGGGGCTCCAGTTCCTCAACGCTGGTCCGCACCACTTCGGGCAGGTCGAGCAGACGGCGCGCCAGCGCCAGCTCCTCTTCGGAGAGCAGCGTGAGGTCGATGCGCTCCACTTCGTCGGGCAGAACGAGGCCGGCCTTGGCGGCTTCGCGGAACACGCTGGCCAATCGGGCGTGCGCGTACTGCACGTAAAACACCGGATTTTCGGGCGCCTGGCGCTTGGCCAGATCGATATCGAAATCCAGATGCGTGTCGCTTTTGCGAAACAGGAAAAAAAACCGCACCACGTCGGCCGGCGACCATTCATGTTCGCCCTGCGGACTAACCTCGTCGATCAACTCGTCGAGCGTCACGTACGTGGCCTTGCGAGTGGACATTTTGACCTTCTCGCCGCCGCGGGTCAGCGTCACGAACTGGTAGATGATGACGCGAATGGGGCTGATATCGTAGCCCAAGGCGCGCACCGCCGCGGCCACCCCTTCGTGCTCGGCGATATGGTCGGCGCCGAACACGTCGATTATCAGGTCGAATCCGCGCTCCAGCTTGTCGATATGATAGGCGATATCGGGTGTGCGGTAGGTCGGCTCGCGCTCGGGTCCCGATCGAATCAGCACCCGATCCTTGGGCAGCCCCAGCGGTTCGCCGCGCAGCCACACCGCGCCATCGTACTCGGCGATAAGCCCGCGCTTGCGCAGTCCCTCGATCACCGCGTCGATTTTACCCGCCTTAATCAGATCCAGTTCGTTGGTGTAAACGTCGAAACGAATGCCCAGCCGCTCGCAGGTGTTGCGGATGTCGGCGAAAATCGCGCGCTCGGCGGCGTTCTTGAAGATTTCCTCGGCTGCACCCTGGGCCAGACGGTCGCCGTTGCGCAGCACCAGTTGATGGGCGATGTCGCGGATGTATTCGCCCTGGTAGCCGTCGGGCGGGAGCTGCGCGTCGATCCCCAATTCCTGCAGGTAACGCACCCGCACCGACTCCGCCAGCATCCGCATCTGCCGTCCGCCGTTGTTGAAGTAATACTCGCGCACCACCTTAAAGCCGGTGGCCTCGTGCAGCCGGGCGATGGTATCGCCCAGCACGGCGTTGCGCCCATGGCCCACGGTGAGCGGTCCGGTGGGATTGGCGGACAGGAATTCGACGTTGACCTTGCGTCCGCCGCCAAGCTGCGGATACCAGAACCGCTCGCCCTCGCGCGCCGCCGCAAACAGCCGCCGATGCCAGAAGCCCGGCGCCATGCGGAAGTTGATAAAGCCGGGCCCCGCGATGCTGACCTCGGCGATGTCGCCGCCGGGCTCGAAATTGGCGCGGATGATCTCGGCAATCGCGCGCGGCGGCTTGCCCTCGGCGCGCGCCAGTACCATCGCCGCGTTGGTGGCTGCGTCGCCGTGGCTGGGATCGCGCGGCGCCTCGACAGTGAAAACGGGCGCGGCGGATTTGAGCTGACCGGCGGCCCGCGCCCGCTCAAGGGCCGCATTGAGCAGTTCGGTGATGCGTTCCTTCATCGGTCCAGCCATTGTGCCAGACCGCCGCAGCGCTCGCTACGAGGTATACCGCAGGAGCTGGAGGTCTGAGTGTGCGCGGCGGCGCGGAAACTCGTTGCGCGAACTCGTCCTGGAGGCGCTTGGCAGAGAGCTCTCCTATGACGAGTTCGAAAGGCGACTTCGAAGCCGGCCCCGCGTGCGACTCTCTCGCCCGGCTGGTGAGGTGCTGGCCGAAGTCCGCAGCGAGCACGAGCTGTGACCATCATCCCCGACGCTTCGGTGGCGGTCGAGCTGCTGCTGCGCACCCCGCTTGGCGAGAACCTGGCGCGCCGCCTCAAGGGAGCGACATTGGTCGCTCCGGCCCTGATTGACTGCGAAGTGCTGGCCGTGATGCGCAAGCTCGTCCTGGGGAAGGAAATACGAGCCGAGCGAGCGGCCGCCGGGCTCGATCTATCGTTATGGCCGGTGCGCAGGCTGGCTGCCGCCGCGCTCCTTCGCGAAGCATGGTCGCTGCGTCACAACGTCAACGCATATGATGCATTTTACGTGGCAGCGGCGCGGCTCTATCAAGCGCAGCTGCTGACCGCGGATGTCCCCTCGCCCGAGCGCCACGGTTGGGGGTTATCATCGAGAACGTGCGCCTGTACGCGGAAGCCGACCGTAATGACGATGGTATAATCGGCTCCCCGGTGGCTACAACCCGATTTCTTCAACGAACGGTACCAGCACGCCGAGCAGGCCGGCGGGGTTGTCGCCCTGGACGTTATGCCCCGCCCGCTCGACGCGCGCCAGGCGGCCGTTGGGCAAGGCGCGGGCGAATTTTTCCGCCTGCTCGTCGGAAATTACGTCGCTCAGTACGCCGCGTACCACCAGGGTAGGGCATTTGATCTTCGGCACTGCCTGCCACAATTCCTGGGCGCGCCGCGCCGCCATCGCTGCCGTATCCACGCCTTGCGCTTCGGCGATGCGGCGCGTGTCATGCTTCCAGGTCCATTTGCCGTTGGGCAGCCGGCGCAGGTTGTAATACAGGCTGCGGCGCAGGATGCGCGGGTCGCGCAGCGGATTGAACTGGGTGGCGCGCTTTAAGAAGTCCTCGGGCGAGTCCAGTTGCGGGGCGGCGATAAAGTCGCGGATGCGCGCACCGCCCGCCGGCAGGATTTCCGGACCGACATCGACCACCACCAGCCCCGCCATCTCCTCGCTGTGACGCGCCGCGTAATTGATCGCGTTGATGCCGCCCATTGACTGCCCGACCACCACCGGGCGCCGCAGCTTCATCTGCGCGGCGAAGCCCTCGATGTCGCGCAGATGGCTTTCCATCCCGTAGTCGCATCCGGGCGACCATTCGCTGTCGCCGTGCCCGCGCTGGTCCAGCGCGACACATCGGTAGCGCTCGCGCAGCGCCAGGCAGACCACGTCCCAGGTATGCGCGTTAAGCCCGCCGCCGTGCAGGAAAAAGATGGTTGCCGCAGTGCCACCGGGATTACCCCAGTCCAGGTAATGCAGCCGGAAGCGATCGACGATCAGATCGCCGGATTCGGGCAGGACCACGCGGGGCGGGGTAAGCCCCGATATCTCGGCCACCAGCCTTAATTGCTCGATTTCCTCGGCGGTATCCATCGCGTTGCCTCCGTTAGCTGGCGCGGATGTTCAGCAGGTTGCGGAAAAAAGTATTTTGCTCACCTCACTTCAGTCTCTCCCGGAGAAAGAGAAGTAAAGAAGGCAGCCATTTTTTATCGAGGGTGCGCAACCGCAACCCATCAAAGATGAAGGCACAACTCGTCTTTTTCCGCGTCCTGTCAGTCGCGTTTGGCGAACCATTGCGGATGGTCGGACAGGGTCGGAAAGCCCGACCCGATCTGGATCAGGACCCCATGTGCGGAGCGCGGCGAGATGAACGCCTCGTAGGAGTCGGCCGACCATTCGCGTTCGTCGACGATCCTGACGCCGCGGGCCTTGAGCTGGGCAACCTTTTCGCGCGCGTCGGGAACATTGAAGGTCAGATGATGCATCCCTTCACCGCGTTTGTCGATGAATTTGCGGACGAAGGAATCCTCGCCCATCGGCTCGATCAGTTCGATGATCACCCCCTGCAGTTGGAAGTTGACGACGCGAAAGCCCTCTTCGGGACGCGCCGATTCGTGCAGAAAGCGCGCGCCAAGCACGTCTTCGAAAAACTTGCGCGCCTCGTCGACGCTGCGCACCGCGATTCCGACATGGTCGAGCTTGCCCAGCGGATAGTTGGCCATAATCGTAATTTGCCTTCACCGCCAGGCCAGCGTCAAACGTCAGTCGGGCGGCCAACTGGCCGCGAAGCTGGGCCGCGCCTTCATCCGCTCCCACCAGGCCAGCAAATTGGGAAATTCGGCGCCGATTTTGTACCCCGCGCGCTCGTAGTTGGCCAGCGGCGGCACGAAGGAAATGTCGCCCAGGCTGAGCTGCCCGGCAAAGAACTGACGGCCAGCCAGCTCCCGGTCGAGGAAGACGAAGTGCGCGCGCACCTCGCGCTCCCCTTCCTTGATCTTGTCGTGGTCGCGCTCCGCTTCGGGTTTGCGCAGATTGCCCAGGATTTTGAACAGCGACGGCGCCAGGTAGGTGTCCGCGTAATCTTCGAAGGAGCGGGCGCGGGCGCGCATCGCGGGGTCGGCGGGCAGCAGCGGAGGTTTGGGATACTTGTCCTCGAGGTACTCGTTGATGATGGTGGAGTCGTGCACCACGACGCCGTCGTCGATCAGGGCCGGCACTTTGCCGACTGGATTAATCGCGAGGTACTCGGGCTTTCGCTGCTCGCCCTTGGCGAGATCGACCCAAGTGGTTTCCCATTGGAGCCCTTTTTCCAAAAGGGCGATGCGCGTTTTGCGCACGTAGGGTCAAAGCTTGTAGTCGAAGAGTCTCAGCATCGCCGTTCCTCCCGTACGCCGAATGTATGCACCCCCGCCACCGCCCGTCAACGGTGGCTCGCCGCACCTATGAAGGGCTATATGCGCGTCGCCGCGGTCACGCTCTCACTTGCCATTTGGCGGCGGTAGGGACGTAGGATGCAGCCCTATTTGGCCTTTTTGGCCATTTGCCGGTACTGGTCGGCCATCACCTTATTTTCCTTGACCTCGGCCTTATACAGGCTGATCAGGCGATGGCAATGCATCTGCATGGTCGACATGCGAGGGTTCTGCTTGTAGGTCTTGTACAGCGACTCGTGCCATTGCAGCTGCTGTTGCGCTTCGTCGGCCTTCTTTTCGTAGTATGCCGCGATCGCTTCGTAGTCGGCGGCAGTCTTGGCGTTTTCGATCATCTGCTCGATGTTCTCATCCTGAGCAAATGCCCGCGCCGTAGGCAGCGTCGCGGCCGCGACCATCAGCATCAGCACCGGGCCCATAACCAGCATCATCCGCTTCATCCTTGATTTTGCTCCTCTGTACGTCGTTACCGCGCCCTCAACGCAAACCGGGACGCCGCGCCGTAAGCCAGCTTCGTGCCAGCGCGAAGTTGCGGGAGAGGATGGTGGGACCAGGTACTGTTGACCCCAACGGTGGTAGGGTTTTTAGCTTCGGTGTCGTCGCGATGACGCCCGGCAAAGCGCCTGAACAGGCTTCAATCCACCCGCAGGACGATCTTGCCGAAATGCGCGCTGGCCTGCATCCGCCGATGGGCTTCGGCGACCTGCGCGAGCGGCAGTACGCAGTCGATGGCCGGGCGTATCGCACCGGACTCCAACGCGGTGCCGAAGCGCTTTAGGAAGCCGTCAACGATCGCGGCCTTTTCCTGCGCGCTGCGGGTGCGCAGCGTCGAGCCGATCACATGCAGATGGCGGCGCAGCACGGCGCCCAGATCGATCTCGGCGCGCGCCCCCTTCATCAGGCCGATCAGCACCAGCCGCCCGCCGTGCGCCAGCGCCTCGAGGTTCTGGGCCAGGTAAGCGCCGCCGATACAGTCCAGGATCGCGTCGACGCCGCGCCCGTTGGTTGCGGCCTTGACCTTGGGAGCGAAGGGTCCGTCGTTGTAATTGATGGCGACGTCGGCGCCCATGCCCAGGCAGCGCTGGCACTTCGCGGCGCTGCCGGCGGTGACGATACTGCGGGCGCCCGCCTGGTGCAGCAGCGTGATCGCCGCGGTGCCCACGCCGCTGCCGCCGCCGTGAATCAACGCGCTTTGGCCGGTGCCGATTTCGCCGAGCATGAAGAGATTGAGAAAGGCGGTGAGAAAAACCTCGGGCAGCGCGCCCGCTTCCTCGTCGCTGAGCGCCGCTGGCACATGCATCGCGCTGCCGTGATGGACCACGGCCTGCTGTGCGTAACCGCCGCCCGCCAGCAGCGCCATCGCACGGTCGCCGACCCGCCATCCACTGACCTCGCGCCCGACCTCGATTACCTCGCCTGCGCATTCCAGGCCCAGGATTGCCGAGGCGCCCGGCGGCGGCGGATATAGCCCCTGACGCTGCAGCAAATCGGCCCGGTTAAGCGCGGTGGCACGCACCCGAATCAACAGCTCCTGCGGGCCCGGCCTGGGGTCGGGCACCTCGGCCAGCTTGAGTTGGGTTTCGTCGCCGGGCTTGGGAACCGTAACTGCGATCATCGCCGCCCTTCCATCCTGGCGTTAAGCAGATCGAGGATCTCGCCGAAGTTGTCTGCGTAAAGAATCGTCGGCACGCCGTGACGCGCCGCCTCCGAGCGCAGATACTCGTCGATGCGGCGCACGTTGGCGAGGTCGGATTCGCTCAGCCGGCGTCGCGCATGGGTTTGCCCATGCAGGCGCGCCTGATGTTCGACGGCGTCGGGCGCCGCCAGCACGATGTACAGCTCCACCGGCGCATCGTGGTAGAGCGCCGGTACCAGATGATTGCCCTCGATCACCAGCGAGGTCCCTTCGTTGCGCGCGCGCGCGATGCAGGCGTCGATGGCGGGTTTGAGCAGCCGCGCCTGTGCCATCAGATGCTCGATCGGATTGGCCGCGCGAAAGGTGAAGGTAAACAAGTCCGGAGCGGTCTGCGGCGAATGGAAGCTGCGGGCGACCTCGCGCACAAATCCGGTCCCCAACCGGTGGTCAAAGCGCACCTCCGAGGCCAGCTCCCGTGCCAGGGTACTCTTGCCGGTGCCGGCGGTACCGCCGATTAGAACAATTGGCTTGGCCATCTGGTGAGCCTTATTCCCGGCACCGCGGCCTGGCAGCAAGGCTTGGCAGCGGCGCGAGTCTATCAGGCTACCATCAGCGCCCGCGCAAGGCGACTCGTAATGCGGGCGCCCCTCAGTGAAGGGTAAAGGCGCCGCCCGGAGCGTTGCCCGAACTGGTGAACGGGACGAACGGCGGATTGAGCGCCTGTACGTAGGCGGGGCCGGGCTGCGCACCTGTGGGCACGGTGAAGGTGAACTGCGTGCTGTCCACCAGCGTGATTGGGATAGCGGGCGCGCCTGCGGCCAATCCTCCCAGATTGGCTACTGCGGCGCCCTGTTGGTTGAAGAAGTTGATCACGGTCAAGGTGGAAAATCCGCTGCCGTTGACGGTGACCGTGCTGCCAGCCTGGGTCACTGAACTGACCGTAATGGCGGCCCCGATCGGTACCGACACCGCGTTGCTCTTGAGCGCGTAATCACCCGCACTGCCCTTGTTGCTCACCACAAAGGAGCCGGGTCCGGTCGGCGGCGAGCCGTCGCCACTGGCCGGAAGCGTGAAAGTGATGACCCCACTGCTCAGGCCCGGATCGCCCGGGTTGAGGAAGAACGGACCGACCTTGCCCTTGGGGCAGGCGCAAAACAGGTCTACCGCCACGCCGTGTTTGACGTCGAAGCCGCTGCCGGCCAAACTCACCACGCCGCCCTGAGTGATCACGGTTTCGACGTTGTCGGTGGCGTAGTGGGGATTGCTGCTGGTTGCGGCCAGGCCCACGCCGTTGACGGCGGTGATGGTCGGGATGCCTTCGGCGGCGGAACCTTGCAGTTGGCCGTAGGCCACATTGGAAGCGACATACATCTGGTCGGTATTGACCACCTGCACCGACGCGAAGCCCTGGCCCAAACTGGTGCTGGGCGGGATGTCGACGGCAAGGTCGGTCGGACTCCAGGCAACCGGCGCCAATGGGCCGGCATTGACCGGTCCGCTGGCGGTGCTGATGAAGAGGTTGACTACCGAACCGGCGGTAAAGTTCAGGCCGTTTATGTCGAAACTGCCGCCGACCACGATTATCGACGGGATACTGTTGATGAAGGGATGGCCGGGCACGGGCGTCGGCGTCGAGGTGGCGGTGGGAGTCGGAGTGGACGTGGGCGGCGGTCCTGGTGTCGCGGAGGGGGAGGGGGTCGGGGTCGGGCTGGCGAGCGGGGTGGGCGTGGGAGTTGGCGTGGGGTTGGTCAATTTCCACACCCCGCGTCCGTGGGTGGCGGCCACCACCGTACCCGCCGCCGGGCGCAGTCGATAGACCGGCACCACCGGCAGACTGCCCAGGTTCGCCGCGGTCCAGCTATGGCCGAAATCGGCGCTGTGGAACACCCCGATATCGGTGCCGACGAACACTCCGGCGGCCGGCGCCGCCGGATCGAACGCCGCACTAAGCGCCGGGACGTCCGGAAGGCCGGTGCTGATGTCGCTCCAAGTGGCGCCTGCGTCAGTGGAGGCGAACACGTGACCGCCGCCGCCGGTAAAACCCGATGCCGTCATCACCACCTGCTTGTAGTCAAGCGGCGATACGGTCACCGATGTCAGCGGGCGTCCCGCCAGCTTTTCCGGAGTCACGTTGGTGAAATTGGGGGCGGTACTGGTGCCGTTAAGCGTGACCCACACCCGCGGCCCGGTCGCGCCGTCGGAACTGGTGACGATGTAAGCCGCGTCAGGGTTGGTGGGCGCGACGGCAATGTCGCTGATGTCGCACAGCGCGCTGGTGCATCCGCCAGTCAGGTCCGCGCTCAGCACCGTCCAAATCGGTGCCGACGGGCTGCTGGCGCCGTCGCAAACCATCGCGCCGGCGCTGTTATGGCAGCTCTCCCACAGCCTGATCGTGCCGAACAGGATTCGTTCGGGATTGGAGGGGTCGGCGGTGATGGGGGCGTAAAGCTGAAGGGGGTCGGTGCCCGCGGCGCCCGGGCTGATCGTGGCCCAAGTTCCCAACGCACCGGAACTTTGCGAGCGCCCCAGGCTCAGTCCGATCTGCTCGTCGAAGTAGATCGAAGAATTGGCCTGATCGATCAACACGAAGCCGCCATTGCCGTCGTCGGAATGGCTCCATGCCAGGCTGCCCGAGGTTTGGTTGGTGCCGTTGTCCTGGGTGCCGCCTAAAACCGTGCTTGCACCGGCGTCCAGCGCGACGGTTTGAAACTGCACAATGCTCAGTCCGTTGTTGTGTGCCGTCCACGTGGTGCCGTTATCGACGCTGCCGAACAAGCCGCCGTCGTTGCCGATGAGCACGCCGGTATTGTCGACATGGATCGCATGCTGGCCGGCGTGCGTGCCCGCGCCTTTGTAGGCAAAACTGGCGCCGCCATCGGTCGAGACGTAGATACCGACCATGCCCAGGTACAGACGGTTGGGATTGGCGGGGTCAACAGCCAGCGCCAAATCCCGGGCGCCCTGATCCTCGGTCAGGCAGCCCGCGCCGCCGATATTGGGCTGCCCGGTGCCGATTCTGAACGTCGCGCCGTGGTCGGTGGAGATGTACAAGGCGCCGAAGCCCGACGGACTGGTCAAGGTGGTGTTTGCAATATAGAACCGGTCGCCATCGGGCGAAAAGTCCATCGCAAAGCGCCGTCCCGCCGCCACCGCGCCCGCCCGTGCCCACGACAGACCCGCGTCGGTCGATCGGAACAGCCCGCCGCTTGCTCCGCCGACTGCGGCGAACACCGCCGGCGCCGACGCCAATGTGAGCGGCGCATTGTTCACGACATCCGGGCTCGTTCCCGCTGTCAGGCTCCATGTCCCCGTGAAGCTACCGCTGTCGGTTTCGCCCGCGGTGAAGGAGCCGGTCAGGGTCAGGGTCGTACCGGCGCCTTTGTTGAAGTTGCCGCCCACACAGGTAAGCCCGGCCACCGGCGCGCCGTTGAGATCGCCGACTTTACCTGAACAGTTGTAGGTGCCGCTGAAATCGTCGCAGATGCCGGGCGGATTGAGCCCGGCGGCCGGATCCTGCGTCAGCGTCAGAGTTCCGTCGAGTTCGTAGCCGCCGCCGGCCGTCGGTTCGGCGCTGAGCTTGAACGGCCGCGAGTTATTTGGGTCGTTGGGATCGATTGCAGTCAGGGTGGCGCTGCCGGCGCATCCGGCGCCCGCGCCCGCAGTGACCGTAGCGGTAAACGGCCCGCTGAAGCTGCGCGCCGGATCGATAATCGTGTCGTACACCGAACCCGACCCGTCGGGCGTCGCGCCAGTCGCGCCCGGCGGCAGTCCCCCGATTCCCGACAGCGCCGTCCACGACAGCCCGGCGTCGGTGGACTTGTACAGGCCCGTGTTCGCGCCCGCCACCGGGAAGCATGCGCCGGCCGCACCGTTGGTGAACCCGAACGAGGTCGCGGCGTAAAGCACGGCCGGGTTGGTCTGCCGCATCGCGATTCGCGTAAACGTCAGCCCGCCGAAGATGCCCGCGCCCAGTTGAGTCCAGCTCATGCCGCCGTCGGTGGACTTCAGGATGCCCTGCCCGTACTCGCTGTCGCACCCGTTGTTGCCCTCGCCCGTGCCGGCATAAACCGTATCGGGTGGACCAGGCACGACCGCCAGCGCCCCGACCGCCAGCGATGGCTGCTGGTCGGTCAGCGGCGTCCAGGTTGCCCCGCCGTCGGTGCTCTTCCATACCCCACCCGAAGCGCTGCCTACATAAATCCCCTCGGCCCCCACGCCCAGTGCCGTGACCCGTCCGGTCACCGTGATTCGCGCCGGAGCGCCGCACTGCCCGCTGGTGCTGAGCCCCTGGCCGTTAGTGATCGAATCGGGGCCGAGGAAGGTCCATTGGCTGCCGGTCACGCTGAAGGACGGCATCGTGCGCATCGCTGCCACAGCGCGCGTCCCGGCCAGCACGGGAAGCCGGGTTGCGCCCGCACCGAGTCCGCTGCCGCGCGCTCCGGAAGCCATCGGCTCAAGGTGTCCACTTGAGGCGCTGGTTTCGGCGTCGATCCACGCCGCGAGCGCGAGCGACATAGCAATCGCGGCCAATTTAAGCGTCAGGCAGCAAATGCCACAGGGCTGCGTTCGGACCGACATACTCCTGACCCAACTTTGCTGAGGATGTCTTAGGCTAATTTGCTCTTTGTTTATTTGCAAAGAGCTATAAGGTGTAGCAATTGGTCCGGATGTGTAGATCAACCTGGAATTTTCACAGGTAGCGTCGCGGTCGGACGGCGGGCAGACTTCTTCCCATGCGCGGGGAGTTAGCCGAGGGTCAGCAAAACCAGCGGGCGACAACCCCGATCATGTCGCGCCTGCTACCGCAAAGCGCCGATGCTGACGCGGGATGGCTGGTGTTGACGCGGGCGCTGCGTGCGCTGGGCGACGGTGCGGTCAGCATCCTGCTGGTCAGCTACCTGCAGGGCATCGGATTCAGCCCCTTGGAAGTCGGCGCAATCGTGACCGGCACGCTGCTGGGGTCGGCGGCGTTGACCCTGGCGGTGGGACTGGTTCCACACGGACTGCGTCCGCTGCGCCTGCTCAAGGCGGCGGCATTGCTGATGTTGGCAACCGGGGCGGGCTTCGCGGCAGCACGATCGTTCTGGCCGCTGTTCGTGATTGCGGTGATCGGCACGCTCAACCCCTCGGCGGGCGACGTCAGCGTATTCCTGCCGATGGAGCAGGCGCTGCTGGCCGAGACGGTGCGCGACAGCGGTGACCGCACGCGCGTCTTCGCCTGGTACAACGTGTGTGCAACGCTGACCGGGGCGCTCGGTGCGCTGCTGAGCGCAGTCCCGGCGCTGGCGGCGCGCAAGGGCGGCTTCAGCCGCGCTGCGGCGGAGCGGATGGGATTCGTCGGCTACGCGATGCTGGCCATTGCGGTGCTGACCGGATACTTGCGGATGTCGCCGGCGGCGGAGAGCAGCGTTGCGGCCATGCCGCGCACGCCGCTGGCGCGTTCGCGGCCGATCGTGATGCGGCTGGCGGCGCTGTTCAGCCTGGATTCATTCGGCGGCGGATTCGTGGTGCAGTCGCTGTTGGTGTTATGGCTGTTGCGCCGCTTCGGCCTGTCGACGCAGGTCACCGCCGCCGTGTTTTTCGCCGCCGGGCTGCTGAGCGGGCTATCCCAGTTCGTTTCGGCCTGGCTGGCCGAGCGCATCGGGCTGGTCAACACGATGGTGTTTACGCATCTGCCGGCCAACCTGTTTTTGGTAATCGCCGGTCTGATGCCGACTGCGCCGCTGGCGATTAGCTTCCTGCTGTTGCGGATTCTGCTGTCACAGATGGACGTTCCCGCGCGCCAGTCGTACGTGATGGCGGTGGTACCGCCGCAGGAACGGCCGGCGGCGGCCAGCGTCACCAACGTGCCGCGCAGCCTGGCCGCGGCGCTCAGCCCGCTGCTTGCGGGTGCGATGCTCAATTGGTCCGCTTTCGGCTGGCCGTTGATCTGCGGCGGCGTGCTGAAGAGCGCCTACGACGTGCTGTTGCTAATCCAGTTCAGCACCGTCAAGCCGCATCCGCAAGGCGAGTAGAGCCGCTACTTCGCCAAGTGTTTCCTGAAAAACGCCACCATCCTGGGCCACAGTTCGAAGGCCGCCTTCTCGCGATAATTGGGGCGCCGATCGTTGAGGAAGGCGTGGCCGGCGTCGTCGAAAATCTCCACCGTGGTCAGCGCGCCCTTGCCCGCCTTGTCCAGCCGTTCGCGCAACTGCGCCGCATGCGCCGGCGAGGGATTGGCGTCTTCCGCGCCGATTACCACGTACAGCGGGCAGTTGAGTCCGCCGGCCAAATCGATCACAGGCGTCGGACGCGACGGCGTAGTGGCCGCATCGGGAGTCGCCGACAGGATGAAGCCGCCCCAGCAGTCGATTGCGGCGTCGACCTTGTTGCTGCTGCACGCGAACAAAAGCGTGGTGCGGCCGCCCATGCAGAACCCCACGCATCCGACCTTGCCGTTGGCCTGCTCCATCGCGCGGATACATCCGGCGGCCGCCTCCAGGTCGCGCACGAGCTGCGCGTCCTGCAAGCCGAACATCTTCTGCATCACCGAACTCATATCGCCGGGTGTCGGCGCGCCGACGCGCTGATACAAATTGGGCGCCAGCGCGATGAAGCCGGCGTTGGCGAAGCGGCCCACGATGTCGCGGATGTGATCGTCCACGCCGAACGCCTCATGGATCACGATCAGGCCCGGATAGCGTCCGGCCTGGCGCGGCCGTCCCATAAAGGCCTCGATATTCGTGCCGTCGCTGACGAATGAAATCTGTTCGGTGAGAATTCGCTGCGGATCTTCGACCTGCCCTGGCAATGCCATGACCGATGCCTCCTCAGATGCGTGTAGCGGTTGCCCCTCTCACTGTAGGACACGGGCCGGGAAAGGCAACCGTTGCGGTCGGCGCGTTTGCTCAGCGGCGTCACGCGGCGTTATGGTTGCGCCCCGCGGCATCAATTCAAGGAGGATGCATCAGCGATGAGACTCGCCAACAAGGTAGCATTGATAACCGGCGCCGGCTCCGGGATGGGGCGCGCGACCGCCGTACTGTTCGCACAAGAGGGTGCCAGGGTGGCGGTGGCCGACGTGTCCGAGCAGGGCATCGACCAAACCGTGGCCGAAATCAAGGCCGCCGGCGGACAGGCGATCGGCGTGCAGGCCGACGTCTCCAAAACCCAGGACGTGCAGCGGATGGTGGCCGCGACTGTGGAGCGGCTGGGGCCGCCCACCGTGCTGTACAACAACGCGGGGATCGAAGGCGAGTCGGCCTATCTAAGCAAGATGCCTGAAGAAGCATTCGACAAAGTCATCGCGATCAACTTGCGCGGCGTGTTCCTGGGCATGAAGTACACGATTCCGCATATGATCAAGGCCGGCGGCGGCTCGATTATCAACCAGGCCTCGATCGCGGGCCTGATCGGAGTGCGCGGCGGCGCCGGCTATGCGGCGGCCAAGGCCGGAGTTATCGCGATGACGCGCGTGGCGGCGGTGGAAAACGGCCGCTACAACATCCGTGTCAACTGCATCTGTCCCGGTGCCATCGAAACGCCGATGGCGGTGCGGATCAGGCGCGGCGCGGAACCCAAGCAGAGTGCGATCAATCGCATCTCGGTGCTGGAGCGGATGGGCCGTCCCGAGGAGATTGCGCGGATGGCACTGTTTTTGGCCAGCGACGAAGGCTCATTCGCCACTGGTGCCCCGTTCATCGTCGACGGCGGCTGGACCATCCTCTGAAGTTCAGTAGGCCGCTTCCAACAGCGCGGTCATGTCCTGCGCGGTCACCGGGTTCTCCAGTGTGCGGGCGCCGTTTATCTCGGCCAGCACCGGTTCGATGATCCGCTCGAGTTCCGCGCGCGGTACGCCGGCCTGGCTAAGACGGGTGGGAACGCCCAGTTCGCGGATGAATTCGGCAGCGCGCTCGGCGCATTGCATCGCTGCGGGACGCGGGTCGGCAGCGTCGAAGGGGACTTCGAAACCCTCGGCGATTGCCTCGAAGCGATGGGGCGCGGCGTCCGCCATGAAGCGCATCACGTGCGGCACCGTGATGCATGAGGTTACGCCGTGCGGCACGTCCCAGCGCGCGCCAATCTGATGGCCCAGCGCGTGCGAGATGCCCAGGCGCGTGTTGTGCATGCCGAAGATCGACATCCAGGCGCCCAGTTGGCACATCCCGCGATGGGCGACCTGCTCATAGCCGGGGCCTTTGAATGAGGGCAGCAGATGGCGGCGCAGGACTTTGATGGCGCGCGCGGCCAGCGTGTCGCAAATCAACTGGCGGCGTGACGAATAGGCGCATTCCACCGCGTGGTCGAGTGCCTTGACACCGGTCGACGCCCACAGCCAGTCGGGGGTATGCAGCGTCAGCGCGGGATCCATGATCACGGCCAGCGGCTGAATGCGGTTGTCAAAACGTCCGCCCTTGTGACGCGTTTGCTCGTCGGTCATCCCTGCGCCCCCGGTGAATTCGGCTGCCGACAGCGTTGTGGGCAGCGCGAAGTTGGGCAGCAGCGGACCCACCACGACCGTTTCGGCGCGGCGGAAATCGATCGGACGCGGTGCGGCGTCGCCGGTCATGATCGCCATCGCCACCAGCTTGGCCGCATCAATCGGGCTGCCGCCGCCGAATCCGACCAGACAGTCGGCCTGCAGGCGCCTGGCTTCGGCCACCGCCGCCGCCAACGTTTTGGATGGCACATGCTGCTGGATGCCGGAAAAGACGCCTGCCAGCCGCTCTCCAAGCGCGCCCTTGACGCGGTCGATGAGCGGCGAGGAGCCGAGCGTCTTGCCGGTAATGACCAGCGCGCGCTTTAGTCCGCGCCGCTCCAGTTCGCGCCCCAGCGCCAGCAGCTTGCCCGGGCCGAACAGCACGCTTTCGAGTTGGGTAAAGCGATATTCTCCTTCGGGCGCCTGCATCTTACGTCTCTCCTTACACGGCCTTGGTCGCTGACACTTCCCTGGGGAGGGTCAGGTCTCTGGAACCTGCCACGGATGCCGCGGCTGTGTCGAGAAGCGGGCGAGGAGACGTGCTGGGAACAACCGCCGTGTCCGCTGTCCCAAGCCAACTGTGCAAGTGACCTGGACCGATCGCTCAACTCGCCGGCGGCAGCCAACGCAGGTCCTGGTAGCGCTTGAACCACTTGCGGAACATGTCTTCGGTGTCGATACAGTCGTGGAAGCCGGCTTGGCGCAGTTTGATGGTGCTGACCAGCGTGGCGCGCAGGCCGCTGCCTTCGCTGCTGCCGCCATAGAAAAATCCGCCGTCGGTAAGCGCGAACGACTCGCCGACAAAGGCGTGCATGTCGGCGGGGGAGGTGAGATCGTACTTGCGCACGATCTCAGCCCATTGCGCCGCGTGTTTGGGCATCTCCTTTTCCAGCGACATCGGCTGCGGCTCCCCCGGCTCCATCCCCAGCGATTCGGCGATCGCCGGCCACACGTCGTGCCAGATGCAGACGTCGCCGTTGGTGATGTTGAAGATTTCGTTGCGGGCGGCGGGCGCCGATGCCGCCCAATGAAGCGCGCGCACGATGAGGTCAACGTCCACCATCTCGGTCACCAGCCGCGGCCCGCCCGGATAGGACAGCGGCAGGCCCGCCTCGCGCCGGATCGCGGCGTATACCCCGACCGCTGCGACCATGTTCAGGTTGCTGCCGATCGCCGCGCCGATCACCAGTTGCGGGCGGAACACCGTCCAGTGCCAGTTCTGACCCGCCTGTTTGTTGCGGATGTAATCTTCCTGTAGCCAGTAGAAGTTGTCGTGGGGATGGCGCTGGTAGCGCTCGCGGTACGGCATCGGGATGCGGTTGCCGCGCAGATGCACGCCGTAGGCCTTGGTTCCCTGCAGAAAGGAGACATGGCGAAAGTCCTTGGCGGCGGCGGACAGCGGTTCGAACAGGTTGCGCATCATGTCCAGGTTCTTGTGCATCTGCTCGCGATCGCGCCATCCGCGGATCAGGTCGCCGGCCTTTTCGTTGACCGCGGCGTAGATCAGGTGCGTCACGTCGGACATGCGGCCAAAGACCTCGGCGCAGCGCACGCGGTCCAGCAGGTCAACCGGGATGAAGCGGGCGCGATAGCGATCGATCGCGAACGGCGCACGCCGCGACACCGCCACCACCTCCCAATCGTCGAGTTGGGAGAACAATCGCAGCGCGGCGTGTCCGACCAGTCCGGAGGCGCCGGCGATGAGGACTTTTTGCTTGGGCATTGGAGCAGCACCCCTATGCAAAAAAATGCGGGCTTGATTGCTTTCAGTGTATCCGTCACCCTAACCCGCTCCCATAACTGAAGGGGAGAGGGAAACCAGCACTCTCCCGCAACCGATTGCGGGAGAGGGACAGGAAGGCTCTTACCAGTCGGGGCCGCGGCCGCGGGCGTATGCCATTCCGCTGTGCGCGTTGAGGCCGCCGTCGACCACGATTGTGGTGCCGGTTACGAAGGAAGCCTCGTTGGAGGCGAGGAAGAGCGCCACGTTGGCGACTTCCTGCGGCTCGCCCAGGCGGCCCATCGGGATGCTTTCGGCGACCTGGGGCAGCCATTTGGCCGCATTGCCGCTGACGCCGAGCAGGCCCGGGGTCCGAATCGGGCCGGGGCAGATGGCGTTGCAGCGGATCCCCTTGCGCGCGTACTCGATCGCGATCACCCGCGACAGGTTGACCACCCCCGCCTTGGCCACGTTGTAGGCACATTGCATGTAGTCGCCCGCGATTCCCGACACCGACGCGGTGTTGAGGATGACGCCCTTGCCCTGCTTGAGCATCGCGGTGTTGATCGCAGTCCGGGCCGCGTACCAGTACGCGGTCAGGCTGACGTCCATGGTGCGCTGCCATCCCTTCAGATCGATGTCAGCCGCGCGCTGGCCCATCACGCTGTAAATCGCGTTGTTGTGCAGCACATCGAGGTGGCCGAAGGTGTCGAGCGCAAATTTGATCATCGCTTCGACCTGTTCGGGCACGCCGATGTTGGCCTCGAAGGCCTCCGCCTTGCCGCCCGCCGCGCGGATTTCTTCCACCACACGCCGCGCTCCTTCCATGTTACGGTCGACGACGGTGACCGCCGCGCCCTCGCGCGCATAGGTCCTGGCGCACGCTTCGCCGATTCCCGAAGCACCGCCCGTGATCAGACAAATCTTGTTCGCCAGTCGCATCGCTTTGTCATCCCTAGTGTTCAACGTCCCTTGGGCAACCCCAATATGCGCTCGGCGATCGCGTTGCGATGGATCTCCGAGGTTCCCGCCTCGATGGTGTTGGCGCGCGAGCGCAAAAAGCCGAAGGTCCAGCGCCCCTGTTCGATCGCATGCCCATCGCCGGGCATCAACTGGCTGGCCGGTCCCTGGATTGCCAGGGCGAAGTCGTACATCCGCTTGTTCAGTTCCGACCAGGCCAGCTTGTTGATCGAGCCCTCGGGACCGGGCGTTGCGCCCTTAAGCCAGCGCGTGAAATAGCGGTAGATGGTGTACTTCATCGTCATCAGGTCGATATAGAACTGCGCCAGCTCCTGGCGCATGCGCGGGTCGCGTGTCACGGCCTGGCCGCCGCGATTTGCCGTCCGCGCCATCTTGACCAGGTCGTCGAAGATGTTGAAGTAGTCCACGATGGTGGCCAGGGCGAGCGAGCCGCGTTCATTGGTCAACGTCGCAATCGCGACCTGCCATCCCTCGTTGATGCGGCCAATCACGTTGGCGCGCGGCACGCGCACGTTGGTCAGGAACACCTCGTTGAAGTCGGAGCCGCCGGTGATCTGGCGCAACGGCCGCACCTCGACGCCGGGGTCCTTCATGTCCACGATCATGTAGGTCAGCCCGCGATGCTTGGGGGCCTTGGGGTCAGTGCGTGCCAGCATCAGACCGAAGTCGGCCAGATGTGCGCCGGAATTCCACACCTTGTGGCCGTTGACGATAAACTCGTCGCCCACCAACTCGGCGCGCGTCCTGACCGAGCCCAGGTCGGAGCCGGCGCCGGGCTCCGACAACAGCAGGCACCATCGCTCTTCGCCGGCCAGCGCTTTGGGCAGGTAGCGCAGTTTCTGCTCCTCGCTGGCATGGGCCAGCATCACCGGGCCGAACACCGAGACATTGGGTACGGGCGCGCCCGCCATCGCCATTTCTTCGTTGAAAATTGCCAACTCGACGTCGGTCAGCCCGGCGCCGCCGTACTTTTTCGGCCAGGTGATGCCGAGCAGGCCGGCCTCGTAAAGCTTGCGCTGCCAGGAGCGGAGAAAAGCGTGATCGGGCTGGATGCCCGATTGCGGAGTGCCGGCGCGCGCGGCGTTGGGCGGCAAGTTGTCCTTCAGAAACTTGCGGATTCGTTGACGAAACGCTTCCTGCTCCGGTGTGTAATCGAAGTCCATCGATTTTTATTCCTGAAAGTCCGCTCAAAGTCCGGCGTTTGGCTCGTGCAAATACCGGCGCAGCAGCGTTTGAAATGTTCCAGGTACCCTCAGCCTCTCTGGCAACCGCTGGCCGGAGAGGGGAAGGGAGGGAAACATAACAAAGAGTCGCGCGGCTGCCTTTTGCAGCCGCGCGGCCGCACCTCAGTTCAAATTGATACCGTACAGCTTGGCGGCGTTGTCGCAGACGATCTTGCGAGTGATTTCCTCGGGCACGCCCGCGAAGTCCGCCTTGATTACCTCGCGCGAACGGGGCCAGGTCGAATCGGTGTGGGGGAAGTCGGAGGCCCACATGTACTTGTCCTCGCCGAAGAACTTGTAGGTGGCGGGGCCAACCGGGTCGTCCTGGAAGGTGGCCCACAACTGGCGGCGCAGATACTCGCTGGGCTTCATGGCGAACTGATGCAGCCCGCTCATTACCCCGTACTTATCGTAGGCATGGTCGAGGCGGTACATGAAATGCGGCAGCCAGCCGGTGTCGTTTTCGGCCGAAACCAGTTTCAGTTTGGGGTAACGTTCCAGCACCCCCGACATCACGATCGTGAACAGGCTCTGCTGGACATCGGTCGGCATAAACAAATAGTAGCCGACGGTGGAGATTCCCGGCTGATCCTTCTCCGACGCCGCGATATCCTTGGTCGCGCGCCCCACCGGGCTTTTACCGGCGGCGGTGATGACGTGCATCGAAATCGGCATGTCCAGGTCCGCCGCGGCCGCCCAGAACGGGTCGTATATCCTGCTGCTGTAGGGCTTGCCCTCGGGCGCAAAGCCCCAGATCATCGCCCCGCGCAACCCCATCTTGCGGCAGCGATGCATCTCCTTGACGGCGGCGTCGATGTCGTCGAGCGCAATCAGCGCGATGCCGACCAGGCGTTTGGGATTGTGGGTGCAGAATTCCGCCAGCCAGTCGTTGTAAACCCTGAAGCATTCGCGCTGCAGCTCGAGGTCGGACAGGCCGAACAGCGGCATCCCCAGACTGGTGTACAGGACCTCGGCTTCGACGCCGTCCACATCCTGGTCCTTGATGCGCTCCACCGGGTCCCATCCGCTGGGCCGAATCGCGTCGTAGCCCGAGCCGAAATATTTCTTGAGTTCCTCGCCGCTGCGGCCCGCCGCCGACAGCCCCGAGACCGGGAACGGACGCAAACCAGGTGCGGTCAGGCATACTCCCAGCCGGCCCTCGGTAGCGACCACCCGCGGCGCCTGCTCCTTGAACCGGTTGTCGACCCGCGACACCCACAGGTCGGCGGGCTCGAGCATGTGTGAATCGGCGGAGATTATATGCATCGACGCCATTTGCTTTTCCTCCTCAGCCTGCTTGTGGCTATAAAAGTTGCTGCGCCAATATACTTAATCAATTGCCTATCTCAACGGCTGAGCATTCCGGACGGCGTGCCGCGCAATACTACTTAGCGGCGGCACAAGCGCGCTGTACAACCGTACTTCCAGCAGTACCGTGGCGTTGAACTCGGCCTGTCTCAGCCTAACCTTGGCAGGATTGGGGTTGGTCGTCAAACCTCAGGCCGATGGCCTTTGCACCGCGCCGGCGGGTTCGCTGCGCAGTCCTTGCCGATGCGTACCCGATGGTGTTACAAGCAGACAGAATCCATCCCGGGGGCAGGAAAATGCCGGCTGAGCGAATCGTTTCCGCGGACTCCCACGTGATCGAACCACCCGACGTCTGGACCACGCGCATCGACCGGCGCTTTGCGCAGCGCGCGCCCCACGTGGTGCATGAAGTCAATGGCCGGGCGGGTGACTTTTATGTCGCGGAGGGGATGCCGCCCTTGCCGATTGCAGGATTCGCCGTGGCCGGCGTGGACCCCAGGCAATTCAAGCAGAAGATGCGCGAGGGATACGCCAACGTCAGGCCGGGCGGATGGGATCCGGCCGAACGCATCAAGGATCAGGACCGTGACGGCGTGACTGCCGAGATCATCTATCCCAGCTTCGGCATGCGGCTGTTCCAACTCGATGACGCCGAGCTGCGCGAGGCCTGTTTCCGCGCCTACAACGACTGGATGGCCGACTATTGCTCCTACGATCGCAAGCGCCTGGCCGGAGTCGCGATGGTCGCACTGGACGACGCGCAACGAAGTACCGCTGAACTAACCCGCGTGACGGCCAAGGGGCTGCGGGGCGCGATGGTCTGGGGCGAGGCGCCGGCCGAACACCCGTACAACGATCCGATCTATGACCCGTTCTGGGCGGCGGCCCAGGATTCCGGCGTGCCGATAAGCCTGCACATCCTGACCGAGCGGCGCGCCGCGCCCGCGCCGGACCCGAAAAAATTCAGCACCATGAAGCACTACGTCACGCTGCATCACGGGATCGAGAAGTCGCTGGTCGAGCTCATCATGGGCGGCGTGCTGGAGCGCTTTCCAAACCTCAAAGTCGTCTCGGTGGAAAACGACATCGGATGGATTGCGCATTTTCTGCAGCGCGCCGACCATGCCTATGAGCGCTACCGGTACCTGGAGCGCGACGGCGCGATTCCCAACCCGCCCAGCTTCTATTTCCATCGCCAGGTTTACGCCACTTTCCAGGACGATCGGGTGGGAATCATCACGCGCGAATTGTCCGGGGTCGGCAACCTGATGTGGGCCTCCGACTATCCGCATTCGGATTCGACATGGCCCAACTCGCGCGAGGTGATCGCGCGCGACTTCGCCGGCGTGTCCGAGGCCGACCGCCGCAGGATCACGGCGGATAACGCCGCGCAACTCTACGGCCTGGGCTGAGCGGGGAAGGGCGCTAGCCCAAAAACGCGTCGGCGATCTTCTCGATGACGTTGGGATCGTCGAAGCCCGTGGCGCCGATGGTGGGAATGATGCGATGCACTCCGGCGGCGTCGTAATCCCTGATCATGGCGCGGGCCTGCGACTTGGTGTACTGCCATCCAAGTGCGATCGAAATCTCCAGCGAGTTGAAGGCGCGGCCCGCCTCTTCGCACATCCGCCGCAGCGTGGTCAGCTCCTTTTCCATCCGCTGGGGGCTCATCAGGGTCGGCATCCATCCGTCCGCTACGGCTACGGTGTTGCGCAGGGCGCGCTCGCATGAGCCGTTGCGATCACCCGCGCCGATATGGATGGGCGGATGCGGTTTTTGCGCCGGTTTCGGATAGCATCGCACGGGCGGGAAGCTGACGAATTCGCCCTGGAAGCTCGCTTCGCGTTTGGTCCACAGCTCTTTCATCGCCCGCACATACTCGAGCGTGATTTCCCAGCGGCGGCGGAAGTCCACGCCCATCACCTCCGACTCGTCGCGCAGCCAGCCGCCGCCCACGCCGAATATGAACCGCCCACCCGACAAAAAGTCCAGTGTCGCTATCTCTTTGGCAAAAGCAATCGGCTCGTGCTCGGGCACCAGCGACACGCAGGTGCCGAGCCTGAGGTTTTTCGTCACCGCCGCCGCCATCGCCAGGGCGATGAACGGCTCGGGGAAATGGGCGTAATACTCGGGAATCGGTTCGCCGGGTCGGCCGAAGTAATACCGGACCTTCGGCTTGAGCGGCACCACCATGTGCTCGTTGACCAGCATCGATTCGAAGCCCCACTCCTCGCACTCGCGCGCGATGTCCATCGGATGCGGGGTGGTGTCGGTAAGCTGCATGTTGAGGCCGACCTTGCATGATTGCCCTCCAGTGCGCCTGGTGTGCAGGGTCCATCTTGAGGCATTGCACCGCAAATGGAAACCATATGAAGGTTTGATTGCTCCAGCTTGTTGCGGCGCGGGTACTCGTGTTACAAGCAACCAACCTCCCAACGGCGCCGGACGAAGGAGAGAGATATGGCTCTGGACCTGATCATTCGCGGCGGAACTGTAATCGACGGCTCGGGCGCGCCGCGTTTCGGTGCCGACGTGGCAATCGCCGGCGGCAAAATCGTGGCGGTGGGCAAGGTCGCGGGACCCGCCCGTGAAGCGATCGACGCGCAGGGCGCGGTCGTCTCGCCCGGCTTTATCGACGGACACACGCACATGGACGCGCAGGTGTTCTGGGATGCGCTGGGGACCTGCTCATGCTGGCACGGTGTGACTTCGGTGGTGATGGGCAATTGCGGATTCACCCTGGCGCCTTGCCGCGAGAGCGAAAAGCATCTGGTGATACGCAACCTGGAGCGCGCCGAGGACATCTCACCGCAGGCGATGGAGGCCGGAATCCGCTGGTCGTGGGAGGACTTCCCGCAATACCTCGACGCGGTCGACCGCCTGCCCAAGGGCATCAACTACGCGGCCTACATCGGCCATTCGGCGCTGCGCACCTACGTGATGGGCGAGCACGCATTCAGCCAGCCATCGAGCGCCGAGAACTTGGCGGCGATGAAGCGTGAGGTGCGCAAGGCGATCCGTGCCGGCGCAATCGGATTCACGACGTCGCGCAGCTTTTCCCATCAGACGCCGCAGGGTTTGCCGGTCGCCAGCCGCCTGGCCAGTTGGGAGGAGGTCCGCCAGTTGGTGGGCGTCATGGGCGAGCTGGGCGCGGGCGTCTTTGAGCTGGCCAGCGAAGACATGCGCGACCCGTCGCGCGTGCCCGACTACATGAGCCGCCTCAAAACTCTCGCGCTGGATACCTGCGTGCCGATCACGCTGGGCGTGTTCTCCGCCAAGGGGTTGGCCCCCAATTATTGGAAGACGCTGCTCGGCACGATCGATGAGACGGTTGCCGCGGGCGGACGCATGTTCGCTCAGACGCATACGCGCTCGCTCAACGTGTTGTTTTCCTTTCAGACCGTCACACCCTTCGACCGGCTGCCGGTATGGAACGAAATCCGCAAGCTGCCGCTGGCCGAGCAGGAAGCCGCGCTGCGCAATCCTGAACTGCGTGCGCGGCTGATCGAAGCGGCACGGGCGCATCGTCCGGACCCCAATGCCGGCGTCGGCGCGGAAGTTCGCGACGCCAACTTCAAGCGCATCTATCCGCTCGACAAACCGCTGCCGCCCTATCGGTCGGTCGCCGAACTTGCCGAGCAATCCAGCCGGGATCCGGTGGAGGTGATCATCGACCTGGCGCTGGCGCGCGGTCTCAAGCAGTTCTTCCTGCAAACCATCGCCAACGAGGATCAGGACGAGGTGCTCGCCATGATCAGGCATCCCCGCACGATTCCCACCTTCTCCGATTCCGGCGCCCACGTCTCGCAAATCATGGATTCCTCGCTGCAGACGCATCTGCTGAGCTACTGGGTACGCGAGAAGCGGGCGCTGACGCTGGAGGAGGCGGTGCGGCGGATGACGTCGGTGCCCGCGCAATGCTGGGGCCTTGAGGGACGCGGCTTGATCCGCGAAGGCTACGCCGCCGACGTGATCGTGTTCGACCCCGACCGGATCGGTCCGCAAATGCCGGAACTGGTCTACGACCTGCCCGCGGGCGCGCGGCGGCTCAAGCAAAAAGCCGACGGCCTGCTGGCGAGTATCGTCAACGGCGAAGTCCTGCTGCGCAACAACGAGCACACCGGCGCTGAGCCCGGCCGGCTGCTGCGCGGCCCGCTGGCGCACTGACATCCCCGCCGCGCCGGACCAGCGGACATGCCGCGCAGCGGTTTGCGTGGATGGCACGTTGGACAACCGGTGAGGTCCGGGTTTTCAAAACGCCCCCACAGCGGCGATTTGCGCCCGAGCTTCAGGATTAGGGAACAGGCAAGGACCATCGAGCTACCTGTCGGTGACTCGGATGCCGGCCGGGACGTTGTGGGCGTAACAACTCTGCTCGACGCGTTCGCTGATGCGCCATCCTTTGGGCGTGCGCACGAATTTGTCCACGTACCAAAGTCCCAGGAACATCACCTGCGTGGTGCCGTCGGCCAGCCTTACTTCCATCGGATTGAAGCAGATAGTGCGTGCCGAAGCGGTGTCGCCATTTAGCTTGATCGCCATGTTGCCGACCATGTGGTAGTAATGCGGAAATACACTTAACGCCGGCCTCAGCCACGCCTTCACTTCCGGGTAACGGCCGTCGATTCCGCCCATCGCGCGATAGTCAATATACGCGTCGGGCGTGAATACATCGTCGAGCCGATCGTAGTCGCGCTGATCGATCGCGCTGCTGTAGTCAATCATAAGCTGTTGGATCTCAAGCCGATCCGAAATTTCCTGCAGGCTCAGCATGGGCGTCCTCTAAGTCTTGGTATCAATGTTCGAAATGCATTCGCATACCCTTACCATGGAACCGCACTGAATGACCACAAAGATGGGTTGGCCCGACACATGCTCACGGTCCGCCTTGTCGAAGCTTCGCGCAAGCTTGCTCGGCTTTGCCGCCTCTGGTTTAGATAGCGCGACGGAGGTGCGCCGATGGAAGTCAGGGCGGAGCCCCGCGCGGTGGCGGGCTTTCGATTTGCGGGAGTTGCGGCCGGTCTCAAGAGGGAACCGGCGCGCAAGGATTTGGGCCTGATCGTGGCCGATACGCCTGCGGCGGCGGCCGGCATTTTCACTACCAACCAGGTCAAGGCCGCGCCGGTAACGCTTGCCCGTCAGCGCCTGCGCGCCGGACGCCTGCGTGCCGTGGCGGCCAATTCGGGTTCGGCCAACTGCTTCACCGGCAAGGCGGGAATGAAACTTGCGCAGTATTCGTGTGCCGCCGTGGCAGCGGAACTGGGCTGCGAGGAGGAGGCGGTCGTGCCGTGCTCCACCGGCGTGATCGGCCATCTTTACGATCTCGAAAAATACCGCGCCGGTGTGCGCGAAGCCTGTGCGGCGCTCTCGCCGCAAGCGATGGCCGACTTCGCGATGGCGATCATGACCACTGACACTATCCCCAAGCTCGCCTCGACCACGATACGCATCGGCGGCGCGCCGGTTGCTATCGCCGGAGCCGCCAAAGGCGCGGGAATGATCGCGCCCAACATGGCGACGATGCTCGCCTTTATCGTGACCGACGCCGCGATTCCGGCCGCCGCGCTGCGGCGCGCGCTCAGGGATGCGGCGGCACGCAGCTTCAACGCGATTACGGTTGACGGCGACATGTCGACCAACGACACCCTGCTGCTGCTGGCCAGCGGCGCCGCTGCCAACCGCAGCCCCGATGCGCGCGAGCTCGCCGCTTTCGGGGACGCGGTTGGTGCGGTTGCGCACAGCCTTGCGCGCCAGTTGGTCTACGACGGCGAAGGTGCCAGCAAGTTCGTCACCGTCGAGGTGCGGGGCGCGCGCTCGCCCTCCGACGCCGCGCGGGTGGCGCGTCAGATCGCCAACTCGCCGCTGGTCAAGACCGCATTTTTCGGCAACGACCCCAATGTCGGCCGGATCACCGCGGCGGCGGGCGCGTGCGGCGTGCGTTTTGATCCCGAGCGGCTCGAGCTGTGGGTGGACAAGGTCAGGATCGCCGCCCGCGGTATGATCCTGACCGAGGCGCTGTCGCAGGCGGCGCAGGCGATGCGTCAGCGTGAGTTCAGCGTGCGATTGGACCTCAAGCAGGGCTCGGCCCGCTTCAGCATGATGACCTGCGACCTCAGCTACGACTACGTCAGGATCAACGCGGAATACACGACCTGAGCGCTACGCGGTTGCAGGCCGCGGCGGACTGCCACTACAATCGGTCGCAGCCAGAGAGGTGAGTTACCGTGGGCAACTTTGTCAAGGTCGCAAGCGTCGGCGAGATTGCTGAGGGCACCGGCAAACCAATCAAGGTTGGCGAGACCACCATCGCCCTGTTCAACGTGGGCGGCAAATTCTACGCGATCAACAACACCTGCCTGCATCGCGGCGGACCGCTGGGCGAGGGCGACCTGGACGGCACCGTCGTGACCTGCCCCTGGCACGGATGGTTTTACGACGTGACCACCGGCTGCTACATGGAAGACGAGACCAAACGTGTGGCCTGCTACGCGGTCAAGGTCGAGGGCGATTCGGTGCTCGTCGAAGTCTGAGCTTGCGCGCGCCCAACGCGGGACCGGGAGCCGGCAAAGGCCACCATGATCAGGGCGGTCATGACAGTTAGCGGGGCGCTGTGCGTGGCGCTTATGAGTGCTGTCGTTTCGGCGCAACCGGGCGGCAATGACGTGGCGATTGTTATGCCGCTGGTCGGACGGACCCTGGCTCAGGTCGTGGCGCAGTTCGGCAAACCGATCGAGGCCATCCCGCTGCGCGAGACGGGCGGCAAGCTGCTGGTTTTCGAGACCGCCCACGGCGACCGCTACGTCATCGAAACCGACGTTTCCAACCGCGTCGTCGAGGCCGCCGTCAAGCATCCACAGGACCGCGAAGAGCCGCAACCAGGCGCGCCGCGCCGGTGAACTTCAACCCGCCGACCCGGTGCGGCCGGTAGTGGCGCGAATCAGCGCCGCCGGCAGGTAGGTTCGGATCAACCGGAAGTAGGTTTTCACATGCAGCGGGTCAACACCCAGCGCTTCACGGAAGCAGCGCCGCGCCTCGGCGCGCCGCCCCTCGCGCAAGGCGATCAGGCCCTGATAACGCAAGGTTGAAGCGGTCAGCCGCTTGCCGAACCGATTGGAGACGAAGTCCTCGAAAAAGGGCACAAAGTGCGTCTGCTCGCGCTCCACGGGCGTGAGGGGCTTTCGGCAGGCTCGCATCAACGGCCGTCCGGGCGCCGATCCGGATCCGCCCGACGCCGCCAGATCCGCAATCGTTTCGTAGCCGTAATTGGTTTGCGCGAACCGGCACGCCAGATAGACGCCGTCCCAGCTCGTGTCATCGAAGATCGCAACGCCGCCGGGCTTGAGCAGTTGGTCGATGTAAAAGAAGTCGACGAAGACGGCGTCGAAGCGATGATCGCCGTCGATAAAGGCAAGGTCAAACTGGCGTCCCTCCCCAACCATCCTGGGCAGCACCAGGCTCGACGGCTGCGCGTGGAATTCGACGCAGTCCTCAAGGCCAAGTTCGGCTAGTGTGCGCAGGGCGGCGTTGTGAAACGAGCTCCCTTGAAAGGGATCCATCAGCACATGACGGGGCTGGGCAACGCCGTTTTCCATCAGCGCCTGCAGGATATGCAGCGTGGAAACGCCCCACGCCATTCCCACCTCCAGCGTGGCGAGCGGCCGGTACTTGCGGCACACGTCGAGCAGAAAGCGCCCGCGCTCGAGCGGCAGGGCAGCCGGCATGATATTGTAGGTCGTACCGTCCTCGCCCTGGACTGATTTGGTCGAATAGATTTGCTCAATACGGACGCGGATGCGCTGGGCCAGTCCGTTGTCCGCCGCTGTCGGTTGCGCTGCTTCTGCCATCGGTGCTCCTACAGGCGCGAAAACAACGACCCCGCGGCGAAAGTCGCCGCGGCAGCCGCCGCGCCCGTCAACGCGCTTTCCAGTCCGCTGCGCCACCATGAACGGGTGGTAATGACGGTCTTGGCGGCGCCGACCACGAACAGCGCGACCAACGTCGCCAGGACGGAAAACACTACTCCATGTGAAGGTTCGACAAAAATGTAGGGCAGCACCGGGATGGCCGCGCCACACAGATAGGAAAGCCCCACCGTGGTGCCCGAGCGCAGGGGCGAGTCGAATTCGCCGCTGAAGCCGAGCTCCTCGCGCATCATCACGTCGCTCCAGCGCTTGGGATCGGAGGTGATGTGGGCAACGATTTCATCCAGCAGCTTTCCGCTGAAGCCCTTGGCGCGGTAAATGGAGCGGATCTCGTCGCGCTCGCGCTCGGGCCATTTGCGCATCTCCTGATGCTCGCGTTCGATCTCGCTATGATAGAACTCGATCTGCGAGCGCGCTGAGATGAACGCCGCCAGGCCCATCGACACCGCTCCGCCCAGCATCTCCGCCAGCCCCGCCATGATCACTACCTTGCGCGCGGTAAAGGCGCCGCTGACGCCCGAGGTAACCGCCAGCGAGGCGACCAGGCCGTCATTGAGCCCCAGCATCAGGTCGCGCACGCGCTCGCCGCCGGCGGCATGAACCTGCTCGGTGTGATGGTCGTATTCGCGCCTGCGGATGGAGATCGCCATCGGGGCCTTGCTTACCAAGGTTGCGACAGTTCGGGGGCGATGCGTTCGCCGCCGTGGGCTCGCGCGGAAAGAGAGTCGACGCGACCCGGGCGTTTTGCACGCCGGCGCGCGAATTCGCGCTCCTTGCGCGCGCGCTCTCGCATCAGCCTTGCCACCAGCTTGCTGACTTGGCGCCGCTCCCATCCCGGACCGAGGTAGGTATACAGGAAGCGCAGCCGCTCGCAACGGCTCATGAAGCGGCCCACGCTGCGGTCCAGTTGCACCAGGTTGCGCCGACGGCGCTTCCACGACACGCGCGCCAGACGGCGGAAGCCATCGAGGTCCACGAAATGGATGCGCAGCACGCCCTCCACCTGCTCAAGCATCAAGTTGGTTTCCTGCAAATCCGAGCTGAACAACCCCGCGTCATGCAGCCGCCGGACGCATCGCGCCACCGCTTCGAGCGCGTCGCGCCGCAACCGGCGCTCCTGCTCGGCCGGCGCGTGCCCACGCTCGATAAAGCGGCTGAAGACGTGAGCCGCTTCCAACGCTTCGCTGAACAGCCAGCTTGTCCTGATGGCGCCGGCGGAAATTTGCTCGCAAGCGGCCAGCGGGGCCGGGACCAGGAAACCGCCCCGCTCCAGCATCTGCGCCGCGCGCACCGAGCGGGCGGCGCGCGAGCCGCGAAGGCGCTCAAGTATCCCTTCGATCCACGACCCGGGCGTGAAGCGCTTGATAAAAAGGTTGCCGTGGGCCGATGTCAGAAAGCCGGCCCGGATTCGCGCGATATTCTTCACCTCGCGAAAATCGGCTCCGGCGATCATTGCATCGGGGCGTACAGCCAGACCGCCCCACTGCGGGGAGCGCAGATATACGACACGCGAATGCATCGAGCATAAAGCCTAGCGAATCGGCGATGTTTTCGCATCGGGTCCGCTCAAGTAAGCTGACTGCTGGAATGGATACGGTAAAACGATCGGCAAACGCCGCAGCAATGCCCGGCGTGCTTCGCCGGCCGTGGCCCTGTCACAGCATCGGGGGCCGACGTCCATGACGGCGTGCAAGCTGTGCGGCGGTCCGGCGGCGTCCTTCATGATTCGCGACCGCTTCCCGATCCTCAAGTGCGCCGCGTGCGGCTTTATGTTCGCGGTGGTGCCCGAGGGCTACGACCTGGCGGCGCTGTACAAGCGTGACAGCTACTGGCAGGAGGGCGGCGAAATCCACTACCTCAGCGGCTACGACGACTACTGGCGCGGCGTGCGGCGCTACTACGAGGCACGCCTGCCCCGCATCCGGGCGCTGTGCAAGGGGGTGCGGATGCTTGAGATCGGATGCGCCGATGGCAGGTTCCTCAAGCTGGCGCGCCGCGGCGGTTTCGATGTAAGCGGGGTGGAAATGTCCGACCTGATGCGCGAGCGATGCCGTCAGAATCTAGCATGCTCTGTCTACCCGTCGATCGAGGAGCTGCCCCGCGATGCGCCGCCGTTTGACTGCGTGGTGGCCTTCGAGGTGATCGAGCACACCGCCGATCCGATTGGCTTCATCAAACAGGTGCGCGAACTGACGGCACCCGGGGGACTGATTGCCCTGAGCACGCCCAATTTCGGCTGCGACAGTGCAATGCGAAGCCCGCAGGAGTTCATCCATTTCTCACCGCCTGCCCACGTCTGCTACTTCGACTCGGCCACGCTGTGCGCATGCGTGCGCATGGCGGGACTCCAGGCGGTCCAAATTACGCCATGCTTCGCCGGCCAGGAGGTGCCGATGCCGGCCTGGATGGCGGCGATGCTGCGTCCGCTGCGGCGCGGCAAGCGGCGCCTGCGTCCCGGCGGCCTCATCGGCCGGGTGCTGAAAGCCTATCTGCGCCGGCGCGGATTGCGTCTGACGGACCTGCCCGACGCGCTGCGCTTTGCCGAGACGCTGGAGTTGTACGCCACGCGTCCTACTTGATCGCCAGCGGGTTGAGCGGGCTGCCGACCGCGCCGCGAAAGCGCAGGGGCGGCGCCACGAAGAAGCAGGTATAGCGCCCGTCCTGCCTGCAGTCGGCGGCCAGCGCCTCGAAATCGAAAATCTCGCCGAGGGTCAGGCCGACGTCGCGGATCGCAATGGCATGGAAGACGTTTTCCTCCTCATAGCCCGACGGCACGCACTCGACGTTGACGTTGTCTGCCGCCACACAGGCGATTTCCTTGTCGTAGATCCATTCGATGGTCTTTAGGTGCAGGCCCGGCTGATGGTTGAAATAGCCGCGCCGCTCGCCGGGATGCTTGTACCAATGCGGAACCCAGCCGGTGCGCAGCAGCAACGCGTCGCCGCTGCGCACTTCCACCTTTTCCATCGCCAGGCATCCTTCGATGTCCTCGACCGTAATCGGATACTCGGCTTCCAGATGCCCTTTGTCCTCGGCGCCCTTGTAGCGCACCATGTCGAGCAGCACGCCGCGCGTGGTCAGGCTTTCGCCCAGCCTGAAGATCGAGTTCTTGGTCGCGCCCCGCTCGGTGGTGATGGCGGTGTAGGGCACGCCGTTGTAATAACAGCCGCCGTAGCCGACGTGCGACAGGCCGTCCCATTGCGTCGAGCCCTGCAGCGGCATGATGATGACGTCGTCGCTGAGCACCGAGTCGGTCTTCAGCCCGACCTCGCGCCCCGGCACGTTCATCAGCGACATCATGCGCACGCAGGGCTGGCGTCCGGGGAACAGCGGCCCGTTGCGATCGATCGGCACGGCGCAGGTGATGATTTTACCGCGCTGGACTTCCCTGGAGGCGCGGGCCACGACTTCGGGCGTGATAAAGTTGGCGGTGCCGAGTTGATCGTCCTTGCCCCAGCGGCCCCAATTCGACAGCGGTCGGATTCCCCATTTCTCAGCCAGAGACATGGGCTAACTCCTCTGAACCATAGTGCGAGTCTCTTTGTGTCACTCCGGCACGGTCCTCACGCTCGGCGGGACGGAATGACAAAAGTGTGCGCCTTTGAATCAGGCCCGGCCATTGACTTTCGCCGCCTACTGGCCCTTGGGAATCACCAGCAATTCGCCGCCGACGTGGGCGGGATGGAGCTGGCAACTGTAGGGGAAGATGCCGGCCTTGTCCGCGGTAAACGTCACCGTCTTGGGCACACCGCGCGTGACAACCTCGGTGATTCCGTAGGCCGGGATCGTAAAGCCGTGAGTGTTGTCGGCGCCCTCGATGTCGTTCTTGAGCACCAGCTTCACCTTGTCGCCCTGGTTGACCATAATGTTGGAGGGAAACCAGAACTTGGTCTTGTTGATCTGCTCGGCGACCAGCGTAAAGGTTTTTTCAGTGGCGGCCGAGCCGGTGTCCTGGGCGAGCAGCGGCGCCGCCGCGGCCGCGATGAGGCCGCCCAGCGCGAGTGCAGCGATAGTCCTTCCCGTCGGTTTCATGGTTCTCCTTTCTGACTGCGGCCGGCTGATGCTCGCGGCCGTCGGTGGTCCAGCATGGAATGCCGAAGCGGTCGGTTGCAAGGCAGCGGCGCGGTGCGGCCGGTTTGCGCACTTAGCCGTTGAAGGTGCGGGCAAGCTGGCGCCATTGCGCATCGTCGCGCCCGGGCTTGTACGGAAAGTAGAAGTACACGCGGTCGAGCAAGCCCTCGTAGTTGGCTTTCACCTTGGCCGCGATATTGTCGAACGTGCCGCTGATCGCGAAGGTATCGAGCATTTCTTCGGTGATTTCCGCGGGCATCCCCTTCCAGTCGCCTTTGGCGGTCTTTTCGTTAAGCCGCATCGTCACGTCGCCCCATCCGTGGGCGTCGAACACCGGCTTGTAGGTGCGGGTCGAACCGTAGAAGGCGATCTGGCGGCGCACCGCTTCGCGCGCGTTATGCAGCTCTTCGTCATTGCGTCCGACAACGACGAAGGCGCCGGTCGCAATCGAGATGTCCTTGCGCTGGCGGCCGGCTTTCTTCAGTCCTGCCTCGACGTTGGGCATCACCGACTCGCGTAGAAACTTCGCGGTATGAAACGGATGGACGTGGAAGCCGTCGCACAACTCGCCGGCGAGTTGGCACATGTACTTGTTAAGGCCCGAAGTGTAGATGGGGATGTTGCCGTATTCGTGCGGGGGCGGGGTGAAGGCCGGCGTCATCAGGGTAAAGTTGTAATACTTGCCCTGATAGGAGAGTTTTTTACCGCCTTCCGACCAGCATTTGAAAATCGCGCGCAGCGATTCGATGTACTCGCGCATGCGCGCCACCGGCGGCAGCCACGGCGTGCTGAAGCGCCGCTCGATATGCCCCTTGACCTGCGTGCCCAGCCCCAGGATGAACCTGCCGCGTGAGGCGCGCGCCAGGTCCCACGCCATGTAGGCCAGCACCATCGGCGAACGCGGAAACGCCAGCACCACCGCCGTGCCGAGTTTGATGCGCTCGGTGTTGACCGCGGCAATCGCCAGCGGCATCAGCGCGTCGGTGCCGGACTCGGCGCTCCACAGCGCATCGAAGCCGGTTTGCTCCGCGGCTTTGGCCGTAACCGCCACTTCATGCATGTCGTTCCAGTGGAGTCCCGTGTCAAGTTTCATGGTACCTGCTCCCAATCGCCGCTCGCCGGCGCGGGCAATCGTAACAAAACCTGCGCAGCCAGGAAAACCAGCCGGCGCCAGCGACTTGCCCAATCCAGGCGCCGGTACTATAGCGGGGCTGGACGCGAGTGTCCCATTGGGGGATTCAATCATGACCGGGGAATCCGCAGCCGTTGTCAGAACAGAAGGGGACGCCGCGCCCGACAATCAGTGGCGGCGATGGCTGGTGCTGGCGACGCTGTTCGTCGTCATGATGTTCCTGATTGGCAGCACCGCGATGACCGTGCCGATCTTCTTCACCCCGCTGGCCAGGCATTACGGATGGAGCCACGCGCGGACTTCGCTGCTGCCCACCATCTTCGTCCTGCTGCTGGGCGGCGCCGCGCCGGTCGCCGGATGGCTGTTGGATCGGATTCAGGCGCGCGTCGTGATGGGCGTGGGCGCCGCGATGGTCGCGCTCGGGCTGTTGTGGGCCAGCCGCACCGACTCGTTCTGGGGGATGCTGGGGGCATGGATGCTGATGGGCGCGGGCGGCGCGGCCTCCACCGTGGTGCCCAGCGCGGTGGTGGCGGCCAACTGGTTCGCCGACAATCGCGGGCTGGCGATCGGCGCCACGCTGTCGGGCTCGGGGACCGGCGGAATAATCCTGCCGCCTCTCACCGATTATCTGATTCGCCATTACAACATCGGCACCGCCTTCTTCGTGTTGGCCGTGCCGATCATTCTCATCGTGCTGCCGATGATCGTGTTGGTGATTCGAACCCGACCCGCCGGCACGTTTAAATCCACTGTGGCCGAGGAGGTCGCAAACCTGCCGGGCCTGGAGCTGGGTCCGGCCTTGCGCACGGCGCCGTTCTGGCTGCTCGGCTTCGTGCAGCTTACTTCCAGCGTCGGGCTGGCCGCATGCTTTTATCACACGGTGCCCTACCTGATTCACGTGGGCTACTCGCCCGCCCACGCCGCGCTGCTGCAAGGCGCGATTACGGCCGTCGGCGTGCCCGGTAATCCGCTGCTGGGAATCATCGTGGACCGCTTCACCGGCCGCAGGGTTCTGCCCTTTGCGCTAGTCGCGATGGCCGCGGCGCTGCTGTTACTGCTCGGCGCCGGCCATCGGCAAGGCTGGTTGCCCTACCTGGTGGTGTTTGTGATCTTCTTCGGGATGACCGCCGGCGTGACCAGTTCCGTGGTGCCGGTGGTGACGGTCGAGACGCTTGGCTGGCGGCGTTTCGGCTCGATTTCAGGGCTGATCGGACTGGCGGCGACCGTCGGATTGAGCGGCGGCACGTGGCTGGTCGGCCGCATCTTCGACGTCACCGCCAGCTATTCGGCGGCATTCGAACTGGGCGCGATCTGCACGGTCGCCGGTACGCTGGCCGCCATCTTGGTGTCGCCGGCGCAAGGCGTCGACGCGATACCACCGGGCGCGATGCCTCACGCGCATTGAGCGCCCGATGCTTCGGATTGCGCGTTACTGGCGCACGCCCCAGGCTTCGGCCAGTTCCCTGGCGGTGGTCAGATAGGCGAGCCCGTGCAGCGTGTTCTTGAGCACCATGTCGCCGTACTCGGCCGGATAGCCCGCCACGCAGTCGGTGGGGATGACCACGCGGTAGTTGCGGTTCATCGCCTCGATCGTGGATCCGATGATTCCCAGGTTGAGCGACAACCCGGTCAGCACCACGGTCGCGATGCCCAGGTTGCGGCAGACGCTGTCGAGGCTGGAATCGTGAAACAGGGTGGGCGAATGGAAACGCCACATGACGAATTCGTCGCCCTGGGGCTTCACTTCGGGCAGGAAGTCGGCGCCCTCGGATCCCAATCCCATCGGCATGTCGGCGCGCTTGACCGCCTGGGCCAGGCGGCAGTTGGTGACGAATCCCTCCTGCCCCGGCCGATGATAGGCGGGACAATGGAACACCTTGACCCCGGCGCTTCGCGCCGCGCCCAACAACCGTGCGGCGTTTGGCACCAGGCCGATCTTCTCGGCCGAGTCGCGCAGCGCCGTAAACAGCGGGGGCGTGGCTTTGCCGATGACCGCCTGCTGAATCTCCATCAGCATCAGCGCCGTGGTTTTGGGGTGGGCGATTTCGCTCAGATCGATTGCCATGGGCAAACCTCATGCGGGCCGATTTCGGGCGGCGCACCAGCGTGCGCTTCGCGGCGGTGCGCTAGTTGAGTTCGTACAGCCGCCGGCAGTTTTCCCTGACCAGCTTGCCGACCAGTTCGGGTTCCAAACCCGCGAAGTCCTCGGCAACCTGCTGGCGCGAGCGCGGGAAGGTGCCTTCAGTGTGCGGGTAATCTGAGCCCCACATCAGATGATCGACGTTGAGCAACTCGCGGGTCAGCAACCCGGCGCGGTCTTCTTCGAAGGTGAAATAGAACTGGCGATGGCAGTAAAAGCTGGGCCTTTCATCCAGTTTGGGCCGCAGCCACAGATGGTGGTCTTCCCACCAATGGTCCATGGTATGCAAAATCGCCGCGACCCATCCGATGCCGCCCTCGACCAGCACGACGTTCAGGCGCGGAAACGCCTGCGGCACGCCCGACATGATGAGGCTGGTCAGGGTGCGGAAGTGATCGACGTACTTGTTTTCCAAAAACGTGATCGTGGCGCCGCCGGCCGCGGTCGGGACGTTGAGGAATTGCTGCTCGTTGGCGGCGTTATGAATAGAAAGCGGGGTGCCGGTTTCCTGCAATTCGGAGAACAGCGGATGGTAGTAGGGGTCGCCGAAGGGAATTTTGGGATGGCCGCTGGGCATACACACCGTGCGCAGGCCCTTCTTGCGTACCCGCCGCACCTCATCGACCGCTGCTTCGATTGGGCCGCCCAGCGGCAGCATCGCCGCGCCCAGCAAACGGCCGGGCGCGGCCGAACAGAAGTCGGCCAGCCAGTCGTTGTACGCCCTGATGCAGGCGTGCTTGTACTCGACGTCGGGAGCGGCGAACAGGAACAACGCGTCGCCCGGATAGATGACTTCCGCGGCGATGTTGTCGAGGTCCTGATCCTTAAGGCGCGCGGCCGGATCGTAGGCGCCCGGGCGCACGTCGGCTTTGCGGTTGCGGCTGCGATCCTCGATCGGCCGGCCCTCGAGCTTTAAGGTCGCCATCGCGCCGCCCAAATCGGCGCCCGCAAAGGGGCTGAGTCCGTCCACGCAGAAGACGTCGTACCTGTCGCGATGCTCGACGTGCGGAGCACGATCGCGAAAGCGCTTGTCCAGCCGTTCGACCCACAGATTGGACGGCTCGATTACGTGGCCGTCGGAGGAAACAAACCGATGCCCTGCTTCATTCATAGCCCGAAACCCCACTGGCGGATTAGCGAACGGGCATTGCCCGTCCATTCCGATACGAAAATAAACGAAATTTCGGGTTCTGGCTATTACCCGCCAGGGGAGTGGTTGCTGCAGTCCGGGGCGTCTGCAGACGTTTGAATTGGGTGCTCGGCGCTGCGCGTTTGTTCGCGATAAAGCAGGACCAGCGAGCGCCCCTTCAGCTCGAAGACATGGCCCGCGTGCAGATGGCCGCCGCCGCTATCGGGCGCCTCGACGCTGGTGTCGAGGAGCACCCGCCAGCCGTGGGGCTGTCCGACCTGCGGGATCAGGAACGGGATCGATTCGTGATGGCTGTTGAGCATGATGATGCAGTCGCCGTCGGTGATGATGCGGCCGCGCTCATCGTACTCCTCGATTCCGTCGCCGGCCAGGAACACGCCCAGGCATCGCGCAAAGGACTGGTTCCACTCCTCGTCGGTCATCTCGTGGCCGTCGGGGGTCAGCCAGATGATATCCTTGAGCCCCCTGATCCTGCGCCCTTGGAAGAAATGGCGCCGGCGCAACAGCCGGTGCTGCCTGCGAAGCGCAATCAGGTGGCTGACGAAGTCAACGAAGCGCCGGTTCTGCGGGCTGAGCTGCCAGTCAAGCCAGCTCAATTCGTTGTCCTGGCAATAGGCGTTGTTGTTGCCGTCCTGCGTATGACCCAGCTCGTCGCCCGCCCGCAGCATCGGAACGCCCTGGGATAGTAACAAAGTGGCAAGAAAATTGCGTTTTTGTTGGGCGCGCAGCGCCGTCACCTGCGCATCGCCGGTCGGGCCCTCGGCGCCGCAGTTCCAACTGCGGTTGTCGTCGGTCCCGTCGCGATTGTCCTCCAGGTTGGCCTCGTTGTGCTTGCCGTTGTAGCTGACCAGGTCGTGCAGCGTAAAACCGTCATGGCAGGTCACGAAATTGATGCTCGCGTAGGGGCGGCGTCCGTTGTGGCCATAGAGGTCGCTCGACCCGGTGAGCCGGTAGGCCAGTTCGCCAATCAATCCGCCCTCGCCCTTCCAGTACGAGCGCACCGCGTCGCGGTACTTGCCGTTCCATTCCGCCCATCCGATCGGGAAGTTGCCGACCTGGTAGCCGCCAGCGCCCAAATCCCACGGCTCGGCGATCAGTTTGACCTGCGAGATTACCGGGTCCTGGTGAATGACGTCGAAAAACGCGCTGAGCTGATTGACTTCGTACAGTTCGCGCGCCAGCGCCGAGGCCAGGTCGAACCGGAAGCCGTCGACATGCATTTCCTGCACCCAGTAGCGCAGGCTGTCCATGAGCAACTGCAGCACGCGCGGATGTATCAGGTTCAGCGTATTGCCGCATCCGGTGAAGTCCATGTAGTAGCGCTGATCTTCGGGCGCCAGCCGGTAATAGGAGCGGTTGTCGATCCCGCGCAGACTGAGCGTCGGCCCCAGGTGATTGCCCTCCGCGGTGTGGTTGTAAACCACGTCCAGGATTACCTCGATACCCTCGGAGTGCAGCCGTTTGACCATCGACTTGAACTCGCTGACCGAGCCGCTTGCACTGTAGCGCATGTCAGGCGCGAAAAAGCCGATCGAGTTGTAGCCCCAGTAGTTGCGCAGGCCGCGCTCGATGAGGTGGCGATCGTCGACGAACGCATGCACCGGCATCAACTCGACCGCGGTTACGCCCAGGCGCTTGAGATGCTCGATGGCGGGGTCGGTGGCCAGTCCGGCATAGCTGCCGCGCAGATTGGGCGCGATATCGTGATTGCGCTGCGTGAAGCCCTTTACGTGCACCTCGTAAATCACCGTGTCGTGCCAGGCCGTGCGCGGCGGGCGATCTCCGGCCCACGAGAACGCGCTGTCGATCACGCGGCACTTCGGCATCGCCGCGGCACTGTCGCGCCGGTCCATCGCGAGGTCCTCGCGCGGGCCGCCCACCCGGTAGCCGAACAGCGCGTCGCACCATCGCACCGTCCCCACGATATGACGCGCATAGGGGTCGAGCAGCAGTTTATGGTGGTTGAAGCGCAATCCCTTCTTGGCGTCGTACGGACCGTATACCCTGTAACCATAGAGCCAGCCGGGCCGTGCTTCGGGCAGGTAGCAATGCCAGATCAGGTCGGTTTGCCATCGCATCAGCACGCGCTCGATTTCGCGCCGGCCCTTGGGATCGAACAGGCACAGCTCGACGCGCTCGGCATGCTCGGAGAAGAGCGCGAAGTTGACCCCCTCACCGTCCCAGGTGGCGCCCAGCGGATAGGGCCGCCCCGGCCAGACCGCAAGTTTGGCATAGGTCACGTTGATGCTCGACTTTCAGCATAAGATAGGCGCACACCGGTCATGAATGTACTCCGTGTGTGGGCGCCCCAAGCGCGCAGCGTTGCGGTGCAAATCGGCGGCAGGCGCCTGGCGATGGACAAGGCCGGAGAGTCGGCGCGCGGATGGTGGCGCGTGGAGGCCGCCGAGATCGTAGCCGGTGCCGACTATGCCTATATCATCGACGGCAGCGAACCACCACTGCCCGACCCGCGCTCGGCATGGCAGCCGCACGGGGTGCATGGACCCTCGCGCCTCGTCGATCACGGGGCATTCGCTTGGACCGACCGGGACTTCACGCCGGCGCCGCTGGCTGACGCGATCATCTATGAGCTGCACGTCGGCACCTTTACGCCACGGGGCACTTTCGACTCCGCCATCGCGCGCCTCGACCATCTGGCGGAACTGGGCATCACCCATATCGAGCTGATGCCGGTAGCGCAGTTTGCGGGGGTTCGCGGATGGGGCTACGACGGCGTGGACCTGTTCGCGCCGCATCACGCTTACGGCGGTCCGGCCGGTCTCAAGCGGCTGGTCAACGCCTGTCACGGCAAGGGACTGGCCGTGCTGCTGGACGTGGTTTACAACCACTTCGGACCGTCGGGAAACTACCTGCCGCGCTTTGGTCCCTACCTGACCGACCGCTACGCAACGCCCTGGGGCAGCGCGGTTAATTTCGACGGGCGCGGCAGCGACGAGGTGCGCCGTCTGGTATGCGACAACGCGCTGGCCTGGATGCGCGATTACCACCTCGACGGGCTGCGATTGGACGCGATCCATGCCATCATGGACGCCTCGCCCATGCACGTGGTCGAGCAGCTTGCCGCCGAAACGGCGCAGCTTGCCGCGCACAGCGGGCGCCGCCTGGTGCTGATCGCGGAGGACGATCGCAACGACCCGCGGCTGGTGACGCCGGCCGCCCGCGGCGGCTGGGGGCTGGACGCGCAATGGAACGAGGATTTCCATCATGCTCTGCACTCTGCGCTGACCGGCGAAAACAGCGGATACTACGCGGACTTCGGTTCGCTGGGTCATCTCGCCAAATCGCTGCGCCATGCCTATGTGTATGACGGTCAATACTCGGTGTATAGGGGGCGGCGCCAGGGCAGATCGGCGGCGGGTCTTGCGGGCCATAACTTCGTGGGCTGCCTGCAAAATCACGATCAGGTGGGCAACCGCGCGCGGGGCGAACGCAGTTCGCAACTGATGAGCGGCGGACGGCTGCGAATCGGCGCCGCGATGGTGATCACGGCGCCGTTTGTCCCGATGCTGTTTGCGGGCGAGGAATGGGGTGCGGCGACACCCTTTCAGTATTTCACCGACCATCAGGAGCCCGACCTGGCCCGCGCGGTTAGCGAAGGCCGCAAGCGGGAATTCGCCGCCTTCGGCTGGAATCCCGCGGAGATTCCCGACCCGCAGGACCCGGCGACTTTCCACCGTTCAAAACTCGATTGGTCGGAGCCCAACCGTGAGCCGCATAAAAGCCTCCTCAAATGGTATCGCGACCTGGTGCGGCTGCGCGCCGAGACCCCCGAACTGCGCGACGGAGACTTCCAACGCGTAGAGGTTTCCTACGACGAGCAGGCGCGCTGGCTGGTGATGACCCGCGTGCCGATCACGGTGGCGCTAAATCTCGGCCAAGAGACCCGCCGCTTGCCAATCGCACCGGTCCACTCGCATTGCCTGCTGATGGCCTCCGACCCGCAGGTCGCGCTGCGCAGCGGCACGGTTGAACTGCCGCCCGATTCGGTCGCGGTCATCAGCCCGGCCCGGGCGCAGCGGTGATTAGACGCTCAAACTGCGCAGCCGCGGACGCGAGCGCGTCAGCCAATAACGTTGGCGGCTGGGAACGCTCGCTCCGCCTTGAATCTGGCGCCGGTGCGCCTCCAGGGTCTTGCGCAGCCGCCCCGCGTCGATGCCCAGTGCGTCGCACAGGGTCTCGTAGGCGAACAGACCTTTGCTGCGGGTGGAATTCATCCAATCGCGCACTTCGTAAAACAGGATTCGACGCTGGCGGCTCTTGGCGTTCATGTGATGCAGATAGCAATGAATCGCGTCTTCGAGCACCGCGAACATCAGTTTCAGCTCCCCTTGCAGTTCATGACGGCGCCGGCGCAATTCGTTGTACTGCTCGGGCAGCAAAATATCCGGCTCGTAACCCTCGATAAGTTCCTCGATGCGCTCTACGAGTTCCATGCTGGCCTCCGTCAAGAGCTTGGCCACCGCTCTACAACCGCTTCGTTGGCTGGGGCTCTAACAAACAAATGCCGTGCCAACCAAAAGCCCCTAAATTTGGTGAGTTTAGTCGAGCGCAGGTAGGAAGAATTTACACGATCATCGACGCCTGGTTTCGCAGTGCAATTCTCACCGGTTGGCGTTAGCGCTTGATTGCGCCTCCCATCGAGGGAAAAGATGGCAAAAATCCAATTTGTCCCAAGTGATCCCGGCGCCAAGCTGTGTTAAAGCTCGCTCATTACGATTTTTCGCCAAAGTCGCTGACCTTCGAGACGGTGCACTCGGGGAGGACCCAAAGTGCAGGAGCCTGAAACAATCACTGTCCAAGGCACTGAGCTACGCCGGGGGTCGCCGATGCTCATCGTAGCAACGGTGTGTTACGCGATCCTGACGGGGTTGGCGCTCGCAGCATTGGGGACGTTACCTGCCGCGGCCGAAACCGGTGAACAGGTCGTGACCTGGTTCCGCCAGCATCGCGACGGCGTTCGATGGGCCGTATGGTCGACCACCGTCGCCATGCCGATGCTGGCGTTGATGATCGCGCGGCTGCGCGGAATGCTGCCTGCGCCCTATCGCGACGTCTTTTACATCGGGGCGGTCACATTTCTGGCGACCGGCGCGGTGTGGACCTGGACGTGGGGCGGACTGGCATTGCACGCCGATCGCCTGGAACCGGCCACCGCCCGCACTGTCCTGGATGTAGCCCTGTTCTGGGGCCCGGTCCTGACCGGGGCGACCACCACGATGATCGCGCCGGTGACGTGGCTGGCGTTGCGCGGGCAGGCCGGGTTGCCCTGGTGGCTGGGCATACTGGGCGCGGCGGCCTTCACCGAGCAGGCCATCGAGACCATCACCATTTTTGGCTCGCTCGGCTTCACCCAGCCTGGCGGGCCGATGAACATGGAACTGGGCGGAGGTCTTACCCTGGTCTGGCTGCTGGCCTTTGCGTTCTGGGCCGGGCTGCGTGGATCCATGCAAAATGCCGCCCTATAGGATTGTTCCAACTTATGGGGCGACGGCCGACCGGCCGCGCGTCTTGTATCGGACGTTCAGACTGTGAAAAAATCCGCTGTGACGCCGGGGCTCGCGTCGGCTTGTGTCCCGCTCTCATCCACACGGACGCCCAACATCGAGGGAATGTCATGGCCTATGACCTTTTGATCAAAAATGGAACCGTGGTCGATGGTACCGGCGCACCGCGCCGGCGCGCCGACGTCGCGATCGCCGGCGGACTGATCGCCGAAGTCGGCAAGGTAGCCGGCGGTGCTGCCCGGGTCATCGACGCCTCCGACCTCATCGTCGCGCCCGGTTTTATCGACCATCACACCCATTACGACGCGCAGATCTGCTGGGATCCACTGGTGAGCTGCTCGTCGTGGCATGGCGTCACCACGGTGCTGATGGGCAACTGCGGCGTGGGAATCGCGCCGTGCAAACCCGACGTCCGCGAGGTCGCCGCCTGGGATTTGGTCAATGTCGAAGCCATCCCGTTTGACGTGCTCAAGAAGGGCGTGACCTGGGATTGGGTAACTTTCCCCGAATTCATGGACGCCGCCAGCCGCCGCCGCAGCGGGATCAACCTGGGTTTCATGGCGCCGCTGACTCCGTTCCGCCATTTCGTGATGGGGGCGGAGTCGATGGAACGCGCGGCCACCCCGCAGGAGACCAGCCAAATCGCCGCGCTGCTGCGCGAGGCGGTCGGCGCCGGCGCGTGGGGATTTACCACCACCGTGCTGGCCCAACATATCGGCTACCAGGGTCATCCGCTCGCCTGCCGCCTGGCCAGCCGCGACGAACTGGCCGCTTACGGCCATGCGTTGCGCGACCTGGGCAAGGGCGCGATCGAAGTCGCGTTGACCAGGCGCGCCGGCCGTGTGGCGGACGACGAATACGAACTGCTCGACTTCCTGCTCACACACAGCGGGCGGCCGGTGACGTTCCTGGCGATGTCGGTCAGTCCCAAGCGTCCCGAAGGTGCCGGCGAAACGCTGCGGCGGCTGGAGCCGTTGCTCAAACGCGGTGCGATGCCGCAAATCACCTGCCGTCCGTTCGTGGTGCAGATCGATTTGCGCAATCCATTCAGCTTTGCCGACATGGAGGCCTGGAACCGGGTTTTCAACCAGCCCGCCGAGGTGCAAAAGCAGATTTACGCCGCCCCGGCCTTCCGCCAGGCCTTCCGCGAGGAACTCAAAAAGCCCCATCTGTTCAACGGCAAATGGCATCGCGTCGAGATCCTCGAAGTGAGCAATCCGGCGATGAAGGGGCTGGAGCGCAAGACTGTCGCCGAGGTGGCCGAGGAGCGCGGGCGCGACCCCTTGGACACGTTCCTCGATCTGGCGCTGGAGGACGACCTCAACATCCAGTACACGATGGCGCAGTTTCACGAGGAGGGCATCGAGCAACTGATCAAGGATTCGCGCACGATGATCGGGCTGTCCGACGGCGGCGCTCACGTCGACATGCTATGTGACGCCGGCTATTGCACCTATCTGTTGGGCAAGTGGGTACGCGAGCGGCAGGCGATCCCGCTGGAGTTCGCGATCAAACGCATCACGTCGGAGCCGGCTGATTTTTATGGGATGAAGGGGCGCGGGCGGCTGCAGCCGGGCAAGGCCGCCGACATCGCCATCTTCGACCTCAACACCGTCGATTCCGCCAAGCGTGCCGAGATGCGCCACGACCTGCCCGGCGGCGGCCGGCGCCTGGTCATGACTGCGCAGGGCATCGAATACACGATTGTCAACGGCCGCGTGCTGTACGAGCATCGCAACCACACCGGCGATCTGCCCGGGCGCGTGCTGCGTTCGGGCGTCGACTGAGCTTCGCCCGCTGCCATTAAACAGGCGCGGTCTCTATCGGGGCCGCGCCCGTTGTCGTTTGCGCTAGGATCGGAATCAGGACTACCCTTGTAGCAACCCAGTAACGTCGGTCATCCAATAACCCGCGATCGATAACGCGTGACGGGGGGCGGAGATGGCCAGCAAGATCGGCAAATCAGTGCTGCTTGCACTCTTGATGGTGCAGGGGTGCAGCGCAGCGGCATTGCAATGGGAGAAGCCTACCGTCGATGTTACCGGGACGTGGCAAGGCGCCTCGGTCACCTCATGCGGGGCGTGGACGCTGGTCGACCACACCCGATGCGGCGCCGTTCAACGCATCAGCTTCACCTTGTTCCAGGACGGCGCCGACGTGAAGGGCACGTACCATTGCGCGATCGGCACTATGGTATGCCGCAATCTGGCCGACAGCGGCCAAGTCGTGTCCTCTTCCGTCACGGGCTCGCTGGCGCGGCTGCGCGTGATGCTGTCGCAAGACGGGTCAAGCTGTATCTTCGACGGCCATTTCCAGGCCGAGAGCGGCGGCGGCGCCTTCTTCTGCTACCAGGGCGGCGGATTGCTGGAAGAGGGCCACTGGAAAGTCGCCCGCGTGTTCTGAGGGCTGACGCAACATTGCAGCAGCCGCAAATCACAGGCCCCGGTTTGTGATTCGCCTCCGGCTCTCTGCCGAGCGCGCTGGACCTCGATGAAGTATAGATTCGCGAACCAAACGCCTCTACTACTTCGGCAAGCCATTTCTCAAGCGCACCGGCTTGGCCGCGGTCGCGCCCGCGCGCGCGGCAGAACAAACAAAAAGAGGACCGGGAGATTGCTCCCGGTCCTCTAGATTTCGAACGAACCCGCCCTCGGCGCTTACTTGACGCTCCAGGTATCGCCGCGGCGCAGCAGCGAGCGCAACTCGCCGGGCCCCTGGGTCTTTTTCGCGTCGGCCAACTGGGCGTTGACCGCGGCGTCGTAGGTGGGACGCGAACTGGCGTAGAATACGCCCACCGGCGTGGGCATCGGCGGCTCGAAATGGCCCAGCATGAAGGCCAACGACAGGTTGGTCTCGTCGTGCACCACCAGGTCCTTTTCGCTGACTCCGTTGCCGAGCTTGACCACTTCCGGCCGCATCCCGTTCATCCGGATGCCCTTGTCGCGATTTTTGCCGAACACCAGCGGTTTGCCGTGTTCGAGCACCAGTTGATGCTCGGCCTTGATGGCCTTGTCGCTGACGTCGTTGAACGCACCGTCGTTGAAGATGTTGCAGTTCTGCAGGATCTCCAGGAAGGAAGCGCCGCGATGATCGTGGGCGCGCTTGAGCATGTCCTGCAGATGTTTCTGCTCGACGTCCACCGAGCGCGCCACGAAGCTGGCATGAGCGCCCAGCGCCACGGTGATCGGGTTAAAGGGGAAATCGATCGAGCCGGCCGGAGTGGACTTGGTAATCTTGCCGACTTCCGAGGTCGGCGAGTACTGTCCCTTGGTCAGGCCGTAGATGCGATTGTTGAACAGCAGGATCTTCAGATCGATGTTGCGGCGCAGGGCGTGGATCAGATGGTTGCCGCCGATCGACAGCCCGTCGCCGTCGCCGGTCACCACCCACACGTCAAGCTCCGGGCGCGTCAGCTTGAGCCCGGTGGCGACCGCCGGGGCGCGGCCATGAATGGTGTGGAAGCCGTAGGTGTTCATGTAGTAGGGAAAGCGGCTGGAGCAGCCGATTCCAGAGATGAACACCACGTTCTCGCGCGGCACGCCCAACTCGGGCATTACCTTCTGCACCTGGGCCAGGATCGCATAGTCGCCGCATCCCGGACACCATCGTACTTCCTGGTCGGATACGAAGTCTTTGCGGGTAAGCGCGGTAGCCATTTCTTCAGCCCTCCAGAGCGCGCAGGATCCGGGACTCGACCTCACTGACCTTGAAGGGGCGGCCCTGAATCTTGTTACAGCCGACCGCGTCGATGAGGTAGTCGGCCCGAATCATCTTGAGCAATTGTCCCATGTTCATCTCCGCCACCATCACCTTCTTGTAGCGGCGCAGGATGTCGCCGAAGTCGGCGGGCAGCGGATTGAGCCAGCGCAGATGCACGTGCGACACGCTCTTGCCCTTGGCGCGCAGGTTGAGCACCGCCTCGCGCAGTGTGCCGTAGGTCGAACCCCATCCCACCAGCAGCAGCTCGCCGCCTTGCGCGTCGCCGAAGATTTCGGTGGGCGGGATTTCACGCGCGATGCCGGCGATCTTGCGCGCGCGCAGCCGCACCATCATCTCGTTGTTGGACGGTGAGTAGCTGACGTTGCCGGTCAGATGCTCGCTGGAAAGGCCGCCGATGCGATGCTCGAGCCCCGGCGTGCCCGGAATCGCCCACGGACGCGACAGGGTTTGCTCATCGCGCAGATAGGGCATGAAGCCATTGGGATCGGTGCGGAATTCGACCTTGATTTCCGGCAACTGCTCGGGATCGGGTACCAGCCAGGGCTCGGCGCCGTTGGCCAGATGACCGTCGGTGAGCAGAATCACCGGCGTCATGTACTTGACCGCCACCCGCACCGCCTCAAACGCGCAGTCGAAGCAATCGGCCGGGGTGGCGGCGGCGATAATCGGAATCGGCGATTCGCCGTGCCGCCCGTACATCGCCATCAGCAGGTCGGCCTGCTCGGGCTTGGTCGGCATCCCGGTGGACGGACCCGCCCGCTGGATGTCGGTGATGACCAGCGGCAGCTCCACCTTGACCGCCAGTCCGATCGCCTCGGCCTTGAGGTTCATCCCGGGGCCGGAGGTGGTGGTGATACCGATCGCGCCGCCGAAAGCCGCACCGATTGCCGAGGCCACGCCCGCGATCTCGTCCTCCGCCTGGAAGGTGTACACGGGGAAGTTTTTGTAGCCCGACAGTTCGTGCAGCACGTCGCTGGCCGGAGTGATCGGATACGATCCCAAAAACAGCGGCCGTCCACTCTTGACCGCAGCGGCCACGAAGCCCAGCGCCGTCGCGCTGTTGCCGGTGATGTTGCGGTAAAAGCCCGGCGCGATCTGCGCGGGCTTGACTTCGTAGGCGCTGGCGAACAGTTCCGCCGTCTCGCCGTAGTTGTAGCCCGACTTGAAGGCCCGCAGGTTGGCCTCCATCAACTCGGGCGTCTTTTTGAAGCGGCTTTCGATGTAGTCGGTAACCGACTTGGTCGGACGTTGGAACAGCCACGAGACCAGCCCCAGCACGAAGAAGTTGCGGCATCGGCTGACCGCGCGCGTGTTCAGCCCCAACTCGCGCACTGCCGAGGTGGTCAGCTTGCTGACCTCGACCTCGAACACCTGGTATTTGTCCAGCGAATGGTCGGTCAGCGGATTGGAGGTGTAGCCGGCCTTCTTGAGGTTGGCTTCGGTAAATCCTTCCTTGTCGATGATCAGTACGCCGTTGGGCTTGAGGTCCTCCAGGTTGACCTTGAGCGCGGCCGGATTCATCGCCACCAGCACCATCGGCTCATCGCCGGGAGTGAAAACCTGCTGACTGGAGAAATTCACCTGGAAGCCGCTGACCCCGGCCAGGGTTCCCGCAGGGGCCCGAATCTCCGCGGGAAAGTCGGGCAACGTCGCGATATCGTTGCCGGCCAGCGCGGACTCGGTGGTGAATTGCATACCGGCCAGTTGCATGCCGTCGCCGGAGTCGCCGGCAAAACGCACGACGAACTGAGGCCGGGTCTCGACCGGCTTGCGCTTGCCCGATGAGCCGGATTCCTGCGCAAGCTGCTGGGCCGTCTCAGGTGGTACAGCCATTTGGTTTTGCTCTCCTCTTAGACAGGACGCCTAAATGCGATTGACAGTTGACTGAAGGAATTCCATGGGAAGCTCCGGGGAGCTTCAACACAAGCGCAGCGAATAACGCGAGTCACGTAATAGAAATATAACTAATGGCACGCGACGATCAAATAGGTCCGCGCGCCGCCCGTGCCGGCCGCTATCGCACTGCAAAATCCCGCCAGTTGCCCGCATACTCCGACCACTCCACCTCGACATCAGTGACCCGCGCCGCCGGCGGCCCCTGATGGGCCCATGCGGCCAACATCTCAAGATTGCGCCGCGCGCCCTCGGCCCGAATCTCGACTGCGCCGTCGGGCCGATTGCGCACCCATCCGGTCAGCCCCAGGCTGCGCGCCTCCTGCGCCGTAGCGGCGCGGAAGAACACGCCCTGAACCCGGCCCCGCACCACAATCCGAACTTGCGCTTTATCGGCCACCGTGGTCAAGCTCAGCGCGCTGCGAAAAATCTACGCACCGGCGTCCTCTCTCTTATCTCTCCCACGGCGAGAGCAGACTAGGAAAGGCAGCCAGTTCAGACACGTCATCATGGACCCGGCTCGCTGCTATCCTTCGGCACCCTGCTGCGACAGCATCCGCATCAACTCCTGCTCGTCGATCACCTTTACTCCAAGCTCGCGCGCGCGGCGCAGCTTGGAGCCCGCCTCTTCCCCTGCCACCACGAAATCGGTCTTGCGGCTGACCGAGGAGGAGACACGTCCGCCGGCGGCCAGAATCTTGCGCTCCGCTTCGGTGCGCGTCCATTGCTTGAGCGTCCCGGTCAGCACCACGGTCTTGTCGCGCAGCGGCCCGCGCCCGCCGGCCTCGGGCATGGGCAGGAATTCGAAGCGGGCATGCTCGAGCAGCTTTTGCAGGGCGCGCCTGTTGTGCGCTTCAGCGAAGTATTCGCGGATGCTGCGGGCGACCTCGGGCCCGATATCGCGCACGGCGAGCAATTCCTCCTCGCTGGCGTGTTGCAATCGGTCGATGCTGCCGAAATGCTGCGCCAACTGGCGGGCGGTGTGTTCGCCAACGTGGCGGATACCCAACCCATTGATCAGGCGATCGAGCGTGGTGCGGCGCGAGCGGTTGATGGAGTCGATCACGTTGGCCGCGCTCCTGGCGCCCATCCGCTCCAGTTGCGCCAACTGCTCGGCGCGCAGCGTGTAGATGTCGCCCAGTTCGCGCACCAGCCCCTTGTCCACCAGTTGCGCAACCAGCTTGTCGCCCAGCCCGTCGATGTCCAGGCAGTTCTTGGAAGCGAAATGGCGGATCGACTCGCGCATGCGCGCCGGGCAGTTGACGTTGACGCAGAAGTAGGCCACCTCGCCCTCTTCGTGCACGATCGCGCTGCCGCACACCGGGCATTGACGCGGCATCTGGAAGGGCGGTTTGCGGGGATGGCCGTGTTTGGTGACGCGCACCACGTAGGGGATCACATCGCCGGCGCGTTCGAGCAGCACCGTGTCGCCCTCGCGCACGTCCTTGCGGCGAATCTCGTCCAGGTTGTGCAGCGAGGCGTTGGAGATGGTCACGCCGGCAAGCTGCACCGGCTCCAGTTGCGCGACCGGAGTCAGCGATCCGATCCGGCCTACGTACACGACGATCTTGTTGACGCGCGTTTCAGCTTGCTGCGCCTTGAACTTGTACGCGATCGCCCATCGCGGCGAGCGCGACACCTCGCCCAGTTGCTCCTGCAGCGCAAACGAATTGACCTTGGCCACCACGCCGTCGGCCTCATAGGGCAGCTCGTCGCGCTTGGCGGTGATGCGCTCCCAGTAAGCCAGCACCTCATCGATGCTGCGGCACAGCCGCGATTCGGGATTGATCTTCAAGCCCAGCGCCTTGATGCCATGTAGAAACTCCCATTGGGTTTCGTACTTGTGCCCGTTGCTGATGACGCCGGGCGAATGACAGAAGATGTCCAGTGGGCGCCGCGCCGTAATCTTCGGGTCAAGCTGGCGCAACGAGCCGGCCGCCGCGTTGCGCGGATTGGCGAACAGCGGCTCGCCCGCCGCGGCGCGCTCCTCGTTAAGTTTCTGAAATGCCTTGCGCGGCAGGATGACCTCGCCGCGCACCTCCAGCAGGCGCGGTACGCGATGGCCGCCCGAGGCGTGCAGCTTGAGCGGGATGCTGCGGATGGTGCGCAGGTTGGGCGTGACGTCTTCGCCGTTGTAGCCGTCGCCGCGCGTGGAGCCCACCTTGAACACCCCGTCCTCGTAGACCAGTTCCACGGCCAGTCCATCCAGCTTGATCTCGGCGACGTACTCGATGTCCGCCTCCGAGCGCAGCAGGCGCTTGATGCGCTTGTCGAACTCGATCATCTCCTCGGCGCTGAGCGCGTTGGACAATGACAGCATCGGCCGGCGATGCTGCACCACGCCGAACTTCTCGGCGGGCGCGGCGCCCACCCGGCGCGTGGGCGAATCGGGGGTGGCGACCTCGGGATGCTCGCGCTCCAGCGCCTCCAGCCGGCGCATCAGCGCGTCGTACTCGGCGTCGCTGATCTCGGGCGCGTCGAGCACGTAGTAGCGGTAGTTGTGATGGCGGATCTGCTCGCGCAGATGCTCGGCTTCGGCGGCCAGTTCCTCGAGCGATTTTTCCTCGGCCATGATGCGGGATCGCGGGGGCTGATTCCGGGCTTCGACCGGCGCGTCCGCAGCGCTTAGCGGCTGTAGCCCATCGCGGAGAGAAACTCCTCCAGGGAGCGGAAGCGCATGAACATGTTGTGGCGCTTTTCGTTGCCGATCGTCGAGGTTGCCTCGGAGGAGTAGGCGTGACCCGGATAGACGACCGTGTCGTCATCGAGGTTTCGAAGCGTCTGGTTGAGGCTATAGTACATCTGCACCGGGTCGGCGCCCGGCAGGTCGACACGTCCGCACGAACCGATGAACAGGGTGTCGCCGGAAATCAGGTTGTTCTCGATCAGGAAGCATTGCGAACCGGGCGTATGGCCGGGTGTGTGCAGGAACCTGATGGTCAGGTTGCCCAGCTCGGTGGTGTCGCCGCCCTCGACCACCACCAGGTCGGTGGGCGACAGCCCCACCTGGCGCCGGGTCAACGGCGCCTCGGCCTTTTGCAGATAGAGCTTGGCCTTGACCTTCTCCAGCATCTCGGCCGCGCCTTCGATATGGGTGCCGAAGATGTCGCCGCCGAGGTGGTCGGCGTGATAATGGGTGATCAGGATTTTGTCGATCTCGTAACCGTCGCGCCGGACCAGGTCGATAATCCCGTCGACGTTCCAGGCCGGATCGACCACCGCCGCCTTGCGCGTGGCGGGGTCGCCGATGATGTAGACGTAGTTGGCCATCGGGCCGGCCTCGACCTGGCGCAAATGAATCCTCGGTTGTGTTGACATCTGAACTCCGTCAAGCGTTATTTGGAATCCTTGCGGCGGCGCGGGCGCGAATCGATGCGCAGGCCGCGGTCCCATAGAAACTCCGCCTCGCCCAGTCGCTTGGACACCCAGCGGGACTGCACGAACAGGTGGTCACTGAGCCTGTTTATATAGATAATCACGTTATCGTTGATTTGCTCTTCGCGTTTGACCGCCCAGCACACCCGCTCGGCGCGCCGGCAGACGGTGCGCGCCAGATGCAGGAAGGCGTTGAGTTTGCCCCCGCCGGGCAGCGTGAAAGATTTCAGGTCCTCCAGCTCTTCGTTCATGCGGTCGATTTCGCGTTCGAGCTGTTCGACCTCGCCTGCGCCCATCCGATGCATCCCGGGGTATTCGACGTCGGGCGGGGTGGCCAACTCGCTGCCGACATCGAACAATTCGTTCTGAATCCGCCGCAGCATCTCCGAGTACCAGCCGTAATCCTCGCCCAGCCCATCGCGGTAATCCGCAACGAAGGTGCGCACGATTCCAATCACCGAATTGAGTTCGTCGACGGTGCCGTAGGCCTCCAGGCGCCCGCTTTCCTTAGGCACCCGAGCACCCCCCACCAGCGACGTCATCCCCTTGTCGCCGCCACGGGTATAAATCTTCGTCAGCCGTATCGCCATCGGAAAGCTCCTCGCGGCGCCACCCGCGGCTGGGCGCTTACAGGCCAGCCTTGCGGCGCAGGCTCTGGTAGGAATTCTCGCCGACCTCGTCGGAGACCGGCAACCCCGCCTCGCGCCATCCGGGCACCACCACCCGTCCGCTCTGATCGCGCGCGCCGCCGAAGCCACCGCGCACGTTGGTCAGGTCGGTAAAGCCGGCCTCCTCCAGGATTTCGCAGGCGCGCTGCGAGCGTCCGCCCGCCATGCAACCCACGACCAGCTTTTTGTTCCTGGGCAGGGTGCTTTCGGCCACGCGCAGAAAATCGTGGTTGGGCTCCATCTGGCCCGGTCCCCTGATGAAGACAACCGGGATGTTGATGGCGCCGGCCGGATGGCCCTGCGCGAATTCGGCTTCGGTCCTGACGTCAAGGTAGACCGCGTCGGGATTGGCCTTGAGAATTTCGTACGCCTGGGGCGGTTCGGTTTGTTTTATAGCCATCGGCGCAACACTCCTGTGGGATGTTATAAGACGACGGCGGCGCGGCGCAAAGCCGCCCGCTACCGCTAATTCGCGCTACCCCAACAATCCGGACGGTTCACAAACCGTCCATGGTGCCGCTGTCTTCGCCGTCACGGGCGCGGATTGCCAAATCGCTCGAAATAAATCGTCTCGCGCTGCGGCTTGAGCTGCTTGGCCTGGGGCGGATTAGCCGGGTCCGGATAACCGAACGGCAGGACGGTAAAGACCGCCCATCCGTCGGGTACGGCGAGGCGCTGCGCGATCGCCGCCGCGTCGAAGTTGCCCACCCAGCACGTTCCCAGGCCCATCGCCCAGGCGGCGTTGGCCATGTTGGCAACCGCCTGCGCACAATCGGTATCGGCCCAGCGCTGATTGGCGGCATCCTTGAGCACCGCGACCGCAGCCGGCGCATCGGCAATGAACCGCCCAGTGGAGCACAGGGCACCCAGTTGGCGCAGGGTGTCGGGGTCGCGCACCACGACGAATCGCCACGGCTGCAGGTTGCGCGCGCTCATCGCATGGCGCCCGGCATCGACGATGCGCCGGAGCCGGTCCAGCTCCACCGGCCGGCGCGCAAACTGCCGCACCACTTTCCTGGTCACAATCGCTTCCAGAGCGTCCATGATTCCATCGTGAACCATCGCCGCACCCCGGCGCAACGCACTGTGGCTTGAAGGGCGCGGGCGAAGGTTGGTACAAAAGGAATATGCCTGCACTGGAAATCGGTACGGTGGCGCCGGGGTTTCAGCTGGAGGATTTGGACGGTCAGGCCCGTGCGCTGGACCAACTGCGCCAGGGCGACCTGCTGCTGCTGGTGTTCTATCACAGCGAATGCCCGACCTGCCGAATGGCGATGCCATTTATCGGCAACCTGGCCCGGGCGCTGCGCTCGGAGCGGGCAAAGATTTGGGGCGTCAGCCAGGACGGGAAGAATGAGAGCCTCAAATTCGCCCGCGTCAGCGGGCTCGACTTCCCTATACTCGTTGACGCAGAACCCTACCCGGTGTCGCAGGCCTACGGACTGACCAACGTGCCGACGCTGTTCCTGATCGACTCGACGCACACCATCATCGACCAGTGCGTCGGCTTCGCCAAAGACGATTTCCTCCGGATCGCGCAGGCCGCGGCGCGCAATGCGAACGCCCCCGCTCCCGACATCTTCGCCGGCAGGGAAGTGCCCTCGATGGCTTATGGCTGAGGGGCGCGCAACGCGGACTGAGGTTCAGCTCCGCCGGTAAATCGCGAACTCCTCGGCCATCCGTTCGGCCCGCTCCTGGGCGGAGGAAAGCCGCTGGGTGCGCAGGAAGAACTGCACCAGTTCCTCGTGCCCGACCTGGCCGGTGGGCCCGACCACGTCGACCAGTTCCTGGATAAGGCTGGGAAAGCGCTCGCTGGGGATGTAGTAGTGCGCCCAGCCGAAATTACAATGGCGCTGGAGGATCTTGGCGATCGACTTCTCCAGCAGCGCACGATTGGCATTGCGGTCGCTGTCGCTCATGACGCTTTAGCTGCTCCTGAGGCTGTTCGTCCCCTGGTATTGTCGCAGCTAAACTTAGCGTGGCGCCGCGCGCTTTTCCAGCTTGTCGTCGCCCTCTGTGGGCTCCTCTTCGGCCCACAGGATCTTGCGGTAGTCGAACTTGATGTCCTCGATCAGGTTGAACTTGATGATCTCGAAGTAGGGCGACAGGTCGAAATCGCGCGGCGTAATAAAGGCGGTCGGCACTGGGCGCAGCACGCCGAAGCGGCGCGCATCGGGGCGCCGGATCAGCCGGACAATGCCCTTGCGGTCCTCATCGGATAGCGGCGGCTCCTCAAACTGCGGGACGATCGGAAACTTCACCTTGCGAAAGGCCCTGGCGATCATGCTGGAGCAGATCACATGGGTGGGCTCGCCGCTGCCGAACTCCAGCGCCGTGCGGCGAAATCGGCGCGGAATCAGGTGGACGGGCAGGAAATAGCGTCCCAGGTCGAAGATGTTCTTCAGATCGTAGGTGTAGCCGACGTTGTTCAGCACCTCGTCGATCACCGCCGCGCAGTCGGCGCGCGACAGGTTGAAGGGACGGCAGACCCGGATGTTGAAGTCGCGGTATTTTTGCAGCGGCGTCAGCACCACGCCCTCATTGACGAGCGCCTCGACCAGCATGTGGTGGGCTTCTTCGCCGAACTCATCGAGCAGGCGTTGACGCGTAACCGGATCGCGGCGCAGCGCCTCGTCGCCCACGTAAATCGCCGAGTGCGACCACGAGCTTTGCGTCAGGTACTTGATGCATTCGCTGATCCGCTCGTTGCCCTCCACCAGCACCACATCGCCCTTGCGGATGTAGCGCTTGAGGCGGACCATGTCGTTGGGAACCCTGGGGGTGTCCTGTGCCAGCGGTTTGGTCAGCAGCCTGACCGCCAGCCGGACCACCCCGCGCCTGATGCTGTCGAGCCAGTTCAAACGCACTGCCATAACAACCTGCCGCTCTCACACGGCTCAATTATAGCTTAGATCATGCCAAGCCCTCGAAGACAGATGGTAGATGTGATTTTTGGCTGCCGTAAACCGAATCCGAGGCTCGCGGCGCCCAAAAGACCTCGAAAATTGCGCGAGAAGCTGGTGTGACTATCCCTTGAACGACCCGACGATACCGTAAAATGGCACCGTCAGGCTGGTTTGTTCGGGGTCGTCGGTGGTGATTACCAGTTGGCCGTGTAATTGGCCGTCGGGATAACCTTTACGCAGTTGCAAAGTGATTTTGTATTCCTTGCCGGCAGCGACCGGCTCCACTTTGGCAACCACTCCCGGACTGGTCGTCGATACTTCCTTGATCGCCACCGGGCGCGGACCGTTGTTGGTCAGCCGGACGATGCGCATCGCACCCTGGCCGTGGGGCAGGATCCCAAAGGATACCTGCGCCGGTTCGGTGACCAGGTCGCCGACGATTCGCCCATAGACCGGGATTTCCACCGGGCGGCCGGTGGTGGCGACCTCGATGGTGTCCTGAAAGGGTCCCGGCGGCATCGTCTTGCGCAGCGCCACCCTCAGCTTCAGCCCCGGCTCCTGGGTCACGGCGATGTTGGGATTGGAGTTGGAGACCTTGGTGATTTTGAAATTCCTGTCCTTGCCGTTGTAAGTAATCGCCACTTCACGGCTTTGCTCGGTCTCTTTGCGCACTGCGTCGAAGACCACCTCATCAGGCGTCGCTTCCGATTCGCGCCGCACGACGCCTTGAATCTCCAGCGCCAAATCCGGCGTCTGCGGGTCGTTGGTGTAAACGTCGATGCGGCGGCTGGCGTGGCCGCGTTCGTGGCGCGTGTCAAAGGTCACCGGCAATTGCGTCTCCTCGCCCGGAGCCAGCCGCTTTTTGTCCGATTGCGCCACGGTGCATCCGCACGAGGTCTGGACGTGGCCGATTATCAAATCGGCCTGGCCGGTGTTCCTGATCGTGAACTCGTGCTTGACCGGCGTGCCTTCGAGCACCGTGCCGAAATCATAGCTGGGCGCCGGCGCCGCGATATGGGGCTGCGGACCGGCGGTAGCCGCGGGTGAAGCTGCTGTTTGTGCCAACGCAGCTGCCGGCAGCGTCACAACCAGGGCAAGGATAGAGCCGGTGATTTTCGCGAGGGCGGATTTCATGGGAACTCAAACAATCGATGCGCAATCCGTGGGTTACGACGCCCGCGCGTGCTGGCGGCGCGGCGCGCGCTCCGCGGCCGGCTCCGCACGCGACTCATAGCGGGCCAGAAAGTCGGTCGCGACGTGACCGGAGCGGAAGTCGGGGTCCTCGAGGATTTTCAGATGCAGCGGGATGTTGGTCTTGATGCCGTCGATCAAATATTCGCGCAGCGCCGCCTTGCAGCGCGCAATGGCCAGTTCGCGATGCTCGGCGTGCACGATCAGCTTGGCGACCAGCGGATCGTAATGGACCGGAACCCGGTAGCCGTCGTACAACGCGGTCTCGACACGTACCCCCAAACCGCCCGGCGAATGATGGTTGGAGACCACCCCGGGCGAGGGCAGATGGAGGTCCGGATCCTCGGCGTAGATGCGGCATTCGATGGCTGAGCCGCTCAGCCGCACCTGGCGCTGGCGGATGCGCAACGGCTCTCCCATCGCCAGCAGCAGGCTTTCCTTGACCAGGTCCACCCCGGTCACCATCTCGGTGACGCCATGCTCGACCTGGATGCGGGTGTTCATCTCGATGAAATAAAACTCGCCCTCGGGGGTGAGCAGGAACTCGACCGTGCCGACGTTGGAATAACCGACCACCTCGGCAGCGCGCACCGCCGCCTTGCCCATCTTCTCGCGCAGGCGCGGCGTCAGCACCGGGCACGGCGCTTCCTCGAGTACCTTTTGATGGCGGCGCTGGATGGAACAGTCGCGTTCGCCCAGATGGATGACGTTGCGGCGGTTGTCGGCGAGGATTTGGAACTCGACGTGGCGAGCGCGTTCGAGGAACTTCTCCAGGTACATCTTGCGCGAACCGAAGGCGGCCTCGCTTTCGGCGCGCGCCAGCGGAAACATCCGGGTCAGCTCCTCGGCGCTGCGCACGATACGCATCCCCTTGCCGCCGCCGCCCGCCGCCGCCTTGATCAGCACCGGATAGCCCAGCGCTTTAGCCTGAGCCTGCGCTTCGCGCAGCTCGGTGACGCCGTTGCCCTCACTGCCCGGCAGCACCGGGACCCCGGCCCGCTTCATGATGCGCAGCGCGCGCGGCTTGTCGCCCATCAAGCGGATGTGACGGGCGCGTGGCCCCACGAAATGCAGCCCCGAGCGATGGCAGGCTTCAGCAAAATCGCCGTTTTCGGACAGGAAGCCGTAGCCCGGATGCACCGCGTCGGCACCGTAGGCGATCGCCGCGCTGACCACGGCGGGGATGTTGAGGTAGCTGTCCTGGGCCGCCGGCGGCCCGATGCACACCGACTCGTCCGCCATCCGGACGTGCATCGCAGCCTTGTCGGCAGTCGAGTAGACGGCGACGGTTGGGATTCCCAGCTCGCGGCAGGCCCGGATGATCCGCACCGCGATTGTCCCACGATTAGCGACGAGAAGTTTTTTGAACACTTTGGTACTCAGGTTCGAGACATTATAGCCGCCGGCCTTAATCGATGCGCCCCCTTGGAAGCATCGCAACCGGGCATCCGGCCGACGGCACGGTGTGCGAAAAATTGCCTACAATGCAGTCTCTATCACCATGAGCGGCTGGTCGTATTCGACCGGCTGGCCGTTTTCAACCAGTATCTTAACCACGCGCCCGGCTACCTCCGACTCGATCTCGTTCATCATCTTCATCGCTTCGACGATGCACAATGGCTGCCCTTTCTGGACCATGTCGCCCTCCTGCACGAATGCGGGCGCATCAGGAGAGGGCGAGCGGTAGAACGTGCCCACCATCGGGCTTCTCAACAGGGTCTGATTGGCGGCCAGTTCCAATGCAGCGCCCTCGGCCTCCGTTGCCGGGGTTCGCGCCGGCGCGGGCCGGGCCGGCAGCGCCGGGCGTGGCGCGGGCGCTACGGAGGCATCGGCCGTTCTGACCAGGCGAATCTTACCCTTTTTGTCCTCGACCTCCAGCTCGAGCAAACCGTTTTCGCGCATCAGCGCGATCAGCGCCTTGATATCACGCAACTCCATCCCCGAACCCCTGCCTCCGGTAACCATCCAAGTCAAGCTCGCGCAGATGTCGTTGCCAGCGTCATGGCTGAGCCCAAAAGTCCTTATTGTTCCTCGCCCCGGGCGCCGGCCAGGGCGGCGGCGGCACGCAGCGCCAGATAGTAGCTGTTGGGACCGAAACCCATAATCCGGCCGTCGACGACGTCGGCGATGGTGGAATGATGGCGAAAAGGCTCACGGCGGTAAACATTTGACAGGTGCACCTCGACCACAGGTATCCCCAGCATCTGAATTGCGTCGCGAATCGCGACGCTGGTGTGGGTGTAAGCGGCCGGATTGATCACCAACGCCTGGTACTGCCCGCGCGCCGCCTGAATTCGATCGACCAGTGCGCCTTCGCTGTTGGATTGGAAGGTGTCCACGGCGGCGCCCAACTCCTCGCCCAGGCGGCGCAATTCAGCATCGATCTGATGCAGCGTGACGCGTCCGTAGATCTCGGGCTCACGCTCACCGAGCAGGTTGAGATTGGGGCCGTGCAGGACCAAAATTCGCCGGTCGTGCGTATGGCCTTTTCTAACCGCCATCGCTTCGCGCTCCTCAAACGCGGCGCGATTGTATCACAACGCAAGGGCCGATCGCGTCCGCCCGCAGGTCTTTATTTTACGGCTCGTGCTGCGGGCGGCGCCGGGCTGTGAGCGCCTCCTGGTAAACCTCGCGGGTGCTGCGTCCTTGCAGGCGCGCAATCACTTTGGCGGCCTGACGCGGTTCCAGTCCAGCGCCGATCAGGTCCTCGACCGTCAAGCCCGCCCCATCCGCCGCAACTGCTTGCGCCCGTGGTGCGCCGGCTACGACCAGCGTGATCTCGCCCTTGGGCGGCATGTCCTGCCATCGCCGGGCAAGCTCGCCCAGCCCCCCGCGCACCACTTCTTCGAACCGCTTGGATACCTCGCGTACGACCGCCGCCTCGCGCGCGGCGCCGAACTCGGCTGCCATCTCGGCCAAGGTCTTGGGCAATCGGCGCGCGGCTTCGTAAAAGACCATGGTGCGCGTTTCGCGCTTAAGCTCGCGGATTGCGGCCTTGCGCGCAGTCTCGCCAGCCGGCAGAAAGCCTTCGAAAGCAAAGCGGTCGGTGGGCAATCCGGAAATCGAAAGTGCGGCTGTGACGGCGCTGGGGCCAGGAATCGAACGCACGGCGCATCCGGCCTCCAGTGCCGCGCGCACCAGGCGGTAGCCGGGGTCGGAGATGGTAGGTGTACCGGCGTCAGTGACCAAGGCGATGGTCGCGCCCTCGCGCAGTTTTTCCGTCAGCTCCCGAGCCCGCGCCCTCTCGTTATGTTCAAAGTAACTGACCAGCGGCCGGCTGATCCCATGTGCGGTCAGCAACTGCGCGGTCCGGCGCGTATCCTCGCAGGCGATTAAATCCACCTGCGCCAACACTTCCAGCGCCCGCGCCGAAATATCGCGCAGGTTGCCCAGCGGCGTGGCCACCACGTAGAGCGTCCCGCGCCCAGGGCTGGTATGCGATGCGTCAGCGTTCAAGATCGGTACAATTCATTGAAGGCGTAATGCGGGCGCGATGCCGCCCGGCAGAGCCATCGTGATGCAAAGCCCAGGCATAAACAAGCCAGGCCGCAGTGACGGAGGATGCGATGGGATTGTCGATACGTTTTGCCACGGCGCACGACGCGGAGGCGATCGTCGGCTTTGTGCATGCGTTGGCGGAGTATGAGCGCCAGCCCGAGGCAGTCGAACTGACGCCCGCGATTGTGCGCGCGCAGATGGAGTCGGCGGACCCGCCCTTCGAATGTCTGATCGCGCAGTGGGAGGGCACCGCGGCGGGCTTCGCCCTGTTTTTCCGCAATTACTCCACCTGGCGCGGGCGTCCCGGCTTGTTCCTCGAAGATCTGTTCGTGATGCCGCAATATCGACGCCGCGGCATCGGACGGGCGCTGTTCCAGCGTCTGGCGGAGATTTCCACCCAGCGCGGCTACGGCCGGATGGAATGGGCGGTGCTGGACTGGAACACCCCCGCGCACGAGTTCTACCGCGCGCTGGGCGCGACGCCGATGGAGCAATGGACCATCTGGCGCCTGGATGGCGACGCACTGGCGCAAGCGGCGCGCGGTTAAGCCGCGCGGGCCGGCTTCATTTAGGGTGTAGGGCTGTGCCCGGCGCGCGGCGCCAATTACAATCGTGGACACGATGCCATCGGCCAGAGCAATTCTGCTGATTTCTTGTCCGGACCGGCCCGGGATTATCGCCCGGGTCTCCGGCCTGCTTTACTCGCTGGACTGCAACATCATCGATTCCGATCAACACACCGATGATGAGGACGGGCATTTCTTCTGGCGCATCCTATTCGAGTCGCGCAGCCGCGCCGCTGCGGCCGTAATCGCGGAACTCAACGCCGCGCTGCCCACGCTGTTCACCGACATGGCGCTTCACTGGGAGCTGTTCGACCCGGCCTATCGCGAGCGGATTGTGATCATGGTCTCGAAGCTCCATCACTGTATGATGGACCTGCTGAGCCGTCATCATTCGGGCGAGCTGGACGCCGAAGTGGCCGCGGTGATCAGCAATCATCCCGACCTGGCGCAGTTGGTAAGGCCCTTCGGCATTCCGTTTTATGTCATCCCGGTGACCAGGGATAACAAGCCCCGGGCGGAAGGCGAGTTGATCGAACGCCTGCAAGCGCTGCGCTGCGACACGCTGGTGCTGGCGCGCTACATGCAGATTCTGTCCGGCGATTTCCTGCGCGCGTGGCACAAGCCGGTCATCAACATCCATCACAGCTTCCTGCCGGCGTTCGTCGGCGCCCGCCCCTACAAACAGGCTCACGACCGCGGCGTCAAGCTAATCGGCGCGACGGCCCATTACGTCACCGAGGAACTCGACGCCGGTCCGATCATCGCCCAAGCCACCACCCCGGTGACGCATCGCGACACGGTGGCCGAGCTGACGCGCAAGGGCAAGGACCTCGAAGTGGTGGTGCTGGCCACTGCCGTGCGCGCCCATCTGCAAAAGCGCGTGCTGAGCCATCGCAACCGCACCATCGTGTTCGAATAACACAGAGGCCGGGCAAAATTTTTTTTCATCAGGCCCGGCGCGGGGCTTGACAACGGCCGTGGCTTTTAAGATATTGAGAATCGTTTTCAATATCAGAGCCGGAGCCTGTGCGATGCGCTTCGTTCATGTCGTAGCCTTTTCCGCCGCGATGGCGGCCGCCAGTTCGATGCTGATGCCGTATGGGACCCAGGCCGCCGATGCGCCGGCTTTTACCATCAAGGCCGAGGGCGGGCACTTCAGTCCCTCACAGTTGGAGGTGGCCGCCAATCGGCCTTTCAAGGTGCTGGTCATCAGCGCCGAAAAAACTCCCATCGAGTTCGAAAGTTTTGAATTGCGCCGCGAGCGTGTGGTCAAACCGGGTGAGACCATCACCGTCAACATGCCGGCGTTGAGTCCTGGCACGTACAAGTTCTTCGACGATTTCCATCGCGATACTCCCGAAGGAGCAATCGTCGTGAAATAGCGATGGGGCGCGCGGCTCGGTGGCCGGCGGCCGCCGCGATGGCGATCGTGGCAATCCAGTTCATTCCCGTGCAGCGGAGCAACCCGCCAATCCCGGGCGACCTGGTTGCTCCAGCACCGGTAAAGAACACGCTTCGCGCCGCGTGCTACGACTGCCACTCCAATCGGACCCGATGGCCCTGGTATGGCGCGCTCGCTCCGGCGTCGTGGCTGGTGGTGCATGAAGTAAGCGAGGGGCGCCGGCGGCTTAACTTCTCGGACTGGATTTCCTACACCGCCGACCCCGCAACGGCCAGCCACAAACTTGAGGAAATCGCCGAATTCGTCAGCAGCGGAAAGATGGCGCCTTGGTATTACACGATACTGCATCCCGAGGCCCGGCTTTCGCCGGCGCAGCGGCGCATGATCGCGAGTTGGGCGCGGCGCGAGGCCGGGCGCATCGCAAATTGAGACCCGTTTATGTCAGTGAAGTTCAGATCGGTATTTTTCGCCTTGCCCCTGATGCTTGCGGCAACCGCCGCGTCCGCACAGGTCGATCCGTGGGAATTCGAAGTCTATCCCGCTGAGACTCTGAACAAGGGAATGGTTGAGCTGGAATCGCTCAACAGCTTCTCCGCCATTGGCCATGCGGGCGAGGACCAGGAATACGGTTCCAACCGGATGTACCGCACGGCTTTCGAGCTATCCTACGGCCTGACGGACAAGATCGAAGCCGCCGCCTACCTCAACCTGGCGCATCCCAACGGCGGTTCGTTTCAGTACGCGGGCTCGAAGTTTCGCCTGCGCGGCAGCCTGTTCGACCAGGGCGAGCTACCCGTGGACCTGGGATGGTACGCGGAACTGGAATGGCAGCGGGTGCCCCAGTTCGACGACAACGAGTTGGAGATGGAATTTCGTCCGATCATCACCAAACAGTTCGGACGGCTGGAGATTGACCTCAATCCGAAGTTCGAGAAAGCAATCTTCACCGGCCCCAACAAAAATCTCGGCTGGGAGTTCGGCTACGCCTCAGGCATCTACTACAACTACTGGCGCTGGATGTCGCCGGGACTGGAGTTTTACGGCGGCATTGGATTGATCGACGACAGCGACCCGCTCCACCAGCAAAAACATTACATCTTCCCGGTAATCAGAGGCGAACTGCCGGGGATGATCGAATATAACTTCGGCCTCGGCATCGGTCTAACCCGCGGCTCCGATCAGTTGATCCCCAAACTCAACATCGAACTGGAACGGTTCGTGGGTTCCTTGTTCAAATAGCTTCGGCAGCGTTCGGAAAAAGAAATTTTCCGCGCTGGAGAATTTCAGTGCGCCAACGACAGCGGGTCCGCCGGCTTCGCCTGCGCAGTTGCGTTTGCGTTTCGAACGCCAGCCTCGCGCCAGGCGGCCGCGTAAACATACCCGCCACACGCCGCCACCAGCGGCGTCAGCCAGGCGAGCGCTCGTGCATAAATCACCGGCGTCAGCGGTGCGGGCGAGGCCGGACTAAACGGCATGCGCAGCGCGTCGTTGAGATAAAACGGTATCGAGTAGATCACGGTCGCGGCGAGCATTGCCGCAGCGGCCACAAAAGCCCATCCGCGCCGGCCGTGCCGTGCGGCATTCCATAACACGACCGCCGCGGCGGCGGCGGGCGCGGGCAGGGCAAGATAGTAGATCAACAGATCGCCCTGCGGAATCACGCTCCAACGCGTGGGCGCAAACCAGGCGCGCACCGCAGCCAGCGCGGAAGAAAATCCGGTAAGCGCCGCCACGATGCCGACAAACTGACCGAGCAGCGGGGCGATCAGAGCCTGCGTGTAGGCGACCGCGAAACCCATCGTGAATGCCACTGCGGCCGCCGCCGCGTCGATCGCGCGGGTAATGGGCACGAAACGCACGCCGAGAATGATGCTGCTCAGCACGATCAATGCCGCGGCCGCCATCACGCTGAGGTTTGCCGATAGTTCGATCCGCGCCGGATCGCCGAGCAGGACCCGCTGAAAACATACTGGTATCGCGGCGAGCATTCCCACAAAGAAGGCGCCAATCAGCAACCTGGACACGCTGCCGATGCGCGCTTGGGCGGTCGCGCAGAATCCCGCGTACAGCGCCATCGGCAGCCACAACGACTGCATCCCGGCGTACATGTAGGCATCGGCGGCCTGCGGATGCATGGTGGCCGAGATGAAGGCAAAATGCGTCAGCGCCGCCAGCAGCGCCATCAGGCCCAGATAAAGAATCAGTCCGCCCGGCGCCCGCGCCCACAGCGCGTCCTGCCCCTGTTGCGGCGCAGCGCCGGCGAATGCCTCCCACAGCAGGGAGAAGGTGATCAGACCGATCGCGACGAATTGTGCCTCTCCGCCCAGCCGTTTTTCGATTCCCCGGAGCAGCGCCAACGCCTGAGGCGGCGCTGCCGAAGAGGCGGCAGCGGCACCTGCACGCGACAGCAGGGCCAACGACGCGAGAAAAAACGTCCAGATCAGGAAGAGTGAAAATGCCCATAACGCGAGCAGTCCCCGCGCGCGCCCTGGTGTCAGCCCGCCGGCGGCTGCGCACACGGCCGCAATCAGCAGGACCCCAATCGCGACGCCCTGATGGGCCGGCAAAGTGGAGAATCTGACCATGGTTTGGTCTGCGGTGCGCAGCCCGTGCATGAACGCAGGATTAAACCGCAGCAGTTCGCCGATGAAGAACAGTTCGGCCAGGCATACGCCGACCACCAACCATGGCAGCGATTGCTCCGAGCACAGCCGGTGTGCTGCGGATAGCAGGCGCCGGGTCAAACCGATGGCGGCGGCGACCAGATTGCTGCCGAGCAGGAACCAGAACAGAGTCAGAATTCCCGCCAGTTGGTAGAGTGACGCGTAAACGCCCGCGGCAATGGGCGCCAGGCCGGCGCCCAGTGCCGCGGCGACAAATGCCGCGTTGAGGATGAGCAAGCCGACGAAGCGAACTGCAGGCGCAGGGCCGCGCTGCAGGCGGCCAGCGGCCAGCGCGGCGAGCAATCCAAGCGCTGGCACAATGCGCCACGACGACCAGGCAGCGAAGGCATGCAGGGGCGTGAGACGAAAGCTGTGGAGGACAGCCAGAGCGCATAACGCCCACAGCAGGGCGTATCGCAACGGCCAGCGGCGCGGCGGCGAGGGCGCGATTGCGGCCAGCACCGGCAAAATCCATTGCGGCAGCGCAAGCCACCAGGCGCGTCCTCGGGTCAGGCCGAGAAAGACAAAGCTGAAGATATAAACCGGCCCTACCACCGCGACAGCCAGGGGGCTGGTCATGCACGCCCCCACCAGCGCCGCGGCCCATCCGGTGGCAAGCACCGCCAGCGACAGCCACACCGATACTTGTGCGACGAAGGCCACCCTGCCGTACGCGTTTTCGAATCCCACCCGGGCCAAGTTGCTGAGGGCCAGCACTAACGGCGTGGCGGCGGTCGCCGCGGCGACGAGGAACAATGCGGCGGCTCCGATTGCCCGTGAGTCAGCCGGCAGCATCCGGGCCGGAGCAAACAGCCCGCTGAGATTGCCCACGCGCTTGCGCAAGGCGGCCAGACCCCCGGCGCCCGGCAACCAGGCTTCGATGATCTGCAAGGCGCGGCCCGCGGCCAAATCGAACAGGCTGCTTAGAGCGTGATTCACAACCGGCCAGACGCCGCGACGCACCAACATCAGGCCCGGCGTAAGTCCGGCGGACTGCGCCTTGAGGAAAGCAAAGTACCAAGCCAGCACCGCGGCCGGACCCAGCTCTTCGCACAAGACATCCAACAGTGCGGGCCGCCCCAGCAACAGCGGATGAAACCGTATTTGGCTCTGAAGGTCGGCCAGGCTGGTCGATAGGGCCGATCCGATCACGAGTTGACGCGCCAGATTGTCGATGTACACAACCACGCCCGCCGCGATAATGCGGCCGGCATAAACAAGCGCGCCCAGCACAGCCAGGTCGATCGAAAACGCGCCCGCCTTGCCCGAGAAGGACAGCGCGTCTGCCGGCGAATCATCGTAGGGCAACGTGAAGCGTCCCGATCGGTTGATCGTGGCTTATGGCGTGGTCACGTTGCTCCATCGATGACGGGCCTCCATAGGCCGCCCCACTTTGCGGCGCGCGCATCGCGATACGATTGCCCGTCGCGCCGGGAGACAACCAGCCGCTGCGCACTCCCATCGCCGGTACACAGGTCGAGGATGACGTGGCCGGTTTTCTTCAGTGGATGGCGGATGATGCGGGCGGCGCCCCCCGCAATTGCAGCCGGTTGGTGCGCCGCAATCAGGTAGGAGAACTTTTCGATTTCATAGGCCAGCGTTCCGGCTTTGATCTGCTGCTGACGGCGTGTGCGGTCCACCCGGATGTCGAAGTGGCACCAGTCCGCACCCGCCAGCGGGCATCGTTGGCGATGTGTGCAGGGCGCGACAATGCAGGCGCCGGCCGCAAGCAGCGCTTCGCGTGCGCCGAGGATCACTTCGAATCCGCGCGGCGTCCCGGGTTCGACAATCACGATAGCGCCGTGCGCCGATTCCCACGCGCGCTCAACCACAGCTTTCCGCGCCGGCTCCGGCAGCTCGCCCAAGGCATAGGAAATGACCACCAGGTCGTGTTCGTCCAGTTTGGCGATGCCGCGCAGGTCGGCCGCCATATAGCGTGCAGCAGCGGTCAACGGCGCATCCGTGGCGGCGATCAAACGCTCGGCCAATTTGAGCCACTGCGGTTCGCGGTCGACCAGCGTTGCGGTTTGCAACCGGGCGAAGGTCTGGCGGGCAGCCAGCGTTGCGCTGCCCGGGCCGCATCCCAGGTCGAGCACGCTGCGGATATCCATTGCGGGGCAGAGCTGCTGAAGTTGGGCGTCAAGCACTCGATTGACCTGGAAGATGGCACGCATCCGCACCTCCAGGTACGCGGCACGCGCTGCGTCCGACGCGACCCGCGGCGCGCGCTGGACGGCAGTTTCACGGTAGTCCCGCCCCAGTTCCGCAGCGGCCTTGGTCAAGGCCGGCGCCGGTATCGCCGCCGTGGCGTCTTCGATCGCCCGCTCCAATGCCGGTGGCAGTCCCATGATCCAACCCTATCGCGACCGCGTTCTGCTTTCACCATGAAATCTCGCTCTGATCCAGTCAGCCGGGCGGACGTTTGCGCTCAGGACGAGGGCTCATTAACATCCGGTGGGGCGCGGTGTCGGCGCGCCCGGGAGGGATGTTCCATGCACGGCTACAAGGACGCCCACACTCATATTCATCCGTCAGCCAGCGCGACCCAGGCTTTCATGAACGCGCTGGAATTTCACGGTCCGTGGGAGGGCACCATCGAACAGGCGCTGCCGATCATGGATCAGGCCGCAATCGCGACGACCATGATCGTGCCGCTAATCGCGGATACCAAGCTGCTCGCCGAGCGTATCGAAGAAGAAACCAGGCGCGGCGGCAAGCCCGATCGCGACCGGTTGGTCCAGCAGCTTGCCGCGCAGCAGTCGCAGTACAACAGTTGGGCCGCAGCGGCGCGCCACAAGCACAACGGGCGTTTTGCCGGGCTGATCGCCGTCAACCCGGTGCTGTTCGGCGAGCAATGGACACGCAACGAGATCGAGGCGCGGCTGGCGGAGGGCGCGGTCGGCATCAAGATCCTGCCGATGTGTATCGGCGTGTATCCCGACGACCCAAAGATGGCGGTGCTGTGGGAGGAAGCCAATCGGCGCGAGCTGGCCGTGCTTACCCTTGCCGTCGCGCACGTCCCGCCCGAAGCACTGGCCAAAATCGGCGTTGACCAGCGCTACACCGACATCCATCATCCCAGCCGCTTTGAAGCGGTGGTGCGCAGCTACCCGCGCCTGAAGCTGGTGCTGGCGCATCTGGGGATGGGCGCCGAGCAGGACACTATCCGTCTGGCCAACAAGTATCCCAACGTCTTCACCGACACTTCGTTGCGGCTGCACGAGGTCGGTCAACCCGGCGGATGGAGCCTGAAGGAGACCGCCGACACCTTGCGGCGCATCGGTGTCGACCGCGTGCTGTTTGCCAGCAATTATCCGTTCGTCAGCCAGGCCGATTACGTCGCGGTGATGGAAAAGTTGCCGCTGAGCGATGACGAACGGCGGCTAATCGGCGCGGACAACTTCGATCGCGTCTACGGCAGGGTATAAGCAAAACCCGGCGGCGCGATTACGCATCCGGGAGGGCGAGTGATGAGCAGCAATGCAGGACGGCTGGCGGGTAAGGTGGCGTTTATCACCGGCGCCGGCTCGGGCATCGCGCGCGCCGCGGCGCGGATTTTTGCGCGCGAGGGTGCCCGCGTCGTAATCGCGGAAATCAAGGAAGAGCTGGGGCGTGCCGGCGAGGAAGAGGTCAAGGCGGCGGGCGGCGAAGCCACCTTTGTGCACACCGATGTTACCAAAGAGGACAGCGTGCGGCAGAGCATCGCGGCCGCGGTCAATCGCTACGGCGGTCTGCACGTCCTTTATAACTGCGCCGGCGGTTCGATCGTGCAGGACACGCTGGTCACCGAAGTGGACATGAGCGTATGGGGTCACACGATTTCATTCGACCTGCTGGGATGCTTCCTGTGCTCGCGCCACGGTATCCCCGCACTCATCAAGAGCGGCGGCGGGTCGGTGATCAACATGTCGTCAGTTGCGGCCCTGATGGGATTCACACCGGCGCACGTGTACGTGGCGGCCAAGGGCGGAATAATTTCCTTGACCAAGGCGATGGCGTGCGAGTACGCCGAACACAACATCCGGGTCAACGCGATCTGTCCGGGCGCGGTGATGACCGAGCGGGTCAAGACCCGCACCGGCCCCGCGGCCAGCCGCGTGTCCTCTAAATTCAATGACAAGATGAAGGGCCATCCATTCGCCGTCGGCCAGCCCGAGGACATCGCCAACATCGCCCTGTTCCTGGCCTCGGACGAATCGCGGATGATAACCGGTGCCACCATCGCCGCCGACGGCGGCCTGTCGGCCTATTAGCGCTCTGCTCCGGCAAGCGGGCGCTACGGAGGTGCAACCCGTTCGGCCAGTTGGGCGGTAAGGCGCGTAGCCTTCTCCATCAGGCTGCGCGCGCGCAGGGTGTCCTGTTCCTGGAGCGCCGCGCGGGCGTCGGCGACGAATGACTTGATGCGATCGTAATCGGCGCCGTCGGCCGGAGTGAGGCGGGCGCGATCGATTGTTGCCAGCCGGTCTTCGACCCGCCTTATGGAGCGCTCGATTTCCTGGCGCTCAGCGAGCGGCTCACCGGTGGTGATGACGGTGCCGGCGACGGGAGTGGTCTGGACAACCGGCGAGCCGGCCGGGGTGGGAATCGGCGTGCGCATTCGTCGGCGGCGTTTGACCCTTTTCGGCATCGGCGTCGCAGTGGCCGTCGGCGTCGGGGTCGGGGTCGGTGTGGGTGTGGCCGAGGGCATTACCGGCGGTGCGGGTCTGGCCGCCATGAAGGGCAGATACTCACAAGCCTGTACCGTCGCCAGCAGCGCGGTCAGGAAAATCGTTGCAAACCGAATTGATTTCACAGTCGCTGATCAGAAGGGGTTAATTCCAGACTCCGGGCAGGGCTCTGGGCCGGAAGCCTGACGCGCACTTGCGTTCCGGCTCCGACCCGGGAATCCACCTCGATGGTGCCCTGATGCAGGTCGATAGCACGCAAGGCCAGGCTCAGACCCAGGCCAGTTCCGCCAGGCTTGGTGGTAAAGTAGAGGTCGAAGATGTGGTCAAGTTGTTCGCGCTCGATGCCGCAGCCGTGGTCGGCAATCACCACCTCGACCGGGCCGTCGCGCAAATGGGCGGCGCTGACCACGATTTTGCCTCCAGCGGGCATCGACTCGGCCGCATTCTGAAAGATGTTGCGGAAGGCTTCGGCCAGCAGGGCACGGTCGGCGTGAAGTGTGGGCAGCGTACCATCGATCCGGCAATCGACCTCGATGGTCGACGAACTGACCTGGGCGGCGGCTTCCTCGAGCAAGTCCGCCATCGCCACCGGGCCGCGTTCCAGGCGCTCGGGCCGCATGAAGCGCAGCAGCCCGTCGACGACGCGGTCGAGGCGGTGAATTTCGTAGCGTATACTTTCGATATGGGCGGCCAGCGGCATGTTCTGCGCGGCGTCCTGGCGCAGCCATTCCAGCCGAATCGCCAGCACGTTGAGCGGCTTGCGAATCTGATGAGCGACGCCGGAAATCAGCCCGCCCATGCGGGCCAAATGGTGGGAATACTCGACCACGGTTTCCAATTCCGCCACCGGCTTCAGGTCGCGCATCGCAACCAGCAGTCCGGCCGCCTCGCGGCCACGCGCCAGCGGGAAGATCGACACCAGGCAATGGCTGGTATGCTGCGGTCCGTCGTCCAGCGCAATCGCGACGTCATGCGCTTCGGTGCCCGCGGCCAGCGCCGCCTCCACCATCCGGGTCAGCGGGTGGGAGCGGCCGAGCACGATCGGCAGCGTGCGTCCCTCGCCCGCGTTGGGTCCCAGCGCCAGGCGCGTTTGCGCTTCGGTGTTGGCGAACAGAATCGTGGCGTCAGCGTCGATCAGGATGATCGCGTCGGTCATCGAACGCAGCGCCTTGAACAATCCGCCCCGCTCGTTTTCCCATCGCCGCCGTTCGCTCAGCACCTGGCGCGAGAGGCGGTTGAACTTCTCGGCCAGATCACCCAGCTCGTCGCGCCCGCCCACCGCGAGATTGACCTCGCTGCGGCCTGCCGCAAGCTGCTCGACGCCGCTGGTGATTGCTACTACTGAGCGCGACAGCAGATCGCCGATGGTTCCGCCCGCGCTGGTGGCGATGACCACGATCACCATGCTGATGGCGAATATGATGCGGACCAGGCGATGCACCTCGTCGACGAACAGCGCGGTGCTGATGCCGACCCGGATGGTGGCAAAAGGCCGGTCGTTGATCAGGATGGGCCGTTGCAGGACATAGTTGTGGCCGCTCCACAACGCCCGCAGCAGTTGGAACGGCAGCGGCATCTGCGCCGCGCCGCGCAGGGTGTCGATCGAACGCACGTCGGGCGGGAGCCCACCCGTCGTGCCGTCGCCGACGATCGCGCGGCCGTCGGGCCCCTGGAGGGCGACAAAAGCGATGCCAATGGCGAAGGCGCGCGCCGAGCGCATGAAGTCGCGCAGACGGGCGTCGGTGCGCAAAACTTCGGCCGGGTCTCCCGGCGTGCGGGCCAGCACTGCGCGCACCTGCTCGAAGACCTCGGCGGCCACCGTATTGCCCGAATCGATCAACTCGTTGGCGATGCGGGCCAGCGTCCAGTTGAGGTTCACCAGGCTGGCGGCGAGCACCGCGCCGGTGAGCAGGATGATAAAGGCGCCCGCCAGCTTTAACCGAAGCCCCATCGAACCAATTCCACCCGCGGCCGACCCGCGGTTAGCCCGGCTTGAGCCGGTCTTTCTCAAGACGTTCCAGGCGGTTGTACAGGGTACGCAGGCTGATGCCGAGCATCTCGGCCGCTCGGGTCTTGTTGCCGCCGGCGAATTCGATGGTGCGGCAGATCATCTCGCGCTCGACATCCTCAAGCGAGCAGCCGCCGATCGAGACTTCCAGCACCGGGGGTCCCGGGCGCGAGGGCCGCAGTTCGGGAGGCAGGTCCGCCATCGTCAGCAGCGGACCGGAACAGACCGCCAGGGCACGCTCAATCACGTTGCGCAGCTGCCGCACGTTACCGGGCCAGGCATAAGTCCTGAGCGCCTGCAGAAAATCGGGGTCCGCGCCGCGCGCCACACCCAAGCGTCCGCCCAGCATGGCGATGAAGTGGTCGACCAGCGGCGCGATGTCCTCGGGGCGCTGGCGCAGCGGCGGCAGTTCGATGGTGCAGACGCTGAGCCGGTAATAGAGGTCGTTGCGCAGCCGCCCCTCACGCATCGCCCGCTGCGGGTTGCGATTGGTGGTGGCCACAATCCGCACGTCCAGCGCAATCTCACTGCCGCCGCCAATCCGGCGCATCCGGCGGTCTTCGAGCACGCGCAACAATTTGGCCTGCAGGTCGACCTTCATCTCGGTGATTTCGTCGAGCAGCAGAGTACCGCCGTTGGCCCGCTCGAAGCAGCCTTCGTAGCGGCGCTCGGCGCCGGTAAAGGCGCCGCGCTCATGGCCAAATAGTTCGGCCTCCATCAGGCTTTGCGCGATAGCGGCGCAGTTGACCGCGACCCACGGCCGCCCGCGGCGCGCTGAGCGCGCATGAATCATGGCGGCGGCGACCTCTTTGCCGGTTCCGCTCTCGCCCACTACCATCACCGACGTGGTCGAGGGCGCGACCTTTTCGATCATCGCCAGCGCCTCGCGTATCGCCCGCGACGTGCCGACCAGGGCCGGCGTTGCACACGGTGCACAAATGCCGTCAGGCACGGCAGGCTGCGTGGCCGGCGCGGGGCGTGCCAGCAAATTGAGCAGGGCGCGCAGATGGGGTGGATCGATGGGCTTGCGCACGTAGTCGATGGCGCCCAGCTTGATCGCCGCCACCGCCTCGGGGATGTCGCCCTCGCCGGAGATGATCAGGGTGGGCACGGCGATTCGCAGCCGGCGCATCTCCTTGAGCAGACTCAGCCCATCGCGCCGCGGCATCTTGAGGTCGGAGATTAGAACCTGCGGAGCCCAACCACGCAGTTGCTCCAACGCATCCTCGCCGTCAATCGCGCCGCACACCTGAAATCCCCAGCTGCGAATCATCCCGCACCAAGCCTCAAGCGTGGTGGGATCGTCCTCGACCACCAGTATTCGCGGATTGCTCTCCATGCTCGCTACAGCCAAAAGCTGGCGAGTAAATTTATCATATTCTCCGCACGAGCCAAAGCAGTCAATTTTCGCTCTGATTGCCGGAGCCTAAATGTGCTAGATAGCCGCGACAGGGATATAAGCCGTTAATACCAGCGTGGGCCAACGAACGCGCCATCAATAAAATGCTTCGTCCCGCGCGCGGCTTTTTGATCTTTCTGCGCCAAAATCTGTGCAAGCTTGCGCGCCTGAGAACCGAGTTCCTCAGTTTTGACGACCTTATTCACCATTCCCATCTCGTACAACTCCGCCGCGCTGTAGCGCCGGCACAGGATCATTGCTTCTTTGGCCCGCCACGGACCCATCCGCGCCGCCATCACGCGCGCCGGCCCGCCGACATAAGACTGGCTGAGATCGACCTCCGGCACCCAGAACTGCGCATTCTCTGCCGCCAGGATAAAATCGAAGGCGGCCGCAATCGCCCATCCGCCGCCCACCGCGTAGCCGTTGACCGCCGCGATGGTAAGACAGTCCAGCCGCGTTATCAGATCGAAGACGCGCCCGATCACCCGCGCCAGCCCGCGATTGCGTTGGCCGATAATGCGGGCCTGCTCGGCTGGGTCAGTGACCCCTTTGGGCACCGACAGGTCGGCGCCGGCCGAGAATGCGGCGCCGGTTCCGGTGGTAATCAGCACGCGAGTTTCACGGTCGTCGCGCACGCGCCGGATCAATCCCTCCATCTCGGCCATCACCTGATGGTTCATGGGATTGCGCCGTCGTGGCTGATTGAAAGTCAAGGTCGTGACGGGACCATCTTTTTCAAACAAAAAGGCATCGCTCATGGCGCATCCGTAAAGCCGGCCGCAAATTGACCGCACCGTGGATCGCCCGGCGGTACGGTGTCAAACCATGGTGCGGGGATGCGGGCCGCTGTCCTCACGACCACGGATCGAGCATCACTTTGGCCTGACGGCTGGGTTTGCGCAGGGCCTCGAAGGTGGCGGCAAACCGATCGAATCCCACCGTATCGGTGACCATCGCCGGCAGCGGACTGCCGCCCAGGGTTTGGGCGGTCAGTGCGTAGTCGCGCATGTCGTAGACCATCGAGAACTGGATGCGCGCCTCTTTGAAGAGACCAGCGGCGGGCACCATCCCCTCGTCCGGCACGCTGCACAAACCCAGCGAGACGATGGTCCCGCGCCGGGCGACGCAATTGAGGGCCAGGCCCATGATGCCGGGCTTGCCCACCGCCTCGAAGACCACTTCCGGCGGTCCGCCCAGAGTATCGGCGCTTTGCGCGGCAACGTCGGCACCCGGCGTCAGAAAAGTCGTCGCCCCCATCTTCATCGCCAAGTCGGCGCGCCGCCTCGAACTGGCCGCGACCGCGATTGGGCCCGCGCCCAGCCGCCGCGCCCAGAAAATCGTGCCCAGCGCGATCGGCCCCGCACCGATCACCAGTACGCGCGCGTTGGGCTTCAGCTCCGCCAGGCGCACACCGTGCAGTCCCACCGCGACCGGCTCGATCAGCGCGGCGTCGCTCAGCGCAACATTGTCGGGCAGCTTGACGGTGGCCAGATGGCCACCCTTGGCGTATTGGGCAAAGCCGCCCGACCCGCCCAGCCATCCGGCACACCACATCGGCTCGCCCTTGAGGCAGTCGGGGCAGGCGCCGCACGGCACAAATGACATCGGCGCCACGCGGTCGCCGATCTTGAAATTGACGACGGCGGAGCCCACCGCAACGACCTCGCCCGCCATCTCATGGCCCAGCACGGTGCCCAGCGGCCATTGCTCGCCTTGCCCGCTGCTCATCGACAAATCGGTGGCGCAGACCCCGCATCGTGCGACCTTGAGCACGATTTCGGTGGGACCCGGCGTGGGATCGGGCACGGTTTCGATCGACAACGGCTGTCCGATCGCCCTAAAGACCGCTGCTTTCATGCTGAGACTCCTCCGCCTGGCGACGCGCGCGAACAATTGTTCCGTATCGCGTTGTCCGGCGGAAAACAATACGGGTGGTTTGGCGCGCTGCGCGCAAGCTAAGATTTGCCGCTATGTCGAAGGCAGGCGCCCCGATTCCAGATTTCCGCGCCGCGGGCGTACGCGCCGGCTCGCAACTCCACAACTCCGCGTCCGGCCTCGATTCCGCCCGTGCCTGGATGGTGGCGGCGACCGCGTTCTTCACCTGCTTCATCGTCTACGGCGTGCAGTACAGCTTCGGCGCGTTCTTCAAGTCGATTGCCGCCGACATGGGCGCGGGACGCGCCGATACCGCGGCAATCTTCTCCGTCAACATGTTCGTCTCCAATCTGTTCGGCGCCGCGGCCGGCTACTTCGCCGACCGCTTCGGACCGCGCCCGCTGGTCGCGGCGGCAGCGGTCGCCGCCGGGATGGGCCTGGTGCTGACCTCGCGCATCGACCATCTGTGGATGGGCTACCTGACCTACGGCGTCGGCATCGGAATCGGCTCCGGATGCAGCTTTATCCCGATGGTCGCCACGGTCAGCGGATGGTTCGAGCGCCGGCGCAACGCCGCCATCGGGCTGACCGTGTCGGGTATCGGATGCGGCACTTTGTTCGTCGTGCCGCTGGTCGGCCTGCTGATCCATCGCTACGGATGGCGCACCTCCTACCTGATGCTGGGCGTGATCAGTGCAGCGCTGCTGGCGCTGTGCGCGATAGTTATCGAGCCGCCGCCGGTGCATCAGGTGCGCACGCGGACGCGCTTGGGCGACGTCGCGCGCACGCCCGCTTTCATCATGCTGTGCATCGCCGGAACGCTGGCCAACGTGGGCACGTTCATCCCATTCGTGTATCTGCCCGATTTCGCGCAGACCCGCCACGTCAGCGCAGTGGCGGCCGCCAGCCTGCTGGGGATTGTCGGCGGCGCCAGCGTCATCGGGCGCCTTGGCCTGGGCGGCGCGTCGGACCGTTTCGGAGTGCTGGGGTTGTATAAGGCGACGCTGCTGATGATCGGGCTCAGCTACGCGCTGTGGTTCACGCCCGCTTCATATGCCGTTCTGGTACTGTTCGCGGTGATCCTGGGGATTGGTTATGGCGGCTCGGTCGCGCTGAGCCCCGCGGTGGTGGCGGATTTGTTCGGCGTGCACGGGCTGGGCGCGATGCTTGGCATCGTTTACGGTGGTTCTGCCTTCACCTCGCTGGCGTGGCCGCCGCTGGCGGGTCTGATAGTCGATCGGACCGGCAGCTACGGCGGCGTCGCGCTGCTGGGCGGCGGCTGCGCCCTGCTCGCCTTCGCGCTGCTCTATCCGCTCAAGCATCGCGGCGAGGCCTCGCTCGCCAGGCCTGCGGCTTGATTTCCGCCGCCGCGTCGCGTCAAACATAACGTTCACAAATCACGCCGCCCCTGAGGAGCGATACCATGGCCGACCGGCTCAAGGACAAAGTCGCGATCATTGTTGGCGCCGGGCAGACCCCCGGCGAGACGATCGGAAACGGACGTGCGACTGCAATCCTGTTCGCGCGCGAAGGCGCCAAATGCCTGTGCGTGGACCGCCGGATGGACTGCGCGCAGGAGACCTGCGCAATGATCGAAAGTGAAGGCGGGCAGGCGGTCGCATTCGAAGCCGACGCGACGCGGGCCGAAGACTGCAGGCGGATGGCGCAGGAGTGCGTGCAGCGATTTGGACGAATCGACATCCTGCACAACAATGTCGGTATCGGCGCCGGCGACGCCGGCGTGACCCATCTGGAGGAGGCGGCGTGGGAACGCATCTTCGCCGTCAACCTCAAGACCGTCTTCCTGGCCTGCAAGCAGGTGATTCCGATAATGCGCCGCCAGGGCAGCGGCAGCATCGTCAACATCTCCTCGATTGCGGCGGTATGCGCGATGAACGGGATGCTGGCGTACAAGGTATCGAAGGCCGGCGTCAATGCGATTACGCATCAGATGGCGATGGCGAATGCGAAGTACGGCATCCGCGTCAACGCCATCATGCCCGGGCTGATGGACACGCCGATGGCGATCGAAGGCATCGTACAGGCGCGCGGAATCCCCAGGGATAAGGTGCGAGCGGCGCGCGACGCACAGGTCCCGTTGGGCGCCAGGATGGGCACGGCGTGGGACGTCGCCCATGCGGCGCTGTTTCTCGCCTCCGAGGAGGCGCGATTCATCACCGGCGTCCTGCTGCCGGTCGACGGCGGTCAGAGCGGAAGGATCGGATGAAGACGGGCCGCGCGCACGCGCACGGGCGCGCCGGCCGTGCTGCCGTGTTGGCGATCGGCGCGGCGCTGGTCCGGCTGGGCGGTTTGGGCCTGTGCGGATGCCAAACGGACGTGCTGACTTATCACAATGACAACCAGCGCACCGGGCAATATCTGGGGGAGCGGACTCTGACTCCGCTCAACGTCAACTCCGCCACCTTCGGCAAACTATTTGTTTTGAGCGTGGATGGAAAGGTCGACGCGCAGCCGCTGTACAAAAGCCGCGTCAGCATCCCCGGCGCCGGCGTCCACAACGTGCTCTACGTCGCGACGGAACACGACAGCGTGTACGCATTCGATGCGGACGCCGCGGGCAGTCCGCTGTGGCACAAGTCGATGCTCGGTGCGGGTGAGACGCCGTCTGACAATCGAGGCTGCGGCCAGGTGACCCCCGAGATCGGCATCACCGCCACCCCCGCCATCGACCCGGGCGCGGGACCGCACGGTACCATCTACGTGGTGTCGATGTCCAAAAACGCTGTGGGCCAATACTTTCAAAGACTTCACGCACTGGACCTGACCACCGGCGCCGAGGAATTCGGCGGACCGGCCACGGTGGTGGCGACGTATCCGGGCTTGGGCGACAACAGCCTGGGCGGCAAGGTCGTATTCGATTCCGCCCAGTACAAGGAACGCCCCGGGCTGCTGTTAACCGGCGGGTTGGTTTACACCACGTGGTCTTCCCACTGCGATATCCGCCCCTACACCGGATGGGTGATAACGTATGACGAGCTGACGCTGGCGCAACGGGCGGTCTTGAATATCACGCCCAACGGTGAGGGAGGCGCGATCTGGGCCGCCGGCGCCGGGCCGGCCGCCGACAGTGATGGATTTGTCTATTTACTGTCGGGCAACGGCACCTTCGACACGGTGCTCGATGGGGGAGGCTTTCCCTTCGCGGGTGACTTCGGCAACGCCTTCATCAAGCTGTCGGCGGCGGGCCAACTTCATGTCGCGGATTACTTCACGATGTATAACACGGTCGCGGAGTCCAACGCCGACGAAGACCTGGGTTCCGGCGGCGCACTGGTGCTGCCCGCGATGGCCGATGCGCTGGGGCGCATCCGGCGGCTGGCGGCCGGCGCCGGCAAGGACACCAATATCTACCTGGTCGATCGTGACAACATGGGAAAATTCAATCCCGGCGGCGACACCAACGTCTATCAAAAACTGACCGGGGCCTTGCAGAACTCCGAATTCGCGATGCCGGCGTTTTTCAACAATACGCTGTATTACGGCGCCGTGAATGCGCCGATCGTGGCTTTTCCCTTCGTGAAGGCCCGCCTGTCCGCCATTCCCTCTTCATCCACACCAAACAGCTTTGTCTATCCGGGAGCGACCCCCGCCATTTCCGCCGACGGTCTGTCCAACGGGATCCTGTGGGCGGTGGGGAACCTGGCCAATGCGGTGCTGTATGCCTACGACGCCGGCGACCTGTCCAAGGAGCTATACGATTCCACGCAGGCGCCGGGCGGCCGCGACAACTTCGGCACGGGCAACAAGTTCATCACCCCGACCATCGCCAACGGCAAGGTGTACGTCGGCACCACCAGCGGCGTTGGAGTGTTCGGCTTGCTCCGCTAGCGTAGCTGCTCATCGGACGGCATGCGACGCGAACTTGCCGGCCAAGGCGGCGGACGCCAGTATATGGCGGTGCGCAGGATGCGCTCGTCGCGCAAGCCGCACAGAGATTTATGCATCGTAGCGCCGGGACCATACTTGCATTAGCCATCCTTCTAAACCCGATCACGGCCGGAGTCGGTTCGTCAGGCGCGCAATTGCCGCCGCCTCCTCCCGATCCGCGTCCGATTGTCCGGCAGATGGTGAGCGCCTACATGCAGCGCACCGGGACGCATGCGGTGGCGGTGTCGCTGTATTTTGGCGGCAAGGACTACTTGTTGAACTTCGGCGACGACGGCGGCTTTGCGCCGCAACCGGTCACGCCCGACCTGCTCTTCGGCATCGGCTCGGTAACCAAGGTGTTCACCGCCACGATGCTTGCCTACCAGACCATCGGCGATGACGGCGAGCCGCCGCTCAAGCATATCGACGACTGCGTGTGCGACTATCTTCCACCGCAGGTTGCCGCCAACGGTTCGGGTATCAACCAGGTCACGCTGCGCGAATTGGCAACACAGACGTCGGGGATGCCGAACGAGGCGCCGCGTGCGCCCGGCAACTGGCTGTTCCGGGATCGCCGGCCGCCGCCATTTCTGATTCGATGGTGGGAGAACTTCGAGAAGCCTGCGCAGCCCCAATGGCTGTATTCCAATGCCGGATTCATCACCCTGGGATTCGCGCTGGAAGGACCCGATTCCCGGCTGCGCTACAACGAGTTGCTGGCTTCCTACATCACCAGTGCGCTGGGGATGTCGCATACGATGGCGGTAGTGCCGTGGGGCTATCCGATGGCGCAGGGGTTCGTCCGTGGCCGGCCCGTGCCGCAGCGCGAAGCCGACCTCAAGTCCAGTGCGCGCGACATGCTGGTCTGGCTCAAGGCGAATCTGGGCGTGCTCGACCAATCGATTCCACCCCATCTGGCGCAGGCGATCCGGATGACGCATCAGATCTGGTATCGCACCCCGCCCAATCTGCATTTCGATATGGGATTGGCCTGGCAGGTGCAGGATAAGAATCCAGCGTTGGCCCGGCTGTTTTCCAAGGACGGCGCTACCAGTCGCGGCGGATACTCCTGCTGGGTCGGGTTCATGCCCGAACGTGGCATCGGCTTGTCGGTGCTGACCAACGAATTCGGCACCGCAGGGAGCAAGGAAGAGATTTTCGCGTCCGAAGAACCCGGTCCGCGCAATCCCGCCGCGTTGGGCATCGCGATGACGCGCCGCCTGGGCCGCCTCGCTCAGTGAAAGTGTAGTAGCGGAAAAATTCGGATTGATGCCTGATTTGCTCTACGCCGCCAAATTTGGGAACATCGCGCCGCCGTGTTAGGCTGCTGGTGCGATGCAAGCGACCCATCCCGCACGATCCAAGGCCAACGTCCCGGCGCCCACGCTGCCGGCGCGCTCGACGCGCTACCTGATCACGCTGTTCGTCGCGCTGATGTCGGCCACCGTATTCGACGGCTACGACACCGCGATTTTCCATCTGTGCACGCCCGACATCGCCCGCACCTTTCACATGAGCGACCCGGCGATCGGCGCGATGGCGACCACGGTCAGGTTCGGCGGGATGCTGTCGCTGGCGGTGGTTTTTTTCGCCGATTGCGTGGGACGCAAACCGGTGATTTCGCTGACCGTAATCGCCTACGCGCTGTTCACGCTGTTTACCGCGCTGTCCTCCGGCATTGCCTCGTTCACGCTGTTCCAGACCTGTGCGCAGATCTTCCTGGTCGCTGAATTCGGCGTGGCGATCACCATGATCGCCGAGGAATTTCCCGACGAATCGCGCGGGCGCGCGGTGTCGGGGATGCATATCGTGTCGCTGGTTGGAGTGACCGTGGCGGGCCTGCTGTACGGCCATTTCGTGGATACGCGCTGGGGATGGCGTGGGCTTTATCTGCTCGGCCTGGGTCCGCTGCTGATGGTGGCGTTCCTGCGCCGGCGCATCAAGGAGACCGCCCGTTTCCAGGCAGTGCAGGCCGAACGCCGGCGCGCCACCCACGAGTACTCGGAGATGGGCGCGGCGGCGCGCGAGTTGTGGGGTGCCTTTACCGGACGCTATCGCGGGCGCGTGGTACTGATCGCGGCGCTGTGGAACTCGATCGGATTGATTGGCGGCCCGATGATCTCTTTCTTCAGCCTCTACGCGCGCCGCGATCACCACTGGACCTCCAAGCAGGTCGGCTTCGCCATCATCATCGCCTACATTATGGGTGCGGTGGGCAGCCTGATCTGCGGGCAGTTGATGGATCGCGTTGGCCGGCGCATCAGCGCCTGTGTGTTCTACCTGGGCGCCGCGGCCTCGATGGTGGTGCTGTTTACGGCGCAGACCTTTGCGGCGATGTTCGCTGCCGAAATCGCCACCATGTTCTGCTACCAGGCCTCGCGCGCCGCCACCTCGGCGATTTCCACCGAACTCTTCCCCACCGAGATTCGCGCCACCGGCTACAGCCTGTGCGTGCAGGCCTTCGGCCAGATCGGCTGGGCGCTGGCGCCGATCATCATCGGGTTGACCTCCAGGCCGATGGGCGGCCTGGGCAATGCGGCGGCGTTGTTCGCGGTGGGTCCGCTGTTCGGCATCGCCCTGATTGCGCTGTTCGTGCCCGAAACGCTGGGCAAGACGCTGGAAGAATTGTCGCCCTGAGGTGTGCATGAACCGAGCGGCATCCGATGCTGTGAGTTGATCTTCAAGGCCTGCTTGCGCCCGTCGATGCGCTCAGCTAATTACCTTCAAAAGCCCTCAAGGAACCGACCGATTTGCTCTTCAATTCCTACGAGTTTACCTTCGGGTTTCTGCCGCTTTTAATCCTTGCCTACTATCTGACCTCTCAATCCCGCTGGCAGCGCGAAACGCCGTGGCTGCTGGCCGTGGCTTCGCTGATCTTTTACGCCTGGTGGAATCCTGCTTTCCTGCCCCTGTTCCTGTTTTCGGTCGGCTTCAACTATTCCTGGGCCCTGCTGCTGCGGCGCAGCGGCGCTGAACCAGGCGCGCAAAGCCAGAGGCGGCGCAAGCTGGTCCTCGCCGTGGGCGTCGCCGTCAATCTCTCGCTGCTGTTCTATTTCAAGTACCGCGACTTCTTCGTCAGCAGCGTGGACGTGGCGCTGGGCGTGCACTGGCCGTTGCTGCACATGGCGCTGCCGCTGGCAATCTCGTTCTTCACCTTCGAACAGATCACCTACCTGGTCAGCTCCTACCGCGAGGAAGAAGGCACCCACGACTTCGTCAGCTACCTGATGTTCATCACCTTCTTCCCGCATCTGATCGCCGGACCGATCGTCCGCTACCGCGAGATCTATCCGCAGTTCAACCGCAACAGCCGCTTTGGGCTGGATGCGTCCAACGTGGCCGCGGGACTGATGATCTTCGCAATCGGGCTGTTCAAGAAGGTGATCATCGCCGATACCTTTCGCGGCTATGTCGAGCCGATCTATGACGCCAAGTTCGCGCCGGCGTTTTACGATGCGTGGGGATCCTCGCTGGCCTTCGGCCTGCAGATCTATTTCGATTTCTCCGGCTACTCGGACATGGCGATCGGGCTGGCGCGGATGTTCAACGTGCGCTTTCCGGAGAACTTCGACTCGCCTTACCAGAGCACCAGTCTTATCGAGTTCTGGCGGCGATGGCACATCACGCTGTCGTTCTTTTTGCGCGACTATCTCTACATCCCGCTGGGCGGCAATCGGCGCGGCGAGCTGCGCCGCTACCTTAACGTCTTCATCACCTTTCTGCTGGGCGGACTGTGGCACGGCGCGAACTGGACCTTCGTCATCTGGGGCGCGCTGCACGGCGGCTTTTTGGCCGTCAACCATGCCTGGCGCAAAGTGGGCGTCGTGCTGCCGTCGCTGGCCTGCTGGGCGTTGACCTTTTTCATGGTCACTATCGCCTGGGTCTTCTTCCGCGCTGTCACGCTGGGCCGCGCGATGACGATGCTGGCCGGGATGGCCGGGTTGAACGGCTTTGCCTGGAACCTGCGCCATGAGTCGCTGGGATGGCACGAAATGCTGCGAATCGCGGGCGGGTTGGGGCTGGTGTGGCTGGCGCCCAACCGCCAGACCATCATGGAATGGGACTGGGGCAGCGACTGGGTCTATGCAGGCGCGTTCGCCGTCATGGTCGGGGTCTGCCTGCTGTGCATGGCCAACCCGCCGGCCTTCATCTACTTCCAGTTCTGACCCTTGGCGATGAATTACCCACGCCGTATCTGGATGATGATGCTCAGCCTGGCCGCCTTTACCGGCGCGATGGTGCTGATCAATTTTCTGTTCAATCCCTACCGCGCCTGGCGCCATCGGCTCATCGACGGCATCTACTACCGCGTGCATGTGGGCCGCGAGCGGGTCATAACGCCCTACATGATCCGCACCGTGGAGCCCAGCACGGTGCTGCTGGGCAGCTCCCGTGTGCTGATGGGGATGAGCATCGATCAGGGCTTTAAGGACGACTACCTCAACGCCGCGCTCTCCGCGGCAAGCCTGCCGGAAATTTCCAGGGAAGTCGATCTCGCGCTGCGCAACCCGCGTCTGAAGCGAATCATCTGGGGCGTGGATTTTTTTGCGTTCGAGCGCCGATGGGTCCCCGATCCCAATACTTACGCGCGCCTGCGCGGCAATCTGCGCTTGCGCGTCCTTGACACGCTGCTCAGCGCCGGCGCGCTGGACGCCACCTTTCACCTGCTCGACCGGGCGATCGACGGGCGGCACGATTTGCCCGCCAACGCCTTGCAGCCGATCCCGTGGTCGCGCGAGTTCATTTGCCGCAGCTTTGCCTCCGATGAGGGGATGGGCTTGGCCTCGCTTGGTCCCGAGCGCGCGGCGGTCCACGTGCGCTGGGCGATTCCCATGTATTGGAACTACCAATTCTCCAGCACCGCGATGCCGACCTTCCGCGAGATTGTAGCCAAGATCAGACGCGCCAATGTGGAACTGATCGTATTCCTGCCGCCGATGAGCCAGTACGAACTGGAATCGCTGCGCCAGAACGGCCAGTGGGGGCATTTCCAGCAATGGAAGCGTGAACTGGCGCGCACCACCCCGTATTTTGACTTCTCGGGCTACAACCAACTGGCGCACACCGACCGGATGTTCAGGGATCTGATGCACATGCAGCCCGAGGTCGGCCACACCATACTGCGGCATTTCCTGGGCGACCCCGATGTCACCTGCGGCGCCAACGGACGTATCGTGCTGAGCTCGGAACTGACGGTCAACCCCGGGAACATCGACCGCATCCTGGCGCTTCAGGATCAGCGCGAGCAGATGGCCAATGTCGAGCCGAACAAGTATTACCAGGCGGTGGCGCGCGCGCTGGTGCAGGGACATGGCGATTGGGTCAAGATGGGCTGGCTGCACACTGAGGACAAAACCCACACCAATTGACGCCCAACACCGGCCGTCGGCGTTCGCGGTGAGCCGGCCAGCCTCACGCTCGCCCTGTCCCGCAACTGAAGAGGGCGGCTACTTGACCGCCAACGCGTTGGGTGGAGAGCCGACACCGCCGGGAATGTTGAGCGGTGCCGAGGTCAAAAAGAAGGTGTAGCGGCGGTCGGCGGCGCAATCCTCGGCCAGCGCTTCAAGGTCCCACATCTCGCCCATCGGCATCCCGAAGAACGCCAGCAGATGGGGATGCAGCAACTCGCGCGCCGCCTGCATGTCAACCGCTTCAAACGCGGGCGTGTCCGATGCGACCGCCGCGATGCGGTTGTCCCACAGCCATCGCGCCGTTTCCCTCGACGGTTCAACGCCTGGCGCGTTGGGAAGCTGAGCTACCTGGGTTCTGACCTCCTGATTCGACGCCAGGTAGGACTTGAGCCATCCGACCCGCACCAACAGGATGTCGCCGGGCCGCAGCCTGGTCTTCTGCTCGGCGAGCGCCGCCTCCAGATCCTTGACTGTGACGACGTCGGTGCCGGTGCATTCGATACTCTTGCCGCGCCGCTCGAAATAGCGCGCGGCGTCGATCAGCACGCCGCGCCCGGCGATGCCGCGCCGGGCGAGATTGTCGATTCCCAGATGGGTGCCGCCGCCGCCCCGTCCTGTCACTTCGCTTTCAGGCAGACCGTTGTAATGGCCGTGGACCGGATGCTTGATGTGGCCGACCGCATCCCATTGCGAAGAGCATTGCGGATAGAAGTTGTCCAGGTAGTCGTCGGTAAAGAACTCGGCGTTGGGCAGCGGGAACGCATGATGGCGCAGCGCGCCGCGTCCATACAAGGGCGGGTTGGGCAAATTGAGGGGCAGGTTCAACGGAAAAACCTTGCCGGTACGAATCTCGGCCGCCGCCTTGAGCACGTTTTGGGGCGTCAGCAGGTTGATGGTTCCCAATTCATCGGTCTCGCCGAAAACGCCCCACGCCGCACCCCTGGGCGCGCCGGTGCGGATCGGCAATTCATCGTAACGCGGCAGCTTGGGCGCGCGAGGAGCGGTTTTTACCGCGCTGCGTGCCGTGCGCTTCGGTCTGGCTTGCACCTTTTTTGATCGGGCTTTTGAACTCGCGGCAACCGCCTTCTTGCGCGCCTTGGCCATGCCTGCCTCCGTCGGCTAACGAACCAAACTCCAATCCCGGGCCGCACCTCGCCTCGGTACGCAGACATGGCTAACACATGTGCGAGGGCATGGGGTAGCAAAACCCTGCGCCGCGCAATCGGGTGGCCAAATGCGGCGGCGATACGCTAAGGTCCGCCTGTCGCGTGCGCGATATGCGCGCGCACCGCGGCCACGCTTGTACTTCACGGAGGTTTGGCGATGGGCCACGATGAAGGAATCCTCAGCGGAATTCGCGTCGTCGAGATGGGCCAGTACCTGGCGGCGCCGTCGGCGGCCAAGATGATGGCGGGGTTGGGCGCCGACGTCATCAAACTGGAGATGGCGCCGCGCGGCGACCTCAACCGCCATTACACCCTGATCAAGGGCCTCAGCGTGTCGCACACGGTGCAGAACCACGGCAAGCGCAGCGTCTGTATCGACGTCAAGCGCCCCGCGGGCGCCGCGATGGCGGCGGAGTTGATTGCCCGCTGCGACGTTTTCGTGGAGAACTTCAGCCCTGGCGTGCTGGCCAAGTATGGATTGACCTGGGAGGCGCTCAGCGCGCGCAATCCCCGCCTCGTCATGTGCTCGATTTCCGGCTTTGGACAGGACGGCGTCAACGCGCACAAGCCGGCCAACGATATTATCGCGCTGGCGATGGCCGGCACGCTGCATCTGATCGGCTATCCGGACCGCCCGCCCGCCATCCCGGCGGTCAACGTCGCCGATATGACTGCCGGCGCGCACGCGCTTGCAGCCGTGTGCGGCGCGCTGTTCCGGCGCGAACGCACCGGGCGCGGGCAGTATATCGACATCTCGATGGTGGAGTGCATGGCGTCGTGGAACGATGGCGGCTACCTGTTCTATCAGGCCAGCGAGGGAGGGATTATTCCCAACCGCATGGGGTCGGATTTTCCCGCCGTCGCGCCGATGGGCATCTTCAAGGCGCGCGACGGCTACGTCGCGATTACCATCCTGTACGACCAGTGGGAACTGTTCACGCGAATCATCGGCCGCCCCGAACTGGGCAGCGATTCGCGCTACGACACGCTGCCCAAGCGCCTGGAGCATCGCGCCGAGGTCAACGCAATCGTCGAGACCTGGCTTGCGTCGTTCACCAGCCGCGACGAGCCGCTGGCAATCCTGGAGCGCAACCATATCCTGAGCGCCCCCGTCTACGACGTGCCGCAGGCGATGACGTCGCCGGCCGTCAAGGGGCGCGGCTCGTTGCAGGAATTCACCTATCCGAACGTCGGGGCGGTGTCGGTAACCAAAGCGCCGTTGCGATTTTCCGCCGCCAGGGTGGAGATTCCCCGGCCCGCTCCGGCCTTGGGCGAACACAATGCCGAAGTGCTGGGCGAATTGCTCGGTTATTCGGAGGCCCGCATCGAGGCGCTGCTTGCTGATGGATTGCTGGTACAGCAAAGCTCAGCAGCGAGCGATTGATCTGCTGACGGTTTAACCGCGCCCTGGTTAGATTAGACCTGCAAACTGAAGACTGACAGACGAGGGGAGCATTGAGATGGCACAACAACTTGCAATCGTGATCATGCCCGGATCCCACACCCAAATCGGCGAGCTTGCGCGCGCGGCCGAAGATGCCGGCTTTGCCGGCGCCTGCATGCCGGAGCTGACCAATGACGGACTGATGTGCTGCTACGTGATGGCGGCCGCCACCGAGAAGATCCGCCTCATCACCTGGATCGTCAACGTCTATTTCCGCCATCCATGGCTGTGCGCGGCGGCGGCGTCGATGGTGCAGGACGTGTCGGGTGGGCGCCTGACGCTGGGACTCGGCGTCAGCCATCGGCCGTTCATGCAGGCGCTGGGTATCGACATGGGCAATGCGCGCGACAAGCTGCGCTCGGTGACGGTCGCGCTGCGCAAGATCTGGAACGGTGAGATGTCGATCGGAGTGCCAGCGCGCAAGCCCAAAACTCCGATTCCCATCTATTACGGCGCGCTGGCGCTGGAAACGGCGCGACTGGCTGGCGAAATCGCCGACGGCGCGGAATTCTACATGTGTCCCGCCGACCGCCTGCGCAAGCTGGCCAACGCGGCGCGCGAGAGCGCGGTCAAGCACGGCCGCAAAGCCTCCGACATCTCGATCACCGTGGGGCTGCCGACCTTTGTCGATGACGATCTCGAAAGGGCCTATGACACCGCGCGCCAGCAAATCGCTTTCTACCCGGCGCTGCCGTTCTACAATCGGCAACTCGTCAAAAGCGGCTTTGAGACCGAGGCCAAGGCTGCGATGGAGGCGGCGGCGCGCGGCGACCGCAAGGCGCAGGTTGCGGCGCTGTCGAATCGACTGGTCGACGCGGTCGCGCTGGTCGGTCCGGCCTCCCGATGTATCGAGCGGCTGGCGGCCTTTCGCGAAGCGGGCGCCGAGATGCCGATCATCGCGCCGGGCGGACCGGACACGATGGAAAACACGCGGCGGCTCATCCAGGTATTCGCCAAGGCGATTTGATCTCGGGCCCAGGGGGCAGAAACGTTCACGGGTCCTGTTTTCTGTCCCCTTACCTGGCCTGGAAGAGGGTGAGGGGCCATTCCTTTTACTGACCGGAGGTTCCGATATGCCAGATCAACGTGCCGACATTGTAAAGAAGATGTGGACCGCGTGGTGCGCGGGCGACCTGGAGGGTGCGCTGCCCGCGATGGCGGATGACATTACCTGGACCATACCCGGCAACCGCGAGGTTTCGGGTAGTCACCACGGCAAGGACGAGATGCGCCATCTCTTCGGCGAGGTCAGCCGTCTGTTCCCCAACGGCCTGCAAGTCGATTTCCACAAGCTGCACACCACCGCCGATTCGGTGATCGCGGAGATGACGATCAAAGGTCCCGCCTTCAACGGCAGGCACTACGAAAACGCCTATTGCATCGTCTTTGAAATCTCCAAAGACAAAATCCAGGCCGGCCGCGTCTACGTCGACATGGCCGAAGTGGCCAAGGTATTCGATACCTAAGCGCGCGCGATTCCAAAGGTCTGGCTATTCAACCCGACAACATCGGTTGCCTGGTTGCTAGAAGCTCAGCAGAGCCCTCGTTTTCTGCCACAACTGGGCGAGGGGACAGAAAAAGACGGCAGCATTTTTTCGCCCTCGCCCGCGTCTGCGGACCCGGTCCGCAGGCGCAAATCGGGAAAGGCCGCCGAGCGATTTGCCTGCAAATCGCTCGGGCCGAGGGTGCAGGCACGCTGCGAACCGAAATTTTCAGGGTTCGGGCTTGAACCACGGCGCCCAATCTCCTCTATGGCATTATGCGGCTGCCCTCGGCCGCCCGCCTTATTCCCACACCGCTACGACGGCGACGCGTTTGCGGCTTAGCAGTTTGAGTCCCTGGTCGGAGGAGCTAAACGCGACCTTGTCGGCGATCCAGGAGCGTCCGCGCTTGAGCTTGCCGGTCAGTCCGGTCATGTATGGACAACCGTTGTCCGTGCATTCGTGTGAGTCCGAACAGTCGTAGGGAACGACCAGTCCGGCTACGAAAGCGGTTGTGCCGGTCTGAATTTCACAGATCGATCCGTCAGCGAGTTTGAGCAGCCAGGGCCGCGGATGGGCGATTCGTTCGGACGACGGTTGAGGCAGCGGCTTGCTCAGCTTGAGAAGGAAGCCGCGCCTGCCCGTGGCTGGATTGGCGTCGCAGATTACGACACCGCTCAAGTGCTGGTTGGAGAAGCACGGGTCGTAGATTTCATTGCCCACCATGCAGCGCCATGCGCCTGCCCGCGCCACCGCAATCGAATCGGTCCAGCATTCGCCGCTGCGCTGCGGTCCACTGGGAACCGGGGGATTGAATACAGTAACCGCGGTCTTCTCGAGGGGGCCCGCAGCTGCCGCATGCGGCACCGAAAAGAGCACCGCCATCGCTCCAATCAGCATCGGGATGACCCGGCACGGGTTTCTTGTCATTTTCGGAATCCCGGCCGGGAACTATCGATGCGCCCCGCCGCGGCGGAACTCGGGCGGCGGGTTGTAGGCGTGCAGGAAGGAGAATGCGGCGATTACCAGCGCGTGGGTGATTTCGCCGCTTTTGATCAGATCCTTGATCGACGCCAACGGCACCAGTATGACCTCGGTTTCCTCGGTCGTATCAAGCTCGATCTTCGGCCCCGGTCGCACGCCGCGCGCCAGAAAAGTATGGCAGTAATTGCCCTGGATCGCCGGATTGGGATGCACTTTGCCCAGCTCGATGATGTCGTCGGAATCGTAGCCCGATTCCTCGCGCATCTCGCGCCGCGCCGCATGCATCGGACTTGGATCCTCCGGATCGACCATCCCGCCGGGGATTTCCAGGGTGAAGTCCTCGGTGCCGTGCCTGAACTGCCGCACCATTACAACGTTGCCGTCCTCGGTTAGCGGGATGATGTTGATCCAGTCCGGCGCATTGAGCACGTAGAAATCGTGATGGCCGCGGCGATGGTGATGGCGGCGATGATGGTGGAGGTCGAAGATGCGCGTGCGGTAGACCGCGCGGCTTTCCACCGTCTTCCACGGAGCCGGTCGCGGTTTGCCGTGCGCAGACACTAGAACAGTCGTCCGTACTCGATTGCGGGGCAGCGGTCCATCACCACGGTCATCCCGGCGCGACTCGCGCGCTCGGCCTGCGCCAGATCGACCACCCCCAGCTGGCACCACAGGACCTTCGCGCCCTTGGCGATTGCATCGCTGACGACCTCGGGCAAAAACTCGGAACGGCGGAACACGTCGACGATCTCGACCGGCTCGGGAATCGACTGGAGGTCCCGATAACAGCGCTCGCCCAACGTTTTTATCAAGGCGTCGGGCCGCAAGGTGGGATTGACCGGAATTACCTTGAAGCCCTTGTTTTTGAGGAGGATTGCAATCCTCAGGCTGTCGCGCCCCGGATTGTCCGAGCATCCGACGACCGCCACCGTGGTGGGATTGGAAAGTATGCGCCTGATCTCGCTGTCCGGTGGATTGCTGAAACTCATGGCAGGTCATCGGCGCGAGTTGCCACGTTCTCCTGCATCCGATCGATTACCGCCGGGACCAGCCGCTTGATTTCCTCGCGGCAGGCGACCCACACCTCCAGCCCCTCCAGCCAGGGGTCTTCGATGTCGCCCTTCTCGCCCGCGAACTCGCGCAGCGTATAGACGGGACGCTCGGAGCCGTCCATGAAGTTTTTGCGCAGGTCCAGCGCTTGCTTTTCGGTCATCGCCAGGATCAGGTCGGCCTGCGCCAGCATCTCCGGATGACGGCGCAACGAGATGGACTTGGCCTCATCGCTGATGTCGATCCCGTCTTCGCGCAGCGTAATCCGGGTGTCGAGCGAAACCAGCGAGCCGTCGCGTGCGTAGGGCGCGATGCCGGCGGAGCGCACCACGACCTGCTCGCCCAGTCCGCGCGCCTCCAGTTCGCGTTTCATGATGTATTCCGCCATCACACTGCGCGCGGTGTTGGCGGCGCAGATGAACAGGACCGAGCGGAAACGCAGCCTGGGCGCTGCGTTTCCGTTGTCTTCCAACCCTTCGTCAGCCATCCCGCGCTGCCGCCCTCAGGACAGGATCGTCTTGATGACGCCGCCCAGCGTTTCCTTCTTGGTGATGCCCTTGGCGAGCTCTTCCTTGAGCCGTTTGCCCAGCTCGACCGGATCCCAAGTGGCCTTTTGCGCCACCATTGCGGCCGTGCTCCAGCCTTTGAGTATCCACACACCGCCCAGTCCCGAGCGAAAGACCTCGCCATGCACGTCCTTGGCGTCATCGCTGGCCAGCCACGCCACCACCGGCGCGACGTTGGCGGGGCTGTAGGGATCCCACTGATCCTTGCCCTCGCTGCCGGCGAACATCGATGAGGGCACGCCCTCGACGGTCATGCGCGTGCGGGCGACCGGCGCGATGGTGTTGGCGGTGACGCCGTAACGCGCCATCTCGCGGTCGATGATGATCGCCATCGCCGCCAGCGCGGCTTTGGCGGCGCCATAGTTGCTCTGCCCGGCGTTGCCCAGCAGGCCCGAGTCGGAGCTGGTCATGATGATGCGGCCGTTGAGGATGTTGCCCAGCTTGTGCTGCTCGCGCCAGTAGGCGCAGGCATGGCGCGACATGTTGAAAGAGCCTTTGAGATGGACCGCGATGACCGCATCCCAGTCCTCTTCGGACATGTTGAAGATCATGCGGTCGCGCAGGATGCCGGCGTTGTTGACCAGGATGTTGAGCTTGCCGAAGTTGTCGATGGCGCATTCGAAGATGCGCTTGGCGGCCTTGAAGTCAGTGACGCTTTCGAAGTTGGCTACCGCCTCGCCGCCAGCCGCGCGGATTTCCTTGACCACCTCTTCGGCGGGAGAGCGCGACTGGCCCGTGCCGTCGAAATGTCCGCCCAAATCATTGACTACGATTTTGGCGCCATGCTTGGCCATCAGCAGCGCTTCCTCGCGTCCGATTCCGCGTCCGGCTCCGGTTACGATTGCGACCTTGCCTTCCAAAAGTGCCATTGAATTGATCCTCTTCCAGTGTTGTGACGCCGGAGCCGCCGCCCCAGGCATAACTCAGTCTTCCAGACCTATGCGTTTGGGTCTATCGGGCTCCCTCTCAGGGTCGATTAGACGCCCGCCCGTCATAAGTCAAGGCGAACCTTCGCCAGTAGGTGGAACTCGAATAGTAAAACCCCCAGCCGCTCGTCGCGACAGGTAAGTCCCTCCTGCGGTTCGCGGCGGAACATGGTAGAGAAGCGTCGCGGCGGAAGCTCGCAGCCGTCCGGGCACCGGTCGCGTAATCGTGACCGCGCGCGGTCGCCGCGCTGCGGGCGGATGTCGATGTCGAAAGTTATCAACGCCTGCGGGCGCGGGGTGAAAGGAGGGGATCAGTCATCGTCGGCGGCATGTACCGGCGCGCAGCGGCAGGTAAATGCCGCCATCAACAGCGCCGCTGCTCGCGTGCGGTCCAGCTTCACGCCGAATTTCTCCTCATCCAGGTGCGCGGCCGGCGCTGCTTTCGGCGGCCGGCGTACTGCCGTTGGCTGCTGCGCTGACGCGGCTGTGCCAGCGTCCGTAGCTGAAGTAGATGCTCAAGCCGATGGCGAGCCAGGCGAAAAACCGCATCCATGTGACCGCGGGCAAACTGGCCATCAGGTAGCCGCAGAACAGCACGCCCAGGATTGGCACCCACGGCACCAACGGCGTTGCAAACGGCCGCTTGCGCGTCGGATCGGTGTGGCGCAGGATCCACACCCCGAGGCATACCAGCACGAACGCGAACAGGGTGCCGATATTGGTCAGCTCGGCGATCTCCTGGATGGGCAGAAAAGCGGCGGTCAGACCGACCGCGATACCGGTGATGATCGTGGGGATGTAGGGCGTGCGGAACCGCGGATGGATGCGCGAGAACGCAGGCGGCAGCAGGCCGTCGCGCGAAATCGCGAAAAAAATCCGCGACTGGCCGAGCAGCAGCACCAGCAGCACCGACGTCAGGCCGGCGACCGCGCCCAGTGAGATGATCGCCGAAACGAAGCTGAGTCCCTGGTTGACGAAGGCCGAGGCCAGCGGCGCGTTGATGTCGATGGTGGTGTAGGGAGTCATCCCGGTGACCACGCCCGCTACCAGTATGTAGAGCACGGTGCAGACCAGCAACGAAGCGATGATTCCCAGCGGGAGATTGCGCTGCGGCTCGACGACTTCTTCGGCAGCGGTGGAGACCGCGTCGAACCCGATGTAGGCGAAAAAGATAACGGCGGCGCCCTTCATGATGCCGTGCCATCCGAAGGGGTCGAACGGACTCCAGTTGGCCGGCCGCACGAAGAACGCGCCGACCAGGATTACCACTCCCACCGCGGTCAACTTGATCGCTACGATAATCGAGTTAAGGCGCGCGCTTTCGGAGATGCCGACCACCAGGATTGCCGAGATCACCAGGACGATGAGCAGCGCCGGCAGATTGACAATTGCGCCGGGCGCGGAGCCCGGGGCATGGGTCAACTCGACGGGCAGATTGATCCCCATCCCGGTCAGGATGACGCGCAGATAACCCGACCATCCTACCGCCACCGCCGCCGCGCCCACCGCGTACTCCAGGATCAGATCCCAGCCGATGATCCATCCGACCAGCTCGCCCATCGTGGCGTAGGAGTAAGAATAGGCGCTGCCGGCCACCGGGATCATCGCGGCGAACTCGGCGTAGCACAGCGCCGCCATCGCGCAGGCAAAGCCCGACACGACGAACGACAGCGTCACGGCCGGTCCGGCCAGGCGCGCCGCCGCCACGCCGGTCAGCACGAAGATGCCGGCGCCGATTATCGCGCCGATCCCCAGCGCGGTCAGCTCGAGCGCGCCCAGGGCGCGTTTGAGTCCGCCTTCGTGGAAGGCTGCGTCCTCCAGCAGCATCGAGACAGGTTTACGATGGAAGAGCTGGGCTTTGAGGTTGGGCGGTTCGATCGGCATCATCAATATGGGATATGCGTCAAAGCAGGCGCGCCATTATTTACCAGGCTGTGTAGCCGCCGTCGACCGCCAGTACCGAGCCGGTCACATAGCTGCCGGCGGCACTGGCCAGAAAAATCACCGCGCCGCGAATTTCTTCGGGCAGGCCGAGCCGTCCCAGCGGAGTCAGCGATTCCATCTTTTCGCGATTGCCGGGCTTGGCGATTCCGCCTTCGGTCGCTTCGGTCGGGATCCATCCCGGCGAGATCGCGTTGACGTTGATACCATACTGGGCCCATTCCACCGCGAGTTGACGGGTGAGATTGGCCAGTCCTGCCTTGCTCGCGGTGTAGGGCGCCAGACGATAAACCGCGCTGGCCCCCTGGCCGAGCACCGAGGTGATATTGATAATGCGGCCGGGCTTGCCCCGCTCGATCAGGCGGGCGGCGATTTTCTGCGACAGGAACATCGGCGCGGTCAGATTGAGCGCAATCGCATCGTCCCAGACTTGGCGCGAGATTCGCTCCGCGCGTCCGGTGGGCGCGATCCCGGCGTTGTTGACCAGGATGTCGATTTCGCCCAGTTGTGCGACGCTGTGCGAGATGATCCGCTCAAGGTCCGCCTCGACCGTGATGTCGGCCGCGATTGGCAGCACCCGCACCCCGTATTCCTTGCGCATTTCTCCGGCCAGGGTTTGCAGCCGCTCGCCCCGGCGCGCGGCGAGCACGACGTCGGCGCCCCCAATCGCCAGCGCTTTGGCGCATTCCACGCCCAGCCCCGACGACGCGCCGGTCACCAGTCCGATATGCCCGCGCAACGAAAAAATCTCCTGCAATGAGTTCATGTCATCAAACCAGTTGCGATCCGCCAGCGGCGAATGGTGAAATCTCTCGGCTTTCGATTATCCAGATTTCGTTCAGCCGGCGAAGGCTTCGCCGGCGGCCTCCGCGGCCGCGCAGACCGCGCGGTCGATTGCGGCGCGGTCGATTCCGTAGTGGGTGACGGCACGGAAGCTGTTGGGGCCGCGCCGGCCGATCAGGATGTCGCGCTCCTTGAGGGCGGCCTGGAACTTTTCCGCCGTCCTCTGGTCGCCGTCGACTTCGAAGAACACCATGTTGGTGCGGCGCGACACCGCCTGGACGTTGATGCCTGCGACCAGCCCCAAACCCTCGGCCAGGGCGCGCGCGTTGAGATGGTCCTCCGCCAGCCGCTCCACCATCGTCTCCAGCGCGACCACACCCGCCGCGGCAATGATCCCGGCCTGGCGCATCCCGCCGCCCAGCAGCTTGCGCACGCGATGGGCCTGCGCGATGAAGTCGCGGCTGCCGCACAGCAGCGAGCCGACCGGACAAGCCAGCCCCTTGGAGAGGCAGAACGAGACCGAATCGGCATAGCTGCACAGCGCCGCGACATCGGTCTCCAACGCGATCGCCGCGTTGAAAATGCGCGCGCCGTCCAGGTGGACCGCCACCCGATGGCGGCGCGCCAGCGTCGCGGCGTCCGCCAGGTGCGAGGCCGGCACCGCCACCCCGCCGCAATTGTTGTGCGTGTTCTCCAGCGCGACCAGCGCGGGCTGCGCGAAATGCGCATCGGGCGGTGTGGCCAGTTCGTGTTCGAGCGCGGCCAGATCCAGCGCGCCGGTCTCGAGGTTGGCCACCGGCACCATCACGATGCCGCCGAGGGCGGAGCCGCCGCCCGCTTCATATATAAATGTATGCGCCTTGGAGCCGACGATCGCCTTGCGCCCGCGCGGACAGTGCACCATCAGTGCGATCAGATTGGCCATCGTGCCGCTGGCCACCATCAGCGCGGCCTGCTTGCCGGTGATTTTCGCGGCCATCTCCTGAAGGCGATTGACGGTGGGATCTTCGCCGTACACATCATCGCCCAGCTCCGCGCGCGCGATCGCTTCGCGCATCGCCGGCGTGGGCAGAGTCACGGTATCGCTGCGCAGGTCGATCACGAAAACGCCATCGCGATTTGCCGCTCGGCGGTTCAGGGAAAGATTGCGCTGACCACTTCGCCGATCGCGCGCTTGCTGTCGGGCTCGTCGGTCAGCGACCAGGTAACTGCGACGGTGGCGGCGCGCCGCGGCGCGATTCCCTGAACAATCAGCTCTCCCGCATAGATCAGCAGGCGCGTCGATACCCCTTCCTCAAGCCCCGACGCCTTGAGGTTGCGGACCTTCTCGCCCAGCAACGCGAGCTGCCCGGCGACGTCCGCGTCCACGCCCGCTTCATGGCGGATGATTTCCGCTTCCTTATCGGCCGGCGGGTAGTTGAATTCAATCGTGACGAAACGCTGGCGCGTGGAATGTTTGAGGTTTTTCTGGATGCTCTGATAGCCGGGGTTGTAGGAGATCACCAGCAAGAAGCCGGCAGTCGCCTGGATGATTTCGCCGCGCTTTTCGATCGGCAGGATGCGCCGATGGTCGGACAGCGGATGGATCAGCACGGTGGTGTCCTTGCGCGCCTCGACGATTTCATCCAGGTAGCAAATCGCGCCGCGCCGCACCGCCTGCGTCAACGGACCATCGACCCACACGGTTTCGTCGGCCAGCAGCAGGTAGCGGCCGACCAGGTCGCTGCCGGTCAGGTCTTCATGGCAGGCGACGGTGACCAGCTCGCAAGGTCCGTCGGGCAGCTCGGCCAGGCGATGGGCCATGTGTTCGACGAAGCGCGTCTTGCCGCAGCCGGTCGGCCCCTTGAGCAGCACCGGCAGCCGCGCCTTGTAAGCGGCGGTGAAGATCTCCACTTCGTCGGCGATCGGCAGATAGTAGGGGGCGTCGGCGGGATTGAGCCGGCGCACCTCAGGGCTTTCACCGAGGATCCTGCTGTCGAATTTTTTCAGCTCCAGCGACATCTCATTTCCTTTACGCCCGTTGCGCCGATTGTAGGAAACTGCCTTGGCGGCGTTCAAGCCGCCCAGGCGCGGCGGGGCGAATCAGTTTCGGCGCTGCACGACCGTGCCCGCGGGCGTGTCCTTGACTTCGTAGCCGCGCGCCAATAGCTCGTTGCGCAGCGCGTCGGAGCGGGCAAAGTCTTTTTTCTTTCGCGCCTCGTCGCGCTGGGCGCGCAAGGCTTCAATTTCCGCCGGCAGCCTCTCGCTGGCCGCGCGCCGGCGGATACCTTCAAAGTCAACGCCCAGCACCGTGTCCATCCGGGCCAGCGTATTCCAGATGCGCTTGTCGTTGCGGCGGTAGGATTCTCCTACCAGGTCGAGCACGACCGCCAGCGCCTGCGGGGTGTTGAGGTCGTTGTTAAGCGCTTCGTGAAAGCGCTCAAAGTAGGGCTGCGGCCAGTCGCTATCGGCGCCATGCGCAATGCCGTCAGGCACACCGCGCGCGAACTCGGTCAGGTAATCCAGGTTGCGCTGGGCGGCGCGCACCGCGTCGAGGCTGAAGGCCAGTTCGGAGCGATATTTGGCGCCGAAGCAAAACAGGCGGAAGGCAATCGGATCGATCCCCACCGCGACCAGATCGGCGAGGACCGGAAACCTGCCCGAACTCTTGCTGATCTTCGCCCCCTCCATCCCGACCAAAAACGCGTTGTGCACGAAATATCGCACGAAGGGCTTGCCGGTGGCGCTTTCCGACTGCGCGATTTCGTTCTCATGATGGATCGGCACATGATCGAGCCCGCCGGAATGGATGTCGAGGGTCTCGCCCAGGTACTTCATCGACATCGCCGAGCACTCGATATGCCAACCCGGATAGCCGCGGCCCCAGGGGCTGTCCCATTGCATCAGGTGCCCGGGTTGATTGAGTACCCACAACGCGAAGTCGTGCTTGCTGCGCTTGTCGGAGGCATGCTCCAGGCGCTGCTCGGCGAACTGCTCCTCCAGGCTCTGGCGCGACAGACGGCCCATCCGGCCGGGCCCGCGCCATTTCTCGACGTCGAAATAAACGCCGCTGTGCACGACGTAGGCGTAGCCGCGATCCAAAATCCGCTGGATCAGCGCAATCATGTCGGGGATGTGCTCGGTGGCCCGGCAGAACTGTCCGGGCGGCACGGTCGGCTTTTCGATGCGCAGCATCTCCAGGTTGTGAATGAACAGCTCCGTGTAATAGTCGGCGACCTCTTTGGGCGAGCGCCCCTCCGCCCGCGCCGTCTTTTCGATTTTGTCCTCGCCGGCATCCTGGTCGGAGGTCATGTGGCCGACGTCGGTGATGTTCATCACGTGGCGCACCTCGTAACCATTGAGCCGCAGCGCCCGTTTGAGCGTGTCGGTAAACAAATAGGAGCGCATGTTGCCCAGATGTTGGGGCAGATACACGGTCGGCCCGCACGAGTAATACGTCACCACTCCGGGATGAAGCGGAACGAATTCCTCCACCTTGCGGCTTAACGTGTTGTAAATGAAGAAAGGTTTCACGGCATCAGCATTCATAGCTTATCGTGGACGCGCCGTCTTGAATAGAACGGCTCCGAGGACGTAACCGCCCGTGCGGCGACCGCCAGCGCAATGATTGGCCGGGCAAGCTGAATGCGGTCCGCCGCCTCCGCTCAGCGGCTGGACAGGCGGGGATTGGCCATCAGGCGTTTGGTGCGGAAATTCTCCATGTTGATGCGCCATTCGTACCCGTCCACCAGCGAGCTCCATCCCGCCTCGACGGTGTTGGCCGACTTGGCCATCGTGGTCCACGTGGTGTGGCCGTCGGAGAATTTCTTCACCGATATGACCTCGGCCTCGGTCGACTCGCCGCTGCCGTGCGTGTAAGTCTCCGTCACTCTGACCGAGGAGAGGTAAGGGAAATATTTGAGCAGAGCTTTGCGCAGGGCCAGATCCAGTGCATGAACGACACCCACGCCGCGCGCCGCTTCGGTTTCTTCCAGGTCGCCGATGCGAATCACGACCGTGGCGTCGATCGTCATCCGGCCTTCGTTGTAATCGTCGATCACACGGCGGCGCACGATCTGGAACGGCGGCCTGTAGTCGGGGCTCATGCGGAGTTCCGCCAGCTCGCGCGACGCCTGGGGCGGCGGCGTTTCGTAGAACACTGACGACTTCTCTTCCATGGCCACGATCAAATTATGGTGGCGCGGCGGTGCGCTTTCAAGCGCGATAGGCGCGGTTGTTCGCAGATCGGACGACACCGTTCCACAATCACGCCGCGAAATCGAAGCGATGGTGAAAACGCACGTCCACCAAGGGTTTTCGCACCGATGCGTTGGCTCGGTTTTCGCCGGCCTCAGCAGCGCTTCCCCATCGTATCGCGCCGTGGGTCAGGATTTCACATCGCCAGCCCGCCGTCGACGTTGATCACCGCGCCGGTGATATAGGATGCCGCGTCGGACAGCAGGAAGGCGGCGATCGGAGCGACCTCCTCAACCCGCCCGAAACGGCCCAGCGGCACCAGTTCCAGCGCCTGCTTGCGATTTTGTTCGGGCAGCGTTGCGGTCATGTCTGTTTCGATAAATCCCAGCGCCAGCGCGTTGACGCGGATGCCGGCGCGCCCGACTTCCTTGGCCAGCGCCTTGGTCAGCCCCACCAGTCCCGCCTTGGAAGCCGAGTAATTGACCTGGCCCGCCATCCCCACCAGTCCGCTAACCGACGTGATGTTCAGGATCGAACCGCCCCTGGCCTTCATCATGTTGAAGATGGCGGCGCGCGCAAAGTTGAACGCGCCGGTCAGATTGGTCTGGATCACCGCCGCCCAATCCTCTTCGCTCATCATCGCCAGCAGCTTGTCGCGGGTGATGCCGGCGTTGTTGACCAGAGCGTCGATCCTGCCGAACGCGCTCTTGACCGCGGCCACCATCTCGCGCGCACCCTTGAGGTCGGCGACATCGGCCTTGAACGCCATCGCCTTGGCGCCCAAGGCCTTGAGCTCCTCTTCGAGCGTAGCCGCATGCTCCGCACTGCGGGCGTAATTGAACGCGACGTTGGCGCCCTGGCGCGCCGCCTCCAGCGCGATCGCGCGGCCGATGCCGCGGGTCGCCCCGGTCACGATGACTCCCTTGCCTTCCAACGCTCGACTCATCTCTTTGCGTTAGCCTCCGGTTCGCGCCGAGCTATTCATCGCCGCTCGGAACGCTCTTTTCGAGGATGTTCTTATACTGGCCGATGTAGGAAAGGTACTGGAAGCCGAACGCCTGCTCCAGCGCGGAATCGAATTTCGCGGCCGGCGCGCCCAAATCCCTGAGCAGCCACGTGTACAGCATCCATTCCTCGCTGCGCGGCGCCTTGCGCAGCGCGTCGCGCCGCAGCATCACCGCCTCGCTACTGACGCCCAGGGTACGGCCCAGCAAGGCGACCAGTTCGCTGCCGTCGCGCGCCATCTCGTCGCGCGCAAACAGGTTGACCGAGTATATCAGCATCGAGCCAAGGCAGGCGCGCAACGATTGCGCATCAAGCCGATCGCGCAAACGCGCCATCACTCCCGAAGCGGAGAAAGCATCGGCCAGAAACTCGGTATTGGCCGCCAACAGCGTGGTCAGGAACGCGCGTGCCTGCGGCGCGGCGAATCGCTCAATGCGCCCCCGCAATTCGCTCATCGCCGGACGCCCGTATCGGCGCATGAAGCGCAGACGCCAGGGCGAGAGCAGAAACCGCAGCGAGTTGAACATTGATACACACGCCCGTGCGGATGGTGCACGCTTCAGGACAAGAGGCGAACTTCCGCGCCTGCGCAGCGGTCCGCGGGCACAGGCGGAGCAAGGTAAAAACCTTTCGCCCTGACCGGGGAGAGGGTTGGGGCGAGAATCCTCAGACGCTGAAAGAAGAGCCGCAGCCGCAGGTACGCGCAGCGCGCGGATTGTTGAACTTGAAGCCCGCTCCGTGCAGTCCTTCCACGAAGTCCAGCGTGGTGCCCGCGACGTAAGGCAACGAAACCTCGTCAATCAGCACGCGCACGCCGTCAAACGGCACCACGGTGTCGCCTTCCTTCACCTCGGCGTCGAAGCCCAGTGAATACTGGAACCCCGAGCATCCGCCGCCGACCACCGAAACCCGCAGCCCGTAGGCCTCGCCCAAGCCTTCCTTGGTGCGCGTCTTCTTGACCATCTCGACCGCCTTGGGCGTAAGATTGATGGCGGGTGTCGGGATGTCCTGTGCGCCGTCGTGCCGCGTTGTTTCTTCAGCCGAGACTTGGTTGTCTGCCATGCTTGGCTCCTCGGAAGACCGGACTTTTCCGTGGTTTCCTTTCCTTAAACGTAACTGGCCGCAAAAGAGCCAGTCAAGCGCCCCTGAAAATGCCCGTGTAGCCGGGCGAAATTGGCATGGGCCGACTTGAGGATGAAATCGCCGCTGCGGCGCGGGCACGCGGCTTCACTCTGGTTGGATTTGCGCCGCTGCGCCGGCTGCCGCGCCAGGAGTTCTACTCGCGATGGCTGGGGCAGGGGCGCCACGGCGAGATGGCCTACCTGGCGCGCGACCCCGAGCGGCGCCTGGACCCGCGCCGGCTCGATCCGCGGCTGCGCTCGGTGATCAGTCTGGGCTTTCCCTACCAGGCACCGGCGCCCAGCCGCCTCGACTGGCGGCGCGAGATGCGCGGACGAATCGCATCCTATGCGCTGGCCGACGATTATCACGACCGTGTGATGGAGCAAGCCCGCGCGGTCGCCGCCGAGCTGCAGCGGATGCGGCCCGGCGCGCTGACGCGCCTTTACGTCGATACCGGCCCGGTGTTCGAGCGCGACTGGGCGCGCGAGGCGGGGTTGGGATGGTTCGGCAAAAATACCAACCTGCTCAACCGCAGCCACGGCTCGTACTTCTTTTTGGCGGAAATTTTTACTGACCTCGAAACCAGCGCCGCGCCCGCGGCCTACGGCGATTTTTGCGGCACCTGCCGCCGATGCCTGGAGCTGTGTCCCACCGGCGCGTTGGAGGGCGGCTACGTGATGGAATCGCGCCGATGCATTTCCTATCTGACCATCGAACTGCGCGGTCCGATCGCGCCGCAGTTGCGTCCCCATCTGGGCAACTGGATCTTCGGCTGCGACATCTGCCAGGAGGTCTGCCCGTGGAATGAGCCGGGCCGCACCCAGCCCTCCGAACTGGAACCCTATCTGCCCGACTTGCTGATGCTTGACGAGGAAGGATTCCGCGGCCGCTTCCGCAACAGCGCGATCAAACGGGCCAAGCGGCGCGGGCTGTTGCGCAACGTTGCGGTCGCGCTGGGCAACACCGGCAATCCCGACGCGGTGGCGGTGCTGGCCGAGGCGATGCGCCGCGAGGGCGAGCCGCTGGTACGCGCCCACGTGGCGTGGGCGTTGGGCCGGCTGGGCGGAAGGCAGGCACATCGCGCCCTGCGCGACGCCGCCGCAGTTGAAGCCGACGCCGCCGTCAAGATGGAAATCGCCGCCGCGCTTTCGATGCGCGTGCCGTAGAGACCGGCGGCAAGGCCTGCTAAGCTGGGGCCATGGAATCGGTGCAGCCTGAGGCAGTTATCCGATGAACGAGGAGGCGCGGCGTGAATTTGTCGCACTGGCGGCGCGCGAGCCGATTCCGCTGGCGCGGGGCGCACTGCTGATCGCCAAGGAGGAGTACCCCGCGCTCGACGTCGAGCGCTGCCTGGAGCGGCTGGGGGAGTTGGCGCGCGAAGCCTCGCGATGGCTCAGCGCGGCGGCCAACACCGTGGAGCAGGTGCAGAGCCTGTCGCGCTTTTTGTTCGAGCATCATGGCTTTGCCGGCAATCAGAACAATTACGGCGACCCGCGCAACTCCTTTCTCAATGAAGTTCTGGAACGCAAGCTGGGAATTCCGATTTCGCTCTCCGTCATCTATATCGAAGTCGGGCGGCGCGCCGGGATGAAGCTCGAGGGCGTGTCGTTCCCCGGCCATTTCCTGGTCAAGGCCAGTGACGAACGCGGCGAACTGATTATCGACCCGTTTAACGAAGGGATGATTCTGAACCTGGAGCAGTTGCGCGCCCGCCTCAACCAGGTCTATGGCCAGCCCGTGGAACTGCATCCGGCGATGCTGCGGGCGGCGACCGCCCGCCAGATCCTGAGCCGCATGCTGCGCAACCTCAAGAATATCTACGTGGCGGCTTCGGACTGGATGCGCGCGATCGCGGCGCTCGACCGCATCCTGATCCTGGACCCGCGCTCGCTTGAGGATCTGCTCGAGCGCGCCAAGCTTTATGAAACCCTCGAATGCTTCCAGGCCGCGCTGGACGACCTGCAAAGCTTCCTGTCGATCGCGCCCGACCATCCCATTGCGGAGGCGGCGCGCGAGGGTGTGATACGCCTGTCGCGCCAGGTGTCGCGCATCAGCTAGCCAAACCTTATGCTGCCCAACGGACCCGAGGCCTTTTACGCGGCCGCCGGCAAGGCGGCTGCGGACAAAGAACTCAACCGCAAGCTGGACAATGCCAGCGCCCGCCATCTCGAGCATCTGGCGGCGGCGAAGCGCGAGTTTGCCGCCTACGAGAGTGAACGCGACCTCGCGCGGCGCATCAAGGAGGAATCGATCGAGCGGCTCGACCGGTTGCTGAGCGAGCTCAGGCAGCGGCTGGAGGCGCGCGGCGTCAAGGTGTTTTTCGCCGCCGACGCGGCTGGCGCGCGCGACTACATCCTGAAGGTCGCGCGGGAGGGCGGCGTCAAGCGAGTGGTCAAAGGCAAGTCGATGACCACCGAGGAGATCGGGCTTAACCCGGCGTTGGAGCAGGCCGGGATCGAGGCGGTGGAAACCGATCTGGGCGAGTACATCGTGCAATTGCGCCGCGAGCCGCCCTCGCACATCATCACACCCGCGATTCATCTGTCCAGCGAAGACATCGGCCATCTGTTCGCGGAAAAGCTCGGGATGGACTACAGTTCCGATCCGCCGGCGCTGACCGCGGTGGCACGCGCGCGGTTGCGCGACAAATTTCTCAACGCGGAGATGGGAATTACGGGGGTCAACTTCGCGGTGGCCGAAACCGGCACCCTAGTGGTGGTCGAGAACGAAGGCAACGGCCGCTTCTGCATCACCGCGCCGGACATCCATGTCGCCGTGATGGGGATCGAAAAGGTAATCCCCAAATTCGAGGACTTAAGCCACTTCCTGGAAATACTGGCGCGCACCGCGACCGGGCAGAGATTCACCGCCTACACCAGTTTTCTGGGCGCGCCGCGCGGCGCGAACGAGCTTGACGGGCCGCGCGAGATGCACCTGGTAATCCTGGACAACGGACGGACGCGGATGCTGGCCGACCCGGTGATGCGCGAGGCGCTGTACTGCCTGCGCTGCGGCGCGTGCCTGAACGTCTGTCCGGTCTATCGTCACATTGGCGGACATGCCTACAAATCGGCATATCCGGGTCCGATCGGATCGATCGTCAGTCCGGGGCTGTTCGGCGCCGCCGCCGCAGGCCATCTGCCGTTCGCATCCACTTTGTGCGGCGCGTGCAGGGAAATCTGCCCGGTCAAGATCGACATCCCGCGCATCCTGCTCCATCTGCGCTGGAAGATGACCGAGGGCGGCGAAAAAGTCGCCTGGCCGCAGGCGGCCGCGCGTGTACGGACCGCCGCCCGATGGTTTGCGCGGGCGGCGCGCTATCCGGGCATGGTGCGAGCCGCGGGGCGGCTGGGCGCGGTGCTGTTAAAGCCGTTCGCCCACGATGGATACCTGCGCCGCATGCCCGGCCCGTTCGGCGCCTGGACACGCGTGCGCGATTTTCCCGCCCCGCCCGCCAACGGCGCCGGCCTCGCTGACTCCGACTCAGGCTTCGTGACGGTGGACCGGTACGAAACCGTCATGGCGCGGATTCGCCGCGGGCTCGCTCCGGGCGCGGCGCAGGAGAGCGCCAATCACGTCGAACCATCGCCGCCGCCCCGGACGTTGGACGCGGATGAACTGCGGGCGCAGTTCATCGCGGCTGCCGGCGCGGTCGGCGCCAGTGTGATCGAAGCGTCCACCGCAGCCGCGGCCGTCGAAAAAATCGCCGCGATCCTGTCCAACGCCGGTGCTGATTCGGCCGCGATCGGAGCAGGCATCACCATCGACTCGGCGGCCGTCACCGCGCGTCTGTCGCGCGGCGGATGCCGGATCACCACGGTCGGCGGGCCCGGCGCAACGCAGGCAGCGCTCAAGGAAAGCCTCGCGTCGGTTGACGCCGGTATCGTCGAAGCCGATTACGGCATCGCCTCCAGCGGCACCTTGGTAATGGTCGCCGATGCCGCCCGGCCGCGCTCGCTGTCGCTGCTGCCGCCGATCAATATCGTGATGCTGCGCGCGGCGCGCATCCTGCCCGACCTGGCCGCGGTGCTGCGCATTGTTGGACCGCAGGCCGCAAGCGCGCATCCCATCGTGATGATCACCGGACCCAGCCGCACGGCTGATATCGAAAAACGGATCGTCATCGGCGTCCACGGTCCCAGCCAGTTGCACATCGTGATCGTCTGGCAGAGTGGGGGCTGAGCGGTGAGCGGATGAACGAAGTCACGCTGTTTGCGACCTGCCTTGGCGAGGAGTTCTTTCCCGGCGCAATCGCCGCAGCCAGGGCCGTGCTGAGCCGCCTCGGCCTTGAGGTCATCGTTCGCCGGGAGGCGTTTTGCTGCGGCCAGGCGGCATTCAACGAGGGGATGCGCCGTGAGGCGTGCGAGCTGGCCACCCGCTTCCTGGCCGCGCACAAAGCCGGCACTCCTCTGGTCGTGCCCTCGGGTTCTTGTGCGAGCATGATCAAGGTGTTTTATCCCGACCTGCTGGCGGGCGAGCCGACGCTGCTGGAAGCGGCGCGTGCGCTGATTCCCTGGGTGCACGAATTTTCCGAATTCCTGGTCGATGTACTGGGCGTCGCCGACGTCGGCGCGTCGTTTCCCCATGCGGTGACTTATCATCCCTCATGCCATCTGCTGCGCGAGCTGCAGGTCGTGGATGCGCCGCGCAAGCTGCTGCAGAACGTGCGCGGGCTTAGGCTCTGCGAGCTGCCCAGAAGCACCGAGTGTTGCGGGTTTGGCGGCCTGTTCTCGGTGAAATTTCCCGACATCTCGGCCGCGATGCTGGCGGACAAGTGCCGATGCATCGAGCAAAGCGGCGCCGAGTTCGTGGTCGCCAACGACGGCGGGTGCCTGATGCAGATGGGCGGCGGGCTGCATCGCGCCGGCAGCCGCGTCCGCGCCCGCCATCTGGCGGAAATCCTCGCCAGGCGCTGACCCACTTACCGCAGTTTGCTTGGTTGCGGGTTGCGGGCCAGATGAATTGCGCTCACCCCGCGCTGCAATGCGATGCATGCCGGAGCGTTGTCGAGGACTTCATGCAGCAGCGTTTTGGGACGGCGCGTGCTGCGCACGCGGTCGGAGAGGCGGCGCACGGTTTCGCTTCTCAACTGATTGGCCCGCAACTTTGCTTCAGCCAGCGTGTTCTCGCGCGAATCGAAATAGGCAAGCGCCGCTTGTGCGCCGTGGTCCTGCCGGACCGCGTCCGACTCGCCCACCAGGTTCAGCGCCCGATCGACGCAGCGCGACAGGATGGCTAGGTTGGCGCGCCGGAATTTGCCCTCGGCCGCCAGCGCATCGAGCATTCCGATGTCGATGGTCAGTGCTTCGGCGCTTTCCACCACGCCGTCCTGAAAGCGGGCCTCACCGGTGGACAGGAAGGCTTGCTCGTCAGTGCTGAGGCGATCGAGCGCATCGAGCACCGCGCCCAGACGATCGACGATCATCAAGCCCTGGCTAAAGGAATCGTTCATGCGGGCGAGACTTCGCTCGTAGGCGTGCGCCAGGGACAAGGCGCTCCAGACGAACACCAGCGCAAAACCCGCCAGCAGCAACAACCAGGAGGATTTCTCAGTGTAACCCATAGCCGGCTCCTTCCTGACGCCAGCCGGTCCTGCGCCGGGGCTCGCGCATGGAATTATGCGCCGTTCATTGCTATTCTGGCCAGCGCGCCAGGCCAGCAAAAAACAGACAATGTGTATGTAACCAACAATTGATATGCCAGTCAAGAGCCGCCAGGCCCAGCACTCCGCCGCCACCCGCGCCGCCTTGATTCGTGCGGCGCGCAAGCTCTTTACCGAGCGCGGCTACAGCGCCACTCCCACCGAAGAGGTGGTGCGCCGCGCCCGCGTCACGCGCGGCGCGCTCTACCATCACTTCCGCGACAAGCAGGACCTGTTCAAAGCCGTCTTCCACGAGGAACAGATGAAGATGGCCGCCGCGATCAAGGCGGCCGCCGCCCGCGAGGCCGACCCCTGGCGCGCGCTGATTGCCGGATGCCACGCGTTTTTGGACGCCTGCCTTGACCGCGCCGTGCAGCAAATCCTGCTGATCGACGCGCCCGCCGTCCTGGGTTGGGCAGGATGCCGTGAGGCGGATGCGATGTACTACCTCGAAGGCGTCAAGGCCTTGATCCAGGCTGCCATCGCCCAGCGCATCATCGCGCCGCAGCCGGTGGACGCGCTGGCGCGGCTGCTCCTGGGCGCGCTCAACGAGGCGGCGATGTTGATCGCGCACGCCGGCGACGAGCAGGCCACCCGCCGCGAGGTCAGCGAAGTGGTCGACAAGCTGCTCGGCGGGATTCGCAGCGGCGGCAAATGAGACGCTGGCATCAAGAATGGGGCGGACGTTGCTGCCCGCCGTCGAGGCGCGAGCAGCCTTGCTCGCGCTAGCTTAAAAAATTCGGTGTCCCGCGCTACCAAATCTTCATCCGTTCTCGACCGGTACAGGCGCTCCTTTCTCTACTGTTTGTTGCGAGCTGCGCACTTCGGACTTGAGGATTGCGGTGAGCCGGCGCGCAACTCACCGCAACCGTAATTGCTGCGCGAAGCAGGATTCAGAACTGATTGATCACGCTGATGCCGACGTTTTCGAAGTTCGACATTTTCTCGATCACGCTGAACGCCTTTTCGATCGGGATGGTCTCGGTAATCAGTTGACGCGGGGCGAGGCGGCCGCGCTCGACCATGTCGAGCATCGCCGGGTAGCGATGGGACTGGATGGCCAGCGAGCCGGTGAGCCGGATTTCCTTGAATACGATCTGATCGACCGGCAGCGCGACGTCGCCCTTCTCGCCCTGCGTGGTCAGGCCGATCTGGACGTGGCGGCCGCGTTTGCGCAGGCTGGCCACCGCGTTGCGGCAGGTGGCGGCGATGCCCAGTGCGTCGACGCTGACGTTGGCGCCGCCGTGCGTCAGGTCCATCACGGCCTTGACCGGATCGGTTTTCCGGCCGTTGACGGCGTCAGCCGCGCCGACCCGCTTCGCCAACTCCAGCTTGCGGTCGTCGAGGTCCACCGCGATCACCCGCGCGCCGACCGCCGCTGCGATCTGGATCGCCGACAGCCCCACGCCACCGCATCCGTACACCACCACCGACTCGTCGGCCTTGACTTGCCCCTGGTCCATGATGCCGTGATAGGCGGTCACGTAACGGCATCCCATCGACGCCGCCTCCTCGAACCCCACCGAGTCGGGCAGCGGCACGGCATTGATGTCGGCGCGATTGAGGCGCGCGTAGCGCGCATAGCCGCCGCCGGTCAGGCTTTTGGAGCACAGGTTGGAGTGCCCATCGCGGCAGTCCTCGCACACGCCGCAGCCCTGGGAGAGCGGCACCACCACACGCGTGCCGGGCTTGAGGGTCTTGACCTCCTTGCCCACTTCCTCGACCACTCCGGCGAACTCGTGCCCCAGCACGGTCGGCAGGCGCTGCGCAAAACCCAGCCAGGTCCAGTCGCCCTGCCACAGATGCCAGTCGGAGCGGCAGATACCGCTGCCTTCCACGCGTACAATCGCGCCGTCGGGCCGCAGCGTGGGCTGAGGCATCTCCTTGACTTCCATCGGCCGGCCGACCGCTTCCATTACCAACGCTTTCATCGCGCCATTACCTCGCAATCGCTGGACCTTGAGCTAGAACTGGTTGATTACGCTGATGCCGACGTTTTCGAACTTTGACATCTGCTCGATGACGCCAAACGCCTTTTCCAGCGGAATCGTCTCGGTGATGAGCTTTTTGGGCTGCAGCCGTCCGCGCTCCACCATGCTCAGCATCGCCGGATAGCGGAAGGACTGCATCGCCAGCGAGCCGACAAACTGTATTTCCTTAAATACAATCTGGTCAACCGGCAGCGCGACCTCGCCCTTCTCGCCCTGCGTGGTGAGCCCGATCTGGACGTGGCGGCCGCGCTTGCGCAGGCTGGCCACCGCGTTGCGGCAGGTGGTCGCGATGCCCAGGGCGTCGATGCTGACGTTGGCGCCGCCGTGCGTCAGGTCGATTACCGCCTTGACCGGGTCGGTCTTGCGGCCGTTGATCACGTCGGAGGCGCCCACCCGCTTGGCCAGCTCCAGCTTGCGGTCGTCGAGGTCCACCGCGATCACCCGCGCGCCCAGCGACGAGGCGATCTGCACGGCCGACAGCCCCACGCCGCCGCATCCGTAGATCACCACCGATTCGTCGGCCTTGACCTGGCCTTGGTCGAGGATGCCGTGGAAGGCGGTCACGTAGCGGCACCCCATCGACGACGCCTCGACGAAATCGACGCTGTCGGGCAGCGGCACGGAGTTGAAGTCGGCATGGCTGAGCACGCCGTAGCGGGCATAGCCGCCCGCGCCCGCGCCGAAGCATTGGTTGGAATGGCCGGTGCGGCAGTCCTCGCACACGCCGCATCCCTGGGAGAGCGGCACCACCACGCGCGTACCGGGCTTGAGGGTCTTGACCTCCTTGCCCACTTCCTCGACCACGCCGGCAAATTCGTGGCCGAGGATGATCGGCATCGGCATCTGGAATCCGACCCACGTCCAGTCGCCCTGCCAGATGTGCCAGTCGGAGCGGCAGATACCACTGGCTTCGACGCGCACGACGGCGCCGTCGGCGGGACATTCGGGCTCGGGCCAGTCCTTGACCACCATCGGTTTGCCCACTGCTTCCATCACCAATGCTTTCATGACGTGCGCACCTCGCTTGATTTTTCGTTTCAAGGCGGCCCTGGGCCGCCTCGAAGCTAAACACCATACTCCGATGCCGAGACGCAAGAGGCGGCCCCAGGCCGCAAGGGATGTGGCTGGGGGAGGGAAGAAGGAAGATTCAGCCGCGGACCTTCGCCCTGGCCGCCAGCGGATGCAGGCTGGCGGTGGCACTGGGACGCGCGGCGACGCGCTCCATCCATCCGGGCAGCCATTTGGCGCCCTCGGGCAGCTGGCGTCCGACCGAGGCGGCGAAGTCCAGCGCGCAATACAGGATGATGTCGGCGATGGTGAAGCGGTTGCCGACGATGAACTGATTGCCGTTCATCAGGCCGTCCAGCCACATCAAGCGCTCCTGTACGAGCTCCTTCAGCCCCTGCGCTGCCTCGGGAATCACCTTGATGCGATCTTTGAACATCGCGATTCCTTCGCTGTAGCGGAAGGAGTTATACACGTGCTCGGTGATATTCAGCTCGACGCGCCGCTGCCATTGGCGCGTTTCGGCGCGTTCCTCGGGCGTGGTGCCGATCAGGGGCGGATTGGGAAACTTCTCTTCCAGGTACTCGAAGATCGCCACCGTCTCGCCCAGGCATTTGCCATTGTCCAACTCCAGGGCGGGCAACTGGCCGCCCGGATTGCGGTCGGTGTAGGGCGGTTTGCGGTTCTCGGCGCCCATCAGGTCGATCGGCTTGGTGGGGATGGAAATTCCCTTCTCGGCCAGGTACATCCGCGCGGCGCGAGGGTTGGGACCGAGCGCATCGTAAAGCTGCATGGCAATTCTCCTTTGATGACAGAGGTTGGTTTCGCCAGCATAGAACATCGCGCCGGATTTCCGCCACCGAGTCTGTCGGGGCGCTTTGCCAACCGCCCGCGGGGCGATTCTCCGACGATGCGCCCGGCTGGTATGCTGGGGTGAAACGGGAAATGATGCTGCGATGAAATTTTGTCCTGAATGCGGCTCGCCGGTTCAACCGGAGGCCAAATTTTGCGTCAACTGCGGTCAGCCGTTGACCTTGTCGGCGCCCGCGCCCCGGCGCGCCGCGCTTCGAATTCCGCCGGGGTTTGCCGCGGTTTTCCTCGGCGTGCTGATAATGGGGCTTGCGGCGGCGGGCGTGCTGATTCGCCAGCATGACAAGGTGCAGGCGCAGCAGCAGGGTGCGCAGACGGCGGCCAACCTGCCGCCCGGCCATCCGCAGGTCGAATTGCCGGCCAAGGCGCGCGAGTTCATCAGCAACCTCCAGGCGCAGGCGAAAAAACAGCCCAAGGACATCGCGCTGTGGAACCGGCTGGGTAGCGTGGCGCTGCGCGCCTCATTGTTTGACCCGGCATACTACCGGCTGGCGTCCGACGCTTACGGCCATGTCCTGCAGCTTGCTCCCGATAACCTCGAAGCGCTGCGCGGAATCGGCAATCTCAATTACGACCGCCAGAAGTATGACGAGGCGATCGCCGCCTATGAGCATTACCTCAAGCAAAAACCCGACGACCCCGACGTGCAGACCGACCTCGGCACGATGTATCTGTACACGGGCAACCCCGACCAGGCGATCAAGCGCTACCAGAAGGCGATTTCGATCAAACCCGGCTTCTTCGATGCGTATTTCAATATGGGCGTGGCGTATGGCGCGATGAATGACGCCGTCAAGGCACGCGACGCGCTCAACCAGGCGCTGAAGTCCGCACCCGATCAGGACGCCAAGGCGCGCATCAACGAACTGCTGGCCAAGCTGGGCGGTGGCGCGCAGATGGCGGCGGCGGGCGGCGCATCCGGCGCGCCGTCGCAGCAGGGTGCTGCGGCGCCCAATTCGTTTCGAGGCCGGATCGAATCGATGGTGCGCGGGCTGCCCTTTGCGGGGCCCAAGGTCGAGTCGGTCAGGTGGGATTCCAGCACCAAGGCCACCGTGCTGATGAACAATTTTCCAATGGAGGCGATGCCGCCCTTTGCACGCCAGAAATTCCTGAGCGACATCGGTGCGGGAATCGAAGACGCCAAAAAGACGTATCACATCGACGGAACCTTTGAATTGCAGATCGCCGACGCCGCCACCGGCCAGGTGATGGAGACGGTGTCGAAATGAGGCTTCGAATCAAATTGCGCTGAACAAGGAGCAAGCGATGGGTCAGGAAGGTGCGACGGGTCCGCTGCGTGGAATCAAAGTCGTGGAGGTAGCCGCGTGGGCGGCGGGGCCGATGGCGGGCGGGATACTGGCTGACTGGGGCGCCGATGTGATCAAGATCGAGCCGCCCGACGGCGATCCCTATCGCGCGCTGAACATCCAGCCCGGACGCCGCCCCGAAGGGATGATCAACCACAACTTCTTTGTTGCCAACCGCAACAAGCGCAGCGTGGTGATCGACCTGAAGAACGAGCACGGGCTTAAGCTCGCCTACGATTTGATCGCCAGGGCCGATATCTTCCTGACCAACGTCCGCCGCCAGGCGCTGGAGCGCCTGAAGGTTGATTACGCGCATCTGCACGCGCGCTTCCCGCGTCTTATCTACTGTCATCTGACCGGCTACGGCCTTGAGGGTCCCGACGTCGATCGGCCTGCCTATGATATCGGCGCGTTCTTCGCGCGCGCCGGCGTAGGTGCGACGCTGCTCACCGAGGAGGTCGAGCCGCTGATGCGCACTGGCGCGTTCGGCGACTACTATACCGCCTTCGCCACCGCCAGCGGCGCCTGTGCCGCGTTGGTCGCGCGTCAATTCACCGGCGAGGGCCAGCTCGTCTCGACCTCGCTGCTGCGCACCGGCGCGTTTTGTGTAAGCCACAGCTTCAACCAGGTGATGTTCGGCTATCCGCCCTCGGGTCAGCGCAGCCGCACACAGAGCTTCAATCCGATGATCAGTTGCTACCGCGATGCCAATCGCAAATGGTTCTACCTGCTGGGCCTGCAAGGCGACCGCATCTGGCCCGCGGTGTGCCGTTCCATTGGGCGTCCGGAACTGGAGAAAGATCCGCGCTACGACTCGCTGGGTGCGCGCACCAAAAACGCCGGCGAGCTGATGGCGCTGCTGGATGTGGAATTTGCCAGGCGTCCGCTGTCGGAATGGGCGGCGATCTTCGACCGCGAGGGCGTCTGGTGGTGCCCGGTTCAGAACGTGCACGAAGCGCTCCAGGACCCCCAGATGCGCGCGGCGGGCGCGTTCGCCAAAATCAATACGCCCGAGGGCGACAAGGAGATCGTCCCCGCACCCGTGGACTTCGACCGCACGCCGTGGAACATCCGCTCCTGCTCGCCCGAGCTCGGTCAGCACACCGAAGAGGTGCTGCTGGAGATGGGCTTGACGTGGGAGAACATCGGGCGGCTGAAGGAGCAGGGCGCAATCGGGTGACTTTGAGCCGCCAGCGCAATGGAGCAAGTACCAAACTTCAGCGCAACCCAGTTTACCTTTGACGGCAAGACCCGCGACGTGTTCGTGCGCGCCAGCAGTGGGCCGGCGGTGATCGTCATCCACGAGGTGCCCGGCATCACGCCGCAGGTCGCCGCTTTTGCCAACCGCGTCGCCGATGCGGGCTTTGCCGTTTACCTGCCCAATCTGTTTGGCGTCCCGATGAAGCCGGTCTCGATGGGTTATTTGCTGTCGACGTTCGCGCGATGCTGTATCAGCCGCGAATTCCACGTGCTGGCTGCCAACGCGTCAAGCCCGATCGTCGATTGGCTGCGCGCACTGGCCCGCGATGCGCATGCGCGATGCGGGGGACCGGGAGTCGGCGCGGTCGGGATGTGCCTGACCGGCAACTTTGCGCTGGCCATGATGCTCAATTCTCCGACGCTCGCGCCGGTGCTCTCGCAGCCGTCGCTGCCGATGCCGATCACGTCGTCAAGAAAGGGGGCGCTGCATGCCTCGGCCGAAGAACTGGCGGCGGCGCATCAGAAGATCGACGAACAGGGTGCACGCATCCTGGGCCTGCGCTTCCACGGCGACCCGACCTGCCCGGCGGACCGGTTCGAGAGTCTGCGCCGGGAGTTCGGCGGCGCTTTCGAGGGGATCGAGATCGACCCGAAGTACGCCAACCCGGCCGCACCCAAACCGCCCCACAGCGTACTGACCAACCATCTGATCGACGAGGCCGGCCAACCGACTCGCGCCGCGCTGGAGCGCACCATTGCGTTCCTGCGCGAGCGGTTGATGCCCGCGCCAGGCGCATCAAAATCGCCCGCCGCGTGAATTTCTTCGTTGTCCGGACGCCATTGCCCGCCTGACGTTTTTGCACAGGCGGGTGTGTGGGCAATTGGAAGCCGGCCAACTTCCGGATGCGGTTCCAGGCGCGTAGATTGCGATCACGAGTGGAGGCGCCACGATGAAGGTTGGCCGCAATCAGCCCTGCCCATGCGGCAGCGGGCGCAAATTCAAGCGCTGCTGTACGAAGGAAACCGACGCCCTTCAGAAAGAACTGTTTGAAACGGAGTCGGAGTTTTTCGGGCAAAAGCAAAGTGATCCGGTCGCCAGCGCTGCGCACCGGCTGGCCGCGATGATCGCGGACAGGGGCAATGCGGCACTCGACAAACAGTCGCGGGACTTCCTAGCAGGTTCTCCAGAGTGTTTGTTGGTTTTCCTCGACGGCTTTCTGGAGACCGCAAATGCGGCGCCTGGAAAGGAAGACGAGGAACTGGCCGACGCCTATTACTTCCTGCTGGGTGCCGAGTTGAACGTTTTGCGCGTCGGCTTGGAGCATCGCTACGACTGGGCCGAGCAGTTGCGCCGGCAACTCGATCACAGGCTCATCGATGCGGTCCGCGGCGGCGAAGCTTCGGTTGAGCAGGTCATCGCGATCGTCAACGGCATGGTCGAGGAACAGATGCAGCCGGGCGCGGAGGTCTTGGCCGTTTGCGACGAGATCGTCCAACGCCAAACCGACGGGACGGACCCGGCCGCGCTGGCCGCCGAGATTGCTGCCGAATGCGACGAAGACCCCTTCATGATCCACGACGCACTGTACGCCAACCTGCATGTGGGCGGCGGCGCCGCAAACCGCGATGCGATCCGGGCGTTGCGGGGGATGCCGCAGGCCGTGATGAGAGAAGGCGCCGCGCTGGGCGTGCTCAACGCCGACTCTTAATTGCGCGGCATGGTCGCCGCGGTGCTGGCCGAAACCCCTGACGCCGTTACGCCATCAACGCTGCGCCGGCTGATTGCGGTTTGCCGATGGCTGCCGGAGGCTGACGCGAGCCTATCGAGCGAGCCGTCGGGGCGGCGCGCCTGCCCGGTGTCGAATGTGCGCAGTGGGCACCGGGCGTCAGGATGACCGAAATTCTCGCCTCGCCTCCCGACGGCGCCGGCGCGCAGATGGCGATGGTGGTCACCAAAGCTGAAGGCGGCCACCGCCTTTCGGCCCTGTTGTTCAAGCAGGGCTGGGGCGTTGCGGAGGCATGGACGAGCGACCCGCAACCCATAGGCGACATAAAGGAGATGCTCAGCGAACAGTCCAGCGGCGTGCATTTGCTTGCCGTGTCGCGCGCCTACCTGGACCGGATGGTGGGTTACTACCTGCGCCCGGCCTGCGCCGATATCGCACCGCCGCCCGCGCGCCTGCTTCAGGTGGCCGAAATTGTGCAGGCCGCGCAATGGCAGCCCGAATCGGGCTGGCGCGAGATGCTGGCGGGCCTGATTGGCGAGGTGCGCAGCGAATTGCTCCAACCCGCTTCAATCAATCAAATCATCGCCACCAGCGCGAAGTGGGGGATGCGCGGGCAATGGACGCGGTCGTGGGTTGAAGAAGGCCAGGAGGTCGAGGATTTGTTCGATCGGTTCGGACATCGCTCCGAAAAATTCATCGGCGACAAAATCATCGATCAGATTCTGGAAAAGCGCCGAGAGATTTGGGCTGAGCGATTTACGCTGACGGCGCTATGGATGAAGGAAGCGCCGCGCCTTCCCTGCCCTGGGAGCATTTGGCAATCCTCGCGCGCAGCATGGCGGAGGAGGTTCCCCTGCGCGACCTGCCCCTGATGCACCGCATTGCCCAAGCCACGGCCCGATGTTGTTGAGAGGCGACTTCGCGGCCGATCGACGCGCTAGCTTGGGCTGCTGGCGATGCGCCATCAACTGATGTTCTTGGGATTGGTAGGACAGGCGCTCGGGCGTTCAATCCACGGAGTTCCCCGCTGGGCAGTCCACGAAGCTGCCCAGCACCCCGTTGTTGCCGGCGCTGGTCGGCACCAGCATCAGGCAGAAATGCGTCTGGTGCGGGCCTGGATGCAGCCAGGGCAGGATGGCGTCTTCGTACCGGGCGCAGCCCGCCAGATAGACGGTCTTGTCGCTGCGTAGCACGGCCGCAACCGTGTCATCGTCGATTTCCTGTTGGGTTGCCGCGTTGGTGGAATAAGTGGCGTCGGGGAACAGCATGCTTTGCGGCAATGGCGCACCCGGCTGTGCGCATTGGTCAAGTTGCGGCGACGGGGCGGGAGGCGGAGCGCCGATCAACAAGCGAACCGCGACGCGCAGGTTGGTGGCAGGCGTCCGGCCGCTGTTTCTAAGCACCACGCGCACCTTCATCGCACGTCCCGCCATCAAGCCCTCCAGGACTTCCTCGTGCCCGCTCCATGGGCCCACCCACGGGCGCAGCGCCAGCAGCGGAACGCTCACGCTGGCCGCGGCGATAATCGCCAGCAGCACGATGATCAACGCGATTGAAAAAAGACCGGGGCCGTTTCGGCGCGCGCCAAGCTCTTTAACGTGAACGCCATCGCGAAGTGCTTGTTCTTCGCCCTCCAGCAGCACCCATTCGCCGTGTTCAAGCCGGCCGCCCGGTTCTTTGTTTCCTGATACCATCGTCGCCAGATTCGGCTGCATATAAGGCAATATTATCGGCGCGCAAAAAGAAAGTGGCCGGTTCGTTCCTGTTTTTGGCGCAAACTCGCACCGCGTTACTTCCCGCGCGGGCGCGCAGCGCGGGACCAAACCCGATGATCGCTCGCATCGCCCGTTGATGCAGTGTTGATTGCAAACGAGCGCGCGCGATGCTATCTGCGATTCATGTGGGAGTAGTCAGAAATTCCGCGTTTTTTCACCGTTTTTATCCCGACGATTCCAAGGACGGTACGTTGGCCTTCTACAACTGGGTGCGCCAGCATATCGGCAGCACGACCATGCTGCTCGACCTCGGCTGCGGCCCCGGAGCCAATGATTCGCGCCGCAACCTGCGCGGCGCAGTGGCCGAAGTCGTGGGCGCCGACATTGACCCGACTTGCGCCGGCAATCCCGACCTAGACCGGTTTGTGCTTTTGGATCGGATGCCGTGGCCGCTGGAGTCTTGCAGCTTTGACATTATCGTGTGCGACTATTGCCTGGAGCACGTCAGCGATCCCGGCGCCTTTTTGGGCGAGGCGTGGCGCGTCCTCAAACCGGGCGCGTCGATGTTTTTTCGGACGCCCAATCTCTATCACTACGTCGCAGCCATTTCGCGCCTGCTGCCCAATCGCCTGCACGGCATCGCCAACCGCGTCCGCGGCCTGCAGGCTGACGCGCACGATCCCTGGCCGACCTTTTACCGGCTCAACACTCCCGGCGCGATTCGCCATCACGCCATCCGCGCGGGTTTCACGGAGCCGGAGTTGCGGATGATCGAGCCCGAGCCGAGTTATCTGGCGTTCTCGCGATTGAGCTTTTTGCTCGGGGTTGGGTATGAACGATGTGTCAATGCGGCGCCGCAACTGGCGCTGCTGCGCGCGAACATGCTGGGCCGGCTGGTCAGGCCGCAGATGTCCGCGGCTTAGCGCACGAACTCAAGGGCCGCCTGCCGCATCGGAGGCAGGCCAGGGAGGGCCGAGGCTATCGCATGGATACGACCGCAGGCGCGCAGCGCTGAGCGCCGCCAAGGTTGGGAAGGACGACGAGGGCTGGAGGGGTGGCGGTGAAAGGATGGTTGATTAGAGTTTTTCTACTTGCCGCGCTGGCCGGGATTGCGCGTTGCGGCACCACCTCGATTCCGCCGGCACCCGCGCCGGCGCCAAGCCCGGCGCCGCAAGTCGCCACCGCGGAGGTCGGCGGCTTATGGACGGGCCAGATGCGGGTGACGCCGTGCGACGTTGGCAGCGTGCGCTGCAATGCCGTCAACAACATCAGGTTCGTGCTCAGCCAGTACGGTTCGCAGCTAACCGGCAGTTATGCGTGCGCGGCAGGCAACATGAGTTGCCGCCACGGCGGCGCCGACGACTCGGGTAAAATCGTTGCCGGCTCCGTATCCGGCAACCAGGTCAACCTCGCCGTCAGGCTGCCCGCCGACCTCTCCGACTGCTACTACAGCGGCACCGTCACCTCGCCGATGCAGGCCAACGGTAATTACGTATGCTACCGGGGCGGGCGGATGATCGAAGAGGGGGTGTGGAGCGCGCTCCGTCAGTCGCCCGAATGACGCGCTGCGCCCGGTTAACCGTTGGGGTTGATCACCGTGAAGAGGGTGGCGTTGCCGCGTTCGACCAGCAGCAGGGCCGGTTTGTGCCCCTGTTGCGACTGCCGGGCAAGCCGCGCGAATTGATCCGGTGAACTGATCCGGGAATGATCGAGCTCAAGCACCACATCGCCGCGTTGCAATCCGGCGTCATCGGCCGGTGAGTCGGGCCGCACGCCCGTGATTACCACTGCGTTGTCGCTCGGCACGCCCAGTTCCCGGGCGATATCCGGGGTGAGCTTCTGCACGCTCAGACCCCAGTTCCAACCCCGCCGTTCTGTTGTGGCGGCGACCAGTTCCTTGCCGGGCATCTCCGCAATCCTGGCGTGAAGGGTTATCTGTCTGCCGTCGCGGATTACCTCCAACGGCACGCTCTTGCCAATTGGCGCCTCGGCGACCATTTCGGGAAGCTGACGCTCGTCGCGCACCGCGCGGCCGTCGAAGCGCACGATGATGTCTCCGCGCCGGATTTCGGCTTGCTCGGCCGGCAAATGCGACGACTATCGCCACGGACAACACTGCCACTGCGGCGGCGATTCGTTTGAACATCGCGCGCTCCCGAATGCAGGCGGATTGTCCGGAGCCGGCGCATCGGCCGGCTCCTGCTGCCTGTATAGACGCCGAAGCGCGGCTGCAAATTCAGAGCGTGGCCCGCTTCATTCAGCGGCCGCCCGCCGTATCTGACCTTTCCAGGTTTGGGAAGGTACGCTCGGACAGACAATCGAGGTCTATCGGCAAGACGGCGGCCTGCGGGGCCTACTTGCACAGTTGACCGTTGAGGTAAAAGGCGGCTGGTGGCGCGTTGACGCCGCTGTAGGCTGCGTTGAATCCGATTCCACCCTGGCTGCCGCCCGCGGCGATGAGCGAATTCCATCCGGCATTGGTCAACACGACATTGGCAGCGCTTTGCGATGAGATTGCATTCCACGCGCTGCCGCTGATGGTCTGGTTGTCGGGCCACGTCCACGTCAGGCGCCATCCGTTGATCGCCGTGCTGCCGGAGTTGGTCAGTGTAATCGCCGCCGTGAAGCCGTTGCCCCAATCGCTGCTTACCACATAACTGACGTGGCAACCCGCCGCGGCTCCGGTAGACGCAGTAGGGGTGGGGACCGGAGTCGGGGTGGCAGCCGGCGCGCGAGTCGGCGTCGCAGTCGGAATGGGAGAGGGCGTGGGCGTTGCGGCCGACGATGCCGACGCGCACATGGTGCCATTGAGATAAAAGGCGGCCGGCGGCTGGTTGGCTCCGCTGTAGGCGGCGTTGAAACCGATGCCGCTCAGGCTGGCGCCGGCGGCAATCGCCGCATTCCACGGCGCGTTGACGAGCCGTACGCCACCGCCGCTTTGCACCGAGCTTGCATTCCATGCAGAGGTGATGGTTTGGTTGCCCGACCAGGTCCAGGTCAGTTGCCATCCGTTGACCGGCGCACTGGAGGTGTTGGTCAGCATCAGCCCGGCTGTGAAGCCGCTGCCCCAGTCGTTGCTCACGCTGTATGCGACACGACAACTCGCTCCACTTGCGGGCGTTGGTGTCGGGCTCGGCCGGATTGTGGCCGTTGCCGACGGAGCCGGTGTGGCGGAGCGGGTGGCCATCGGAGTCGGGCTTGTGCTTTGAAACTGGATCGTGGCGAGCATCGCCTGCTTTTCGGCGCTGGCCGCCGCGGCGTCGTAATTGCCGTCGAGCAGCGCGTAGCTGTCCTCGCCGTTAAGCGCCCAGTAGGTCCATCCGAGCTGACGGTTGGTCTGCAAAAAACCGATCAGGCTTTCGAACCATTGTCCCTGCGAACCGGCGGCGGCGCTTTGCAGGTCTGCCGGGTTGTTGGTCGTGCCGAATTCGCCCAGCCATACGGGGGCGATACCCTTGAGGCTCAAATAGGCCCAGTATTTGGTCCACACCTGGGCCAGGTTGGCGGGCGTGGTGGCGGAGTTGAACCAGTTCTGCACGTACAGGTTGGGTCCGTAATCGTGCGCCGAGTAGACCAGCCGATTGGAAACCGACAGCACCACCGGCGCCTGGGCGGCCCCTTCCAGGTTGCCGCCCCACCAGCCGCAGTCGCCGCCATAACAATCGGTACCCTCGACCGCGATCAGAAGCTGAGGGTTGATTGCCAAAACCGCATTGCCTGCCCGCTGGGCCGCCAGATGCCAGTCGTTGGCCGCGGTTGCGCAATCCCAGCATGCGCCGCCGCTTTGGGCGTTGTGCGGTTCGTTGCGCAGATCGAAGCCGACCACGACCGGATTGTTCAGGTAGCGCTGCGCCAGCATCTGCCAATCCCCGAGCCAGGCGCTCTCCGGATACTGGGCCGTATACCACAAGCCGTTGCTTTCGGCGCTGTTGCCCGCCTCCGAGCGATGGTTATCGAGGATGACGCGCAAGCCGATAGCCCCGGCGGCTGCGATGATCCGGTCCAGGATCTGCAGCGAATCAAGTCCCTTGAGATCGCTGTTGATCGCGCCGGCGGCGTTGGAATAGCTGATGTTGGCAGGGATGATCGGATGCTCGATCATCTGGTTGGAAAACGGGATGCGGACAACGTTATAGCCGTTGCTTTTGATTGTGCCGAGAATCGTCTTGTAGTCCTGCGCCCACAGGCCGTGAACCACCTCGTCAGTGGTTTCGAAGCCATACCAGTTGACTCCGGCGATTCTGACCGGCCGATTGTCGGAATCCAGGATTGAGCTGCCGCTGCAATGCCAGTAGCCGGCGGAATGCGCCGCCGGGGAAAGAATCGGCATGCAGACCAACAGGGCCGCCGCTGCAACACAACGCACGAGGCGCGCACGCACACTGCCGGGCAATCGATCCATAAGAGCCAACCTTCCCGCTGGATTCACGCCCTGCCAAAGCGGACGGCCGTGCGTGGCTGCTATTTGACGCGGACGCACACAGAAGTATTCAAAATTGGGCCCGGCGCCGTCGCATTAGACGGCTTTCGGCGGCGCTCGTTACGGGTGTTTCAGTGCTGCGAAGGAATCAATTCACCCGGGCCGCCGTGGCGCCGGCGGCAGCCCGGTCAAGTCGGGCCGGTGAAAAACTTAAGCGAGCGATCGGCAAACGCGATCAGGGGGCCCCAGTAAAGGCCCAGCACGATGGTGGCGGCGGCCAGCACTCCCATCAGGCCGTAGTTCCAGGCCTCGGCGGTCACCTCGCCTTCATCGCCATTGGGCTGATCGAGGAACATCGTCCGGATCGGACGCAAGTAGTAGTACAGCGAGATTACCGAATTGATAATTCCCACTACCGCCAAAATATAGAACTGACCGCGGATGACGGCGGCGAACAAGTAGAATTTGCCGATGAAGCCGACTGTCAGCGGGATACCCGTCAGCGAAAAGAGGAAGATCGCCAGGGCAACGGCGGGAACCAGGCCGCCGCGCCAGGCCAGACCGCGGTAGGCGTCGAGGTCCTCGCGGCCGGTGGCGTTGGCGATGATCATCACCACCAAAAAGGCGCCGGCGTCCATCACGTAATACGCGATCAGGTAGAACATCATGGCCCGGATGCCGTCGTTGGACAACACCACGAAGCCCATCAGCGCGTAGCCGGCCTGCGCGATACTGGAGTAGGCCAGCAGGCGCTTCATGTTAGTTTGCTGAAGCGCCGCCAGGTTGCCCAGCGTCATGGTGATCATGCAGATGATGAGCAGCAGTTGCGGCCAGTCCACCCCGGCCAGCGCCTGCCAACTGCCATTGGCAGCCAGGCGGGAGATTGCGGGATAAAAGAAGCGGGTCAACAGGGCGAAGCCGGCCGCCTTGGATCCGACCGCCAGGAAGGTCGTGATCGGAATCGGCGCTCCGGTGTAAACGTCGGGTGCCCACATGTGAAACGGCACCGAGGCCACCTTGTAGCCCATCCCGGCCAGAATCAGTACCAGCGCGATGAACACGCCAAGCGAGGCGCCAGTGCCGCTGTGCGTCAGCGCGCCGTTGATCATGCCAAAGTTGAGCGAGCCGGCGATGCCGAAGATCCAGCTCATGCCGTAGATCATCGTGCCCGACGCGACGCCACCGTAAATCAGGTACTTCAGCGCCGCCTCCTGCGAGCGGCGGTTATGCTTGAGAAAGCCGGTCAGGATGTAGGAAGTGAGACTGACCAGCTCCAGCGACAGGTAGGCCATCAGCAGGTTGTTCGCCTCCGCCATCAGGAACATCCCGAGCGAGGCCGCGATCAGCACCGCATAGTACTCGCCCTGATCGCAGCGCTTGACCTCCCGGGAACCGAGCGACATCCAGATTGCCACGATGGTCGCCAGCGTGATGAGCAGGCGGAAGAAGAAAGCGAAGGAGTCGAACACGATCATCCCGTTGAAGAGCCACGCGTTGGCGACGCCGCCTGCGGCCACGAGCACGAAGGTGACCAGCGACGCGGCCATCGCGACGATGCCCGCCGCGGTGGGGCTGTCCGAGACGAGGTCGAGCAGGAGCACGACGGCAACCGTGCCACTGAGCAGGAGTTCGGGAGCGAAGTAAGCCAGGCTCGCGACGTTGTTCAGTTCCATCGCCTATCCCCGCTGCTCAGTGGGCCAGGGCCACGGCCGCGCCGGGCGCCGACAGCACCACCTGGTTGAGATGCACCAGCGAGGCGTTGAGCAGGCTGAGCACCGCGTGCGGATAAACCCCGAGAATCAGGACGATTACGGCTAACGGGACCAGGGTGAACAGTTCGCGCGCGCTGAGGTCGGAAAAGCCGACATACTTGTCATTGACCGGACCCAGGTAGATGCGCTGGTAGGTCCACAGCATGTAGCCCGCGGTCAGAATCGCGGCGGAGGCGCCGAACACGGTCATCAGCGGATGCAACTGCCAGGCGCCAATCAGCACCAGCACTTCGGAGATGAAGGCCGACATGCCGGGCAGCCCCATCGCGGCGAAAAACGCAAGCCCTGTCATCCCGGCATACAGCGGCATATGGCTGGCCAGGCCGCCGAAGCCGTTGATCTCGCGATGGTGCGCGCGGTCGTAAATCACGCCGACCAGGAGAAAGAGCATGGCGGTGATGGTGCCGTGATTGAACATCTGGAGCACGGCGCCGTTGATCCCGGCCGCAGTGAAACCCGCCAGCCCGAGCATCACGTAGCCCATATGGCTGACCGAGGAGTAGGCGATTAACTTTTTGTAGTCGGTCTGCGCCATTGCGCACAGTGCGCCATAGACAATGTTGATGGTGCCGACCAGGCCCAGGAAAATCCACGCCAATTCATGGCTGGCGGCGGGCAGGATGCCGAAGTTGACGCGCAGGATTCCGTAGGTCCCCATCTTGAGCAGCACGCCCGCCAGGATCACGCTGATGGCGGTGGGCGCTTCGACGTGGGCGTCGGGCAACCAGGTGTGGAAGGGGAAGGCGGGGATCTTGATGGCAAAGCCGATAAACAGGGCGATCCAGGCGATGCGCTGGAAAGTCATGCTGTAGCTGGAGGCGTTGGCGGCCAGCTGCGTCATGTCGAAGGTGCGGGTGGGGTTGTAGTAGTAAAGCCCCAGCATCGCGAGCAGGATCAGCACCGATCCCAGCAGTGTGTAGAGGAAAAACTTGATGGCGGCATATTCGCGCCGCGGGCCGCCCCAGATGCCGATCAGGAAGTACATCGGCAGCAGCATCACTTCCCAGAAGATGTAGAACAAAAAGAAGTCCAGTGCCACGAACACGCCCATCATGCCGGTATCCAGCATCATCAGCAGCGCGAAGTAGCCCTTGACGCCTTTTTCGATCCCGAAACTGGCAAAGACCGAGATGAAGCAAATCAACGCTGTCAGCAGGACCATCGAGATGCTGACGCCGTCCACGCCGATGAAATAATTAATGTGATAGGAAGGCACCCACGGGTATTTTTCCGCGAACTGGATTGCCGTCGTCGCGGTATCGAAGTTGGCGTACAGATAGATCGCGATCAGGATCTGGGGCAGCGTCGCGGCCGCCGCGATCCATCGGATCAGATTGTGCTGATCCTTTGGGCTGAGCAGGATCAGCACCATCCCTACAATCGGCACGAAGGTGATTATTGTCAGCAGATGGTCCATTTTTCGTCGCTATATAAGTTCGGCTGGCGCCGTTTTCAATCAGTTGTCCTCAGCCACGGTCCGTCCGGTTCAGACCCGCAGCATCGCCCGCACCAGCAGGATGAACATGACCCCGGCCAGAATCGCGTACAGGTAGCCGTTGATCGATCCGGTTTGCAGGCGGCGTACGCGGCCGCCGAAATCCAGCGTTACATTGGAAGTCAGATTGACCAGCCCGTCCACCACCCAGGCGTCGAACAGTCCCGACAGCCAGGAGATGAATACGGTGATGGCAGCCGCCAGATTGACTATTCCGTCGATGACGTTGGCGTCGAACCACGCTGCCGCGCGGCATAGCATCAGGTACGGATTGACGATCGCCGCCTGGTAGATTTCGTCGATGTAGTATTTGTTGAGGATGACGCGGTAAAGTTCGCCGCCAAACAGCGAAGCAAACCGCTCGGGGCTCAGCACCTCGCGGCGGTACATCAGGTCGGCCACGAACCATCCCGCCACCGCCATGATAATCGCCAGCGTGCTGAAGGTGAGTTCGGTGGTGTGCGTAATCGGCACCTCGGTGACGCGGCGGGTGAACTCGGAGCTGAAGACCGGCTCCAAAAAGCGCTCGAACGGTTTGAAGTCAGCCACGAAGCCGGGCAGCATCACGACGCCGCCGATTACCGACAGCACGCCCAGAATGATTAGCACGCCCGACATCGAAGGCGGTGACTCGTGCAGATGATGCTCCTGTTCGTGGGTGCCGCGGAACTCGCCGAAAAACGTCATGTAAACCTGGCGGAACATGTAAAACGCGGTCAGGCCGGCAGCGCCGTAGGTCAGCGCCCAGATGAACTGATGGCCGTGGGCGAAGGCCTGAAGCAGAATTTCGTCCTTGGACATGAAGCCGGAAAAAGGCGGAAAGCCGCAAATCGCGAAGGTCGCGGCCAAGAAGGTGTAGAACGTGATCGGCATGTGTTTGCGCAGGCCGCCCATCTTGCGCATGTCCTGCTCGCCGCCCATCGCGTGAATCACCGAGCCCGAACCCAAAAACAGGCAGGCCTTGAAGAACGCGTGGGTCATGAGATGGAAGACGCCGGCGGCGTAGGCGCCGACGCCGACCGCGGTAAACATGTAGCCGAGCTGGCTGACCGTGGAGTAAGCCAGCACCTTCTTGATGTCGTTCTGGGCCACGCCGATGGTGGCGGCAAAGAACGCCGTCAGCGAGCCGACGGTGGCCACCACCAGCATCGTGTCGGGCGCCATCGAGAACAGGAAGTTGAGGCGGCAGGCCATGTAGATTCCCGCCGTGACCATGGTGGCGGCATGGATCAGCGCGCTGACCGGAGTCGGGCCTGCCATCGCGTCGGGCAGCCAGACATACAGCGGAATCTGCGCCGATTTACCGGTGGCGCCGATAAACATCAGCAGCGTGATGAAGGAGACCAGCGACAGGCCCAGGTAGCCGGGTTTGCCGGCCAGCAGATGCGCCCACTGCGCGACTTCGCGCGTCACCAGCGTGGGATGGCCGACCGAGGACAGTCCCCAATACAGGCTGTAGAGCGCGATTACGAACGCCCAGTCCCCGACCCGGTTGACGATAAAGGCCTTGTTGCCTGCCACCGTGTTGGCCAGCACTTTGTGCCAGAACCCGATCAGCGCGAACGAACACAGCCCCACGCCTTCCCAGCCGACGAACATCAGCCACAGGTTGTCGCCCAGCACCAGAGTGAGCATCGCGAAAGTGAACAGGTTGAGCCACCCGAAGAAGCGCCAGAACGACGCGTCGTCGTGCATGTAGCCGGTCGAATAGATATGGATGACGCCGCCGACTCCGGTGATGATCAGCGTCATCACCATCGACAGCGGATCGAGCCAGAACGCGATGTCGAGCTTCATCCCGCCGATGTTCATCCACAGCCACAAATCGTCGAGCATGAAGCGATGGTTGGGCTCCAGCGCGATCATCCGGAAGAACGCCATTACCGCGATCGCGAAGGCGCCCAGCACCACGCCGCATCCGATCAGGCCGATTGCGCCCTTGCCCAGCTTGCGCTGAATCCAGGGTCCCAACAGGAAATTGATCGCCGCGCCGGCCAATGGCAGCAGCACGATCCAACGTATGAAACCTACAAACAGATGGGGTTGCATGAACCTAGCGAGCCGCGATGCTCCCGTGAATGAAGTTCGAAGACAGCGCCGTGGGCGAAGCGGTGCGGCGCCGCGCGATGGCCGCGCCGCGCGCTCATCGAGCCGTTCTTCACCGTCCGCCTCAGGTCCATGTCCTCAAAGGTGCCGCGATTTTATATCCAAGTTGCGATTTAGGTGGAAGCCTTCCCGCGCCGCCTGCTAACCACTGAGCGTTTCGGTGGCGTCCACGTCGATCGTCCGCAGGTCCTGATAGATGGCCAGCACGATGGCCAGTCCCACGACCGCCTCCGCTGCGGCCAGCATGATCACGAAGATGGTGAAGATCTGGCCGTCGTATCTGCCGCCGCCGTAAAACGCGAAGGCAAGATAGTTGATGTTCGCCGAGTTAAGGATCAGTTCCACCCCCATCAGGATGCCGATCGCGTTGCGGCGCGACATCACGCAAAACAGTCCCATCGCGAATACGATCAGGCTGAGTACCAGAAAATGATTGAGCGTCAGGCCGCCGGGCATTGCCGCCTCTCCCCGTTCATTGCTCCTGCGCGCGCCGGTCGATGGGCCGCGAAATCACTACCGCCCCGATCAGCGCCGCCAGCAGCACGATCGAAGCCAGCTCAAAGGGCAGCGCGTAGGTGTCGAGAAACGCGTTGCCGATTCCGTAGGTGGTCGGGCCGACCATCACTTTGGCGCCCTGATGCCACGGCGTTTTGAACACCGCGAAGATCATCACGGCGGCCGCCACCGCGCTAATCACCAGCGCCGGCGCGCGTGCCACCGCGCGATTGGAGATGGTGACGTCGGCGATGCCCTGGGTCAGCATCACCGCGAAAATCGTCAGCACCAGGATGCCGCCCACATAAACCAGCAGCTGCACCATCGCCACGAAATCGGCCGCCAGCAGCACGTAAATCCCGACCACGCCCATGAAGGCACCGAGCAGCGCGAAGGTGGAGTGCACGATGTTTCGCGAAAAAGCGACAACCGCCGAGGAACCGACGGTCAGAAGCGCCAGCAGATAGAAAATCGCCTGTGCAACCATTTGATATTTATCGCTGCGGCCCCGCTCAACGCCGCCTTACGCCTCCTCCGCAGCCGGCTTCTCGCCGCCGGGCTGGGCGAACTCGTTCACATAGCGCATCCCGCGGTTGAGAATCGGGATGATGCGCGGGTCGGTTTCGGGACCCTTGGAGGGTTTGTAGGCGTAAATCGGTTCGGGCACGAAGCGCCGAATCATGCTTTCCAGCGAGAAGTCCGCGCCTTCGAACTCCGTAGTGTGATGAATCGCGCCGGTCGGACAGGGCTCGCTGCACAGCCCGCAGTACATGCATTTGGCGATGTCGATGTCGAACTGCGAAATCAGCATCTGGCGCGTTTGCTTGTCCTTCTCCACCACGATCACGATGCAATCGATCGGGCAGGCGCGCTCGCACGCCAGGCATCCGGTGCAGATGTCGAGGTCGACTTCGAGAATGCCCCGATAGCGAAAAGGCAGCGTGTCCTGCACCCGGACCGGAACGCGGTCGGGATACTGCACCGTGTAGGGTTTGCGGATCAGGTGCGACGCGGTGACGGCCAGCCCCTCGAAGATGGTGGTGACCGCGTCCTTGATATTGCCGAAATAGCTGTTGGCCATAGGCTTATCGCATGCGCGCCGTCAGATGGTCGGACTGAGGTAAAGCTCCATCCGGGAGCGTCTGAAGTAATGCAACACACGGCCCAAAAACACGATGATGACCGCGGAAAACAGCGCCATCAGGATCCACGGCGCAATCCAGTTGCCCTCGGGCCAGATCGCCATCCACACCGCCGTGCCGACCATATCCACGAAGGAAATCGGCACCAGGTACTTCCAGCACAGCGACATGAGCTGGTCGATGCGCACGCGCGGCAGCGTACCGCGCACCCACATCGACACGAACACCAAAAACAGCACCTTGACGTTGAAGCAGATGAGCTGCAGGACGTTCATCACCACCGGATTGCTGCTGACCGCCGGCACCTGCCATCCGCCCAGGAACAGCGTGGTGATGATGGCGCCGATGATGAACAGGTTGCCCCACTCCGCCGCAAAGAAGAACAGGTAGCGCATCCCGCTGTACTCGGTGGCGAAACCCGCCACCAGCTCCGACTCCGCCTCGGGCAGGTCAAACGGCGTGCGGTTGCCTTCGGCCAGCGCCGAAATATAGAGCACGTTGGCGGCGATGAAGGTAAAAGGGTTGGCGAACACGAACCAGGTCCACGGCGCCCAGCCCTGGGCCTTGATGATTCCCTGCATCGACAGCGTACCGGTCATCAGCACGACTGGAAAGATGGACAGGCCGGCGGGAATCTCGTAGCTGACGATTTGCGCGGCGGAGCGGATGCCGCCGATCAGCGACCATTTGTCGTTGGAGGCCCAGCCCGCCATCAGCACGCCGACCACGGTCAGCGCGGTGACCGAGGTCATATAGAGAATACCGACGTTGAGGTCGGCCAGGATCAAATCGGAGGAAAACGGCATCACCGCCCACGGCAGCGTGAAGGCCAGGATCACCAGGTAGGGCGCCATCTTGAACAGCGTCTCGTCGGATTCCGCCGGGATCAGGTCTTCCTTGCAGACGTGCTTGAGCCCGTCGGCGAGCCACTGCAAAAAGCCGTTGGGCCCGACGCGATTGGGACCGCATCGCGACTGCATGCGCGCCCACACCCGGCGCTCCACCCAACTGACCACGCCGGCGAAGGGAAAGGCGATGCCAAGGAAGACGATCAGGCTGAAGACGAAGATGGCGATCGCGTAGATGATGTCGCGGGGCGGATGGGCGCCGAAGGCGCCGGAGGCAATGAGGTTATCGACTAATTTCTGCATGGAGTTTCAGCGGTCGATCTCGGGCGCAATCACGTCGAGGCTGGCGATCAGCGTAACCAAATCGGCGATCATCAGCCCCCGGCTGAGTTTGTTTATCATGCCCATCGCCGCGAACGAACCGGTGCGCACGTGCACGCGCCAGGGATAAGCGCTGCCGTCGCTGACCACGTACCAGCCCATGTCGCCGCGCGCGCTCTCGACGCGGACCTGGCATTCGCCCGCCTTGGGCTTGAAGTTGCGCGGCACCTTGGCCAGCACCGGACCGTCGGGGATTTGCTTGAGCGCCTGGCGCAGGATCTTGGACGACTCGCGCATCTCGCGAATCCGCACCATGTAGCGGTCCATCGCATCGCCCAAGGTGCCGAACTCGCCGGTTCCGACCGGAACCTCGAAGTCGAATTCGGGGTAGACAGAGTAGGGGATATCCTTGCGGATGTCCCACTTAAAGCCGCAGCCGCGCAGGTTGGGCCCCACCAGATTGTAGTCGATCGCGTCCTGGAGGTTGATCACACCGACGTTGGCCAGACGCTCGACGTAGATTTTGTTGTAGGAGATCAGCGCGTTGTACTCTTCCCAGATCGGATCGAAATGGTCGAGGTAGGCCAGCGCCTTCTCGCGCCATCCGGGCGGCAAATCCCACGCCACGCCGCCGATGCGCATGTAGTTGAAGGTCAACCGCGCGCCGCACAGCTCCTCGATCAGATCGTTGATCATCTCGCGCTCGCGGATCGCGTGCGTAAAGGGCGTCATCGCGCCGATATCCATGCCCATCGTGCCCACCGAGAGCAGATGGGAGGCGATACGGTTGAACTCGGCGGCGATCACCCGGCAATACTCGCCACGTTTGGGTACTTCGATTCCGCCCAGCCGCTCGCACGCCATCCCCCAACCCTGATTGGTGAACATCGCGCACACGTAGTCCACGCGGTCGGTGTAGGGCATGAAGCCGTGATAGCCGACCTTCTCGGCGATCTTTTCGATCGAGCGATGCAGATAGCCGACGTCGGGAATCGCTTCGCGCATCACCTCGCCGTCGGCTTTGATCACGAAGCGCAGCACCCCGTGGGTGGAGGGATGCTGGGGCCCCATGTTCAGCGTCATTTCCTCGGTGCGCAGGCTCATTTCTTACCCGCTTCCAGCCGGATAATCGGGCTTTCACGAACCGTCGAAATCCCGTGATACTCCATTGGTTCCACGAAGTCCTTGCGCTGGGGATGGCCGGGCCAGTCCTCGGGCATCAGGATGCGGCGCAGGTCGCTGTGACCCTCGAACGTAACTCCGATCAGGTCGAAGATTTCGCGCTCCATCCAGTTGGCCGACTTCCACACCGTCTCGACCGTGGCGACCACCGGATTGTCGCGCGGCAGCTTGACCTTCAGCGTCACGCCGTAGCGTTTGGGATAGGAGTAAAGCTCGTAGACGACCTCGATGCGATCCTTGTAATCGACTCCGATTTCATTGCTCAGGCAATTCATCGCGCATTCGGGGTCGTCGCGCAAAAAGCGGCAGACCTCGACGATTGCGCCGGGCTCCACCACCATGAACGGGTCGTGCGCCTTTTCGTTGATCTCCAGGATCCTGTCGCCGAAGCGTTGCATGACGCGATCGTATGTCCTCAGCGCATCCATCGGCTTAGGCCGCCGCCGTGGCCGGCTTGCCGTTGGCGCGGGTCAGCCAGCGCTCGTTCATGATCTTTTCCTGCAGCTTCAGCAGCCCTTCGGTCAGCGCTTCGGGACGCGGCGGGCATCCGGGCACGTAAACGTCCACCGGCAGGATCTTGTCGACCCCGTCGCACACCGAGTAGGCGAGCTGGAACAACCCGCCGCAGTTGGAGCAGCTGCCCATCGAGATCACGTACTTGGGATCGGGCATCTGGTCGTAGAGCAGCCGCGTGCGCAGCGCCATCTTGAGCGTCAGCGTGCCGGCCACGATCATCAGGTCGGATTGGCGCGCCGAGGCGCGCGGCGTGGCGCCGAAGCGCTCGATATCGGCGCGCGGCCCTCCGGTGTGCATCAGCTCGATCGCGCAGCAGGCCAGCCCGAACAGCATGTACCAGATGCTCGACTTGCGCATCCAGTTGATCAACTCGTCGGTCTTGGTCGTCAGCACGTAGTCGGGCAACGTGTTGAGTAAAGGCATCGCAATATCACCCTGAGGCCGGTTCTACTCGGGCACCTTCTTGAGCCATTCGAGGTCGTGTTTGACCCAGACGTAAATCAGGCCGACCAGCAAGATGCCAAGGAAAATCAAGATTTCCGTCAGCACATAAAGCCGCTGCCCGCGCCGGATCCAGTCCATGTACACGACCGCGACCGGGTAGAGAAAGGCAACTTCAACTTCGAACACCACGAAAATCAGCGCGATAAGGTAGAAACGGACGTTAAAGTTGATCCACGCCTTGCCCGTCGGCGGCTCGCCGCACTCGTAGGGGGTCAGCTTGCGCTGGTAGGGGTTGCGCGGCGCCAGCAGCTTTTGCATGCCGAACATCACCGCCATGAACCCGATCCCGATTATGGCGAGGGCAAGCGGAGTTCCAAAATCGAAGTACATGGTCCTTGTTTCCAACCCTCATCTAGCTTGCGTGAAACGCAGGTGTCAAGAAGCCCTTCTTTCAGCGTGATAAGCACTGAAGAGGTCCGGGTGATAAGCCTTTAAGGATGTCCGCCCTGGCGGGGTACACCGCCGTGCGATGGAACCTTCGGCGCGACCATCCGCAGCAAAGTTCGGGTGTTTAACCCGCGGCATGAACTGGGATGGGACGCGCGCGGTATTCTGCGCGTATTACGGATGGCATCCCGGCGGATCCCGCGCAAGCGGGGGCGCCCAGCTCAGCACGTTACAGAGCGCACAGAAATTCGATCAACAATTGATTCACTTCCTCAGGGCGTTCCTGCTGGGTCCAATGGCCCACACCGGGAATGATCACCTGCTTCTTCAAATTGGGCGTGGCCGCGGCCGCCATCTGAAACACGCCCGGGTACATCTTACCTACGCAGTCCTCCGAGCCGGCAATGAACAAGGCGGGCTGGCGCAGCTTGGCGCCGTCCAGAAACGGCGTCAGCTCCCAGTTGCGCACGGCGTTGCGATACCAGTTGATCCCGCCACGGAAGCCCGCGCGTTTGAACTCGCCGGCGAAGAAATCAAGATCGGCCTCGGTCAGCCACGGCGGCAATTTTTCCGGCACCCCGCCGGTTTCGATGAATTTCATGGACTTTGGGAAGCGGAACTTCCACTGCTCGTGCGGCGGCGCATCGCCCGACGCCGAGTACAGCATCATCGCCATCGCGCGGCGCGGGTCTGCATCGAGTTCCGCCTCGACTCGGCCCGGTTCCTGGAAATAGAGCTGGTAGAAATTCTCACCGCCTGCCATCGCCTGCATCGCCTGGGCGGGATTCGCCTTGCCGCGGGGCAGATATGGAACGCTCAGCAGCGCTATCGCGCGGAAGAGGTCGGGACGCAGCAGTGCGCTGTGCCAGGCCACCGGGGCGCCCCAATCATGGCCCACGATGACCGCCGAATCGGCACCCAGGCTGTTGACCAGACCGACGATGTCGCCGGCCAGGTTGAGGATGTGGTAGGCCTCGACCGGCGCGGGCCGGTCGGTTTGTCCATAGCCGCGTTGATCGGGTGCGATGGCGCGAAAGCCGGCCGCCGCCAGCGCGGGAATCTGATGGCGGTAGGAGTACCACGACTCGGGCCATCCGTGGCACAGCACCACGACCGGTCCCGTGCCCTGCTCGACGTAATGCATCCGGATGCCGTTGGCGGTGACGAATTTATGCTGCAACTCGGCCATCGCGCGTACCTCCTTATCAGGCGCGCCCAGAGTGGCATCGAGGCCGCCGTGGCGCAAACCAGCGCGACTTGGGGGCCACCCCGCTCCCACCGTACAAAAACTGGTCGAGCCGGCTGGCTGGAGGTGGCTTATGGCAAAAATCGACTGGAATCGCATCCCGAAATTCGCGCAACTGCCGGTTAAACCTGATGCGCCGCCCCAATCCAGTTGGAGCGCGACGACAATCAACTTGGTTGCCGCAACGTGTCGCGCTCAAGTAAAGCACGATCCTGCTGGTCCGCACCGTCAAAGGGCGGCGGCGCGTGCTTTTAGGGGCAGCCTGCGCTATGCAGATGAAGTCGGGACAACTGCAAGTCTTTCGTCAAAGGGAGATTACGCCATGTCCGCGAATTCCAGCAGCAAGGCGGCGGCGATCCGCGCCGGCCTGAGCCATCCCGTGATCGATGCCGACGGCCATTGGGTGGAGTTCTCGCCGGTGGTGGCGGAGTCGCTGCGGCGCATCGGCGGCGACCGTGCCGCCGACGGTTTCAAAATGGTCGAAGGCCTCATCAACCGCATCCTGTCGTTCACCGACGACGAGCGGCGCGCGCGGCGTGCGGCGCAGCAGGCGTGGTGGTCGTTTCCGACCGCCAAGGCGATCGACGGCGCCACCGCGCTGTTCCCACGGCTGCTGTATGAGCGTCTGGACGACCTCGGCATCGACTTCGCCATCCTCTATCCCACCGGCGCCCTGGGCATCGCGTTCAACCCCGATACCGAGACCCGGCGCATCACCTGCCGCGCCTTCAACACGTATATCGCCGAGGAATTCGCGCCGCTTGCCGACCGGATGACGCCCGCCGCCGTGATCCCGATGGACACGCCGCAAGAAGCGGTTGCCGAACTGGAGCATGCGGTGGGCGAGTTGGGTTTGAAGGTGGTGTTCATGGCCAGCCTGATGCGCCGCCCGATCGAGCGGGCCGACGCCAAAGGGCCGCAGGCGCTGCGCTACGCGTGCTGGTACGACACGCTTGGACTGGACAGCCAGTGCAACTACGACCCGGTGTGGGCGAAGTGCCGGGAGTTGGGCGTCGCGCCCACCTTTCATGCCGGGTCGCGCGGTTTCGGGCTGCGGACCTCGCCGACCAATTTCGTCTACAATCATATCGGCCATTTCGCCGCTGCCGGCGAGGCGGTATGCAAGGCGCTGTTTTTGGGCGGCGTGACGCGCCGCTTCCCCGAACTGAATTTCGCGTTTCTGGAAGGCGGCGTCGGATGGGCCTGCAACCTGTACGCGGATCTGATCGGGCATTGGAAAAAGCGCAGCCGCGGCGCGCTGGAAGCCACCAATCCCGCCAATCTCAACGGCCAGTTGCTCTCGCAATTCGCGGCGCGCTATGGGGGCGCGGCGATGGCGGAGTATCTGCGCAAGTCAGGCGGCACCCTTGACACTCGCACTATTACGCGCGACAACGCGCCGCCGCAGCTCGATGACTTCGAGGCCTGCGGCATCGACCGCGCCGAGGACATCCGCGACCTGTTCACGGCGAACTTCTACTTCGGGTGCGAGGCAGACGACCCCATCAATGCCTGGGCGTTCAACCGCAAGTTCAATCCGTACGGCGCGCGGCTCCACGCACTGTTCGGCTCGGATATTGGCCACTTCGACGTGCCCGACATGGGCGAGGTCCTGCCCGAAGCCCACGAGCTGGTTGAAAACGGCCTGATCACTCCCAACGACTTCCGCGACTTCGTGTTTGCCAATGCGGTCCGCTTGTGGACGGCTGGCAACCCCGGCTTCTTTAAAGGCACGCGCGTGGAAAAGCCGGCGGCCGAGGCAATGTCCCAAGCTCGGCCGGCGTAGGCTGTCTGTGCCGCGCAGTCCTTGGCCGGCGCCTGGATGCGGACGGCACTCGCGCCCAATTCGCTCGCCGCCCGCGTTGGCAGAACCGGCCGGTTTGCGGCGAAGCGGCGAATGCAGTGGCGCTTCGCACCGCCTCCTTGTATAGGATGGTTTTCGGCGCGGCGGGCATTGGTCCTGCAGCGCCCCCTGTTGGGAGTCGGGAGGTTTGCAAGGTGGCGAAAGTCCGCGATGCTTTCTTGCCTGAGATAATTCACAACGCGCTGCGCGGCATTGCCGATGAGGCCGGCTTGTTCAGCGCGCGCAGCGCTTACTCGCCCTTCGTAAATACCTCGCCGCAAATCGCGGCCGGGCTGTTCGACGCCAAAGCCCGGCCAATCGCCCAGACCGACTCCGCCCTGATCCACGTCTCGGCCGTGCAGCGGATGCTGCCCGAAGTGCTCAGCGACATCCCGCCCGAGACGCTGGCCCCGGGCGACGCGCTGATCATCAACGACCATTTCCGCGGCGGCATCCATCCCACCGACGTGGCCGTCTTCACGCCCATCTTCTACAAGGGCAAGCTCGCGTTTTTTCACGGCGCGATGATGATCGTTTCGGACCTGGGCGGGATGTCCAACGGCGGGCTGCCGGCCAACGCCACGGAAATCTTCCACGAAGGGTTGGTTATCCCGCCGGTCAAGCTCTACAAGGAGGGCGTGCCCAACGCCGAGATTCATCGCATGATCGCCTCCAACAGCCGCACCCCGGCGCGCGTGCTGGGCGACATCCGGGCGCTGGTGGTGGGCGGCAACATGGCGGCGCCGCGGCTGGTCGAACTGTGCGACAAATACGGATATGACCAGGTTGTAGAAATTATTGACGAACTGTTGGATTACACCGAACGCCTGACCCGCCAGGGCATCGAGCGCATCCCCGACGGCGTTTACACCGGTTCTTACATAATCGAGGACGACGGTATCGAGGCCGGCAAGCACTTCAAGGTCCAGGTCACGGTCATTGTCAACGGCTCCAACATCAAGCTGGATTTCACCGGCACCGACGCGCAGGCGCGCGGCCCGATCAATTCCTCCTATTCGCAGTCGCTGTCGGGCGTCGTTGTTGCGCTGCGCTTTTTCCTCGACCCCGACATTCCGCTCAACGAGGGTTTTTACCGGCCGATCGAAGTGGTGTTTCCGCACGGCACGCTGGTCAATCCCAAGTATCCGGCCGCGGCCAATGCGCGCTTCGCGGTGGTGCAATCGATCATGGATTCGATCAACGAGGCGCTGTCCGCTGCGCGTCCGGACAAGCAGATGGCGCCCAGCGGATGCCCGCACGTGTTCACCGTCACCGGTATCGACCCGCAGACCAACCAGTTCTGGAGCATGCTCGATGTGCACATGGGTGTGCTCGGCGCGCGGGCCGGCAAAGACGGAATCGACGGGCTGCCGCCGCTGCTCAACGCGACGCCCGGCTACCTGCGCAACGCCGAACATTACGAATGGGAGTACCCGGTGCTGTACGACTATTTCGCCTTCCGGCCCGATACGGCCGGGGCGGGCAAATGGCGCGGCAGCGCCGGGATGGTCAAGCACGTGACCTTCAACTCCGACGCCGACCTGACGGTGCGCGCCGTCGATCGATGCCATCTGCCGCCGCGCGGCGTGGCGGGCGGCCAGCCCGGCGGCGCCGGCGGCTGGGTGCTCAATGAGGGACGGCCCGACGAGCGGCGCTTGCCGATGAAGCAAACCAACCTGCGCATCCGTAAGGGCGATACGCTGACCATGTACGTATCGGGCGGCGGCGGCTACGGCGATCCGTTTTCGCGCGACCCCGAGTTGGTCGGCCGCGACGTACGCAAGGGTGTGGTCAGTGTCGAAGGCGCCGCGCGCGACTACGGTGTCGCGGTTGACGCCTCGGGCCGGGTGGATTTGGCCGCCACCCGCAAGTTGAGGGAAGCGCGCAAACAGGCCTGAACGGTCTTCCCGGTTCTCTGGTCATTTCCTTCTGCGTTCGCGGTTTTTGGAGACCTCTGGATGGCACAGCGGCAATTCTTCATGGGAGTGGATATCGGCGGGACCTTTACCGACCTGGTGATGGTCGAGGACGGCAGGCACAAGCCGTTCAACGTCAAGACTCTGACCACGCCCGCCAATCCGGTTGACGGGGTGATGAATGCGGTGCGCGACGCGATGGCGCAGGCGCAGGCGCGGCCGCAGGAAGTAAACCGCGTGGTTCACGCCACCACGCTGGCCACCAATCTGATCCTGGAGCGCAAGGGCGCGCGGCTGGGTTACGTCACCACCCAGGGCTTCGGCGACATGTTCCACATCTCCAAGCAGTATCCTTCCGGCGCCGATCGCTTCAACGCCCACTACGAACGCCCTGAGCCGCTGGTCGAGCGCGAAATGGTAATCGAAATTCGGGGACGTCTGAACTTCCGCGGCGAGGAGCTGATTGCGCTGGACGAAGCGCAGGCCCAAGCTGCGATCACGCATCTGGCGGCGCTCAAGCCCGACGCCGTTGCCGTCTGCCTGCTGCATTCCTATGCCAATCCCGCGCACGAGCGCAAGGTCGGCGCGATGATCCGCCGCGCGATGCCCGGCGTGTACGTGGCGCTGTCATCGGAGGTCTGGCCGGAGTTCCAGGAATACGAGCGCGCCTCGACCACGCTGATATCGGCCTATGTCGGCCCGATGCTGGCCGACTATCTGGGGCGGCTGGAAGATGAACTGCGCAAAACCGGAATCGCATGCACGCTGCAGATCATGCAGTCCAGCGGGGCCGTAATGCCCGCTTCGATGGCGGCGCGCAAGGCGGTATACAGCGTCGAATCGGGGCCGGCGGCGGGCGTGATCGCGACCGCGCAACTGGGCCTGGCGATCGGGCGTCCCAACATGATCTCGTTCGACATGGGCGGCACTACGGCCAAGGTCGGTCTGATCCAGCACGGCAAGCCCAACGTCACCCATGACTTCAGCGTCGGCACCGGCGTCAGCGCACAGGCGCGGGCCAGCGGCGAGCCGATCAAGATCCCGGTCATCGACCTGGCCGAAGTCGGCGCCGGTGGCGGCAGTATCGCGTGGATCGATCCGGGCGGACTGCTGCAGGTGGGGCCGCAAAGCGCGGGCGCCGCCCCCGGACCGGCGTGTTATGGTTTGGGCGGCACCCAGCCCACCGTGACCGACGCCAACGTAGTGCTCGGTTATCTCAACCCGGACTACTTCCTGGGCGGGAAGATGAAGATCTATCCCGAGCGCAGCCGCGAGGCGATCGCGCGCAATATCGGCGAACGGCTCAACCTCGATCCGGTGCTGGCCGCGCACGGCATCTATCAACTGGCCAATATCCATATGGGCGGCGCGGTGCGGCTGATTACCGTGTCGCGCGGTATCGACCCGCGCGAGTACGCGGTGATGGCATTCGGCGGCGCCGGGCCCATTCACATCGTCAAGGTCGCCGAGCAGTTCAACATTCCTACCGTGATCGTGCCACCGTCGCCCGGCGTGGCCTCCGCGTTCGGCCTGCTGATGTCCGACCTCGCGCACGACAACGTCACCACGCATATCGTGCAATGCAAGGACGCGCGGGCCGATGACCTGCGGCGCATCTTCCAGAATCTGGAAGATGCCGGTCGCCAGGAACTGCTCAAGGAAGGCCTGGCGGAGAAGGATTTGGTGATGCAGCGTTCGATCGACGCACGCTTTGTCCATCAAAAGCACGAAATCAACATTCCGGTCCCGCCCGGAGCGATAACCGCGCAGACAGCGGCGGCGCTCGAGCATGCTTTTCGCGACCTGTACTACGAGTTGTTCAAGGTGAGGCCCGCCGACCCGGTGGAATTCGTCAACTTCGCGGTACGGGTGATCGGGATGGCCAGCAAACCGCAAATCATGCGCACCCCCAAGGGCGACGGGAAGGCGTCGCGCGCACTCAAGGGTGCGCGACAAGCCTACTTTGCCGAGGCCTCGGGTTTTGTCCAAACGCAAGTCTATGATCGCACGACGCTCCGGCACGGCGACTCGATCGCCGGCCCGGCGATCCTCGAAGAGCCCGATTCCACCACGATCTGCCCGCCCGGCTATCGCGTCGAGGTCGATCCGTTTCTCAACCTGGTGATCACCCGGGCATAGGGCGGGCAGGCGCCTGCCCGTTTAGGGCGCGACCCGCCTACCAGTTGGCGTTGGGAACTGGTGGGCGGCCGGCTTGTGGGGTGGCGGCGGCGCCGGCCTCCGAGCCGAGGTTGGGCGGAATTACCTTCACGCTCTGCACGCTCTCGCTGGCGTCGTAGCGCACGTCGTAAAGCGTGAGCTGGTTTTGCTGGATGGTGTTCTTGGCGGCCTTGACCGCCAGCGACATTCCGCCGGTGAAAACCGCCGCCGCGATCGTCCCCGCCGTGATCTGCGGGTCAACGTACTTGGAGCCGTCGGGAAAAAAGGCGTAAACGTCCTCCTGCACGCCGCCGGCATTTTGCGTCCCGTTGGGCTTGCCGAACGCCGCCTCCACCTGGCGGCGGGGAGTCCCCGGTTTGAGCACTGAGGGATCGTACTGGATGTTTGGATCCTTGTTGGTCATATGCTCGCGCATGTGCGCCAGGCGGTTGCGGATTCCGCCGCCCAGCAGCCCGCCGCCCAGCGGACCCTCCTGCGCACCAGCGCAATGCGGCATCAAAGTCAGGATCAGCGCGACAAGGGCGGCCAGCGGCGGCATTCTATACATTCGGGCATCACCTTTCGTAAACCAGTCAATTTGCAGCAGGCTGAAAGTTATCCTTCCTTTGAGATTTTCCGCAAGCTGTGTGTGCGGATGGCGAGCTGCTGCGCCACCCCGTCGTGAGCGGCAACCCCGGCGCCTGATGCCTTGCTGTGTCTTGAGGTGACACTTGTGTCATTTGGTGGCAGAAGGGCCGCCGTGCGGCGCGCATTGCCATGGCACGATTCTCGCGAACGTGTTCAGGCGGTGATTCCCTGAGGGTTATGGATTTTTCGCACGCCGATGCGCCGCCCGCCCCAGCCGACTGCGGGCGTGTAACCGCGATTCGTGGCTCGGTTGTGGAGGCTGGCTTTGCAGCCGGCCATATCCCGTTCATCAACGAGGCGCTGGAGGTGGAATGCGACGGCGTCAGGCTGGTGTTGGAAGTTCAGTCGCATATTGACGAAGAGCACGTGCGCGCGGTGGCGATGAAACAGACCTCGGGATTGGCGCGCGGGGCCGTGGTGCGGCGCACCTTCGCGCCGATCGCGGTGCCGGTGGGACCTGCGGTGTTGGGGCGCGTGGTGGACGTGATGGGCGAGCCGATCGATGGGCTCGAACCATTTGGCCGGCAAACTGAGCGCTGGCCGATTCATCGCCCCTCGCCAACCCTCGCCCAGCGCGTTGCCGGCCGGAACATACTCGAAACCGGCATCAAGGTGATCGATCTGCTCGCGCCGCTGGCCCATGGCGGGAAGGCGGGGATGCTGGGCGGGGCAGGGGTGGGAAAAACCGTGCTGGTGATGGAGCTGATTCACGCCATGGTGCAGGGCTATGCCGGAATCGCAGTGTTCGCCGGAGTGGGCGAACGCTCGCGCGAGGGTCATGAACTGCTGCTCGAGATGCGCGGTTCGGACGTGATGCGCCGCACCGTGCTGGTCTTTGGGCAGATGAACGAACCGCCGGGTGCGCGCTGGCGCGCCGGGCTGACCGCGCTGACCATTGCCGAATACTTCCGTGACGCGCGCGGCGACAACGTGATGTTTCTGATCGACAATGCCTTCCGCTTCGTACAAGCCGGCGCTGAAGTCTCCGGGTTGTTGGGGCGGATGCCCTCGCGGGTCGGCTATCAGCCCACGCTGGCCTCCGAAATCGCCGCACTCCAGGAGCGCATCGCCTCGGTGCCTGGCGCCACGATGACCGCGGTGGAGGCGGTCTACGTTCCCGCCGACGACTTCACCGATCCGGCGGTGGCCGAAATCTTCAGCCATCTCGACAGTTCGATCGTGCTGTCGCGCGCGCTGGCGACCGAGGGGCTGTATCCCGCCATCGACCCGCTCGCCTCCACCTCGGTGCTGCTCGATCCACTGGCGGTGGGCGAAGAGCATTACCGCATCGCGCAGGAAGTGCGCAGCACCATCGAGCATTACCGCGAACTGCAGGACATCATCGCGATTTTGGGAATCGACGAGTTAAGCCCAGCCGATCGCGTCACTGTCAAACGTGCGCGCCGCCTGCAGCGGTTTCTGACCCAGCCCTTCGCCGTGACCGAAGCGTTCACCGGACAGAAGGGACGCAGCGTCAAGCTGGCCGACACGCTGCGCGGATGCCGCGCAATCCTGGCCGGTGAATGCGATGAGATGGCGGAGGCGTCCTTATACATGATCGGTGCGCTCGATGAGGCGCGCGAGCGCGAGGCCGCGCCAGGGGAGCGTCGCTGAAGATGCGGCTGGTTATCACCACACCCCTCGCGGTTATTATCGATCTCAACGACGTAGTTCATGTGCGCGCCGAAGATGAGACCGGCTGCTTCGGCATCCTCGACCATCACAGCGATTTCCTGACCGCCTTGACGGTTTCGGTGGTGAGCTGGCGCCTCGCTTCGGGGCGTGAAGGACATTGCGCGGTGCGCGGCGGCGTGCTTTCGGTGGCTGCCGGCAGCCAGGTCGCGGTCGCGACGCGCCAGGCCGTTGCGGGTGATGACCTCAATCAACTGGCGGACCAGGTGGTGGCCGAGCTCAAGCGCAGCGCGGAGCAGGAGGAAGCCGCCTGGACTCATTCCGCGCGCATGCGGCTGCGCGTGCTGCGCGAGCTGTCACGCTCGACCGCGCCCGAGGGCGGCCACCCGCGCCATCCCTTCGGTGGTGAAGAGCCATGAAAGCGCCGTCCGACCCGAAGCTCGGCACGCGCGGCGCGGCCGCCGGCCAGCCCCACAAAAATGATCTGTCGCGCCGCACACGGCTGTGCTGCGAGCGCCGCGCGCGCTTCGAGCGCGAGGGCGAACGGCCCATCGGGCGCAACCTGGCCCTGATGGGCTCACTGGGATGGCTGATTGTCATTCCGGCTCTGTTGGGAATCGCCGCAGGCGCCTGGCTGGATCGAAACTTCGGGACGGGCGTGTTCTGGACCGGCGCGCTGCTGGTTGGGGGCTTGGCAATCGGATGCTGGATGGCCTGGCGGCGGGTTGCCGAGGAACAGGAGGAGCGATGCAAACAGCAGCCACGATAGCGCTTTTTTTCGTCCTCGGCTGGGGTGCTGGAGCGATGCATTTCACGCTTTTGCGCCGCAACATCGAGGCGCTTGTCGCGGGCAGTTCCGCGCTGGCCGCCGTCGCCGCGATGCTGGGGCGCCTGGCGCTGACCGCGGCGATTTTCACGCCGGTTGCGCTCCTTTACGGGTCGGCGGCGGTATGGATGCTGGCGGGATTTGTTGGCGCCCGGTTTGCGCTCGTTGGGCAGGGGGTGTGAGATGCGTTCTCCGCTCCGTACGCCGGTCGCCTTTTTCGTCGGTTCAATCCCGGTTACCGAACCGGTCGTGGTGACCTGGGGTATCATTGCCGTGATGGTGCTGGGGTCGGCTGCCGCCACGCGGCGCCTGAGCCTTCGGCCGGGGCCCGCACAGGCGCTGTTGGAGATGGTGATCGAGACCATCCACAGCCAGCTCTCCGAGGCGATGGGGGTGGATGCGCAGCGGTTCTTCCCGCTGCTGGCGACGCTGTTTGCCTTTCTGGTGGTGGCCAATCTCAGCGGGCAGATTCCCGGAATCACCCCGCCCACAGCCTTCATCCAAACGCCGGCCGCCCTGGCGCTCATCGTGTTCTTCGCGGTTCACTATTACGGCTTGCGCAGTGTCGGACTGGGCGCCTATCTCAAGAGTTTCGCGCGGCCGACAATCCTGATGCTGCCGCTTAACGTGCTGGCGCAAGTCACACGCACATTTTCCCTGATGGTGCGCTTGTTCGGGAACATCATGAGCGGCGAATTCGTAATCGGGATCGTGCTGGCCTTTGCCGGGCTGTTCGTTCCGATCCCGCTGCTCGCGCTGGAAATCGTGGTGGGCATCGTGCAGGCCTACATCTTCACCGTGCTGGCCGCGGTTTTTATCGCCGCCGGCGTTGGTGCCGTTGAAGCCGGATGAGGAGGAATCAGATGACGCTTCAGACGGTCAGCATCATTGCCGCAGCCTTTGCAGTGGCGGTCGGCTCGCTGATGCCGGCCTTCGCCGAAGGGCGCGCGGTGGCCTCGGCGATGGATGCAATAGCGCGCCAGCCCGAAGCCTCCGGCGCCATCTCGCGCACTCTGTTCGTGGGCCTGGCGATGATCGAGACGATGGCGATCTACTGTCTGGTCGTGGCGCTGCTGGTGCTGTTCGCCAATCCGTTTGTGCGTTGAGAGAGCGCGCTATGAACTGGTGGACGCTAGGCTTTCAGACCATCAATTTTCTGATCCTGGTGTGGCTGCTCCAGCATTTCCTCTACCGCCCCGTGCGCGACCTTATGCAGCGGCGCAAGAGCGAGATCGAGCAAGCCTATCAGAAGGCCGCCGCGGCCCAGGCCGCCGCCGATGCCGCACGCCGGGAATTTGAAGCGATGCGCGCCGATGCCGCGAAGACCGCCGCCAGGATGATCGACGAAGCCAGAGAGGCATCCGCCCGCGAGCACAAGATGATTGTGGAGCGGGCGCATGCAGACGCCGAAAAAATTACCAAGGCCGCGCGCGAGCGCATTGCCCGCGAGCTTGAGGAGGCAGAGAGCAGGTTGCGCGAACGTGTCGCCCGCCTCGGCGTGGAGGTCGCCGGCGCGTTGCTGCGCCAATCGGTTTGCGCCGACGGCGCCACGCCGGCCCTGGCCGAGCGCGCGCTGCGGACACTGGAGCAAATGCCGCGCGAGGAGCGTCAGCGGATGGCGGCGGACCTCGGCGCCGACGGCCTGGTAGTCGCCAGCGCCACGCCGCTATCGGCTGAACAGTCGCGATCCTGCAGCAGACGCATCGCGGCCGCCCTGGAGCGCCAGATTCCGATCCAGTTCACCCAGGACCCCGCGCTGATTGCCGGGGTGGAATTGCGCCTGCCGCACGCGGTGATCAATTGCAGTTGGAAGCAGAGCCTGGTGCAGGCCTTGAACTCGCTGCTCAAGAGCGATGGCAACACTGCTCGACACTCTTGACGATTGGCTGGCGGCGGTGCCCGCGCGGCTTTCCGACTTGACTCCCGGCGCGGTGGTCGAAACCTTTGGCCGCGTCGAGGATGTCGGTGATGGCATCGCCTGGGTTTCGGGCCTACCGCAGGCGCGCCTGGATGAAATTCTGATCTTCGCCGGCGGCGTCAGCGGCCTGGCGGTTGATTTGTCGCCCGACCGCGTCGGATGTTTTCTGTTGGGCGAGCAAGCGGCGGTCAAAGCCGGCAGCCGGGTGCGCGGCACCGCGGCCGTGGTGCGCGTGCCGGTGGGCGATGCGCTGCTTGGCCGTACCATCGATCCGCTGGGCAATCCGCTGGACAATGCCGCGCCGCTTGAGCCTGAGCGGATGGATCCGATCGATCGCCCCGCTCCCGCGATTATCGATCGCGATCTGGTCACGCAGCCGCTTTACACCGGCCTTACCGTGATCGATGCGATGTTTCCCATTGGCCGCGGCCAGCGCGAGCTGATCATCGGCGACAGGTCCACGGGCAAGACCGCGATCGGCGTCGATACCATCATCAACCAGCGCAGTACGGACGTGGTTTGCGTTTATGTTGCGATCGGGCAGCGGTCCTCTTCGGTGCGCCAGGCGCTGGAGGCGGTGCGCACCTACGGCGCGATGGATCGCTGCGTCTTCGTGGTGGCCGACGCAGACAGCGCGCCGGGCCTGCAATGGTTGGCGCCTTACGCGGGCATGACCGTCGCCGAGTATTTCCGTGACCGCGGCGGCCACGCGCTGGTTGTGATTGACGATTTGACCAAGCATGCGGCGGTGCATCGCGAACTGGCGCTGCTGTTGCGCCAGGCGCCGGGGCGCGAGGCCTATCCCGGCGACATCTTCCATATCCACGCGCGCCTGCTCGAGCGCGCCGCCAAACTCAGCGAACACCGCGGCGGCGGCTCGCTCACCGCGCTACCTATCGCTCAGACCCAGTCGGGCAATCTGAGCGCTTATATTCCGACCAATCTGATCTCGATTACCGACGGCCAAATCTGTTTGGATTCAAAACTCTTCTACGCGGGTCATCATCCGGCGGTCGATGTCGGCAAGAGCGTTTCGCGGGTGGGCGGCAAAACCCAGGTGGGAGCGATGCGCAGCTTGGCTGAACCGCTGCGCCTGGCCTACGCGCAGTTCCTGGAACTGGAGATGTTCGCGCGTTTCGGCACGATTATGGACGAGCGCACGCGCCGCGCGCTCGAGCACGGGCGGCGCCTGCGCGCCATCCTGCAGCAGGCGCAGTACGCGCCGCGCCCTATGGAAATACAGGTCGCGCAACTGCTGGCGCTCGAGCAGGCGATTGTGGATCGGATCGCAATTGAGCAGGTCGCGGAGTTTTCCGAGCGGCTGCCGCAATGGCTCGTTGCCCACGCTTGCGACGCGATCGCAAAGCTGATTGAAAGCGGCGAGCTGGACGACGCCATCCGATCGGCGCTGACCGGGGCGATGCAGTTGCTCGCCGATGAGATAGCCGGCGGCGAGAACTCCAAGCCATCGGGCCCACCCTGAGCACCAATTGCGAGTCGCACGATGGAACGGCTGTCTGAGATCGAAGCGCGGGTTGCCAGCTTCACTCAACTCCAGGACGTGATCGGCGTGATGCGTTCGCTGGCCGCGACCCGCGTCCAGCAGGCTCAGAATTCGCTGGCCGCAATCCGCGCCTACAGCGATACGATTGGCGCCGCCATCGCCGAAGCCGAGAGCGGCCTTGGGCGCGATGCAAGGCATGGCGCCACGGGAGGGCCGGCCTTGCGGGGTGTGATTCTGTTCTGCGGCGAACACGGCTTTTGCGGCGCGTTCAACGAACGGTTGCTGGAAGCGGTGGCCGACAGCCTCCAAGGTGCGGAACTTTACATCGTGGGGAGCCGCGGCGCCCTGATGGCGCAGGAGCGCAGGCTTGGGGTTGCGTGGAACACGCCGATGGCCACCAATATCGGCGCTATCACCACGGTGGCGCACGTTGTGGCCGAGGCCCTTTACGATCGATTCAGCCGGGGCGCGATGGCGGAGGTGACAATGACCTTCGCACGTTACGGCGGGCACGGGCGCTTTTCCATCGAACGCGAAGTGTTGCTGCCGCTGGATCTGGGGCGGTTCCGCGGCTACCTGACGCGACCGGCGCCGTTGAGCAATCTGGCGGCGGCGGTGCTGATCGACCGGCTGATCGGGGAATACTTCTACGCCCAACTGGTGCGCGGCGCCACCGAAAGCTTCGCCAGCGAAAACGCCGCCCGCGTCGCGCTGACACAGTCGGCCCGCCACGCGATCGAAGCCAGGCTGGAGGAACTGTCCGGCGCGCAGCGCTTGCTTCGCCAGCAGGAAATCACCAATGAGATCCTGGAAGTGATCTCCGGCGCCGAAGCGCTGGCGAGGCCGGATTGACCGGACAGGCTTCAAACCCCGTGGCGTGCACAAAAGTTCTTAAGGCCTCATCGCTTTGCTGCTGTGCCCGCGGCTGCGGATGCGAGCAGGTGCCCGACCTCCTCGGCGCTGAAACCCCAGTCGCGCAACGCGTTCTCCGTATCGGCGCCGGGCGCCGACGGCGGGCGCTGGATGACGCCGGGCGTGCGCGAAAAGCGCGGCGCCGGGGCGGGCTGCACGACCCCCTCGTGTTCCACGAAGGTGGCGCGATGGCGGTTGTGCGGATGGCCCGGTGCTTCAGACATAGTCAGCACTGGGGCGAAGCAAACCTCGCTGCCTTCCATGATGCGGCACCATTCGTCGCGCGTTTTGCTTAAAAAGATGGCGGCCAGCCGCTCCTTCATCGCCGGCCACGCCGACGCGTCGTGCTGGGCGGGCAACTTTTCCCTTTCGAGTCCGGTCAGACGCAGCAACTCGCGATAAAACTTCGGCTCCAGCGATCCAACGGCCACGTACTTATGGTCGGCCGTTTCATACACGTCGTAAAAGGGCGCGCCGCTGTCGAGCAGATTCTCGCCCCGCCGCTCTACCCATCGCCCCGCCGCATGCAGTCCGTACATCAACGTCATCAGTGACGCCGCCCCGTCCACCATCGCCGCATCGACCACCTGGCCCGTGCCCGATCTCTCGCGCTCGAGCAGCGCGGCCACCACGCCCAACGCCAGGTACAGCGCGCCGCCGCCGAAGTCTCCCACCAGGTTAAGCGGCGGCACCGGGCGCTCGCCCTTGCGCCCGATGGCGTGGAGCACGCCGGCCAGGGCTATGTAGTTGATGTCATGGCCTGACGCGTGCGCCAACGGTCCTTCCTGGCCCCATCCCGTCATCCGCCCGTAGACCAAACGTGGATTGCGCGCCAGGCACACGTCGGGGCCCAGCCCGAGCCGTTCCATCACCCCGGGCCGAAAGCCCTCGATGAGCGCGTCGGCGCGTTCGACCATGCGCAGCACCGTCTGCACGGCCTCGGGCCGCTTCAGATCCAATGCAGCCGAGCGGCGGCCGCGGCGTAGCAGGTCGTATTTCGCATTGACCGGGATGCCCAGGCCGGATTCGGCGGTGCGGTCGATACACAGCACCTCGGCGCCCATGTCGGCCAGCAGCATCGCACACATCGGCGCCGGTCCGATGCCGGCCATCTCGATTATTCTAAATCCGGATAACGGTCCCATGGCGGCTACTATGTATTACTCGGAGCAAGCTTGAAAGCGCTATGAAAATACTCGGCGGCTGTGCTTGAAGGAGTACGTTCAACTCTGATCCCACCCCGGCCCGCTTAGGGGCGGGAGCACGGAAAGGGAAGACGCTTTTATGGGAATGCTGCAGAACAAAGTTGCGATCATCACGCGCGCGGCGCTGGGTATCGGAGCCGGATGCGCGGAGCGTTTCGTCAGGGAAGGAGCGGCAGTGGTCATCTCGGACATGCGCGTGGAGCCCGGTGAGGAGTTGGCCAGGAGGCTGCGCGCCAGTGGCGCACGCGCGGTGTTCCACCGCGCCGACGTATCCAGCGAAGCGGCGATCCAGGCGCTGGTCGAGCGCGCGGTCTCTGAGTTCGGCCGCCTCGACATCATGTTTAACAATGAGGCGGCTTTTGAGCCTGTTGGTCCGCTGGAATCGACACGCGTGGAGGACTGGGATCGATGCTTCGCCGTGGGGCTGCGCAGTGTGTTCCTGGGCATCAAGCACTCTGTCCCGCACCTGCGCAAGGCGGGCGGCGGCACGATCCTCAACGACGCCTCGGTGGCCGCCATCCGCGCCGAAGCGAACAGTCCGGCCTACAGCGCGGTCAAGGCCGCGATGGTCAATCTGACGGCGTCGGCTGCGCTCCAATTGGCCAAAGATCGGATCCGCGTCAACTGCATCTCGCCCGGTGTGATCAACACGCCCACCGTATGGAGCCGGCTGGCGGGCGGCGAGGCAGAGGCCGAGCGCCTGTTCGCCAACGCCCAACCGATTCCCAGAATCGGTCGGCCCTCGGACGTGGCGGGGATCGCGGCGTTTTTGTGCAGCGATGACGCCGAATGGATCACCGGCATCAACCTAGTAATCGACGGCGGCGCCGTGGCGGGCCATTACGAGCGTCCGCGCCCGCGCCGCCCCGGCGCTTGACAACCAGCGCGGCGTTGTGCTGGTTTCTGGAACGCGTTCTGAAAATTGAACACGATCCGGAATTCCCGGGTGAGATGCGCATGGGATTGCGTGAAAAGCAAGCACTGGAACGCCGCCAACGGGTGCTGGCCGCGGCGCACGAGTTGATTTGCCGCAGCGGCAGCGTCGGCCTTTCGATGCGCGCTTTGGCCCGGAGGGCCGAGTTGAGCGTGCAGACCGTCTACAATCTGTTCGGCTCCAAGGGCGGAGTGCTGCACGGTCTGCGCCTGGGCATTATCGAAACGCTCTACAATCAGGCCGAGCAGTCGCGCCCCTTGGACCCCCTGGACTACCTACTGCATCTGGCCGAGGTGGGCGCCGCCACCTTCGCGGCCGACCCGGTGGTCCTTCGAATCCTGATGAAGGCGCTCAAGGGCTCCAACCTCGGCGCCAACGAATCCAGTCTGACGGCGGGGAGCGTCAAGATGTTTCAACGCCCGATCGAAGAGGCGATCGAGGCCGGGCTGCTGCGCGCCGACGCCGATGCCGAATTCGTCGCGCGCCATCTGGTAATCGGCTTTCTCGGAGTGCTCGATTTGTGGGTGCGCGAGGTGCTCGACGACCAGGGGCTGCGCACCCATCTGCTGTATATCTTTACCCTGATGCTACTGGGCGTATCGGCCGGCGCCGGCCGCGCCAGATTGCTCGCCAGGTATCACCGCTTGCAGCGTGAACTGCCGCGTGTCATTCGCGAAGTCGACGCGCCGTTGCCGCTGGCCGGTCTGGCGCGCGGCGCCAATGTCCCGGCCATGCGCAAGCCGGTCTCCGGTTCCAGACTGCGTAACTCGCGGTCAGCGGGGCTGACCGTTTAAGAAAAAACGGGGAGAAGATCATGAAACGGCTTTTCGGGTTGCTGGTTCTGATCGCTTTGGGGATTTGGGCGGTGTGGCCGCCAGCGGCAGGCGCGCAGCTGTTTGACCGCAACGCCTACAACGAACTGGTCGATGCGAATTCGCCCGATACGATTGCGCCGGGGACGAGGATCACGGTGCACAACTGGACTCAGTATCGGCGCTTCATGCCGGTCTGGCTGCAGCTCGCCTTCAGCGGCAAAATGCATTTTCACGTCGCCGACACACCCGACTACGTAATCGAGGTACGGCCCACCGGTAACTATCCGATGCCCAAGAAGATGCGCGAGGACACCGAGAAGTACGCCGGGCAAACCAAACTGGTACCCGATCCGTCCACCGGTGGATTCACCTGGCAGGGATACCAGGCCGGCCTTCCTTTTCCCAATCCCACCGAACCGAATATGGCCGCCAAGATCATGTACAACACCTGGGCGGGTTACTATCAACCTTTCGTGCTCCACGAGTTCAGCCATAACTGGGAGACCGACAGTTTCGGCAACGTCACCCCGGAGGATACCGACGACAGTTTCTACCGCCTGATGCATCTGAGCGACCCTCCCTACGCGATGAACCTTCCCGATGCCGACGGCAATATCAATGCCAATCGCTTCATCCAGTTGACGCCCGAGCAGGCTAAATATACCACCGCGCTGGAATTGATTTCAGACGATCCCTCCCGGCTCACCGAGGAGTATGTATTTCTGCCCAGCCTGCGCCGCTCGCTACGGCTGTCCACCGCGTCGCGCTGCACGCCAATCCTCGGCACCGACTATCTGGCGGACGACACGGACTGGAAGCCGGCGTTCTTCAAGCCCGAGTATTATGGAGAGAAGAAACTGCTGTGGGCGTTCGCCGATGACAAGACCGCCTACATCGAGGCGTCAGCCAGGGGTTACGTAGGCGGAGATTACAAGCCGGGCGGTGCGTTTCCGGGATGGCCGAAACCCGGTTACAATCACTGGGAGGTACGCAAGACCTATATCATTAACATGAAACCCGTTCCCGCGCTTGGCCGCGGCTACTGTTACTCGGAGCGCATCTTTTATACCGACGCTCAGACCTGGTACAGCGCAGGCAACCTGGAAAACTACGATCGCAACCATAAGCTCTACCATACTACCTGGGGAATAATCGGGCCGATCAATTACCGCGGTGAGCGCACGGTGATGCCCCGTTCGTTCGCCTTTTCGGAAGCGACGGATTGGCAGAACAATCATGCGTCGCCCGATATCGGCTACGATCTGACCATGGACGCCGACGTCCCGGGTCAGTATAGAGAAGCCGGGGTCTATACTCCGGGTGGACTGGATAGAGTAATGAAATGACGGCCGGCGCCGGGTCGGCCTGACGGGTCTGAGACGGAAATAAATCAAACAGAGGGCGGGCGGGTCTTGGTTGTGCCCCCTAGGTATCAGCGATGGATCAGGATGATCTGAATTTGACCAATCAACTGTTCTTTGCGCAGGGCGACCCGCATTCGGTCTGGAAGCGGCTGCGGCGCGAGGACCCCGTGCATTGGACGGTGAGCAACCTAAGCCGCGGCTTCTGGTCGGTGACCAAGCTGGAGGACGTGCAGGCGGTTTACCGCGACAACGTCGGCTTCCGCTCTGGCTCCGGCCTGCCCAGCAGTCCGGAGATGGAGCAGTTTGACGCGGACCCGCAAAAGGGCGCGCGCGACAAGTCGCTGGTCTCCAGCAACCCGCCCATCCACACTCCCCTGCGCAAGGCCTTTGTCGGGCCGTTTTTGCAGCGCGCGATTGCCCGCTACGAGGAGCCCGGACGCAAGCTGGTGGCCGAAATCATCGACGACGTGCTGCCCCGCGGTCAGTGCGACTTCGTGATGGACGTCGCGGCCAGACTGCCGATGGCGATCATCTGCGACATGATGCAGATTCCCCGCTCCGACTGGGCGCAGATGTTCCGCTGGGCCAACATGGCGATGGCCGCCGAAGATCCCGAGTACCAGATCGAAGGCGGTGCGACGGTGACCAAGGACACCGGCTACAAGGGCATCTTCGATTATTGCCTGCGCCTGGCGCTCAAGCGCCGCGGCAATCCCGGCAACGATCTGCTCAGCCTGATCGCCAACGTCGAGGTGATGGGACGGCGGCTGACCGAGGAGGAGATCGGACACAACGGCTTCATGTTCGTGATCGGCGGGCTGGAGACCACGCGCAACTCGACCTCGGGGGGCGTGGCGGAGTTGATCAGAAATCCCGATCAGATGCGGCTGCTGCGGGAAAATCGGGCGCTGATGCGCAGCGCGATCGAGGAGATCGTGCGCTGGACCAGCCCCATCGTTCAGCTCATGCGGGTGGCGACGCGCGACAGTGAACTGCGCGGGCGCAAGATCAGAGAGGGCGATTGGGTGGTGGTGTGGAACGCTTCGGCCAATCGCGACGAGGACGCCTTCGAGGATCCTTACCGCTTCGATATCACCCGCTGGCCCAACGATCACGTCGGCTTCGGCTACGGTCCGCATTTCTGTCTGGGCGCCCATCTGGCGCGGCTGCAGATGCGGCTGATGCTCAATGAGGTGCTCGACCGCATGCCCGATATCGAGTTGACCGGGCCGGTGGAGCGCGTCGCCTCCAACCTGATCGGCGGCTACAAGCGCATGCCGGTAAAGTTCACCCCGCGCCGTGCGGCCGCCTGACCGAGGCCGCTGATGGTTCACTGGCGATATTTCATCAGCCGCCGGCCCGATCTGAGCCGCGAGCAGTTCTTCACGTACTGGCGCAAGCGCCATCCGCGTGCCGTCACCGAGCCGATTGCGCAAATCAAGCGTTATGTGCAAAGCCACGGTCTGCTCGATCCGCCCGGCGACTCGCCCTATGAGGGAATCGCCGAATTGTGGACCGAAACGCTCGACGATCTGCGCGCGCTGCTCGCCTCGCCGCAGATGGCAACCCTAATCAAAGACGAACTCAACTTCATCGACCGCGAGCACGTCGAATACCTGACCACCAACGACATCGTGGTGCTGGACGGGCCGCGCAAACCGGGCATGGTCAAGGGGGTGTGGCCCAACAAGCGCAAGGCCGGGATGTCGGTGGCCGAGTACCGACGCTACTGGGCGGAGGTGCATGCGCCGATGGCGTTGAAGCTGCCCGGGCTGCGCCGCTACGAGCGCAGCGAGACACTGGACGAACTGTATCAGTTGGCCGAGCCGCGATGGGACGGCGTGGCGCAACTGTGGTTCGACGACGTCGAAGCGGCGCGGCGCTTTTTGCAGTCCGAGGAATTCATCGACGGTACCTGGGCCGACGGCGAGAAGTTCGTCTCCTCGGTCAGCACGTTCTGGGCGCAGGAGCATCTGTTGATCTGGCCCCGGTAGGCGCAGATGGGGCGGGCAGCGGATGCCTTGGCGGTTGGACATGGAAATCGCAATCGGGTTTACTGAAGGGTGCCGCAAGGGAGGACAGCCATGCGCAAATACAATGTGATCTCGGGCGACGGCCACGTGGAAGTGCCGATCGACTTTGCCAGCCGGGTGCCGGCCAAGTTCAAGGATGTGGTGCCAAAACTAATCCGGCGCGAGGATGGCACCGAGTACTGGCAGATGGGCGAATTTACCCGCGAGAACATCGGCAACCTCTACTGCGACCTGCGGTTCGACCAGTACACTCCGCGCAACACCCAGCGTTATCACTTCGATGACGGCACCTGCCGCCCCGGCACCGGGGATGCGGTGCAGCGGCTGCGCGAGCAGGACCAGGATGGGATCGACGCCGAGGTGTTGTTCCTGCCGATTTTCGGTCCCGGCCTGATGCGCAAATTGCTCCCCAAGCACAAGGACGCCTACCTGGCCTGCGTCCAGGCCTACAACACGTTCCTTGCCAAAGAATACTGCGCGGTTGCACCCGACCGCCTGATTGGCTGCGCGATGGTGCCGGAGAGCGGCGTGGACGATGCGATTGCGGAGATGCAGCGCTGCCGTGCGATGGGCCTGCGCGCAGTGTGCCCCACCATGTGGCCCAACGGCGGCCCGGATCCCAAACCCGAGGTGGATGACCGCTTCTGGGCCGCTTTGCTCGACGCCGACATGAAGCTGTCGCCGCACGTCAATTTCGGCGGACCGATTGCGTTCTCCGAATCGCCCACCATCGAGATGATCCTGTCGGGCAATGGCGCCACCACCGCCACTGGCGGCACCATCGGGCGGCTGATTTTGCATGGTACCTTCGACCGCTTCCCCAAATTGCGCATCTACTTTCCCGAAACACAGTGCTCATGGCTGATTCACGCGCTTAACACCCGGCTGGACGAAGTCTATCTGCGCTGGCACAAATTTTACGAACTGAAGTTCAAGAAGCTGCCCAGTGAGTATTGGCGTGAGCACTGCATGTTCGGCTTCATCATCGACCACACGGCGATGAAGTTGCGCGACTACATCGGCACCGACATCATGGCATGGGGCTCCGATTTCCCCCACAGCATGGCTACCTATCCGGTCAGCCGCGAAATGATTGACGACATGTTTGAGGGCGTGGGCGAAGCCGATCGCCGCAAGGTGCTGGTGGACAATATGGTCAAGTTCTACGGCCTTGACCCCAACCGCGACCTGACCCCGACTCCTTAAGTTCTTCGCACCTGGTGACACAAGGGCGCGCCTGCCGGATTCCGGCGGGCGCGCCCTTTATGGAGACTGTTATGCCCAGCCTTTCGGTGGAAATAAAAAACACCAAAAACCCCACCAGCACTCGCAGCTTTCGGACGCTGGCCGGCGTTGAGCAGCTTTACTACGCGTTGCTGCTGACCGCCGACCCGGCGCGCGCCTCCGACGCACAAACCTGGCGCTCCTGGCATCAACTCGGGTTTCACATGAGCCTCAAGAATCCTCCCCCCGCCGTACGCGAGGGCGAGCGCATAAGGGTTACGCTGGACGTCTCGGTCGAACCCGACATGGTGATCAACGTCGAGGGCGGCGAGCCGCGCGCGATTGCCGCCCTGCGCTCGCTGCTGGAGAAGATCGACGCGGCGCGGGCCCGGCGCGGGCCCGAGAGCGAAGCGGCGCGGCTTGCGGCGGTCAAGGCCGACGCTGCGGTTGCGGCGGCCCTGATCACGCCGCTGCACAACGCGCTCAACGCCACCGGCTGCGCACTTGCGGTGCCCGATTTTGACTTCGCGATCGATCGCGCGCTGACCGTGCTGGCCCATCCCGAGGTAACCGCGATCACAGTGCGATAATCGGTTGATGAAACAAAATAATGGCGGGGCGCGCGTCCCCGCCAGCGCTGGCTGAGCAAGCACCCGTTGCCCCGGGTGTCTTTATAAAAAGTCAGTAGTGGCGCGAGAAAAAAATGCTCGCGCGTGTTCCACCGCCAGAACGCCTGTCCTACCGCTCCTGCGGATTGATCCACCTGAGCCGGAAATAAGTTCGTGGGCGCCCGTATCGCGGCGTCGGGCGCGATGGCCTAACGGCGGCGCGGCGGCGGTGTGCCCTGCTCCCAAAGCGGATTGAGCTTGTAGCTGTTGATCTTCCATCCCTGCGCCGTGCGCACGAACTTGAAAGTGTAATAACCGCCCATGTCGTAGGGCTCCTTGTCCTGGGCGTCGTCGGGCCGGTAGTGGCGCGCATACAGATAGGCGACGCATTGCGCGCGATCGCCTTCGACCTTGATGGTCAGATTGGACATATAGTGCTGCGTGCGGTTCCACGGGCTCAACGTACGCTCGGCCACGCGCCGCCAACGCTCCAGCGGGAATTGCTGCGGCGCCGGTGTAGCCAGCGCGGTTGCGGTCATGTCGGCCTCCATCGGGTCGGTAAAGCAACTCCCAAACAGCATCCAGTCCTTGTTGTCCACGCCGGTTGCGTAGCGGTGAACCACCTCGCTGATTTCGATTCGATCGCACAGTTCGCGCAGCCTGTCGTTGTCCATAAATCACCTGTTTCTCTGCGGTCTCCCCGCTTGTTGGCGGCCTACGCTTCGCCCTTCGCCTGCCTTCTCGCGCAGGTTCATGCTGCCTGTCAATCGCTGGCCAGCGCGGCGGTCTTCCAATTGACGGCTCGCAGCCATCAGGCTACAGCTTCAGGCGTACAGCCACGAAGCGTTAGACCGGAGTGTGCGGCAATGGCGGTGACAATCGAGCGAATCGGCAACACGGTGGATCAGATCGGCGAGGGTCCGGTATGGGACGTCGGCGAGGGCGCGCTTTACCGAATCGATGCGGAGCGGGGCGAAATCTTCCGCCTCCAGCCCGCCGACGGCAGCGTCCGCTCCTGGAAGGTCGAGGGGCGTCATATCGGGTCCTTTGCGCTGCGCCGGGGCGGCGGCGCCGTGCTCGCGACCAATCACGGATTGGAGTTGTTCGATTTCGACTCCGGCAAGCTTACGATGATCGCCTACCCTGAAGGCAAGCTGCCGCATACGCGCTTTAACGACGGCAAGGTCGATTCCCGCGGCCGATTCGTGGTGGGTGAAATCAACCTCAAGGGCGAAGCGGTGGGGCGATTCTACCGGCTGGACGCCGACTTGAAGTGGACCCGGCTGGGCGAGGGGGTGGCATGTTTCAACGGGCCGTGTTTCAGTCCCGACGGCCGCACCCTCTACTATTCCGACACTACTGCCGACACAATCTTCGCCTGCGATTACGACCCCGAAACTGGCCGCGCCTCCAATCGGCGTGTCTTCGCCAAAACCACCGAACTGGGCGGCAGTCCCGACGGCTGCACGGTGGACGCGCAAGGCCGGGTGTGGCCGGCGCTGGTCAGGGCGGGCCAGGTGGGATGCTTCGCGCCCGACGGCCGGCTGGAACGGGTAATCAAGGTTCCGCCCAAGCATGTTTCCGCCACCATGTTCGGCGGCCCGAATCTCGACGAACTGTATATCACCTCGATCGGCAGCGCGTTGGGCGGGATGTTGCAGACCAATGAGGCTGACGGCGGGCTGTACGTGATCCGCGGATTGGGGGTCAAGGGCAAGCCGGAGCCGCGCTTTGCCGGCTGAGGGAGGTCTATGATGGAACTTGACCTGACGCCGCGCGACGATTTCTACAAACAGTACGGTCCGTGGGCGGTGATTGCGGGCGGCTCTGAGGGAGTTGGGGCAGCCTTCGCCCGCAAGATCGCCGCGCATGGAATCAAGCCCTTCCTCATCGCGCGCAAGCCTGAACCACTGGTCGCACTTTCAAAGTCGATCACTGCGGAAAGCCAGGTCGAGGTGCGCGCCGCACCGCTGGATCTGACCGTCGCGGCCGAGGTGGAGGAGGTCAAGGCTCTGACCGCTGGTCTGGAGGTGGGGCTGTTCATCTATAATGCGGGCCTGGAGGGCGGCCACGGATTGTTTGTCGACCGTCCGCTGGAGGCGGCGTTGCAAATCATCCGCCTCAATGTGCTCGGGCCCACCATCCTCGCCCATCATTTCGGCGCTGCGATGCGTCAGCGCGGGCGCGGCGGCATCATCCTGGTCGGGTCTCTCGGGGGATGCGCGGGCGGCGCCAATGTGGCCGCCTACTCCGCCTCCAAGGCCTTTGAGCAGATGCTGGGGGAAGGGCTTTGGTACGAACTGAGGCCCTTTGGCGTCGACGTCCTCAGCTACGTGATCGGAAATACCAGGACACCGGCCATCGTCCGCCACGGCACGCGCCTGGAGGAATCCGGCTACTTCGTCATGGAACCCGAGGATGTTGCCCAGGAGGGTCTCGATCACATTAAGGATGGACCCACATGGTTTGCCGGGGAGACCAATCGCGATTTTGCCAAGGCGCTGTGCACTGCGGACCGGCGCGCCGCCACTGAATTGATGAGCATGGCGACCTCCTCGGTCAAGCCCATCCATTAGCGTGCGGCCCGTTGCTGCCGGCTCAGCCGCGCCATCGATTGCCCCATCGGTCCAGGCACGCAACTTCGTCCAGCGCACGGCGCTTGACCGGTCCGTGTCCGAACCCCTCCTGTGGGAAGCCGATGGGCAGCATCGCGTAAGTCATGAACCCGGCGGGCAGCTCCAGTGCCGCGCGCACCTCGTCGTTGTAGTAGGCGTGGATCGTGGTGAGTACCGAGCCCAGGCCCAGGGCGCGGCAGGCGAGCAGCATGTTTTGCACCGCCGGATAGATGCTGGCGCCTGAAATCAGCGGCCGGGCTGCGGCAACCCTGGCGGCAGCTTCAGCGGGCGGCTGATGGCGGGTGGCAGGCGCGATCAAGCCGGCGATGATTATCACCGGAACCTCGTGCAGATGGTTGGCCAGATGATCGGCCGCGCCCATCATCCTGGCATAGCCGGCCTGAGTTTGATGCGGCGCCGGTCCGCGGTCGCGATACATGACCGACATCATCGCGAACGCCTTGCGGTAGATTTCCGCGACTCGCCGGCGTTGCGCCGGGTCTTTGACTACCACGAACGCCCAGTTTTGCTGGTTGCTGGCCGAAGGAGCCCTGATCGCGGCGTCCAGAATGCGGGTGATGAGATGGTCGGGTACCGGATCCGGTTTGAAGCGGCGCAGCGCGCGGGCGGTATGTATCGCTTCGAACAATCCGATTTCACTCATGTTTCATCCTCCGCCAACCCGGCTTTCCAGGGACTGCGCGATCCTTTTGCCGGCCCATCCTAGCGTATCGGTCTTCGGGCCGTAAGAGCGCAATCGGCCCGTGTAAGCGGCCACCGGGCCAGCCGAAAGGGTGCGTTGCCCAAGTGCAGCTCTTCAATTTGCTTCGGTTTCGACCCCGGCTATGGAAGTATGATGACGCACGGCTCCGCGACCATGCAAATAGTGCATGGTCAGGCATGAAACTCTTGCAGCAGATCGTGTATTTGCCGCATGATTTCCTGTCAAGAATCGCTTGATAAGTGCAGGTTTGTAGGTATACTTCTAGGTTTTGAAGCTAACTGCATTTTCCATGAAGTTATAGGCTGTGGATAAAACTTATTAATTCTATGTCACAATTACAAAACGTTTTATTCATTACTTATACTCTATAGGCGAGTGTTTGGGTTTGCAGGCGCGGCCGCTCAGTCTCACGCTTCAGATTTGCCGGGTCCTCCGTATGTACCCGCTCTGCGATTCTTCCGCCTCACCCGGCAGCCGCGGCACCGCGCACCGCGGTGAAAAAGTGAATTTGCCAGGCGTTTGTGTGGGTAGCTGCCCACGGCAGATGCCGGACCTGGAAAGACGTTTGGAGATGGAAGAGCGGATATCCGCGGTCGGCGTTCGCGCCGACTCTTGGTCCGGCCGATGCTCTTCCTGATGCTGGACTGAAAAAAATTACCCGGCGCGGGCGTTGGCCGCCCGCACCGGGGTTCACCTGACGTGCCCGAGCACTACGGACACAATCGAGGCTGGCAATCTCAATTGTCGCTTTGTGGTCGCGGCCCGTCAAGGGAGAGAAACCGGGCCCACCTAAGGCAATTATGGTGTTACGCTCCTCAAACCAACCCGGAGCCTGGTTCGCTTCGGGTTGGATTGGGGAATTACGGTACTGGCCGAATAGCAGATAGCCATCCGCAACCAGTAAGTACTCAACACTGGTTGCGGGTGCACAGGGCGATTGCAATTTCGGTCCTGGCCCTGAGGCCGGCGCTGTGATGGTGCTTCAGCTACGGCGCGGCCGCTTTTATCCCACCCGCCGTGGTGTCGGGTCCATTTTGCCCGCGCCGGATCCCGGCTGGCTTTAATCAAGAGTCCTGCTCAGGCGCATTTCCCCTCCTTCTTAGCCTGCTGATGTGAGGCCGTTCTTCCGCCCCGGACTTGGACGGCAGTAATTTCTACATTGGACCTTTTGCAGGGGACCGTGCAGATCCTGCATCGGGCCAATCGAAAACCGGCGGATTTTCTAGCCCTTTCATCGTGGCACTGCTCTTGCGGAGGGTTGCGGCGGTCGTGAACTCGTTGGTTCAGGCCGTCCTGTTCGGCCTTTGATGGTCCAAAAGCGCAGCTGTTTTTGGAGGGCGAATGATTCCGGGCGCGTCGGTTCGGCTCACAGATGGTTTGCTGAAAGCAAGTCTTGGCGTCGTGCTTGCCGCGGTGTTGCTGGCCGGATGCGCGAGCACGGCTGAACGCGGCGATCTGGTCGCAAGCGCCGCGGCACGCAAGAGCACCTGTCCGCCAGCCGCGATGCTGGCGGCGCAGGAGGCCGAACAGGGCAACTATATCATCAGGCCCGGCGACGAATTGCAGCTCGACTTCTATCTCAACCCGGAATTCAACCGCGACGTCACGGTGCGTCCCGACGGAAATGTCAGCCTCGATCTGGTCGGCTCGCTGCCCGCCGCCGGTCTGACGCCGGAGCAGTTTGCGCAACGGCTCGATCAGGCCTATCGCCGCGAGCTGCGCAATCCGGGCGCGGCCGTGCACGTCAAGAACAGCCCGACGTGGCGGGTCTATGTGCAAGGGCAGGTGGCTCATGCGGGCGCCTTCCCCCTGCAGCCGGGCGAAACCGCTTTGCAGGCGATCGCGGAGGCGGGCGGCGTTACCGAAAACGGCGGGGCCGACAGCACTGTGCTGATCCGCCGCGACGCCTGCGGCAATCCGCACGGCATGAAGATCGACCTGCAGGCGGCCAACAGCGGCAAAGGTGTCGACGACGTGGCGCTGCTGCCCTCCGACGTGCTGGTAGTGCCGCGCAGCCCGATCGCCAACGTCGACCTGTTCGTCAAACAGTATATCCAGGGGCTGCTGCCCTTCCCGCCGTACATGTCAGTGCCGGTGCCGGCGCTTTAGCGGGGTGAGGACTGGCGATATGCGTGACTTTTCTTTCGACCAGTGGCTGCAGTTTGCAGTGCGCCGACGGGTGATCATGGCCGAGGTCGCGGTGGCGATTGGGGCCGCGGTCCTGGTCGCGACTTTTGTCTGGCCGCCGACCTACCGCTCCACCGCCAAGATCCTGATCCAGGACAATCGCGCCCAGTTACTCGTTTCTCCGGCCTTGAACGACAACGGCCCCAATCAGCGCGCGGTAGTCGCCAATGCGGTTACCGAGGAGGACCTCAATTCCGAACGCGAGCTGATTTCTTCGGACTACCTCTTCCAGCAGGCGCTCGATGGCCTGAGCGAGCCCAAGCCCGGCGCCGGCGGCAGTTTGAGGGCGGTCGTGGAATCGGTGCTGGACCTGCCCAGCCGGCTGTACGAGCTGGTGCACGGGGCGGCCTCTGAAAGCCCGCGCGCGCAATGGGCGCATCACATCGAGCGCCATTTCTCCTCTTACGTCATCAAGCGCTCCAACGTGATTGAAGTCAGTTTCAGCTCGCATGACCCCAAGTGGTCCCACGATTTCCTGGAACGGCTGATCGACAAGTACCAGGAATTCCACAGCAGCATGTCTCACGACCCGCAGGCGGAGCGGTTTTTTCAAAAACAGGCCGACATCCTGCAAGGGCGCCTGCGCGCCGCCGAAGAACAGTTGCGTGCCTACCAGGTGCAGACCGGAATTGCCAATCCGTCCGAGCAGAAGCAGGCGCTGATCACGCGGATTGCGCAATTGCAAAACGACGCGTCCAAGACCGCCGCTGACCTGGCCGCCGCCCAACGGCGCGCCGCCGTGCTGAGCGCCGAGGTTTCTTCCACTCCCAAACGGGTCGGCAAGGAAGTCAAGGTGGTGCAGAACATGGCGCTGCAGCAACTCAAACCGCAGGTCCTGCAACTGGAAGCCGAACGCGCCGAACTGCTGACCCGCTATCAGCCCGACAGCGAACGGATGAAGGAAATCGACGCACGGCTGGCCGCGGCCCATCGCATCCTGGACCGCGAGAAACATACCGAGGTGCAGGAGCAGAGCACCGACCTCAATCCGGTCTGGTTGCAGTTGGACACCGAATTGCAGCAGGCCACAGCCCTGGCGGCGTCGCTTAAGGCCACCCAGATCGCGCAGCAGGAGCAGATCGCCAAGGCGCAGGCGCAGGTGCGCGAATTGCTCAACGCCAGCGTCGAGAACGACCGGCTGCAACGCATGGTCGATACCGAAAAGCAGGCCTACATCTCCTATCTGCGGCGCGGGGAGGAAGCGCGTGCGGCGGGTGCGCTCAATCGCTCCAAAATCCTCAATGTCAGCGTCGCCGAACCGCCCAGTTTTCCCGCCGCGCCGGTCTATCCGATCGTGCCGCTGAACCTCGCGGTGGGCGTGTTGCTGGCCCTGGGATGTGCGGTGGGCGTCGGCTGGTTGGAGGAACTGTTGGACCCACGCATCTACTCCCCGGCCGCGGTCAATGCGGTGAGCGGGCTTAAGACTATCGCGCAGTTGCGGGAACTTAACCAGGAGTAGGCATGTACCTGGAGCATTTCGGTCTGAGCGCGCCGCCCTTTCAATTTACCGCGTCGCCGATGGCGCTGTTCATGAGCCGTACCCATCGCGACGCCTTGGCGGCGCTGGAATGGGGCCTGCTGCACGAACCCAGCGGTCTGACCCTGCTCATCGGAGACAGCGGTACCGGTAAGACCACCCTGGTTTGCGCCCTGCTCGCGCGTCAATACCGGGAGGTGCGCGCCGTCTACCTGGGCAATCCCAAGCTCAGTTTCAACGAACTGCTGGGCACCATTTTAAGCCAGCTCGGAGTGCGCGGCGGACGCGGCGGCGGCAAGGCCTCGATGCTCAATGCGTTTGCCCAATACGCGCTGGATCTGCCGCTCGACCAGCGTATCGCGATCCTGATCGATGAAGCGCAGACCTTAAGCGACGACGCCCTGGAAGAGTTCCGTCTGCTCTCCAACCTTGAGCGCCACGGGCGCAAGGCGGCTCAGATCGTGCTGGCCGGCCAATATGAATTGGCGCGCCGGCTGGCCAACCCCGCGATGCGCCACCTCAATGAACGCATCGGCGCGCGCGCGGTCCTGCTGCCGCTGACGCCGCTGGAATGCCGCCAATACATCGAGCATCGCTTGCGCCTGAGCGGCGCCGCGACCGAGCGGATTTTCGCTCCCCGCGCGCTCAGCCATATCGTGCGCCACAGCGCGGGCATTCCGCGCCGCATCAATGCCCTGTGCCATAACTCCCTGTTGCTGGCGTATTCCAGCGCGGCACGGCGCGTCAGTTTGGCGATGGCGCGGGAAGTGGCGGCGGACTACGCCGCTTCGGAGCCCGTGGGCCGCCATGATCGCGCCGTCCCCTGGTTGGTCGCGCGTCTGCGCCAGGGAGTACGCTTGCTATGGCCGGTGCTGGGACTTGGTCTGCTGGGCGTTGCAGGGTTCGCCAGCGGGCATCTGATGATGAACCGCGCCCCGGTACGCCACGCACGTGCCTGGGCCATGCACCCGGTAACGGTGACCGACACCGTGCCGGTGGTCGAGCTCGATTCGATAACCGCCACAACGCGCTCGGCCGCGCCTTTGCGTCCCCACGCGGCTAGCGATTCGCTGCGGGCGGCGGAAGATGTGCCCGCCAGTGCGGTCGAGTCGGCCGGCGAAAGCACCGTGGAAAAGCCCGTGGCGGCAGAATCCGCTCCGGCCTCGGCCGCGCCGCCCGTGGGTTCAGGTTCCCAATATGTGATCGTCGCTCCCGGCGACACCTTGGGCGGCATCGCCATGCGTCATTTGGGCACGACCGCCGGTGTGCACCGTCTGATGCGGCTTAACCCGCAGATTAAAGATGCCGCGCGGATTTATCCGGGGGAATTCGTCTATCTGCCGCGCTCTTCGGACGCGAGCTCAAAACCGATCGACGACAGTGACGTGGAATAGCTGCGATTATGAACTACTCCGAAATACTGCGTCGCGGCCGCAACGGCAAGGCGCCGCTATGGGATGAGCGCTGCCGGGAAGCGGAAACCGTCATCGAGTCCGGCTCCGATTCGGCCGGCGCGCTGGCGCCGATTCCTGTCTTGGGCCAGGCCCGCACTCCATTTGAAGCCGCCCGCACCCGCTCGCTGCAGGTGTTGAACGAGCGCGTCGCGCCGCTGGCGGGCGTCGGCCAGAGCGTGCGGTTGCTGGTCACCGGATGCCGCCCGGGCGACGGCGCCTCCACCGTCGCGGTGGGTCTGGCGCTGGATCTGAGCCAGCGCCTGGGTTTGAGAACCTTGCTGGTGGATGCGCATTTGCGCAAGCCCGCCCTGCACAAGATGTTTCCGCCCCTGCCCGGTTCCAATGCACCGCTGCTCCTGGGCGATCAATTCGTGGTGCGGCCCTCCGCGATGCCGCGCCTGGAACTGGCCAGTTGTCTGCCGATGACCGCGGCGCTCAAACCCGGCGACGCGCAGGCTTATGAGGCGCTGCTCGACGGCTTTCTGCTGACCGTGGTCGACCTTGGCGTGGTGCGTCTTGACGGCCGGCTGCTGGCACTGGCCCGTCCGGCCGACCCGATCATCGTGGTGGCCCGTTATGGTGCGACCGAGCGCGACGAACTGGCCACCACGGCCGCGGCTCTCAAGGCGGCCTCCCGCACCGTGGCGGGAGTGATTCTCAACGGTGTGCCGGAGCTGCCGGCCCCGCTGCGCCCGTGGGCCAATGTTCTTTCGAGGAGGTGGCAATGAAGCTGGAAATCGCTGATTTGAACGGGACTCTGGTGCCGGCTAACGGCTCGGTCAAGCAGGCACCCGCGCCCGCCCGCCCGCTGCACGGTCTGGCGGTGGTCGGGATGGGCTACTGGGGTCCCAACTGGATTCGCAACTTTTGCTCGCTGCGATGCGCGCGCCGCCTGGTGGCGTGCGATTTAAGCGCCGAGCGGCTGGAGCACGTCAAAAATCTCTATCCCGGCGTTGAGGTCACGCAGAAATTCGAGGACGTCCTGCATGATTCAAACATCGACGGCGTGGTAATCGCCACTCCGGTCAGCACTCACTACCAGTTGGCCAGGCGCTGTTTACAGGCTGACAAGGCCGTAGTGGTGGAAAAGCCGCTGGCCATGTCGCGGGCCGAGGCCGCCGATTTGGTGCGTCTGGCGCGGCTGCGCGATCGCGTGCTGATGGCGGGGCACACCTTCGAATACAGCGCGCCGGTGCTCAAACTGCATGAGTTGATCTCAGCCGGCGAAATCGGCGAGGTACTCTACATCAGCTCGGTGCGCGCCAACCTGGGCCTTTTCCAACAGGATGTCAACGTGGTGTGGGATCTCGCCACCCATGACATCTCGATCATCTTGATGCTGCTGGGTCAGATGCCTGAGGCGGTGTCCTGCCAGGGGCAAAGCCATTACCGGCGCGAAATCGAGGACGTCGCCCTGATCACGCTTTACCTGCCGCGCAACGTGATCGCGTTCGTGCACGTGAGCTGGCTTGATCCCAACAAGATCCGCCGCACCACCATCGTCGGTTCGCGCCGGATGCTGGTGTACGACGACACTGCCCTGCAGGAGAAGGTCCGCATCTACGACCGCAGTGTCAGCGTACAACCCTATTACGACAACTACGGCGAGTTCCAATACGCCTACCGCTACGGCGACATCCACATCCCGCGCATCGAGGAGATCGAGCCGATCAAGCGCGAATGCGAGCACTTCGTCGACTGTATCCGCCACAATCACACCCCCGTCACCGACGGCCTCAACGGGCTGCGCGTAGTGGCGGTGTTGGAAGCGGCGCAGCAATCGCTGCGCAGCGGCGGTGTCGCGGTGGCGCTGGGCGAGGACCGTTAGGGCAGGGGAGGAAGCGCGATGCGTGCTCCCATCTATGTGAGCGTTGCGGACGACGTGCGTTTGGGCAAAGGGGTGCGGTTGGCCGATTTCGTCAACCTCTACGGCTGCGAGATCGGCGACGATACCCGGATTGGGGCGTTCGTTGAAGTTCAGTCCGACGTGAAAATCGGGCGCCGCTGCAAAATCTCCTCTCATACCTTTATCTGCTCCGGGGTGCGTGTCGAGGACGAAGTCTTCGTCGGCCACGGCGTGGTCTTCATCAACGATCGCCGCCCGCGCGCCACCAACGCCGACGGCTCGCCCAAGGCGGCCGAGGACTGGCTGATGGAGCGCACCCTGGTCAGGCGGGGCGCCTCGATCGGCAGCGGTGCAGTGGTCATGTGCGGAGTCAGCATCGGCGAGGGCGCGCTGATCGGAGCCGGAGCGGTGGTCACGCGCGATGTCCCAGCGGGCGCGGTGGTGGCCGGAAATCCGGCGCGCCTGCTGGCGCGCGCCGCGCAGGGCGACAGGAGCCACGTCGATGCCGATTAAGTTTGTTGATCTGGCCGCTCAAAACGCCGAGGTCCGCCAGCAGGTGGACGCCGAATGCGAGCGCATTCACGACTGCACCGCCTATGTCGGCGGGCCGCAGGTGGCGCAGTTCGAAGCCCGCTTCGCCCAATACCTGGGCGTCGGACATGCGATCGGCGTCGGCAGCGGAACCGACGCGCTGCGTCTGGCGCTGTTGGCCGCCGGCGTCGGTCCCGGCGACGAAGTCATTACCACGCCGATGACTTTTATCGCCACCGCCGCAGCCATCCTGCAAACCGGCGCGGCGCCCGTGTTTGTGGATATCGAGCCGGACACGGCCACGATCAGCGCCGATGCCGTGCGACGGTATCTCGAAGCGGGAACCTTCCGTACCTCCAACGGGCCGCGCGCGATTGTCCCGGTGCATCTTTACGGATTGCCTGCCGCGATGGGTCCGCTGTTGGAAATTGCGCGGCGCTACAACCTGGCGGTGATCGAAGACGCCTGCCAGGCGCACGGCGCGCGGGTCCATGTCGAGGGCGGATGGAAACGTGCCGGTGCGGTCGGGACCCTGGGCTGCTTCAGTTTTTACCCGGGTAAGAACCTGGGCGCGTGGGGCGAGGCGGGCGCGGTGGTCACCGACGACGCGCAACTGGCCGAACGGGTCAGCGTGCTGCGCGATCATGGGCGTCTGTCCCACTACCTGCATCGCGAGTCCGGATACAACGCACGTCTGGACACGCTGCAGGCGGCGGTGCTGCTGGGCAAGCTCGAACGTCTGGAGGAATGGAATTCGCGCCGGCGCGCCATCGCCCGCCGCTACTGTGAGCTGCTGTCCCGATGCGATGTGCAGACGCCGATCGAGCCCGAAGGCGCCGAGTCCTGCTATCACCTGTTCGTGATTCGAAGCCCGCGCCGCGACCTGATCCGTCAGGCGCTGATGCGCGATCAAATCGGCTGCGGAATTCATTACCCCGTCCCGCTCCATCTGCAGCCTGCCTGCGCCGCACTGGGTTATCGCCGCGGCGATTTCCCGGTCAGCGAACGGCTGGCCGATACCATCCTGTCTTTGCCCATGCATCCTCACCTGACCGAACACGACGTGCGCACGGTCGCCGAGGCGGTTGCGGCGGCGCTGTGCGCACACTGAGCGGGGGAAGCGGCGCGCGATGTTTGTCGACGAACAACATAAGCAGAAGGTGCTCTTCGCCGGCACCGACGCCGCGGCGCTGATGGCGGCGGCGTGCGCGGCGCTGGCTATTCACGACCCTTCCCATGCGATGCGCCACCACCTGCTCGCCGATCTCCCGGCCCTGGTGCTGGTCGCATCGGCATTGCTCGCCGGCTGGATCCTGATCTTTCGCTGGATGGATCTGTACCGGATGCGGGGCGGCGGGATGGCCGAGACGGTGGCGCTGTTGCGCGCCAATGCCGCGGGCGCGCTGATGGTGATCATGGTCGGCTTCCTGATGCATCTGGACGCCTCGCGTATCACCGCCGTCCTGATTTATCCGCTGACGGTGATATCCGTGCTGGCCTTTCGCACGCTGCTGCGCCTGGCGATCCGGCATCTGTACGCCAGAAAGGAAATCTCCGTGCCGCTGGTGATCGTCGGGCTCAATCGCGTCGGCCGCTACCTGTGCGACCAGGTGCTCGACGAGCTTTGTCATTACGACCTGCTGGGCTTCGTGGACGACGAGGCCGACAGCACCAGCTATCGCGGCTTGCCGCTGCTCGGACCCGCCTCCTGCCTGCGCCAACTGGCGCGCGAGTATGAAGGGCTGGAAGTGGTGATCGCGCTGCCCGAGGCGGGCGCTGAGCGCCAGGCGGAGTTAGTTGCGCAGTGCGAGGAATTGCGCCTGCGCTGGAGCATCGTGCCGTGGTTGTTCGGTTCGATGGCGTCGGGACTGCGCCTTGACATGATCGGCGCGATTCCGCTGGTTGGGCCGCGCGGCTCCAATATCGAGGGCCTCAACTATGTGCTCAAGCGCGGCATGGACCTGGTGCTGGCCACGCTGGTGCTGATTGTGGTCTCGCCCCTGCTGGGGCTGGCGGCGGCGGCGATTGCGCTGACCAGCGGGCGGCCGATCCTCTACCGCCAGACCCGCATCGGACTGCATGGCCGGCCCTTCGAGATGCTCAAGCTGCGCACCATGAAACCCCACGCCACCGACGAAGTGCATCGCCAGTTCGTGCGGCAGTGGATTTCATCCCGGGCGAGCGGCGAGCGCAACAATGGCACGCCGGTGTTCAAGCTGGCGCAGGATGATCGCATCACCGCGGTGGGACGCTGGCTGCGCCGCTTCAGCCTGGACGAATTGCCGCAGCTCATCAACGTGATTCGCGGCGAGATGAGTCTGATCGGGCCGCGTCCCGCACTGCCCTATGAAGTCGAGCATTACGCGCCGCACCATCGCCGCCGCCTGGCAGTGCTGCCCGGCGTCACCGGTCTGTGGCAGGTCAGCGGCCGCAATCATCTGTCATTCGACGACATGGTGCGGCTGGACGTGCAGTACCTGGAGAACTGGTCGCTGGCCACCGATCTGAAAATTTTGGCGCTGACGATGCCCGAGATGGTTCGCGGAGGAGGTCTGTGAGCGGCTTGGGCCGGGGCGCGATTTGAGACCCGGACTGACTCGATCCTGGCGCCGCTCACGGCGCGCGGCGGAGCGCCATGAATCTGGATGCGTGCGATCGGCGGGATTTATTCGCCGCAAGCAAATGCGGCGATCGATGTTAAAGAAAAGCGTATGGACCTCACTGCCAGCGAGAGCGACCGCGGGCCAGCACACCAGCTTTCCTCTGCGTGCGCGGTGCCCCATGCATATCGCAACGACGCATTTTCGTTCTGGAAGCCGCCCGAGGCCTGGCGCCCCCGTCTGGCGGGGTTGATCGAAGAATCCGAGCGGCGCGCACATCATTATCTGTTCGAGGAGTATCTGGAAGACCATCATCGCCGGCCGTCGCGAATGCTTGATTACTATTACACCGTCAAGGGCCTGATTCCGGTGATCCTGCGCCATTGGCTCAATTCCATTGCGATCAGCAGCAGGGCTCGCCCTTCCTTTCCCGACTGGCCCTGCGAGGATGCCCTGCTGCGAATCTGGCGCCGGGCGCTGAGCGCGATGATGGAGCAAGTGGGCGTGGACGACGCCTGGCACGTCGGATTCTGGCCGCAGGGCAAGTCCTGCTGCATCGTGCTCACCCACGACGTGGAAAGCCCGCGCGGCCTGGCGGCGATGGAGAAGATGGCGGCGCTGGAGGAGCGCTACGGGTTGCGCTCGGCCTGGAACCTGGCACTCGACCAGTACCCGATTGACTGGAGACAGATCGATGCGCTACGCGCGCGCGGGTTCGAGTTTGGCGCCCACGGCCTGCGCCACGACGGACGGCTGTTTCGCAGCGAGCGCGATTTTCAGGAACAAGCCGCGCGCATCCGCTTCATCGCGCGCGAGCACGGACTGCGGGGCTTTCGCTCTCCTTCCACGCTGCGGCGCGTACAATGGATTCCGCGCCTGGGGTTTGACTTCGACAGCAGCTTTTCCGACTCCGACATTTTCGAGCCGCAACCGGGCGGCACCTGCAGCATCTTTCCGTTCTTTATCGGCGCGGTCGTCGAGCTGCCCTACACCCTGCCCCAGGACCACACGCTGATCCATCTGCTGGGACGCGACCTGGTCTCGGCCTGGATTCGCAAAGCGCGCTGGATCGCCTCCCTAGGCGGGATGATCCTCACCCTGATTCATCCCGACTACTGCGGCGACGGCATCTACTTTCAGGCCTACGAAAGACTTCTGGCCTACCTTTGCGGAATCGAGGACGCCTGGCATGCGTTGCCTTCGCAAGTGGCGCGATGGTGGCGGCGGCGGGCGTACGCCCAACTGCACCTTGTTGAGGGCGAGCCCAGAATCGTGGACCGGCACGCGGCGGCCACCGCGCGCCTGCTTAGTCAGGAACCGCTCGCCTACCGGGAGGCCAGGACATGGCCCGGATTCTGACTGCGGTTTGCTGTGACTGTGCCTGCGACGGCCGCGTCTGGTGCCGGGTCCGCAGGCCGGCCGTGCCAGGCAAACGCGTCGCGGTAATTGCGTGCAACGCCGGTATCAAGGGACGTGCGCGGGAGGGGCCGCAGGTTTTGAATGCCCGCTAGACGTTGCGGCCGCCTGCGTCGGCGCCCGCCAAAGGTCACGCACGCGCCGCCAACGATGGATCAAAGGTGAGATGAAGTCTGATTCGCACGACCCTGCGATCGCGCAAGCGCATGACTCAGTGCCATTTTTCGAGGTGCTCGATGGCCAATTCAATTCCCAAGTGGGGCAGTCGCCGGCTGAACCGATGACCAAGCAAGTGAACGAGGTCACCCTCGCTTTGGGCGCCAGATTCACCCGCAGCGTGCGCGACAACGTCATGGCCGAGTGCGCGGTGCAAGGCCTGCGTTTGTGCGCGATGGTGGTGCTGGCGCGCGAACTCGGTGCCGCAGAGTTGGGGTTGTTCAGGGTGCTGCTGGTGCTGGTGATGTTTTCAGGCACGGCACTGCAACCTGGACTGACCGAAGCGCTGGTGCAGCGCAAGAATCTGAGTCCGGTTCAAGAATCCACCGCCTGGCTCATCAGCGTAGGTCTGGGTTTGATCGGCGCGGCGGCTCTGTATGCCGGCGCTTCGGTGATTGCAGAACTAATGGCGATGCCGCGCCTGAGCGCGGGCGTGCGCCTGATCTGCCTGCCGGTGTTGCTCGACTGCGTCGCGGTGACTTCCAACGCCTATTTGCAGCGCGAGCTGCGGTTCGGAACCCTGGCCGCCGCCGAAGTCGCGGCCGAGGTCGCTTTTCTGGTTACCGCCTTGGGACTGCTGTGGACCCGCCTGGCTTCCTGGAGCCTGATGGCCGGCTTGAGCGCGCGCTTTGCGGTCCGCGCCCTGGTGATGCTGATTGCCGCGCCGCGTCTGCCACGCGCCTGGCCCACCATCGACGCGGTGCGTGACCTGCGCCGGTTCGCCGCCGGGGTATGGGGCGGAAACCTGCTCTGCACGGTATCGGCCAACGCCGATTACATCCTGGTAGGCCGGCTACTGGGAGCCTCCGCTCTGGGCTTCTACATGTTGGCCTGGGATCTGCTGCGCTTTGTTCCAGACCGTCTCTACAAGGTGGCGGGCAGGGTGGCCTTCCCCGCCTTCTGCATGCTCCAGGACGATGACGCCGAACTCGGCCGCGGCTACCGCAATTTCGTCGGGTATATCGCCAAGGTCGTGCTGCCGATGGCGGCTTGTGCTGCGGTCGCAGCTCCCGAGTTGATCCGCACCGTGTATGGCGCGCGATGGCTGCCCGCCGCGGAGCCGCTGCGCCTGCTTTCGGGCGGCCTCGCCCTGGTCGGGCTTCGAGTCGGAATGGGTGCGGTTTACTTCGCCAAGGGGCGCCCGGAAATCGATATCTACCTGCATAGCGCCCGCCTGGTTCTGATCATCGCCGCGGTGTGTGGCATGAGCGCCAGCGGCCTGGTGGGAATCAGCGCGGCGATGAGCCTGGTGGAAGCTTTGATCAGCGTCGCCGGCGTGCTGGTCGCCAGCGCGATGGTCAAGCTGGGCCCGCGCGACGTGATGATCGCCACTATCCCGGGCGCGCGTCTGGCCTTTGCCTGTGCGCTTGCCACTTTGGCCGGCAAGTGGCTCAGCATGTTGTGCGGCGCTGGCGGGGCGCTGGCACTGGCTTTTGTGGTGTTGCCGCCGGCGGCCGTTTTTCTGTGGTTCGAAGGACAGATGCTGGGTGCGATGGTGGCGAGCGCCTTTGAGCTCAACGCCGTCTTCCGCACCCAGTGGTCATGATCGAGGACAAGTATGAGGCGGGCACCGCAATCAATACTCGGGTACGTCCCCAATTCGAATGATTGCACGCCTGGAGGCCTTGCACCTGGGCATCGGCTGGTGCTGGCTGGTGCCGCTGGGATGAGCGCCGCGCTGATCCTCGCGGTTGTCGGTTTGAGGCCGCAATGGGCGTTGCTGCCCGTGGCGCTGACCGCAGCAGGATTGTTGTGGTGGGCGGTCCGCTATACCACGGCTAATCCCGTCTGGCTTGCCGGTGCGCTGGTGCTGACCGACCTGGCGACTGCGACCTGGCTGCTGGCCGGCGCGCAGCGCGCCCTGTTTCATTATGGATTGATCGCCGCTTTCTGCCTTCCTTTGTTACCGTCCGCCTGGCGGACTCGAAGTTTTGCGCGCGACGGCTTCAGGCTCTACCTGTATTACTTTTTGTGGTCGGCCGTTACGATCTCCTATTCGCTGGCCCCCGACTTCTCGACGGTCCGTTTGCTGGGCGCCTTGATGGCGTTCGGTGCGCTCAGCTTTGTCGTTTCGCAAATCCAGCAACCCCAGGATGTAGCGCGACTGTTGACTCCGATCGTGTTGGGATGCGCGGTGGTTGTGGCGCTGGTCGCGGGTTCCGCCTTTCTTCTGCCGCGCAGTCTTACCTGGGTTGTTCCCACCGATAATGACGTCGCAAGCGCCGGAAGCGTGATTCGGTTCTGCGGCATCTTCAACGGACCAAATGACGTCGGCGAGTTGATGCTGGTAACCGTGGGCGGTGCGGCGGTGCTATGGCCGTATGCCACGGCAAAACGCCGCTGGTTGCTCGCGCTGTCGATCCTGACCGCCCTGGCTGCGGCGGCGCTGGCCGATTCCCGCACGCCCTTCGTCGCCCTGGCGGTGGGCGCCGCCTGCTATGCGCTGTGGCGGCATCGTGGGCGGGCGATGGTCGTTTTGCTGCTGCTTGCGGTGTTGCTCGCAATGGCCCATCTGCGGCCCGATTCCGAAGGCTACCTGGCGCGTGGCAACGTCACCACGCTTACCGGTCGAACCGATCTGTGGGCATTTGCCCTAAGCCAGATTAAACAGCGGCCCCTGCTCGGATACGGCTACGGAGTGGAAGGAGCCATCCTGCAAAGCCGCTATTTCCCAATCTGGTGGGGACCTTGGGACATGGGGCCGCAAAGCTCGCTGCATGACGGCTATATCGCCCGCGCGGTCGCCACCGGCATCCCCGCTCTGTTGCTGTGGCTCTTCATCGTGCTGCGCCCGTGGTATGCAGCGCTGCGGCGCGGGGACGACCCCTGGGGCCTCAAGCCGGTGGCGTTCTGGATGGTCATTCCAATGTTGATACACAATCTGACCGAAGCCTCGATCTCCGACTGTACCGGTCTGATTGGCGTAACCTTTTTCCTGACCTGGGGAATTGCCGAACGGGTCCGCATCCTGAGAGTCGAGCAGGAACGAGCGGAACGCCGCAAACAAAGTGCCGCACTGTCACCGGCGGCCGCCGCGTTGAGCGCGGCCCTGATGGCGCTGGCGCTGATCGCGATGGCGCGGACGGCGCGGGCCCAAAGCAATTACCATTTCCCCACCCTGGCGCCGCGGGCCGCGCTGCCCGACGATGCGCGCTGCGCGGTCGCCGCGAGCAACGGCAGTTCCTGGGAACCGCGTCCTGCCGCCGCTACCGATAACCACACGATGCCGACGTTTGCCGAACTGGTGGACTTCCATCTGACGCCAATCAAAGGCGGGTTTGCCCCGCTCGCGGACTTCCTGCGCGTCAACGGCAGGTTCACCGGGACTACCGACCAAATCCTGCGCTGGGGCGCCTGCAAATGGGGAATCGATGAGGATGTGGTGCGTGCCGAAGCCCTGGTCCAATCCAATTGGCATCAGGAGGCGGCGGGCGACCGCGGCCATCAGCGCACGCGATGCCCGCCGGGGAGTGGATTCATCGGCGCCTGGGACGGCACCGGTTGCGGCCTCAGTTACGGCATCATGCAGGCCAAGTTCAGCAGCATCGGCGGCTGGCGGCTGCTCCGGAGCAGCACCGCTTTCAACGTCGATATCAGCCTTGCCTATCAACGTGCCTGTATGAACGGCGACCTTGCATACCTGGCCCAACAGACTCCGGCCAGCGGTTATCCGCGCTATCCGCACGCCGGCATCGACCAGATGCAGTGGGGCTGTATGGGTCACTGGTATTCGGGGTCATGGTACGACCCGGGTGCTCTCAACTATATCGCCGCAGTCAAGGTCGCCCTTGCGCAACGCACATGGACCAAACCAGGATTTTAGCTTCGCTTTTGCGCCGCAATGACTCAGATGAAACTCGAAGGTCGTATGATGCGATTACTGCCGGTAGCCATCGCGCTCATCGCGGCGGCCATACGCCTGGCACCCCTGCTTCGCTCCGATCTTTCTTTCGCCATGCGGCCCGATGACTCCTTCGAGTACATGCAGTTGGCCCACGGTATACGCCATGGCTGCGGATTTGCGCGTCTTGCCGGCGGGTCGTGCCAGCCGCCCGAAATCCTGCGCACACCGGGTTATCCCATCTTTCTTGCCTTGTTCGGCGACAGTATTCGCTGGGTCCTGGCGGCGCAGGCGATCATGGGCGGCGTCGTCTGCCTGTTGGTCGCCGAATGGATAGGCGGCTGCTGGAATTTGAGCGCCGGCCTCGCTGCGGAATTGCTTATTGCTTTCGACCTTCCCTCCATAGTGATGTCGAATGAAGTAATGGCGGAATCGCTGTTTCAACTCGCATTAACGGCTGCTCTGATCCTCGCCTTGCGGGTCGGCTCGCGGCCGCGCAACGCGATTTTAACGGCTGCCTTCGCCGGAGCCTTCGCCGGCGCGGCGGTGCTGATTCGGCCGATTGCGATTATACTTCCATTTCTGCTGCCTGTTCCATTGCTCGCGTCGTCCCGGCTTGAGCGGCGGCTGCGCCTGGCGGCGGCAGCGCTTGCATTCGCAATTCCCACTTTGGCCCTGTGCGTATGGTCGTCACGCAATTACTACGTAGCACGGTACCCCGGGCTGTCCACCGTAGGTGCCATCAATATGTATTACTACCGCGCCGCGGATATCGTGGCGCGCCGGCGCGGAATTCTGTTGGCGGCCGCTCGCGCCTCGTTCGCCAGGCGGCTGGGAGTACCCTACGAGCGCATATATAGCGCTGCGGTTCAGTCGCCGGAACTCGCGCGGCGGATGAATCGAATGGGTTTCGAGGTCGTGGAATCATACCCATGGCAGGCCGCGGCGATGACCCTGCAGGCGGCGGCTTATCTGGCTCTCTCACCGATTCGCAGCCCGCTGGCGAGGATGCTCGGAACCCAGGGCGCTACCGCGGGCGACGGTCTCAATGCCGGTGCCCCCAGCCTCGGCCGTGTTCGCATGGCGCTGCAAAGCATGTTCGGGTCGCCGCTGCTCACCGCGCTGGTTGCCCTGGAGGCCGGGCTCACGCTGGTGCTGTGGATCGGAATAGCCAACGGACTGGCGCGATGCAGGCGGGTGCCCAATGACTATCAAATGTGGGTTGTCTACCTGGCGGTTTCCGGAGTTCTTTTGATGGTTTTGGCGGCAGGGGGTGAAGCGGATGTGCGGTTTCGCGCGCCGGTCATTCCCTTGTTGGCGGCGGCAGCGGCGTTAGGCTGCTTTCCGTCGCCGGCGCCGCTCGCCGATGCCGGCGAGGGTCTCGTACCCCCAGCAAGTACCGGGTGTGATCAATCTCATCGGATTGTGGAGGAGTCTAAATGAATAGCGGTGCTGATGCCCTCCAACCGTTAATCGTCGATTCGGAGGGCGCCTCAAGTGTGGCCCCACGCCGGGTTTATCGTTCGCTGTTTGATCTGAGCGAATGTGTGGCACAAAGAACTGCCATCTCGGTGATAATACCGGTCTACAACGAGGTGAAAACGATTGGCGCGGTTATTGAGCGCGTGCTCGAGACCGGTTTTGATGTGGAGATAATCATCGTCGACGATGCGTCGACGGACGGGACGCGCGAAGTTTTGCGCAGTTACCACCATCCCAACGTAAAAATAGTTTACCACGAGAAAAACTCCGGCAAGGGCGCCGCGCTGCGCTCGGGGTTCGCATTGGCAACCAGGCCTTACATCTTTGTGCAGGACGCCGATCTGGAGTACGACCCCAGGGACTTCGCCCTCATGCTGCCGGCCCTGATGGACGGCCGTGCGGACATGGTCTACGGCTCGCGCTTTCTGGGCGGCCCGCACCGTGTGCTGTTCTTCTGGCATTACATTGGGAATCGCCTTCTGACGCTGCTGTCCAACATAGTGACCGATCTCAATTTGAGCGACATGGAAACCGGACAAAAGGCGTTTGTGCGCGATAAGCTGGTGAAGCTGAAGCTGTCGGCCAGCCGCTTTACTTTCGAGCCCGAAATTACCGCCAAGGCGGCTCGCGCACGCTGGCGCATTTACGAAGTCCCGATCTCGTACTCGGGCCGTACCTACGAAGAAGGCAAGAAGATCGGATGGCGTGATGCCGCCGCAGCCATCTGGGCGATTATCTACTACAGGTTTTTTGATTAGCCGGAGAAGTCAACTCTTTCAACGACAGTTTTGCGGAATCCAAAAACTACAGTGTGCACAGCGCCGTGGAAGTGAGAGTGCGAAGATATGGGCGCTTTTGCGGGCATGGTTGTTGCTGGGCCGGAGAACGCGGCTGGCTGCAGCCTGCCGAGCAGAGCGTGGTAGCCGGATCGGGTTACGCACAATGCGAAAATACATTGCCATAACGCCGGCTCGCGATGAGGAGAAGTTGCTTCCGGGCCTAATCGCATCGATGACGAGCCAGACTTGCCGGCCCGGCCGCTGGATCGTAATCGACGACGGCTCCACAGACTCAACGGCCCAAATAGTCACCGACGCTGCAAAGACATGGCCATGGATTGAGTTGCATCGATTGAGTCATCGGCGGGAACGGACCGCAGGGGGCGAGTCGGTGGTGATGCAGTTTTTACCGCGGAACGAGATTGAGCGTTACGATTTCATTTTGCGCGCCGATGCGGACGTCAGTTTCGATTCAGACTTCGCGGCTTTGCTGATCGGAGAATTCGAAAATGATCCCGGGCTCGGTATCGGAGGTCCAGTCCTCCTCGAGCCCTTCGGGTCTGGTTGGCGCGAGTTGTCTGGCCCCGGGTTCCATGTACCCGGAGGACTGAAGATGTACTCGGTGGCCTGCTTCGCAGCCATCTGCGGACTGACGTCCGGCCTGGGCTGGGACACGATTGACCTGATGTCCGCCCAGATGCGCGGTTACCGGACGCGAAAATTCGCTCATATTCGCGCGCTCCATCATCGTCCCCAGGGTGCCGCCAGCGGGATGTGGCGCAACCGTTTGGCGCAAGGCTACGCAGCCTTCCATACCGGGTCTTCACCGCTGTGGATGCTAGCGCGTACCGCACGGCATCTGGCAGCTTCGCCACCGGTGGTGGGGGCTCTCCTGATGTTGGCCGGATATTGTGGAGGATACCTCCGCCGTCTGCCGCGCGCCGCTTCACCTGAATTGGTCAGTTTTGTCCGTCGCCAGCAGATGCGCAGGCTTTTGCTGAGAGACACGGTATGGCGCTGAGGACGATTTCGGGCGGCCTCCGCGACAACGGAGCGCCGCGGCGGGAGGACGTGCGTAGTAAGGCACAAACCGGTGCGGGAAGCGCGGCCCTTTGGGGAGTGTGGAGCTGAGCAGATGAACGCAAGGAGAAGGCCACGCTTGAGCGCGGCTGCCAGCCTTTGGGCGGCCAATATATGAGCCCCTGGCAGAATGTTGAGAAGGTAGGATGCTGGAGTTTACCAAGCAGGTGATACTCAACACGCTGCATAAAAACTGGCTTCCTTCCTTAATCTTCTCTCCCTGTGGGAGAGATAAGAGAGAGGGAGCAGGCTGTGAAAATGTTTTTTCAACAGCCTGCCAAGCGTCCTGCGCGCGCCCTGCGCTGGATGCCGCCGATGGTGCAGCCGCGATGCGGAGAGGAGATTTCATGCCCCGGGTTCTAATCATCGTGTGCAATCGATACGCGTATGACGCGCGGACGCAGCGGCACGCGGAAGCGCTGGCCGAACGAGGCTACGAAATCGACGTGATCTGCCTGGCGAGTCCCCCAACCGCCAGGAACGAACGTATCAACTTGATAGAGATAAAGTGGCCGCGCTACCAGGGTTCCAGCCGATCCAGCTATTTGCGCACCTACTTGCGCTTCTTTGTCCAGGCCGCCGCCATCGCTTTGCGCCGCAGCCTGGAAAAACCTTACGACTTGGTCCTCGCCTGCTCCATGCCCGACGCAATCGTGCTGTGCGCCCTGCCGGCCCGATTGTTCGGCAGCCGCATCATACTCGACATACGTGACACGATGCCCGAGCTGTACCAGGACAAGTTCGGCAAGGGACCAACCGATGTTGGCACCCGCCTGCTGCTTGCCGAGGAGCGCCTGAGCGCCGGGCTTGCCAACCGCGTGCTGGCGGTACATGAGCCGCATCGTCAACGCCTGGAGGCGGCCGGTATCCCGCCCGACAAACTGGACGTGGTCATGAATTCCCCCGACCCACGGATATTCAACAGCGGCCTGCGGCCGGCTGCGGGCGCGTGCGAGCCGTTTACACTTATCTATCATGGCACCATCACGCGGCGCCTGGGTCTGGACGTCGCTTTGCACGCGATCAATATGCTGCGCGAGCGCATTCCCTCGCTCCATCTGCTGGTGCTGGGCATCGGCGACGGCCTGCCCGGTGTCAAGGCGCTTGCGGCCCGGTTGAATCTCGAGCAAATGGTTACTTTCGCGGGACCGACGCCGGTGCGCGAACTGCCGCCGATACTATCGCGGGCAACGGTCGGCCTGGTACCCAATCGCGCCAGTTGCGCAACCCACCTGATGCTGCCGGTGAAGCTGCTCGAATATGCAATGTTCGGGATTCCCGTCGTCGCTGCCCGGCTCAAGACGATCGAACATTATTTTGATGAGGATGCGGTACGCTACTTTACGCCCGACGACCCTGCGGACCTGAGCGCAGCGATCGAGGATCTCTATCGCAACCCGGCGCGGCGCGCCCGCTTGTCCATGCGAGCGGCGGAGATAGCAGATCGGTTGAACTGGATCGATCAGAGAAACGAATACTATCGCGTTATCGATTCACTGGGGAATTGGAATCCGCACGGTGCTGGCGCGCGAGCCGGTTGAGGTATCATCCAGGCGATTGTTTGTAGTAAGGTGAACTACGCAAAATCAGACGGGCAGGCTGCGCTTCGTGGCAGCCGTCTAAGGACTGTTCTCGGTCTGTTGCTATTGGCCGTCTTTACGGCGCCGGCGCCGGCCGAACAGGCAATCGCCGGTTCAACTCCGCGCGCAACACTTAGCATACCGGCGATGCCCGCCGCGGGTTCGGATTCAAAAGCGATGTCGCTGTCGGTTTCAGGAAATCGTCTGGTTGACGGAATGGGTAATACCGTTTTCCTGCATGGGGTCGCCCGGGGCAGTAGTGCGTATGCGTGTTTGAGCCGCGGCTCGGTGTTCAGTGGGCCAAGCGACCAGGCGTCGGTTGAGGCGATGAAGAGATGGAACATCAACCTCGTATGGCTTTCAATCAACGAAGACTGCTGGCTCGGAATAAACGGCGCACCCGCCATTGCCAGCGGAGCCAATTATCGCAGTGCGATTAGGAATTACGTGAACCTGCTGGAAGACAACGGGATTTATGCGGTACTGGACCTGGCCTGGTTCGCTCCCGGCTCCTACCTGTCCAACAGCCATGAGCCACTGCCGGACGCCGATCACGCCGGCGCCCTATGGTCTTCGATTGCTTCGGAGTTTGCCGACGATCGGGCGGTCTCCTTCAACCTGGCCGAGGAACCGCAGCGCAACCCTGATGGGAGTTTCACGCTGACGTGGTCATGTCTTTATAACGGCGGCTGCTACGCAACCTGTCTGAAAGGCGGCGACTGCCCGGCAGGTAAGAGTTATGCGGCCGCGGGCATACGGCAGTTACTCATGACGGTCAGGGGCGCCGAAGGTAATGGATGGCACCACGTGGTGTGGATCCCCGGCATCGACTCTTCCAATACCCTTGCTGATCGCAACGGGAGCTGGCTGGCCGACAGCCCGGCCGATCCTTACCAGCAGAAAGGTGCTTACGTTCAGTTCTTCAACGACGGCGCGGGCAGTTGTCAGACCCTTTCGTGTTGGACTGCATCCTGGGCGGCGGTGGCGGCGCAGGTACCACTGCTCGCCGGCGGCTTTGGAGATCTGACTGCGGGCGGTGCGCCGGCGTGCCGGTGGACCCCCATCCTCGATACTTTCATGTCGTTCTTTGACCGCCTTGGAACCGGCGGATACGCGCCCTGGTCGTGGGACGTGGCAGCCTGTTCAGACCCTTCGCTTGTAACCGATAGTGATGGCACGCCGACGAGGTACGGCGCGGGATATAAGGCGCATTTGGCCACGTTGCCGTGATCCGGAGGGCGCCGTTCTCCGACGGCCAACGCTGCACGATGCGTGGGGCCATGAGGTTTCGCACGGTGGAGGGTATCAAGGAACTGCACGGGGCCTCGAGGGCGGACCAGGTTGGCGACGATTGAAACTATGGTATCAAAAACCGTATTCAGGCGTTTTTACCCGGACGACTCGCGCAACGGCGAAGTGGCTTTTTACGGCTGGGTGCGCCAGTTTACGACACCGCGCACGATTCTGCTCAATCTGGGCGCAGGTCCTCCTGCCGCGCGCGAGCCCATCCGCATTCTCAAGGGTGAAGTCGCACGCGTGGTCGGCGCCGACATCGATCCAGAGGTAATTCGAAATCCGGAATTGGACGAAGCTCACGTCATTGAAGAGGACGGCGTGCTTCCCTTTCCTGCGGATACCTTCGACATCGTTCTAAGCGATTGGGTTCTGGAACATGTGAAGGCGCCGGCGCAGTTTTTGAAGGAGGTATGGCGCGTGCTCCGCAAGGGGGGCTCGTTCTTTTTCAGGACACCCAACAAACACCACTACGTTGCATTAATCGCGCGCATGACTCCGGAGTGGTTTCACCACCGCGTTGCGAATTGGGCGCGGGGCTTTCCGCCCGGAGAGCACGACCCGTGGCCCACGTATTATCGTTTCAATTCGCGCCGCGTGATAAACGAGGTTGGCCAGCGAGTGGGATTCGATCGCATCGAGGTAAAGATGTGGGAGACCGAACCTCACTACCTGGTCTTTCATACTATCCCCTTCGTTATGGGAGTCGGCTACGAGCGGATGGTCAATAGCGTTCAGGTTCTGTCGGGACTGCGCGGGAATATTCATTGCCGGATGATAAAATAGAGTTTCCCGCCTGACCCTACAGGTTGTTATGATGGGCCGGGCGGGCCCCGGTTTCACAAACGTGCCGCAACCACGCCCTCCGCGGCGGTTGACAGTGCGAGGTGCGGATTTCGATCCTCGGCACTCAACAAGCGCCAACCCTACTTAGACCGTGGTCAGGTACAAGGAGGGCGGAACCCGAACGGGCCGGCCGTCGAGTCCGCCCTCGTACGCGACAGACGGTTCATTTCTTCATCGCGACATAGTTCCCATGTTGACCATCACGGCAATCCCAGGAGCCAGAGCTTGTAGCTGGCGCCATAGACTGTAGCTGTCCCGTTCCCGTCCGAGGTCAGCGCATACCCGTCTCCTTCGTTTTCCCAGGACCAGGCAGATTCACCGGAAATGTTGGCTTGGGTCCAGTTAAGGAAGATCGGATTGGCCGTCGACCAGGGAGTGCCGCCCTGGCCGTAAATTACTACCGGATACCCGGCGCGGACCGGAGCCCCTATATCGTTGGCCATGCACGTAGTATCAGTCCAGGCGCAATCGTTTCCCGTGTTGCCGCCCCAGGCTGAGGAGCCCGCGATCAATTGATGGGCGCTGTCGCTCGGCGCGTAGCTGGGCCAGGTGGCAAGACTGAGCGTGAAGCCCAGGGTGGGCGCCATGATGACATGATGCCAGCCGGAACCCTCGGCCGCGCGGATGGTCGAGATCAGGCTGTTCATGCCGACCGGTGTATACGGGACAGCGTTGCACGAACCCTGCCGGCATGTGACGTTGGAGCCGCCGTTCAACCACACGTTCCAATTGCAAGCGGTTCCACCCACCTGAGTGGCGAGATAGCAGGTCGGTTCATCCAAAAGGTTAAAGGCGACGCCCTTCTCATTGGCGAAGGTCGCGGCTACAGATGCCCAGAAGCTCGGCGCGTGATCCTTATCCGGAAGCGGCTGCTCGGCGTTGGAGACGTAGGTTCCCGGGGCTACCCACTGGAGGTCGAGAAGAACATAGATTCCTGCAGCTTCCAGCGATCGACTCCATGCCAGAATGTCGCTGCGGTACTGTGCGGCGCTCTCGCCCGTGGGCTCGCCGTTGATGCCCAGCCAGCAGTCCTCATTCAACCCGATCCAGACGAAGTTCACATTCCAGGCTTGCAGCGCCGAAATCGTGGTCGAGGTGTGGGGCTGGTTGAAGGTTCCCCAACCGTTGAGACAGCTAAAGGCCGCGGTGCCCATGTCTACCCCGTGTAAAGTCACGGTTTGTCCCGACCCGTTGACCAACCTGCTGCCTGAGACCGACAAGGACAGACCCGTCGAAGTGGCGGTTGCCGTGGGGGTTGGTCCCACCGGCGTGGCGGTGGGCTTGGGACTGGGAGTCGGCGATGGCGCCGGAGTAGGGGTTGACTTCGGCGTTGGCGTCGGTGTCGCACCGGAGTTGTTGACGTTTACGTTGATGATCGAGTAGCCCAGCGAGGTGCTCGAACCGTACGCGAAGCCATCGACCCGCAACTGATGAGTTCCATTGGCAACCGTAGCCGTATTCCAGGGCAGATTGTTGTAACCCGAAACCACCGCCGTGCCGTCCACCTCCAGGCGCGTCCACCAAACCGAGGTCGGATCCGTAGCGGACGGGGTCGATGGGATGTCGAGCACCACGGTAATCGACCCGCTCACGGTCTGTCCGTTGAGCGGAGAGAGGAACCAGAGCACCGACGTTGGGGCCGCAGCAGGAGTAGCGGTCGGCTTCGGACTGGTGGTGGGCGTCGGCTTGGGAGTGGGGGTAGCAGTCGCCTTTGGCGGATCAAGCGTGGGCGTCGGCGCTGGCGTTGCAACCGGATTGTCGACGTTGACATTGATGATGGAATAGCCAAGTGGAGTAGTGGAGCGGCTGAAGGCGTCCACCCGCAATTGGTGGGTTCCGTTGGCCACCGTAGTGGTATTCCAGCTCAGCTCGTTGTAGCCGATGGCGACCACCGTGCCGTCCACCTCCAGACGCGTCGACGCCACCGAATTCGGACCGTTTGCTGGCTTGGACGAAATCCCGACCATCACGGTAATCGAACCGCTCACGGTCTGTCCGTTTAGCGGGGAGATAAACCAAACCACCGAGGAGGCCGCAACCTGCGGCACCCATACGGCCAGCGCCGATACCAGCGCGAATGCACCTATAACATACTTAAGGGGTTTGTTTTGCTTCACCGTGCTCTTTCTCGTTTGCTTGACGAGCCACGAGCACGGGAAGACAATAGAGATTGCCAGCCTCGATGTTGTCCGTAGTGCTCGGGCGCATCAGGTAACCCCCGGCGCGGGCGGGCCAACGCCCGCGCCGGGTCATGTCTGGAAACTGTTCAGGTTTGTCAGGATTTTATTTCGGGACTACTTGGATTGTCGTGCGCGCCCGGACCGGGCTGTCGCGCGCCAACGCCGAATTTCGCTTTTCCATTCCACGGCTCTTTTATGTTACAAGAGACCGCGCCGACGAATGCCGTCGACCCGCCTTCCATCCTCTCTGTTGCTGCCCAGACTCAGAGGGCCTGAAGTTGGAGCGATCTTTGTCGTGCACTTTCCCCACCGCCGGCACGCAGGCAAATTCCAAACGCATGCGCCATCCTCTCCGATCTCGACCGCTCGACCTGCAAGAACACTGAACAAGAAAAACGCGTGTATGATGCAACAAATCCCCGCGTCTTACAAGAGAAGATGCGTTTCTATCCACAGGCCCGCGCGCTAGGCAAAATCAGCTAAAAAAAGAGAACGTGGGTGAGCGTCTCTCAGTATCGCGCCACAGATCCTGCCGGCAAAGCTCTCGCCATGCGCACCTGCACGCAGAGGTGTTGAGCAAATCGTCGCGCCAACGAAGTGATTATTCGGCCGCCTGACTCACTTTGTTCCGGCGCGATTCAAGAGCGTCGAGGCCTGGCGCGAGAAGCAGCGCATCATTGCGTCCGGTGAGCGGATTCAATTCCGCGCGCCCGCTCGCTCAAGATCGCAAACGGGTAATTCGCGACTATCCTTAAGATTGCCGAGGACGGCGCCGTGCTCAAGCTCGACAGCGGACGAATGCTGAAGGCGCGGCTTTCAGAACTCCGGCACTGGTCGTTCGCGAGACCGGCAAGGAAATGCGGTACACGCTGGCCGGGATGCTGGCGGTGAACTTTTCGGTCGCGACCGACGAGACTTACGTGTTGCAGGGACGATAAGGTACATCTTATACTTTGGGCAAAAGCGCTCGGGTTGACGCGGTGATATCGAAGAGGACCTAAGATGGGTAGTAAGAATTCAGGCCTGAAGCTGCTCGATGGGAAGGTCGACCAGTTTGGTATTCGGCGCGAAGTCGAAGATGAATTGGCTCAGATTCTGATCGAACAGAAGATCGCGGCCTTGCGCAAGCGTCGCGGCCTCACTCAGGCTGCGCTCGCCAAGCGAACAGGCGTGAGCCAGCCGATGATCGCCCAGATCGAATCCGGGAAGCTGAACAATCTGACGCTGAAGACGCTGGCGAGGACGGCGCGCGCGCTTGACGCAAGCCTTAAGATCGATCTGGTCCCACGTTCTACTTCGCGAACGAGCACCTACCAGTGGGGCACTGGCGACGGGAATGGCTCCTCAAGGTAGGCATCGGCGTGGTCGCGGCAGAAATATTGACGTACCGGGCGAGACGGTGACTGATCTGCCAACGTTTCTTTATCGGTACCGTTCGCTGACTGGTTACGCCCGCGAAGACGTGGAAAGAATCTTGGCGCACGGACAAATCCGGTTTTCATCGCCTGCCTGGTTTAACGATCCCTTCGACTGCAAACTGGCGCCCACCTTTGACGCTACGGAAGACGAAAAGCGATGCTGGCTTGAGGACAGCTACGTCCCCACTGTCTATCCCGGGCTCTCGAATACGGACCGGGCCAAGGCAGTTGAGGAACTGATGCCTGAGGGCAACGACTTGTTGAGAAAGCACATCGAGTACACGATGCAGGAATTGATTCCGAACAGCGGAGTGATCTCGTTGAGCGCCGTACCTGACCACATCCTTATGTGGTCCCATTATGCAAACGGCCACCGTGGCATATGCCTGAAATTTCGACGGTTCACCTTGCGTTTCGGTCAGGATTTTGAAGAGTTTGAGAAACAAGCTCCACCACCATACCAAGCAGAGGACGGGTTTTCTCGCCGCTATGAATTTGAAGCACAACCGGTTGATTATTCGGATGACGTCCCTAAGCGGAGACCGCTAGCAGAACTTCATAACGCGTGGCGCGCCAGCGTTTTTACCAAATCCACACACTGGCGCTATGAAGGTGAGTGGCGCGTTTTGTTGCCTCCAGGGGGAAACGTGCCCGCTTACGGCTGGCATCAGTTGCCGGCAGATTCCCTAGCCGGATTGATTCTCGGCTGCGAGATTAGCGCGGAAGACGAAAAACTGGTTCGAGAGTGGGTGCGAATGGGTGGCGTGCGCTTGCCCTTCTTGCGAGCTGAGAAAAAGCAAGGTCGCTTCGAGGTTGAAATCCGAGAAATAGGGTGAAGATCAAGTCTGTTCTGTGGCTAGAAGGTTTAGGGGTTTGTCCCTGCTTGAGGGGCGCACCTGAGGGCTGTGATCCAACTCGACATTAATCTCGGCTATGCCGACATTCAGGCGCTGAGCAATGCTGACGGCGTCGCCGCGTTCTTCGAACGTCTCGGCTATAACACGGACGTCCGCAGGATTCAGTCACCGGCGAACCTCGGCATCACCACGGAATCGACGTTGAAACCGATCAAAAAGATCGAGCTTCTCGCCGATCAGGAGGGCTTACTCCAGATATATCTGTTCGAGCTGCGCTCGGTTACGGTCGCGCTGACACGCGGGATCGTGAATGCCTTCCGCCTGCTCGCTGGCAACTACCTGCTGGTGCTGACCAGCGACTACGAACGGCTCGATTTCGTCCTGCTTGAGCGTGAGCAGCCCGCCGCTCCGGGCTTTGGTATCGGAGCGCCGCAAGTCAAAGTCCGGCCGCGGACGCTCACCGTTGAGCGGCTTAAGCCGGAGCGGCTGCGTCTGAGGATGCTTCGCCGCCTGACCTACACCGAGCCCGATCCGTTGGCCCAATATGAAAAACTCGCCGTTGCTTACACGGTCGCGGCGTGGTCAGAGGAATATTTCAACAACCGTGCTCTCTTCTCCGACCATTACTTAAGCGAGCGGCTGCGCGAGCTTCCCGAGTGGAATGAAGATGCGAAGCCGACATGGAGCCTTCTTCGCGATCTTTACGCCGGCGCCGCCGCACGCTTCGGCGGCAAAGACCGGGCCGCGCTTGGCCGCGAACTCTTCGAGCCGATTTTTGAAATTCTGGGATTTAACGCGATTTCCGGCAGCGTTCCGGATGGCCCTACCTATCTGCTCTTTTCTCAGGATCAATCAGAGGTCAACCTTTGGCGCTATGCCTTGCCTATCCCTGGGATCGTATGCTGGACGCCAAGGATTACGGGCGCGACAGCGCGGCGCCCGAGGTAAAATCCCGGCGCGCAGGTGGTGAGCCTTCTCGAACGCGGTGACGCGCTCTGGGTAATCGTGACAAACGGCCGCCTGTGGCGGCTCTATTCGCGCCGCGCCCATTCGCGCGCGACCAACTATTACGAGATCGATTTGTCCGACCTGCTTGCCGATCAGGGGCCTGGCTTTGCCGAACCCGGCGACGCGTTCGGTTATTTCTGGCTGCTGTTTCGCTGCGATTCGTTCCTACCGCACACCGTCGTCCGCCAAGGACGCGAAAGCCGCGCTTTCTTTAGTTGACCGGGTTCTCGACGAAAGCGAGGAGTACGCCCGCAAACTGGGCGAAGACTTAAAGCGCCGCGTCTTCGAGGATATTTTCCCGTTGCTGGCCGAAGGCTTCGTCGACTTTATGCATCTCGCCGGCGCGCACGTTCCTCGCGCTGATCACGCCCAACCGGCTGCGGAAAAAAGAATCTTCCGCAACCCGCTTCGCTCACTCTAGATCTCTCCCAAAGAAAGAGAAGTAAAGGAACGCAGCCATCTATGCAGGATGCGCAACGCCGGCATTCACGTTAACGCTCTGTCTTGACTTTTTCCGCACCCTCGCGAAACTCATGTCGCGGCTTGAGGACGGGACGGCGCATGGCCCAAATCATCATTCGCCGCTCAGCCCGGCAGCAAGCGATGACGCCTTGCCCGCCAGGCTGGAGGCCGCCGCGCAATCGTTGTCCGCCAGCGCGCGCCGCGCGCGGGACGCCAACTGACTGGCGCGCTGGTAAGTCTCCTGCTCGGCGGCGCTCAAATGCCGGCTGCGCGCGCGCATCAGATTGGCGTCGGTGACTTGCAGAAGGTGCTGCGCCCGTTGGCGATCCCCACTGTCGCCGGCCAGGCTCAGGGTGATGGGCGCAGCCGATACTGCGGTGGACGGCGTGGCGGCGCGCTCGGCACTGTTCACTGCCGGAGGCGGCGCCAGATCTGATTGCGCAGGCGCTCTCGACGCAGACTCGCTGTAGCCGGTGCGCGCGCTGCGAGAGTGTTCGCTAACGCGTATGTGCCGGCGGGCCGCATATGAGTAAGAAGGGCGCTGGGGGGGCGATAGGTTCAGCCACGGGGGCTGCGGCGCGCCGATCAGGTCGCATCCTGAAAGCACACAGATCATCGTCAACGCCGTCAGGGCCAGCTGCTGCCTATGCATGAATCGCTCTCGCTCCAAACTCCGCCGGCAGACAATCCACCCGGAACTGCCGAATCGGCAGCGTAATCCGTATCGTGGTGCCCTGGCCCGGCTGTGAGGCGACCTGCAAGGTGCCGCGATGCAGGTCCACGATCCGCATCGCCATCGAAAGCCCGATTCCGGCGCCGCCCGTTTTGGTGGTGAAACAGAAATCGAAGATGCGCGACAGATGCTCGGGAGCAATCCCGGCTCCCTGATCCGCGACCGCAATCTGGATGCTGTCCGCCGCGACCGCCTCGGTGCTCAGGCGCACGGTGCCGCCCTCGGGCATCGCCTCCACCGCATTGGAGACGATGTTGCTCAACGCCTCGGCCAGCAGCGCCCGGTCCGCTTCCACCTGGCCGATGCTGTTGTCGAGCCGGTACTCGGCGCGATGTTGGCCCGAAACGTAACGCTGCGCGATCTCCCGCAACAGTTCGTTGATGGGAAAGAGAACGGGCTCGATGCGGTCGAGGCGGATAAAGCGCATCAGGGAGCTGATGCTTTGCTTCATGCGGCCCAGCTCGGCGCGGATGCCCTCGATTCTGGTCTCCAGCGGCGTACCGCGCCGCGCGTCGTCGGCCAGCAACTCCAGTTGGATGGCGATGGCGTGCAGCGGATTGCGCAACTGATGGCCGATACCCGACAGCAAGCGCCCCTGGCGCGCCATCACGCGCGAGAAGTTGAGCGTGTCCTCGAGCTCCTCCACACACGACAGGTCGCGCAACAGCACGAGCGAGCCCGGATTGCCGCCGCCGAAATCCATCGCCAGCAGCGAGACCAGGAACTGCGGTGAGCCGCTGCCGTTGAGTTCCATCCGCACGTCGTGCAAGTCGCAGTGCGCGCGCAGCGCGGTGGCGCACAGCCGCACTAGCGCATGCTCGGGACCCAGCAGTTCGGCGAGGTCCTGACCGAGAGCCCGTCCCTCGGGCAGGCCCAGGCGTCCCAGCGCCTCGGCGTTGGCAAAAACCACCCGGCCCGCCGAGTTGAGCAGCAGCACCGCGTCATTGATCGAGCGCACCGCGGCGGTCAGCCGGTTGCGCTCCTCCTCCCACTGCTGACGGTCGGCCATGATGCGGCGTGAGAGGAGGTTGAACTTGTCGGCCAGCTTGCCCAGTTCGTCGCGCGATTCCACCTTGATAGCGCTGCTGGTGCGCGCGACCGCCAACTGCTCGATGCCGGCGCTCAGTGCGGTCAGCGAGCGCAGCACCGTGCCGACCATGATGGTTCCCGCCACTGAGCCCAGCACCAGGGCGACCCCGATCAGGTACAGCCCGGTGATAATCGAATGGCGCACGCGCGCGGCAATCAGCGCGGTGGACAGTTCGATTTTGATCATGCCCGCGTACTGGCCGTTGATCTCAATCACGCCGCTGGCCTTGTAGATGGTTTGCGGCTGCAGGTTGAGGAACATCGACAGCGTCTCCCACCATCCGCCCTCGGCCTGCAACTGCCCGATCGACGGCACGTCGGGGACCTGGCGCCCCTCCAGCGATTCGGGCACGGCCACGACCGCGACCCCGCTGGGATCCTCGACCCGCACCGACACCACCGCCTCGCCGAACGCGAGCACGGAGTTGAGAAAGCTGCGAAAGGCGTGATTTTCGCGCAGCGCCGCCAGATTGCGCGGCTTGCTGGCGCGCATCTCCTCGAAGGTTTGATGGACCAGCAGGTTGCCCAGCGACGCCAGATGGTTGACCATCGATTGAGTGGTGTGGCCGGTCTCCAACAGGCCGATGGCAAGGGCGGTAACCGCCAGCGGCACCATGAAGCCGGTGGCCAATTTGGCTCGCAGGCCCATCGTTAAACTCCGCCTTACCGGCTGCGGTCTTTTGTGGGGCCGCGCCCGGCGCGATGGTGGGACAGGCGGTTGTAGAGTGTCCGCAGACTGATTCCCAAAGCCTTGGCGGCGCGGGTCTTGTTGCCTCTGAAGGCTGCGATGGTGCGGTTGATCAGGTCCTGTTCGACTTCTTCGAGGGTGGCGCCCACGCGCACCTGGAAAGAGGTGCCGCTGAGCGGGCGGATTTGGAATTCGGGCGGCAGATCGGAGCGGCGCAGATAGGGACCGGAACTGAGCGCGACCGCGCGCTGAATGACATTGCGCAACTGGCGCACGTTGCCCGGCCAGTTGTAGGATTGCAGCGCCGCCATGCATTCCTCGTCGGCGCCGGTGATGGCCCGATGGCTCTCGGCGGCGAAGCGCTGAATGAAGGCCTGGCTGAGCGGCACGATGTCCTCGGGGCGTTCGCGCAGCGGCGGCACGGTGATGACGAACACGCTCAGCCGATAGTAGAGATCCTGGCGCAGCCGGCCCTCGGCGTTCGCTTTGCTCAGGTCGCTGTTGCTGGCGGCCAGCACGCGGACATCCAGCGCGATTTCGCGGTTGCCGCCCACCCTGCGCAGCTTGCGATCCTCCAGCACGCGCAGCAGCTTGGCCTGCAAGTCGGGCCGCATCTCGGTGAACTCATCGAGCAGCAGCGTGCCGCCATGGGCCAGTTCAAAGCAGCCCTTGCGCGCCTCCTCGGCACCGGTAAAGGAGCCCTTCTCGTGGCCGAACAGTTCGCTTTCGATAAGATTGGCGGGCAGCGCGGCGCAATTGATTCCCACGTAAGGTCCTTCGCCGCGCGGAGAAAGGCTGTGAATGGTGCGGGCCACCAACTCCTTGCCGGTCCCGCTTTCGCCGATGATGATGACCGGAGCTTCGGTCGGCGCCACCTGACCGATCATCTCCATCACCTGCGCAATGGCCGGCGACTGGCCGATAATCGGCCCGTCGCCCAGCTTAAGCCACGCCGCTTGCGGCTGCCCAGCCAGACGCTCCTGGGTTCGCCGCATCAGCATTCGCAATTGGTTGGGCTCTACCGGTTTTTCCAGGTATTCTTCGGCGCCCAGCTTGACCGCCCTGACCGCGTCGGAGATGCCGCCCTCGCCCGAGATGATGAAGGTCGGGACCGACAGGCGGCGCGAGCGCATTTCGCTTAACACCCCCAGCCCGTCCAGCTTGGGCATCTTGATGTCCAGCAACAGGATGTCGGGCCGGTAGGTTTCCAGCATCTTGCAGGCCTGCAACCCGTCGACGGCCTCGGCCACTTCGAAATTCCATCGGATGAGGAGTTCCCTTAGCAGCCCCCTTACAGAAGGATCGTCCTCTGCAATCAAGATCCGCTTGCATTCTGCCATGACACCCGTGGGTGGCAACGAACCGACGCGGCCCGTCGGCGGGGGATTGCCGGCAAGCGCTCTGGATTGAAACGCCACGCCCTGTGAGCAAGCGATATGCCATGCCGGGCATGCGAAAATCTCGGCGGTTTTAAGGAGGTCAGAAGCGAACCGCTATCCATTCGTGTAAAATCTGCCACCGGCTCCTAGTGGCTGTGCAAAATTTGCAACCGCAATTTGCACGGTTCAGTGACCGCCCATGCGCCACTTCATCTGCGCGATCTCATCCTGAAGCTGCTTGATGTAATCCTGCTGCTCCTGAAGATGCTTGCGCATCTCGAAGGGGCTGGCATTGACCGTGTCCTGGCCGGTGGCTTCACTCCCATCCTCATCGTGCGACGCGCCCGTGCTACGCGTTGTCAGACAGGCTTGCAGGGGAACTTCCTGCTCCTGGCACTGGCGCAAGCGCGCGCGTTCCTTGAGCAAGCGCTTGATTTCTTCGCGTTGCGTGCGCAGCGTCTTTTCAAAGTCCTGCTGCTGCTGTTCCTGGGCAGCCTGATGCGCTAGCAGCTCGCGTGTGCCCAGCGCCGACGCGCCCCCGATGCCGGCCGCGGTGGCGGCGCCCGCGCCTCCGATCAGGCCGCCAACGGTTGCTCCGGCGATCGCGCCGGCACCCATCAGAGCGGCGGTGTCCATCGCCTTTTCGCCGCCGCGCAGCATGCATTGCGCGGTGGGATGATCCTCCAGCCGCACTGCCTCGCCCGTCACCGTGAGCTCGGTGCCGACGTCGTTTTGATGGGTTGCAACGTTGATCACTGCGTCGACGTCGTCCGGATAATCTCGGAGCGCGGCGGCGCGCAGACGCCGGGCCCGTTGCGTATGGTCCTGATCGACGGCGGCATCGGCGAATGATTGGTTGACGGTCACCGTGCCGAGGTCGGTGTAACATTCATCGGGTAAGCCCTGCGCGGTTACATAGATGTAGCGGTTGGCAGGGCGCGGGGGCGGCGGTGCGGACTGCCCGGCACATCCCCAAAACGCGCCTATCGAAAGCATCGCTATTATCGCCTCCCACGCCAGGTTTCCGAGCCTGCTCATGGCCGAATTCCTCGATACAAAGACTGCGTCGCCGCCCGCTTGATTCAAAATCAGCTCTGCCGGCGCTTGGCTGGACGAATGCGCCGGTCCAACGGTTGACGCGCCGGCCGCCGTTTGACGAGTCCGCGGGCGGTGCGTATAGCTTGCCAACTGAGCATGACGCGGCGCCAGACGCGCCGGCTGCAGGCGAACAATCAAGCGGCAGGAAGAATTCGTGCACGACACAATCGTATGGATCAGTGGTGCCACCGAAGGTCTGGGGCTGGGGCTCGCGCGCAACGTGCCTTATCCCGGCGCCAGAGTTGTCAACCTTTCGCGGCGTCAACATCCGGACTATGAGACCGTGCGGTTCGATCTCGCCGAACCCGCCACCTGGGACGCGGTCGGCGCACATTTTCACAACGAACTGCGGAATTTCAGGGGCGCCCGCGCCATCTTCATTCACAACGCCTACATGGGCGCGGTGCAGGGCTTCGTCGGCGAGGTGGACCCGCAGTTGTACCGCCAGTCGGTGATCGCCAATGCGGCCGCACCGCTCATCCTGGGCGACGCGTTTGTGCGCGCCTGCAAGCCCGGTTACGAGTCGGGCCTGGTGATGATCACCTCGGCGGCGGCGCGCGTGCCGTGGGAAGGGGACGCGGTCTACTGCGCCGCCAAAGCCGCGGCCGAGCATTGGGTGCGCGTGGTACGCCGCGAACGCAAGCAGCGCGGCAAGGGGCCGTGGGTGGTTGCGATCAGGCCGGGCTTCGTCGACACGCCCGCAGTGCATCGCTCGATCCAAACCGACCCCGAGCAGTGGCCCCTGGGGCCGTTTGTCAAGCGTGACCTGGAGGCCGGCAAGGCGTTCGATATCGACACCGCCGCCCGCAACATCTGGGGCGCGCTGCCGCCCGACCCCGACAAGTCGGTGCTCCTGTTCGGCGAAATGGTAACATACGACTGATACGAGCGCCGTTGCAGCGGCCTGCGCGCTTGTTGGCTTGCGAATCGATGGTGAACGCGAATGGAATACAACGTAATTGACGCTGACGGCCATGTCCTGGAACCGCCCGACCTGTGGGAGAAGTACATCGAACCCAAATACCGCGCCATCTGCCCCAAGCTGTTCATCCTGGACAATGGCGGCGAGATGATGCGGATCGAGGGCGATCGCGGACTCGACATCGGGCGCGGCAAGAAGCCGGTGACCTTTGGCGTCACCGGCGCCTTCGGTGCGCGCGAAGGTACCGTATCGCCCAGGATTCCCTACCTGGCGGGAAAAAAGGGCGGATTCGACCCGCACGCCCGCATCCCCGACATGGACGCGGAGGGCATCGACGCCGCCTTCCTCTATCCGAGCCTGGCGCTGTTTTTGGGCGCGATTAAGGACCCCGACTACGCCACCGCGACGTGCCGCGCGTACAACCGATGGCTGGCGGATTACTGCGCTCCCTACCGGGAGCGGCTGTTCGGCGCCGCGATGCTGCCGATGCAATCGGTCGAAGGCGCAATCGGCGAAATGCGTTTTGCGGCGAAGGAACTGGGTTTTCGCACCGGCTTTGTGCGCCCCAATCCTTACAATGGCCGGCCCTTGCACGATCCCGACTACTACCCGCTGTGGGAAGAGGCGCAGGATATCGGCTTCGCAATCGGTATCCATGGCGGCAGCGAGACAACCCAGGACACGCTCGCCATCGAGCGCTTCGCGCGGCGGGGCGGTGCCGTGCGCCATGCGGTGTCCCATACGTTCGAGATGATGGCGGCGGCGACCAGCATGATCATGTGCGGCGTGTGCGATCGGTTTCCCAAACTGCGCGTGGCGTTTCTGGAGTCGGGCGGCGGATGGATGGCGGGATGGCTGGATCGGATGGACCGCCATTTCGACGACGTCGGCATGAACGACACGCGTCTGACCACGCGCCCCAGCGAGATTTTCCATCGCCAGTGCTTCATCTCTTTCGAGCCGGTGGAAAAGACGCTGCCGCTGCTGGCCGACTACCTGGGTTCGACCAACATCCTGTGGGCGACCGACTATCCGCATCTGGACGGCTTTCCCGGCGCGCCCAACATGATCAAGGCGATGGGCCTGCCGCCGCAGACGCTGGCCAACGTGCTGGCCGGCGGCGCCAAGCGCTTTTACGGTTTGCAGTAAGAAGACGCCGTCAAGGCTGTTCAAATTCGGCCAGCGGGCCGACTTCCGAATCGCCGAGGTTTGGGCGGTTGCGCAGTGGACTCCAAAAGCATCCTGGTAACGCAACCCCTCCGCCTTAATCTCGCCAAGGACGGCGCGCATCGGCGCCGAAGCAACGGCGTTCATATTTAAAGTGCGGTCAAACCAGTGCAAGTTGCCTGCCCCGGAAGTGGGGCGTATCTATGGGAATTGGTCAGTCAAACCAATTCTGCAAGCAAGCAACAGCGGAGTTTTATCATGGCAGCGGCACCACGATTGGAAATTGCAGCCCAGGGGGCCAAGGATCCCAGGACCCTGGAGTTCCTTCGCAGCAGCCCCAAAAAGCTGCTGATCAACGGCAAGTGGGTTCCGGCCAGGTCGGGCAAAACCTTCGAAAGCCTCAACCCCGCCAACGAGGAGGTGCTAGCGGAGGTCGCCGAAGCGGGTCCCGAAGATATCGACGAGGCAGTCAAGGCGGCGCGCAAGGCGTTCGAGGACGGCCCATGGAGCCGCATGACGCCCCATCAACGCACCAAATTGTTGCTGAAGGTTGCCGACCTGATCGAACAAAATCGCGAGCAGCTTGCCGAACTGTCCTCGCTCGACAACGGCGCGCCGATCATGGGCGCCCAAGGGCTGGTGACGTCGGCTGTCGAGCTGTTCACTTACTTTGCCGGATGGCCGACCAAGATCTTCGGCGAGACCAATCCCTCGGCGCCCGATATGTTCAATTACACCTTGCGCGAACCGTTGGGGGTGTGCGGTCAGATCATTCCGTGGAATGGCCCGCTGATGTCGGCCTCCAACAAGCTCGCCCATGCGCTGTCAACCGGCAACACGGTGGTGCTCAAGCCGGCCGAACAGGCCTGCCTGGTGGTGCTGCGGCTGGGCGAGCTGCTGCTGGAAGCGGGAGTGCCCGAGGGCGTGGTGAATATCGTGCCGGGCTTCGGACCGGTAGCCGGCGCTGCGCTCAGCAACCATCCCGACGTCGACAAGATCGCGTTTACCGGCTCGACCACTACCGGCAAGGAAATCCTCAAGGCGTCGGTGGCCACGCTCAAACACGTCTCGCTGGAGTTGGGCGGCAAGTCTCCACACATCATCTTCGCCGACGCCGACATGGAGCCGGCGCTGAATTTCGCGGCGATCGGAATCTTCGGCAACACCGGCCAGGCCTGTATCGCCGGCTCGCGCATCTTCGTGCAGGAGAAGATTCACGACCAGTTTGTCGACGGCCTGGTGCAGCGCGCCAAAGCGCACAAGCTGGGCGCCCAGTTCGAGCCGGGTGTCACGATGGGTCCGGTGGTGTCCAAGGTGCAGCATCAACGGGTGTTGGGTTATATCGAAGCGGGTAAATCCGAAGGCGCCACGGCGCTGACCGGCGGTGGTCCGGGGCCGCAGCCCAAGGGCTATTTCGTACAGCCCACCGTGTTCACCCAGGTGCGCAACGACATGAAGATCGCGCGTGAGGAAATCTTCGGCCCAGTGGCGGCGGTGATTCCCTTCAAAGACGAAAACGACGCGGTCTTGCAGGGCAACGATACCACCTACGGCCTGGCGGCCGGCATCTGGACCCGCGACATCAGCCGCGCCCACAAGGTGGCGCGCAGGCTCAAGGCGGGCACCGTTTGGATCAACTGCTACATGGTGCTGGACTTCACGATGCCCTTTGGCGGCTACAAGCAATCGGGCCAGGGCCGCGAGTTCAGTAACCACGCGATCGAGATGTACACCCAGATGAAGTCGGTGTTCGTCAAGTTGTAAGCTGAGCGCGGCCCTGAGATTTTTCAGGGCGGTTAGTGCAGCGCCCGTGATTAGAGCCGGTTATGCGCGGTCGACGCGGCAGCGGCGCTGCGCGCAAACAACTCGCGTACCGCCTGCTCCAGTTGGCGGGTGAGTTTATTGCGCTCCGATGCTGCCAGGGATTCGGTGTCGATGGGTGCCCCGACTATCACGCGCATCGTGCGTCCCGGCCTCACCACCTTGGCGCCGCGCGGCATGATCGCCAGGCTGCCGCTGATCGCCATCGGCACGCACGGCAACCGGGTCTGCAGCGCCAGCCACGCCGCGCCCGGATTGAAACGGTGGACGTGGTTGTCGCTGAAGCGATGGCCCTCGGCGAAAAAGACGATGCACAGGCCGGACTTGGCCACGTCGATCGCCTTGCGCACCGCCTGTCCGCCCGCCTCGCGGTCGACCACGATATGGTTGCCATGTTTCAGCGCGAAGCCGAACACGGGGATCTTCAGCAGTTCCTTTTTCGCCACGAAGCGGATCGGCCGGGGAAAATAGGCTAGCAGCGCCAGGATGTCGAACATGCTCTGATGGTTGGCGACCAGGATGAAGGAGCCCAGGTGGTCGATGTGGTGCAGCCCCTCGAATTGCACTTTGACGCCCGCGGTGCGGATTATCATCCGCGCCCATAACCGGCCCAGCCACGCCACGCCGCGCGCTTGTCCGATCGCCCCTGACAGGGCGGCCGCAATCGCCAACGGGATGGTGTAGAGGACGGCAAGCAAGGTGGCCGCCGCCCCCCAGCAAAGCCGCAGCAACGAGTCGCCCTCTGCACGCGGGGGCGCTGCGGTCTGCGATGACTCGATGTTTTGCTCCATGAATGCTCAGGCCGCAAACGGGTTGGAAAGCCTTATACTTGCCGGGCCATGGGTGAGCAAGCCAGGGCCTTGCGTTGACACCTCTGCGAGCGGCTGGTAGACGAAAAACAGGGCTGATGGGCGGCGGACTCCGCGCTTGATTTGTTTACTGTCGGCTCGGCCGGTAACCGGATTTGAGGGCTCATTATGGAACACATCACTGGTTTGCAGCAGTTTCTCACGATCGTCACCGAGCCCGATAACATCCCGATCGGGATGATGATGCTGCTGGTGCTGTTTTTCACTTACGTGTCATTCAAGCAGGCGCGGCGCAACGACCAGTTGATCGAGCATGGAATGCGCGAGCGGATAATCGAGGAGATGCGCAAGTGACGCGGCGGCGTCCAATGGCAAAGCTGGATTAATCATGCCTTACACGATTATTGCCGAAAGCTGTACCGGATGCAGCGCCTGCGAAAAGCGATGTCCCACCGGCGCCATCTCGGGTGAATCCAAAAAGGTTTACTTCATCGAACCCGCGATGTGCATCGACTGCGGCGCCTGCGGCGTGATCTGTCCGGACGAGGCGATCATGAACACCCGCGGCGAGATCACCCACGTGCTCAAGCGTGCCGAGCGCCCCATCGCGGTGGTCCATCCTGACAATTGCAATGGTTGCGGCGTATGTGTGGATGTCTGCCCATTCGACTGCATCGCGCCGTCGCCGGAAAATCACGCCAATTACCTGGGCAAGGTGCAGGTCAACGAAAAGACCTGCGTGGGCTGCATGTTGTGCGAGGAGGTCTGCGGCTGGGACGGGATTTACGTGATGCAGACCGCGGAAAAGAAAGTCTTTCTCGAAGCGCTGGGTTACGAGGCCGAAGAAGCGGCCTGAGACTCAGGTTCGGAAAGCGGTTGCGTTACAGGGGCCGGCGTGGTGCGCTGGCCCTTGTTCACTGCGGCGGCCAGATTTCGGCTGCGCCCCGCCAATCCCTCCTGCCAGGCGGGAAACACCAGCGCGCCCGCCGAGAAGACAAACAACACCCCTTGTGCGCCCAGGCTTTGAACGGTGGGGAAGACGCCCAGCGCCTTGATTGTTGGCACATAGGGAACAAAGCTGGCGTGGACCACACTGGCTTCCTGGAGGCTGGCGATGCCCTGGCCGACGAAAATTATGGCCAGCCCATAGAGCAGCACCGAAGTGGCGCGAAAGAACGATCCCAGCGGAATGCGCACCAGGAACTGCTCCAGCGTGACGAATCCGATCAGCAACAGCACGCCCGCCGCCGCCATCCCGGTCCAAATCGCGTGTTGCTCGGCGCCACGCGCCGCGCCGCCGAGCAGGGCCTGGAAAAAAACGATGGTCTCCGCTCCCTCGCGCAGCACTGCCATGAACGCGGTGATCCCCATCGCAAAGGGCAGCGCGCGGCGCTTTGATTGCTCAAGGCTGGCGAACAGAAAATCGTGCCATCGGCTGGCCTGCGTCTTGGCGGTCAGCCACGAACTGACATAAAACAAGGTGCCGGCTGCGACCAGTTGAAAGACGCCCTCCATGGTGTCGCTGGCGTCGTCGGAGATCAGGGCCTGCACCCCAAAGGCCATCATCACGCTGGCTACGACCGCCAGTGCGGCGCCGGCGTAGATCTCGCGCACCCGCCGCCCCTGGCCCATCTGCTTGACCCCGGCGGCCAGAGCCACGACCACCAGCATCGCTTCGGTCCCCTCGCGCAGCAGGATGCCGAGAGCGTAGAAGAAATATGGCACAGGCGTTTGCGTCATCGTCGCCGACCTATTGAAATTGATTCTCAATTTAGTCCAGGCGCCTCCCCGCCGTCAACAGCCACGGATAGGTGCCCGGGAGAATTCCTTTGCCGGGGTCGGCTTGCCGGTCCGGGCGGCGCGGTGTAAGTTGGCCGTGATGGCGGGAGCAGGCATGCGGGCGCGCCGACGCATCCGCCAAATCCGTCCTGCGCGGGGCCGCGAATCGGCGGCCGGCGCGGGTTTTTTCATCTTTGAGCGCCAACCGAATCGGCGATTAAATCACGGACTTGATGCGCTGTATTTTTTGCAAGACCAGGACGCTCTTCCGCAAAATCTGCCCCACCTGTGCCAAGGTGGTGGCGATTGTGGACCGTGCCGCGGGCAAGGTCGGAATGGGCGAACTGGTGGACTTGTTCCGGGCCGAGGGATTGACCCGCGAGCAGGTCGATCGCGTGCTGGACACCGAAGTCGACAGCCGGCCCACGATTCGCGACCGCCTGACCTCGCAGATGGCCAATGCCCTGATGCAGGGATTGGGAATGCCCGGCCGCCAGTCGCCCGAGGATGTCCGGCGGGTACGCCTGGCCGCAGCGTCGGGCGCCGGAGCCGGCACCTGGAGAGCGGGCGAGAAGCCGCCCGGCGCGCAATGACGAGGGGAGAGAACCGGCGATGAGCAAGGACCGCAGCGACTTCGCGGTGATGAACCGGATGATCGACCACATCCGGCTGCTCATCGCGGTGGACGACGAACAGATCACGGTCAAGAAAAAGCTCGACGTGCAGGCGGCGCTCAAGGAATTCCAGGTCCTGCTCTCGGTGCCCGAAGAGCAACAGGAGCGGGCGCGAATCAAGGGCTATTACCAGTTGCTGTGCCGCGAGTTGGGCGAACACGGTGACGTGGACGCGCTTTTGAAATCGCTCAAAAACTACATCACTTACCTTTAGCTGGGCGGGGGCTTTGATGAGTATCCGCAGGATTGGAGTGATTGGCGCCGGTCAGATGGGCGCCGGAATCGCACAGGTGGCGGCCCAGGCGGGCCTCGACGTGCTGCTGCATGACGTCAGCGAGGAGGTCCTCAAGCGCAGCCTTGAGGGCATCGCGCGCAACGTCGACCGCATGATCGCGCGCGGGCGCATCAAGCCCGAGCAGCGCGACGCAATCTTGCGCCGCATCCGGACCACCGCGCGGTTGGAGGAGCTGGGCGACTGCGATTTCATTATCGAAGCGATCCTCGAGAACGAAGACGCCAAGATCGAACTGCTCAAGAAGCTGGATAAGGTCTGCCCGCCACAGGTCATCTTTGCCTCCAACACCTCTTCGATTTCGATCACCAAGATGGGCGCGCGAACCAGCCGCGCCGACCGCGTGATCGGTATGCATTTCATGAACCCGGTGCCGGCCATGCGGCTGGTGGAAATTATCCGCGGCCTGGCGACCTCGCAGCAGACCTACGACACCACCCGCGAGCTGGCCGAACGGTTGGGCAAGACCACCATGGTGGCCGAGGATTTTCCGGGCTTTATCGTCAACCGCGTGCTGCTGCCGATGATCAACGAGGCGATTTACACGTTGTATGAAGGCGTGGGGCGCGTCACTGATATCGACACCGCCATGAAGCTGGGCACCAATCAGCCAATGGGGCCGCTGGAGCTCGCCGATCTCATCGGCCTGGATACCTGTCTGGCGATCATGGAAGTGATGCATCGCGTGCTGGGCGACGACAAGTACCGGCCCTGCCCGCTGCTCAAGAAATACGTCGATGCCGGGTACCTGGGGCGCAAGGTCGGACGCGGCTTTTACAGCTACGACGAACAGGGCAATTTGATCCCGCCCGAACATTGACGCGCGGGCGCCCGCAGTCAAACCCGGGCAGGGCGGCGTGAGAAGGAGGCTCATGCATGACGGTTAAAGCCTTCATCCTGATCGACACCTCTCCGGGCAAAGCCAAGGAGGTGGTGCAAAAGCTGCGCGGAGTCAAAGGGGTTATTTACGCCCATACCGTCACCGGCCCCCATGATATAATCGCGATGGTGGAATCCGATGATGTCTCGTCGCTGGGCGAACTGGTGGTGCACAACATCCAGAGCGTCGCCGGAGTCAATCGCAGTCTGACCTCGATCGTGGCCGACTAGGCGCGGCCGTCACAGTATTGCAGCCGCCGCCCGCGGCGAGGAAAGATAGAGTTGGATACCCTCGCCGGCGCGGACCTCCCAAGCGGGCGGCCGGCGCTCCGACTCGCGATGCGAGGAGGCGGCGGAGGAAGGGAGCAATGGCGGAACTACCTGTAGTCAAGCGACTGCGCAAAGAGATGGAGAATCTCAAGCGCGAACTCACCGTTGACCTGCCCAGGGAACTGGAACGGGCCCGTGCCCATGGCGACCTGTCGGAGAATGCTGAATGGGCGATGGCCAAGCAGCGCCAGGAATTCTTGCGCGCCCGGCTGTCCAACTATGAGCTCCGGATTGCCGAACTGGCCCGCATCAATCTTGATTCGGTGCCCCGCGACACTGTGGGCCTGGGCAGCAAGGTCGAGGTTGAGGACCTCGATGAGGGCAGCCGCACCGAATACGAAATCGTGGTCCCCGAGGAGGTTGACGCCTCGCTCAACCGCATCTCGCTGGCGTCGCCGCTGGGCAAGGCGATGCTGGGGCGGGGCGAGGGCGATGACTTCGAAGTGCAGACCCCCAGGGGCAAGCGCTGTTACGTGGTCACGCGCCTGCTCACCATTCATGATCTGATCGCGTCGGACAACGGCAATAACAGCGAAGGCTAATCAGCGAACAGCCGCCGCCCTCCGATTGAAAGGAGCTCAACGCCGATGGCACTGGACTTGTTGATCCGCAACGGGATGGTGGTGGACGGCACCGGGCGCCCCGCCTATCACGCCGACATCGGCGTGGCGCAGGGCCGCATCGTGGAAATCGGCAAACTCAGCGGTCCAGCGCGCCGCACGCTGGACGCCTCGGACCTGGTCGTCGCGCCCGGCTTTATCGATCCGCACACTCACTACGACGCGCAGATCTGTTGGGACCCGCTGATTAGCTGCTCCTCATGGCACGGCGTCACGACCGTCATCATGGGCAACTGCGGCGTCGGGCTGGCGCCGTGCAGGCCCGCCGAGCGCGAGGTCGCGACCTGGGACCTGGTCAACGTCGAATCGATTCCCTTCGACGTGCTAAGCCGCGGCATCAAGTGGGAGTGGGAGACCTTTCCGCAGTTCATGGACGCCGCCGAGCGGCGTGGCAGCGCACTCAACCTGGGCTTCCTGGCGCCGCTGACTCCGCTGCGCCATTACGTGATGGGTCCCGAGTCCAATCAACGCGCCGCCACCGCCGAGGAGACGGCCCAGGTGCGCGCGCTGATCAAGGAAGCGGTGGCGGCGGGTGCGATGGGCTTTTCCACCAGCCAGGTGCCCAATCACATCGGCTATCAGGGCAAGCCGTTGGGCAGCCGGCTGGCCAGCCGCGAGGAGTTGCGCGAGTACGCCAGCGTGCTCAAGGAACTGGGCCACGGCGTGGTCGAGATTGCGCCGCGCACGGGCGGTGCCAGCAGCGAAGATTACGAAACGCTGGAGACGCTGCTGGAGGCCAGTGGCGGGCGCGTGACATGGCTGGCCATCATCAAACGCTATGACATTCCTGATGCCCACCTGCGGCTGGTCAAACGCCTTGAGCCGCTGGTGGCGCGCGGCGGACGTCCGCAGCTGCTGGCGGTGCCGCTCATCGGCGACATCGACCTGCGTTCCCCCTTCATGTTCTCACCCTATCCGTGCTGGAATCAGGCCTTTAATCAGCCCCCTGACGTGCAAAAGCGGCTGTATCGCGACCCGGCCTTCAGACGGCGCTTCCACGAAGAGCTCAAGCTCCACCGTAATTGGCACGGCAACCTGAACATGGTTTGGGTCAACGAAACCGCCAGCCCGGCGCACCAGCCACTGATCGGCAAGTCGGTGGCGGAGATCGCCGCGCAGCGCAACACCGACCCGCTCGACACGCTGCTCGACCTCGCGCTGGAGGCGGACCTCGACATGCGTTTTTCGGCGGCGCGATTCGAAGTCGCCGACGAGTTGCTGGGCGATCCGCGTGTGATGCTGGGACTGTCCGACGGCGGCGCGCACGTCGATCTGTTCTGCGACGCCGGCTATTGCACCGAGCTGCTGGGCACGTGGGTGCGGGACAAACAACGCCTCAGCCTGGAGCTGGCGGTCAAACGGATCACGTCAGAGCCGGCCGATTTCTTCGGCCTTAAGGATCGCGGCCGCCTGCTGCCCGGGATGGCGGCGGACTTTGCGATCTTTGACTTCACCACCGTGGGCTCTGACGCACAGCGCCCCGAAGTCCGCTTCGACCTGCCCGGCGGCGGACGGCGCGTAGTGGTGCCCGCGACCGGAATGGAATACTCGGTCGTCAACGGCGAAGTACTATACGAGCACGGCAAGCCCAACGACTGCCTGCCGGGCAAGGTTTTGCGCTCCGGGCGAGGCTGACCGCGCGAACTGCGCGAACCGTCAGGGAGGACCTTCAACCGTAACCACTGCCAGGCCGACCGGGCTTGACAGCGCGGTCGTCGCGCCTTGGATCATTTCCTCGGGCGGTTGATTGCCCGAGGAACCCGCCGGGAAAACCACGATACTGTCGCTCGCGGTGTTGGCCACTACAATCCGGCCGCCGGCATCAAGGGCGATTGCGCCGGGAGCGTGAAGCGTCGTTGCTGCGCCGCTGATCGTCCTGTCGGGCGCGACGTTGCCGTTGGCGGCGGCGTTGAAGAACAGTAGCACATCAGGTTTGCCACCGTCGTCGCTCACCAGCACATTGCCATGGCCATCCAGTGCGACCGCGACCGGTTTGACCAATTGGGTGAGCGGACCGGATATTGTAGCCGACGGCGGCGCGTTGCCCGACGCGCTTGCGGCGAACATCAGCACATCGGCGTTGCCGGTGTTGGCCACGAACAAATTTCCGCTGTTGTCGACGGCAATTCCCTGCGGTCCCGACAGCATCGTCGAAGGCCCCACGATCGTTGCCGTCGGCGCCGTGTTCCCCGAGTCCGTGCTGTTGAATATCACGATGGCGTTGGCGGCAGCATCGGATACATAAAGTTTGCCGCCCGTACTGGCCAGGCCAACTGGCCGCATCAGACCCGTGTTCGCTCCGGCGATGGTGGCGGCGGGCATCATGTCGCCGTTGGCCGCTGCGGAGTAAACCGTGATGCTCGCGATCTGAGGGTTAGCGACAAAAATCTCGTTATTGGTGATCGCGACGCTTTGCGACGCTCCCCCATCCAGACCGGTGTGCGCCCCGCTGATTGAGAGCTCGGGGGCGGTATCGCCCTGATCGCCGCGGTCGAAGGTGGCCACGCTGGGTTGATTTGGAACGCCGCCCGCGTCGCTGTTCACCACGATAAAGTGTGTATGGGTAACGCTGGCCCCGCCGCCGCCTCCCCCGCACGCCACCAGGGCCATGCATAACAAACACACCGATAGCAGCCGCGCCAGGCGCGCTTGCGGAATCCATAACTCCATGACTTTTCACCGAACACTTATTCGAGCCGGATTGAGTCGGCGATGCGGCAACTGAACCAAACGCCGCAACGGCCTGGCTCGTAAGTAATGTGAACCAGCAATCGCCGGCAAATAGTTCCCGAGCAAAAAAAGAACGCGCACAGGGATTAGCGCATAACCGGCCCCTGACTGACGACACCGCCAAGGCATCGAATTGGCGCCGCCGGGTCACGACGCGTGAGTCGGGCCGCGCGTGCAACCGCGGTACGGCGGCCCGGTGCGAAGAATCTTAAAAGGAAATTATCGGAGAATTGCGGCTTTGAGGGGAATCGACGAGCGTTTTGCGAACGCCCAACGGCACAGCTTTACGAACCAGGGGGTTGCCGACCCATTAAATCATTCAGCTCCCGTCGTACATGCTTTCTACTGCTTGTTTGTAGTGCTCCAGGATCACCTTGCGGCGCAGTTTGAGCGTCGGCGTGATCTCGCCGGCCTCCTGGGAGAACGGCGTTGCGATCAGACGGAAGGCGGAGATGGCCTCGTAGTCGGCCAGGTTGCGGTTAAGCTCGCGCAGTTTTTGATGATACAGCGCCTTGACTCTGGGATCTTCGACCAGCGCCCGCGCCGAGTTGGCGTCAATATCAGCACTCTTGAATTCTTCCTTAAGCTTTTCAAAATCGGGCACCAGCAGCGCGCCGACATGCTTGCGCCGGTCGCCCACCACACAGGCCTGCGCGATCAACGGGATACGGCCGAGTTTGCCCTCCAGGGCGGCCGGCGATACGTTCTTGCCGCCCGAGAGCACGATGATTTCTTTCTTGCGGTCGCGGATGGCGATGAAGCCCTGCGCGTCGAGGGTCGCGATATCGCCGGTGTGCAGCCATCCCTGCTCGTCGATTGCCGCCCGGGTGTCCGCCTCCAGTTTGTAGTAGCCTTGCATCACGTTGGCGCCGCGCACCAGCAGTTCGCCGTCCTCGGCAAGCTTCACCTCAATTCCCTCAAGCGCCCGGCCCACCGTGCCCGGCCGGGTGCGCCCCAGCAGGTTGACCGACACCACCGGCGCAGCCTCGGTCAGCCCATAGCCTTCGACGATCGGAACTTCGGCGGCGGCGAAAAACTCGAAAATCTCCCGGGGCAGGGGAGCGCCGCCTGAAATCAGGTAGCGCAGCCGGGTGCCGAACAGGCCGCGAATCCGCGCGAAGACCAGCTTGCGAAACAGCGCCATCGGGGCGGCCAGATGTACTGGCACGGCGCGGCCCTCGAAACGATACGTGCCCGCGCGTCTGCCGGTGGCCAGCGCCAGGTCGAACAGACGCCGGCGCAGGGCCGGCGATTTTTCCACCGTGCGCACAATGCGGCTGTGAATCACTTCCAGCAGCCGCGGCACGGTCAGCACGATGGAGGGGTTGATTTCGAGCAGATTTTGCGCGATTTGCCCCAGCCCTTCGGCGTAGGAGATAGTGCCGCCCGCGGTCAGCACGGTGTAATAGCCGGCGGTGCGTTCGAAGGAATGCGCCACCGGCAGAAAGGACAGGATTTCGTCGCGATCGTTCAACTCCAGCGCGGCCTGATTGGAGTGGCAGTTGGCCAGGATGTTGCCGTGGCTGAGCACCACGCCTTTGGACGGCCCGGTGGTGCCCGAAGTATAGATGATCGTCGCGATATCGGAGCGTGTAGCTTCGGCGAGCCCGGCTTCGGCGGCGTTGCACAAGCTCTCCATCGTCACCACCCGCGCTGAGGGCGGCGCGGCGGCGGGTACCGGGGTGTCCTCGCGCAGGGTCACGACCGTGTGCAGGTCGGGCAGGCGCGGGGCGAGCGCGGCGACTTTGTTCACATTCTCCGCGCCGCTTACCGCGATTGCGCGAGCGCCGGAATCACTCAGCACGTGCTCGATTTCATCGGCCGAACTGGTCGGATAAAGCGGTACCACCACCGCGCCCAGTCCCAGCGCGGCCAGGTCGGTGATTACCCACTGCGGGCAGTTTTCCGCCAGGATCGCAATCCGGTCGCCGGGCCGCAGCCCCAGCCCGATCAAACCGGCGCGCAGCCGGCGGGTCGCGGCGGCGACCTGCGACCACGACAGGTCGCACCAGGCGCCGTTGCGTTTCTCGCGCAAAAAGACGCGCGGTCCGTATCTGGCGGCGTTGTGCTCAAAGGCATGCGCAAGTGAAGGCGCGGAGGTCATCGTGGGTCGCTCCATGGTGCGCTCTATTTAGCCTGAAACAAGGCGCACACCAAGCGGCGCCTGCGGCCTGTCGCAAAGCCGGCCACCGTTTTTGCCCCGCCGCGCTGGTTGCTCTTGCATTAATTTCCGGTCCGGCCTACTGTCGCCCTCGGTTGGGGAAGATGGGGCTTGCGGGCGGAGCAGGCATTAGACCGGGTTCGGATCGAAAGCCAGTATTTTTCATTTCCGAAAACGAATCCGCAGCCGCATAATGCCCGCCGAATTGGTGGTGGGAGCGCGTTTGCCCCCCTTCGTGTGCGACATTTTCTAGAGAACGGAAGGTTGCCTGAATGATTGAGCATTTTTGGTTGCCTGAAGGAATCTCGACTTTCTCGCCGCGCATCGATTTCCTCTTCACATTGATCTTCTGGATTACCGCCGTGGTCTGGGCTCTGGTCACGATCGCGATGATCGTCTTCATGATCCAATATCGCAGCCGGCCCGGCCGCAAGGCGACCTATATCGAGGGCAATCCGCGCCTGGAAGTACTGTGGACGACGGTAACCGCGGTGATCTTGATCGGGTTGGCGCTGCTCAGCCGCTCCACCTGGGCCAATATCAAGGAGCAGGGTCCGCCGGGCGACGTCTTCTACAAGGTTACCGCCAAGCAGTTCAACTGGGAAATCACCTACCCCGGTCCCGACGGCAAGCTGGGCACCGCCGACGACGTGACGGTGGAAAACGAGTTCCACGTTCCGGTCAACAAGGTGGTGCGCTTCCAGCTCAGCTCCAAGGACGTGATTCACAGTTTCTTCGTGCCTTGGATTCGGCTTAAGCAGGACGCCGTGCCGGGCCGCGAAATTCATGTGTGGTTCGAGGCCACCAAGCCGGGGCAGTACGAGATCCCTTGCGCGGAGTTGTGCGGATTTGGGCATTCGGGGATGAAGGGCACATTGTACGTTCAATCGGAGGAAGATTTTCAGCACTGGCTTAAGGACAAGTACTCGCAGGGCAAATAACACGGGCGTGGCGGACTTTGGAGTTTTGCAAGGAACGGGTCAGAAGGATCGGACTATATGAGTAGTACTCCGGCTGCGGCAGTTCATGCAGGACACGCTGAGCACCACGAGCTCAGCTTCATTCGCAAGTACATCTTCTCCACCGACCACAAGATGATCGCCAGGCAGTTCCTGTTCATGGCGCTGTTCATGATGTCGATTGGCGGGGCGATGGCGATGCTGATGCGGTGGGAGCTGGCCTTTCCCGAAACCGCCGTGCCGTTCATGCACTGGGTGCCCGAACCCTACATGTACGACGGCGCCATCCCGCCCAATACCTACAACTCGATGTTCACCATGCACGCCACCATCATGATCTTCTTCGTGATCATGCCGATCCTGGTCGGGTGCTACGGCAACTTTTTGATCCCGCTGATGATTGGCGCGCGCGACATGGCCTTCCCGGTGCTCAACATGCTGTCGTTCTGGGTCGGCGCGGTGGCGGGCCTGATCATGCTGGCCTCGTTCTTCGTGCCCGGCGGACCGGCGGCGGCGGGATGGACCTCGTATGCGCCGCTAAGCGCGGTGCCCGTCTACACCGGGGTCGATTGGGGCCAGAACCTGTGGTGCATCAGCCTGATTGTGCTCGGCATCTCCTCGCTGATGGGCTCGATCAATTACATCACCACCACCATCAACATGCGCACCAAAGGGATGACGTTTTTCCGCCTGCCGCTGGTGGTGTGGTCGCTGTTCATCACCGCGATTTTGCTGCTGCTGGCGCTGCCGGTGCTGACCACGGCGCTGGCCCTGCTGCTGTTCGACCGCCTGGCCGGCACGCATTTCTTCCTGCCCGCGGGCGGCGGCGAGCCGCTGCTGTGGCAGCATCTGTTCTGGTTCTTCGGCCATCCCGAGGTCTACATCATGATTCTGCCCGCGATGGGGATGGCGTCGGAGATGATTGCGACCTTTTCGCGCAAACCCATCTTCGGCTACCGCGCGATGGCCTACGCGATGGCGGCGATCGCGTTTCTGTCGTGGATCGTATGGGGCCATCACATGTTCCAGTCCGGCATGAATCCCGCGCTGGGCAGCGGCTTCATGCTCACCACCATGATTATCGGCGTGCCCTCGGCGATTAAGACCTTCAACTGGCTGGGCACCATCTACAAGGGCAACATCCACTACACGGCGGCGATGATGAACGCGCTGGCGTTCGTGGCGATGTTCGTGATTGGCGGCCTGTCGGGCATCTTCATGGCCTGCACGCCGGTGGACATGTTTATCCACGACACCTACTTCATCGTCGCCCACATCCATTACGTGCTCTTTGGCGGCAGCCTGTTCGCCTTCTTCGGCGCGATCATCTACTGGTTCCCCAAGATGTTCGGGCGGATGATGAACGAGACGCTGGCCAAGATCCACTTCTGGATTACCTTCATCGCCTTCAACTGCACCTTCTTCCCGATGCATATCCTGGGCATGAACGGCCACATGCGCCGGATCTATAACCCGCTCCAGTACGACTTCCTCAAGCCCATTCAGCCCATCAACGTCTTCATCTCGATCAGCGCCTTCGTGTTGGGTGCGGCGCAATTCCTGCTGCTGGCCAACATCATCTGGAGCCTGGCCAAAGGCAAAAAGGCCGAGGACAATCCCTGGCGCGCCAACACCTTGGAATGGACCACGCCGACCCCGCCGCCCCACGGCAACTGGGACGGGCCGCTGCCGGTGGTCTATCATGGCCCCTACGAATACAGTTCACCGCTGACGGCCGAAGACTATCTGCCGCAGAACGTCGAGCTGCCGGCCAGGGCCGCGGTGGCCCACTAGTTGGCCGTTGCTTGGTGAGTTGAGTGCCTGAGAGAATAGGTATGGCGGAGACCGCGACACGCGGTTCGCTCCCAATCAGGCCTCATGGATGTAGCGCTGATGAGCAATGAACAAGCGAGGGGCCATGCGCTGCAACCCCGCTCCGGGTTGCGCGGACTCCATCGCTATGCCCGGCTGCTGGCCGCAGCCACCTTCGTACTGGTTTTCGCCGGCGGACTGGTGACGTCCACCGGCTCCGCCCTGGCGGTGCCCGACTGGCCGCTGTCCTTCGGCAAGTTCTTTCCCAAAATGCAGGGCGGCGTGCTTTACGAGCATGGCCACCGCATGATCGCCGGCACCGTCGCCCTGATGACGCTGGGACTGGCGATTTGGGCCTGGCAGGCTGAGCGCCGCCGTTTCGTCCGCAATCTGGCCTTGTTCGCGTTCGGATTGGTGATCGTGCAGGCCGTCCTGGGTGGGCTTACCGTCCTGCTGCTGCTGCCGCTGGCGATCGCGGTCAGCCATGCGGCGACGGCCCAAGCGTTCTTCTGCCTGACGATTGCCCTGGCGCTGTTCACCAACCCTGCCTGGCAGAAGCTTGCTGCGGTCAAATCGGCTGGAGAGCGGCCGCGATTGCCGGAGTTGGCAGCCGTGACTACCGGCGTGATCTACCTGCAAATTCTCATCGGCGCCGTGATGAGGCATATGGGTGCGGGGCTGGCGATTCCTGATTTTCCGCTTGCCTTCGGCAGGCTCGTGCCGCCTTTGGAGTCGCTGCCCGAACAGGTTAATTACGCCCATCGGGTCGGGGCTCTGGTGGTCGCCATCTTTGTCTGCTGGACGGCGATCGTGGTGTTGCGCAACTACCGCAACGAGACACTGCTGCGGCGCCCGGCAATCGGGATGCTGGCGTTGTTGGCGGCGCAGATAGCCTTGGGCGGGTTGACGATTGTGAGCGCCCGCGCGGTGGTGCCGACCACCGCTCACGTTGCGGTGGGCGCCGCTTTGCTGGCGACCAGCCTGGCGCTGACGCTGCGGGCCTACCGCCTGATTGACGGCCGCCTGGCGGCAGGCATCAGGGCCGAATTGTCAGACGCCGATGCGCCCTCGCGCGCCCTGCAACGACAGGTGACGGCGTGAACCAACGGGTTGCAGCTTTGGGTTTGGAATTGCCGCGCAGCCGGCCGCGTACGATGTCTTATTTGGCGCTGGTCAAACCGCGCGTGCTGACGATGGTGCTGGTCGCCACCTTGACGGGATTTTACCTGGGCTCGGAGGGACATCTGGACCTGCGCCTGGTGCTGGCACTGATGATCGGCACGGCGATGGCGGCCGGGGGTACGTTCTCGCTCAACCAGTATATGGAGCGCGACCTCGACGCTCTGATGGAGCGCACCCGCAGCCGTCCCCTGCCCTCGGGTAATCTGCGCCCCGCGGAGGCGTTGTGGTTCGGTGCAGCCCTGACCGTGGCCGGCCTGGGGTATCTGTATTTGACGGTCAATGGCGCGGCCGCCGCGGTGACCGCCGCAACCGCTATCATCTATCTGCTGGCGTATACCCCGCTCAAGCGGGTGTCCTCGCTATGCACCGCCGTGGGCGCGATTCCCGGGGCGCTGCCGCCGGTGGCGGGATGGGCCGCGATTCGCGGCAGTATCGATGCTCCGGCTTGGACCCTGTTTGCGATCATGTACCTGTGGCAGTTACCGCACACGCTGGCGATCGCCCAGTTGTATCGCGAGGATTACACCGCCGCCGGCATTCACCTGTTGGGCATCGAGGACGCCGACGGGCGCGGCACCGCGGGTCAGGTGGTGATCAACACCCTGGCCTTGATGGCGGTGGGGCTGCTGCCGACGTTTTTGGGCTTTGACGGAATTACCTATTTCGTGGTGGCGCTGGCGCTAGGCGGACTGCTGCTCAGCAGCGGTTTCAAGTTCGCCTCCAGACCCGACAAGGGCGGCGCCCGGCGCGTGATGGTGGCTTCGCTGGTTTATCTGCCGGCGCTGCTGCTGGTGATGGTACTGGACAAAATCTAATGCGAGGTTCAGCGGCCTTGATGGCATCGGCGGGCGTCGACAACATCGATCAACGCAACCGCAAGCTGGGCGCGGTTCTGCTTGGAGTGATCCTGGCGCTGATCGCGATCGCCATAATCGGAGTCATCACGCTTAACTGAGATGGCGCGGCAATCCACAGTAGCGGCGATTCCGATCCGGCGTTTGCCTTCCAGGCGGCCGCGCTTTGGCGAGGGTCCGCCCGGCGGCGGGCGCGAAGCTCCGGTTATTAGCAACGGCCGGCTGGCAGTGCTGATCCTGCTGGCGGGCGAGACGATGCTGTTCGCCGGCTTCATCGGCTCCTTCCTGGTCTACAAGCTGGGTGCGCCCTTCTGGCCGCCGCCCGGATTGCCCCGCCTGCCCATTCAGGTCACCTGGGTCAATACGTTTGTGCTGCTCTCCAGCGCCCTGACGATGCATCTGGCGGTCCGTGCGGTGCGGCGCAACCGGTTGGCCCGCATGCAAGTGCTATTGGGCGTCACGGCTTTGCTCGGCACCACCTTCCTGGTGGTGCAGGGCAGCGAATGGGTGCGGCTGATCGCACACGGCCTGCATCTGACCAGCGGCACCTACGGCGCAACGTTCTATACCCTGATTGGGCTGCATGGATTTCACGTATTATGTGCCGTCATCTGGCTGCTGGGCGTGTTCGTGGCCGCGCTGGCGGGCAAGTTCACCGCGTTCCGCTATGCGCCGGTTGAGATTTGCGCGATCTACTGGTATCTCGTTTGCGCGGTGTGGCCGGTGCTGTTTTATCTGGTCTATTTTTAGGCTGGGGAGGAGCAGTGTAGTGAGACGGCTTTTCGCAAGCAGATGGCTGGCGGCGTCCGCCGCAGCGTTGACCGCGGGCGCGGCACGCGACGCCCATGCCTGCGCGATGTGCGGCCTGCCCCCGGGCGACATCGCCACCCACGCCTACAACACCAGCGTGCTGTTCATGCTGTCGGTCCCCTACGCGATCGTGCTGGTTGCGGCCGTGGTCGGGTTCGTTGCCTATCGCAACGCCTGCCGCCGCCGCGACGCCGAAGAGGACCCCCAGCCGCAACCTTTTTCCAATCGCTGAGCACAGGATGCCGACCGGGTCCGTTTGCGCAATCAGGAGAGGATGAAGATGAGCGAGGCCGCAACAGTCCAAACCCCCATCCACCACGAGGCTGCGATCGAACCGGTACAGTCGCCGCTTACCCCCGACAGCATGGGCAAGCTCGGGATGTGGCTGTTTCTGGCCGCCGACGCGATGACCTTCGGCGCCGCGATTGCCGCTTACGGCGCGTTGCGTATCGGCAACCTGAACTGGCCGGTGCCGTCCACCATCCTGGGCATCCCGTCCACCGCGGTGATGACCTTCATCCTGATTTGCAGCAGCGTGACGATGGTCGAGGCGCTGTCCGCCATCCGGCGCGACGATCAGGCCGGGTATCGCAAGTTCCTGGCATTGACGATCCTCGGCGGCCTGGCCTTCCTCGGGCTTCAGGCGCGCGAATGGACCCATCTGATCTTAACCGAGGGGCTGTCGATCAAGACCAGCCTGTTCAGCGCCACGTTCTTTATCCTGACCGGTTTTCACGGCTGCCACGTGTTTGGCGGAGTGGTCTACCTGAGCGTGCTGCTCCTGCGCGGACTGGCGGGCAAGATTACCGCCGCGAGGTATGGTCTGGTGGAGGTCGCGGGTCTGTACTGGCACTTCGTCGATTTGGTCTGGATCCTCATCTTCACATTCGTCTACCTGATCTAGGGCGGCGCAAGCAGCGGACGGGGTTTAACGATGAGCAGCGAAGCAATGGCGGTATCACCCTCGATGGCGCACGGGCACGTCGAGCCCAACTATATCGCGATCTGGATCTACCTGGCGGTCCTCACCGTGCTGGAACTGATCGTCGCCTACGCGCCGATTCCCAAGGCCGCGATGGTCGGCCTGCTGGTCGGACTGGCGTGGGCCAAGGCGGCGCTGGTGGCGATGTATTTCATGCATCTGCGTTTTGAGCGGCGCACGCTGGCGATTATCGCGCTGACGCCGGTGATGTTGGTTACCTTTCTCACCTTCATGCTGGTGCCCGACCTCTCCACCCGCATCTATGCCCGCCATCACATGGGTGAAGTGGTCAAGATGGAGCACGCCCTGAGCAAGGACGTGTCTGGTCCCAATCCCAACGTGAATCCATAGGGTGAGCTGCAGTTAATTTGCGATCGATCCCGGTCGCCGCGCCCACTCGTTATCCTGAGTGGAGGCGGCCGGAGTCGAAGGATCTCGCGCGGTCTGCCGCGCGTGGAAGCGGCGGCGAGTAGGCAAACCACTTGTCCGGCATCCCGATTCTGGCGACAGTAAACGCAAGCCTCAACGCGATTGCCGCGGTGTTTTTAGCTGCCGGCTTCTATTTCATCCGCCGCCGCCAGGTCAGTGCGCATCGCTTTTGCATGCTGGCTGCTTTCGGCGTCTCGGTGGTCTTCCTGATCTGCTACATCGCCTACCATTACCAGGTGGGCGACGTGCGCTTTGCGGGCCGCGGAACCGTGCGTCCGGCCTATTTCACGATTCTAATCTCGCACATAATCCTGGCCGGCCTGACGGTTCCGCTGGCGATTTTCACGCTCGCCCGCGCCCTGCGCGCGCGCTTCGACGCTCACAAAAAAATCGCGCGCTGGACCTGGCCGATATGGATGTACGTCTCGGTGACCGGAGTAATTGTCTACCTGATGGTTTACCACTTCTACGGTCCGCCGGTTTTTCGCTAGGTGAAGGCCTGCTGCGGCGCGATGAAGTTCAGCTTCAGAGGGCCGCTTTATTAAGTCCGTACTTGGCGATGCCGCTATAAAGTTTTTTGCGGGAGATTTTCAGCATCCGGGCGGCGCGCAGCTTATTGCCGCCGGTCATCTCCAGGGCGCGCTTGAGCACCTCGCGCTCGGCGTCGGCGAAGGTCTCGAAACTGATTGTCGGCAAAGGGCGCAGGCGGCCGTTGATGGCGCCGATGGGCGCGGGCAGATCGGCAGGCCCGATCAGCGCGGATTGCGCGCCAGCAAACGCGTACTGGATTGCCTGGAACAGCTCCCGCACGTTGCCCGGCCATGGGTAATGCTCCAGGATTTCCATTGCCGCCGCATCGATTCCGGCAATCGCCGTATTGCGCGCCGTCCGGTAGTTGAGCAAATCAACAAAATGCTGTGCCAGCAGAGCGATGTCCTCGCGCCGCTCCCGCAGCGCTGGGATGCGCCATACGCGCCCGGCAAACAGGCGCTCGAACTCTTTACGCATCTGACCCACGCGCAACGCTTCTTCGGGCTCGCGGCTGCTTGAAGCCACGATTCGGACGTTTGTGCGCGCGCCATCGGCCCGGGGCCGGTCCAGAATCGAAGCCAGTCTGCCTTGGGCCTCCATCGGCAGGCCGGTCAATTCATCAACGAACAGGGTTCCGCCTTCGGCGCAGGCGTACAGGCCCAGATAGGTCTGGGCGCCCTCCGTTGCGTGCCGCTGGTAGCCGAACAGTTCGTTCTCGATCAGATAACCGGGCACCGCCCTGCATCGCAGCACGACAAAGGGATTGCCCTGATGCGCACAGCATCGATGGATCGCACGGGCCACCAGTTCCTTGCCCACGCCCGGTTCGCCGACTATCAGCACAGGGGCGCGACTGTCCGCAACGCTCTCGATTCGCCGGTAAATCTCGCGCATCGCCGCACTGTGCCCCACCAGTCCATGAAAGCGGGTCCGTTGCTCCGCGGGCAGAAGTCTGCCTTCCAGTTCAAGGGCGTCGATGCGTGTGGCGGCCGCCGCCCACTGCATCCGCGAGTAGGCGCCCACCAGCAGCAAGACGCTGATGTGGCCGAACCTGCCCAACTTGCGGGCGGCTGCCGATGCTGACGGATCTTTTGCAACGAGTGGCTGCGCCGCCTCTTGCAGCAGATGTATCGCGGCGATCAGCTCGTCCAGCGCAACATGGTGCTGCGCCAGATGTCGGCCGGTAATCAGCATGCTGGCGGCAAAGGCGTTGACGTCGCGGCGCAGCAGGGCCTCCTGGTGGCGCCGCAACGCCGGTTCGAAAATCGCTCTAAACTCCGCTTCCGACAGCGTGCGCTCGTCGCCCAGGTGCCGGCGGTAAAGCTCGTACCATTGCGCCAGGATCTCCGCGCGGCGCTCAACCATAGCTTGCAGCAACTCGTGCAAATCGTCGAGATCCTCATCCCACAGCAGATGAAAGTGGCGTAGCGATTTGAGCGGCGCAATCATTTGGCGCTGCACGCTAGCGAGGCCGGATTTTCCCGTCCGTAAAGAATGAAAACCCCAAGTCCTTGGGTCGGCGGCAAAAATCGGCAATAGATCGATGCGCATGGAGAGCGGCAAAAATCCGGCACACGCTTCGCGCCAACCCGATGGCGGCGCAACGCCCGTGCGCGGGCGCAAACTGGGCCGCGACTTTTACGCGCGGCCGGTGCTAAGCGTGGCCCGCGACTGTATCGGCAAGCTGCTCGTGCATCGTACTGCGCAGGGCGAGGCTGCGGGCCGAATCGTGGAAGCCGAGGCTTATCGCGGCCCGCTGGATCTGGCCGCCCATAGCGCGCGCGGTCTGACCCGCCGCACGGCTGCCATGTTCGGACCCCCGGGCTATGCCTACGTATTTCGTCTGTACGGTACCTGCTGGGCGATGAACCTGGTGACCACTGCGCAAGGCGAGCCGCATGCGGTGCTGATCAGAGCGCTGGAGCCGGTGCGCGGTCTTGACCTGATGGCGCAGCGGCGGCACAAACCGCCCCATTCGCGCGAACTGACCAACGGTCCCGGCAAGCTGACCCAGGCGCTGGCCATCACCGGCGACGATTACGGACGCGACCTGTGCGGCGATGTGCTCTATCTCGAGGACGCGGGTATGCCGCGCGGCAGAATCGGCCGCTCAGCGCGAATCAATGTCGGTTACGCCGGAGATTGGGCGGCAAAGCCGTGGCGCTTTTACGAACGCGGCAACCGCTACGTCTCGGTCGCGCCCCGCGACTGAAAGATGCCCACCAACTACGGCAAAGTGGCCGCTTGGGCGCGCTCCGCCTTCGGCAGCGGATGCGGCGACCATCGGTCTTCGTACTCGCTCCACAGGCCGCGCACGTGCGGCATCACCTCGCGCGCGAACAACTCGGTGCTCTTGCGCACCAGTTCGGCAGGCATCGAGCCGATCTGAAGCAGGCACATTAGATGGCCGCAGCGCAGGCTGTTGACCGCTTCGGCCAGCCGTTCGCGCACGGTCCTGGGCGAACCCGCGATGATGTAGCCCTGATCGACGAGATCCTTCCAGCTCTTCTTGCCGCCCGCGTCAAAGCCTGTGGATTGCTTGCCGATCTGGCCCAGGAAGCCCGACTTGATGGAATCCAGTGTACGGTACCCGGGCGCCTCGGCAAAGCCGCCATACACGTGCAGACATCGGTTGAAGAAGTATTCCACGTGCGGGCCGTACTCGCGCTCGGCCTCCTGGTCGGTGTCGGCCACGGCGAGAATCTGGGCAAAGCCAAGGCTGTAGGGGTTGGGCTCCTGGCCCAGGCGGTCGATCGCCTGCCAGTAGCCGTCGGTCACGCGCCGGCCGTGGCGGTAGCCGAAGAACGACAGGTAGGAATACTGATAGCCGTGGCGCCCGCAGAAGTCCCAGGTTTCGATCGAGCCGCCGCCGGGAATCCAGATCGGCGGATGGGGCTGCTGGAGCGGCTTGGGCCACAAGTTGACGTAGCGCAGCTGGGTGTACTTGCCGTTGAAGGAAAACAGCTCGTTGGCGGTCCACGCCTTGACGATTAGATCGTGCGCCTCGTAGTAGCGCTCGCGCAGGGTGGCGGGCGGCTCGCCATAGCAGAAGTTGGTGTCCATCGAGGTGCCGACCGGAAAACCCGCCACCAGCCGCCCGCCACTGAGCACATCGAGCATCGCGAATTCCTCTGCGACGCGAATCGGCGGATTGTACAGCGCGATCGAGTTGCCCAGCACCACCAGGTTGGCGTGGCTGGTGCGCCGCGCCAGCGCCGCTGCCATGATATTGGGCGACGGCATCATGCCGTAGGCGTTCTGATGGTGCTCGTTAACGCCAAGTCCGTCAAAACCCAGGCGGTCAGCTAACTCCAGCGAGTCGAGGTATTCGTTGTAAAGCTGATGCCCGACCCTGGGGTCGTACAGGTCGCGTGGAATGTCCACCCATACACTGCGATGCTTCTGTGTGAAGTCATCGGGCAGAAATCGGTACGGCATCAGGTGAAACCACGTGAACTTCATCGGCCATCCTCGACTGCTTTGTATTCCTCGGCCAAGTATGCTCCAGCAGGCCGCGCCCGTCCACCGCGTTGTCGCCGCGCGTGCGGACACGATATGCTTGATGGCCATGAAGGCACGATTGCAGGACGATCTGAAGAGCGCGATGAAGGCCCGCGACACGGCCCGCATGATGACCATCCGCGGCGTTTTGACCGAGATCAGCCGGCTCGAGAAGGAGGTCTGCCGCCAGGCCAGCGATACCGAAATCGTGCAGATCCTCAAGCGCGAACGGGCCCGGCGCGAAGAGACGCTGGAGTTCGCCCGCAAGGGCAACCGCCCTGACCTGGTGGCGCAAAACGAAGCCGAGATCCGGGTACTCGATGCCTACATTCCGGCTGGCGTGGGGGCCGAGGAAATCCGCGCTGCCATCCAGGCGCAAGTCGCCGCCGGTGTCAACCAGATTGGTCCGATCATGAAGGCGCTTAAGGATCAGTTCGGCGCTTGTCTGGACGGCAAGCTGGCCAGCGATCTGGTCAAGCAGGCGCTGGCTCACAAGTAGACCGCCGTGAAAATGCGCGGCTGGTGTGCTTGAAGCGCAGCAATCACCCTTACCCGCGCAACCGATTGCAGGAGAGCGGGACAGAAAGTCAAAGGAAACGACGATGGCGCATGGAGCGGTGGAGAAATTTGTCATTGCGGTTCCCGATGACGTGCTTGCCGACTTGCGCGAGCGCCTGGCACACACGCGGCTGCCCGGCGAAGTGCGCGACTCCGGATGGCGTTACGGGACCAATCTGGCCTACCTCAAGGAGCTGATCGAGTACTGGCGCACGCGTTACGACTGGCGCAAGCACGAGCGCGAGCTTAACGCGTTCGCGCATTTCAAGGTGACGATCGACGGCTGCAATATTCATTTCATCCATCAGCCGGGCGCCGGCCCCAACCCGGCGCCGCTGCTGTTGCTGCACGGATGGCCGGGCTCGATCGCGGAGTTTCAGCAGATCATTCCGATACTTACCGACCCCGCGCGTCATGGCGGCGACGCGCGCGACGCATTCACGGTGATCGCGCCGTCGCTGCCCGGCTACGGATTCTCCGAGGACCCGCGCGTGCCGGGGATGAAGATCGAACGCATCGCGGAGATTTTTCACGAGCTGATGACGCAGGTGCTGGGCTATGGGCGCTTCGGCGTACAGGGCGGCGATTGGGGCGCGATCATCGCCTCGCGTATCGGCCACGCCTATCCCAAGGAGGTGATCGGCGTCCATCTGAATATGGTCGCGCTGGGCCCGCCCGAAGGACGCAAGGCGCTGGGCGATGACGCCGAGTCAAAGAAGTTCCTCGAGGAGATGGCGAAGTTTGCCGCCGAGGAAACCGGCTATCAGCAGATCCAGGGCACCAAGCCGCAGACGTTGGCCTATGGACTCAACGATTCGCCCGCCGGTTTGGCGGCGTGGATCGTTGAGAAATTCAGAACCTGGAGCGACTGCGGCGGCGACGTCGAAAGCCGCTTTACCAAGGATCAGCTCCTGACCAACATCACCATCTACTGGGTGACGCAAAGCATCAACTCCTCCACGCGGCTGTACTACGAGGTCCGCCACAGTCCCTACCGCCTGGCGCCCGGCGAGCGTGTTGCGGCGCCCACCGGCGTGGCGCTGTTTCCCGCCGAGCTGATCAAACCGCCGCGCGCCTACGCCGAGAAGGCCTATAACATCAAGCGCTGGACCCTGATGCCGCGCGGCGGCCATTTCGCCGCGATGGAGGAGCCGGTGCTGCTGGCCAACGATATCCGCGCCTTCTTCCGCGAAGTCGGCCGGACATAAGTGGATTTGAGCGGCGGCGGGCAGCAGCCTCGCGCCGGTTAGCGCGGTTGCACGCAACGACCGTGCAGGAAAATCCGGTTCTTGCAGGCGCGGCTGGGGAGCCGCGTTTTCTGTCGGGGTGCGGACCGCCTCCGGTCGAGGGGCGGTCAGGGGTTGCCGCTGTCCAGCTTCATCAGGTCGTTATATAGCCGCTCGATCTCGCGGCCCAGGGAGTCGTAGCGGGCGATCATTTCGTTGGCGTCCTTGCGCGCGAGGTAGAAGTTGGGATCGTTCATCTCCTCGCCCAGGCTGGCGCGCTGGGCTTCCATCGCTTCGATGCGCTCTTCCAGTTCGCGGCGCATCTTCTTGTTGCGCTCAAGCCGGCGCTGTGCCTGGCGATCGAGCTGCGGACGGACCTTTCCGTTGGGGCTTGATGCGGGCGGCGGTGTGCTGCGCTTTTGCACCGCCGCCTGAGCCGGGGGCGGTGCGCCGGCCGCGCCCTGTTCTTGTTCCTTCCTGGCCAGGTAGTCGTCGTAATTGCCCAGGTACAGCGTGGCGTGGCCGTGGCCGACCTCGTACACCTGGCTGACCAGTTCGTTGAGAATGTAGCGGTCGTGGCTGACGATTACGACCGTGCCCTCGAAGCGTTGCAGCGCCTCGAGCAGGCTGTCCTTGGCGACGATGTCGAGGTTGTTGGTCGGTTCGTCCAGCAGCAGACAGTTGCTGCGCCGCGCCAGCACCTTGGCCAGCGCCAGGCGCGAGCGCTCGCCGCCCGACAACACTCCGGTGCGCTTGAGCACGTCGTCGCCCGAAAACAGCATCGCGGCCAGCAGGTTGCGCACTTCCAGCGTGGTCATCCCCTCGCAATGGTCATGCAGTTCATCGAAGACGCTTTTGGCGTAATCCAGCGATTCGCTCAGGTCCTGCGCGAAATAGGCTGTGCTTACGTTGTGGCCCACGATGCGCTCACCGGCGGTCAGCGGCTCGATTCCCGCCAGCAGTTTCATCAGGGTCGATTTGCCCGCGCCGTTGGGGCCTACCAGCGCGATTTTGGCGCCGCGCTCGATTGTCAGGTCGATGCCGTCGTAAACCGTCAGCTCCCCGTAGCGCTTGACCGCGCCACGCAGTTCCAGGACGCGGCGGCCGCTGCGCTGGGCGCGGGGAAAATTGATCGCAGGCGGCCGTTCGGCGCCTACGGGCGGCTGCAGCCGCTCGATTTTTTCAAGCTGCTTTACCCGGCTCTGGACCAGCTTGGCCTTGCTTGCCTGGTAGCGGAAGCGACTGATGAACGCCTCCATGTGCTCGATTTCTTCGCGCTGCTTTTCATAGGCCGCCACCTCGGCGGCGAAGCGCTCCTCGCGCTTGACCAGGTAGGCAGAGTAGTTGCCCTGATACTCGACCAGCTTGCCGCGCGCGACTTCCAGCGTGCGCCGCGTCACCCGGTCCAGGAAGTAGCGGTCATGGGAGACCACGATCAATCCGCCAGGATAGGAAGACAGATAGTCCTCCAGCCAGTTGCGGGCCTCGATGTCCAGATGGTTGGTGGGTTCGTCCAGCATCATGAACTCGGGCTTTTGCAGCAGTAGCTTGGCCAGCGCGATCCGCATGCGGATGCCGCCGGAGAATTCGGCCACGTCGCGTTTGAGGTCGGCGGGCGTGAATCCCAGTCCGAACAGCACCGCTTCGGCGCGGCTTTCGGCGGTATAGAAGTCGTGGCGTTCGAGCTCGCTGAGGATTTCGCCGAGTTCCGTCAGCGCGGCGTCGTGGCGCGGTCCGCTGGTCTCCTGCGCCAGGATGTGTTCGAGTTCCAGGCGCCGTTGATTGGCGGCGCTGATTTCGCTGAGCGCCGACAGCGTTTCATCGATCAGCGTCCGGCCGCCGATTTCCGGCGAGTCCTGCGCCAGGTAGCCGACGCGGGTGCGCTGGGGGCGGCTGATGCGGCCGCTGTCGGGTTCGATCACGCCCGCGATCATGCGCAGCAGGGTGGTCTTGCCCGCGCCGTTAAGCCCGACCAGCCCTACCCGGGCGTCATCGGGCATCGACCAGCTCACGTGATCGAAAACGGCACGCTCGCCGTAATATTTGCAAACGTCTTCGAGACTGAGCACGTTGAAAGACGGTCTTACCGCCCCGCTATTCGCGATCCATCCCGCCGCCCCCATCAATCCCGCGGAGGTCCGCGCAGGCCCTCCAGTATACCAGAGTTGGGCATTGTACCGGGCCGCGGCGGCTGGCGGAAGTTGGGCGGCGTCGAGGGCTGGTCCGCCGCGGGGTCACTTCGCGGGAGCAGCCAATTTGTGTCAGACTGTTGCTAGCTGGGAGATACTCAAGATGGCGGCGGTTCATCCCAACGATCGGATCCTGGTAATCGACCGGAAGCTGTTTCGCGACGACGTGACCAACATGTTCGTCGGGGTGGTGGAGGATTACGAAGAAGGCTTCGTGCGCGCCCGCGGCTACGCCTACCATATCCATCCCTATGAGATGGGCACCGAACGGCGCGCCGAAGAGCGGGTGCGGCTGGTCTCGTTGTACTCGGGCGATGTGGTATACGTGCTGCCGCGCGAGCTCAACGTGGCGCAAATTCAAATCCGCCGTTCCCCCAAGTCCTTGACTTTGACCGACGGCCAGTCCTTTACGATGGATCTGACCGATTGCCTGGCCCGCGTCTAACGCTGAGTTCCAGCGGATATCTGCCTAGCCGACCGCAACCATGCGATGAACTCGAGGATCGCGGTGGCGGTATCGTCGGGATTGTCGAGCGGCACATGATGGTAGGCGCGGGGAATCTCCCTGAGCATCGAACCCTTGATCTTGTGCTGCAGCCATCGGGCGCGCCAGGCGCTGAGCAAGGTGCTTTGCGCGCCGCGCAGGATCAGCGTCGGCACCTTGACGTCGCGCACGTTGGGCAGCCTGACCGGCCCGCTGTCGCGCCATCCGCGGGTCTGCGGATCGAAACAGAACGCCCACTTGCCGTTGGGCAACTGGATTGCGCTCTTGAGTGCCAGTTCGGCCAGCGCCTGGTTGGACAGATAGGTGCCCTCGGGATGGAGGCGGAAGCGGCGGATGATATCCTGCCGCGAGGGCAGTTCGGGGCGCGGCCGCCCCTGGGCCCGATGGCGCCATCGCCATTGCAGCTTGCGCCACAACGGCGGCGGGCCGCCGCGGCTGTCCACCACCACCAGTCCTTCGAGCAGTTCGGGATGCCTCGCGGCCACCCACATCGCCACCGCGCCGCCCATCGAATGCGCCACCAGCGTCACCGGCGAGCCGACAAAGCGCAGGAAGCTCTCGACGTCCTCCATGTAACCAGCCGGTCCGTAATGCGGCGGTACGGCCCATTGGCTGAGTCCGTGCCCGCGAAAGTCCAGCGCCAGCACCCGTCCGCCGGATACCAGTTGCGGTGCCGCCAGGTCCCACCAATGGACGTTGGCCGAGCCGCCGTGAACCAGCACCAGCGTGCCGGCAACCGGATCGCCGCCCCAATCCACGTAATGAAGTTTGAGCCCGTTGAGCGTGACGAATTTGTCAGTCGGCTCCGCTGCCGCGGTCGCCGCTACCTGGGATGCCATCGCAGCCGATTCTAACTGGGGCGATTAGGCGAGACTACCGGCGCGGCTGCGCGCGATGCCAAATCGCTTCACGCGGGCAAGGCGGCTATATTGGTCGCGATGGCAGAAATGAGGGATCGGAGAGCCGTGAGCTGCCGTCGATGGGCACAGTGGCGGCGTGGCTTGGTGCCGTGGGCCGCGGCATTACTCCTCGCCGTGGCGGCGGCGGGCGTTGTCGCGCAGGAAAATGAGCTCGGTCCGACGCCGATGGCAACTCCCGAGATGATGATGCTGCCGTCAGTTGGGATTTTTCCCTATCCGGCCTATGGTCCTGCGCCGCTGACCGTCGGCTTCATCCTGCAAATTCATGATCCGGCGGGTGCGGAAATCGTTTCCTACAAGTGGAACTTCGGCGACGGTCACGTAGCGACTACTCCGCCGCTGATCACCTACAACGTTTATACCCGGCCCGGCACCTACCTTGCGTCGCTGACCATCACGACTGCCGACGGCCGTTCGGCCACCGGGTTTGCCAGCGTGACGGTAAAGGCTCCGCCAGGCTGATCCGCGCGGTTTTACAATGCGTCGCATCTTTCTGCTTGCAGTCGCTACCGGGCTGGCCCTTGTGTCCGCGGGCTGCGCCGGCTCGCAGATTGCCGAAATGCAGCAGGAGGTCGAGCGGCAAAAGGCGCAAATCGAGCACCAGCAGCGCGAGATCGACGAGTTGCGCGCGCAGCAACAGCAGCAGGCGATCAATACCACCCTGCCGCCGCCCGGCAGTTGCGATGCGGCTGTGATGCGCAAGGCGCTGGCGCACGGCGACCAACAATATGCCGCCGCCAATTATCAGCTTGCCTTGGGCTATTACCAGGACGCCGCCAAGGCCTGCCCCGCCGACGCCCAGCCCGAGTTGAGCCTGGCGCGGGTTTACGAGGCGATGGGCAACCGCCGCGAAGCATTGCGTCATTATCAACACGCCCTCAACGCGGCTGAGGCCAACAGCACGGCCGCCGATCAAGCCCGAAAGGGCATGACGCGTTTGAACGCCGGCCGGTAGGGGAAATCGATGTTGTCAGTGGTCCGCTTTGACCATGCCCGACCCCTTCGGCTAGGGTAGGCTTTGCTCTCAGGTCAAAAAGGTGCCGGCTAAACGTGCAAGCGAAGGCGTCAGTCGAGCGACTGGAGCGATTGAACGCTTCATCGAGCGGACGCTTGCGCCTCGGCTTGAAGAACTTGCGCCTCGGCTTGAAGAAATGGCCGGGGAAATCCGGGGTCTGCGCGGCGAGATGGCCCAGATGGACAAGCGCATCACGGAAAACGTGACGTCGCTGCGCAACGAAGTTGATCGCCCGCATTGACAGCTTCAGGACTGAAGTCAACGCGCGGTTTGAAGCGGTGAACACCCGGATTGACACGCTCAGCCAGCGGCTCGATGAACGCATCGACGCGCTCAGCCAGCGGCTGGACGACGCGCTTAATGTCCGCGAGCGCCTGGTGGCGTTGGAAGCCCCCTTCGACGCGCTCCACAAGCGCAACGGCGGCTGAGTACTGAATTGTACGTTTGATTTCCGCTTCGCGCGCCGCGGCTTGTCCGGAGCGCGGCGCCCATGCTATCGGAACAGCACAGTACAAAAGCCCATGCAGGAAGGTCGGCCAGATGGATTTCGGCTTTAGCAAAGAGCAGGAGATGCTGCGCGATAGCGCACGCTCGCTGCTCGAAAAGGAATGTCCCACCACCGTGGTGCGCAAGCTGATGGAAGATGAGACCGGCTACTCGCCCGAGTTCTGGAAAAAGATGGCGGAACTGGGATGGCTGGGACTGGTGGTTCCCGAAGCCTATGGCGGCGCGGGGCTGAACTATATCGATCTGGTGGTGGTGCTGGAGGAGATGGGCAAGGTGGTACTGCCCTCGCCCTTTGTATGGACCGTCCTGTTCGGCGAAGCGATTGCGCGCGCGGGCAGCGAAGCGCTCAAGCAAAAGCTGCTGCCCAAGGTGGCGGCCGGCGAGCTGATTGGAACGCTGGCTTACATGGAGCCCTCGGGGAGCTGGGATCCGGCCGCGATTTCGATGCCGGCCAGGAAGAGCGGTCAGGACTTCGTACTGGACGGAATCAAATTGTACGTCAACGACGGCCATATCGCTGACTGCCTGCTGGTGGCGGCCCGCACCGGCGGCGAAGGCCTCGACGGGATTACCCTGTTTGCCATCGATCGGGCGCGCGCGGGGATTACCGTCAATCGCCTCAAGACGATGGACCAGACGCGCAAGCTTGCCGAAGTGGTGTTCGCCAACGTCAAGGCGACTGCCGATGACGTGGTCGGCGAGGTGGACAAGGGCGCCAGGACGCTCAACGAGGTGATCGATCGCGGCAAGGTTGCGCTGTCGGCCGAGATGGTGGGCGGCGCGCAAAAGGTGCTCGACATGTCGGTGGAGTATGCCAAGGTGCGCGAGCAATTCGGACGGCCGATCGGCAGTTTCCAGGCCATTCAGCACAAATGCGCCAACATGTTGATCGACGTCGAGAACGCCCGTTCGGTCGCCTACTACGCCGCCTGGGCGGTGAGCAACGAAGTACCCGACGCCTCGCTGGCCGCGGCCACCGCCAAGGCCGCCGCTTCCGACAGCTACCGGCGCGTGGCGGGCGAAGGTATCCAGGTGCACGGCGGGATCGGGTTTACCTGGGAGCACGACATGCATCTTTATTTCAAGCGCGCGAAGTCCACCGAGTTCACCTTTGGCGACGCGACCTACAATCGCGAACTGGTTGCCCAACTGTTCGGATTGTAAACGCACAGTAGAGCTGGTGGTCGACCGCAGCTATATCGGGCTTTGCAGCCGCACTTTCACGATGCCGATCGAATGGGGCAAGGTGCGCGAGTTCGCCCGCGCCATCAAGGACCCCAACCCGGCCTACATGGACCCGGAATTTGCCCGCCGCGTACACGGCGGAATCCCCATCCCGCCCACCTTTCTGATGACCAGCATGGCGTGGGAGATTCCCGAATGGGAATCGGGGCGCGTGATCCAACTGGATTACGGCAACGGCGTGCACGGCGAGCAGGAGTTCGAGTTGCTGCGGCCGATTTTCGTGGGCGACGTGCTGAGCTGGACCCAGCGCATCGCCGATATCTACGAGAAAGCCGGCGCGCGCGGGGGTTTGATGAAGTTCGCGGTCATCGAGGGCAACTACTTCAATCAGCGCGGCGAGCACGTGGCGATTTCCCGCAGCGTGATGATTGAGTTTCCGCCCAAGGCATCAGCCGCCTGAGCGCGGGCCGGAGCGATGCGGGGCGATGGCGGCGGCGGTTGGTTACGACGACGTCAAGGTTGGCGACGAATTGCCGCGCCTGGTGATTGGGCCGCTAACCCGCCAAGACATCGTGCAATACGCGGGTGCGGCGTGGGATTTCTCGCCGCTGCATTACGACCAGCCCTTCGTCGAAGCGGCGGGTCTGCCCAATGTGGTGGTGATGGGAATGTTTACCGCCGGGATGGCGTCGCGATGTATCACGGACTTTGCCGGCGCCGGTCAGGTGCGCGACTACAAGGTACGCTTCGTCGCCCGCCTCTATCCGGGCGACACCATTACCTGTACCGGGCGCGTGACGCGCAAGTTCCAGGCCGGCGGCGAGCGGCTGGTGGAGGGGGAGTTGCTCGTCACCAATCAAAAGGGCGAGGTGGCGATCAGCGGTTCGTTCCGCGCGGCGCTGGGCTGAGAATGCTTCCCAGGTTCGGCTCCGGCCGGCGGTCAGCGCCCTTGCCGCAATGATCTGGGGCTTGGCCGGCACAGCAATTATCGTTAAGAGGTAAGGAAAGGAACCCAAAGCCGCGGTTTCCTTGAGTTTCGAAGCGGTTACCAATGACAGATCAGCACAGGCGTTACGTCATCATCCACGGTCACTTCTATCAGCCACCGCGGGAAAGCCCGTGGACCGGGCTGATTGCTCCCGAGCCCAGTGCGGCGCCCTTCCCCAACTGGAACGAGCGGATTTTAAGCGAATGCTACGCAGCCAATGCCCACGCCCATACCATGGACGGGCACGTGGTGCGAATCAGCAACAACTACCAGTCGCTCAACTTCGACTTCGGGCCCACCCTGATGGCGTGGCTGGTGCGCCACGGCCGCTCGGTCTATCGCTCGATCCTGCGGGCCGATGCTGCCAGCGTCGAACGCCACGGCGGCCACGGCAACGCGATGGCGCAGTCGTATAACCATTCGATCCTTCCATTGCTGTCGGCGGCCGATAAGGAGATTCAGATTGGCTGGGGGATTGAGGATTTCGCCTTCCGCTTCAAGCGGCCGCCCGAGGGCATGTGGCTGCCCGAATGCGCCGCCGACGCACAGACCCTGGAGGCGGTGGCGCGCGCCGGCATCAAGTACGTAATCCTGGCGCCCTGGCAGGGCGAGTTCCGGCCGGCTTCAGGCGGTGATTCCTCGGGGCCCTTCATCTGGCGGCGGGGCGACTTGCAACTGGGTGTGTTCCGCTTCGATTCCGATCTGGCCGGCTTCGTCTCCTTCGGCGACGCACTGAACGACGGCGCGCGGCTGGCTAACCGCATCGTCGAACGCGCGCTGGCCCATCCGCCGGGCTCCGTCGTGCTAATCGCCACCGACGGCGAGACCTTCGGCCATCATAAAAAGGCGGGCGCGGCGGAACTGGCGCGCGCGCTCAGCCTGCTGGCCCAACGCGACGACCTCGAGCTTACCAACTGCGGCCGGGTGATGAGCCTGGGCCTGGAAGCGGGAAGTTTTGAAATCCACGGCGCCAGCGCCTGGAGTTGCCAGCATGGCGTGGAGCGCTGGCGCGCGGATTGTGGATGCCGCCTGGGCGGCGATACCAGCCAGCATTGGCGCGGGCCGCTGCGCGAAGCGATGGAGTTCGTCAAGCGCCATGCCGACGCCTTGTACGACTCGCTGGCGGCGGAGGTGCTCACCGATCCGCGCCAGGCGCTGCGGGAATCGATCCGCCTGGCGATCGACCCCGATGCGGCCACCGTCGAGCAGTTCTTTGCGCGCCGTGCGCTGACCCGGGAAGCCGACCGCAATCGGGTCTTGACGCTGTTCGAGATGCAGCGCGCCGCACACGCGGCATTTACCAGTTGCGGATGGTTTTTCGACGACTTCGGCGGGCTGGAAGGACGCATCGTGCTGCGCTGGGCGGCGCGCGCGGTGGAACTGGCCGCCTGGTACGCGCCGAGCATCGAGCCTGAACTGCTCGACCGCCTGCGCCCCATCCAGTCCAATCGGCGCGATATCGCCGACGCCGCTACCTTGTATTTGAGCCTCAAGACGCGCGAGGCGCGCGGAAGGATCTGACGATGCCCAACGATCACGCAATCGATATCGAATCGGTGCTCAAGGAAGAGCGCAAGTTTCCGCCCAGCCCGGATTTCAGCCGCCGCGCTTACGTCAAAAGCATGGCCGAATACGAGGAGTTGTACCGGCGCGCGGCGGAGGATCCCGAGGGCTTTTGGAAGGAATGCGCCAGCGAATTGTTCTGGTTCAAGCCCTTCACCAAGGTGCTGGATTGGAACTTTCCGCTGGTCAAGTGGTTTGTCGGCGGCGAACTCAACGCCTCCTACAACTGTATCGACCGCCATCTGGCCGGCCCGCGCCGCAACAAGGCTGCGCTGATCTGGGAAGGCGAGCCGGGCGACTCGCGCATCCTGACCTACCAGATGCTGGCTGGCGAGGTGGCGCGCTGCGCCAACGGACTGCGCAGCCTGGGCGTGAAAGCCGGCGACATCGTCACCATCTATATGCCGATGGTGCCCGAGGCGGTGATCGCGATGCTGGCGTGCGCGCGCATCGGCGCCACCCATTCGGTGGTGTTCGGCGGATTTTCGGCCGACGCCCTGCGCGACCGCATCAACGACGCTGAGGCCAAGGTCTGCATCACGGCCGACGGCGGATGGCGCCGCGGCCAGATCGTCGAACTCAAGCGCAACGCCGACGAGGCGCTCAAGCAGGCGCCGTCGGTCCAGAAGTGCGTGGTGCTCAGGCGCTGCGGCAACCACGTCGACATGCGTGCGGGGCGCGACGTGTGGTGGGATGAGCTGATGGCGGGGCAGAGGACGCTCTGCGAGGCGGTCTCGGTTGACTCCGAGCATCCCCTCTACACTTTGTATACATCGGGCACCACCGGCAAGCCCAAGGGCGTGGTGCATTCCACCGCGGGCTACCTGCTCCATACCCTGATGACGATGAAGTGGGTGTTCGACATCAAGGACGAGGACATCTTCTGGTGCACCGCCGACATCGGCTGGGTCACCGGGCACAGCTACACCGTGTACGGTCCGCTGGCGGCGGGCGCCACCGTGGTGATGTACGAGGGCGCACCCAACGCGCCGCAGAACGATCGCTTCTGGGAGATTATCGAGAAATACCGGGTCAACGTCTTTTACACTGCGCCCACCGCGATCCGGACGTTCATCAAATGGGGCGACGAGTGGGTCGCCAAACACGACCTCTCCAGCCTGCGCCTGCTCGGCACGGTCGGCGAGCCGATCAACCCCGAAGCCTGGATCTGGTATCACAAGGTAATCGGGCGCGAGAAATGTCCGATCGTCGATACCTGGTGGCAGACCGAAACCGGCGGCATCCTGATCAGCCCCATGCCCGGCGCCACTCCCACCAAGCCCGGCTCCGCCACCCGCCCGCTGCCCGGGATTGCCGCTGAGGTGGTGACCCGCGACGGGACGCCGGTGGGCGCAAATCAGGGCGGATTTTTGGTCATCAAGCGGCCGTGGCCGGGAATGCTGCGCACGATTTTCCGCGACCCCGACCGCTACAAGCGCCAGTACTTCGAGCAGATTCCCGGCGTCTATACCACCGGCGACGGCGCGCGCTGCGATGAAGACGGCTACTTCTGGATCATGGGACGCGTCGACGACGTGATCAACGTCTCGGGCCATCGGCTGGGTACGATGGAGGTCGAAAGCGCGCTGGTCTCGCATCCGGCGGTCGCCGAGGCTGCCGCCGTCGGCCGGCCCGACGAACTCAAGGGCCAGGCGCTGACCTGCTTCGTGACGCTGGAGGGACGGCGCAAGGGCGACGACCGCCTTCGCGAGGAGCTGCGCAATCACGTGGCCAAGGAAATCGGCGCGTTCGCCAAGCCCGATACGATTCGCTTCACCGACGCGCTGCCTAAAACGCGCAGCGGCAAGATCATGCGCCGCCTGCTGCGCCAGATCGCCGCCGGCGACCAGACCCTGGGCGACACCAGCACGCTGGAGGACCTGTCGGTGCTGGCCCGTCTGCGCGAAGACGAAGAGTAGGGTTGTGCCGCGGCGATGGATGAGGGACGCAAACGTGGGCTGCTGCTCGGCGTTTTGTTCCTCTCCAACTTTTTCGTCATCGGCTCCAGCTCCGCGATCACCGGCGTCTTTTTGACCCCGTTGGTGCGGCATTTTGGATGGAGCCGCACGCTGGCCGCCTCCCTCACCATGCTGATCGCAGTGACCGGTGCGCTGGCCGGTCCCGTGGTCGGGCGCCTGCTGGATTCGCTGGCGGCGCAGAAGGTGATGGCGGTGGGCGTGGCGCTGACCGCGCTGGCGCTAATTGCGGCCGGACGCGCCAATTCCTTCCGCGCGATGGCGGCGGCGCACGTCATGATTGGCGTCGGCACGGCGGCCTCCACCATTATCCCGGTGTCGCTGGTGACGTCGAACTGGTTCGGCGCGCGCCGCGGCGCCGCGTTGGGGGTGGCGATGTCCGGAATGTCGCTGGGTACGTCCGCGATGGCGTCGTTTGCCAGCTATCTGATCGCGGCCGCCGGATGGCGTCAGGCCTATACCATCCTCGCCATACCGTTGGTAGTGTTCATACTACCGATTGTGATGCTCGTGGTGCGGACCCGGCCCGCCGCCGCGGTGCAGGGCCCCGCCGCGGCGCCCGGCGAGGGCCTTGAACGGGGCGAAGCTGTGCGCGGCCGCTCCTTCTGGCTGATCGGCATCACCTATTTCACCTACCTGATGGGCGTCGGCATCGGGGTGGTCCATTTCGTGCCCTACCTGATCGGCCTTGGAATGAGCGCGCAGCGCGCCGCGGCGGTCTTCAGCCTCGCGATGCTGGTCAGCACGCTGGGCAAGCCTGTAATGGGGATCGTCGCGGATCGCGCCAACCCGCGCGCTGCGCTTGCCGCCGCGATCTTCGCGCTCGGATGCGCCTTCGTGCTGCTGATGCACGCGGCGCATCCGCTGGTGCTGATCCCGCTGGTGCTGCTTTACGGGATCGGGGTGGGCGCGCCGGTGGCGCTGGTGCCAATGCTGATGGCGGAATCGTTCGGGCTTAAGACTTTTGGCACACTAGCTGGTCTGATCGGTATTTTCGGGATGCTCGGAACGGCGACCGGTCCGCTGTTCGCGGGCCGGATCTTCGACGTTAGCGGCACCTATGGCGGCGCCTTCATCCTGATGAGCCTGTTGCTCATGGTCGCGGCGCTGCTGCCCTATGGATGCCTGCCGTTGGGCGCGTCCAGCCCCGCTTCGTCGCCGGCCCTGGCGCAGGCAGGCTCTTAGTCGCAACGGCCGACCCGGCCCAAGGAGCAGCGGATGAAAATTGCCATCTCATGCGTCATCACCGAGGAAACCGCCGGCCCCGACGTCATTGCCAGGACGGCGGAGGCGTTGGGCTTCGAAGGGTTGTTCCTGCCCGAACATCCGGTCATCCCGGTGGTTCATCGCACGCGTTATCCGGACCCCGGCGGCAGTGGCGAGATTCCCGAATTCTATTCGCACATGCCCGACCCCTTTATCCTGCTCGCGATGGCGGCGCAGGCGACCACTCACTTCAAGGTCGCCACCGCCATCTGCCTGGTTCCCGAGCGCAATCCCATCCTGCTGGCCAAGGAGGTCGCCACGCTCGACCATTTTTCCGGGGGCCGGCTGCTATTTGGAATCGGTGCTGGATGGCTGGCCGATGAGACGGAGGTAATGGGTGGGAACTTTGCCCGGCGCTGGCCGATGACGCGCGAATACGTCCGAGCGATGAAAGAGATTTGGACCAAGCCGCAGGCCGCCTTCGAGGGGGAGTTCGTGCGCTTCCCGCTGGTCAAGAGCTATCCCAAGCCGATGCAGAAGCCCCATCCGCCCATTTATATCGGCTCCAACGTCTTCGGCGCCAATTGCGAGCGGGCGCTCAAAAACGTGGTCGCAATCGGCGACGGGTGGATGCCCTACGGTATCAGCCCGGCACGGCTGAGCCGCGAATTGGTCACGCTCAAGCGCCTGTGCGCCGAGGCCGGCCGCGATTTCCGCAAAATGGAAATCACCGCCTATCCGCCGCCCAACCAACTGCCCAAATGCGGCGGCGATTATCGGCGGATGCTCGATGAATATCGCGATGCCGGCGCGCACCGGCTGGTCCTCGGTCCCGCCACGCTTGAGCCGGGCAAGGCCGAGCAGGCGCTGGAGGCGCTGGGGCGCGAAGTGCTCTGAAGCCGGGCACGGCGAATCGTGCGCACAGGCCGCGTCGGAAACCTACCCCAGGCCGTGGGCGGACCCACCTTGAGGGGGGGCCGGATAAGTGTTATGTTGATAGTTGTGGAAGTGGGCTTGTGCCCACTTTTTTATTGGTCCCGGCCCACTTGGAGTGAACCAAAGCGGGGACCGGCAACGGCGACTTGACAAATGGTCCTGCAGCTTCATCCGGTAGCCAGCAAAGTTATGGAATTGCTGGGACCGCATATCGAGCGGCAGGGCTTTGAGCTGGTTGCGGTGGAATACAAGGGTGGGGCGCGGGGCGGATTGTTGCGCATATATGTGGACCGGCCCGGGGGCGGAATCAAGCTGGACGACCTGGAGGGCTTAAGCCGCATCGTCGGCGACCTGCTCGACGTTTACGATCCGGTGGAGGGGCGCTATACGCTGGAGGTTTCCTCTCCGGGGATCAACCGGCCGCTGACCAAGCTGAGCCACTTCCAGCAGCATCGGGGGCGCCGGGTCCGCGTGCGGACCCATCATGCGCACGACGGCCAGAAGTCGTTCGTGGGGGTGCTGGCCGAGGTAAGCGCGTCGGGGATCGAGCTGGAGGACGAGATCAGCAAACGGCGATTGACGTTGGGCTTTGAAGAAATAAAGGAGGCCAATTACGAGCATCAGTTCTGACCAACGCGGCGCCGCGGTGACTGCGGCACATCCCGGCTCGCGCCGCGCGCTCCCGCACTCTGGCCGCCCTCGTAACGGGACCAGAGCAGAAAGATAGTTGTTCAGGCGGGGCACTGAAGCGAGCCTTTGCCGGCCCGACAGGCGGCCGCTTCAGAACCTTGCCGTAGGGCGCGCGTGCGCGCGTGCGAGGAGGCCAAATAAATGCAGCTCGATCTTAACCGGGTCATTGAGCAGGTATCCAAGGAAAAGGGGATAGACAAGAGCATCGTGATCAACGCGGTGGAGGAAATGATGCATTCCGCCGCCAAGCGCACTTTCGGCCCCGACCGCAGAATCGAATCGCGCTTCAACCAGGAATTGGGCGAAATCGAGCTGTTCGAAATCAAGACGGTGGTGGAGCATCCCACCAATCTGTGTGAAATCTCGCTGGAGGAAGCGCACGCCAAATACGATCCGGACGCCGAAATCGGCGATGAAATCCTGCTCAAGCTCGACACCGCCACGATGGGCCGCATCGCCGCGCAGGCCGCCAAACAAAACCTCATCCAGCATATCCGCGACGCCGAGCGCAAGCAGATTTACAGCGAGTTCAAGGACCGCAAGAACGAGATCGTGTCGGGCATCGTGCAGCGCTTCGAGCGCAAGAACATGATCGTCAACCTGGGGCGCACCGAGGCGATTTTGCCCGAAAAGGAGCAGATCCCGCACGAGCGCTACCGCCAGGGCGACCGCATCCGGGCGCTGATTGCGGAGGTCGACCTGTCCGAAAAAGGGCTGTCGATCGTGCTGTCGCGCACCTCCAACGATTTCCTGCGCAAGCTGTTCGAGCAGGAGGTGCCGGAGATCTACGAGGGGATTGTCGAGATTCGCCAATGCGCCCGCGAACCGGGCGGCCGCGCCAAGGTGGCGGTCTATTCCAACGACTCCGACGTCGATCCGGTGGGCGCCTGCGTGGGAATGAAAGGCACGCGCGTGCAGTCGGTCGTGCAGGAACTGCGCGGCGAGAAGATCGACATCGTGCCCTGGACCGAGGACCAGGCCGAACTGGTATGCCGCGCGCTGGCGCCGGCCAAGGTTTCCAAGGTGATCATCGATGAAGACGAGCACGCGATGGAAGTGATCGTGCCCGACGACCAGCTCTCGCTGGCGATCGGAAAGCGCGGCCAGAACGTGCGGCTGGCCCATCGGCTGACCGGATGGAAGCTGGACGTGCGCAGCGAAGCCGAGGCCGAGGAAGAGGCGCGCGCCGCGCGCGCGTCGCTCAACGCGATTCCGGGCGTGGGCGACATCAACGCTGAGCTGCTTTACCAATGGGGCTTCCGCTCCGCCGAACAGCTTGCCGAAACCGATGAGGAAGCCTTGGAGATCGACGGTATCAGTCCGGAGCGGGCGCGCCAATTGATCGCGGCCGCACAGGCCCATGTCGCCAACAAAAAGCGTCTGGCCGAAGAGGCAGCCGCCGCGGCCCAGGCCGCAGCCGCGGCCGAGGCGGCCGCCGCTGACGCATCCGGTGAGGAGGAGAAAAGCGGCGAAGTCGAATCATAAGCCGCAGCGCACCTGCATGGCTTGCCGTCAAGCGGACGCGAAGGATGCGATGGTCCGGCTGGCGGCGCTGCCCGGGGGCGTATGCGTGGACAGGCGCGGCACGCTGGGCGGGCGGGGCGGTTATCTGCACGTCCGGCGCGAATGCCTGGAGAAGTTTGTCAAGGCGAGGGTGAGTCGCTTCACTTCGCTGGGCCGCGGCTTGGATCGCACCGAGCGCGTCAATCTGGTAAACATGCTAGCGGGATGGCTAGCTCCAAACAGGGGGCTTCAATAGAATAGAGGGGATGGCTCGTAAACGCATAAAAACACTGGCTCATGAATGGAACGTCCCAGTCGAGGACGTCATCCATAGCTGCGAACGCCTGAAATTGGCTCATGGGCGGTTGGATTCGAGCCTGCTGACCAGCGACGAGGCCGAGCGCGTCAAGGCCGACCTCGAGGAGCAGGCCAATCGCGCTGCGATCTTGCGCCATGAGGTGGTGTTGGAAACGACGTCGGGCAAGGTGGTTGAAAAGCGCCTCAACGAAACCATCATGCGCCGCCGTCATGCGGCGGAGCCCGAGCCGATCCCGGCTGAACCATCCTCGCCCGTCGAGGGCGAGCCCTTCGTGTTCGAAGCAGAACCCGAAAGTCGCGACGATTTCGTGGCTCCTTTTCTGGAGGCACAGCCAGCGCCTGAACCCGAGGTCCCGATTGTTCTCGAACCTGAAATTGCCCCTCCCCAACTCGATCTTGAACCGCAGCCGCCATCTGAGTCGCAGCCGCATTTGGCCGACGGCCAACAGGCAGCATCCACTGTGAGCGCATCGGCGGCCGGTCCCGCGCCCGAGCAGCCTGCGCCGGAAGCCCAAGCCGAAATGCCGGCCGCGATTGCACCCGAACTGGCTACCGTCAACCGGCAGCCCGAAGCCTCTCCGACGGCGCCGACGGCGGAAATGGCGCAGGCCTCAGTGCAGGCGCCTCGCCGTTCCGCACCGCTGGCGGCCGCCCCGGTTAAACCGGCGGTGGTGGAACGGCCACGTGCGATGCCGCCCTCTGCGACGGGTAAAGAAGCGGCCAAGGTGGCGACCAAGGCACCCTCCGGTCCCACCGTGATCAGCCTGACGCGCGGACACACCGGTGCGCCCTCGCTCGACGACCAGCAACAGGGTCCCAAGGTCCTGGGTAAGATCGACCTGCGCAAGCCCGCGCCGCGACCCGGCGGCGCCGCGCCCGCGCGACCTACGGGAGCATTGGCGCGTCCCGCCGGTGCGGTCGCGCGTCCAGGTCAGCCGCCGCGGCCCGGTCGTCCGGCGCCCGGTCCGGTCGAAGCGCCGCCGATTCCGCCGGGAGCACAGGTTCCGGGCAAGCCCGGCGCCCGTCCCATCAAGAAAAAACGCGTCGTCAAGAAAGAAGGCGGCGATCTGCTGGCCGAGCGCGAGATGCGCGGTGCGCGCTTTCCCAAAAAGCGCCGCGCACTGCCCGGCAAGGAACAGAAGAAGACCGAAATCACTACGCCTAAAGCTTCCAAGCGTGTGGTACGGATTTCAGAGGGCGTGACGGTGGCGGACCTGGCGCGCAACATGGGTGTTAAGGCCGCCGAAGTGATCAAAAAGTTGATGGCGCTGGGCGTGATGTCCACTGTCAACCAGGTGCTCGATGTCGATACCGCCACCCTTGTCGCCAGCGAATTCGGTTACAACGTCGAGAACGTGGCGTTCGACGTCGAAGCGGCCATCGAGGCCGGCGGTGAGGAAGTCGCCAACGGCGAACTGATCCCGCGTCCACCGGTGGTCACCGTGATGGGCCACGTCGACCATGGCAAGACCTCGCTGCTCGACGCGATTCGCCATACCAACGTCACCGAAGAGGAATTCGGCGGTATCACCCAGCATATCGGCGCTTATACGGTCGACGTGGACGGGCGGCGCATCACCTTTGTCGATACGCCCGGCCACGAGGCGTTCACCGCGATGCGGGCGCGCGGGGCCAAGGTCACCGACATCGTAATCCTGGTGGTGGCGGCAGACGAAGGTGTGATGCCGCAGACCATTGAAGCGCTCAATCACGCGCGTGCGGCCAAGGTGCCGATTATCGTCGCCATCAACAAGATTGACCGCCCCGAGGCCAATGTCGAGCGCGTCAAGCAACAGCTCTCCGAGCATGGCCTGATTCCCGAGGACTACGGCGGCGACACGATTACGGTTGGCGTGTCGGCGCGCACGCGCGAGGGCCTGGATCGGCTGCTGGAGATGATCCTGCTGCAAGCCGAAATCCTCGACCTCAAGGCCAATCCCAAGCGCCTGGCGCGCGGCACGGTTATCGAATCCCAGCTGGATCGGGGACGCGGCGCCGTAGCGACGGTGCTGGTTCAGGACGGCACGCTGCATCAGGGCGACGCATTCGTAGCGGGGACCGTTTACGGCCGGGTGCGCGCGATGCTCAACCATCTGGGGCAGCGCGTCACCGAGGCCGGTCCGGCCACTCCGGTGGAGATCTTCGGCCTGTCCGGAGTGCCCGAGCCGGGCACGATGCTGGTTGCCGTCGCCGACGAATCCAAGGGCCGGCAGGTGGCTGAATTCCGTCAGGCCAAGGAGCGCGAGGGCGAATTGCAAAAGACTGCGCGCGTGTCGCTGGAAGACCTCAGCGAGCGGATGCGCGCGGGTGAGGTCAAGGAACTCAAGCTGATCGTTAAGGGCGACGTGCAGGGCTCGGTGGAGGCGCTGTCCGCCTATCTGCGCCGCCTGTCTACCGCCGAAGTCAAGGTTGACGTGATTCACGCGTCGGCCGGCGGCATCTCCGAGACCGACGTGTCGCTGGCGGCAGCTTCGGGGGCGATCGTCATCGGCTTCAACGTGCGGCCCGAACCCAAGGCGGCCGCGCTGGCCGAGTCGGAAAACGTCGATATCCGCCTGTACACCGTGATCTACGACGCGATCAACGAGATGCGCGAGGCGATGGAGGGGATGCTTGCCCCGACCTATCGCGAAAAGACCATCGGGCGTGCTGAAGTGCGCCAGATCTTCAACGTATCGGGCGGCACGATTGCCGGCTCGATGGTGCAGGATGGAAAAATCACCCGCGGTTCGCGGGTGCGGCTCATCCGCGACAGCCGGGTGGTTTGGGAAGGCAAGGTCGGCTCGCTGCGCCGCTTCAAGGACGACGTGCGCGAAGTGCTGTCGGGTTACGAATGCGGTATCGGGCTGGAGAACTACGGCGACATCAAGCCGGGTGACATCATCGAGGCCTTTGAGCTTGAGGCGGTGTCGCGCAAGCTGGGGATGCCCACGCCGGAGCCAATCCAGAGCCAGATGGCGGCCGAAAAGCAGCTCTAAATCCGCTTGCCGGCGCGCTTGTGTTGCGCGAAGCGGGCGTGTATCGCCCGGATTGTTATGGTGGTCGGAGTTCTGCGGCTGACGTTGTTCCTGCCCGAGAACCACTCGCTTAAGGGCAAACGCCAGGTCCTGCGTGCGATCAAGGACCGGGTGCGCAACAAGTTCAACGTGTCGATCACCGAGTCCGACGCACATGATTTGTGGCAGCGCGCCGAACTGGGCATCTGCCAGGTGGGCAGCGACCGGGCCTTCGTGGACGGCGCGCTGCGCGAGGTGGTCAATTTCATCGAGTCGCTGGGACTGGCGCCGCTGGGCGAAGAGAACCTCGAGATTTTGCATTATTGAAGACGCTGCGCAGTGGCGTTGTCTTACAGCGCCAGCCGTGGACAGTTGACATGAAGGATATGCCAGGTGATGGGCGGCGGCCCGAACGAGTGGCCGAGGCGTTGCTGCGCGAACTTTCGGCGCTGCTTTATCACGACTTGAAAGACCCCAGGGTGCGCGGCGTGACGTTGACCGGCGTCAAAGTCACGCCCGACCTGCGCCATGCGCGGGTCTTCTTCTCCCACCTCGAAGGTGCGGCGCGCGGTCAGGAAGCGGCGGACGGATTTCGCAGCGCAGCCGGCTTCATCCGCCAGAAGATCGGCCGCGGCCTGGGTCTGCGCTACTCGCCGGAGTTGGAGTTCGAGTACGACCCCAGCATCGAGCGCGCCGCCCGCATCGATGCCCTGCTGCGCAAGGAACACCACAAGTGAGCGCCGCCGCCCTGACATGAGGGCGCGGCAGCTTCGTTCAAACCCGGTACAGTTGACCGCATGGATGGAATTCTCTTGATCGACAAGCCCGCGGGTATGGGCTCGGCCGAGGTGGTGCGGCGGGTGAAGCGGTTTGTCAAGCCCGCCAAGGTAGGCCATCTGGGGACTCTCGACCCCTTCGCCACCGGCCTACTGCCCATCCTGATCGGCGAGGCGACCAAGATTGCACAATTCCTTGAGCATCACCAAAAGCATTACCAGGGCGTCATCGCGCTGGGCGTGCAAACCGATACGCTCGATCCCACCGGGCAGGTGATATCGAGTGCCGCCGTGCCTGCATTCGATCAGGGTCGGCTCGACCAGATCGTGCAGCGATTCACCGGCGATTTCGAGCAGGTGCCGCCCCTGTACTCGGCGATCAAGCGCGCGGGCGTGCCGCTGTACAAGCTGGCGCGCAAGGGTATGGAAGTGCCGCCGCCGCAGGCCCGGGTGGTGCACGTAAGCCACCTGCAACTGCGTGCTGACGGCTGCGAGCGCCTGCGCTTTTCGTTGCGATGCGCCACCGGCATGTACGTGCGCTCCCTGGCGCGCGACATCGGGGCGGAGCTGGGCACCGTAGGCTATCTGGCCGAGTTGCGGCGCCTGGGGACGGGCGGATTTTCGATCGAGCAGGCGATTGCCTTGGATGAGGCGCTGGCGATGCTGCACGATGGCCCCATGCCGGCGCTGGTTGGCCTCAACGAAGCCCTGGCTTTTATGCCCGCGGTTGAGGCCGACCACAGTGTGGCGCGCCGTCTACGCAACGGCGACGCGTCGGCGCTGCTAAGCCTGGTCAGGATGGGCCAGGGGCCGGTCAGGGTTGTGTGCGATCGCGCGCTGGTGGCGATCGCGCAATTCGGCCCCGACCGCCGGCTTAATCTGGCGCGGGTGTTTGGCGTCTGAACGCGTTTGGGTAGCCTACCTTGTCTGGGGCCATAGCGCTGTGATATGGTGTGGGGCTAACGAAAGGATAAAGGGAAAGTAAGAGTCTCCTGATGCCCCTCGCGTCGGCCCGTAAGCGGGAAATTGTTAGTGCTCACGCTCGTACTCCGAACGACAGCGGTTCGCCCGAAGTCCAGATCGCGCTTCTAACCGCCCGGATCGAAAGCCTGAGCGAGCATTTCAAATCGCACGTCAAGGACCATCATTCCCGGGTCGGCCTGTTGCGCCTGGTCGGCAAGCGCCGTCGCTTGCTTGAATATCTGCGGGGCTGCGATTTCGCCCGCTACAAGACGCTGATCGAGAAACTGGGCATCCGGAGATAAGGCTGGTCGCCTGAGACCGACACTGCCAAAGCTCGCACATCCTTTGTGCGCCGGTTGCGGCAGGGCCGATGACAGAATCGCCCCGCGCTCTGTCGTTAAGTTGGGGCAGCCGCTCCCACCTCCCTGAGGTACATTACTGCTATGTTTAGAAAGCTTGAAATCGACTTTCATGGTCGAAAGCTGTCGCTGGAAACCGGCCGCCTGGCCAAACAAGCGCATGGCTCGGTGCTGGCGCAGTACGGCGAGACGGTGGTGCTGGCCACCGTGGTGTCGGCCTACACCAGCCGGGAAAAGGTCGATTTCCTCCCGTTGACCGTCGATTATCTGGAAAAAACCTTTGCCGCCGGCAAAATCCCGGGCGGGTTTTTCAAACGCGAGGGCCGGCCTTCAGAAAAAGAGATCCTCACCTCGCGTCTGATTGACCGAGCGATGCGCCCGCTGTTTCCCAAGGGCTACGACAAGGAAACCCAGCTTATCGTCACCGTGCTTTCGGTCGATCGCGAAAACGACCCCGACGTCCTGTCCCTGATTGCCGCTTCCACCGCCCTGGAAATCTCTGACATCCCGCACGATGGCCCGGTGGCCGCGGTCCGGATGGGCCGCATCGGCGGCAAGCTGGTGGTCAATCCGCTGCGCAGCCAGATGAACGAGACCGACCTTTCGCTGGTGGTTGCGGCCAAGCCCGATTCGATCGTGATGCTCGAGGGCGGTGCCAATATCGTTGAGGAAGAGGTGATCCTCGAAGCGTTCTTCACCGCACACGAGGAGATAGCGCCGATATTCGAAATCCAGCGCGAACTGCGCCGGATGGTGGGCAAGCCCAAACGTGAGTTCAAGCCCCGGGAGCTCGACCCGGCGATGGTTGCGGCGATGCGCGAACGGCTGGGCGATGCGCTGGAGGTGGCGCTGGCCACACCGGGCAAGAAGGAGCGCTCGGCGGCCCTGTACGACCTGGAGGATCGCGTCGTGGCTGACCTGTCGGCGCGCTTTCCCGAGGCAGAGAACGATTTGCGCGCTGTCTATGAGCATCTGATGCGTGAGCGTGTGCGCCGCGTGATTATCGAGGAGGACCGCCGCATCGACGATCGCCGCTCAACCGAGATCCGTCAGCTAAGCGCCACCGTTCAGGCCCTGCCCAGGACCCACGGCTCGGCGATCTTCACGCGCGGCGAGACCCAGGTGCTGGCCACGGTAACGCTGGGCACTTCCTCGGATGAGCAAAAAATCGACGCGTTGCTCGGCGAGCACTACAAAAAGTTCATGCTCCATTATAACTTCCCGCCTTTTTCAACCGGGGAGGTCAAGTTCCTGCGCGGTCCTTCGCGCCGCGAGATCGGACACGGAGCGCTGGCCGAACGCGCGTTGCAGGCCGTGCTCCCGCCCGAAGATCAGTTTCCCTACACGATTCGCGTGGTGTCGGAGGTGTTGGAATCCAATGGCAGTTCCTCGATGGCCACGGTATGCGGCGGCAGCCTGGCATTGATGGACGCCGGAGTGCCGGTCAAGGCGGCCGTGGCCGGCATCGCGATGGGTCTGGTCAAGGAAGGCGACAAGGTGCGCGTGCTGACCGACATCCTGGGCGACGAGGATCATCTGGGCGACATGGACTTCAAGGTCGCCGGCACCGCCACCGGGGTCACCGCGATCCAGATGGACAACAAGGTCGGCGGGATTACGCGCGACGTGATGCGCCAGGCGCTGCATCAGGCGCGCGACGCCCGGCTGTTCGTGCTCGACGTGATGCACAAGGCGCTGGAGGCGCCGCGCAAGGAAGTGTCGCTGTACGCACCGCGCATCGTCACCCTGCACATCAAGCCCGACAAGATTCGCGACGTCATCGGTCCGGGCGGCAAGGTTATCCGTGGTATCGTGGAAGAGACCGGCTGCAAGATCGATATCGAGGATGACGGCACGGTGCTGATCGCGTCCTCCGACGCCGAGGCGATGGAACGGGCGATCAACACCATCCAGTCAATCACCGAGGAGCCCGAGATCGGCAAGATCTACAAGGGCAAGGTCCGCAAGGTGGTCGATTTCGGTGCGTTCGTGGAAATCCTGCCCGGCACCGACGGCCTGGTGCACATCTCGCAATTGTCCGACAAACGGGTGCGGCGCGTGGAGGACGTGCTCAACGAAGGCGACGAAGTCCTGGTCAAGGTGCTCGACATCGACCGCAGCGGTAAAATCCGCCTGTCGGTTCGCGAAGCCCAGCAGGAGTCCCGAGCCGAGGGCTCGCAGGCAAAGCCGGCGCTATGACCCGCAAATCCGTCTTGTCCAATGGCGTGCGGGTCCTCACCGAGGCGATGCCGCATTCTCTGTCGGCCACCATTGGTATCTGGGTGGAGAACGGCTCGCGCTATGAGCAGCCGCACGAAAACGGCGTCTCCCATCTCATCGAGCATCTGCTGTTCAAGGGCACGCGGCGGCGCAGCGCGGCGCAAATTGCCGAGCAAATCGATGCGGTGGGCGGCGTGCTTAACGCCTTTACTGGCAAGGAATACACCTGTTATTACGCCAAGGTGCTCAGCGGCGACCTGGAGATGGCGACCGACTTGCTCGCCGACTTGTTCCTGGATTCCCTGTTCGAGCCCGAGGAGATCAAGCGCGAGCAGCAGGTCGTGCTGCAGGAGATTTCCCAGGCCGAGGACACGCCTGACGACTTTATCCACGACCTGTTCAATTTGAAATTCTGGGCGGGCCATCCGCTGGCGCTGCCGATTGCCGGCAGCGTCGCCACGGTCACCGGTCTCGATCGCGACACGATGCGGTCGTTCATGGACCAGCGCTATCGTGCCGAGCGGGTGTTCATCGCGGCGGCCGGCAACGTCGATCACGACGCGCTCAAGGCGCAGTGCGAGCGCTTGTTCGGCGGCATCGCCGGCGACGGCAAGGTCGATACCACCAGTCCGCCCAAAGTGCATTCGGTGGTGCTCAACCATGAAAAGCCGCTTGAGCAGGCGCATATCTGTCTGGGCGGCCCGGGTATCAACCAGGCCCATCCGCTGCGCTACGCAGGCTATGTGCTGAACACGGCGCTGGGCGGCGGGATGTCCTCGCGGCTGTTCCAGGAAGTGCGCGAGAAACGCGGCAAGGTCTACAGCATCTATTCCTTCCTGTCCTCGCACATCGATTGCGGCTACTTCGCGATCTATGCCGGCACCAATCCCGAATGGGTTGACGAAGTGCTGGAGATCACGCTGGGTGAACTCCGGCAGGTCGCGCGCGAGGGCCTGCGCAGGCCGGAGTTGGAACGCGCCAAGAGCCAGCTCAAGGGCAATTTGCTGCTGGGACTGGAATCGACCGACTCGCGGATGAACCGCCTGGCCCGCAACGAAATCTACTTCCGCCGCGACATCCCGGTCGAGGAATTGGCGCGCGCCATCGAAGCCGTCACCAACGACCAGGTCACCGAACTGGCCAACACGTTTTTCGATCGCGCCGGGATGGCGCTGGTGGTGCTGGGCGACCTCAAAGGCCGCGAACTGCCCGCCGATATTTTCTCGGCGCTATAGTTTTGCCTGAAGCTACGGATCGCGCGCGGCCCGACGAGACACATGGACGGTTGGATTGGTGCGCTCTGCTCGTGGGGGTTGTTCAGCTAAAGTTAGCTCGGTGACCGGATGTGGACCTGGTCGTAAAGGTCAAGCGTCTTCGCGACGGCGGATTGCCGCTGCCGGCCTATCATAGCGTGGGGGCGGCGGGGCTGGATTTGCTGGCCGACCTCGAGCAGGCCGTCACCCTGGGACCGCTGGAACGATGCGCGGTACCGACCGGGCTTGCGATGGAGATTCCGCCCGGATTCGAGGCGCAGGTGCGGCCGCGCAGCGGGCGCGCGCTGCGCGAAGGCCTGACCCTGCTCAACACGCCCGGTACCATCGACTCCGACTATCGCGGTGAGATCCAGGTGATCGTGGTGAACCTGGGCCGCGACCCCGTTACGATCCAGCGCGGCGACCGGATCGCGCAACTGGTCATCGCGCCGGTCGCTCGGGCTACCCTGGCGGAAGTCCAGCACCTGTCCGATACGCACAGAGGCGGCGGGGGATTCGGCCACACGGGGCGCTGAGCCAGTCATGAGCCACAAAGACGCCAACGGCGACGCGGCGCTGCTGAATGTCTCTCCGGTTGACGGGCGCTACCGCGCACGCACGCGTGCGCTGGAGCGCTATTTCAGTGAATTTGCGCTGATTCGCTACCGGGTGCGGGTCGAGATCGAATGGTATCTGTCGCTGGCGGCCAATCCCGCGGTCGACGCACTGCCGGCGCTGCCGCCCGATAAGGCCGAGCGGCTGCGCGCAATCCATAGGCAGTTCTCGATTGCCGACGCGCGGCGCGTCAAGGAGCTGGAACGCTCGCTCAACCATGATGTCAAGGCGGTCGAGTATTTCGTCAAGGAACGGTTTGCAGCGATCGATGCCGGTCTGCCCGCGGAAATGGTGCACTTCGCCTGCACCTCCGAGGACATCAACAGTATCGCTTATGGGCTGATGCTGAAGGAGTTCGTGGCCGAGGAACTGCTGCCCAAACTCTCCAAGACGGTGGCGACGCTGTCGGCGATGGCGCATCGGTGGCGCGACGTCGTGATGCTCGCGCTCACCCACGGCCAGGCCGCTACGCCCACCACCGCCGGCAAGGAGATCGCGATCTTCGCCGCGCGGCTGCAACGCCAAATCCGCCAACTCCAGGCGCAGGAGTACCTGGCCAAGGCCAGCGGCGCGGTGGGCAACTTCAACGCCCATCAATTCGCCTATCCCGAGGTCGATTGGCTGACCCATTCCCGTACGTTCGTCGAGTCGCTGGGCCTGGTCTGGAATCCGCTTACCACCCAGATCGAAAGCCACGACTACATGGCCGAACTGTTCGACATCGTGGTGCGCATCAACACGATTCTCATCGATCTGGCGCGCGACATGTGGGGCTACATCTCGCGCCATTACTTCACGCAGCGGCCGGTGGCGGGCGAGGTCGGTTCCTCGACGATGCCGCACAAGGTCAACCCGATCGACTTTGAGAACTGCGAGGGTAACCTGGGAGTCGCCAACGCGATGTTGCAGCATCTGGCGGTCAAGCTGCCGATCTCCCGCTTCCAGCGCGATTTGAGCGACAGTACCGCCCTGCGCGCCATCGGTTCCGCTTTCGGCCACGTCGTGATTGCGCTGGCCGCACTGGAGCGCGGCCTGGGGCTGGTCGAGATCAACTGCGCACACATCGCCCAGGAACTGGCCGAAGAACAATCCTGGGAGGTGGTGAGCGAGGCGATTCAGACCCTGATGCGCCGCCATGGCCTGCCCAATCCTTACGAAACGCTCAAGGAGTTGACCCGCGGCCGCGCCATCTCACGTCAGGTGATCGAGGAATTCGTTGCCCGATTGCCGCTGGCCGACGCCGCCAAGGAGCGCCTGCGCCGCTTGACCCCGCAGGACTACGTCGGGCTCGCCGCGGAACTGGTCGAGCGGTTCACTCCGGGCCGCAAACCCGGCTAGACCGGCTCCGAAAGGCTGGGCTCTGCCGGAAAGGGGTGTCGTTTCGACACTTGGCCGGCGGTACAATTGTAAACATCGGTTTCTGTTGATAAACGGCGGACCGCGCAAACCACGGCTGTTTATCGATCCTTGGCGCTTGGCTATGAAAAGACAGTTTTCACCCGCGTTCTCGGCGGACCGCTTGGGCTACGGCATCGAGGGCGCGACGCTTCACATCCGGTGTGGCCACGGAGGTTACCCATGGAGCAAACACCCACCAAGCTTGAGATGTTTTACGAGGGCAAGGCGAAGAAGCTTTACTCGACCGCCGATCCCGACCTGGTAATCGCCTATTTCAAGGACGACGCCACCGCGTTCAACGCCAAAAAGCGCGGCACAATCGAGCACAAGGGCGTGATCAACAACGAGATGTCGGAGCTGTTCTTCACCCTGCTGGAGCGCAACGGCATCCCCACCCACTTTGTCCGCCGGCTCAACGAACGCGATATGCTGTGCAGGCGGCTTGAGATCGTGCCGGTCGAAACCGTGGTGCGCAATATCGTGGCCGGCTCGATGGCCAAACGGCTGGGGCGCGAGGAAGGCGAGAACCTGCCCTTTCCGATCGTCGAGTACTATTACAAGTCTGATCCTCTCGACGACCCGCTGATTCTGCCCGAGCATGCGCTGGCCTTCGGATGGGCCACGCAGGGGGAGCTGGATCAGATCAAGTCGATGGCGCTGCGGGTCAACGAGGTGCTGAGCCGCTTCCTCGATGAGCGCGGTGTGCTGCTGGTCGACTTCAAGCTGGAGTTCGGCCGCCATCACGGGCGTATTTTGCTGGGCGACGAAATCTGCCCCGATACCTGCCGGTTCTGGGACAAGGCGACCCGTCAGAAGCTGGACAAGGACCGCTTCCGCCGCGACCTGGGCGGTGTGGAAGAGGCCTACCAGGAAATGCTCAGGCGTGTGTCGCACTGAGGGGCGAACGTTGCGGGTTAAGGTTTATATCACGCCCAGGCGCGGCGTTCTGGATCCGCAGGGACGCGCCATCGAGGCCTCGCTCAAGAGTCTGGGGTTCAACGATGTTGGCCCGGTCCGGATGGGCAAATATATCGAACTGGAAGTGGCCGCCGCTTCCCCGGCGCAGGCCTCGGCCGAGGTTAGGCGGATGTGCGAGCAGTTGCTGGCCAACACCGTGATCGAGGATTACCGCTTCGAGGTTGAGGACGCGTGAAGTGGGGCGTGGTCAGCTTTCCGGGCTCGCTCGACGATCGCGACACGCTCTACGCGCTGCGCGACGTGTTGGAGCAGGACGCCGAGCTGCTCTGGCATAAGGAGCGCGACCTGAAAAACGCCGACTGCGTGGTTCTGCCCGGCGGCTTCAGCTACGGCGACTATCTGCGTTGCGGTGCGATGGCGCGCTTTTCGCCGATCATGGAAAGCGTGGTGAGCTTTGCCCGCCGCGGTGGCCTGGTGCTGGGGATCTGCAACGGCTTTCAGATCCTGTGCGAAGCGCGTCTGCTGCCGGGAGCGCTGACGCGCAATCGCTCGCTGTCATTTATCTGCGAACGCGTCACGGTGCGGGTCGAGAACACGCACACGCCCTTTACCCGCGCCGCGGCGCCGCACGAATTACTGCGCTTGCCGATCAAGCATGGCGAGGGACTGTACGTCGCGTCCGAGGACGAACTGCGCCGGATCGAGGACCGCGGCCAGGTGCTGGTGCGCTACGTCGATTCCAGCGGCCGGGCGACTGAGGCCGCCAACCCCAACGGCTCGATGCATTCGATCGCCGGCGTCGCCAACGAGAGCTTCAACGTCTTCGGCCTGATGCCGCATCCCGAGCATGCCGTGGAGCCGATGCTGGGCGGCGAAGGCGGGCTCAAAATCTTCCGCTCCATCATCCAGAGTTTCGCATGAGCCACAACCCGGTTGCGCTGCCCGGCGAGCCCGAGGTCAACCTCGCGCAGGCGCTCGCCCATGGCCTGAGCGAGGATGAATTCCGTCTCATCCGCAACCATCTGGGCCGCACGCCGACCTTCACCGAGTTGGGCGTGTTCTCCGTGATGTGGTCCGAGCATTGCTCCTACAAGTCCTCGCGCCGCCATCTGGCACGGCTGCCCAACAAGGGCCGCCTGGTGGTGGGGGGACCGGGTGAGAACGCCGGTGCGCTGGACGTCGGCGACGGATGGCTGGCGGTGTTCAAAATCGAAAGCCACAACCACCCTTCCTTCGTCGAACCCTACCAGGGCGCGGCCACCGGCGTGGGCGGTATTCTGCGCGATATCTTTGCGATGGGCGCGCGGCCGGTGGCCAGCCTCAACTCGCTGAAGTTCGGCTCCTTCGACAACGCCCGCACGCGCTATCTGCTAAGCGGCGTGGTCGGCGGAATCGGCGGCTATGGCAATTGCGTCGGCGTGCCGACGGTTGGCGGCGAGGTGATGTTCGACGCCGCCTACGACGACAACATCCTGGTCAACGCGTTCTGCCTGGGATTGGCGCGCAAGGGCGAACTGCAGAGCGCGCGCGCCCAGGGAATGGGCAATCCCGTGCTGTACGTCGGTTCAGCCACCGGACGCGACGGGATTCACGGCGCCAGTCTGTTGGCGTCGGCCGAGTTCGACGCAAGCAGCGCGCACAAGCGTCCGACCGTCCAGGTCGGCGATCCTTTCACCGAAAAGCTCCTTATCGAGGCCTGCCTGGAAGCGATAAAAACCGGCGCGGTGGTGGCGCTGCAGGACATGGGTGCGGCCGGGCTGACCTCGTCGTCCGCCGAGATGGCGGCACGCGGCAAACTCGGCATCGAAATCAACCTGGATCAGGTTCCGCTGCGCGAGCCCAATCTGACCCCGTACGAGATGCTGCTGTCCGAATCGCAGGAGCGGATGCTGATTGTCGCGCAGGCCGGGCGCGAGCACGAATTGCAGGCGGTGTTCGAGAAATGGGACCTGCATGCGGTCGTGATCGGGCGCATCACCGGCGACTGCCGATGGCGCGTGAGCTGGCGCGGGCTGCTGGTCGCCGACATCCCCGTCGCCGCGCTGGCCGAGCAAGCACCGGCATACGAGCGGCCCATGGCCCGGGCTGCCGCTTGCACGCCGCCCGTCCGTGTGGTGCGCGAACGTCCGGCGCCTGCCGAAGCCTTGCGCCGTTTGCTCGATTCACCCAACGTCGGTTCCAAGCGATGGGTCTACCGGCAGTATGATTCGATCGTGCAGAGCAACACGGTGATGGAACCGGGCGGCGACGCCGCGGTACTGCGCATCAAGGGCACGCGCCGCGCGCTGGCCCTGGCGGTGGATTCCAATCCGCGCGCCTGTGCGCTCGATCCGTACCTTGGCGCGATGGCGGTGACGCTGGAGGCTGCGCGCAATGTGGCCTGCGTCGGCGCCCGTCCGATCGGGATTACCGATTGCCTCAACTACGGCAATCCCGAGCGGCCCGAAATCATGTGGCAGTTCGCACGCGGCGTCGACGGCATCCGCGACGCGGCACTGGCGCTGGAGACGCCGGTGGTAAGCGGCAACGTCAGCTTTTATAATGAAACCCAGGGACGCGCGATTCCGCCGACGCCGACCCTGGCGATGGTCGGCATGCTCGCCGACCTCGACTATTGCCGCAGCCAGTTCTTCCGCCGTCCCGGCGATGCAATCCTGCTGCTTCGCACTTCAGCCCCGGCGCTGGCGGCCAGTGAATACGACGCCCTGTTTGGTGGGGGCAACCGGCTGGGCGCGATTGATTTACACAAGGAACGCGAGCTGATCGACCTGCTGGTTACGCTCGCGGAGAAAGGGCTGATAAACTCGGCCCATGACGTGTCTGACGGCGGACTGGCGGTGGCGCTTGCCGAATGCTGCTTCAACGAAGCGGGCAAGTTCGGAGCGTCGGTCGAAGTTGGCACCCCGGAGCTGGACACGGTGGTCAACCTGTTCGGCGAAGGCGCTTCCAGCGTCATCCTCTCGACGCCTTCCGACGCCGCGGCCAGGGTCGTGCAGATGGCCACCGGACGCGGCCTGGGATGCCGCAGGATTGGAACGGTGACAAGCGATCCGGTGTTGAGGATCGATTCGGATATCGCGATCGAGGTGGCCGAGTTGAGGACCATCTACGAACAGGCGTTGCCCGGGAGGATCCAGGGGCATGGCTAGTTTGTCGCCAAGCGAGCTTGCGGCCGAAATCGATATTGAAGAATCAAAACTCGATGGCTTCCACGAGGAATGCGGCGTCTTCGGCGTATTCGGCCATCCCGAGGCCGCCAACCTGGTCTATCTGGGACTCTACGGTTTGCAGCATCGCGGGCAGGAGTCGGCCGGAATCGTTTCCTCCAACGGCAAGACCCTGATCAGCCATCGCGGGATGGGCCTGGTGGCGGACATCTTCAACAGCGAGGTGATCCAGCGCCTGGAAGGCACCCTGGCCATCGGCCACAACCGTTATTCCACCACCGGCTCGACCACGCTCAAGAACTGCCAGCCGCTGGTGGTCGAGTACGCGCGGGGCGGACTGGCCGTGGCGCACAACGGCAACCTGGTCAACTTCGCGGAGCTGCGCGAGCGCCTGGAGCGCAGCGGCGCCATCTTCCAGTCCTCCTCCGACAGCGAAGTGATCATCCATCTGGTGGCGGCCTCGCGCGCGACCACCCTGCTCGACGGCATCGTGGATGCGCTGTCGCAAATTCGCGGCGCCTACTCGCTGTTGTTTCTGACCGAGCGCCAGATGATCGCGGCGCGCGACCCGTTCGGCTTTCGTCCCCTGGTGCTGGGCAAACTGAAGAACGCCACGGTGGTGGCTTCCGAAACCTGCGCACTCGATCTGGTGCGGGCGGATTACCTGCGCGAGGTCGAGCCGGGCGAAGTCGTCATCATCGAGGAGTCCGGGCTTCGTTCGCTCCGGCCGTTTGCGGCGATGCCCACCCGGCGCTGCATCTTCGAGTACGTCTACTTCTCGCGCCCCGATTCCACCGTCTTCGGCCGCAACGTCTATCAGGTGCGCAAGCAGCAGGGGCGCGCGCTGGCGCGGGAATGTCCCGCCGCTGCCGACGTGGTCGTCCCGGTGCCAGACTCGGGTGTCCCGGCCGCGCTGGGCTATGCCGAGGAAGCGGGCCTGCCGTTTGAATTCGGCCTGATCCGCAGCCATTACGTGGGCCGCACCTTTATCGAGCCGGCGCAGGCGATTCGCCATTTCGGGGTCAAGATCAAGTTCAATCCCGTGCCGGCGGTGCTCGAGGGCCGGCGCGTCGTGCTGGTGGAGGATTCGCTGGTGCGCGGCACCACGCTGAGGAAGGTAATCCCGATGCTGCGCCAGGCGGGCGCACGCGAGATCCACATGCGGATTGCCGCGCCGCCCACCACCCATTCGTGCTTTTACGGTATCGACACGCCCACCCGCGAGGAGCTGCTCGCTTCGCATCAATCGATCGAGGAAATCCGCCGCTTCATCGGCGCCGATTCGCTGGGCTACCTGAGTTGGGAAGGGCTGTACTCCTTTGACGGCCATCAATCGGCCGGTTTCTGCGACGCCTGCTTCACCGGCAAATATCCCGTCGAGGTTCCCGAACGCGGCCGCGAGCGCCAGTTGCCGCTGTTCGAATCCGCTGCCAGCCGCGGCTGACCGCAGCCGCATCGCCTGTGGATCGAGTTGCGGGCCGATGCTTAGCCCTGCCGATGCGGCATGCTAAATTCGCCGCAACTCAACTTCGGCCGGTGGATTGCGCCATGAGCGATCGTATCGAAACCAACCCCGCTCTCATCGAGTGGCTGCGCGATTACGAAGAGCAGCCCTGGCGCCGCTATGTCAGCGGGCTTAAGCAGCGCGGCGAATTGGTCGACGTCGGCGGGGTGATGGTGGATGCGCGCGCGCTGTTTGCCAGCCGCTTTCGCTGCGACAGCAAGACCTGCGCGATGGTGGATCGGCCGGCCGGCGTTGAATCGTGCTGCGAGGAATATTACGTCGAACTGACGCTCAAGGAGCGCGACCGGATCGCGGCGCGTGGCGCCGAGGTGGTGGAGTTTTTAAGCCGCAAGGATCCGACGCGCGTCGCCCCCGATCGTGACATCGCCACCTTCTTCGACGATCGCAACACAATCGAGTTGCGCAAGGAGGACAACCGCTGCGTGTTCTCCTATCGCGACGCGGCGGGCCAGCTGTGGTGCGGACTACATTCGCTGGCGCTGGAGAAGGGATGGCCCATCGAGTCAATCAAGCCAATCACCTGCATCCTGTTTCCACTGGTCGTGTTCCGCTTCGAAAACGGTGACATCCTGCTGACTGCGACCTCCGAGGAAGTCGAGCGGATGTTCGCCAATCCCAAGGAATCGCTCAAGCTGCCCTGCCTGCTCAAACAGGCCGGCGCTCCGATGTACGTCGAATGCCGCAGCGCAATCGAAACCGCCTTCGGCAAACCGTTTTACGAACGCCTGGCCGCCGCTGCCGAGCGGTATATGAAATCGCCGAGAAAATAGTGCAATGAAGCGCCTGCAAAGCTGAAAGCCCGTGCTGATCCGAAGCGATGGAGTGGCCGGGGGATTAGCGGCACAGGCGCCCCTCCTTGTCAGCGACGCGCGAACATACGCCGCCGCAAAAAATGAAGCGGTGCGAGCACCGGTTCGCGCATCGACGGCGGGCATGGCTGTCGGGACTGGCTATCTTTCTGGCTTCTCAAAGCGCGGGGTTCTTCCACATCGAACCGACACCTGTTCGCTGATGGCTTTTCGCTGCAAAACGCTTATAGTGCCGGATAGGTGGCCGATTCCGAGGCGATGACGGTTCGGCCGGAGCAGCTGCGATGGGCGCCAACGGCATCAGCATAGAAGCGGTTACCAGCCGCGACGCAATTACCGAGTTCGCGATGCTCCCGTTCGAGGTCTACGGCGAGCGTGACGCCTGGTGGCCGCCCGACATTCAGAACGAAATCGACCTGCTTTCGGGACGCGCTCCAATCGCCGCTCATCTGGCCATGATGCCGTTTGCGGCCCGCCGCGCCGGCCGCCTGGTGGCGCGGGTTACCGCGGTGGTCAATTTCAGGTACAACCAGCATTGGAACGAGCGCATTGGACAGCTCATCCACTTCGAGGCCTTGGCGGGCGAGGGCGAAGCGACGGTCGCGATGCTCGACGAGGCGTCGCAGTGGCTGCACCAGCGCGGTATGGCGGCGGCACGCAGCGGTTTTGCCGCCTTTCTTGACTATCCTTATGCGATCGACAACTACGGTGGCTTGCCGCCATTTCTTTTGCGCAACAGCCCCGAGTATTACCACACCTATTTCAAAGAAGCCGCCTTTGTTACCGAAAAGGGGATGACCGATTTCACTATCGAGTTGACTCCCCAGACTCTGGCCAGCTATCCGGCCATGATCGACCACGCCGCCCGCAACGGCGTGCGGATTCGTACCTGGCGCGAGCACGGCTTCATGGACGCGGTGGACGCGTGGACCGATGTCACCAACGCGGCCTTCGCGCACCATTGGGGATGGAACCCCATCACCCGCGAAGAGGTACGCCCGATGCTTTCCGGGCTGGCGCGTACCGAGGTCGCCGACCTGTCGACCTTGGCGGTGGCCGATGGCCAGGTGGTTGGGTCGGTGTTCGCGGTGCCCGACTTCAGCCCCAGACTGGCCCGCGTCCGCCCTGGGGTGCGGCTCGATCCGTCGCGCGGCGGGGGCACGCGCGGCGCGCTGATCAACATCGGCGTAATCCAGGAATGGCGCGGCAGAGGGGTCAATCTGGGGATGGCAGCGCGGTCGTTCATCGCGATGGCGCGGCAGCGGATGAAATACGCCGGCTATACTCTGGTGCTGGACGAAAACTGGCCGTCGCGACGGACCGCGCAGAAACTGGGCGGGCGCATCTCCAGCAACTTCATCGTCTACCGGCGCGACTTTGCCGTTGCCTGATTGGGCGCCCGAAAGCTCGCCGTCGAATGCAGCTTCGTCCGCGCACGCCAGGTACAATGACAGCCGGACGCCGGCTAGTGACCAGCCCAGGTTGAGAGCCTTCGGGCGGCGTGTTACTCTAGCTCGGTTATACTCCTTGCCCCCTGTGGGGGCTCGTAGTTTTCGATCCACAAGGAGGATTTGTGCGGCGTTACGAAACGATTTTCATCCTGCGCCCCGATCTCGGGGAAAGCCAGATAAAACAATCCCTCAAGCGCGTTGGCGACATCGTCGCCAACGGCGGCGGTGAACTGATTGAGACCGACGAGTGGGGCATGCGTGACCTCGCCTATCGAATCAGGCGCGAGCGGCGCGGCTATTACGTGCGGCTGGACTACGTCGGCGACAGCGCCGTAATGAACGAGGTCGAGCGCAACCTGAAGCTGATGGACGAGTCGCTGCGCCATCTGTCGGTGATGGTCGAGGAGGAAGCCGATCCGGCCAAACTGCGCAGCGAGGTCGAAGCGCGCCAGCGCCGCCTGGCCGAAGCCCGTAGCGCTGCCGAAGCGCCTGCCGAGGCGGCGGGCGGCGAGCAAGCCGCAGAAGCGGCGCAAAATCCGGAGACATCGCCCGAGCCCCAGACACAAACCTCCGATGGTGAAGCCTCCCCCGCGCCGACGGAAGCCGGAGATGGGGCGGACCAGAATTGAGCTCAGCGGCACGGTGGTCAAGCCGCCGATGGTGGCTGTGACTCCCGGCGGGCGCGCTGTGCTGCGCCTGACCGTCGATTGCGGCGAACCGCCCGAGCAACTGTTGCTCGATGTGGTAATGGTTAACCAGGCGGTGCACGGCCTGGCGCGAGCGATCGACGCCGGTCAGTGCATTCGCGCGTGCGGAACGCTCAGGGTGCAGCGGCGTGCCGGCACGGCGGGCATAGCCCGCCCGCAAATCGAGGTCAGCGCAACCGAAATCGTAACTGAACAGCCGGGCAGCGCCTCCGCCGCGCTACCGGGTGGGCCCGGCAGATTTGAGTTTAGGGATATTCCCCGCAAAGGTCCTGGAGATGGCTGAGAACGAAAATCCGGAAGAAGTTCAGCGCGCCGCTCAGCAGCGTCCGCGCACAACTGCCCGCGCCGAAGGCGATCGGACCGGGATGGAAGGACGGCCGGGCGAGCGCGCGATACGGCGGCGCCCCGGCGGGCGGCGCAAGGTGTGCCGTTTTTGTGCCGACAAAACCCTGAAAGTGGACTACAAGGATGTGCGCACACTGGGCACTTTTATCACCGAGGGTGGAAAGATTGTGCCCAGCCGCGTCACCGGCAACTGTGCCAAGCATCAGCGCGCGCTGACCGTCGCGATCAAACGGGCCCGCATCCTGGCGCTGTTGCCCTTTTCGACCCTGGGAGCCTGAGAGCGGGGCAGTGCGGTTGAAGCAGGCATTGGACCTGATTCGCGCCGCCGTTACGGCCGCGGCTCTGTTTCTGGCCGGTGGCGTGGTGCCCGTTCTGGGCGCGCCCGCGATGCTGTGTGCGCCGGCGCCGTTGTTGATCTATGGACTGGGTACGGCGCGATCGTGGCCGCGAATCGCCGCGGCCTCGGCGATCACCCTGGCGTTGGTGGTTCTGGTGGCCGGACCGGTCCAAGGACTGGGCTTCGCGCTCAGCCTCGGGCTGGGTACGATTCTGATTGCGGCGATGTTGCGCCGGCAATGGCGGTTTGAATGGATTGTGGTCTGTGCCGGCGCCGGGATGCTGACGGCGGCAACCGTCGCATTGGTGGTGTGGGCGGGTTCGCCTGCGGCACTGGCCAGGCATCTTCACGACGCGATAGCCGTAGCGATGAGCAACTCGGCGGGCCTCTATGAAAAGTTGGGAATCAGCAAGGCCGAGAGCGCCGAGATCAGCGACCAGGTGCTCGCAGTAACAGCGCAGATGGCGCCGGCGTTGGGCGCGATGGTGGCGGGGCTGACGGTGCTGCTCAACCTGGGGCTGGTGGCGCGATGGCTGGGCAAGGAGAAGCTGGGATATCAGTTGTTCGGCGCGCTGGTGACCTGGCGGACGCCGGAGTGGCTGATCTGGCTGCTGCTGGCGTCGGGGTTTGGGATGTTCATCCCGCTGGCGGCGGTGCGGGTGGCAGCGGCCAACGGCTTCGTGGTGGTAGCGGCGATTTATTTTTGCCAAGGTCTGGCCATTATGGCGTACTACTTACAGATGCTGGCGATGCCGCGGATCGTCCGCGGCACCGTCTATCTGATCGCGCTGCTGCAGCCGCTGCTGGCGGCCTTGGTCTGCCTTGCGGGCGTCTTCGACCTGTGGATCGACTTTCGCCGGCTCAAACCGCCCAGCCAGGCGGCGGGTAGCATTGACGACTTCTTTTAACGGAGATTGTGGAATGGCGATGATGCAAGTGATTTTGCGCGACGATGTCCCCAACCTTGGGCGGCCAGGAGATGTGGTGCGAGTGCGTCCCGGTTACGCCCGCAACTTCCTGCTGCCGCGCAACCTGGCCGTGGAAGCCAATCCCAACAACCTGCGCGCTTTCGAGCATGAAAAGCGCCTGGCTCTGGCGCGGCGCGAGGCCAAGCGCGCCGAAGCGCTCAAGGTCAAGGACCGCCTCGAGCAACTGACCCTCGAGATCGCCGCACGCGCCGGCGAGGCGGGCAAGCTGTTCGGCTCGGTCACCAATCTCGATATCGAGCGGGCGCTGGCGGCCCGAGGGATCAGTATCGACCGGCGGCGGATTTTACTGGCCGAACCCATCAAGGAGCTGGGCGAATTTGCGGTCCCGGTGCGGATCGACGCCGACGTTGAAGCCAGCCTCAAGCTTAAAGTAGCGGCTGAGTAAGGCGGCCGCCGACATGATTAAACTCTACGACTTTCTTCCCTGTCCCTTCGGCCAGAAGGTTCGCATCGTGCTGGCCGAAAAGAGCCTTAGCTACGAGTTGGCCCAGGTGGATATTACCAAGGGAGAGCATCGCCGCCCGGAGTTCCTGCGGCTTAATCCTTACGGTCGCGTCCCGGTGCTGGTTGACGAAGATACCGTGGTCTACGACTCCACCATCATCAACGAATACCTCGACGATGAATACCCCGACCCCCCGGTCCTGCCGCGCATCGAGTTCAGTTCGTTGCGGGCCAGGGCGCGCCTGTTCGAGGATTTTGCCGACAACTCTTTTACCCCCCAGGTCGGTCAACTGATGGCCGAGATGGCCAAGGCCGAGGCCGAACGCGATCCAAATCGCGTGCAGCGCCTGCGCCAAAGTGTCGAGCGGGTCCTGGAATACGTCAATCGCGAGCTGCAGGGCCAGCACTTTTTAGCCGGAGATTTCTCGGTGGCGGATATCGGCTTCGTGCCCCGGCTGCTGGTCCTCAAGGAACTTGGCATCGAACCGGGCGCCGGACGCAGCAACGTTGACGGCTGGATGAAGCGGTTGCTGGAGCGGCCCAGTATCCAGGGGCTAGAAGGTGTTGTCATTCAACCCCTTGCAGGGGTTTGAGCGCTGTGGCCGGCCGCAAAAAAAAATGATGCACGGTCCCCACAACGGAGACCGTGCATCGTGGACGCGGAGGCGGCATTCCGCATGTTATCTGATATCGCTCAGCAGGTCCCCCTCCTCGCCGGGAGCGCTGGTGCCGGTGCCAATCGTCCTGTAAACCAGTTTGGCTACAAACAGCCGGTCGTCCAACCTACCCAAACGCTTGAGCATCCCGCCGTGGCGGCGGCATCGCGGGCAGGCCATCGTGCCACCCAACAGACCGGCCTCTTTGGCGGTGATCCGCAGGTCGAACGTATGGCCGCATCCTGGGTTTTCACAGGTGGTTCGGTAGACGACTCCAGGGCTTGCAAGATTCTCGTTGCGTCGTTGCATTGGTCTGCCTCTCTTCCGGAGAACTGCACGAAGATCCGTTTCGTTCCCCTTTGCCCATATTTAGACGATGGACACGCGCAAATGTTTCAAGCAACTCACGTGCCGAATCCGGCTGCACAGATAATGCCAATTCTTTGAGCGAATGTGGGTAGAATATCATACGAACAAAGGGCGAAACCAGTGCCTCGACCCCAATTTGCTGGAAAATTCGCTCCACCTGGTGCAAAGATTTTGATGCAGGCCGTTCGCCGACCCGGCTTTTGCACTCTTGCTGACCGAGCCGAACCTTTGGTTGAATGCTAAAGGCAACACCAAATCTCGAAAATGAGAACCCTCGCACTCGTCATGGCTGGAGGTCAGGGGACCCGGCTACACCCCCTGACTCGGGATCGGGCAAAACCAGCCGTGCCCTTCGGAGGCAAGTACCGGATAATCGACTTCGTCTTATCTAACCTGGTCAATTCCGGCATCTATTCGATCTACGTTCTGGTCCAATGGCGCTCGCAGTCGCTGATCGAGCATCTGAAGGACGGATGGCAGTTCGGTGGTTTGCTGCCCAGCCATTTCATTACTCCGGTGCCGGCCCAGATGCGCATGGGAGAGACCTGGTATCAGGGCACGGCGGACGCCATATTTCAAAACCTCAATCTGCTCGATGACGCCAAGCCCGAACTGGTGGCAGTCTTTGGTGCCGATCACATCTACCGGATGGATATCCAGCAGATGATTGAGTTCCACGTCGAGCACAAGGCCGCGGTAACTGTCGCCACGCTGCCGGTGCCGGTGGAGGAGGCACGCAATTTCGGCGTGGTCGAGATCGACTCCGGGATGCGCATTACGGCCTTCCGCGAAAAACCCGAGCGTGCCGAATCGATGCCCGGGGCGCCGGGCCGCTGTTTGGCGTCGATGGGCAACTACTTGTTCGATCCGCAGGTACTGCGGGCGGCGCTGGTGGAGGATGCGCAGCGTTCCGATAGTCATCACGACTTCGGCCAGGATCTGATTCCCGCCCTTATCGAGCGCGTGCCAGTCTACGCCTACAATTTCATGACCAACCGTATTCGCGGCGATTCGGAGCAGAACCTCAGCTATTGGCGCGACGTGGGGACGCTGGACGCGTATTATGAGGCCAACCTGGACCTGCGCGACGCGCGGCCCCATCTGAACTTGTACAATCCCAATTGGCCGTTGCGCACCGCCTACTACAATCAGCCGCCCGCCAAGTTCGTGTTTGCCGAAAACGGGCGGCGCGGCCAGGCTTTGCATTCGGTGATCTCCGAGGGTTCCATCATCTCCGGCGGGACGGTGCGCAACTCGGTGTTGGGACGCTCGGTGTTTGTTCATTCCTACAGTGAGGTGGACGATTCGATCCTGATGGACTATGTGGAAGTGGGGCGGCATGCCCGAATTCGCCGGGCGATTATCGACAAAAACGTCTACATCCCGGAGGGCGACGAGATCGGTTATGACCTGGACCGGGACCGGCGGCGGTTTTTCATCACCGACTCGGGGATCGTGGTGATTCCCAAGGCTCCCAAACGCGAACGCCTGGGCGACATCTCGCTGCTGTGAAAGCCACCGGCAGCCTGCTCCCCAACGACGTCGCGCCCCCGCCGGCAGCCAACCGCGGCGCCTCGGCTGCACCGCCTGTCGCGCTCAAACTCAAGCGACCCCAACGGCGTTCCCACCTTAAGCTGGGTCCTGTGGGCAGGTGTCTGCTGGTGGCGATGGTGGGGCTGGTCCACCTGCTGAGCCTGCTGCCCGATTTCGTGCTCTATCGGTTGGGTATACTGGCCGGCCTGCTCGGTTTTCATCTGGACAAGCGCCACGTCAAGATCGGGCTGCGCAACCTCGAAATAGCCTTTCCCGACCTCACCCCGCAGGCACGCTTGCGCATCCTGCGCGGCTCGTATGTGAACCTCGGACGCAGCGGCGCCGAATACGTCCGCCTGGGTGGTTTTTTTTACCGCCGCCTGGTGCGCAAGGTGCGCTACGAAGGCTTCGAGCAGTGGGAGGAGTGCGTGCGCCGCACTCCCGGGCGCGGCATCCTGGTCCTGACCGCCCACTTCGGCAACTTCGAGCTGCTGCCCGCGGCTCACGCCATGAATGGCTATCAGATAAGCCTAGTGCATCACACGCAACGCTTTTTACCCGCCGACGCGCTGATGACGTTCATTCGCGAGCGCGCCGGCGTGGAGATCATCCGCAAGCACGCCGCGGCGCGCGCCGTGCTGCGCGCGTTGCGCGACGGTGAAATGGTCGGCATCCCCTTCGATCAGAACGCCAAACGCAGCGAAGCGCTGTTCGTACCGTTTTTCGGCGAGCTTGCCGCCACCAGCAGCGGTCTGGCGCGGCTGGCGCGGATGTCGGGGGCGGCAGTGGTGCCGGTCTTCATCGTCCGCGACCCCAACCACCGCACTCATCGCATCGTCATCCAGGGCGAGTTGGATGTGCAGCGCACTGCCGACGTGGAAGCCGACCTGCTGGAGAATACGCGCCGTTTCGTCGCCGCGATCGAGCGCATGGTACGCACTTATCCCGAGCAGTTCCTGTGGACCCATCGCCGCTACCGCACACGCCCGCGCGGCGCCCCGAAGATCTACGACTGAGCCATCAGGAGTTACCTCACTCCAGGCTCATCTCCGCGGGCTCGATCCGGGATTCGGTCGGGATCCTTGACTCCTCCTCAATACCGGCCAACAGTGCCCGGCGGCGGCGGCGCTCCAGCAATATCGCCAGCAGCGAGATAGCGAACAAAATCAGTAAACCGGCAGGCAGGATTTGGAACAGCACGGTGCGCTCGGTGTACAACGGCTTACTGCTCATGACGCCGCTGGCCAAAAAGCCGATTCCCAGGCCCGCCGAAGCCGCAGCGATCACCCGCCAAAGCGCCGCCGCCGCCGAGGTAGTGGCGACCTGACGCATCTGATCTCTTGAGACCAAATACACGTTTGACGGCACGATCCCCATCCGCATCGCGCTGAAAATCATCAGGTATCCGCAGTTCCTGCACGTAACCAGAATGCAAGGATACTCCTGCGGCGCGACCGGGACCCGGGGGCCGACCGGCAACTGCACGAGCTCTTCCAGCATTCCCCAATTGTTTTGATGGCAGGCCGGGCAGGTTCGGTCGCTCCAGTGCTCCACCAGCCATCGTGCGGCGAAATCCCGGTCTACCCACCCGCCCTTCGCGAGGGTCTCGGTTCGAAGGGGCGCCGGTAAATCCGGCGGCACTTCCGGCTTCTTGTGCGCCATCCGATTCGACCTCGTTGCAGTTTGACGCAATCATCGTGCCGGCAGCGTGAAATTTGTCTCTGATGTTTTTAGCCGCCGACGCACGAATATGGCATGCAATATGCGAAATGCACATTAATCAACAGTTCTTTACAGGAGGACAAAATGCGTAAAGATCGGTTACTTAGCTTCGCGTCGGCTCTATTGGCGGGATTGTTAGGAGGAGTTCTGTCAACAAGATTCTTGTCGCCGTCTCCCGTCGCTGCGGAGACCGCCAAGTCGGTTACGGCCGAGAGCTTCTATCTGGTTGACGCCTCGGGTACCCGCCTGGCCGATATAGCTGGAAGCGCAGGCGGCGCGACCATGACGCTGTACGATCACGGCGGCGCCACTGTTTCGCTCCACTCAACGGGAGGGGTTTCGGGTTTGTCGCTGTTCGACCATCACTCCACCTTACGCGCGGCGCTCGATGTCGAACACGACGGACGACCGGTGCTGAAGTTCTACAATCGCGACGGCAAACTTGCAAAACAATTGCCCTAAACAACCCGGCGTCGGGCGAAGGCAGTCCGCAGCAGAGCCTTCGCCCGAAGGCCCTCACTGCGCTGCGAGGTTGCTCCTAACCGAGCCATGATTTGTGCCTCGAAATAACGCAGACTCGTCGGGTTAAATTCCCCTTGAAGCTGCATTTGTTATGCGTGTCGAGTGCGGTCAGGGGCGTTGGCGCCGCGCGTGAGCCGGTCAACCACCACCAGCAGCGCTAGGGTAACCAGCCAGGCGACCGCGCCGCTGATTATAGGGGGACGGCCGTAGCCGGCCAGCCACGGCGGTGCGGATTGCGCTCCCGGGGCGAATTTGTGCCAGGTCTTGGCACCCAGGATCACGCTCGTATGAAGGCCGACGGAGAAATACACTCGGCCGGTTCTCACCAAACCGATGCCCAGCAGCAGGCCGAGCAGGAACAGACCAAAGAGGCCAGGCGCGGCAGAAATCGGATGGCATAGTTGAGCGAGGCTGGCCGACAGATTGTGGAGTCCGGCCAACGGATGGATGCCGCGCAGCTCAAAACGCGCCGGCGATCTCACTAAATGCGCCGCGGCGTAGATCGCCGAGCTGCCGATCAGCCCGCCGCACCAGCCAAGATCTTGGGCCATTCCGTGGAGCAAAAAGGCGCGGAAGAATCCTTCCTCGATTATCGCGATGGTCAGCGCGGCCGCGATGTTGCCCGCCAGTGCCATCAACAACGCGACCCCTTGGGCGCGGCTGCCCGTGGGAGCATTCAGCCACGCCACAACCCACAACACGCCGATCGCGGCGGCGCCCAGGAGCAGCCCGGCCGCGGCGTCGTCCAGGTGGGCCAGCGGCTGGGCGAATCCGGCTTGCAGCCGCCGCGCCAGACCCAATTCATGGCGCTCGCGCCAAATTGCGATCGCCAGGGTGACCATCACGACGCGGTCGAAAATGCGGGGAAACGGGAAGTGAAAGCCGGCCGATGCGACGATTGGCGCGATTAATGGCGCGATCAAGGCCGCCGCCAGCGCCGCGATCAGCAGGGTCAGCGCCAATCTTAAGGTGAACATCAGCGCTCAGCGACCTACCACGACCGATTGAACCGGAAGGTGGAAATCGCGCGGCAAGCGCGGCCGGAAAAATAAATAGAGTGGCGGGCCTCCCTGGCCGCCATCAATGCATACTTGCTCGCGCCAGCCTCGGAAAACAACGGTGGCGCGAGCAGCAAATGCTCGCGCCTCATCGACCGGGAAGGACGCCTGTCCTACCGATTCGGCCGCCTCGCCGTTTGCAGTGCGCGAGAACTTCTGCTCACGCCAGTTCGCGCGCCGCGCAAAGGTTCGGTCAGACAGGGTGAGCGGCAATTGCAGCCTCATCGCGAGCGCTCCGGATTGCGCGCCGGCTCGATCACTATCTCGGCTGGACAGGCGCCGGGCGGGGCGGTCAGGATCTGGTGCACGGCATGGGCAACGGCGGCCGGCTTCAGCATCAGCGCGCGATCCAGATGCTTGTTTGGGGGAATCAACCCGGTGTCGACCAGACCGGGAATTACGACCGACACGCGCACCGCGCCCTCGCGCAATTCGCTGAAGCAGGACCGGCTGAATGCGATCAGTCCGGCCTTGGCCGCCGCGTAAATCGATTCCATCGCCGGACTGCGCAAGCCCGCCGTGGAGGCGACGTTGATAATCGCGCCGCCGCCTGCCTTGAGCATGTGCGCCGCTGCCAGGCGGGTCAGTGCAATCGGAGCGCGCAGGTTTACCGCCAGCATCCGATCCTGCTCGGCTTCGCTGATTTTGACCAGCGCGCGGCGCGGCGGCGCCCATCCAGCGTTGTTGATCAACACATCGAGCCGCCCATAGTGGGCGAGTGCGGTTTCGATTAGCGCCGCGGGCGCTGGCGCCTCTGCCAGATCCAACAGCACGATCAGAGAGTCAACGGGCGCAAGCCCGCTGGCTGCGCGGGTTTCTTCCAGTTGCTCGCGGGTGCGCGCGGCCAGACACAGCCGGTAGCCGCCGCGGGCCAGCTCCACCGCGATCGCTTGCCCGATTCCGCGGCCGGCGCCCGTCACCACGGCGACCGGTTTGCCGGGAGCGCTCATGCGCCACCTCCGCAGCGGCGGCGCGCGGCTTCGCAGGGACCGCGCGCTGATATGAGATCGCGCGTCGGCGGATAATAAAGACTTGCGCCCGCCGCCCGACTCAAACAGACTAACACAACTATCAAGGTCCTTTTTTGTGTCCGATGAATCCGCAGGTTTTCAGAGAATATGACATCCGCGGCGTGGTCGAAGAAGACTTCGACGACCAATTCGTCATCGACCTGGGCCGCGCGTACGCCACCATGCTGCATCGGGCGGGTAAGCGCAGCGTCACCGTCGGCCGCGATTGCCGGCTGTCTTCCGACCGCCTGTTTCATTTGCTGCTCGAAGGCCTGATTCCGGCCGGCATCGACGCCGTTGACATCGGTGTGGTGCCGACCCCGCTGCTGTATTTTTCGGTGCTGCACTGGAACATGGACGGCGGCGTGATGATCACCGGCAGCCATAACGCCTCCGAGTATAACGGATTTAAACTCGGAGTAGGCCCCTCGACCATCTACGGCGACGATATCCAGGAAATCCGCCGCATCATCGAGCGGCGCGATTTTACCGCTGCCGCCCGCGGCACGCTCAGCGCACGTCCGATCCTGCCCGAGTACAGCGACTTCATCCGGCGCAGCTTCAGCTTCAGCCGCTCCTTCAAGGTCGCGGTGGACGGGGGCAACGGCTGCGGCGGCGCGGTCGCGGCGCCGTTGATGCGCGAGCTGGGTCTGGATACGGTCGAGTTGTATACCGATATGGACGGCCGCTTTCCCAACCATCATCCCGACCCCACCATCGAGGCCAACATGCGCGACCTGATCGGAGCGGTGCGCCAAAGCGGCGCGGCCGTGGGCATCGCCTATGATGGCGACGCAGACCGCATCGGCGCCATCGACGAGACCGGCAGGATTGTGTGGGGCGATGAGCTGATGGTGTTGTTTTCACGGGCGATTCTCAAGGAGCGGCCCGGCGCCACGATTATCGGCGACGTCAAATGCTCAGGCCGCATGTACGACGACATCCGCGCCCACGGCGGGCGGCCGATCATGTGGAAGACGGGCCATTCGCTGATTAAGAGCAAGCTCAAGGAGGAGCATGCCGCGCTGGCCGGCGAGATGAGCGGGCACATGTTCTTCGCCGACCGCTATCGCGGCTTTGACGACGCAATCTACGCGTCGTTCCGGCTGCTGGAAATAATCGACCGCGAGGGGCGAGGGATTGGCGCACTGCTGAGCGACCTGCCGCAGACCCGCGCGACTCCCGAGATCCGCGTCGAATGCCCGGATGAAGAGAAGTTCCGGGTAGTGACCAAACTGGCCGATTATTTTCGTGCGCGCTATAAGGTCACCGAGATCGACGGCGTGCGGGTCAACTTCGAGCACGGCTGGGGGCTGGTGCGCGCCTCCAACACCCAACCCGCGCTGGTGCTGCGCTTCGAGGCCAGGGATGAGCAGGCGCTGGCGGAAATCCGCGCCCTGTTCGAAACCAAGCTTAAGGAATTGGGGGGCCTTTGAAGGAACTATCCACCCGCGCGTTGCGTCAACAATCCTCGGCGCTGATTATTGCCGGTGGCTTCGGCGCGCGCTTTTGGCCGGCCGCCCGTGCCGGACGTCCCAAACCGCTGTTCAGCCTCAACGGCCGCACCAGTTTGCTCGACGACACGATCGCCCGGATGCAGCCGCTGATCGCGCCCGAGCGCATCTTCGTGCTGGTTCCATCGGAGCTTGAAGACGTGTTCGCCGGCGCCGTCCGCGACCGCATCCCGCGCGCCAATCTGCTGCTGGAGCCCGAGCGGCGCGGGACCGCGGTGGCGATCGCGTACGGGTGCGCGATTATCAAGTCGCGCCTGGGCGAGGGGCTGATCGCAGTCGTGCCGGCCGACCATTACATCCATCCCGCGGCCGCCTTCCGCCACACGATGGCGGCCGGTTTGCGTTTGGCTGCCCGGCGCAACTCCGACGGCTCGATCGTGATTATCGGCGTTCCCCCAACGCGGCCCGACACCGGTTATGGTTACCTGGAAACCGGTGCGCGGCTGCAAGGTGGATTCAAGGTGCGCAAGTTCGTGGAAAAGCCGGCGCTGACTGCGGCGCGCTCGATGCTGCGCTCGGGAAAGTTTTTGTGGAACGCGGGGATGTTCCTGATGAGCACCGCGACGCTGGAGTCGGAACTGGCCCGCCATTGCCCGCGTTTGCTGGCCGCGCTTCCTACTCTGGTCAGTCAGGCCGAGGGCTGGGAGCAGCTATACAAGGGGCTGAAGTTCGATTCCTTCGACTACGAGGTGATCGAAAAGAGCCGCAATGTGGCGGCGGTGCGCGCCGCCTTCAGTTGGAACGACGTCGGCAGTTGGGACGGTTTGTGGCAGACCTTGCGCGACGGCGCGGGCAACGCCCTGTCGGGCACGGTCGTCGCGATGGACTCCAAACAGGTGCTGGCGCGCGGCGACGGGCGCCGCCTGATGGTGTTGCTGGGGGTCGAGGACCTGGTTGTGGTCGACACGCCCGACGCGCTGCTGGTCGTCAGCCGCGGGCGCACACAGGACGTCAAGCAGGTGGTCAAGGAACTACGCCGCCGCCGCCTGACCGGCTATCTGTAGCGGTTTCGCGATCGGCCACAGTCCGCACCCTGGCAGGTTGCGGAAAAGAGAATTTTCCCCAACCGGCTCTGAAGTTCGCGTATTTTGGGTAATCGTCTTCTCCGGACAAGATGCGTTCGGCGCAGGGCCAACGCGCTCAGGTCGCGGTCAGGCCGCCGTCGACTACGAACTCTGCGCCGGTTACGTAGGAGGAGTCGTCGCTGGCCAGGAACAATACCATCCGGGCTACATCCTCGGCGGTACCTTCGCGCCGCAGCGGCACGACCTGGGTGAAGCGTTCGCGCATCTCCCGGGGAATGATGTCGATCATCTGAGTGGCGATAATTCCGGGATGGACCGAGTTGACGCGGATCTTCTCCGGACCGTATTGCACCGCCGCAGCCTTGGTCAGCAAACGCACCGCGCCCTTGGTGCCGTGATACGCCGTCGAACCGGTCGAACCGGTAAGGCCCGCCACCGAGGAAATGTTGACGATGGAACCGCCGCCCCGCTGCCGCATCGCGGGCACGGCGTATTTCATGCCCAACCACACGCCCTTCTGGTTGATGTTGACCACCGTATCCCACAGCTCTTCGGTCGTGTCTTCGAGCCCGGTGGTGTTGAAGATGCCGGCGTTGTTGACCAGGATATCCAGCCCGCCGAACTCGCGCTGACACGCCTCCACGGCCGCGCGCCAGTCGGCCGCGCGGGTGACGTCCAGATGTATCGCCACGGCGGCGTGTCCGTCCGCCTTCGCGTTGATCTCCTGTGCGGTAGTTCGTGCCTGATCGTCCAGTACGTCGCCGATAACGACCCTGGCGCCTTCTGCGGCGAACAATCGCGCCTCGGCGGCGCCCTGTCCGCGCGCGCCCCCGGAAATCAATGCGACTTTGCCCTTGAGCCGATCCATGGTTGGTCTCCTGTGCGAAGAATCGACAGTAAGGGTCAGACCGCGGTGTAGCCGCCGTCAACCACCAGCTCGGCGCCGGTGACGAATGACGCTTCGTCGCTGGCCAGGAACACCACGCACCATCCGACCTCTTCGGGCTGGGCCGGACGTTTCATCGGTGCCATGTTGATGACCGGTTGTAACTGCTCGCGCGAGGCCTGTTCGACCATCGGGGTCAGGATCACTCCCGGATGCACCGAGTTGACACGGATGTTGTCCTGCGCGTACTGCACGGCGGCGGACTTGGTCAAAAGCCGCACCGCGCCCTTGCTGGCATGATACGCCGCCGAGCCGGGCGAGCCGATGATGCCGTAGATCGAGGAGATGTTGATAATCGAGCCGCCGCCCCGCTTGCGCATCGCGGGCACGGCGTATTTCATCCCTAACCACACGCCCTTTTGATTGACGTTGATTACCGATTCCCACGCTTCTTCGGTGGTGTCCTCGACGCCGCCCATGAACGCGATGCCGGCGTTGTTGACCAGGATGTCCAGGCCGCCGAACTCGCGCGCACAGGCCTCGACGGCGGTGCGCCAATCGGCCGCGCGCGTGACGTCCAGATGCACCGCCACGGCGGCGCGCGTGCCGGCCTTGGTGTTGATTTCCTGCGCCGTTTTGGCCGCCTCCGCGTCGAGCACGTCGCCGATTACGACCCGGGCGCCTTCGCCCACGAACAGCCGTGCTTCGGCGGCGCCCTGACCGCGCGCGCCGCCCGAGATCAATGCCACCTTGCCCTTTAGACGATCCATCGCCTCGACGCCTCCTGTTTTGCAGTTGCTGATGCGGCCTTAGTCGATCGCTTGCGGATCGGAGCGCGCGGCAATCTCCTGGAGCGCGTCGATCAGCGCCACCTGTTCGTTGACCACGGTGCGGATGCGCTCGGAGATGTCCGCGTCAACCGCCATCCACTTGACCGCGTGCTGGTTGAGGTCGACATTGAGCCGCCCCAGCGTTACCAGGTCGCCGCTGATGCGCTCCCAGGTGTTGATGCCTTCATGAGCGACGTGCTCCGGGAGCGCCGCCCACACCCGATTGTCGCTCAGGATAGTGTTGAGGAGTTTGGCGTGTGCCTTCACACCCGCGGCCACTTCCTGGATTTTGAGCTTCATTTGCGGATAGACGCAGGCCTCGGCGTGGCGTTGCAGCCGGTCCACCAGTCCCTGCATCCGTCCGGTCAGCACGGCCAATTCCTTGAGCAGGCGGCCTTTGGACGTCACCGACTGAGTAATTCGATCCAGCAGTTCCATCGTTTCTCGCAAATCTCCGCGCGCAGTCGTGGGATTCAGTTTTAAACGCAAGTTATACCTAGGGACAGGTCAGAGCCGATGTCAAGACGGTCGCGGTTTGGAGGCAGCGCGGGCGCCGTCGCGCGCTTCGACGTACAGCGCCCGCACCAGGAATGATTCGCGTTTGAAAAAGCCCTTGGTGTGGAAGGAGTCCTCCAGATTCAGAAAGGCGTAATCCAGGTAGTGGCCCAGTTCGTGGAGCAGCGTGCGCAGGAAGGTCTTGGGCTTGACCACGTCGCGGCGCTGCGCGGTGCGCATCCAGACCACCATCCGCGGCGGCCGCTCGTGGGGATAGAAGATGCCGTGCAGTTCGCTGCGCTGATCGCGCGGGCGCACGCCGCGAATTTCCACCCGCACGGGCGCGACCCCGAGCAAACGGCAGACCTCATTGACCAGGTGCTGGGCAGCCTGATTGATCGCTCCAATCGATCCGCCCTCCAGCGCCTGCAGCATCGCCTGCGTGCGCGCCAGCGCCGCCGCGTTGGGCACGAAATTGTATCGATCGATAGCGTCGCTCTTGAGGTAGCATCGCTGCGCACGCGCGGAGAGCCGGTAGAAGAACGCGGGCAGCTTTTCCGCCTCAGGCATCGGCCTCTCGCCTGGCGGCCGGCCGCTGAATGTCGCGGCCGCTTTTTTTCATCCAGCGCGCGTGCATATCATTTGCTCAAATCGTCCAGGAGCGATCTCCGGCATGGAGCTCAAGCTGATTACAATTACCAAGCCCGACGACGTCAACTGCATCGTCGGTCAGGCGCACTTTATCAAAACCGTCGAGGATCTGTATGAGGCGCTGGTGCAGGCGGTGCCGGGCATCAAGTTCGGGCTCGGCTTCTGCGAGGCGTCGGGCCCCTGCCTGATTCGCCATACCGGCACCGATTCGGAGATGGAACAGCTCGCGGTCGATGCTGCCGGTGCAATCGGCGCCGGGCACGTCTTCGTGATCATGCTCGGCAACGCCTTTCCGGTAAACGTGCTGAACTCGGTCAAAGCCGTGCCCGAAGTCTGCCGGGTATTTTGTGCCACCGCCAACGCGCTGCGCGTGGCGGTGGCGTGCGACGGGCCGGACCGCGGCGTGCTCGGCGTTATCGACGGCAGCGCGCCCAAGGGTGTCGAGGGCGAGGAAGATCGCAAGGCCCGCCACGCGATGCTGCGCCGCTTTGGCTATAAGCAGTAAGCGCCTCCTTTGCGCCATCCCCGGCGCGTACAAAAATCGGGCGCGGGCGCGTTCATCCCGCTATACTCAGTAAGGGGTGTGAAGCGATTGATTTGGAGCAGTTCTGCTGTGGCGGCTGTGGGATGAGGGCGGTGTGGGAAAACGAGCGCTGAAGGTGCCGAAGTGGACGGGCCGCGTGCGCTGGCGCGCGGTCGCGCTGGGGGTGCTCTTCGCGGGATTCTTTGCCCTGGGCTTTTACCTGGCCGGGGTTTACGGCGAGATTTCCGAACTGATTGAACAACGGCAGGCCGCGCTGACCTCCAGCGTGTTTTCCGCGCCCACCACGCTTGAGGCGGGCGAGGATATCAACCAGATTCATCTGATCGACCGTCTGCGGCGGCTCAGCTACACGCAGGTCGCGGCGGTCGGCAAGCCCGGCGAATATGCGCAAGGTCCCAACCAGATCATTATCTTCCGCCGGCCCTTTCGATGGGGCGTCACGGACATTGCGGGTGCGGTACTCAATCTCACCCTGCACGACGGCGTGATCACCGCAATCCGCGACTCCGTGGGCCAGAAGCTGGCGCAGGCGTTGATCGAGCCGCAGGTCATCGGACGGCTGATGGCCGACGCGCCTGCCGAGCGGGTCGAGACCCCGCTGCACGATCTCAAGCCGTTTTTGGTGCAGAGCCTGTTGGCCACGGAGGACCGCTATTTCTACTACCATCCGGGCTTCGATCCGGTGCGCATCGCCGAGGCTGCGTGGGCCGACCTGCGGGCGCGCCGGCTGGTCCAGGGCGCCAGCACCATCACGCAACAACTGGCGCGCACCTTCCTTACCCGCCAGCGCAGCTTCGCGCGCAAATTCCGCGAGGCCGCCATCGCCATCGTGTTGGAAGTGCGGTTGCACAAGGACGAAATTCTGGAGCGCTACATCAACGACGTGCCGATGGGCGACTATCGCGGGATGCCGATCTACGGCCTGCCGATGGCGGCGCGCTACGTGTTCGGCAAGGACCTGCATGAAGTCACGCCCGCCGAAGCGGCCACGCTGATTGGCATGATCAACGCTCCCTCGCTCTACGACCCGCGGCGCCATCCCGAGCAAAGCCGCAAGCGGCGCGACACGGTGCTGGGCGTGATGCGCCGCGCGGGCCTGCTCGACAACCAGCAGTACGCGGCCGCAATCGCGACACCGATCAAGGTGGCGGCTGACTTTCCCGTCCGTCCGGCGCCCTACTTCGTCGATTACGTCGCCGCCGCGGTGCATCGGCTGCCCGGCTTCGACGGCAATCTCCAGGGTGTCACAGTCTACACCACGCTCGACCCCGAGCTGCAGGAAGAGGCACAAAAGAGCGTGGTCAACAACCTCCAGCGCCTGGAGCGCACCCATCGGCGGTTGCGCCGCGCAGGTCAGCGGCTGGAAAGCTCGATGGTTGCGATCGACGTGCGCACCGGTGCGATTCGTGCGATGGTCGGCGGGCGCGACTATTCGCTAAGTCAGTTCAATCGGGTCACGATGGCGCTGCGGCAGCCGGGTTCCGCCTTCAAGCCCATTGTCTATCTGACCGCGCTGGATCCGGCGCGCAATCCCATCGAGCGTCCCTTCACGCTGGCCTCGGTTCTCCCCGACCATCCGATGTCGTTCGGCGGCTGGATGCCCGCCGACTATGAGCGCACCTATCGCGGAACGGTGACCGCGCTCGATGCGTTGGCCGATTCGCTTAACGTCCCCACCGCATACCTGGGCAGCCTGCTGGGCACCAGTCAGATGATCAAGACTGCGCATGAGATGGGAATCGGCGAGGCGCTGCCCGACCGGTTGCCGATCGCGCTGGGCGCTGGCGATACGACGCTGCTGGAGTTGACCTCCGCTTACCAGGTATTTGCCGACGCAGGAACCGCCAATGCGCCCTACGCGCTGGAGGTGGTGGTGGATGGGCAGGGCCGTCTGATCTATCGACACACGCCCGCGCCGCGGCAGGTGATCACGCCGGCGGTGACCTATCTGGTAACCGGTGCGCTGCGCGAGGTGATGAAGTTCGGCACTGCAGCGAGCGCAAGGGCGCTGGGCGTCGATTTTCCGGCGGCAGGCAAAACCGGCACCACGGAGGACTTTCATGACGCTTACTTTATCGGCTACACCCCGTATCTGGTGTGCGGGGTGTGGGTGGGATTCGACAATCCCGCCAGCATCGGCCTGACCGGTGCGCAGGCGGCGTTGCCCGCGTGGGCTGCCTTCATGAGGCAGGCGGTGTCGGAATCCTCGCCCGACTTTACGGTTCCCGACGGCATCACGATGGCGACCATCGACCCGGAAACCGGCGGTCTGGCAACGCCGGCTTGCCCCCGCCGTGTGACAGTGCCGTTCCTGCCGGGCACTGCACCCCATCACATGTGCGCCTTGCACGGTGTGCCGGGCGGATTTGGAACGGCCAGCGCAGGCCTGGCGCCGATGGGCCCGGCCGCAGGTACTTCAGTGGTGCCGAGCCCGCCGATTGCTTCACCGGCGCCGGCGCCTGCCAATGGAAATCTGCTGAGCAAGGTGGCGGGCTTCTTCGGCGCCTTGTTTGGCCATCGCTGAGCTGGGGCGCGCGCGCCCCAACCGGGTACTAGCGCTTTTCTATCCGCCGCCGCGCCGCCGGAGCACGCAATTGAGTAATGTCGGTGCGCGCCGAAGCGTCGCCTGTCAGGCGCTCTCTCAGACGGCAGCCCGCCAACCAGGCAATCGTACCCAGAGCGGTAACCAGCAGCAGCAGAATATCGAGCGTGATGCCGCGCCGGATACCCAGCCATCTATCGAGGACCAGTAATCCGATAATGAAGGCGACCGCCACGTAATCCAAAATAATCGCGGCGATCGCTCCCAGCGTCATGTCGCGGTCTCTACTCACAACCAGGCTCCTGTAAGAGTGACGTTCAGCCGCCGTTAAAAAATTCAAGCGGTGGGGCTGCGCCGACAGGCTTGAAGGAATCTCCATACAAGAATTTGGGATCAACCGACACGAAAATATCATTCTAATGTGGGCTGCAAATGTAGACTGTCCAATATCAGTTACTATCGCTGCCGATTTTATTCCGTTCGCTCACGCAATTTAGGGTAGTACGACGAAAGCGGGTGGATTTTATTTCGGTGCCTGTCAGTAGCTAGCCTGATTATCCAATTCCGGCTAAACAGCCTCCGACTCGAACAGTCCGGATACGACTTTTCGAAATGCGACTTTATGTCACTGCCCACTCGAATTACGGGAGGCGCCAATTCGTCTATAGTGTCAGATATAGGCAGGACGGGCCAGCGGAAGCTGGCGGCGGAGGCCCGTTCATTTTCCCGTGCCTGATGATTGCCTGAACGGCTCGCCTTATACACGTCGCGCATCCAGGGCCGGGCCAGCCTTGGTACAGACGCCAACTCCCGCAACGCGGCCCGCTCCGAACCACCGCAGGTGGCGACATGCAAATCCTGCTCCGCCGGTCAAATAAGACAGACCAACAAAGTCGACCAACAAATTGAGGAGGTATTGCATCCATGTTCAGACCGGGAAAAGACAAGGGCATCGCGACGCCGATCCCATTGGGCCTGGCGGCGCTGGGAGTGAGCACGTTCCTGATGGGCCTGGCGCTGATTGCCCAGCCCGCCGCGGCGTGGGAGACGTACTTTACCAATGCGCTGATGATGGGCGGGCTGGCGGAGTTCATCGCCGGAATGTGGGCGTTTGCGTATGGCGACCCACTGGCCGCGACGGTGTTCTCCTTCGTGGGCGCATTTTACGGATGGTGGGGAATGAACGGGCTGATGGTGCACGGCGCGGCGCTGGTGCCGGCCAGCCTGGCGCTAGTGTTCATCGTGTGCGGAGTGGTGGTGCTGTGCATGTGGGTGGCGTCCTTCAACGAGACGGCGGTGTTCAACCTGACCCTGCTGTTCTTGTGGATCGCCGACATCCTGATGGGGATTGCGCTGGCCGCCGACGTGCGGACCCTGGCCATTATCGGCGGTATATCTGCGCTCATCTCGGGCGTGATCGCAGCCTACGGTTCGTTCGCCGAACTGTACAACGCGGCCTCTTTGGAAGAGGTGGTGCCGCTGGGCGAACCCAAGGTGATCCGCGAACGCTCCGAGCACGAGGAGCAGGAGCGACTGCGCCGGCTGCACGCCGTGGTTGACCATCAGGCGATGCATGTATAGGCCGGCGCGTGCGGGTTCGCACCGAAGGCGTCACTTCAGCTCCGCGCACCCACCGGCGTAACTTGCAAATCGTGCGCGGTTCACGGGCCGCTTCTTTGGCGGCCGGATTCTGCTGCGAAGCGGTTTGCGAACCGCGCGCCCGCACCGCCCGGGTGTTCCAGGCGTCAGTCCAGAATCGTATGTTGCGGACCCTGGTAGCCGCGCCGGGGCAGGAAAAAGACTACCGGGATGATGATCAACAGCAGCGGCACCACCATGGTGAATACGTCGTTGTAGGCCATCATCGTCGCCTGCCGGTTAACCATCCCATTGATTAGGTCGAGTCCCTGGCCTGGAACGGGCAGATAGTTGAGTGCGTCGTGGGTCAGATACGATGACAGACTGGTGCGCGTCTGGCGGAAGACGGGATTGAGGCGGTTGAGCCCTGCGATCAGCACCGAGCGATGGTACTGCGTGCGGCGGGCGATTACCGTGGCGAACAGCGCGTAAGCCACGTTGCCCGCCTCCCGCCGGATCAGTGTGTACAGGCTCGATGCGCCAGTCATGTTCTCGCGTTCCATCGTGCTCAGCGAAACCGTGCTCAGTGTCACCATCGCAAAGCTCATTCCCAGACCCGACAGCACCAGCACCGGCAAAAAGCTCCAGAACGCGACGCCCAGTGAAAAATGCGACAGCCACCAGTACGACAGGCACAGCGTAATCAGACCGATCGTGACGCTGAGGCGTGGGCTTACGTAGTTGTAAAGGCGTCCGACGATTGGCATCACCGCCAGCATCACGATGGCGCGTGGAATCAGCACCAAGCCGGCGCGAAAGGCCGGATAGTCGAGCAGGTCTTCGGTCAGTTGCGGCAGCAAAAAGCTAGAGCCGAAAAGCACCATGCTGAGCAAAGCGGACAGGCCGGCGCCGGCGCGCAGTTCGGGATTGCGCAACAGTCTAAAGTCGATTACCGGCTCGCGCGCGAGTAACTCGCGGACAAGCAGCGAAATCAAAGTCAGGGCAGCGATGGCCATGCCCAGAACGATCCAGTTGGAATTGAACCAGTCGACCTGCTGTCCGCGCTCGAGCACCAGTTGCGCGGCGGTCAGCCCCAGCAGCAAAAGTGCGATGCCGGTCCAGTCGATATGCTGCACACCGCGTTTGAGATAGGGCGGATCGTGGACGAACGCCGACACCATCGCCAGCCCGGCGGCGCAAAACGGCACGTTGATATAGAACACCCAGCGCCATCCGTAATGATCGACCAGCCATCCGCCCAGCACCGGCCCGATGGCCGGCGCCAGCACGACACCCATCGAGTACACCGCCATCGCCATGCCCTGGTCGGCGGGCGGGAAGGTCTCGCGCAAAATCGCCTGCGAGACCGGAATCAGGCTGCCGCCGCCGATTCCCTGCACCGCGCGATTAAACAGCATCTGGTTGAACGTGCGTGAGGTGCCGGCGACCACCGAGCCGGTGATGAACACGGTCATCGAGGCCAGGAACAGCCGCCTACGGCCGAGCAGACTCGCCATCCAGGCCGACATCGTGACCATGATGATCTCGGCGATACTGTAAGCCGTCGACACCCAGGTGATGGACAACAGGTTAACGCCGAAGGCACCCATCATGTGCGGCATTGCCACGTTGACCACCGTGACGTCCATCACCGACAGGAAAGTACCCAGCAGCACGGAGGCGGCGACCAGCCATTTGCCCGCCGCCGAGTCCGGCGGCGGCGCAACGGGCGCGGACTGCAACCGGGTGGAGATTGTTTCAGACATCGCGGCGCACTGTCTTCAGTGTTCCGCCTGGGCAAAGACCAGTCCAGCTTGAGCGGGTCCCGGCGCAGGCTCAATCGGCCAGGCGGCGCGCCACGATTATGAAGGCGGAGTGCGCGACCATGCGATGGAGCGGACGCACGCTCAGCCCCTTGACCTGCCAATGACGCAGCAGGGTCTCGAAGCTTTCGATTTCGCCAAAGCGCGGATTGGCCTCCAGCGCCTCGACCGTGTCTTTGAGTTGCAGCGCGGTGGGCACGTAACAGACCAGCACGCCGCCGGGCCGCAACGCGCGCGCCGCGTGTTCCAGTGCGCGAGCGGGTTCGGCGACGTCCAGGAACATGCGGTCGACGCCGACCTCATCGAAGCCCTGATAGAGGTCGCCCAGCTTGAGCGTCCACTGCGGTGCGTCGCCGAAGTATGCCGCCACGTTATCGCGCGCCATCGTGGCGAAATCCTCGCGCAGCTCATAGGAGATTAGACGCCCGGCGGGTCCGATGGCGCGCAGCAATGCAATGGTGAGCGCGCCCGCGCCGATGCCGCCTTCGATCACCACCGCGCCGGGAAAGACGTCGCCCCACAGCAGCATCGGCCCGCTGTCCTTGGGATAGATCACCTGCGCCTGGCGCGGCAGATTCGGCACCAGGTCGGCGTAGGTGGGACGCAGCACCAAGAACGTCTCCCCGGAGCTGAAGCGCACCCGCGAGCCTTCGGGCAGACCGAGCAGTTCGTCGGCCAGGATGTCGCCGCGGATGGTGATCTTGCGTCCCGGGCGCAGGCGCTTTAGATAGCGCCGATGCTTGCGGTCGATGAACAGAACCGGATCGTTTGCTTTGAGCGTGGGTTCCAAGCGCTAAAGGCTTAGAACGGAGCGCTGCGCCGCGCAACCGCCGCGCAAACCGGCCGGCGCGCCATGCACGCGGGTGGGAGCGGACAGCAGGGGAGCCTGGGCGGTTGACGGAGCTGTCCGCCGGTTTCGGCGCCGTTGAACTATTGACTGAATCCGCTCTCCCCGTTTACGTTTTATATAACCCGGCTGGTATCGTAACTGGACTTGCCGGGTTATTTTTTGAACGAGGAACCGTGATGGCGGAGAAAAAGGCCAAGACTGCGGAGAGCAGGGGGGCCGAAGCGCGCAAACACGTCTGTCCCAGCTGCAGCGCCGAGGCCAAGGTGGTGTTCTATACCGGTTTCGGCCGGAAGGGATTCTTCTGGGTCTGCGAGAAGAACTGCGGTTACAGCGCGCGTACCCGTTAGACCCCTACCCGTTAGAATCGTTGCAGGGCAACTCAGGTGGCCAGATCACGCAAGTCAAAATCCAAGGTCGATCTCTACGTCGGCATCACCGACGCCGACGAGCGCGAGGAAGAAGCCGATCTTCCCAAGGATGAAGCGGGGCGGCGCAAGATCAAGCGCCAATACGAAGAGCTGCTCGGCATCCGGATCGAAAAGCTCAAGGGCCGCATCCTCAACCGCGAGCGCATCAACAAGACCATCGAGGGCATCTACTTCATCTGCGAAAAATGCCTGAAGGTGTGTCATTCGCTCGACGAAGGGATTGTCGAGGATCCTGCCAATCTGCACAACCTTTGCGGCAAGTGCGGCAAGTCGCGCACCGCAGCTTGATCTGCCTGCCATCCGCATCGGTGATCTTCCTGTGGTGGGCCTGTGCGCCGCCCTCAGGGTCCTTTCCTTTAGCCGCCCGACCGGCTAATTGTCGTAAGTCCAGGCATGGCTGTCCGACCGGCGCGCCAGGTGGCCGTTTCGCGCCAGCCGCGTCCAGCCAGGGCAAGTTGAGGAGCAGCAAGGCGCGATGTCATTACAGTTGATTCCGCCCGACGTTAACGTCGATTTCGTCGGCAAGCGGAAGTTTTTCGTTCTGTTGTCCACGGCGATCAACCTCGCGGCGATCGTCCTGCTGCTCGTCAAGGGCCTCAACTACGGCGTCGATTTCAACGGTGGCACCGTGGTGCAGGTGCGCGTCAGCCGCGCCACCACCGCCGACGAACTGCGCCGCGCGCTGGCGCCGCTGGACCTGGGCGAGATTACCGTGCAGGACTTCGGCCAGAGCGGCCAGTACCTGATGCGCTTTGAAAAGCTGAGCAATCTCAAAGGCTTCACGCAGCGTCTCGACAGCGCGCTGGACAAGGCCTACGGCCACCACGTGGCCGAGGTGCTGCGCGTGGAGAGCGTGGGCGCGCGCGTGGGGCGCGATTTGCGGCTCCACGCGGTCGAAGCGGTGGCCGCGGCCACCATCTTCATGGGCTGCTTCATTGCCTGGCAGTTCCGTAACGTCAGTTGGAGCTTCGGCGCCGGGGCCGTGATCGCGCTCGTCCACGACATCCTGGTCGTGGTGGGTGCGCTGGTCATCTCGCAGCTGCAATTCGACCTGACCACGCTCGCCGCGCTGCTCACTGTAATCGGCTACTCGGTGCATGACACCATAATCGTCTCCGACCGCATCCGCGAAGACGCGCTCAAGCGCCGGCGCGAGGGCCTGCCCGAGATCATGAATCGGGCTATCAACGAGACCCTCTCGCGCACCATCCTGACCTCGGGCGTGGCGATTGTCGTGCTGATCGCGCTCCTGGCACTGGGCGGTCCAATCCTGCGTCCGTCCGCCTTTACCCTGTTGATCGGTTTCATCACCGGCACCTATTCCTCGATCTACATCGCCGGACCGGTGGTGTTGTTCTGGGAGCGCCGAGTCAAGATCAAGGCCTTGCCGCGCGCCGCCTGAAGCGATGGCCCAACCAGCACCGCTTAACACCCCGCGCGGCATGTACCGGCTGAACATTGTCGAGCAAAACACCGCACCCGACGGCACCTGGACGCTGACGCTGGCCGCCGAGCATGCCGCGGGATTGGAACGGTTCGTCTTTCGCTGCCGCATTGCCGCTCCGCTGTTGCAAAAGGGCACGATTACCGACCCGCAGGCCGCGTGCGCCTCATTGGCCCGTTGGCTGGAGGGACAGTTTGAGCAGGTGCGGGAAACCTCCCTCAAAGCGATCCGTTCCGAGCACCGGCTGAGCGAATTCGCATTTGATGCGCTCCAACCCGGTCCCTTCCAATCTCATTAATCCCGCTTGTCCGCAGCGGCGGCGGGGCTTAGTATCGCTAATGCCTGCCGGTTTCGCGCCGAGCCGAGCGGACGGTTGACCGGAGCACACTGACTGTCGGGTCAGGGCCCTCAGTCGGAACTGCAGAGGTGGATTTGCTGTGGTTTTGATTGATGAAAATCGGGCCGGCCGCGGGGGCGATTCCGTTTGACTCCGCGATCGCGCGCTCTATAATATACCTACTAGGTCCACTAATCTGGGATTGTGCGGGATAAACGGACGAAGGTAACGCGATGGTTAAGCTGCCGATCTACATGGACAACCACGCGACGACCCCGATGGACAAGCGGGTGCTCGACGCGATGCTGCCCTATTTCATGGAGAAGTTTGGCAATGCGGCCAGCCGCAACCACAGCTTCGGTTGGGCGGCGGAGGAGGCGGTGGACAAGGCCCGCACTCAGATCGCGGCGGCCATCAATGCCAAGCCCAAGGAGATCATCTTCACCAGCGGCGCCACCGAATCTGACAACCTGGCGATTAAAGGCGTGGTTGAGTTCTACAAGGACAAAGGCAACCATGTCATCACCTGCGTTACGGAGCATAAGGCGGTACTGGATAGCTGCAAGGCGCTGGAGCGGGCCGGCAAGGCGACGGTGACCTACCTGCCGGTGGACAAGTACGGGATGGTCGATCCGGACGACGTGCGCCGGGCAATTACCGACAAAACCGTTCTAATCACGATTATGGCGGCCAACAACGAAATCGGCACCATCCACCCGATTGCCGAAATCGGCCGCATCGCCAAGGAAAAGGGCGTCCTGTTCCATTGCGACGCCACCCAGGGGGTGGGCAAGATTGCGTTGGATGTCGAGGCGGCGGGCATCGACCTGCTGTCGGCCAGCGCCCACAAGATTTACGGCCCCAAGGGCGTGGGCATTCTATACGTGCGCGCCAAAGGGCCGCGAGTGCGGTTGACGCCGATTATCGACGGCGGCGGGCACGAGCGCGGATTGCGCTCGGGCACGCTCAACGTGGCGGGCATTGTCGGCTTCGGCGCGGCGGCGGAGATTGCGGTGCGCGAGATGGGGCAAGAGGCCGCCCGGCTGCGCAATCTGCGTGACAAGCTGCAGGCCGAGCTGTTCGAGCGGCTGGATGAAATCTATCTCAACGGTCATCCCACCCAGCGCCTGCCCGGCAATCTCAATGTCAGCTTCGCTTACGTCGAGGGCGAGTCGCTGCTGATGGGTATCAAGGATGTGGCGGTGAGCTCGGGCTCGGCTTGTACGTCGGCCACGCTGGAGCCCTCCTATGTGATTCGTGCGCTGGGCACGGACGAGGAGCTGGCGCACAGCTCGATTCGCTTCGGGCTGGGGCGCTTCAACACGGAAGAAGAAGTCGAGTACGTGGCGCAGCGCGTCACCCAGGAGGTGCGCCGCCTGCGCGACATGTCGCCGCTGTACGAGATGGCCAAGGAGGGGATCGATTTGAAGTCGGTGGAGTGGAAGCGCGACTAGTGCCGAGATGGGCCGGTATCAATGCTTAGATTGAGGGTGTAGGGATCATGGCTTACTCAAGCAAAGTTCTCGACCATTACAATAATCCGCGCAACGTGGGCAGCTTTCCCAAGGAGGCTGCGGATGTCGGTACCGGCGTGGTAGGGGCGCCCGAATGCGGCGACGTGATGAAGCTGCAGCTCAAGATCAACCCCGAGGGGGTGATCGAGGACGCCCGCTTCAAGACCTTCGGCTGCGGCAGCGCAATCGCTAGTTCCAGCTACGTCACCGAGCTGGTCAAGGGCAAGCGGATTGAGGAAGCGATGGCGATCAAGAACAGCGCCATCGTCCAGGAGCTCAATCTGCCGCCGGTCAAGATCCATTGCTCGGTGCTGGCCGAGGATGCCATCAAGGCGGCAATCAACGACTGGAAGGCCAAGCACGGCAAGCAGGTGGAGGCGACGCCGGCAGACAAGGCGGCGCAAGGCTAGGAGGCGAGCGGCAATGATCTCGCTGTCAGAAAACGCGGCGAGCAAGATCAAGCAACTGGTGGTGGAGAAACCGGGCGCGGGGTTGCGGGTCAAGGTAGTCGGGGGTGGATGCTCGGGGTTGCAGTACCGGATGGAGATCGATTGCGCCAAGGAGCGCGATAAGGTCTTCGAGCGCGATGGCGCGCAATTGATCGTCGACAAAAAGAGCTTCCTCTACCTTAACGGCTCTGAACTGGACTACGCCGAGGAGCTGATGTCCTCGGGCTTTAAACTGGTCAACCCCAACGTCAAGCGGACCTGCGGCTGCGGAGAGTCATTTACGGTATGAGCGGCAGTTCCCTGCACTGTACCAACTATGACGCAGGCGCAATGTCCATCATGTGCGCGGCTTCAAGCGCCGCGCCTGTTCTGCCCCGATTGCGGGGCACCCTTAGCGGTTGAACTGGATTATTTCACCGCGCTGGGTTTGTCCAGGCGCCTGACTCTCGACAGCGGGCAGCTCGAAACCCTCTACCACGACTTGGGCCGGCGGCTTCATCCTGATCGATTTGCCAACCGCCGCGCCGCGATTCGCAACGCTAGCTTGAACGCCACCGCGCTGCTGACGCGTGCCTTTCGCACTTTGCGCGACCCAGTCAGCCGCGGTCTTTACTGGCTGGAACTGCACGGCGAGAAACTGGCGGCCGACAACAAAAGGGTGCCGCCGGAGTTGGCGGAGATGATTTTCGAGATGCAGGAGACGCTGGCTCAATTGCGCGACGCGGCATCCGGCAGCAAACCGGAGCGCGAAAATCTACGCGCCCAGGTAGCCTCGGCGCACCAGCGGGTCGAGACGATGCTGCAGGACGCGCTGACAGAATTGCACGGTAATTTTGAACGATGGGATGCCAGCGTAAACCCCAACCCCGATCTACTCGTCCAACTCAAGGCGATCCTGTCGCGCATCGCCTATTTGCGGACTCTGGCCCGCGACCTTGAACGGGCATTGGAGCTACACGATTTGAGATAATTTTGGGGCGAATTGCCCCAAATGGAATATGCTATGGCACTGATTTTCGGCATCGACCTTGGCACCACCAACAGCCTGATCGCGGTGATGGAGGAGGGACGGCCCAAGGTTATCCCCGACCCCGTCTCCGGCGACACGATGCTGCCGTCGGTGGTCGCCTTGATGCCCGGCGCAAAGGTCGCCGTGGGAAAAGCGGCCATCGCGCTGGAGCCCCATCTCAACGTCGAGCGCGACGGCAGAGTCAGCGCCGCGGGGCTGGAGGCCGATGGCCAAGGCGCTGTAATCCGGTCAATCAAGCGTTATATGGGCCTGGGCGGTGACGAAGTCGCCCTCCAGGAACGCCATCGCTACACCTTTGGTGATTTCTCGGGCCCGGTGGTGCGCTTCCAGGTTGGGCAGCGCACCTTCACACCGCCACAAATTTCAGCAGAAATCTTGCGCACGCTCAAAGCCTGGGGCGAGGCCGCGACCGGCCACAAAGTCGAGCGGGTGGTTATCACCGTGCCCGCTTATTTCAATGACGGACAGCGTCAGGCGACCAAGGACGCAGGGCGCCTGGCCGGTCTCGAAGTGCTGCGCCTGGTAAATGAGCCTACTGCTGCTTCGCTGGCATATGGCTTGCATTCGATGGCAAGCGGCCGGGTGGCGGTATACGACTTTGGCGGCGGCACTTTCGACATCTCCATCCTCAACGTCAAGGAAGGAATCTTCGAGGTCCTGGCGACCAACGGCGACACCCACCTGGGTGGTGACGATATCGATCAGGCAATCGTCGATCTGATGCTGGAAGGGATGTCGGAAGCGATGCGGCACGACCGTCAGGTGTGGAACAGTGCACGTCGTGTCGCGGAGGAAGCCAAGAAATGCTTGAGCGTGCAAGCCGAGACGACACTTGAATTGAGGCTGCCAGAGCGCACGATTTCGCGCCGGCTATCGCGCCAGGAGTTGGAGCGGCTGGCGCAGCCGATGGTGTCGCGCACCATCCAATGCTGCGCGCGTGCGCTCAAAGACGCGGGCCTTACTGCCGCGGAAATCGACGCGGTGGTGCTGGTTGGCGGGTCGACGCGGATGCCGCTGGTGCGCGATGAGGTTGAGCGGTTTTTCGGCCGTGAACCGCTCTGTTCGCTTAATCCCGACGAAGTTGTGGCGCTGGGCGCCGCGGTTCAGGCTGGCGTGCTGATGGGCAAGAGCGGCGATATGCTGCTGCTCGACGTCGTGCCGCTGTCGCTGGGCATCGAGAGCATGGGAGGAGTGATGGAACGGCTGATACATCGCAACACCACCATCCCCACCATCGCGCGCGAGCGCTTTACCACCGCGGTCGACAACCAGACCCATGTGGATATCCATGTGTTGCAGGGCGAGCGCGAACTGGCCAAAGACTGCCGCAGTCTGGCACGGTTCAAGCTCGGGCCGCTCGAGCCGGCGCCGGCGGGGATGGCGCGCATCGAGGTGACGTTTCTGGTCGATGCCAATGGCATTCTCAATGTCACCGCTCGCGACGAACGCACCGGACGCGAGCATTCGGTGGACGTCAAGCCCAGCTACGGGCTGACCGACGAAGAGATCGAGCGGATGCTGGAAGAGGCGATCGATCTGGGCGAGGAGGACCTCGCGCAACGCTTGCTGATCCAGGCGCGCAACGATGCCGAGCAGATTCTGGGCGCGCTGCGCAAGCAATTGGCGGAGTATGGTGATCTGCTCGAGGCCGCAGAGCGGGGCGCGATCGAAGCGCTGGCTGCACGCCTGGCGGCCGCGCAGTCGGGCTCCGACCGCGAGTTGATTGCCCGGCTGGTCGATCAACTCAACGACGCGACCACGCCGTTTGCACATCGCATCATGGAGCAGGCGATCAAGACAGCGCTGGAGAAAAGAAGCGTGGAAGAGGTTTCCTGACGCCGCTTCCCCAGCTGTGAGAAGGTCGAGGAAGGAAGGACGGATCATGGGTCTTAAGTGGGATCAAGCCGAAGAGATTGCCGAGGTGCTGGCCGAAAACCATCCCGGTCTCAATCCGCTGGATGTGCGGTTTACCGACCTGCGCCAGTGGGTGATCGACTGCGACGAGTTCGACGATGATCCCGCCGCATCCAGCGAGGCAAGGCTGGAAGCAATCCAGATGGCCTGGCACGAGATTTACAAAGAGCAAAACGAAGACTGAAAGCAAATCGCGGTGGGGTGGGGGTTGAATAGGACATGACGGTCAAGCGTCTAAAGGAGGGAATTGTGCTGGAGGGGGACTCGAGTCAGCCGGCGAGAGGCCATAAGGAAGCGACCATGCAGGAGAAAGAAACATTGGACGAGAGGCTGCCGAGCCTGTTTGAGCCCGATACGCTGCTGCCGGTGCAATACTTCGAGGCGATGCGCCGCAAGCATCTGCTCGAAGGTGAAAAGCGCCTGATTCTGAGCGTGTTGGAGGATGGCATTGAGTGCTTCATGAAGTACGTTGGCGCGTCGACTACCAAGGGCCAGCGCCTGTTTCGCGACGCCGAAGAGTGGATCAACCTGCACGACAAGCAGTGGATTTTTTCCTTCGACAATGTCTGCGACATGCTCGACATCAATCCCGATTACATGCGGCGCGGACTGCGCGACTGGAAAGAGAGGAAGCTTGCGCACCTGGCCCTGGCCCAGGCGCCGGCGGCCCCGGTCGAACTCAAGAGCTATCACACCGACCGGCCCAGCCAGCGCAAGACAGAGATGGCCACGCACAAGCGCCATCTGCATCTGCACAAGGTGCACGCCTGACGGCGGCAAGACCTCCAAGCGAAACCAGCAAACCAGGGCGGCCTGATGCTTGAGGCCGCCCTTTTTATTATCGTCATAACGCTTGTTTCGCACCGCGGATGTGAACGATGCCGCTTCGGACCAAAATCGAATGCCCTGCCTGCCATCACGACCTGATCTTCAAGCGCGGCGGCAAATGCCCCAACTGTGGCGCGCCGATTTCGGCCCACGTCGCACGTGTGCGCGCCCGCGAACGCCGTATCGAGCAGGTGGTGGCGATTATCGGTTCGCTGATGGTGTTGGCGTTGTTCCTCGCCACCACCGGCGTCAGCCTGGGACTGCTCGAAGGTGTCGCGGTTTATGCGGCGGTCGGCGCCGCGATGTTCTTTGTGGCGCGCAAAACCTTTTCCTGATGTCGGGCTATGCGCGGTTTGCGTGACGTAATCGTGCCTCATCCGCGCGTGATGTTTGTCGGTATCAACCCAAGCCTGCGTTCGGCGCAGGTGGGTCACCATTTCGCCGGCCGCGGCAACCCGTTCTGGCGATTGCTGCACGCCGCCGGTTTGACCCCGGTGGCTCTGCGCTACGAAGAAGACGGGCGGCTGGCCGAATTCGGCATGGCGCTGACCAACCTGTGTCCGCGGCCTACCCGCCAGGCGTCGGAGTTGACGGCGGTGGAAATCGCCGCGGGCAGGCGCGCATTGCTCAGAAAGATCCGCCGCTTGCGTCCCCGGGTAATCGCGCTGGTCGGCGTCAGCATCTATCGTCAACTGTTTCCCCGCAGTGCCAACCGCGGCGCCGGACTCAAACCGGAGACGATAAATGGTGCGCGGATTTTTGTCATACCCAATCCCAGTGGACGCAACGCCGCATTCCCCGGTTTCGAGGATAAACTGCTGTGGTTCCGCCGCCTGCGGCGAATTCTTGAAGGCAAAAATACCAGTCCGTGATGAAAGAGTGGCTTTCAATGCATGGCCGATCAGGCCGGTTTTGTGACGGCCTGCGATCCTGACCCCGATTGCCGCTAATCATGCAAGGGCGTAGTGTAAGATTCTCGGCAAGTCGGGCGCGCCGCGACACGCGGCGCGGTTCGCGAGCTGCCTGGCCTGGCTGGCCAAAGTGAATAGAAATGGGCAGTTTTCGTCACAATTTGCGAGGGGCTCCCCGCCGATGTAACTGCTTATAGTCAAGCGTTCGGGGTGATAATGTCTGTTCATCGAGGGTTCCGAGGAGAATCGCATGTCTAAAAGAGTGTTCGCCGTGGTCGCTGTACTGTTGATGACAACGGCGCTGGCGCTGGCATCCGCAAGCGCCTTTTCTTTATGGGGATCGGAGCAAAAGCCTGAAGCCAAACCGGCCCAGCCCGTGCCGGCCCAGCCACCGGTGGTGTCAGCGGCGCCCGCACCCGCCGCTCCTGCGGCTAAACCGGCGCCTGCCGGGGCGCCCGAGCCGATGGAAAAGGCCGGCGTGATTTCATCGTTTGCCCCGCTGGTCAAACACGTGATGCCGACGGTGGTCAACGTCAGCGTGGTGCAGAAGGTCAAAGGTTTCGGTTTCGAAGGCGGCGACCCGGGCGAAGGGCAGGGCGGCCAAGGCGGCGGTAGCGGTGGTGGCGGCGGTGGGCCGATGCCCTTTGGACCATTCGGCGGCGATCCCTTCGAGCAGTTCCGCCGCTTCTTTGGCGAAATCCCCCACGAATTCAAACAGCATGGCCTGGGCTCCGGGGTGATCGTCTCGCCCGACGGCTACATCCTGACCAATGACCACGTGGTGGGAAATGCCGACACCATCAAGGTCACCCTGATGGACAAGCGCGAGTTCACTGCCAAAGTGGTTGGCAAGGACTCCAAGACCGATCTGGCGCTGATCAAGATCGATACCAAGGAGGCGCTGCCCTACGCCACGCTGGGCAATTCCGACGCCACCGAAGTCGGTGATTGGGTGGTCGCAATCGGCAATCCGTTTGGGTTTTCATTGACCGTTACCGCCGGTATCGTCAGCGCCAAGGGACGCGCTCTGGGCGGCAATTACGACGAATTCATCCAGACTGACGCCGCTATCAATCCCGGCAACTCCGGCGGACCTTTGTTCGACGTCAACGGCAAGGTGGTCGGAATCAATACTGCGATCTACAGCCGTACCGGCACCAGCGCCGGCATCGGCTTTGCCATTCCGATCGACCTCGCCAAGGCCGTGATGGAGCAGCTCAAGACCCGCGGCAAAGTGGTGCGCGGATGGCTGGGCGTGGAAATCCAGGAAGTGACGCCGGAGTTGGCGCAGTCCTTCGGCCTGGCCAAACCTGAGGGCGCACTGGTGGCCAACGTCGAAAAGGACGCGCCGGCGGCCAAGGCCGGTATCAAGCGCGGCGACGTCATCATCAAGTTCAACGGCCGCGACGTCCATGAACAGCATGAGCTGCCCACACTGGTGGCCGAGACGCCGATCGGCAAGAAGGTCGACGTCGAGGTAATCCGCGGCGGCAAGCATCTGACCATCCCGGTGACGATTGGCGAACTCAAAGAAAACGAGATGGCCAGCGCGCGTGGACAGGAGCAGCCAGGCAGCGGATGGGGCCTGCAGGTCGGCGAAATCACGCCCGACCTCGCGCGTGAGTTCAACCTGCAGAGCGACAAGGGTGTCGTCATCCGCCAGGTCAAACCCGACAGCCCCGGTGCTGAGGCGGGACTGGAGCAGGGCGACGTGATCCTGGAGGTGAATCACGCCAAGGTCAATTCGCTCAAGGATTTTATGGCCCAGGCCAAAGAGGCCAAGGACCAAAAGAAGCCCGCTTTGCTGTTGGTTCAGCGCGGCAACATGACCCTGTACACGGTCATCAAGCCCGAGAGCTGAAGCGAGCGCACCGAGCGCTAATCAAGGGGCAGGGATCGCCGGCGCGGCGGTTCTTGCCCCTTTGCTTGTCCGCCGCCCCAATTCTACAGTCCTGACCATGGCCCACGTGCAATCCTGTCGCGTGCTGATCGCCGGCACCGGGCCGGCCGGGCTCGCCACCGCGCTTTATCTGCTGCGCCGCCGCCCCGACCTCAAGGGGCAGGTGATTGCGCTGGAGCGCCGGCGCCATCCACGGCCCAAGGTTTGCGCCGGCGGATTGATTCCCAAAACGATGCTGGCGCTGGCCGAACTCGACTTGCCCCTGGACGTCCCCGCCGTGAGCGTGCGGCGCGGCGTGGCAAGAACCGAGGTCGGCACTGTGGACTACCGCGGCGGCGGCGTTCTGTGCACGGTGGTGCGCCGCGACGAGTTCGACGCGCGCCTGGCCCGTGCGGCGCGTCAGGCTGGCTTGGAGATAATCGAAGATTGCCGGGTCGGGGATGTTCAAACCTCGGCCGACGCGGTGATGGTGCACGCCACGGCCGGCGACTTTGCCGCCGACGTGCTGGTTGGCGCCGACGGTTCGGGCAGCCGGGTGCGCGAGGCACTGTTCGAGCGCGATCGGCAATGGGTCGGACGTGCCGTGATGCTCGATGTGTCGGCGCCGGCGGCGCGCGCCGCGGATTTCGCCGCCACTCCCTATTGCTTCGACTTCACCTGCGTTTCGGCCGGTATCCGCGGCTACTCATGGTCGTTTCCCTGCCTGATTGGCGGACGTCCCTATCTGAATGTAGGCATCTATGATCAATGCCCGCGCGCCGCGGTTGACCCCGCGCGCGCCAAGGCTGCCCTGCTCGACGCGTTGGCGCAAGCATTCCCGGATTTGCCGATCCCTGCGCCGCATCAGGGCGGCTACAAGGCATTCCCCATCAGATGGTATGCGCCGCAGCAAAGCTTCGTGCGCGGCCGCGTGCTGCTGGCCGGCGACGCGGCGGGCGTCGACCCACTGATGGGCGAGGGGATTTCCTGTGCCTTCGAGCACGGCAAGCTGGCGGCGCAGGCACTCGACGATTTCTTCGGCGGCAAGCCTGACGCGCTGGCCGCCTACGACGCTGTGCTTCATCGCGGCGCCGCCGCGCGCAAGCTGCGCCGTCTGGGCGTTGCCGCCCGCCTGTTCTACGGTCCGCGCCATCGGCTGTACTTCCGCCTTGCCTCGCTCAGCCGCAGCGCCCAGCGGATCGGTATCGACTGGTACAATGGCGCCGATCATCTGGACGAAAAGTCGATACCAGCGCTGCTGACGCGATGGGCTAAAGCGGTTCTATTCGGCTTTCCCATGGGATAGATTACGAATGATAGGGCAAGCCGCCGGTTTCCCGCACCTGGGTTGACGGCGCTCGTTAACACGCACGCCCGCGAGGAGGTGGAATCAATGCGTAAGGCTGTAATTGTGAGCGCGATCCGCACCGCGATCGGCACCTTTGGAGGAGCCTTTGCAGGGACCACCGCCACCGAATTGGGCGCGATTGCGGTGCGCGAGGCGATCAAGCGCGCCGGAATCCAGCCGGCGCAGGTCGATGAAGTAATCCTCGGCAACGTCCTGCCCGGCGGTTTGGGGCTCAATCCCGCCCGCGTCGCGGCGCTCGCCGCCGGTGTGCCCAAAGAGGTGGGCAGCTACACGATTAACAAGGCCTGCGGCTCGGGGCTCAAGGCCGTGGCGCTGGCCGCCGGTTCGGTATGCTGCGGCGAGGCCGACACGGTGGTGGCGGGCGGAATGGAAAACATGACCCTGGCGCCGTACCTGCTCAAGAAGGCCCGTTTCGGCTACCGCATGGGCAACGATCAGATTTTCGACACCATGATTGCCGATGGGCTCAACTGCCCGATTACTTTAGTGCATATGGGCGTGACCGCCGAGAATATCGCGGACAAGTACGCCATCAGCCGGCGCGAGCAGGACGAATTCGCCGCCGACAGCCAGGCCAAATATTTCGCGGCCCAGCGCGCCGGCCGGTTTGCGGCGGAAATCACCCCGGTGGAAATCAAGCGCGGCAAGGAGACCGTCTCCGTCCAGGTCGATGAGCATCCGCGCGAAACCCGCGTCGAGCAGATTGCGGGGCTCAAACCTGCCTTCAAAAAAGACGGCACGGTGACGGCCGCCAACGCCTCGGGAATCAACGACGGCGCCGCTGCGGTGGTGGTGATGGCGCGCGAGCGGGCGCTGGAAATGGGGCTCAAGCCGCTGGCCACGATTCGCTCCTGGGCATCGGCTGGCGTCGATCCGGCCTACATGGGGATGGGCCCGGTGCCGGCCGTGGAAAAAGCGCTGCGGCTGGCCGGCCTCAAGCGCGAGGACATCGGGTTGTGGGAGCTCAACGAAGCGTTCGCCGCGCAATCGCTGGGTGTGCTGCGCGAGTTGAAAGTGGCGCGCGAGCGAGTCAACGTCAACGGCGGTGCGATCGCCATCGGCCATCCGATCGGCGCCAGCGGGGCGCGTATCCTCACTACTTTGCTCTACGCGATGGCGGATCGCGGTCAGGCCCTGGGGGTTGCCACGCTGTGTATCGGTGGCGGCCAGGGGATCGCGATGGTAGTCGAGCGCGAAAGCTGACGCGTGGCGCGAGTGCGCGTCGATTAGGGCTCGGACGCCGTTTACAGGCAGCCGATGGCGCGGGCAAGAAGAAAAAGACGCAGGGGCAGGGCGGCGGGGTTTATACTGCTCGCCGGACTGTCTTTGTTGATAGCGGGGTTTATCGCCCGCCACGAGATTCCGATCCTGATCAAGGAAGCGGGCCGCTCTCCGGCCGCGCCTGCCAGTGCCGATATCGGCGCCGCGGGCGGCAGCAAGGCGCTGCCTCCGCCCTCTGCTGCCCCGATGGACGCGAGCGCCGGCATGGCGCGCGCAGTTCAATCGCCGCGCGCAACCGATTCACACGGGGCAAATCAGGATAATCAGTCGGGTGAACGTCTGACCGGCGCCGAGCGCCGGCAGCTTGAGAATGTGATCAGGGAGAAATCCCGCTAGCGGTCGGCGGCGTTGGGTGGTGGAGGCGGAGCGATGGAATTGCGTGATGATTTGGGCTTTCGGCTGGAACTGGACGAGCCGCCGCAGCGGATCGTCTCGCTGGTTCCCAGCCTGACCGAAACGCTCTTCGCCCTGGGCCTGGACCGTCAAATCGTCGGCGTGACGAAATTCTGCGTTCAGCCCGCCGAGGCGCTTGGAGCGATCGAGAAGGTCGGCGGTACCAAGAATCCCAATCTGCGCAAGATTGCGGCGCTGCGCCCCGACCTGGTGATTGCCAACGCCGAGGAAAATCGCCAGCACGACGTGGAGTGGATGCGGGAGCGGGGGCTTAAGGTTTTTGTCACCTATCCGCGCACGGTATCGGGCGCGCTGGAATCGATTATCGGCCTCGGCCGCGTCACCCATCGCGAGCCCCAGGCCGCCGTGCTGGCGCGCGAAGTGGTGCGTGTGGTGAGCGTGATCGAAACCTCCCTCGGCATCTGGAGCAAGCTCAAGCTGCGGGTGTTTTGCCCGATTTGGAAAAAGCCCTGGATGACGTTCAACAAGGACACCTATGCCCACGATGTGCTCCGGATGCTGGGCTTTCTCAATATCTTCGGCGAGGCCGCCGAGCGCTATCCGCGCACGACGCTCGACGAAGTGCTCGAGCGCCGGCCGCAAGTGGTGGTTCTGCCTGACGAGCCCTACGAATTCGGCGAAGCCGATGTCGCCGAGCTGAAAGCCGAACTGCCCCAGGGGCTGCGCCGGCGTGTCATGCTGATTTCCGGCCGCGACCTGCATTGGTACGGTGTGCACATGGTAAAGGGCCTGGCCGCACTGGCCGAACGGCTGGGCCGCTTGCGGGCCGCGCTTACTCCGGCGGGTTAAGGACGGCGGGCCGCGATGGCGCGGGTCAGCTTCAGCGTCGAAGGATTGATGCGCCGCGGCGCGGATTCCGGCGCCACGGCTGCCGACCTGGTACGCGCGCTGCGCGAACAGGGTTTCGCCCAGGCTCGCTTCGACCCGTGCCTGGAATTGTTCAGCGTCGAGATTGACCCGGCGGTGCAGTCGTTTTCCGATTTGCGCCGCGCGGTCAGCGATCTTGGACGGCGCAAGGGACTCACATACCTTGCAGTGGTGATGAGCCCGTAGCCGGGTTTGACACCTCGGCCGGCTGCCTTAATCTTCTCGCTTGCGGAAGATAAGCGGAGTTTGAAGGAGGTTTTTACGATGCCCAACCAAGGGCCGCTTAGTGCGATAAAGGTTCTGGATTTGACCCGCCTGGCGCCGGGACCGCACTGCACGATGATTCTGGGCGACCTCGGCGCCGAAGTCATCAAGATCGAGGAGCCCGGACCGCCCACCGGCCGGCGCGCCGAACAGGCCAGCGGCGCCAGCGTGCGTGCGCGCGGGACGGGCGGTTTCCAGAGCTCGCCGTTTAACGCGCTGGGGCGCAATAAGAAATCGATCGGGCTTGACCTGAAGTCGGGACCCGGCAAGGAGATTTTTTTGCAACTGCATCAGCGCTGCGATGTGGTGGTCGAGGAATTCCGTCCCGGCGTCGCCAAGCGGCTGGGGATCGACTACGAAACCCTCTCGGTGCGCAATCCGCGCTATATCCATTGCGCGATCACCGGCTACGGTCAGGACGGGCCTTATCGCGACCTGGTCGGCCATGACATCAACTATATCGCGCACGCTGGCGCGCTTTCGATTATGGGAACTCCGGGGCAGCGCCCCACTATCCCGCACAACCTGATTGCCGACTATGCCGGCGGCGGGATGCACGCCGCGATGGGTATCATGGCGGCCCTGATTGCGCGCGCGCACACCGGACGCGGCCAGTACGTCGATATCGCGATGATGGACGGGGCGATGCTGGTGCTGGCGCAGGCCTTTGCCGCCCATTTCTACAGCGGCAAGGTGCCGCAGCGCGGTGAGACCCAGTTGGACGGCGGCGCTCCTTATTACGGGGTCTACCGCACCAAGGACGACAAGTGGATCACGATCGGCGCGATGGAGCCGTGGTTTTATGCCAATTTGTGCCGCGCCATGGGTCTGGAGGATTTCATCCCGCATCAGCACAACCGCGACAAGCATCCCGAACTGCGCCGCCGCCTGGAAGAGAAGTTTGTGACCCGCACCCGCGATCAGTGGTTCGAGTTGCTCAGCCAAACCGACATCTGCGCGGCCCCGATGCTGACCTTGGACGAGGTCGAGCACAACGCACAGGTCAAGGCGCGCAACATGATTGTGGAAGTGAGCACACCGAGCGGCCAGAAAGCCAAACAGGTCGGCATTTCCGTCAAACTGTCAGCCACGCCCGGCTCCATCAGATCCCTGGCGCCCGAGCTGGGCCAGCACACCGACGAAATTCTCGCCGATTTGGGCTACAGCCGCGAGACGATTGACCAATGGCGCAGCGCCGGCGCGATCAAATAATCGCACCGCCGGCCCGGCCTCAGGGTCGGAGCGCGTGAGGCTGCGTGGAAGCCACAACTGCCATATCGGCCGCGCCCGGTGCGGTGCACAGGGAACAACTTCGTGCCCGCGAGGAAGGCGGCATTGCGTTAAGCGGCCCCGCGCTGGCCGCGTTGCTGGAGCGGCTGCAAAGCTCGGAGCGCGGGCTGAGCAACGCGCAGGCGCAGGCGCGGCTGCGCAAATTCGGCCCCAACGACCCCTCGCCCGTCCATCCGCTCACCGCGTTGGGCGAGTTGCTGCGCTTTTTCGCCAATCCGTTGGTGCTGATCCTGCTGGCGGCCAGCGTGGTGGCAGCGACGCTGGGCCAGACGCTCGACGCCGCGATCATCGCCGCGATCATGGTGCTCAGCGGCGCGCTCAACTTCTTCCAGAGCTACCGCTCGCAGCGCGCGATTGTGCGCCTGCGCGAGCAGGTGGCGCCCACCGCCACCGTGCTGCGCGAGGGCAACTGGACCGAGCTGCCGCGGCGCGAGGTGGTGCCCGGCGACGTGATCAGACTTTCCGCCGGCGACCTGGTGCCCGCTGACGCGCAATTGATCTGGAGCCGCGACCTCCACGTCCATGAAGCGGCGCTGACCGGCGAGTCGATGCCGGTGGAGAAGTACCCGCAGGAAACCGCCGCCAACGCCGGATCGATCGAGGCCCCCAATCTGATTTTTCTGGGCACCTCGGTGGTCAGCGGTATCGCCACCGCGGTCGTGTGCGCCACCGGCGCGGCAACCGCGTTCGGCGATATCGCGATGCGCCTGGCGGAGCGCCAACCGGAGACCGAGTTCGACCGCGGCACCCGGCGCTTCGGTTTCCTGATCATGGAAACCGTCTTCTTCCTGGTGCTGTTCATCCTGCTGGTCAACCTGGCGATGCGCCGCAACGCCCTGGAGTCGCTGCTGTTCGCGGTCGCGTTGGCGGTGGGCCTGACGCCCGAATTCCTGCCTATGATCACCACGGTGACCCTGTCGATCGGGGCGGTGAAGATGGCGCGCAAAAAGGTGATCGTCAAGCATCTGACCGCGATCCAGAACTTCGGCAGTATCGACGTGTTTTGCTCCGACAAGACCGGCACTCTGACGGCCGGGGAAATGACGCTGGACCGCTCGCTCGATCCCCTGGGCCAGCCCTGCGAGCGCGCGCTGTTTTTCGCCTGGCTCAACAGCCGTTTCGAAAGCGGCATCCGCAGCCCGCTTGACGCTGCAATCCTCAAGCAGCGGGTCAGCGGCGCCGACGGCTACCGCAAGACCGACGAGGTGCCCTTCGACTTCGAACGCCGGCGCCTGTCGATCGTGGTGGTCGGCGAGCAGGGCCCGCTGCTGATCACCAAGGGCGCCCCGGAAAGCATCCTGGAGGTGTGCACCACCTTGGACGTCGACGGTGCGCATCGTCCTCTGGACGCCGCGCAAAGAAGCCATTGCGCCCAGGTCTATCGCGATTTGAGCGCGCAGGGCCTGCGGGTGCTGGCGGTGGCCTGGCGGCCGGCGGAGCGGGCCGAGGGCCTGACTACCGCCGATGAGCGCGAGCTGAGCCTGGCGGGCTTCATCACCTTCGTCGATCCGCCGCTGCAAGGGGTGGCCGAAACGGTGGCAGCGCTGCGGCGCGATGGGGTGCAGATCAAGATTCTGACCGGCGACAACGAACTGGTAACCGCCTATGTCTGCGCGCAAGTCGGGATCGACGGCAATCAGATCGTGCTGGGCGATGAGATCGAGCGGATGGCTGACAATGCGCTGGCGCACGTGGCTGAGGAGTGCAACGTTTTTGCCCGCCTCTCCCCGGGTCAGAAAAACCGCCTCATCATGGCGCTCAAGCATCGCAGCCACGTCGTCGGCTTCATGGGCGACGGCATCAACGACGCGCCCTCGCTGCATGCCGCCGACGTCGGCATCTCGGTCGCCGGCGCGGTCGACGTGGCCAGGGACGCCGCCGACATCATCCTGATGGAGCCCGGCCTCGAGGTCCTGCACGCGGGGATAATCGAGGGGCGCCGGGCATTCGGCAACGTGCTGAAGTACCTGCTGATGGGTACCAGCTCCAACTTCGGCAACATGTTCAGCATGGCGGGTGCGTCGCTGTTCCTGCCGTTTTTACCGATGTTGCCCACCCAGATACTGCTCAACAACTTTCTCTACGATTTGGCCCAGATCACTATTCCCACCGATAACGTCGATCCTGCCTACACACGCCGGCCGCAGCGCTGGGACATCCGCATCATCCGCAACTTCATGATTTTGATCGGCCCGATCAGCTCGATTTACGACTTCCTGACCTTCTACGTTCTGCTCGCCGTCTTCCATTCCGGCGAACAGCTGTTCCACACTGGATGGTTCGTGGAGTCGCTCGCCACCCAAACCCTGGTACTGTTCGTGATTCGCACGGTCGGACGCCCGTGGCAGGACCGGCCCAGCCTGCCCCTGGCGGTCACCACCGTGCTGATTGTCGCGCTCGGTGTGATGCTGCCGTTCTCGCCGCTGGCACCGGAGCTTGGATTTGTCGCGTTGCCGCCGGCGTTTTTTGTGTTCCTGGCAGTTGCGACCGCGACCTATCTGGCGCTGGTCGAATTAGTCAAACGCCGCCTGATGCGCCGCATCGCGGCAGCGTAGCGCATACGCAGCCCGACGCCGAGCAGAGCCGGTCCGCCGCGCCCTTCTCGCGCCTTGGATTGATTGCCATGCTCCGCGCCAGCGTTTTGCGGCCGGACCATCAGTCCTGCGCGCCGCCGCCCCTTTCAATCCACTCATCGATGGCTGCCTTCTCGAAACGCAAATCGCCACCCAGCTTAAAGTGCGGGATCTTGCCCTGCTTGACAAGCCTGTACACCGTGCTCAAGTGGCAGTGGAGATAATCGGCAACCATTCTGGTGGTGAGGATCTCGTTGCTGCCGTCGCCGCGATATTTCCGATTCTTGTTGTTAGCCTTACGTTTCACTGGCCCGGAGATTAACATAAGCAAGCAAGCATGGCACGCATTTAGTTTGATTCGGAGAAATGGGCTTCTGATAGTAGAACCGCGCGCCAGATTCCAAACCCGCCCCGCTACCAGTAACATGACCGCATGGCTGATCGGCAGGTGCTGTTCCTGCGCGGCGCCAATGGCGAGCCGCTGCAGATCGTCCGCGCCGAGGGGGCGTGGTTGTTCACCCGCGATGGGCGCAAGCTGCTCGACGCGTCCAGTGGCGCAATAGTCGTCAACGTCGGACAAGGGAGGCCCGAACTGGCCGAACTGGCACGTGAGCAGGTCTCCAGTCTCAACTACGTCCTGCCGATCTGGCTTTCTCTCGCCCGCGAGCGGCTGGTTGAACATCTGGCGCAGTGGACACCGCCCGGTCTGGATCGCTTTTTCTTCACCAGCGGCGGCTCGGAAGCAGTGGAGTCGGCCCTGAAGTTCGCCTTTCTCTACCATCGTATTCGGGGCAACACGACCCGTACCCGCGTGATCTCACGTCAGCTTTCTTATCACGGCAACACGCTGGGTGCCCTGTCGGTCAGCGGCAATCGCGCCCGGCGCGCCGATTTCGAGCACGTGCTGTTCGATTGGCCCAAGATACCGCCCTCCTACTGTTATCGATGTCCATGGGGACGCACCTGGCCCGGATGCGATCTGGACTGTGCCCAGGCGTTGGAAACCGCAATTGCCCGCGAGGGTGCCGATACAATCGCCGCGTTCATCGCTGAGCCGATGGTTGGGGCGAGCGGCGGCGTGATCGCGCCGGTGGCCGAATACTGGCCGCGCCTGGCCGAAATCTGCCGCCGCCACGATATCGTCCTGATTGCCGACGAGGTGATGACCGGATTCGGGCGCACTGGTAAGCGCTTTGCCGTGGAGCATTGGGGCGTCGTGCCCGACATCATCGTGGGCGGCAAAGGACTGACGGGCGGGTACGTGCCGATGGGGATGATTGCGGTCAGCCGCCGCCTGACGGAGGTCTGTGAGCGCGCCGGGGCGGACTTCATGTTCTTCACCTACACCGCCCATCTGCTGGCCTGCGCCATCGCCGACCGGGTGCTCGAGATCATGGAGCGCGAGCATCTGGTCGAGCATGCGGCGCAGATCGGTGCACGGCTGGGCGAGCGTCTGCGCGCCGAACTGGGCGACCATCCGATTACTGGCGAGCTTCGCGGCGCCGGGCTGTTCTGGGGTATCGAGGTGGTTGCCGACCGCGCGACGCGCCAGCCCTTTGCTCCCAAGCTGCAGATGGCGCGCCACCTGATGCGCGCCGCCATCGAGCTGGGACTGGCGGTGTATCCGGCCGCCGGGATGGCGGGCGAGCAGGGCGGCGACGCGATCATGATCGCACCACCGTTTGTGATCGGCGACGCGGAGGTGGAATTCATCGCCGCGACGCTGCGCCGATGTTTCGATGCGGCCGCACGCAACCTCTCATAGCATCGTGCGCGTTCGTACTTCTGCCGGAGTCGTGGCCGGGCAATGCTGAAGGGGTCGAGCCGATGGCGGCCGTTTTCGATGAGCCGCAGTCAGGCGGAGTACCTGTGGTTGATCCTGCTCGCCACCGCGGTCGGCATTCTGGCCGCTTTCGGCAACCTGTTCCTGCGCGAGTTGATTCGCTCTTTTACTTACATCTTCCAGGTGCTCGAATGGCGCGCTTTGCGTATCCCGGCGGGGATGCCGTTTGCGCTGCTGACGGTCCTGGTCCTGATCAGCGGCGGGGCCATCGCGATCGCCCTGGAGTATCTGTTTCGCGGCGACATCCTGGGGTACGGCTTCCCCAGGTTCCTTGAGATGGTCCATCTGGGCGATGCGCGAATCAGCCCCTGGTGGATCATCACCAAAGCGCTGGGACCCGCAGTCTCGCTGGGCGCCGGCGCCTCGGTGGGCCGCGAAGGTCCGATCGCTCAGATTGGCGGCGCCATCGGCTCGGTGGTCGCCGGTCTGAGCGGTCTTTCCACTGAACGCGCCAAGGTACTGATCGCATGCGGCGCCGGCGCCGGCATCGCCACCACGTTCAACGCGCCGCTGGGCGGACTGCTGTTCGCCCAGGAGATCGTACTGCTGGGCGAGACGGAACTAGCCAATCTGACCCTGTTGGTAATTTCCGCGTCGGTTGGCGTAGTCACCTCGCGCGTGATGCTGGGCGATCTGGCGGTGCTGCCCGCGCAACGCTTTGTCATGAAAAGTTACTGGGAGATCGGAACCTATGCGATGGCGGGCGTGTTGTTCGGCATCCTGGCCGCCCTCTACATCAGGTTCTTCAACGCCACCGCGGAATTCTTCGAGCGTCTGCCCATTCCGCGATGGGCCCGGGTGGTGATCGGGATGCTGGTGGTAGGCCTGATCGCCGTTGCGCTGCCGCCGAACCTGTCCGACGGCTATCCGGTCATCGACCGCGCGCTCAACGGGCAGCTCCAGCCGCGCACGATGGCGCTGCTGTTTGCCGCCAAGTTCGTTTCCTCCAGCATCTCGCTGGGCTGCGGGATGCCGGGCGGAGTGTTCGGGCCGATCTTCTTTATTGGTGCGATGGGGGGTGGCGCGATGCGCCCGCTGGTCAGCCGCCTGCTGCCGGGCGTGGCTGGAATAAGAGGCTCCTACGCCTTGGTGGGATTGGGCGCCTTCCTGGCGGCCACCACCCATGCCCCGCTGACCGCCATCTTCCTGCTGACCGAGATGACCGGCAGCTACGACGCCACCCTCGCCGCGCTCATCAGCTCCATCATCGCCCTGGTCGTGGCGCGCGCGATCGAGCCGGAGTCGATCGACACCTACGCGCTGGCCCGCCGCGGCATCAATCTGGAGATCGACAAGGACCGCCTGGCGCTGTCGCGGATCGCCGCCGAGCAGGTGATGAAGACCGATATCACGACGCTGGAGGCCGGCGCGGGCCTGGAAGAGATCTTCCGCGTCGCCGACGAATCCCGCCAGGAGATCATACCGGTGGTGGGAGCGCAGCGCCGGCTGGTGGGTGTCATCGCCCCGCGCGATCTCGTCGGCTTGCTGCTTCACGTGAACGATCTCAAAGGGCTGGTCAATGCCGCCGACGCGGCGATTGGCGATTTCCCCGCCGTCTCCGCCAAATCGACGCTCGAGGATGCGCTGCATCTGATGGAGGAGGAACTGAGCGGCGAGCTGCCCGTGGTCGATCCGGACGGTCGCGGCCTGTTGTTGGGCATAATCACGCGCCGCGATATCGCGCAGGCGCTGACGCGCGCCACCGGTTCCCTCGCCCTGCTGGGGCGGCGCGATACGCAAATCTTCTGGTCCAGCGGCTACCGCGTGACCCGCATCCGCATGCCACAGGGTGCCGAGGGCAAGACCCTGCGCGAACTCAACGCGCGGGCGCGCTTTGGCGTAAGCGTCCTGGCGGTGCAGAGCGCCGGCGATCCGACCGGCGGCTTCGAACTGCTCGAGCCCGATCAGAGGCTCAGAGCCGGCGACGTGGTAATCGCCGCCGGCCGCTCCGCCGGACTTAGAGCCTTGGAACGCGAACTGCGCGGCGACTGACGCAACTAAAGATCGAGCGCTTGAATATCCTCTCCCGGCGCGAAGCGCCGGGCCGCCGCCACAGCCTCTGCCTTCATCCGGAGAGGCGGTCAAGCCAGGCGTACCGCTACCATCTTGGGGTCGTGCCCAACGGCACGCCCAGCGCGACTTTGCCGATGAATTCGCGGGCCCGGGCGTTGGACAGCGGATGGTTGATGCCGGCGCGGACGTCGCGGAACAGCCGCTCCAACGGGTGGCGGCGCAGAAAACCATGTGCCCCCGCTATCTCCATGCAGCAGTCCACGATGCGCACCGCGTTGTTGACCGCGGCGTACTTGGCCGTGATTAGGCGCGCCAGGCCCGCCTCGCCCGCAAATGACTCGCGATTTTCCAAATAGTCGCGCGCGGTGCTCACGTACAGTGCGCGTGACTGCGCGGCCAGCGTCTGCGCCTCCGCCATCGCGAACTGCACCCCCGGCAGATAGTTGATCGGACGCTCCAGGGTAAAGGGCTTGTAGCGCTGCGCGAACTCGCGCGTGAAGTTCATCGCCGCAATCGCCACACCGGTGTAAACCGCGGCGATCGACAGCTCGAACCACGCAAACAGCGAGATCGCTTCGGTACCCAGGGGGCCGACCGGCCGCGGATCGGCCATCGCCGCTGCCGGCACTCGGACGTCTTTGAGGATAAGATCATGACTGGCAGTAGCGCGCATCCCCATCGCGTCCCAGGTCTCGACCAGTTCCAGGCCCGGCGTGGTGCGGCCGACCGCGAAAGTCGCCGACGACAGCGGCCCTTCGCCCTCCACCGTCGCCATCACCATGAAGTAATCCACCACCGGCGACAGGCTGGTGAAGACCTTGCGTCCGTTGAGCACGTAGGCTTCGCCGTCGCGCCGCGCCTTGGTTGCGAACAGTCCCCAGTCGCCGCCGCCCTCGGGCTCGCTCAGGCCGCCGCCGATAATCTTGCGCTGCTTGCCGATCAGGTCGAGAAACAGCCCTTGTTCGGGGCGCCCTTGCGCCGCGGCACGCTCAACCATGCTGCCAATCCCGAACAGGTGCATGTTGATGGCCAGCGCCGTTGCGCCGCATCCCTGCGCGAGCCGCTCCTGGCAAAGGACGAAGTCGAGCAGATCGCCGCCCATTCCGCCGTGCCGCTCGGGAACGACCAGCGCGCTGTAGCCCGATTGCTTGAGCGCCTCGATATTTTCGAATGGAAAGCTGTTGGCGCGATCGTGCTCGGTGGCGCGTCCGGCAAACTGGTCCGCCAGCCTCCCCGCCAATTCAACCAGTTGTGTTTGCTTGTCGGACATGATCGCATCTTTCCTTTGCCCGGAGTCTGATCGAGATCATGGCGTAAAGATTCGGCAAAATGCCAGCCGGCTGGCGAAAATTGTCACCGGGATGTGCGCCGCGAAGCTTTAAGTAACGCCGTCGGCAGCGGGCCGCGCGGCCGCGAATGTGGCGAATTTGTGGCGCCGGGTTCTCACCCACCGCTGGCGCGGCTTCCTCCCGGCGCGCCCATCAGCGCGTAGGGCATCATCGTCTGCATCATGTCCACCCGCGAATCCAGGCTCTTGCCCAACCCACTCAGCAGTCCCATCACGCGGCTGACCAGCAGGATATCGCCCGGCACTTCGACGATCGGGTTGTCGCGCAGCGCACGCGGCAGTTCATCCGAGATCTCCTTCATCACGTCGTGATCCGCATACGCGCGGCCGCGCCGGATGACGTTGCCGATCAGCACGTCCGACACCTTGACCATTCCTTGCAGCGAGCCGTTGCGCGTGCGGAAGCCGAGATCGGCAAAGGCTTGCACGATGGCGGCCGAATCCGAAGTCAGCACCGCCAGCGTCAGGCGCACCATCGCCTCGCGGAAGGCAGGCGGAAAATCCTTGGCCAGGCCGAAATCGAGCAGCACCAGCCGGGGCCCGGGCTGGACCAGGATATTGCCCGGATGCGGGTCGGCCTGGAAGAAGCCGTCGCGCAGGATCTGCTCGCAGTAAATCTCGACCAGCTTTTGCGCCACGGCATGGCGGTTGATGGTGGTGCCGTCAAGTTCGGTGATCTTCACGCCGTCCATGAATTCCATCGTCAACACGCGGCGCGAGGTGAATTCCCAGTACACCGCGGGAATCCGCACGTCAGCGCGTGCCGCAAAGTTGCGCGCGATGCGCTCGCTGTTGCGCCCTTCGTTGACGAAGTCGAGCTCCATCGGCACGTACTTGAGCATCTCGCGCGCGACCACGCGGAAATCGAAGTCGCGTTCCAGCCAGGCCAGAATTTTCAGCACGAACATCAGGTTGCGCAGGTCGGCGTTGACGCGCGCTTCGATCCCGGGATACTGCACCTTGACCGCGCATCGGCGTCCGTCGCGCAGGCGCGCCTCATGCACCTGGGCCAGGGAGGCGGAGGCGATCGGGCGTTCATTGAACGATGGATAGATCGCATCCAGCGGAGCACCGAGCTCGCGCTCGATCTGGGCGCGAATCATCGCGAAAGGCCTGGGCGGCACGCGGTCGTGCAGCACCGACAGCGTGCTGACCCATTCGTCGGGTAGAATATCGGCGCGCGTGGCGACAAACTGGCAGGCCTTGATCAGCAGCCCTTCAAGCTTGACCGCCGTGTGCAGCAGCGCGCGGGCCGCGCGCAGGTCCTGGCGCCGATATCGCTCCGCGGCTTTGGCGTCGCTGACCCAACGGCTCCACAGTTGAATCGACTTATAGCCTGCGTAAACGCGCACCGCCAGGCTCATCACGGTGACGAACCGCCACAGCCGCTCCCACCGGGAAAGTTCGCCTGCACAATGCCCTGACGATGTATTGTCGACGTTGCTGGAGGCTGAAACTGACACACCACCTCGAGTTTGTGGCCGGCGCGTGCCGGCGTTGCTGATACCGCGGTTGGGCGAAAAAAAGCGGCCGGCGCCTCAATCGCGTTCCAGATGATCAGATTGTACTTGAGTGTCAGAATTACATACAGTCGATCGGCCGCATCGATTTGCCGACGCATGCATCCGCCCGCTTCGCATAACCCGCGCGCCGCGGCGATCAGCCGCATCACGCGCCGCTACTACCTGCTGTGGTGGTTCTACGCCTTCGGCGGCGGCTTCGTGTTCGGCGTCTATCCGCTGTTTCTGCGTTCGCGCGGATTGTCCGAACTGCAGACCAACAGCGTTTTGGCAACCTACTTCCTGGTCACGTTTTTGACCGACGTGCCCACCGGCGCCTTCGCCGACACGCTCAGCCGCCGCACCGCCTTCATGCTGGGCTGTGCGCTGCGCACCTTCGCCTTTGGCCTGTATTTCTTCGCCCATCACTACCTGGTTTTTTTGCTCGCCGAGAGCATCGACGCGATCGGCACCACCTTCGGCAACGGCGCAGTCGATGCCTGGGCGGTTGACGCGCTGGATGCGGCCGGGTTCACGGGGTTGAAGGACCGCATCTTCTCGCGCACTTCTCAGCTTACGACCACCGGGTGGCTGCTCTCGGCGATGGTCGGGTCATACGTGGCCAGCGTTGATATCGCATGGCCCTGGATACTGGGTTCGGCCGGCTACCTGACCAGCCTGATGGTGGGGGCGGCGCTGATGCGCGGCGGACCCGGGCGCGGGGCGGCGCGTCCGGCGATGCGCGCCTTGTTCGGCGAGGTCGGAGCGCGCAGCAGGGCGGGTCTGCGCGAGGGATTTCGCAACCGTCCGGTGCTGCTGCTGGCGGTTGCCAGCGCGATCGGCGTCGCGGCCTGGGCGCCCTACTTCATGGAATGGCCGCAGTACTTCCACGATGACCTGGGCGTGGCGATTTGGATGATCGGATGGCTGTACTGCTTCTTCAGTGTCGGCCGTCTGACCGGTGCCGAACTGATCGCGCGCTTTCAGCCGGCCAGCGCCAATCGCGCCGCGCTGCTGACCGCACTGGCTCTGGGCACCGGCAGCATGCTGCTGGGCGCGGCGCTGGCCGGCAGCCTGAGGATGACGTTGGCAATGCTGTTCGTGATGAACATGTGCAGCGGCGCGATGCAGCCCGTGAGCCAGGCCTGGATCAACGAGCATCTGGAGGCGCACAACCGCGCCACTTTGTTGTCGTTCCAAAGCACCTTTGCCACTTTCGGCGGAGCGCTCGGCCTGATCCTGTGCGGATGGATCGCCGACCGTCACGGACTGCTGGCTGGATGGGCGGTGGCAGGAACGATCGGACTGTTGCCTGCGGTATTTTACTGGACGCTGCGGGAAGCCAAGCTGCCGGCACAGGCCGCCGTGGCGCCGGCCGGCGATGCGGCTGCGCACGACGCGCCCGCACGCCGCGCCGCCGACCTCTGAGCGACGTCCGCAGCGCGTTTAACAGGAGATAAAACACGCATGAAACGTCTGCAAAACAAGGTGCTCCTGGTGGCCGGTGGTGGCGCCGACGGACCGCCCAACAAGGGCGAGACACTGGCGATTGGTAACGGCCGCGCGATCGCGATGCTGTGCGCGCGCGAGGGCGCGCGCGTGATGATCACCGACCGCTCGTTGGCCTCGGCGCAAGAAACCGCTGCCGCGATTGTCGCCGAAGGCGGTGTGGCTCAGGCGATGGAGGCCGACGTCAGCAGCGAGGCGGCATGCAGGGCCGCGGTGGAGGCGGCCGTTTCCCAGTTCGGTGCGCTGCATCTGATGGTCAACAACGTCGGCATCGTCTATCCGCTCGACGACTTCAGCATCGATACCGCCGACTACGACCGCCTGATGAGCGTCAATCTGCGCGGGCAGTTCCTGATGCTTAAATACGCGATTCCCGAGATCGTCAAGGCGGGCGGCGGTGCGATCGTACTCAACTCCTCGATGGCTGCGATTCGCGGCGGCGGCGCCACCTACGGTCCCAGCAAGGCGGCGATCAACTCGATGGTTCGCGGAGTTGCCGTGCGCTACGCGCGCGATAACGTGCGATGCAACGCGGTGATGCCGGGGCTGATCAACTCGACCCTGGCGCGCCGCACCGGCGGCGAAGGGCGTGACGCCGCGGTCGCGCCGCTGATTCCGATGGGCCGTCAGGGCACACCGTGGGAGGTTGCGCATGCCGTCCTGTTCCTGCTCTCCGATGAGGCCTCCTACATCACCGGCACCGAAATCCTGGTCGACGGCGGCTTCTGCGCCAACATCAACCTGGCCCCGTTGCCCAGATTGTCGCGGTGAAAGCTCGGCGAATGCTCGTCCGTTCTATGTGCCGTAGCGACGGTCTTTGTGCCGGGTCTTTTTCTGGAAGCCGCAGGTTCGTTTCGTCTCTTCCGCTCAATCACATGGGATGCTGTGGAGAGGTCGAGCTGGCTAATCGGGCTCCAGAAATAGATCCGCACGAAGGCCGACGCTACGGCACAAGGGCTTGATTCGCCAGGGGAACGAACCCGCGGATCACGCCGAAGTTTCGGCCCGCCCGATGCTCCGATGATTGTGGTGTGATAAGTTGTCGGTTTTAATAGCGGGAATCGATTCCCGTACCGAGGCCGCCGTGGGCGGCTGCGAGGGACGAGCAAACGAGCATCATGGATTTTCCGCGAATCAAGCGCCTGCCGCCGTACGTTTTTAACGTCATTGGGGAGTTGTGTCAGACCGCGCGCCGGCGCGGCGAGGACGTAATCGATTTCGGGATGGGCAATCCCGACGGCGCCACGCCGCCGCATATCGTCAACAAGCTGGTCGAGGCCTCGGCCAAATCCGCCAACCATCGCTACTCGGTCTCGCGCGGCATCTTCAAGCTGCGCCTGGCGATTACCGACTGGTACCGGCGCCGCTTCGGCGTCGAGCTGGACCCCGACTCCGAGGCGATCGTCACTATTGGCTCGAAGGAAGGCATCGCGCACCTGACGCTGGCGATCCTCGACCACGGCGATGTGGTGCTGGCGCCCACGCCCACCTATCCGATCCATCAGTACGCCTGCGTAATCGCGGGCGCCGAGGTGCACGGCGTGCCGATGCGCCAGGGCAGCGACTTCTTCGACGAACTGGTCTCGGTGGTCAAGCGCTGTTGGCCGCGGCCGAAGTTCATCATCATGAACTTCCCCCATAATCCCACCACTGCGGTGGTCGACCTGGGCTTCATGAAGAAGGTGGTGGAGTTCGCGCGCGACAACCAGATCATGGTCGCGCACGATTTCGCCTACGCCGACTTGTGCTTCGACGGCTATCAGGCGCCCTCCTTCATGCAGGTGGCGGGCGCCAAGGAAGTGGGCGTGGAGTTCTACACGCTGTCCAAGAGCTACAACATGCCCGGATGGCGGGTTGGATTTGCGGTCGGCAACCGCCAGATGATCGGTGCGCTGGCGCGGCTTAAGTCGTACTTCGACTACGGCATGTTCACGCCGGTACAGGTCGCCGCGATTGCGGCCCTCAACGGCCCGCAGGAGTGTGTGGGGGAGATCAACGAAATCTACCGCCGCCGGCGCGACGTGTTGGTCGACGGGCTGGTGCGATGCGGATGGGACGTGGCCAGGCCGCGCGCCACCATGTTCGTGTGGGCGCCGATTCCCGAGCCGTTCCGCGCCATGGGCTCGCTGGAGTTTGCCAAGTTCCTGCTCGCTGAAGCCAAGGTCGCGGTCTCGCCCGGCGTTGGCTTCGGCGAGGACGGCGACGGCTTCGTGCGCTTCGGCCTTATCGAAAACGAGCATCGCATCCGTCAGGCGCTGCGCGGAATCCGCCATGCGATGAATCGCGCTCCGGCGGCCCGCATCAAAGTCGTGGGCGGCGCCCGCTAAGCACGCCCATGCCCGCGGGAAGATTTCTGTGAAAGCGGTACGTGTCGGACTGCTCGGCTGCGGCACCGTCGGCGGCGGTGTTGTGAAGCTGATGCGCCGCAATGCCGCGATGCTCGCCGCGCGCCTGGGTGCGCGCCTTGAGCTGGCCGCCGTCGCCGACCGCAGCCTCAAGCCGGACCCCTCGCTGGGGCTTTACGCCGAACTCATCACGCGCGATGCGCAAGCGCTGGTGACGCGGCCCGATATTGATGTTGTAGTTGAACTTTTCGGCGGTCTCGAGCCGGCCCAAAGTCTGATTCTCAAGGCGCTCGCGGCCGGCAAGGACGTGGTGACCGCCAACAAGGCGCTGCTCGCCGAACGCGGCGATGTCATCTTCAAGGCCGCCGTCAAGAGCGGCCGCTTTATCGGATTTGAAGCCAGCGTCGGCGGCGGAATCCCGATTATCAGGACCTTGCGCGAGGCGTTGGCCGCGGATCGCCAACGCGCCGTGTACGGGATTGTCAACGGGACGTGCAACTATATCCTCAGCACCATGGCCGAGAACGGCAGCGAATTCGCCGATGTGCTGGCCGCGGCGCAGCGCAGCGGACTGGCCGAAGCCGACCCGACCCTTGACGTTGGCGGACACGACGCCGCGCACAAGCTGGCGCTGCTGGTGACTCTGGCGTTCGGCGTGGCGCTTCGGCCCAGCCAGGTGCATACGGAAGGGATCACGCGCATCACGCTGCAGGATATCGCCTATGCGCGCGAGTTCGGCTTCACCGTCAAGCTGCTCGCAATCGCCAAGCACGAGGACGGCGCGATCGAGGCGCGCGTGCATCCGACGATGGTTCCCAGCCGCCACCTGCTGGCCTCCGTCAACGGTGCCTACAACGCCATCTACATCCAGGGCGAGGCGCTCGGTTCGACCATGTACTTCGGGTTGGGTGCGGGCGAGATGCCCACTGCCACGGCAGTGGTGGCCGACATCCTGGAAATTGCGCGGATGCGGTTGGCAGGTGCGACCGAAGCCAGCGACCATGCGCTGGGCTATCCCTACTCTGCCATCAAACCGGCTAAAGTAAAGCCGATGGACCGCATCGCGTGCGAGTACTACCTGCGCTTCATGGCGGAGGACAAACCCGGTGTGCTGGGCCGTATCGCGTCGGTGCTGGGACGCCACAAGATTTCCATCGCGTCGATGATCCAGCAGGAGCGCGCCCCGCAGGTCCCAGTGGTGATGCGCACGCATGAGTCGCAGGAGCGTGACCTCAGACGGGCGCTGGCGGAAATCCATCGCCGCAAAATCGTCAAGACCGAGCCGGTTTTCATCCGCATCGAGGAGCGGTTATAGAGTCCGATGGCCCCAGCCTCCAACAGGAAGACTCCCCGCCTTACGCGCTGGCCCGGTCTGATCGAGCATTACCGGCGCTTCCTGCCGGTCCCTGCCGATATGCCGGTGGTGACCCTCAACGAAGGCAACACCCCGCTGATCGAAGCGCCGGGCCTGGCCGAACGGATGGGCGTCGGCCTCAAGGTTTACTTGAAGTTCGAGGGGGTCAACCCGACCGGCTCCTTTAAGGACCGCGGCATGACGATGGCGATCAGCAAGGCCCTGGCCGAGGGCGCCCGCGCCGTCATCTGCGCGTCAACCGGCAATACCGCGGCCTCGGCCGCGGCGTATGCGGGACGGGCGGGGCTCAAGGCGTTTGTCCTGATTCCCAAGGGCGCGGTAGCCTTGGGCAAACTCTCGCAGAGCGTGATGCATGGGGCGCAGGTGGTCGAGGTGATCGGAAACTTCGACATTTGCTTGAAGATGGTGCGCGACCTCGGCGAGCGCGACCCAACCCGCATCCGGCTGGTCAACAGCGTCAATCCCGACCGTATCCAGGGACAGAAGACCGCCGCCTTCGAAGTCTGCGACCAGCTCGGCAACGCGCCGGATTTCCATTTCCTGCCGGTCGGCAACGCCGGTAACATCACCGCCTACTGGCTCGGTTATCGCGAGTACAGGGAAGCGGGATTGTCCAGCCGACTGCCTCGGATGATGGGCTATCAGGCCGAGGGAGCCGCGCCGATTGTGTTCGGCCATCCCATCGACGATCCGCATACGGTTGCCACCGCGATCAAAATCGGCAATCCGGCCAGTTGGAAGGCAGCGGAGGCGGCACGCGACGAATCGGGCGGCGTGATTGATATCGTCACCGACGCCGAAATCCTGGCCGCCTACCGCTTGATCGCTGCGCAGGGGATTTTCGCCGAGCCCGCCTCGGCCGCGTCGGTGGCGGGTGCGCTCAAGTACGGCGCCGCAGGCAAGCTCAGACCCGGCTCGACGGTGGTCTGCACCCTGACCGGGCACGGGCTGAAGGATCCCGACACCGCGCTCAAGAATCTGAGCAACACCGTCGTCGTCGAACCCGATGTGGGCCGAATTCTGAAACTGCTGGAGATCGAATGATGAAGTACGTGATCGTCCACGGAGACGGGATGGCGGACTGGCCGTGTCCGGAGCTGGGCGGCAAGACGCCGCTTGAGGCGGCGCGCAAGCCCAACATGGATCGCATCGCGGCCTGCGGCGAATTGGGCCTGGTCGCGACGATTCCCAACGGTATGCCGCCGGGCAGCGACGTCGGCACCATGACGATGCTTGGCTACGATCCGCTGCGCTACCATACCGGACGTGCGCCGATCGAAGCCGCCAGCATGGGTCTGGATGCGGGTCCCGACGATGTCATCTTCCGCATGAATCTGGTTACCCTCACCCCGGCCGCGGACGGCGCCACCGTGATGGGCGACTTCACCGCCGGTCACATCAGCAGCGCAGAGGCAAGCGAGATCGTCGCCGACCTCAGTAGGAATCTGGGCGGCCACGAATTCGAGTTTCACGCCGGTGTCAGCTACCGCCACATCATGATTTGGCACGGCGGTCCGGTTGACACCGCACTCACGCCGCCCCACGACATCACCGACAAACCGGTCGCCGAGTATCTGCCCAAAGGCGAAGGCGCGGAGCGATTGCGCGGGCTGATGGCCCAGGCGGCCGACATCCTGTCGCGCCATCCGATCAATCAGGCGCGCCGCGCGTCCGGCAAGCCCGCGGCGACGTCGGTGTGGTTTTGGGGTCAGGGCAAGCGGCCGGCAGTGCCGACGCTGCGTCAGCGCTTTGGTGCCGACGGCGCGGTGATTTCCGCCGTCGACCTGGTCAACGGCTTGGGCCGTCTGGCCGGGCTTGAAGTGATCAAGGTGCCCGGCGCGACCGGCTTTCTCGACACCGATTACGGCGCCAAGGGGCGCTATGGACTTGATGCGCTGCGCCATCGCGACTTCCTGCTGGTTCATGTCGAGGCGCCTGACGAGGCTGCCCACATGGGGCGCGCCGACCTCAAGGTCGAGGCGATCGAGCGAATCGACGAGTTGGTGCTGGGCACGCTGCTCGACGGACTGCCGCGCCTGGGCGACTACCGCATCCTGCTGATGCCCGACCACGCCACGCCATGCAAGCTGAAAACACACTCGAACGAGCCGGTTCCGTTTGCTATGGTTTCCGACAAGGCCCTTGGGCATCCGCCAGCCGCCAGCCGGCGCTACACCGAGGCGGATGCCGCCGCCAGCGGCTTGATCGTGGCCGACGGGCACGGTCTTATCGCACGGCTCTTTCAAAAACCGTCGGCCTAGGGCACAACAGGAATCCCGGTATCGGCGTTTCTCTCGGGGGAGTCCAGGTGGATCGAAATCTTGCTCTGGAAGTTGTTCGCGCGACCGAAGCTGCCGCGTTGGCGGTTGGCCGTCTGATCGGCAAGGGCGACGAGCGTCTGGCCGACCGCACCGCGGGCGAAGCGATGCGCAACGCGCTCAATTCGATCAGCGTTGACGGCAAGATCGTGATCGGCGAGGGTGAGGAGGGCGAGACCGACCTGCTCTACACCGGGCAAATCGTCGGCGTGGGATCGGGCCCCGAGGTTGACGTCGCGGTGGATGCGCTGGAAGGGCCGCTGATTTGTGCCACCGGCGGTCCCAACGCCCTGTCGTGCATTGCGATGGTGGAACGGGGCAAACTGCTGCAATGCCCCAACACTTACATGGAGAAGATCGCCGTGGGACCGATCGGCCGCGGCGTGATCGATTTGGACCGCTCGCCCACCGACAATCTGCGTGCACTGGCCGAAGCCAAAAAGGTTTACGTCGAGGATCTGCGGGTTGCGATCCTCGACCGCCCGCGTCATGAGGCGCTGGTCGCCGAAGTGCGGCGTGCAGGCGCCGGAATCAAGCTGCTGTCGGCGGGCGACCTGTCGGCCGCGCTCGCCACGACCCATCCGGAGAGCGAAATCGATATGCTGATCGGCATCGGCGGCGCTCATCAGGGCGTGCTGGCCGCGGCCGCGATTCGCTCGGCGGGCGGCGACATGCAATGCCGGCTCAAGCCGCGCAACGAGCAGGAAGCCGAGCAGTGCCTGGCCGCCGGCATCCTCGACCTCAACCGGCGCTACACGCTGGAGGAAATCGCCGGCGACAACGTGATGTTCGCCGCCACCGGCGTGACCACCGGCGACTATCTGCGCGGGGTGCGATTTTTTTCCGGCGGCGCGCTCACCAACAGCGTCGTGATGCGCTCCAAGACCCGCACCGTGCGCTTCATCAATGCCATCCATCACTTCGACTTCAAACCCGAGTACTGAGGCCCGGCCCGCTGCGGCGGGCATGGTTTGGATCACAGCGGAGGAGCCCACAGCCGTGGAACTTACCAACCTGATTTTCGAAAAGGCGCCGATCGCCCTGGTCACCGTCAACCGTCCCAAGGCGCTCAACGCCCTTAACGTGCGGGTGGTCGAGGAACTGGCCCAGGTGTTGCGCGACGTCCGCCACGACCCCGCCGTGCGCGCCATGATCATCACCGGCGCCGGCGACCGGGCGTTCGTGGCCGGGGCTGACATCGCCGCGATGACGGAGATGTCCACGGTGGAGGGGCTGGAGTTCTGCCGCCTGGGCCATCGCGTAATGCAATCGATGGAAGAGCTGCCGATTCCGATTATCGCCGCCGTCAACGGCTTTGCGCTGGGCGGCGGATTGGAGCTGGCGATGGCGTGCGACATGATCGTCGCCAGCGACAAGGCACGCTTCGGCCAGCCGGAAATCAACCTTGCCCTGATACCGGGCTTCGGCGGCACCCAGCGCCTGCCGCGCCGCATCGGCCATCCGCGCGCCCGCCAATTGATCCTGACCGGCGACATGATCGACGCCCGGACCGCGCTGGAATGGGGCCTGATAAACCAGGTCGTCGCGCCCGATCAGTTGCTCCCCGCCGCCCGCCAGCTCGCCGAGAAGATCGCCTCGAAGTCGCCGATCACGGTGCGTGAGGCCAAGGCCGCGCTGATCGCGGCCGCCACGATGACCGAGGACGCCGGGCTGAAGCTGGAGCAGCAGGCGTTCGGGGTCTGCTTCGCCAGCGCCGATCGCGTCGAAGGCACCCGGGCGTTCGTCGAAAAGCGCGACCCCAAATGGCAGGGCAAATAGCTCCCGCCGGGTGTCCGCCATGTGCCCCCTCTACCACCATCAGTGTGGTAAAGGCCCTTTTGTATCCTTGCTCCTATTCAGTTATGGGAGGGGGCTAGGATGTCGGTGACTGTTACATCTCGCGCATGGGGCCTCACGCGAGCGAATGGTCAACTGCGGTACGGATTTGCCTGAGGCGGTACCTCGCGCTTCAAACCTGGTTTGCATGTAAAATATCCACGGATGGACCTTGAACTGACCGATAGCCAGCTGCGCGTGCGCGACATGGTGCGCCGCTTTGCCGCCGAGCGTCTGGATGCGGCGGGGGTCGAAACAGACCGCACTCACCAGTTTCCCGCGCAGATCGTAAAGGAACTGGGCGAGTTGGGGATTATGGGCATTTTCGTGCCCGAAACCTACGGCGGTGCCGGGATGGATCACGTCAGCTACGCGCTGGCGATCGAGGAGATCTCGGTGCAATGCGCGGCCACCGGCGTGATCGTCTCCGCCCATTCCTCGCTTGGGATGTGGCCGATCCTGGGGCTTGGCACCGAAGCGCAGAAGCGGCGTTTTCTGCCCGCGATGGCGGCGGGCAGGCACATCGGATGCTTCGCGCTGACCGAACCGCAGGCCGGCTCCGACGCCGCCGGACAGAAGACCCGCGCCGTGCGCGACGGCGACTGCTATGTGATCAACGGCACCAAGAACTTTATTACCAACGGCCCGCAGGCGTCGGTGGCGATCGTGTTCGCAATGACCGACCCCGCCGCGGGCCATCGCGGCATCAGCGCCTTTATTGTCGATACCACGACTCCCGGATGGCAGGTGGTCCGCAACGAAGACAAGATGGGAATCCACGGCGCGCACAGCGCGCAGCTCAGCTTTTCCGACTTGCGGGTGCCGGCCGACTGTCTGTTGACCCAGGAAGGGCAGGGCTTCAAGGTGGCGATGAAGACGCTGGACGGCGGACGGATCGGCATCGCGGCCCAGGCCGTAGGAATCGCGCGCGCGGCGCTGGAGGCGTCGCTGAAGTACGCCGGCGAGCGGCGCGCCTTCGGCAGTCCGATCGCCGGCTTCCAGGCCATCCAGTGGAAGCTGGCCGACATGGCGGTGGAGGTCGACGCGGCTCGTTTGCTGACGTTGCAGGCCGCCTCGCTCAAGGATGCCGGCAGGACGCATACCAAGGAATCCGCGATGGCGAAGCTGTTCGCCGCGGAGACCGCGATGAGGGCGGCCACCGAGGCGGTGCAGATTCACGGCGGTTACGGGTATACAAAGGAATTCAAGGTGGAGCGGTTTTTCCGCGACGCCAAGATTACCGAAATCTACGAGGGTACATCCGAGATTCAGCGGTTGGTGATCGCAGGTCAGGTGCTGGGACAAAGGTGAGCACAACATGAGAACCAGGGAACAGTGGCTTCGGGAGACCTACAAGCAGGCCGCCGAGCGTCCGGCGCGTTTCTCTACCGTGTCCGACATGGAGGTGGAGCCGGTTTACGGTCCGCAGGACGTGACCCGCGACTTCGAGCGCGACATCGGCTATCCGGGCGAATATCCCTATACGCGCGGCGTGTACGGCTCGATGTATCGCGGCCGGCTGTGGACGATGCGCCAGTTCGCCGGCTTCGGTCTGGCCGAGGATACCAATGCGCGCTTCCACTTCCTGCTCAGCCAGGGCCAGGACGGCCTGTCCACCGCCTTCGACATGCCCACCCTGATGGGCTACGACGCCGACCACGAACGCGCCCGCGGCGAGGTCGGACGTGAGGGAGTGTCGGTGACGTCGATTCACGACATGGCGCGCCTGTTCGACCGCATCCCGGTCGACAAGGTGACCACCTCGATGACCGTCAACTGTTCGGCGTCGATCCTGCTGGCGATGTACCTGGTTAACGCCGAGCGCCAGGGCGTGCCGTGGGAGCGCGTGGGCGGCACGATCCAAAACGACATGCTCAAGGAGTACATCGCGCAAAAGGAATGGATCTGTCCGCCGCGCCCCGCGGTGCGCATCGTCACCGACATGATCGAGTTCTGCGCCCGCAAGGTCCCGCGATGGCATCCGGTGTCGATCTCCGGCTATCACATCCGCGAAGCCGGCTCGACCGCCGTGCAGGAACTGGCATTCACACTTGCAGACGGAATTTGCTACGTCGAGGAGGCACTGCGGCGCGGCCTTGATATCGACGACTTCGCACCGCGCCTGTCGTTCTTTTTCAACCTGCACAACGACTTCCTGGAAGAGGTGGCCAAGCTGCGCGCCGCGCGCCGCATCTGGGCGCGGCTGATGAAGGAGCGCTTCCACGCCAAGTCGGAGCGCTCGATGCTGCTGCGCACGCACGCCCAGACCGCGGGCGCGTCGCTTACCGCGCAGCAGCCGCTCAACAACATCGTGCGCGTCGCGATCCAGGCGCTGGCCGGCGTGCTGGGCGGGGTGCAGTCGCTGCACACCAATTCGATGGACGAGACGCTGGCGCTGCCCACCGAGGGCGCGGTGATGGTGGCGCTGCGTACCCAGCAGATCATCGCCGAAGAAAGCGGCGTCGCCAACACTATCGACCCGCTGGGCGGCAGCTACGCAGTCGAGGCGCTGACCGATCGGATGGAACACGAGGCGCTGGAATACATCCGCAAGATCGACGAGATGGGCGGGATGATCCGCGCCATCGACACCGGCTATCCGCAGCGCGAAATCGCCGACGCCGCCTTCCATTACCAGCGCCAGCTCGAAGAGCGGGTCAAGACCGTGGTCGGTGTCAACAAGTACACCGTGCCCGAGGAGATCCCGATCCCGACGCTGAAGATCGACCACGCGCTGGAGGAAAAGCAGGTCCAGCGTGTGCGCAGGATGAAGCAGCAGCGCAACTGGGCCGCCGTCAAGGAGGCGCTGCGCCGGGTCGCCGAAGCCTGCCGGTCGGGCGAAAACCTGATGGAACCGATCTGCGAGGCGGTGCGCCGCGAAGCCACGGTCGGCGAGATCAGCGACGTATTCCGCACCGAGTTCGGCGTCTACAAGGATCCGGGCTGGTTGTAAGTTTATGGGCATATGCATTGCTTGCTCCCTCTCCCTGGCCGGGGAGGGTGACTGGGAGGCTTGAAGCATCACTCGGAGTTAATGCGAGGGAGCCGGCGGACAGCTAACCTCTCCCTCGCCCTCTCCTGAAAGGAGAGGGAACACAAAGTATGGCTGAAAAGAGAATCAGAATAGTGGTGGCGAAGCCGGGCCTGGACGGCCACGATCGCGGCGCCAAGATTATCGCGCGCGCCCTGCGCGACGGCGGCTTCGAGGTGATCTACACCGGCCTGCATCAGACGCCCGAGATGATCGCCGAAACGGTGATCCAGGAAGACGCCGACGCGGTCGGGCTTAGCGTGCTGTCGGGCGCGCACATGACGCTGTTTCCCGAGATCTTGCGGCTGCTCAAGGAGAAGGGCGCCGAAGACGTTGCGGTGTTCGGCGGCGGCATCATCCCCGACGACGATGCCGCCCGGCTCAAGGCGATGGGCGTCAAGGAGATTTTCACTCCCGGCGCGTCCACCGAGGACATTGTCAAATGGGTGCGCGACAACATCCATCCGCGCCAATGAACCGGTCTTCTTTCCCCTCCTGATGATCGCCAAACGGGTCAGGATGAGGGCCCACGTTACTGTTCGGGCGCCTTTTGCCTCATGAACTTCGAACTGGACCAGGAGCATCGCCAGATTCGCGACACGGTGGCGAACTTCGCCGAGCGCGAAATCAAGCCCCATTGCGCGCACTGGGATAAGAGCGGGCATTTCCCGCGCGACGTCATCGAAAAAATCGGGGCACTGGGCTTTCTCGGCGTCTCCTTCCCCGAGCGCTTTGGCGGCGGCGGCGCCGACACGCTGGCGCAGGCGCTGGTGGTCGAGGGATTGTCGCGCTTCGACGCGTCGGTGGGTCTGACCTGCGCGGCCCACATGTCGCTGTCGTGCGGACATATCGCGGGTTTTGCCTCCGACGAGCAGCGCGAGCGCTACCTGCCCGATATGATCGCGGGAAAGAAACTCGGCGCATGGTGCCTGACCGAGCCCAGCTCCGGCTCCGACGCGGCAGCGATGCGCACGCGGGCGGTGCGCGATGGCGATCGTTACACGATTTCGGGCAGCAAGATGTTCATCACCAACGGCAGCGTTGCCGACGTATACGTGGTCACGGCCGTGACCGATAGCAGCGCGCGCCGCGGCGGCATCTCCGCCTTCATCGTTGATCGCGGCACCCCCGGGCTGAGCAACGGCAGGAAGATCGAAAAGCTTGGCCTGCGCGCCTCCGACACCGCCGAAGTGATCCTCGACAACGTCAGCATCCCTGCCGCCAACCTGATCGGAAAGGCGGGGGAAGGCTACACGCAGGCGATGAAGGTTCTGGAAGGCGGGCGGATCGGGATCGCCGGCTTTGCGATCGGAATCGCGCGCGGCGCCTTCGAGGACGCCGCCGCCTATGCCAAGGAGCGCAGGCAGTTCGGCCGGCCGATCGCGGACTTGCAGGCGATTCAGTGGATGCTGGCCGACATGGCCACCCGCATCGAGGCGTCGTGGATGCTGCTGTATCGGGCGGCAGCGCTCAAGGACAAGGGGCGCCCGTTCGGGCGGCAGGCCGCGATGGCCAAGCTGTACGCCTCAGAGACCGCGATGTGGACCACGACCAAGGCGGTGCAGATCCACGGCGGCTACGGCTACGTGACGGACTTTCCCATGGAGCGCTACATGCGCGACGCCAAGCTGGCCGAAATCGGAGAGGGGACCAGCGAGGTGCAGCGCATGATTATCGCCAAATCCCTGCTCAAGGAAGGTTATTCGGCCGACTAAGCCCGCCGGCCGGGTGGCGCAAAGCCGATGAGCCAACCCGGGTCATGTCAACGATGCGGAGCGCAACTGCTCCCCGACGCAGTCTATTGCAACCGCTGCGGCCACCCGGTGGGCCGTTTCTACCGCCCGCCCCGCTTTGATCCCGACGAGCCGGTTTCCGCCTACTCCGGTCTGGTAGCGCTGCTGCTGTGCTTCTTTGCGGGCTATCTCGGCATTCATCGCTTCTACGTCGGCAAGATCGCGACCGGCATTCTATGGCTGATAACCGGCGGCATCTTCGGCATCGGCTGGCTCGTCGATCTGATCGTAATCGCCACCGGCCGCTTCCGCGACTACCTGGGCTACCGGCTGGTGGTGTGGGAGGAGCCGGTTTCCGGTCCCGGCAGCGCGTGAGCCCATCCGCCAAATGTTGCGGTTATCGAGCGCGAACTATCGCTCTGCTCGGCAGCTTGAAACGGGCTGAGTTGATTCGTTCCACGCCTTGCGGTTTCAGTTAATCCGATAACGTTCCAGCAGGTTGCGCGCGATTACCAGCGACTGGATTTCGTTGGTGCCCTCGCCGATCATCATCAGCGGGGCGTCGCGGTAGAAGCGCTCGACCGGGAATTCCTGCGTGTAGCCGTAGCCGGCCAGGATGCGCATCGCATCCATGGATATCTTGGCGCACGCTTCGGAGGCAAAGAGCTTGGCCATCCCGGCCTCCAGATCGCATCGCTCACCGGCGTCCTTTTTCCCGGCAGCATTCTGCACCAGCAGGCGCGACGCCTGCAGGCGCGTGCCCATGTCGGCGAGCATCAACTGCACCGCCTGATGCTGGCAGATCGGCTTGCCGAACGCGACGCGCTGTTGGGAGTAGCGAATCGCGGTCTCGAACGCGGCCTGCGCCACGCCCACCGCGCGCGCCGCCACGTTGATGCGCCCGACCTCCAGCGCCGACATCACCTGCTTGAATCCCATCCCCGGCTCGCCGCCGATTAGGTTGGCGGCCGGCACGGCGAGATTGTCGAACAGCACCTCGCACGTATCGATACCCTTGTAGCCGAGCTTTTTCAGATTGCGGCTGACGGTGGGGCCCTGCTCGTTCTTCTCCACTGCGAACATGCTGATCCCGGCATAAGCGGGTTTGGCGTTGGGATCGGTCTTGGCCGCTACCGCCAGCATCGTGCCGTGGCGCGCGTTGGTGATGAACATCTTGCTGCCCGACAGGATGTAGTTGTCGCCCTCGCGTTTGGCTACGGTGCGAATCGACTGCACGTCGCTGCCCGCGTGCGGCTCGGTCAGCGCCAGGCCGCCGCGTTTCTCCCCGGTGGCCATCGCGGGCAGGAAGCGCGCCTTCTGCTCGGGAGTGCCGGCGTTGGCGATGATGAAGGCCATGATCAGATGGCTGTTGATCACACCCGACAGGCTCATCCATCCGCGCGACAGCTCCTCGATGATGCGCGCGTAGGTGGAAAAGCTGAGCCCCAGGCCGCCGTACTCGGCCGGAATCGTGGCGCCAAACAGCCCCAGTTGCTTCATCATGTCGACCAGCGCCTGCGGGTATTCGTCGCGATGCTCCAAATCGGAGGCCGTGGGAATCACCTCCTGTTCAACGAACCGGCGCAGGGTTTGAAGGATGTCCTGATCGGCTGCTTCGCTCATAAAAGCCATCTCCGGGCGCCAAAATGTCCGCGTCAGTCTACAGTCGGCGGGCGCACCTACGCTATAGTGCCGTCATGAGCCGATACTTGGAAGACTTCACGCCCGGCCAAACCTTCCGCCATTGGCCGGGCCGCACCATCACCGAATTCGACAACACCTGGTTTACCCTGATGACGCTCAACACCAACCCGCTGCATTTCGACGCGGCGTTCGCGGCGAAAAGCCAGCACGGCCAGCGCCTGGTCAACGGCCTGCTGGTGATCGCGATGGTGGTCGGGATGAGCGTGCGCGACATCAGCGAAAGTGCAATCGCGAACCTGGAATACGAATCGATTCGCCACAGCGGTCCCACCTTCAACGGCGATACGCTTTATGCCGAGACCAAAGTGCTGTCGGTGACGCCTTCGCAGACCAAATCCGACCGCGGCGTGCTGTACGTGGAGACGCGCGGGCTCAACCAGGACGGCAAGGAAGTGCTGATTTTGCGCCGCAAGGTGCTGCTGCCGCGCCGTCCCGCGTAATGTAACCTCCGGGCGGGAAATCGGATCGAAAGGCTGACCCAGATGGTATCCCCTATTGCGCCGCAGGTTCTGCGCGGAGTGCGCATCGTCGACCTGACCTGGATGCTGGCGAGCGCCGGCACCACGGTGATTCTGGCCAGCCTCGGCGCGGAGGTGATCCGAATCGAATGGCCGGGCCATCTGGACTTCACCCGCCGCCAGCTTCAGGCCAAGCCCAAGCCGCCGCCGCTGGGTCCGGTCAAAGAGATCGCCGCGCCCAAATCCATGCAGGGGGTTGCGGAGGCCAACCTCAGCGGCCTGTTCAGCGACCGCAACGCCGGCAAACTCGGCGTCACGCTCAACATGCGCCATCCCGAGGGCGTTGCGCTGTTCAAGCGCCTGGTCACAATCAGCGACATCGTGATCGAAGGCTTCCGCCCGCAGGCGATGCGCGGATGGGGACTGGACTACGAGACGCTCAAAGCGATCAAGCCCGACATCATCTACCTGCAGATGGCGGGGTTTGGTGCCACCGGTCCATACAGCCGCTTTGCTTCCTACGGTCCAACCGCGCAGGTGATGAGTGGAATCGGCGCGATTACCGGGCTGCCTGAGCCGCATCCGCCGACCATGTGGAATCATTCCTACATGGACGTCACTCCGCCGTTTTACGGTGCGATGGCGCTGATGGCGGCGCTGTACTATCGCAATCGCACCGGCCAGGGGCAGTACATCGATCAGGGTCAGTACGAGCCGGGATTGTTCCTAAGCGGCACCGCGGTGCTCGATTACAGTGCCAATGGACGGCGCTCCAGGCGCGCAGGCAACCGCTCGCCGTTCATCGACGCGGCGCCCCACGGCATCTACCGATGCGCGGGCGACGATAGCTGGATTGCGATCGCCGTGTTCGATGATAAGCAATGGCGCGCACTGTGCGGTGAGATGGGCAATCCGGCGTGGGCGAGCGATTCGAGGTTCGCAACGCTTGCGGCGCGCGTGCAAAACCAGGACGCACTGGATGCGCATGTCGAGGACTGGACGCGGGACCAGGAGCGATATGTGCTGATGTATCGCCTGCAACGCGCGGGAATCGCCGCGGGCGCCGTGCAATCGCCGGGCGACAAATTCGAGCGCGACCCGCAACTCAAGGCGCGCGGCTTCTTCGTCGATCTGCCGCACAGCCGGCTCGGGACCTGGCCGCACACGCGCCACTTTACGCCCAGGCTGACGCGTACCCCCGCCTATCCGGGCGGCATCACCCAGCGCGGCGCCCCCTGCGTCGGCGAAGACAACGATTACGTGTACAAAACCCTGCTCGGGCTGTCCGCCGAACAGGTCGCGGATTACGAGACGCGCGGTATAATCTGACGCGCCAGCCGACACCTTAACTAAGGACTGGCAGGGCGTCGCGTTCCTCAGCGTATGAAACGGGCGGACCGTCGTCGAAGAAAACTTCCTCGCACTTGCTGCGTATATGTAACGTGTATGCAATCGCAATGGGCCGGCCGAAGGCCGATGATCACGATTCGCGGCGCCGGAAGTGATCGGCCAGCACCTGCGCCACGCAGCAGGTCAGGCGTTTGCCGGTGGGGATGTGCAGGAATTCGTTGGGACCGTGGGCGTTGGAGTTGGGCCCCAGCACGCCGGTGATCAGAAACTGCGCCTTTGGAAAGCGCTCGCCCAGCATTGCCATGAATGGGATCGTGCCGCCCTCGCCCATGTACGCGGCGGGCTTGCCGAAATAGGCGCGCGACGCCGCTTCCAGCGCTTTTTCCAACCACGGCGCCAGTTCCGGCGCGTCCCATCCGCTGGACGCCCAGTTGGGCGCGAAGCTTACCCGCGCGCCGTGGGGCGGGTTGCTTTCCAATGTCGATTTAAGCTCGGCGGCGGCAGCGCGCGCGTCGCAGGTCGGGGGCAACCGCAGCGACAGCTTGAGTTCGGTCATCGGGCGCAGCACGTTGCCGGCGTTGGCTGCCGGGGGCAGTCCTTCCGCGCCGATAATCGAAAGGGCAGGGCGCCAGGTGCGATTGAGAATCAACTCGGTGGGGTCGGTAGACATCGGACCGGCGCCGGGCACGAAAGGAAACTTGCTGTAGATCGATTTACCCAAAATGGCGGCCGCAGCCGCAGCCTGCCTTTGCCGCGCCGGCGGAATCGGGGAATGGAACGCCGGCGGAAGAATTGCTCCGCTTTGTTCGTCTTCGATGCGCGACAACAGCATCCGCGCGATTCGAAAGCTGCATGGCACGATTCCGCCGGCATCGCCCGAGTGCACCCCTTCGCTCAGGATCTCGACCCGCAGCGTGCCGCCCGCCAGTCCGCGCAGCGAAGTGGTGCACCATAGCTGGTCGTAATTGCCGCAGCCCGAATCCAGCGCGATCACCAGGCTGGGATTGCCGATCAGTTCGCCCAGATGTGCGATGATGGGCGGCAGGTCGAAGCTGCCGCTCTCCTCGCACGCCTCGATTAGCATCACGCAGCGCGCGTGCGCAATCCCCTGCGCCTGCAACGCGGCGAGCGCGCTCAGGCCGGCGAACATCGCGTAGCCGTCGTCCGCCGCGCCGCGTCCGTAAAGCCGGCCGTCACGAATCACCGGCTGCCACGGCCCCAAGCCCTCCCCCCAGCCAGCCATCTCGGGCTGCTTGTCCAGATGCCCGTACATCAGCACGCAGTCATCGCCCTGGCCGGGCACGTCGATCTTGAGCAGCGGAGTGCGCCCGTCCAGGCGCACCACGTCGATTTTCATGTCGCGCAGCGGATAGCGCAGCGCCCATTGATGCAAGTGCTCGACCGCCTCATCCATAAATCCGTGCGCCTGCCAGTCGGGATCGAAGGCGGGCGATTTGTTGGGGATGCGGATGTAATCGATCAGCGCGGGCACGACCGCCTCGTCCCAGCGCCGGTTGACGAAACCTTGCAGCGCGGCGTTGTCCATGGCCATCAGCCTACGCAGGTCGGACGGCGCAATCAAAATGTGGATGAGCTAGGCGACCAGCACCAGTACGCCCGCGCCCATCAGGGTTGCGGCCCACAGCTTGTCGACGTTGATCCACGCCTTGCGCAGGATGCCCAGGCCGATCCAGTCATAGACGGCGATCGCGACCGGGATCATCACGGCCAGCATCGCGCCGGTATGCAACAACACCACCCATAGAGCCGTTTGCGCGATCGCCTCCGCGCTGGGGCCGATGCTGCTAGACGCGACGGTGGTGCAGACCGGCAGGTTGATCAGCACCGGAAACAGCATCAGCCCCGCGCCGTGCGCCGATGCCATCAGGAACGACCACACCACCAGGTCCCAGGAACTGACCCGCATCCCGACCCATCGATAATGCAGGCGCGAGGAGAACAACCGGAACGCGCCGAAGGCCGCAACCGCACTTCCGCCGACAAGCTGCAGCGTGCGCGGACCGATCTCCGTCGCACCCCAGCCGACCAGTGCGACAATCAACGTGATTGAGGCCAGATGGCCGGCCGCGATCGGAAGCATCGCGCCGGCCACCTTTTTGCGGCTGCGCTCCTGAAGGCCGAGCGACACCGCAAACAGCCAGCCCATCGCCGGATTCAACCCGTGATAGGCGCCCATCGCGGCGATCGCCAGCCACGGCCAGGTTGCGGTCATGGGTAGCAGTAGGAGTCGGAGGACGCGTCGCCGCCTTCAAGCCGCACCTGATGCGGCCGTTCACCTTCGAAACCTACGAAGAAGTCCTTATCGACGCTCAAACCGCCGTTGGGGTTGGCATCGATCTTGGTCATCCAGCCGCGCACGCCGTCGGGATAAAACTGCTCGTCCCACGCGGCGTACAAGGAGTTGGTCAGATAGACGCGCCGGCCGTCGCGGCTGAGCTCCACCATCTGCGCCCCGCCGTTGAGCGCACCCGCTTTGGGATGCGGCGCGCGGCTGACGATGCCGCCCAGGCGCACCGAGCCGGTGAGTTTCGGATTGAACGGATCGCTGACATCGTATTGCTGAAACTCGCCGGTGCCCCAGCACGACACATACAGGAAGCGATCGTCCAGGCTCAGGTTGATGTCGGTAATCAGCGGCGGCACGGCCTTGAACGGTTTGAGGGCGGGCGGAAGCTGCGCGGGGTCGGCCGGTTCCGCGGGCACTTCGATCACCTTGCGGATCTGCCATCCCTTGTCGTCGCGATACCACGTCCACACCGACGCCGACAAATCCCTGGTCGACACCACCACGCCGACGAAGCCGTAGACCTTGGTCGGGTCGTGCGAGGGGCGCAGCTCCAGCACCATCTGCTGCTCGGCGCCCAGGTCCAGGGTTTGGAGGTGGCGGCGCTTGCGCAAATCCCAGATGTGGAGCGCATGTCCGTAGCGTCCGCCCAGCAGCAGGTCAGGATTGACGCCGTTCTCCACCATGTTGGGCGTGCCCCATTCGCTGGTCACCGCCACGTCGTGGCCCAGATGCCACCAGAAGTCGTAGGCCAGATATTGCGGACCGCGCTCCACTTCCCATCGCCCCAGCACATCGAAGCTGTCGTGGTCGAGCAGGAAAACGCCGCCCGGCCCTTCGCCGCTGGGCGCGCCCAGCGCGTTCATGTAAATCGCGTCGGGACCGCAATGGACAGTGTGGGGGCGGCTGTACCCGGTGCGTGCCGCGACCTCCTCGGGCTCGATGGTGCGGACCAAGGTCGGGTTGCGCGGGTCGGGTTTGGTATCGACGACGAAGATGCGAGAGGAACGCAGACCGGGGATGATGAAGTAGCGGCGCTCGACGTGCGGATGCGGTGCGTAGGGGCACAGCGCGGCGCTGCACGCGTTCCATCCGAAGTGATGCAGCTCGTTGCCGACGCCCAGTTCCAGCCGGCCCACGATTTTGCCGTAACTTGCCGACGACGCATCCACGTCGACCACAACGAGCGAATCCGCCTTGCCGGTTTTGGAGTGCCCCAGCGCTGTTTGCGGATCGAAGGTCACGACGTAGGCCAGCCGTTCAGGCGGCGCCTGACTGGCCAATCGCGCAGACGGGTAGAAACTTGGGTCGGGCTTCCACAGTGCCATGGTGATTATCTCCTCAACCAAGTGATGTCAGGCATCGGATAGCGCCCTCCGAGGCTGGCAGGCGATCAATGTCGAAATGACCGAATCAGCTCCGTGCCACCTTTCGAAGCTTAGCGGTATGTACCGAACATTGAAAACGCTCGTCCTTCCACCAAATTCCAATTAACCCCGATTCCGGCTGCTGCTAGTCTATCGATATGAGAGCCGCAGCAATTTTCAAGCCCGCGCCGATCGAGAGCAGCCCACTCAAAGTGATTGACCTCGATGTGCCTGTGCCGCAGCAGGGCGAAATCCTGGTGCGCGTGCTGGCCTGCGGCGTATGCCGCACCGATCTGCACGTCAGCGAGGGCGATTTGCCGCCGCGCCATCCGCGCATCGTGCCCGGGCACGAGGTGGTCGGGGTGGTCGAGCGATGCGGTAGCGGGGCGAATCGTTTTACCACCGGGCAACGGGTTGGAATCGCCTGGCTGCGCCAAACGTGTGGGACGTGCGTGTATTGCCGGCGCGGCAATGAGAATTTATGTCCCAATGCGCGCTTCACCGGCTACGACCACGACGGTGGGTACGCCGAATACGCGGTGGTGCGCGAGGATTTCGCTTATCGCCTACCTGAGCAGCTTGGCGTGGAGGAGACGGCGCCGCTGCTGTGTGCGGGTATCATCGGGTATCGCGCGCTGAAACGGGCGGGGGTCAAGCCCGACACGACGGTTGGACTTTACGGCTTCGGCGGCTCCGCGCATATCGCCCTGCAGGTGGCCAGATACTGGGGATGCCGCGTTTACGTGATGACGCGCGGCGGCAAGCATCGCGAGCACGCCAAAGAGCTTGGTGCCGATTGGGTGGGGACCGCACACGAGCATCCGCCGCAGCCGTTGGACTCGGCCATCCTGTTCGCGCCCGCCGGCGAGTTGGTTCCGCCGGCGATGGAGGCGCTGGATCAGGGCGGTATCCTCGCCGTGGCGGGCATCTATCTAAGCCCGATTCCCACGCTCGACTACGAGCGCCATCTGTTCCACGAAAAGGAATTGCGCAGCGTTACTGCCAACACGCGCGCCGACGGCGAGGAGTTCCTCGAGTTGGCCGGCCAGATTCCAATCCGCACGACTACCGTCGCGTTCGGCCTTGACCAGGCCAATCAGGCGCTGCAGATGCTCAAGCACGACGAGCTAAAAGGCGCCGGCGTGCTTCGGATTGCGTAAGGAAGGCGCCACCAAATCTCAAAACCTCGCAGGCCAGACGCGTGCCCCCAACCGCCGAGGTACGTTATGAGAGCGAAGGGGCTTTTTTCAGCGATAGCAATCTTGTCCACATTGAACCACTTTATTGCAGTGCTTGCGGCCGAAACGCAATCTGAGTAACCTGTATCAACTTGCAATGGGTCCGGGCAAAAGTCAGCAGGTTTCCTCGTGCCCCGGCTATTGTTGTCTCTTCCCTGACCCAAGCGAGCTCTAAACAGATGGAGCAATAGCGCATGAAAAAAGGAGTCGCACTGCTCACCTTCGCGACGGTCGGGATGCTTATTCTCGCGGCATTCCAAAACGCAATCGGAAGCACCAACATCCCGATGCCGGGTTCCGCGGGATGGGTTCCCGGACGGGCGGATTCGCATGCGATCATAGAGCGGTCTGCCGTAGGGTTGGGTGCTCCGGTCACGATTTGCGACGGTAAGATGCTGAAGATATTGCCGGCTGGCAGCGGCGAGGACCTGGAAGTGACCGGGGATTGCGAAGTCGACGGCAAGGTTCCCAACGGCACCTACCTTTATCACAATGTCAATATTTACACTGCCTCGGGTGGACAAACCGGGGGTGTTCTGCGCTTCGACGACGCTAAAATCATATTCAAGGCGGAGTCCATCCTGATCGAGAACGGCGGTACGCTGCGGGCCGGCACGCCCTCCGCACCCATCGGAAAACAGGGTTCTCTGGAAATCGCCCTGTACGGGGCATCAAACCTTGCGACCGACCCCGGCATCACCTGCAAGAGCCCGGGCGGAACGTGCGGGGTTCCGGCCACCGGCGGCAACGACATCTGGAACTCCAACAAGATGATGGCGAGCATGCGGCGCCCCGGTTCGTGCAAAGAAATGCAGCTGGTCAACGGCAAGAAGGATTGCTTCTATCAATATGACGTTTTCGATAAGAGCGATGTGGCCGGCGCGTATTTCGGGCACAAGGTTCTGGCGGTCTCCTATGGCGGGTCGCTGCAGCTCTATGGCGCTCGGGGCGCCACCATCTGCGATCCGGCTAATCCCAAATCGCCAGCCTGCATGGCTGATGCAAAAGCTTCCAACACGGCCTCGAGTTGGGTGCGGCTGGATGCGTCCACGGCTCCCGGAGACACCGCGCTGAAGGTGGATCGCGACGTCAGCGATTGGCAGCCGGGCAAAGGCGAGACGGTGCAGATAGTACTGACCACCACCGACTACGTTCCGGCCCACTCCGAAGTGCTGACCGTCAAAGGCGTCAACGGCAGCAGGATTAGCGTCAACGGGAAAGTCACTTGGCCCCACAACGGCGTCAGATATTCGCTGGCCAAGGCGCGCCAGGGCACCGGACCGGATCGCGATTTCATCGAAAACCGGGCGGCGGTGGGATTACTGACCCGCAGCATTCGGATCGTGTCCAAGGGCGACGGCCCCAACGACTCCTTCGACAAGGTAAGCGGCTACTTCTACGGCGGTCACACCATTGCCCGGCAAGGCTTCAAGGCGTTCCAGGTGCAGGGAGTTGAATTCAGACGGCTGGGCCAGGGCGGGAGCATCGGCCACTATCCGGTGCACTTCCACATGGACCGCATGGTGGCGGACGGAACGTTTGTAAAGGACTGCTCGATCAACGAGTCGATGACCCGCTGGATCACGATTCACGCGACCCAGGGGGCGCTGGTTGCGCGCAACGTCGGCTACAAGTCGATCGGGCACGGCTTCTTTATCGAGGACGGGACGGAAATCAACAACAAGCTGTATGCCAACCTGGGCGTGTTTGCGCGCTCGGCGACCGACGGTCCGCAGAATCCGCTGAAGGTGCCCGGAATCCTGGTCGCACCCAACTATCCCAACGCTCCGACGGACAAGTTTCCGTACTATTCCGACGCCAATCATCCCTCCGTGTTCTGGATCATGAACGGGTGGAATGACTTCGAATATAACATGGCGGCCGGCACCGGAACCTGCGGCGCCTGCTACTGGTTAGTGCCCGGCGCCAACAGCGGCCCCTCGCTGTACGAGTACTGGGGCAAGGGCTACGCTGCCGAGCAGTACAATCAGGATCGTGCCAGCACCACGCCTCTTTACAGATTCGTGGGCAATTCCTGCGTGTCGGCGATGACCGCGTTCCAGACCGTTCAGGCCACCGATCCCTGCTTTGGAATTCTCAATCCGGGCGGCGGACAGGCGCCCAGTGTCAAGCCCCTGAGCCCGCCGGGAGCGCCGACGCCCAATGCGAACCCCGACGACGAAAGCTATTATCCGATCACCAACGGCGGGGGCCGCTTCGGCACCCTGTGTCCTGAGGGCAAGGATTGCAGCAACAAGGACCAGGTGCCGCGATGCGAAAACGACAAGGTGCAAAACTGCGCGGTTACCGTACTGGACGATTTTACCTCTTCGTTCAACTGGGCGCCGACCAACTTCTCCGCGATATGGCTGCGCTCGGGTTGGTATCTGCTGAACCAAAGTGCGATCACCGACGTGCTCAATGGCGGTATCACGATGGTAACCGGCGGCGGCTATACGCTGTCCGATGCGCCGCTGGGTTTTTGGGCCCTGAGCCGCAAAACAGCCTTTGTCGGCAATACCCAGACGTGCGACCAGAAGAAATGCGATAATCCATTCGCGGCGAACTCGGGTCCCGTCAATGAGTTCAGCGCCGCATTCGACACCAAATATAAAACACCCAATCCGATGGTTTGCGAAAAGCAGACCAACGGCGCCTATCCGGGCGATGTCTGCTTCAATCGCAACTTCGATCTGAGCCTTCCGGTATCCGGCTTTGCCAACAACCAGCGCCTGTTCAACATCTACGACGGCCCTTCCTACGAGGATTCCAACGCTTTCCTCGATATCAATCCGACGCTGATTCCCACGACGGATTGCAAGCCGCAGGCCGGCAACGGCAATCCCTGCGCGAATACCAGCAAATATATGCAGCTTCAGCTTGGAGTTACCGGTATTCCGCAGGGGATTACCAATCCACTCAACGACAAGGAGCCGGCTATCGGCCAATGTTATCTGCCCAACGCCGCGATTGCCTGGAAGCAGCCCAATGGGTTCTTTTATCCGCCGGCCTTCCACTCGGTCAACTTGTCGTTCGACAACGTTGACATACGCCACTTTGTGATCGAGCCGCAGTTCGACGCCAAGGACCCGCATAATTACTGGACCGATTACGCGGCGGTGCAGAAGCGCTATTGCACCTACACCAATCAGGTCCTGGGCCCGCCAGTCAACTATTTTGCCGTTGGTCTATTCAATGGCTTCACCGACATCGACCGCCAAACGGAGCTGAATGACGACGACGGCTCCCTGACCGGTTTGAAGAAGACAATTTCCGTTAATGAAGACGAATTTTTCAACGCGCCGGTTGAGACCAGCGAATGCGCCTCGGATGCTGCTGTTGCGCCGTTGTCTCCCAGTGGCACCGCCAAGACCAGTCCGTATGACTACGTGACCACTGTCGTCTATCCGGACTGCGCTTTGTCGGCCCCGGCCAAGGCGCCGGTCTGCAGCGGTCCGATCTGGTACAGCGAGTGCACGAACAACGGTTGCTATGGCGTGCCGATGTTCCGTGAGTCCACGACGCCCATGGATGGCGGCCAGGCCAAGCCGATCATGCTGGCCGGGCAGAGCGTCTTTCAGCGCAGCAGTCTGAGCGTGAATCACGCCAGCTACTACATTGATACAAGCGTCAGTGAGGCGGTGCAGAAAGCAGCGATATTGCCGACCGTGTCGTCCGCTCTGAGTGTTTTTCAGCCGGGCATGAAGTTTTACGTGTTCCTGCTCTATGCCAAACCTGACACTCAGCAGAAGTACCAGTTGTACGTCGGGAAGAAATTTGACAAGGCCACGCAGTTGTCGCTGGTGCAAGTGAGTCCTAAATCAGCGCCTTATACGATCTCGGACTTAGGCAAAGTTCCCGATGGATGGAATGCTCAGTTGGACAGCAACGGTATCCTTACCGTGAATGTCGACATGTCAAAGTTGACCAAGTTCAAGGATCAATACGAGACTGCAAAGGGGAACGCCTGTCAGCCCGCGAGTTTTTGCACGCTGAAGACCACCATGCCGGACGATCAAAAAAAGGACAAAGTATCGTACTGCGGATGCAATCTGAAGGACGATCCGAACGATCCGGTTCAGCATAGCCTGTACTTGCAGTGCAAAGATGATCCCAAGACCGGGGTGAGCCCGATCTGCGGATGGGCGGGCAAGGACGTGGATTGTCCGGAGGGCGGTTGCTATGGTTTCGCGGTGACCCTGGCTTCGGACTTCAGCAACGCTATGCGGATACCGCCTCCGTCCGTGAGTTGCATCAAGGCCGACGATAGCAACTTCAACATCAGCTTCCAGCCGGTTTCGGCCGGGTTGGCCGGGCAGCAATGCAAGTATCCCAGTGTGCCCGCGGGTATGTTCTGCAAGTGAGGCGAAATTGATCCAGCGGACCGGCGCGCCAATTCCGGCGCGCCGGTCCATGATCTTGTTAGACGACGGTCTATTTCTGCTGACTGCGGTTGCGATGGTACTCGACCATGTAGCAGCCGCCCGCGATTGCCCCGCCGTCCACCGGCAGCACCGTGCCGGTGACGTAGCCCGAAGACGGCAGGGCGAAAAACCATGCCGCGTTGGCGATGTCGGCGACGTTGCCCACCCGGCCCATCGGCACATGATGGGAGCGCACCGACATGTCCGGCGACCCGGCGCGCAGCATCGGCGTGTCAGTCGGTCCCGGCGCAATCGCGTTGACCGTGATGTTGTGTTCGGCCAGGTCCAGCGTCATCCCGCGCATCAGCCCGAGGATGCCGGTCTTGGCGGCGCCGTAGGGAATATTGGTGCCGATCGGGCCCTGCAAGGCTGTGATCGACGACATCAGGATGATGCGCCCGTACTTGCGCTTGATCATCTCGCGCGCCGCCAGCTGCGAACAATAAAACGCCCCGAACAGATGGACCTTGACCGTGCGTTCGAACACCTCGGGCGCCAGGTCAACCAGATGACCGCCGCCGGCGATGCCCGCGTTGCTCACCAGAATGTCAATCCGGCCGAAGGCCCTGACCACCTCCGCCATCAGCGCCTGCACCTGTTTGTAATCGGCGACGTCGGTGACTTTGGTCAGCGCCTTGGTTCCGATTTTGCGCACCTGCGCGGCGGTTTCCTCGGCACCGGTGTCGTTGAGGTCCGCGATCGCGACGTTGGCGCCGGCCTGCGCGTAGCGCAGCGCGATCGCCCGGCCGATGCCGCTGCCGGCACCGGTGATGACGGCCACCTGGTCCTGAAGTTCCATGGTTGGTTCCTCCGTGAATCGCTCTGAACGCGCGCTCAATCTAACAGGAGTCCCGCCGCGCGCGTCAACCGGGCAATCGCGGTTGAAAAGCGCCACGAATCTGGGCTACGCAATGGGCCATCATCCAGCGAGGTCCGGGAAATGACGGAAGGCAAAGCGAAGCGGATGTGGGCACTGCCCGGCGCGGAGTTCATCGCCAACGCCGCGGCGATCATGCACGGCGGCTCGCTCGACACCTACGCGATGCCGGTGCCGTGCTACCTGATCGAGCATCCCAAGGGCCTGGTACTGTTCGATACCGGATGCTCGCCGCGGATGATCGACGACCTCAACGGCTACCTGGGCCAGTTTGCCAGCGTCATCCGCCTGCGTTTCAGCAAGGAACTGGTGGTCGACGCGCAGATCCGCGCGCTGGGCTACAAGACCGAGGACGTCAAATACGTCGTCGTCTCGCATCTGCATTTCGACCACGCCGGCGGGCTCTACCTGTTTCCCAACGCGCGCTTCCTGGTGATGGCGAACGAGTTGCGCTACGCGTGGTGGCCGATTCCCGAGCATCGGCTGATCCTCAACATCAACGACCTGCTGCCGACCCGCAACTTCAACTGGCTGGAGATCGACGGCGATTTCGATCTGTTCGGCGACGGCAGCATCCAGATGCTCAAGACGCCGGGGCATACGCCGGGCGAATGCTCGTTGTTCGTGCGCCTGCCCAACCGCAAGGTGGTGCTGACCGGCGACACCACGCATCTGCGCGCCGCGCTGGAAGGTGAGATCACGATGCCGGGCGACGTCGACCCGTCGGCCGCGGTGGCGTCACTGCGCCGGCTCAAGGCGATCCGCGACTTGCAGGAGGCCACGCTGATCATCAGCCATGACCCCGAGGACTGGGCGGAGTTTCCCCACGCGCCGGCTCCTATAGAATAATCGCGGGGTGCAATTATGCCGCTGTACGAATGGGAGTGCCTGGCCTGTGACATCCGCTTCGAGGATCTCGCTTCGGTGAGCGAAGGGCGTCTGGAGCGTGAGTGTCCCAACTGCGGGCGGATGAGTCCGCGCGTCATCTCGACCTTTGCGATTGCATCTGGCGTATCGCCCGAGCCGCAGCCGGCTGCAGGGTCGGCCAAGCCGGCGCGCGGTGCTGAACCGCCGATCTGTCTGCGCTATCCCCATATTCCGCTGCTGTGCCACATGGACAAGCCGACCGCCGAGCGCGCGGTTGCCTATGCGCAGGGACGCGGCGCCGAATACGACGACCGCAAGGGTCAGGCCGAGGAGCTGCGCCGCAAGCGCGGCTTGCCGCCGCCTGTGCCGGCCGCGCCGGCGCCGCACGCGCATTCTCACAATCCGCGCCGCCACCAGTCCTCCGAGGCCGCCAAGCCCGGGCAATCGGGCGACGGCCACGCGCACGACCACCATCACGGCGCGGCTGGTGCAAAGTCAAAGGACCGGGGTCCGGCCGCCGCGCACGCACACAGCCACTGAGGCGGCGTTAACGCGGCCTATCCTGCGCGCCGGGTGGATCGGCAATTGACCCGTTGCGCGGCCGCTTGATAGGTTTTCAATCAAGGGCTCCGAACAGGAACGGAAGGGTGCTATGGCAAGCATCAAACAGGTTTCAGGTGTGGGCAAGGGCGAAGAGGCGATGCTCGGCGACACCGCCATCCTGACCCGTCTGGACAAGGCGGTAGCATGGGCCCGCAAGTTTTCGATTTTTCCTTATCCGTTCGCGACCGCGTGCTGCGCGATGGAGTACATGGTGCTGTCCACCACGCCGTACGATATCGACCGCTTCGGTGCGCTGCTGCCACGCTTTACACCGCGCCAGGCCGACCTGCTGATGGTGATCGGCACGGTAACCGTGCGTCAGGGTCCGATCCTGCGCCGCGTCTATGATCAAATGGCCGAGCCGAAGTGGGTGATGGCGTTTGGCGCGTGCGCCTCCACCGGCGGCTTTTACGACAATTATTCCACGCTTCCCGGCATCGACCGGATCATCCCGGTCGATGTGTACGTCCCCGGATGCCCGCCGCGCCCCGAAGGGGTGCTGGACGGCCTGATGGCGCTGCAGCGCAAGATCCAGGGGCAGAAGCAGAAGCTGCTCAACCGCATCGACGAGACCGCCCGCGTCTCCTGAAGCGCCGCAACGGTTGCCCAAATATGGAACGAATCCTGACCCGCTGGGTTGACATCCCCAACCTCCGCGACATCGACGTGTACCTTGCGCACGACGGTTACAGCGCCGCGCGCAAGGCGTTTTTCGAGATGAAGCCGGAGGAGATCATCGAGGAGGTCAAGAACTCCAACCTGCGCGGACGCGGCGGTGCGGCCTTCCCCACCGGGATGAAATGGAGTTTCATCCCCAAGAACTCGCCCAAGCCGGTCTACGTCTGCTGCAACGCGGATGAAAGCGAACCGGGGACCTTTGCCAACCGCTATCAGCTCGAAAACGATCCGCACGGGATTATCGAGGGAATCCTGATCACCTGCCGCGCGGTCGGTGCGCACGTCTGCTACGTGTACATGCGCGGCGAGTTCGCGCTTCAAAAGCAAATCTTCGACGGCGCCCTGGCGCAGGCGCGCGCCAAGGGCTTTATCGGTCCCGACGTGATGGGCTCGGGCTTCGAGGTCGAGATCTACACGCATCGCGGAGCCGGCGCTTACATCTGCGGCGAGGAGACCGGTTTGCTGGAGTCGCTGGAGGGCAAACGCGCCTATCCGCGCAACCGCCCGCCGTTCCCCGCTATCCAGGGCGCGTTCGGATGCCCCACGGTGGTCAACAACGTCGAGACCCTGAGCAACGTGCCATGGATCATCAAGCGCGGCGCCGACTGGTACAAATCGATCGGCCCCGAAAAAAGCCCCGGCATCAAACTGTTCTGCCTGTCCGGCCACATCAACAAGCCGGGCCTGTACGAACTGCCGATGGGCTTTCCGCTCAAGGACCTGATCTACGACGTCGGCGGCGGGATGCTGAACGGGCGCAAGTTAAAGGGCGTCATCCCGGGCGGGTCATCGTTCCCGATCTTCACCGCCGAAGAGGCGGTCAAGGTCAACATGGATTTCGAATCGGTGCGCGCGGCCGGCTCCCTGATGGGCACGGCGGGGGTGATGGTGATGAACGAGGACACCTGCATGGTGCGGGCGCTGCGCACCATCGCCCACTTCTACCATCACGAGTCGTGCGGCCAGTGCACGCCGTGCCGCGAAGGCACCGGATGGATCGAGAAGATGCTGATCGACCTGGAGGCGGGGCGCGGCACGATGGCTGACCTCGACTACCTGATCAGCGTCGCCTCCAATATGGAAGGCAACACCATCTGCGTGCTGGCCGACAGCCTGTCGATGCCGGTCAAGAGCTTCGTGCCCAAGTTCAAGGACGAGTTCATCGAGCATGTCAGGCAAAAGCGCTGCCCGTTTCGCGCTCAGGAAGCGGCGGCGCTACGCGCGGCGTCATAGCAGCGCCGTGCGCAGGTTTCCCGGCAACGATGGGTTGGATGTCTGCGGCGGTATCAAAGCCGCCTGATTGTAGCGAGCCATAAAATGCCCAAGGTAACCATCAACGGCAAGGAATTCGACGCGCCCGAAGGCGTCAATTTGATCCAGGCGGCCGAGATGATGGGGATGGAAATCCCGCATTACTGCTACCATCCGGCACTCAGCGTGGTCGGCAACTGCCGCATGTGCCTGGTCGAAGTCGAGAAGATGCCCAAGCTGCAGATCGCCTGCAACACCCGGGTCGCCGATGGGATGGTGGTGCACACCGACAACGAGCGGGTCAAGGCGGCGCAGCGGGCGGTGCTCGAATTCCTGCTCATCAACCATCCCATCGACTGTCCGGTGTGCGACCAGGCGGGCGAGTGCAAGCTGCAGGACTACTACATGGACTACGACCGCCAGGGCTCGCGCTTTCCGCTGGGCAAGAAGAACAAGAAGGGCAAGGCGATCGACATCGGCCGCGACGTGATGCTCGACCAGGAGCGATGCATCCTGTGCGCGCGCTGCACGCGCTTTCTGGACGAAGTCACGCACACCAGCGAACTGGCGATTTTCGAGCGCGGCGACCATAACCGCATCGATACCTATCCCGGCCGCAAGCTCAACAACAACTACGCCGGCAACATCGTGGACATCTGCCCGGTGGGCGCGCTGACCGAGAAGGACTTCCGCTTCCGCATGCGCGTATGGTACCTGCATCGCACGCCCTCGGTATGCGCCGGATGCGAGCGCGGATGCGCGATCGACATCTACGAAAATCACGGCAAGCTCTACCGCTACAAGCCGCGCCACAACCCGCTGGTCAACGGCTACTGGATGTGCGACGAGGGGCGCCACAGCTTCAAAACCCTGCAGACCGAGCGGCGCCTCACCCGCGCGCTGCATCAGTCGGGCGAGCATCTGGTGCCCGAGAGCTTCTCCGCCGCGATCCGGCGCGCCGCCGACGCGATTCGCAAATGCGGCGAGGCGCACGGCGCGCGTGCGATCGGCGCGCTGGTCGGGGCGCAGGCGACCAACGAGGAGATCTTCGCGCTCAAGACCTTCATGACCGACGTGATCGGCTCGGACATGATCGGCGCAATGAGCTACACGCCGCCGGGATTAAGCGGCGACGACGACCTGCTGATCCGCGCCAACAAAAACCCCAATACCCGCGGCCTCATCGCGCAGGGTATCGCGCTCGACGGCCTGGAGCGCCTGGGACAGGCGGTCGCGTCGGGTCAGCTCAAGCTGCTGATCGCGCTGCGCGCCGACGCGGTCCGTGCGTTGGGCGAGGCCGAGTTCGTCAAACGCTTCGGCCCGCTTGACTATCTGATCGTTTTCGACACCGACGCCTGCGAGACGGCGCAGATGGCCAACCAGGTGATTCCAATCGCGGCGTATCCGGAGCTGGAAGGCACCTTCACCAATTTCCAGGGCGTGGTGCAGCGCCTGTATCGCGCCGTCGATCCGCCGGGCGAGGCCAAGCCGGCCATCGAGGCGCTGACCGATCTCGGCATGGTGCTCGACCAGGTGGAGCGTCCGCAAACCGCGGAGCGGATCTTCGCGGAAATCGCGGCGCGCGAACCGGCTTTCGCCGGCCTGGATTTCAACAAGCTGGGCCACAACGGGATGAAGCTGGCCAACGCGTAGAGGCTCTCCATCACACGAATCGCATTAGCTTCGCTGACGCCGCTGTTTGAATAAAGCAGTGCGGCAATGGTATCTGCTTGCCAGACGCAAACTCGCAGATCGGAGGCTGGCACCATGGCCAAGAGCAGGGAGCAATTGATTGACGAGATGCTGGATCGCGAGGCGATCAGGGACCTTCCCGTCCGCTATTGCCATTACATCTGGACCAAGAACCTCGACGGATTACTGAGCCTGTTCACCGAGGACGGCATCTTTGCGATGGAAGGGCTGGGCGCGCCACAGGAAGTCAAGGGACAGGAAGCACTGCGTAAATTCTACGGACAGGTTGCGACCGGCGCGGGTCCGGCGCCTTACATCCATAACATCGTGGTCGATCTGAAGGACGCCACGCATGCCACCGGCACGTCCTATCCCGAGGTCCGCTCCACCGGCGAGCAGATGAAGCTGATGGCGCTGGGCTACTACGCCGACGAATACGAGAAGGTCGGCGGCCAGTGGAAATTCAAAGCGCGCCGCTTCAAGAATCTGCATCAGGGTTCGTAGCGCGGCGAATTGCCATTCCAAGCCTGGCGCGCGGGTACACGCGACCCGGCTGGCTGCGCGTGACACAGGCTTCCAGCCGGTGATTCTTTCCGGAATTCGGAACACCAGAAATCACGGGCTGGAGAGCCTGTGCCACGCAGCCGATCAGATCGCGTGGCAAAGGTAAGGTTCCAGAGAGGAGCTAAGCCGATGGCAAAGAGCAGGGAACAACTGATAGACGAAATGCTCGACCGGGAGGCGATCAGGGATCTGCCGGCGCGCTACTGTCATTACGTGTGGAGCAAAAATCTCGAAGGCGTACTGAGTCTGTTTACTGAAGATGGCTTGTTTTCCTCCGGCGGCGCCGGGCCGTCGCACGAGGTCAAGGGCCAGGCGGCGCTGCGCCAATTTTATGCCAGCGAACCCGACCGCGTCGGCGCCCGGCCCTTCATCCACAACATCGTCATCGAGCTTAAAAGCCCCACTCGCGCGACCGGCAACTGTTATCTCGAATTGCGCTCCGCCGCCCAGCAGATGAAATGGATCGGCACCGGCTACTACGAGGACGAGTACGAAAAAGTCGGCGATCAGTGGAAGTTCAAGTCCCGCCGCTTCAAGATGGTGCACAGCGAGATGTAGGAAGTGCCTGGCAAAAATCGGCTCGCAAGAATCGGCGGACGCAAAGGCCAGTCTGGCGGACTGCACTTAATGAAAATCGTGCGGCGACGGAAGCGGCGAGTCGAGCTTGATTTCGGCGAAGCGGCGGCCTTTGATGCCGATGGTGCCGTCGCGCTTTTGCAGGACGCCCTCCACCAGCAGGATCGGCGCGCGATGCAGCAGCGGGCGGTTTTTGTGGAACAGCTCGGGCATCACGATGATGTTCGACACGCCGGTTTCATCTTCCAGCGTGATAAAGAAAAAGCCCTTGGCCGTGCCCGGGCGCTGACGCACGATCACCAGCCCCGCCACCTGGACCATTGAACCGTCGCGCGCCTGTTCCAGGTCGGCGGCACTCAAGATGCCGCGCGCCTTAAGCCGCGCCCTGATGTGGGCCATCACATGGGGGCCCGCGGTAAGCCCGGTGGTGGCGTAATCGGCGCGGGTTTCTTCCAACGGCGACATCGCCGGGAGCCGGCTTTGCGTGGGCGGCGGATCGACGCCGGCGAACAGACTGCCTGCGTCGCGCGCGATCGCCGCGGCCTGCCACAATGCCTCGCGGCGCGACTTGCCGAATGCGCTCAGCGCTCCCGCCCAGGCCATGGTGTCGAGTTCGCGCCGGTTGGGCGCGGTGCGCCGCACCAAATCCGCGATCGAGCTGAAGGGGCGCGTGCGACGCTCGCTTTCGATGCACAAGCCGGTCTCCTCGCGCAGACCCGTCACGTACTTCAACCCCAGCCGCAGCGCCAGAGCCGATCCGTCGCGCTCAATCGTGCATCGCCAGTCCGAGCGCGTCTCGTCGATCGGCCTGACCTCGACTCCGTGGCGCTGGGCGTCCTTGACCAGCGTTGCCGGATGGTAAAAGCCCAGCGGATAGCAGTTGAGCATCGCGGTGTAAAATGCCGCCGGATGGTGGCACTTCAGATAGGCCGACGCGTATGCGATCAGCGCAAAGCTGGCGGCATGCGACTCCGGAAAGCCATAGAGCGCGAAGGAGGTGATGCCGAGGACGATTTCGTCGGCGGCCTTGCCGGTGATACCGTTGCGCGCCATCCCCTGGCGCAGCCGCGCTTCAATCTTCTCCATCCGCCCGCGCGAGCGCTTGAACCCCATCGCGCGGCGCAACTCCTCGGCCTCGCCGCCGCTGAATCCGGCCGCCGTCATCGCGATGCGCAGCAACTGCTCCTGGAACAGCGGCACGCCCAGGGTGCGGCGCAGGATCGGCTCCAGGCAAGGATGCGGATAGGTGATCGGGGCGCGCCCGTTGCGCCGCTCCAGGTAGGGGTTGACCATCTGGCCGACGATCGGGCCGGGGCGGATGATCGCCACCTCGACCACCAGGTCGTAAAAGCGCTGCGGCTTCATCCGCGGCAGCGTCGCCATCTGGGCGCGGCTTTCGACCTGGAAGACGCCGATAGTGTCGGCCTTGCATAACATTTTGTAGACCGCGGGATCGTCGGGCGGCAGATGGGCCAGGTCGACCGCGGCGCCCTCGTGCCGGGCGACCAGCGGAATTGCCTCCTCCAGCACCGCTAGCATTCCCAGCCCCAGCAGGTCGATCTTGATGATGCCCAAATCGGCGCAATCCTCCTTGTCCCACTGGATAACGACCCGCCCCGGCATCGCCGCCGGCTCCAGCGGCACGATCTCGTCCAGCGGTCCCGCCGCGATCACCATCCCGCCGCTGTGCTGTCCCAGATGGCGCGGGAGGTCCTGGATTTGGCGCACCAGCTCGATCAGCATCCTGACCCGCGGCGCGCCGGCATCCACGCCGCCGCTTCTGAGCAGCGCCTCGACCTCGTCCTTGTCGTCGCGAAACTCATAGGCGCGCACCAGCTTGGCCAGCCGATCGACCTGTTCGGGCGAGAAGCCCAGCACCTTGCCGACCTCGCGAATCGCGCTGCGGCTGCGATAGGTGATCACGTTGGCGGTCATCGCGGCGCCGCGCTCGCCGTAGCGCCGGTACAGGTACTGAATCGCCTTTTCGCGCTGGTCGCCGCTGGGCAGGTCGAGGTCGATGTCGGGCCATTCGCCGCGCTCCTCGGACAGGAAGCGCTCGAACAGCAGCTCCATCCCCACCGCGTCAACCGCCGTGATGCCCAGCGCGTAGCAGACCGCGCTGTTGGCGGCGGAACCACGTCCCTGGGCGAGGATGCGGTTTTCGCGGCAGAACTGCACGATATCCCATACGATCAAAAAGTAGCCCGCCAGCTTGAGCTTCGCGATGACGGCAAGTTCGTGTTCGAGCTGGCGGCGGACGCGCCCGGAAAGCGCCGAACCCCATCGCTCGCGCGCGCCGGCGTAGGTCAGGACGCGCAGGTAGCTGTCGGGTGTCTCACCCGGCGGCAGCGGATAGTCGGGAAAGCGGTAGCCCAGATCGGCCATCGTAAAGGCGCATCGCTCGGCCAGCTCCTGCGTTGCGGCCAGCGCGTGTGGCAGGTCGGCGAACAGCGCGGCCATATCGGCGGGTGGCTTCAGATAGCGTTCGTTGTTGACCCACAGGGCGCGTCCCGCCGCGTCCAGCGTGGTCTTCATCCGGATGCAGCTCAGCACGTCGAGCAGCGCCCGCTCGCCGCCGCTATGGCATACGTCGTTGGTGGCGACGACCGGGGTCGCGGTGGCCTCGGCGAGCGCCGCAAGTCTGCGATTGAGCCGTTCCTCGCCGGCATCCAGATGGCGCTGCAGGTCGATATAGAAATTGCCGTCCCCGAAGATCGCGCGCAGCCGCTCGCACAGCGCACGCGGGTCTTCGCCCGCGGTCAGTATCCGGGCCAACGGACTCATCGCGCCGCCAGCCAGGCAGATGAGGCCTGCGCCGAAGCGCTCCAGGTCATCGAGCCTCACGCGGCTTTCGCCCTTGGGCGGGTAGGGCGACAGCGGCGTTTTGCGCCTGGAGTCGGGCGGCGGAGTGATCACCCTGAGTTTGGCGGCGGTGATCAGGCGGCAGAGATTTTGGTAGCGGGCGCGATCGGGAACCAGGACATACAACCGGCTGTTGTCATCGAGCGTCAGCTCCGCGCCGACGATCGGCTTGAGCCCGGCTTTAAGCGCGGCATGATAAAAGCGGGGCGCGCCGTACAGACCGTCGCGGTCGCCCAGCGCAATTGCGGGGTAGCCCAATTCAGCCGCGCGCTCGGCCAGGTCTTCGGGTTGCGCGGCGCCTTCCAGAAAGCTGAAGGCGCTGCGCGCGCGCAGTTCGATGTATGGCGGGGCGGACATGGTGGTTCATGCAGGCTGGTGAAAGTGCGTGGTTGGCTTTGCTTGAAGCGCACCGGTCCCCCTCACCCGCCGAGCGGCTTGCTGGCGCAAACCGCTCGGCGGCCTCTCCCGGCTTGCGCCTGCGGACATGTCCGCAGGCGCGGGCGAGGCTGTATTCAATTGCGCTCGATAGTCTTGCGAAGGCGAGAAAACTCCTGACTCAGTCATAAATTCCATCAACGAACCATCGATCGGTGTGCAGATCGCGGAAGACGCGGTACACGCCGCCGTCATCCAGCGCCATCTCGTAGTAATCGTGGGCGAAGCCGCCCCTCAGGCCGCCTTGCGACACGTCCGCTCCCGCGCCGTTTGCCGCATCCTGCCCAGCCTCCAGCGCCGTCTTCCACCATTCGCCCTGACGGCGCCATGGCCCGGCGATCGAAACCACACGCGCGCTGATCCGCCGGCCGCGCACGAACTCCGGCACGCCGCGTGAGGACATCACCTCGACTTCCTGCGCGGGACGAATCGCGCGCAGCACGATTCGGTTGACGGCGTGTCCGTTGGGCTCCGGCGGCGGATTTGCCTTGGCCGGCGGCGCGAAATCGACCCGACAGGTAGCGTCGGGGCGATGGGAATTGGCGGGGAGCAGGGTGCCGACGTGATCGGGACCGCACAGCGCCGCCAGGCGCGCGAGTGTGGTCTGCAGGCGCTCGGGCGCCGGCGCGGGCGGCACAAACATGTCGCTTTGAGACGGACGCGGGGCACGCGCCTGCACGGACAACGCGATCGCCTCGACGCCGTCGGGCGGCGGCGCTTTTTCCAGGTCCAGCAGCAGCAGTGTCAGCAGCGAGCGGACCTCGTTGGTGGCGGCCGCGACGCTGACCCGGCGCTCGTCGCGGCGATGCCCCGCCAGTTCAAGGGAAAGCGTCAGATCGCCGGCAGTCAGGCCGCGCAGCTTAAGCCGGGCAACCAGCCGCTCCAGCATCCCGCGCAGGATAAAGCCGAGCGGCTCCAGCCGTTCGATCGCATATTCGAGCGCGGTCTTTTCGACGAAGGCTTCGCCGGGACGGCGGGCGATCAGCGGACCGCCGGTCTGACCGCTGACCAGGCGGATGATTTCCACCGCGCCGGCGCCCATCCGGCTGCCCAGCTCGCGCGCATCAAGCCGCGCCAGGTCGCCCAGGCGGCGGATACCCAGACGTTCAAGTTGAAGTTCAACTTCAGGTTCGAGTCCCAGCAATTCGAGCGGAACCCAATGGAGAAATTCCCGCTCCCGGCCCGCGTCGATAACCCTGGTTCCACCGCAGCGGGCAGCTAGATAAGCGATATCCTTGTTGGCTGCGATGCCGATCCCGGCTTCCATTCCGATCTGGCGGAGGCGGCGGAGGAGTTCCGCCACCATCTCCTCCTCCCCGCCGTAAAGCCCGCCCAGGCCGGCCAAATCGAGATAGACCCGCCCCGGACCGCCATCTTCGACGACCGGCGAGAATGATTCCGCCACGTCGAGCAGAGCGTCGGCCGCGGCCTGCTCAAGGGCGGGATTGCGGGCCAGTACCGCCAGATCGGGCGCTACCGCGCGGGCTTGCGCCACCGTCATCCCGGGAACGATGCCGACGCTGCGGGCCGCGGCCGAAACGCAGCCGAGCGGCGCGCGCGGTCCCTTGCCGATGCTCAGCGCGAAGGAGGCCTGACGCAATTCGGGATTGGCACGAACCGTCGCCGCAAGGGGAAGATCTTTCACCAACAGGCACGCGATGCGGCAACCGGCAACGGGTATGCTCTCTGCTCTGGCCACGATGCCTGCTCCGGTTCATGCGATGCGGATAGCCTTGGGCGCCTGGAGATGAAGGGCCGGGCCGGCGATGCTGACCATCGAACGCCATCGTGCGCTCAATCCGCAACGGCCAAGCTTATTGCGCCGGATAGTCGCTCTGATCTCGATCCCTTCAAACAGCGCCTTGTCTGTCCCCTCTTCCGCAATCAGTTGTGGGAGAGGACGAGGATGAGGCTGCCTGATACACTTCAAGTAAGACTTCGACTTCGGGTCGGGCCGTACGAATCGAGCACGGCTGAAAATCGTCCGCGCCGGGGTCAGTTCCAGACTCATAGCGGCAAAAGTGCCACATAGCGGACGGGCCGCCAGGAGCAGCACGGCGGTGCCGCTGCGCTCCGCCATCCGCGCCAGCCGCAATGCACTGCTCTGCGCCAGACTAAAGGTGCTCTCGCCGCAATCCATCACCAGCAGCCCGAAACCCCCGGCCTCGAGCACCATTTCGGCGGCGCGCAAAAAGCTGCGCACCGCGCCACTTGGCGATCGGTGTCGGTTGGGAAAGGCAGGGGTTTGAAAAAGCTGATGAGTTACTTGAAGTGCATCGGAACCCTCACCCTCGCCCGCCACTGAGTGTGGGGGAGGGGACAGAAAGGATTCCCCGGCGTTGCCTGGATTGACCCATAGCACCCGGGAAAGCTCGACACCTGCTTCGGCCATCGTGGCCGGGTCAAAGGCGTTGGCCAGATCGATCACGGCGGCGACTTCGCCGCGGCAGGTCGCGCTGCTGATGAAGGCGGCGGCCAGCGACGTCTTGCCGCAACTGCGCCGGCCAACGATTTCGCTGATGCGCCCACGCGGAATGCCGCCTTCCAGCAGGGCGTCGAGCGGCGCCAGCGCCGCGCTCAGACGGCGGTCCTTGCGGGTCAGTTCCCGGCCCTTGAAAACCCCGGGCGGAGCAACCAGCGGGACGGATCCAACGACGGGCAGCGCGGCAGCCATGAACCCACTTTCGTATTTTCTTCGCCATCTGTCAAGGAACGCTCCCGGCCGGGTTTTCGATCGGCTGGAGGTCAAATTTTGATATACAAAGAGGATTATGAGGCTCAGGGGTCGGGAACCAAAAATCCCGTCAGAAGGGCCAGTCTTAAGCAACGACTCGAAGACTGTGCGGAGCACCTCGAGCAACCTTTTCGCTCCGTGGATGATCACGGTGTCCCGCTCTACGATGAGCGCGGGCTGCCCGTTAGTTCGGTTTCGAAATCCGGCTTCGGATCTTCGATGGGTGCGGGAGTAGGGATCATGGCATACGTTGAAGGACGCACGATTCACGACGCTGACTCGCATGTGGTCGAGGCGCCGGATTTCCTGGACGAGCACGTCGAGGCGGTGTGGCGGGATAAAATCCGCGACGCAAAATTCTACGGCAGGTATGGAAGCCTGATCATCACGACTGAAGATCTGCGCGCGCGCCATGACGACCCGAAGTATCGGACCGAGCGCGCCGCGAAGATCATGACGCGCAAGAACTACAATGCCCTGGGTTCGTGGCGCGGCGCGGATCGGGCCGAGGCGCTGGACTACCTGGGATTTGCCAGCCAGCTTGTGTTTCCCACGCTGTCGCTCAAGATCGGCGAGCTGGAACACGGCGATGACGCCGGGCTGGTTTACGCCGCGGCGCGCGCGGTCAATCGCGCGATGGTCGAGTTTTGCGCCGCGGACCGCCGCCTGCTGGCGGCCTGTTATGTTCCATTGATGGACCTGGACGGCGCCGCGCGCACGGCGCGCGACGCGATCGCGCTGGGCGCCAAGGGTTTGGTGATTCCTTCGCGATGCCCCAAGACGCATTCGCCCAGCCATATCGGACTGGACCCGGTGTGGGCGCAGGCGCAGGAAGCCGGCCTCCCGATACTCTTCCACGTCGGAGGCGGCGGTCCGCTGACGGCGCCGCAGTTTCTGCTAAACGGGCTGCCGCCGGTGCCCGATTGGCACGGCGGCGACGGCGATTTGCGCTCGCTGGATTACGTGGCGATTCCCTATCCGCCGATGCAATGCCTGGCCACCCTCATCTTCGACCGCGTGCTGGACCGCTTTCCGCGGCTTAAGTTTGGCGTCATCGAGCAGGGCGCGGCGTGGCTGCCGGGATGGATGCGGATGATGGACACGGCGCATCAGTCGTTCTACAAAAACGAGGAGCGGCTGCAGAAGATGTCGCTGCGGCCCAGCGAGTTCGTCATCCGCCAGGTGCGTGTCACACCTTATCCGGCGGAGGACACGGGCTGGATCGTGGCCAATTCCGATGAGCGCATCTGCATGTTCTCCTCCGACTATCCGCATATCGAAGGCGGGCGCAATCCGCTCAAGCGCTTCGATGCGTCATTGGCCAACGCCGCCGACTCGGTAAGGCAGCGCTTTTATTGCGGCAATTTCGCCGACCTGATGGGCGCGGGCCTGCCCGCCGAGTTGCGCTGAATTGCTTCAGCTTCACACCTCGCGGTCGACCTGGTCGTTGATCATGGCGGCCAGGCAGTCGCGATAGATCGAGGGCTTGAGGCAGGACAATTCGTTGTGCGCCAGCGCGGCCTGCTCGGCGGCCTTCTGGCGGCTGGCCGCCAGCACTTCGGGGGCGCGCACCAGTTCCAGCGCGCGCTCGAATCCGGCGCCATCCACGCCGGTGCGTTCGTCGAAGAGCCGGCGCAGTTCCGCGCAGCCGGCGATACCGAGCACCACCGGCAGCGACGGGATGCCCGCGCGCAGGTCGGAGCCGACGGGCTTGCCGATCTTGCTCTCCGGACCGACGACGTCGAGCAGGTCGTCGACCATCTGGAAGGCCAGGCCGATGGCGGTCCCCAGGCGACCCATGCGCTTGATGATCCGCTCCGGGGCGCCGGACAGATCCGCCGCGACCCGCCCGCCGCAGCGAAACAGCGAGGCGGTCTTCAGCTCGATCACCTTTTTGTAATCGGCCAGGCTGACCGACGCGTTGTGGCGCAGCCGCCCCTCCATCACTTCCCCTTCGGTCAGCTCGATACACGCGTCGGCGGCCATCTTGATCAGCCGCTCCTCGAAGCGCCCGCACAGCTCGAAGGCGCGCGAGAACAAAAAGTCGCCGGCGACCAGGGTTGGGCCCAGGCCGAAGCGGCTGAAGGCCGAGGGCTTGCCGCGGCGCAGCTTGCCGGAATCGATAATGTCGTCATGCAGCAGCGTCGCGGAATGAATCAACTCCAGGGCCACTGCGGCGTCGACCACGTCGGCCAGATTGCGGTCGCTGCCGCTGCAGGCGCGGTAGACCAGCATGATGAAGGTCGGACGAATGCGCTTGCCGCCGCCTGCGACCAGGTAGCGGCAGATTTCGCTGATCAGCGATTCGCGGCAGTCGAGCAGGCTCAGCAGGCGGGTTTCCACCGCTTGCAGTTCGCTTTCGACAACCTGGGCCGGGGTCTCAGGCAGGGAGGGGGCGGAGAAGGCTATGGCTTTGTTGCGGTCCACGTCGTGTTACAGGTTACTGGTAAATGGTTATGCCTGCCAGTCGCGCGTCACCTGAACAAATCCGCTTCCGCCGGTCGAATCAAGATCCGGGCGCTGCCCGGCGCCGCTTTATAGCGATAGCCGCGAATCAGGACCGCCGGGATACCACTGGCTTTTTCCATCAGCAACCCCGCCGCGCACGCCAGCTCGTCGGCGACCGCGACCACGGTGTGGGACAGTTCGCGCCCGCCTAAATCCGTGGTGCCGCGCAGGTCCAGCATCGCTTCCATCCCGGAAATCCCCAGGCAGACTTCGGTCAGCCCGTCGCGCCATGGGCGCCCAAAGGTGTCGCTGATCAACACCGCGACTTCGGCGCCGCTCAGCCGTTTGAGGTCGGCGCGGATGCGCGCGGCGGAGGCGTCGGCATCCACCGGCAGCAGGATCGCGCGGTCCTCGGCCATGCTGTTGGATTCGTCCAGGCCGGCGTTGGCGCACACCCATCCCGGTCCGGTTTCGACAATCAGTACGCCGCGATCCATCCGCACGATGCGGTTGGTCTGGCGCAGCACCAGTTCGACCACCCGCGGATCCTTGTCCCATCGTGCTGCGATGTTTTTCGCGACTTCGGATGGGACGATTTCCTTGAGGTCGAAAACCCGCCCCTCCGATTTGGACACCGCCTTCTGGCAGACGACGATGATGTCGCCGTCGGCCAGGCGCAGGCCGGCCCGTTGGGTGGCAGCGAGGATAAGTTGGGCAAGGTTATCGCCCTGCTTGATGAGAGGGATGCCTTCCAGCGCGGTAATCGTGACTGAGGCCATAAGCGAACTTAAGACTACACTTGAATCGAGTCGAGAACCACTTGCGCCAATGCGGCGGCGCGCGCCGGGGTGCTCATGATGGTGTTGGTGGCGACCGCATTGATGCCCAGCGCGCGAAGCGGCTCCAAATAGCGGCGGTCGAGCTGGTCGATGATCAGCGTGCCGACGCAATCGCGGTAGAGCCTGGCCAGACCCACCGGCGACACCTCATGACCCAGCCCGCGCATCATCTTGTCGGCCGGACCCTTGATTGTTTTACCGCCCACCAGCGGACTGATCGCGGCGACCCGCTCGCGCAGGGAGGCAAGCGTCGTGCGCATCGGCGGCAGCGCCAGGATCGGGCCCAGCGAAACGAACGGATTGGACGGCGCCAGGATGACCGCGGCCGACGCTTTGATCGCGTCGAGCGCCTGGGCCAGCGGCCGGGCCTGCTGCGCGCCGCGCAACTCGATCCGCTCTACGCGCCCGCGCGCGCGGTTGCGCACGAAGTATTCCTGAAACGGCATCGCCGCGCGGCCGCGCACTTTGACGAACGTCCGCACCCGATCATCGCTCATCGGCATGATGCGCGCCTTGACTCCCAGTTTGCGCGCGATGTCCGCCGTGATACGGCTGAGCGGCCATCCCTGCCGCAGCCGGTCGGTGCGATAGATGTGGGTGGCCAGGTCGCGGTCGCCCAGCGCAAACCATCCCTTGCCATAAAACGCAGCCAACGCGCCCAGAGCGTTGAACGATTCGCCCGCCAAACCCCATCCGGTGGCCGGATTGGACATCCCTGCCAGCGTGTAGGTCACGGTGTCGAGATCGGGCGAAACGTGCAGGCCGTAGAACTCCTCGTCATCGCCGGTATTGACGATAACGTGCACGCGCCTGGGGTCGATGCGCCGCGTCAGTCCGCGCAGGAACTTAGCTGCACCCACTCCCCCCGCAAGCACCGTGATCGGCGCTGTGGAGGGGAGTAATCGGCCGCGCCCCATTGGGAGTCCGCTTTCCGTAAAGTTTTCGGTAAAGCGTGTCGCGCTCGACCGCGACCCGCCCCATCTCCGCCGCCTTGCGCTCGATCAGGTCCACCGGCACGAATTCACCGGCGTCGCCGCCCGCCTGCGCGGTGATGCTTTCCTCCATCAGCGTGCCGGAGAAATCGTTGCATCCCGCCTTGAGTGTCAAGGCCGCCAGGTCCACGCCCATCTTCACCCACGAGGTCTGGATGTTGTTGATCTGTCCGCGCAGGAACAGACGCGAGAAGGCGTACATGCGCAAGTCGTCCGTGCCGCGCGGCGGCGGCGGCGCCACCAATCCCTTGCGGAAGAGCTGGGTGTTCTGATGGACGAAGCGCAGCGGCACGAATTCCGTAAAGCCGTGGGTGCGCTTTTGGAGGTCGCGGATCAGACTCAGATGGTTGACCACGTGAACCGGGCTTTCGATGTGACCGTACATGATCGTTGAGGTGGTGGGCACGCCCAGGCTGTGCGCGGTGGTGATGATTTCGACCCACGCCGCCACATCGACCTTCTTGTGGCTGAGGATTTCGCGCACGCTGTCGTCGAGAATTTCCGCGGCCGTGCCGGGAATCGAGCCCAGCCCGTGGTCGCGCAGCATCCCGATGTATTCCCGGTACGCCATCCTGGTGCGCCGCGCCCCGTACATGATCTCCATCGGGGAGAACGCATGGATGTGCATCGCCGGAAAGCTGCCCTTGATGACGTCGAGCAGGTCGCGATACTTAAACGGCGGCATCTCGGGATTGATCCCGCCCTGCATGCAGACTTCGGTGGCGCCGCGCGCCCACGCGTCGGCCACCTTGTCCAGAATCACCTGGTCGGAATGGTCGTAAGCGTCGGATTCCCAGCGCTGGCGCTTGAAACCGCAGAACTGGCATCCGACAAAGCAGATGTTGGTGAAGTTGATGTTGCGGTTGACGACATAGGTGACTTCGTTGCCGACGTCCTCGGCGCGCGCCAAATCCGCGCATTTGACCATCGCGCGCAAGTCGCTCCCCTGGCAGGTATAAAGCGCCAGTCCCTCCTCACGCGTCAGCTCCTGGTGGTTGAGCGCTTTAAGCAGCGCTGCGCGCACCGCCGGCGAGGCTTCGGCCAGCAGCGCGTCCAGCGGCGTGGACTCGATTTCATCGACGTAGCTGCGCAGTTCGGTCAGATTCACACTACACCTCCGCCGCTGGTTCAGGCGGTCTTGAGGTCCGCCGCCGCCTGCTTGACCGCGGGCAGCAGGACCGGATCGATCCACTCATCGTTGATGTATTCCCGGTAGACGGGCAGCCGTTGATGCAGGCGGAAGCCGGCGCGCGCACAGCGCTCGCCCAGCTGCTCGACGTGCGGCCACGGCGCCTCAGGGTTGACGTAATCGCGGGTCAACGGCGCGATACCGCCCCAATCGTTGAGGCCGGCGCGCAGGAACAGCTCGATGTCGTTGGGCGAGAGGTTGGGCGGCGCCTGAACGTTCATCTCGCTGCCCAGCACCAGGCGCGCGGTCGCGATGGCGCGCGCCATTTCGATTTGGTCCGGCTCGGGCGCATCGGCCATCGGGATATTGGGCTTGGCGCGGAAATTCTGGATGATCACTTCCTGGATGTGCCCGTAACGGCGATGGACGTCGCGCAGCGCGATAAGGCTCAGCGCCCGTTCGGCGCTGGTCTCGCCGATGCCGAGCAGGATTCCGCTGGTGAAGGGAATTTTGAGCTGGCCCGCCTCCTCCAGCATCCGCATCCGCCGCGCCGGCTCCTTGTCCGGCGCCCATTGGTGTGCCCCGCCGCGCTTGCGCAGGCGCGTGGAGATGTCCTCCAGCATCAGCCCCATGCTGGCGTTGACCGGACGCAGCCTCCCCATCTCGGCATAGGACATCACGCCGGCATTGGTGTGCGGCAGCAGGCCCTCGGCCAGCGCCAGCGCGCAGGCCTGCTGCACGTATTCGATCGTGCTGCGCACGCCCAGCGACTGGAGCGTTTGGCGATATTCCCGAAACGCCACCTCCGGCTTGTCGCCCAGGCACATCAGCGCCTCCCTGCATCCCAACGCGCGCCCGCGGCGCGACCAGTCGATGATCTCGTGCGGCATCATCGTCCAGGCTTCGGGATCCCACGGGTCCTTGCGGAAGGTGCAATAGGTGCAGCGGTCGCGGCACAGATTGGTGACCGGCAGGAACACTTTGGGCGAGTAGGTGACGTCGCGCCCCTTGACCCGATCGCGCAGTTCGCCGGCGGCGTCCAGCAGCAGGCCGAGGTCGTCGCACTCGATCAGCGCAACGGCCTCCTGCGCGCCCAGCGGCACCCCCGCCATCGCCCGGTCGATAATCGAGCGCACGGGCGGCCGATGCGCCTGCGAATCCAATGCGAGGTTGGGGGCCGACATATTCTCGGCCCCGTTATAAGCCATCGGTTTTGCAGAGGCAACCGCTGACGCGCAGCGTACGGCGATCGCCTGGTTTGCGTCCGTTTAGAGTCCTGTCCCGCTCACCGTTACCTGATGCGGACTGCCGGTGTCGGGGCTGTCCGTGATTGTCAGCAGCGCGCTGCGGGTACCGGTCGCGGCGGGCTTGAAACTGACCGACACACTGCAACTTGCGAATGCTGACAGGCTGGCGCCGCAGGTGGTGCTCTTGAGGAAATCGCTCGGGTTGGTGCCGCCCAGCGCGATTGCGCTGATGGTCAGCGTCGTACTCTGATTGTTGGTCAGCGTCACCGTCTTAGCGGCGCTGGTCACGCCGACCGACACACTGCCGAAGCTCAGACTGGAAGGCGCAACGGTGACTTGCGCGGCGCCGGTGCCGGTCAGCGAGACGGTCTGCGGCGAGTTGCTGGCGGTGTCGGTGGCGCTGAGCGTCGCCGACCTGGCGCCCAGTACGGTGGGCTTGAACTGCACCGAGATCGTGCAACTGGCAAACGCCGCCAGGCTCGCTCCGCAAGTCGTGGTCTTGAGGAAATCGCCGGGGTTGGTGCCGCCCAGCGCGATTGCGCTGATGGTCATGGCCGAGCTGCGATTGTTGGTCAACGTCAGCACCTTGGCGGTGCTGGTGCTCCCCACTGCGACGCTGCCGAAGCTGAGGCTTGAGGGTGCCAGCGTCGCTTGCTGGGAAGCCGTGCCGTAAACGGGCAGAAGCTGCGGCGCGTTCTTGGCGTTGTCGTAGATTACGAACTGCGCCGCCTCGGGTGTGCCCGCTGGCGCGGTCGGCGCAAACATGATGCTGATGGTGCAGCTCTTGCCGCCGGCCAGCGTGCCGATGCAGTTGTTGTTTTGCGGAAAGTCGGTCGGATTGGAGCCCACGCGGTTGACGGCGTTGACGACGATTGATCCCGTGCCGTTATTGGTCAATGTCACCTTCCTGGTGGTGCTGATGCTGCCGGGCGCCACATTGCCGAAATTGACACTGGTCGGCGACAGCGTAGCCATCGCCGGTGTCGGCGTCGGGCTCGGCGCGGCCAGCGGCGCCAGGTATTGCAGCACCCGGTTGTTCATCGCGTCCGCCGCATAGAGGTTGGCGGCATTATCGACCGCCAGCCACAGCGGCAGCGATAGGGTTGCGGCGCTGGGCGTCGTTCCGCCCAAATTGGCATTCTTGGTGACGAAAAATCCGCCCTGGCCGAACACCAAATCGGCGCTTACGCTGCCCGCGGCGTAGTGCAGGATGCGGTTGTTGCCGCTGTCGGCGATGTACACATTGCCGGCTGAATCAACCGCAACACCGGCCGCGCTGCACAGGGTCGCGGCGCCGATGCCGCCGCCGTTGCAATTATTGTCGATGAAGTCGTTGCCCGCCGCGCCCTGGCCGTACACCAGGTTGGCGAGCTGCGAGGTGAGCGGAACGTTGTACCTGAGCACCCGGCTGTTGCCGAAGTCTGCGATAAACAGCCGGCCGGTTGCGTCCAACGCCATCGCGGTCGGTTCGCACAAGCTGGCAGCGCTGGGCGTGCCGCCCTTGTTGCAGCTTGAACTGACGAAGTTTGCCTGGCCGAACACGTGCGCCGCGTTGGGATGCGAACTGGACGGCGCGGTGTACTCCAGCACGCGATTGTTGCTCAGGTCGGCAACATAGAGGCCGCCTGCGCCATCCAGCGCCACAGTCCAGGGTCTGCACAACGTTGCTGCAGTAGGGCTGGCCGCGCCACCGTTGCATTTGGTCGAGGTAAAATCGGGTTGACCGATCACCAAGCTGGCGGCTTTGCCGTTGGTAACTGGCGCCAGATATTTCAGTACCCGGTTGTCCAGCTCGTCGGCGACGTACAGGTTGCCCGCCGCATCAACCGCAACGCCGGTCGGGAAGCACAGGTTGGAGGCGGTGGGAGCGCCCAGGCACGCCTGGCTTGAGCCGTTGGTGAAATCGGCTTGGCCGATAACAATGGAAGCCGCCTGACCGTCAGCCAGAGCGTTGACGTTGCTGAACCCCAGCACCCGATTGTTGTGAGGGTCTGCCACCCAAATGCGCGGCGGACTTACGCTGTTGTCGATGGCTACCGCGCCCAGCGCCGCGATGTCCAGGGTTCCGGCCAGCACCACGTCAGCGGCGCTGCCGCCAAATCCGCTGGCGTCGACTGCGTTGCGGTCGTTGTGCGCGAAATCAGGCTGGCCCAGCTCGATATCGGCGGTGGTGTCGCCGCCAAACGCGTTGTTGTACCTGAGAACCCGGTTGTTTTGATCGTCGGCGACATAAAGACCTCCGGCGGCGTCCAGCGCCACGCCGCCCGGATTGCACAATCCACTGGCATTGGTCCCACTGAAGTTGCAACTGCTGCCGCTCATGCCGGTCTGACCAAAGACCTTGGCGGCCACCGTGCCGGGCGTGTTGTATTCGAGCACCCGGGAATTGCCCCGGTCAGAGATGTACAGATGGCCGGTCGCGTCGATTGCGACGCCGGCAGGCCCGCATAGCGAACTTGCGGTGGGCCCTGCGCCCTGATTGCATGCTGCCGTCGTGAAACTGCCGCCTTGCCCAAAGACCGCGTCGGCGGTGGTGCCGTTGGCCACCGGATTGTTGTATTCGAGCACCCGGCTGTTGCTGGTGTCGGCCACATACAGGTTGTTGGATACGTCGGTGGCCAAGGCTGCGGGCCGGCACAGGCTGTTGGCGCTGATCCCGCCCTTGTTGCAGGTCGTGGAGGTGAACTGTCCGCCCTGTCCGAAGACCGCATCGGCGGTAACGTCGATGCTCGGCAATAAATATTGGAGTACGCGGTTATTTTGTTGGTCTGCGACGTAGAGCACGCCACTGGCGTCGATCGCAATCGCGGCCGGACGGCATAGGGTGCCCGCGTTGGCCAGCGTCAGGGCGCCCTGATTGCACAGCGCGGAAGTGAAATTGCCGCCCTGGCCGAAGACCTGATCGGCGATCCTGTCGCCCGATCCCGCCTGGCCGGTGTTGACGAACGGCGTGTTGTATTCCAACACCCGGCTGTTGTTGTTGTCAGCGACGTACAGGTTGCCCGAACCGTCCACCGCAACGCCGGTGGGAAAGCACAGGCTCGATGCGCTGACTCCGCCGTTGTTGCAGGTGGTGGAAAAGAAGTCGGGCTGACCGATCACGAGGTCGGCGGCTTTGCCGTTGCTCAACGCGGCCGCGCTCGACCATCCCAGGACCCGGCTGTTGGCAGGGTCCGCCACATAGACCCGGTTGGGAACGCTGCTCTGATCGATCGCCACGGCGGTGATGTTCCTTTGCAGGTCGAGGGTGGAAGCGTCGGCAAAATTCTGGGTGGCATGGGCGAAGTCCATCTGTCCCAGCACGTGATCGGCGATTGCATCGCCCGCGGCCACCGGAAAGGCCGAATCCGCGACGGGGAACAGCAGGCGCTGCGCGACCTGGCGGTCGGGCATGAAAGTAAACGCCCCCAGGTAGGCGGGCAGACCAACCGCCATCAGGGCGATTATCGCCACGGCAGTTATCGCAGGTTTGTGTGAATGGAATCTTCGGTGCATAGTGGTCTCCCGCCCCTTGGTTTTCGCCGATTAAAACACAGATCTCCATCAAAAAATGATGAACTTTGTATAAAACATCTTCTTTCAGATGCTAAGTATCATAAATTTCTAGAATCAGTCAAATTGATATCTGTAATCAGTCATAAAATAACAAAGATCTAAACAGTATCCTGCAGATAGGCTCGTGCGCTCCTGCGCCATCCCTTGGCCCACGCCGAATTGGTTGCGTCTTTCGGACACCGGTGAGGCAAGCGCCGTTGGACCACTTCGCCCGGGGGGGCAAGCGACCGCTGCTGCGTTGCTTTTTGGCCCGCGCCGTCCTTTGGGTTAAGCTATGCCTATGGCAGACGCGACGGTGGTGGCTTCAGAACCGGGCGCTCAGGTCGAATACGAGCTGCAACTGTACTACTGGATGAAGTTGATCCGCGGCTTCGAGGAGCGCGTCTCACGGCTGCATCGCCAGAACAAAATCCTCGGCGGCGTATACTCCGGCGCCGGCCAGGAAGGCCTGATCGCCGGCATCTGTGCGCCCCTGCAGCAAGGCGATGTGGTCCTGCCGCTGCATCGCGACCTGGGCGTGTTCCTGATGCGGGGTGTGGACCCGGGCGTGCTGATGGCGCAGTTGATGGGCAAGGAGGGCGGGCTTTCGCGCGGCAAGGACTCCTTTCTGCACGGCGGCGATCTGAGCCGCGGCGTGTTCGGTTCGACTTCGATGCTGGGGTCTTCACTGCCGGTGGCGGTCGGCGCGGCGCTCAAGTTCCAGATCAAGAAGGAAAAGAACATCGCGGTGGCCTTCTTCGGCGAAGGCGCGGCCTCGCGCGGCGACGTGCACGAGGCGATGAATTTCGCCGGCGTCAGAAAGCTGCCGGTGGTGTTCGTCTGCGAGAACAACCGCTACGCCTACTCCACGCCGCTGGAGAAGCAGATGGCGATCGACGACGTCGCGGATCGCGCCGCGGCCTACGGGTTTAAGGGCTATGTCTGCTCGGGCAACGACCTATTGGCGGTGCTCGACGTGGCCGAGCCGGTGCTGGCGCGTACGCGCGAGGGCGGCGGCCCGGCGCTGATCGAATGCAAGACCTACCGCTATCACGGCCACAGCGAGCACGACCCGGCCCTGTATCGCTCCAAGGAAGAGCTGCTCAAATGGGAAAGCCGCGACCCCATCCAGCGCTTCGAGTTCTACCTTGAAAAGAAGGGCCAGGACGTCAAACGGCTGCGCGAGCAGATCGACGAAAAAGTCCGCGCCATCCTGCAGCAGGCGGTGGAATTCGCCGAAAACAGCCCCTGGCCCGAGGTCAACTCCGTGCTCGATGACCTCTATGCCACACCCACCCCCGGGATGCTCAACGGAAGGCGGAGCTAGACGATGGAGGTCACGTATCTGAAGGCGATCAACGAGGCGCTGCACGAGGAGATGGGCCGCGACGAAAACGTCTTCGTGATGGGCGAGGACGTCGCGGAGTTGGGCGGCGCGTTCAAGGTCACCGAAGGTCTGCTCGACGCCTTCGGCCCCGACCGCGTGATCGATACGCCGATTTCCGAATCGCTGATCGTGGGTGCGGGAATCGGTGCCGCGATGCTCGGTATGCGTCCGGTGGTCGAGATGCAGTTTGCCGATTTCATCTCCTGCGCCTTCGACCAGATCGTCAACATGGCCGCGACCTTGCGTTTCCGCCACGGCGGACGCGCCTGCTGCCCGCTTGTAATCCGCGGACCGTCGGGTGCAGGCATTCACGGCGCGATCTTCCATTCGCAAAATCCCGAGGCCTGGTTCACGCGCGTGCCCGGCCTTAAAGTCGTCGCCCCCGCTACTCCCTACGACGCCAAGGGCCTGCTCAAGAGCGCGATCCGCGACGACGACCCGGTGCTGTACTTCGAACACAAGCGCCTTTACCGCAGCCTCAAGGAGGATATTCCTGAAGGCGACTTCACGGTTCCGATCGGGGTGGCCGAGGTCAGGCACGAGGGGCGCGACCTGTCGATTATCACTTACGGCGGCACCGTTGGGCAGTCGCTCGACGCGGCGCGAATTGTCGAGAAGGCCGATGGCGTTTCGATCGAGGTCGTCGACCTGCGTACCCTGCTGCCCCTGGACCGCGAGGCGATCCTGGCCACTGCGAAGAAAACCGGCAAGGTCCTGATCGTGCATGAAGACCGCCTCACCGGCGGGATCGGCGGCGAGGTCGCCGCGTTGATCGCCGAGCACGCCTTTGAGTACCTCGACGGGCCGATCATGCGCCTGGCGATGTGGGACACGCACAACGCCTTCAGCCCGCCGCTGGAGGAGGCGATCCTGCCCAACACCAACAAGATCGTCGAGGCGATCAAGCGCCTGGCAAGCTACTGAGGTCGTGCGATGGCGGTCGAGGTCGTGATGCCGCAGATGGGTGAGAGTGTCGTAGAGGGCACAATCACCGGTTGGCTGGTCAAGGAAGGCGATCAGGTTGCCGAGGACCAGCCACTGGTTGCGATTTCAACCGACAAGGTTGACACCGAAATTCCCTCGCCGGCCGCGGGCGTGATCGCGCGCATCGTCGCCAAGGAGGGTGAGACGCTGCCGATCGGCGCACTGCTGGCGGTGATTGAAACCGCCCCGGCCAAGCCCGCCGCTCCTGCCGCTCCGGTGGAGGCGGCGCAGCCCGGCGTCGAAGAACGGGCGCCGCAGGCGGCTGCGCCGCCGGGGCCTGCGGTCGCGCCCGCGGCGCCCGGCGGCGACGGCCGCGCCGTGCCGCGGCCTGCGCCGGAGCCTGGTGCGCCGCGCTATTCGCCGCTGGTGGCGCGGATGGCGGCCGAGCACGGAATCGACCTCAGCCGTATTCGCGGCACCGGTCTGGGCGGGCGCGTAACCAAGCGCGATGTGCTCAAGTACCTGGAATCCCCGCGCGAGGCGGCGGCGCCGGTTGCACGGCCACCCGCACCCGCGCCCGGGCGTCCCGCACCGGTGGTGCCGATACCGGCCGAGCGCATCGCGCCGGGTGCTTTTCGCGCTCCGGTCTATGAGCCGCGCCAGGGCGACGTGGTCGAGCCGTTTTCGCGCCGGCGCAAGATCATCGCCGAGCATATGGTCTATTCCAAGACCCATGCCCCGCACGTCGGCACCGTGGCCCAAGTCGATATGACGCGCGTCGTGCGCTTTCGCGAAGCCCACAAGGACGCCTTCCGCCAACGCGAAGGATTCAACCTGACGATTCTGCCGATGGTGGTCGTTGCCACGGCGCGCGCGCTGCGCGAATTCCCCCGCATGAATGCCTCCGTTGCCGGCGATTCGCTGGTGGTGCGCAAGGAGATCAATATCGGCGTCGCGGTCGATACCGAAGAGGGCCTGCTGGTGCCTGTAATCAGGGGCGCCGACCAGAAATCGCTGCTTGGAATCGCGCGCGAGATTGACGTGCTGGCGCGCAAGGCCGCCGCGCGTCAGATCACCGCCGACGAGCTGGCCGGCGGCAGTTTCACGGTCTCCAATCCGGGCCGCGAGGGCAACCTGTTCGGACTGGCGATCATCAATCAGCCCCAGGTCGGAATCCTGCGCATGGGCGAAATCAAGAAGACGCCGGTCGTCATCGAGGTGGACGGCAGCGACGTGATTGCGATACGCCACATCATGTACCTGGCACTGTCGTACGACCATCGTGTGATCGACGGCGTGCTGGGCAACCGTTTTCTGTACCGCGTGGCGCGGATCCTTGAAGCAGGCGAGTTCGCCCTCTGATAATTTGTTGGCGGAGACAATCGATGATCAGCGTTGATGAGGCTCTGGTGCAGGTGCTGCAAAGCGTCGCTCCGCTGGGAGTGGAACGCGTGCCGCTGCGCAACGCTTTGGGCAGAGTGCTGGCCGAGGAGATTCGCTCCGACCGCGATATCCCCGGCTTTGATAACTCCGCGATGGACGGCTTCGCGGTGCGCGCCGCCGACGTGGCGGGCGCCGGCGAGCGCACGCCCAGGCGGCTTAAGGTCATAGAGACGATCGCCGCGGGCAGCATGCCCACCGTGCCGGTCGGGCCGGGCGAGGCGGCGCGCATCATGACCGGCGCACCGGTTCCGCAGGGCGCCGATTCGATCGTGCCGGTGGAGCGCACGCGCTCGAGCAACGGCATGGTTGAAATCCTCGCTGCAGCGGCGCCCGGCGAGTTCGTGCGCCCGCGCGGCGAAGATTTGCGTGTCGAGGAACTGGTGATGGCGCGCGGCAAGCGGCTCAGCCCATCGGACATCGGCATGCTGGCGTCCCTCAACCATGCGATGCTCGACGTGTACCGCCGCCCGCGTGTTGCGATCGTTGCGACCGGCGACGAACTGGTCGATGTCGATCGGCAGCCGGCGGGCGCGCAGATCGTCAATTCCAGCGCCTACGCGCTGGCCGCCGCGGTTGAGGAATGCGGCGGCGAAGCGGTGATTCTGAAGGCCGCGCGCGACACTCCCGAGGAGATCCGCGCGCGCCTGTCCGAGGCCACCGCTTTGGACGCCGTGCTGTCCACGGGCGGCGTGTCGGCCGGCGACTTCGACCATGTCAAGGCAATTCTCGACGAGTTGGGTATGCGCACGCTGTTTCACGGCGTTGCGCAAAAGCCGGGCCGTCCGCTGAAGTACGGCCTGATTGAAAAGCGTCCGGTGTTCGGACTACCCGGCAATCCGGTCTCGACGCTGGTGTGCTTTTACCTCTATGCGCGCCCGGCGCTGCTCAAGATGGGCGGCCATACCCTGCTGGGCTTGCCGCGGGTCACCGCGCGATGCGCCGCCGACATGAAAATTGCCAACAACCTGACCGAATTCGTGCGCGTCAAGCTGGAACGTCGCGGAGAAGAATTTTACGCCTTGCCGGCCGGCAGCCAGGGCTCCAACATTTTAAGCGCCTTGTCCCGCGCCGACGGATTGTTGATCGGCCCGGCACGCGAAAATCTGCTCAAGGCGGGCTTTCAGGCCACGGTCTTGCTGCTCTCGCCGCCGGCCGCGGAGGTCGAAGTCGGTTTCGAGGAGTTCCATCGCTTCCATTGATGCTGGACGACCAGCGTGACCGCCGAGCCGAAGAAGGCGGCCGCGATAATCACGGCGGAGACCTTGAATTGGAGCGTTGCGATAAACGGCAGCAGCCGAATCTTGATCGGATCGAGTTGGAAGTTGGCGGTGATGACGTAAATCACCCAGGCGGTGATAATCGCACCCGCGATGAACTTGGGATTCTTGAGAATTGCCGGCAAAAGATTCGGCCTCCGTCCTTAAATCGTGGATGGTTCGGCCCCGGTTGTCAAATCCGCCGCCCGCGGGGATTTGGGTTGATGAAAGCGGGCGAAATAGTTGCGGTGGCGCGTGCAAACTGAATAGCGAGCGGGCGTCTCTGCCCGCCATCGAGGCGCGAGCGCCGCTGCTCGCGCCAGCTTATTTTTCAGCGGTGGCGCGGCCAAAAATCTTCGCGCGTCATCGCCACCAAACTTTGAGTCAGAGCCCCTGTGACAGCACAGGCGGAGGATAACGGTCTGTGAAACTGAGAATCGGCCAGGGATTTGACGCGCATCCGCTGGAGCCGGGGCGCCGGCTGATCCTGGGCGGCGTCGAGGTGCCGCACGAGCGCGGTTTGCGCGGCCATTCCGATGCCGACGTCGCCACCCACGCACTGGCCAATGCGATCCTGGGCGCGCTGGGCGAGGGCGACCTCGGCCGGCATTTCTCCGATCAGGATCCCGAATACAAGGATGCCAACAGCATCGAACTGCTGCGCCAGGTCTGGCGACTGGCCGCGTCGCGCGGCTTTCGATTGGTCAACGCCGACGTGACCATCATCGCGCAGCGCCCGCGCCTGTCAGCCTTCCTCGGCCAGATGCGTGCCAACCTCGCCGCGGCAGTCGCGGCGGACCCGCAATCGGTCAACGTCAAAGCATCAAGCCCCGAAGGCTTGGGCGCATTTGGCCGCGCCGAGGGCATGATGGCGCTCGCCGCCGTACTGCTGGAGGCGGACTGAAGTCGGAAGCCTCCGTCAGACCATCGGTGCCCGCTCCGGTGCGCTGGTTCTTCTTTCTGTGATTCGCCTCAGCTCTTGAGAAACTCGACGATGCGCTGATGAACCCCCATCGGGTTTTCGGCGAAGAAGTTGTGGCCGGCGTTGGGGATCATGAAGACCTCGGCGTGCGGCAGGCGGCTTTTAAGCAGTTGGGCGTTGGCCGGCTTGATCAGGATGTCGCGCTCGCCATGCACGATCAGCACCGGGCATTTGAGCTGTGGCAGACGGTCGTAGCTGTTGAACTGACTGATTCCCTGCAGCGTGCTTTCGATTACCTGGGGTGGCGTCGGCGGCATCATCGCGGCGCCCATCAGCGCCATCTGCTTGACCTCCGGATGGGCCGCGACGAAGTCAGGCGGATGCACCACCGGCAGCATGATGTCGATGGCGCGTTCGGGGTCGGTTGACATCAGCTTCATCGCGTTGAGCAGCGCGCCGATGGTCTCTTCCTCGGGCGGTATCGCCTCAGGTCCACCAGTGGTCGTGCATCCGAGCACGACTTTGCGCACCTTGTCCGGATGGCGCAGGGCCAGTTCCTGCGCAATCATCCCACCCATCGAAATGCCGTACACCAGTGCCGACTCGATGCCCACCGCATCGAGCAGATTGGCGGCGTCCTCGGCCATGTCGGGAATCGTATACGGTCCCGCCGGCTTGTCGGAATTGCCGGTGCCGCGGTTGTCGAAGTAAATGCAGCGGAACCCCGACAGCATCGGCAGCACCGGCATCCACGCGATTCCTGGTGCGCCGAAGCCCATGATCAGCAGTAGCGGTTCTCCCGCGCCGAAGATGTCGTAGCTTAGATTGATCGCGCCGGCTTTGACGATTGGCATCTCAACACGTCCAGCGAAATTTTTTGTGACGTCAGGAAAATAGAAAGGGGCACGGCCGATTTCAACCGTGCCCCGGATGCGACGCCCATCGGCGTCAAACCTTAAGGATGCTCTCCGGATGCTGCTCGTTGGGGTCGATGCCGGGCTCCATCCGGTAAACCACCGACTTGTCGACCTCCAATTGGCCGTCCTCCGCGATGTAGATCTTGAAGCGATCCATCGGACGGGGGGCCGGACCTTCGAAGTTAAGCCCGCTGATGTAGTAACCTGAGCCGTGGCAGGGGCATTTGAACTTCTGCTCCGTGGCGAGCCATCGCGGCGTACACCCCAGATGCGTACACTTGGCGAAAATCGCGTAAAAGCCTGCCTTGGTATGGATAATCCAGGTCCGGTAGGCCTGCTTGTACTTCTCGCTGACTTCACCGATGACGTAGTCGCCGGGATAACCGGCCTTGAACTTGGAGGGAGGCAGAAACAGGACGCGCGGGAAGGCCGAACGCACCGCGGCCAGCAGTCCGATCAGCGAAAATGCGCCAAATCCGCCCCATCCCAAGCGGCCCAGAAAATCACGCCGGCTCCATAATGAGCCCAGTTCAGCCTTTTCCCGCTCGCGCTTGGAGCGTTCCTTGGCCTGCTCCTCGTTGCGCCATCGCTTGAGCTCGGCCTCGTCAAGCGGAGCTTTTCCTTTGGGTGCTGCCGCTGCCATTTACCTGCTGCGACCTCCGATACCTTCGATCATTACGCTCCCGCCCCCCGCGGCTCACGCCCACGCGCGACGTCCTCCGTCGGCGGCGCTGAATGGACCCAGGAGATATTAGCTGAATCGAATCTCGCGATCCTGCCGTTTCCAACCATTCTTATACAGCCCGGCTTCACCACATTCAACTCGCTGGGGTATGACGAAGCGCTTGCGGGTAGGATGATAACCGAGGCCGTAGCCTGAACCGATCGGCCTGTGGAAAGGACGTTGCGATGGATTTCGCCCTCAATTCCGACCAGCAGATGCTGCAATCGACCCTGGCTGAGTTCGCCCGGCGCGAGTTGGCGCCGGCTTACGCCGCACGCGACGCTGACGCCGATTTGCCGCGCGAACTGATCCTGCAACTGGGCCGGATGGGCCTGCTCGCGCCCACGGTGGGGCAGGCCTTCGGCGGGCAGGACCTCGATCACGTCTCCCTGGGCATTGCCCATGAGGAAATCGCACGCGGCGACTTCAACGCCGCCTACGTGATGATGCTCTCGGCACTGGTCGGGGTGATTGTGGCCGAGCACGGCGACGAACGCCAGCGCGCGGCGTTTCTGCCCGATATCTGCGCCGGACGCGTCCTGCCTGCGCTGGCGGTCACCGAGCCGGGACGAGGTTCGGACGCCGCGCACGTCACCGTAAGCGCCCGCCGCGAGGGCGACGAATATATCCTCAACGGCGAAAAGAGCTCTATCTCCTTCGCCTCTTACGCCGATTGCGCGGTGGTGATGGCCCGCACTGGCACGCCTGAGGCGGGGGCGCGCGGGGTCAGCGCATTTTACGTCGACCTCCATTCGCCGGGCGTCAGCCGCTCGCGCTTTTTGGATCTGGGCACGCGCGCAGTGGGTCGGGGGCAGCTCTTTTTCGACGCCGTGCGAGTGCCGGCGGCCAATCGGATCGGACCCGAGGGCGCGGGCTTCATCGAAGTCATGAAGGGATTCGATTTCAGCCGCGCGCTGATCGCGCTGATGTGCATCGGGGCGGCCGAGCAGAGCGTGGAGGAAACCTGCCAGTATGTCACCCAGCGGCAGGCCTTCGGCGGCAGCCTGGCCCGCTTCGAGGGCGTCTCCTTTCCGCTGGCCGAGGCGTCGGTGCGGCTGCGCGCGGCGCGCCTGCTGTGTTACGAGTCGCTATGGCGCAAGGACCGCGGCCTGCCGCATACGGCGGAAGCTGCCGGATGCAAATGGCTGGGACCGGAGTTGGCCGTCGAAGTGCTGCATCAATGCCTACTGCTGCACGGCCATCTGGGCTTCAGCCGCGACCTGCCCCATCAGCAGCGCATGCGCGACGTAATCGGCCTGGAAATCGGCGACGGTACCGCGCAGATCATGAAGCTGGTCGTGGCGCGCCATCTGCTGGGCGCGGCCGCACGGCCCTACTGAGCAGGGCTACCAATCGTAGCCGACCCCAACGCCGGCGCCCCCGCTATCCGAGACGGCCGGAAAGATCCAGTAATGCGAGGGATGCTCCTCGTGTTGTTTGTGCAGGTAGTAGAACAGTTCGGTAGTACCGACGCCGACCAGACCCGCACCCACGATATCCGAGAACCAATGGGCGTTGTGGCCCATGCGGCCCAACCCGACTCCCACCGCTGCCGAATAGGCGGGCAGCGCCACGTACCAGGTATAGTCGTAATGCTGGCTGATGCCGGCGGCCAGCGCGAAGACCGGGGTCGCCTCGCCCGAGATAAAGGACTGGCCGCCCTTGAACCATCCCGCCACGCCTGCTCCGGTATTGGGCCGATCGCGCCCGAAGCTATATTTCAACGCCACCGCGATTGTAGTGGCGACCGCTACACCCTCGCCGGTGGTAATCATGTCATGACGCGCCCGATCATCGTGGTTGATCAGCCCTGAGAGGTAGATCAGGCCTGCGGCGGCCGACAACGAGTAGGTACCCGCGTCTTCCAGGGCCGTGGCGGCGCTGTTGGGCATCGAGCGAATCTGCGCGCGCAGCGTGCTGTCGAGCGCGAAGGCGCCGCCCAGCGCCGCGCCGGCGCCTAACAGGGTGAAATACACCTTGGGCCGTGCCAGCATCTCGAGGTTGAAATGGAAGGGCGCGGTGAGGATGTCCTGGGCGTCTTCGGTCCCGTTGTTCAGCGTGTATTTGAAATCCGAGCCGAGTTCACCGAAGGCGTCCGCTCCCGCATGGACCGGTATCGACATCGCGAGCATCGCCATCGTCATCGCCGCGCAAACGGCCCCACGAATTGTTGTATTCATCACTCACCGCCCGCACTCCGAAGTTATAAGGCGCAGCCCCGTATTATCTAGACCAAAGCCTGTTGATGGACAAGCTTATGGTTCAGACGCATGGAGTTTGAGCCTTGGCTCGCGACGAGCAACTGCGGAGCGGTGCGGGAATCGAGAAGGGCAGGCGTGCGTCCCGTCGATGATTTTGCCCTTAGTTCATCAACGGCTGGCAGGGACGCCCGATGGGATGCCTATTTCGCTGTCGTCTTCTTCAGTTCAGTGCAGTTCGGGCTGGCTCTGGGTTCCCGGATAGGGCGGCGCTCCAAGGTGGCTGGAGGTCGTGGCGCTGCTGCCGGCAGGCGGCGGCAGGGGCTTGGGCGCGATGTCCTGTTCGCGAAATGGCGCCTGAGCGCCCGCCGCAGGCTCTCTGATCGGCTGCTGCGGAATAGGGACTTCCGCCACTGGTCCGGGCGTGCCGTAGTACTCGCTCCACGAGTCCTCTTCCTGGCCACCGTTGAGCACCGGGGCCAGGAAGGTCTGCGTCGCGACATAATGCCACGGACGCGCAATTCCCCACTCCAGTGCCCATCCAATCGGGCTCAACAGCGAGCCAATCGCGCGCACCGGATGAGAGTCTTCCTGCCGGTACTCATTGGGATCGTGCAGTTGCCAGCCGTTGGCATTCTGGTTTTGCTGTTGAGCAAACGACGCCAGCGGCCAAGCCAGCGCTGTAACGAGCAAGGCTACGAGCGCCAAGTTACGCATGCCTCTAACTTTGGACCCGCCGGGCGCCACTGTCAACCGCCGATTTGTGGGCCGCCCACGCGCGCGGTTCGGCAGGTGACGGAGGGTTTTTCGCTTGTTCCGCTACGACCAACAGCCGGATAACGGCTACACTGGGCACGATGGTCAGGCGAGTTTTTGTGGCGGCGCTGCTGCTGACGATGGCCGGCGCTGGGGGTGCGATCGCAGGCAAATCCGCCCGCGCAGGAAGAAAGACGGCAGCGATGCACGCCGGGCGCGGCGCGGCCACAACGCCGATTGCCGGCCGCGTCGCCTATCTGGGCGAAGGCGGCAATCTTTACGTCTGCGACGCGAAATGTGACAAACCCATCTGCCTGACCTGCGCGCCCAAGGCGGAGCAGGCACTGGCGGAGCCGATTTTGCCGGTTGGGCTGGGTGAAGGTATCCAGGCAGCGCCCTCACCGTCCGCGCCGGCAGCCTACGACTTGCCGACATTTGCGCCCGACGGTACGCAGATCGCCTACGCGTCGGTGCGCCGCACCAAATTCGGCCCCGCCTTCGGCATCAACACCTACGATCTCAACCGTCGCGTCGCGAGCGTCATCTTCCAAAGCCCCGACCGCCCGATCTACTTCTTCTGGATGCCCGGCGGCGAGCGCCTGCTTTTTTTGGCCGGCGACGCCCAGGGGCTTAAGCTGATGCTGGCCCAGGCGCATGAAGGCAGACCAGTCAGAGTGCTGCTGCGCGGCTTGCCCTTGTTTTTCGACTGGAGCCCGGGCTTGAACGACCTGGCCTTCCATTACGTGCCCGCCCAAGAGGAAGGTCCCGAGCAGGTCGGCCTGATGAACGTCACGCCGCGCGATCAACGCGTCGCCAAGGTGATTGCCACGGGCAAGGCGCCGTTCAGGAATCCGGCGTGGTCACCCGACGGCACGCATCTGGCCTACGTGGTCGACAACAAGCGGGGACAGTTCGTGCTCACCGTCGCCAACGCCGATGCCGGTGCACCCCGGGCGATGGTGGGGCTGGCGCCTGCCACGACTGCGTTCGTGTGGGCGCCCGATTCGCGTCATATTGCCTTCTCCACGCTCAAGCAGGAGGGCAAGATGTCCTATGACGGCGTCAACCTGCTCGATATCGCCAGCGGCAACGTCAGCACGCTGGTCAGCGACCCGGTCATCGCCTACAACTTCTCACCCGATGGCAAATGGCTGGCGTACATCGGCACCAGCGAGACCTCGAACACGTGGAACGTCGTCGCGGCAAGCGGCGGCCAGTCGCGCAAGCTGTGCGATTTCACGGCCACCAGCGCGGAGTCGGCGGTGTATCGGGTGTTCGACCAGTACGCCCTGTCGCATCGCATCTGGTCGCCTGATTCGCGCGCGATCGTGTTTGCCGGCGTGATGTTGAAGGAAGGGCAGGAGCCCTCCGACATGCTGCCGCCGCCGTCGGTGTGGATGGTGCCGATCGACGGCGGGGCGCCGCGCGCGCTGGCCGACGGCAGCCTCGCGTTTTGGTCACCGCGGTGAGCATGATGCGCCGATTTATCGAGCAGGATGTCAATCGCGCCCTGACGCCCACCGGGGGCTTCCTGCGCGGCTTCAGCTTTTCGCTCAACCCCTACATTGGATGCGCTTTTGGCGCCGCCGGCGGATGCCCGTTCTGTTACGTGCGCGCGCTGCCGGTGGCGCGCACGGCTGACGGGCCGTGGGGAAGCTGGGTAATCGCCAAGCGCAATCTGCCCGCGCGCCTGGAGCACGAATTGATTGCGCTGGAGCGCTGCGGAAGGCTTGCCCGCACCACCATCTTCATGTCCAGCGCCACCGATCCTTATCAGGGGCTGGAGCGGCGGATGCGGCTTAGCCGCGCGGCGTTGGCGTTGATGGCTGCGCATCGGCCGCACCGGCTGCTGCTGCAAACCCGCAGTCCGATGGTGGAGCGCGATTTGGACTTGCTGCTTGCGCTGGGGCCCAACGTGATCGTTTCGATCACCCTGGAGACCGACGACGAGCAGGTGCGCCGGCGGCTGGCGCCGACCTCGCCGTCGGTGGCGCGGCGCGCCACGACCGCACGGCGCTTGCGCGCCGCGGGCGTTTTCGTGCAGTTGGCGATCGCACCGATGATGCCCAATTGCGCCCACCGCTTCGCCGAGCTGGCCGCGTCGTGCGCCGACCGCGTCATTATCGACACCTACCTCGACGGCGACGGCAGCGGCGGCAAACGCTCGCGCGCGTTGGGCATTCCGCAACTGTACGCGCGGTTGGGCTACGACGGATGGTTCGAGGCGGGTGCGGAGCGCGATCTGGTCGAAGCGATGAAGTCGCGTCTGGGCGGCGAGCGCGTGCTGCTGAGCCGCGCCGGTTTCAACGCACTGTAGGGGATATCGATGGAAAGCAACCAGGTGCCGTTTTTCAATCCCTTCGATCCCGAGGTGCACGCCAATCCCTATCCGCATTATCAGCGCATGCTACAGGCGCCGCCGCTGCGGTTTTCGGCCCTGATCTCGGCCGTGATCGTTTCGCGTTACGACGACGTCGAACGGGTGCTGACGGATTTCCAGACCTTCTCCAACCATCGGCCGCAAGCCACGCCGTTCCAGCAGTTGGATTTGACCGCCGGTGCGGCGACCATGCTGGGTGCCGACCCGCCGGTACATACACGGCTGCGCCAGCTTGTATCGCGCGATTTCACGCCGCGCCGGATCGCCGCGATGGCGCCGCGCATCAAGGCAATTACTGACTCGCTGCTCGACGCGGTTGCGGCCCGGGGCGAATTCGAGGCGATGGCGGACCTGGCCAATCAACTGCCGGTGTTGGTGATCGCTGAGATGCTCGGCATCCCCACCCAACGCCATCGCGAGTTCAAAGCGTGGTCCAACGCGATCATCGCCAGCTCCGCGGTGCCGCCCCACATGCCGCGTCCGCCCCAAGCGGTGCAGGCGACCGCGGCGCTGCGCGAGTTCCTGGCCGCAGAGATCGAGCGCCGCCGCCATCGCCCCGGCCCCGACCTGATCAGTGCGCTCATCGCCAGCGAGCAGGCCGAGGTGCTGTCGCCCGGAGAGCTGCTCGCCTTTCTGATCCTGCTGCTGATGGCAGGGAATGAAACCACGACCAACCTGATCGGCAATGGCTTGCTCGCCCTGATGCGCCATCCCCAACAGCTTGCGCGGCTGCGCAATGAGCCGGCTCTGATGGCGTCGGCGGTCGAAGAGATGCTGCGCTTCGACAGTCCGGTGCAAGGCGCGATTCGGCTGGCGCGCAAGCCGGCGAACGTGGGCGGAGTCGGGATTGAGCCGGGCACGGTGGTAGTAGTGATGCTGGCGGCGGCCAACCGCGACCCGTCGCGCTTTGAGCGTCCCGACCAATTCGACATCGCGCGCCAGCCCAACGAGCATCTCGCCTTCGGCCGCGGTATCCACTTCTGTTTGGGTGCGCAACTGGCGCGCCTGGAAGGCTCGATCGTCTTCGCCTCGGTGCTGGAGCGCTTCCCGCGCCTGAGGCTCACGGACCCATCGGCACCGCTGAGTTATCGCGGGTCGCTGTTTCTGCGTGGTCTCGCCGCGTTGCCGCTGGCGCTGGGTTGAAGCGGCGCGCAACCAGTCAGACTCGTCGGCACAGTCTGACCTGTGCAACAGTGTGACAGGCGTCCGTGCTGTCAATGATGCGCGAGCGCTTTTTGCTCGCGTCCGTTATGGTAGGGGGGTTGGGGTGCCCGGCGCACGGGCACCCGTGGTTGGCCGCTGCTGCTACTTCTTTTGCTCCATCGGGGCGCCGCAACACTTCAAGGTCCCGCTGCCGCCCTTGGTCACGATCACCTGGGAGCCGCATTTGCCGCAGATGTAAACTTTGCCGAGCTGGTTTGCCATGCGAACGATCAAGTCCTCCTGTTGACTCTAATCACTAAAATGCCGCCCCGCTACACGCCCTTGAACAGCGGCTTGCGCTTTTCAAGAAACGACCGCACTCCTTCGGCGCGGTCCTGCGTGGTTTGCAGCAGCGCGTACAGATCCTCTTCCAGCCTTATACCCTGCCCAAGTGTCATATCGAAGCCCTTGATCACCGCTTCCTTGACCAGGCGCGCGGCAATCGGAGCGCGGCTGAGAATCGATTCGATAAGCTGGCCGGCCACCGCCGAAAATTGCGTGCGCCCCTCACCCAGGTAGGTCACCAGGCCCAGTTGCAACGCCCGCCGCCCATCGATGACGGCGCCGGTCAACAGCATCCGCAATGCCTCGGCGCTGCCGACCAGCCGCGGCAGCCGCTGCGTGCCGCCAAAGCGCGGCATCGCTCCGCGCAATAGCTGGCGCAGCCCCATCCGGGCGGATGCCGTCGCGGCGCGGATATCCAGTGCCATCGCCAGCTCCAGCCCCTCATCCAGTGCGTCGCCCTCGATCAACGCGACAGTAGGCTTGGCCAGCGCTGCCAGCGTCTCGACCACGTTGGGATCGACGTCGTCGTCGAAACCGGAGCAAAATGCGCTGTCCGCACCGGTTACGACCAGCAGCTTGATAGCGTCGTCGTCCTCGACCTCCTGGGCGAGCTCGATCAGCGCCGCCGCCATCGCAGCGTTAAGGCGATTGCCGTGGGGCGCGTGCAGCGTGGCCGTCCGATATCCCTGATGGCGCGCGACTTCGACCGCGCCGGCCCGCGAAGCTGCCGCCGAACGAATCCGCGCCGCCCGGCGTGGCGCCTCGCGGCTGCCCGAGGGCTTGTGCCTGGTGGCCACGATGGGACCGTTCAGTCGCGTGCGCCGGCTGACGGGCCGAGCCTCACGCCGCGGCTCCCTTGCGCAAGTCCTTGCGCAGAATCTTGCCCAGGGCGTTCTTGGGCAGCTCGGGCAGGAATTCGTAAAACTCCGGCCGCTTGAAGCTGGCCAGACGCGAGGTGCAAAACGCCTTGAGATCGTCCGCGCTGGCCTGTTGTCCCTGGCGGATTACCACGAAGGCCTTGATCACCTGGCCCCATTCTTCGGAGGGCTCGCCGATCACGGCCGCCTCTTCGACCGCGGGATGGCTCATCAGCACCGATTCGACCTCGGCCGGCGCGATGTTCTCGCCGCCGCGGATGATCATGTCGTCCTTGCGCCCGGCGAAGAACACATAGCCCTCGTCGTCGATCCAACCCAGGTCGCCCGTGGCGCGCCATCCGTCGCTCAGTGCGGCGTCATCGGTGCGTCCCGCGTAGCCCTTCATGATGCGCGGGGTGCGGATGCAAATCTCGCCGACCTGTCCGGGCAACAGGCGGTTGCTGTACTCATCGCGCACCATCACTTCGACGTCGGGCAGCGGCTTGCCAATCGAATTGAGCCGCTTGAGCTTGAGTTCGATCTCCTCGGGGCTGCCCTCCAGGCGATGGTCCTCCGGCCCGAGCACGGTCAGCGACGAGGTGGTCTCGGTCTGTCCGTAGGCGTTGACGAAGCCGACGGTTTTGGGAAAGGCCGCGATCGCCTTACGGATGACCGGCAGCGGCATCGCGGCGCCGCCGTAGGCCAGGTTCTGCAGGCTGGAGAGATCGGTCTTGGCGAAACTGGGCTCGTCGAGCAATTGCTTCATCATGGTGGGAACCACGAAGGCGTGGGTGACGCGTTCCTGCTCGACCAGCTTGAGCCAGGTTTTGGCGTCGAATTGCGGCATCACGATCATCTTCCGCCCGGTCCAAATCGACGTCATCATCGCGGTCGTTCCGGCGATATGATAGAAGGGCACGCATACCAGTGCCGTACCGCGGTCGGTCCCGTCGGCCATCTCCACGTTGGCGGTGACATAGGCGGTGAAATCGTGGAAGCTCAGCATCACGCCCTTGGGCAGCGAAGTGGTGCCGCTGGTATACATCAGGACCGACACGTCCTGGTCGTCGACTTCGGCCTCGTTTTCGTCGGGTGCGGCGGTTTCCACCAAATCGCTGAGCCTTTGCCAATGGCTGGCGGCGCTACCCAGCGACAGATACTCTTTGATGGTGGTCAGTTCGGGGCGCAGCCGCGTGATCAGTTCGTGGTAGCGGTCGCCGACCAGCAACACCTTGGCCTTGGCGGTGTTGATCATGTACTCCAGCTCCAGGGCCTTGGCGCGGTAGTTGAGCGGCAGAAAGGTCAAGCCGCACTTGGCGGCGGCGTAATAGGACGCGACGTAAAAGTCGGAGTTGGTATCGAGCGCGGCGACCACGTCGTTGGGCCTGAGCCCGGCCTGCTTGAAGACCGAGGCGATGCGGCCGGTCAAATCGGCGAGTCCGGCGTAGGTATGGCGCCGTTCGCTGAAGACCAGGATTTCCTGGTCGGGCAGCACGGCTGCCGGGATGGTGAGGAAACTAATCGTGTTCACGGGCACAGCTCCATTTCAAATTCACTTTCCGCCGCCGTGAGCGGAGGGAAAGAGACGACCTTTCCTGGTAATCGGCGCGCCGCCCAATGCTTTCAACCGCATCGCCAGCCGCCGTTCCAGCTCCAGCGCGCGCTCGATGGGCAGTTCCAAGCCTTCCCACACGGCGGTCTTGACCAGCGCCGCGACATGCCGCGGAACGGCACCCAACTCCTGCGCCACCGCCATCGCCCGCTCCTCCAGCTTCGCCGCCGGGACGACTTCGGCGACCAAACCTATACATAACGCCTGATCAGGGTCAATCCATCGCCCGGTTATGCACAGGTCAAGCGCCCATCCCAGACCCAGCCGGCGCGACGCGGTCTGCGTACCGGCCACGCCCGGAATCATCCCGGTGCCGGTTTCGGGAAAACAGATGCGGGTATCGTCGGCGGCAATCGCGACGTCGCACAGCAGCAGCATCTCCAGGCCCCCGCCCACGGTAAAGCCGTGCACGGCGGCGATGGTGGGAACCGGCAGGCTGCGCAGCAGGCCCCAGACGTCGCGCCGAAAGCGGACCCATCGCGCCACGATCGGCGAAGGCGCCGAGCCGAATTCGCGCAAATCGCCGCCAGTGGAAAATGCCGGCCCCGCTCCGGTCAGCACCATCGCGCTGACTTCGGGGTCCTGGTGCACCGCCCACAGCGCTTCGTACAGCGCGTCGCGCATCGCCACGTTGTAGGCATTGTACTGGCGCGGCCGGTTGAGCGTGATCCACGCGATCGTGCCGCGCTTGTCGAACAGCACCGCCGGGCCCTGCTCGCTTTCGCCCCCTGCGCCGATTTGGCCAGCCGAACCCATAGCCGTGTTCTCTTAGATCGTCTCTGGAATTCCGGTGACGCTCGCTGGGCGGCCGCGCTCGTAAATCACCCGCCCGCCGATGATCGTCAGTTCCACCGCGGCCTCCGCAAGCTCGCCGCCGGACATCTCCAAGGGATTGCCGGGCAAAACAATCAGGTCCGCCTCCATGCCGGGTGCGATCGCGCCCGCATTGCGGCCCATCAGGCGCGCGCCGGCAGTGGAAAACAGACCATAGGCTTGGGCGGCGTCAAGCCGCTCCTCGGGTGCCAGCTCATGGCCGCGGCGGTCGCGCCGATTCATCGCCGCCGCGATCGCCGTCAACGGGCGGGCCGGGGTGACCGGGGCGTCGCTGCCGGCCGCGACGCGGACTCCCGCGCGCAGCAAACTGCGGCATCGGTAGGTGTAGGGTATCAGGCCCGGCTCACCCAGATATTTCTCGCCCCGATAAAAGACAAAGCCCGGATTGGTGACCACCCACGCATCCAGCGCCGCGATTCGTCCGATCTGACCGGGGGTAATCACCCCGCCGTGCTCGATCCGGCAGGCGACGTTGGCCATCGCCGCGCGCCCCAGCCGGTCGCGCGCCCATTCCAGCGCGCACAGCGCCGCCTCCACCTCCTCGATCTCGGTGGCGTGAAACGCGCATCCGGCGCCTGCGGCAATGGCACGCTCGACCTTCGCATTGAACTCGGCGTCGCCGGGTTCGCGTCTGCCCCGGAACTTGACGGCGACGACTGGCACGCCGCTTTGACGACCGATCCGCCGGCATTCATCCCAGCTCTCCAGATGGTCCTCGCCCAGCATTACCGCAGGATGCTGCGCGATTGCGCCCCACGACACCAACTGACCGAACAGCTCGACATGGCGCGGCCCGTTGCGCACGGTGGCGTCAGTGAATGAGGTCACGCCTGCAGCGGCCAGTTCGCGGCTGTAGCTCTTAGCCCGTGCTTCCAGGTCAGCAAGCGTCACCGGCGGCAGCCGCGCGGTCAGCCATTCTTCCATCCCGGTGACCAGTCCGGTCAGGCGGTGGGACGCATCACGAACCAGCCGCGCGCCCGGCGGCGGTGTGAAATCGGCTTTTTCCAGGCCCAGCAAACCGATCGCGCGCGAGTTGAGCCACGAAGCATGCAGGGTCTGATGGCGCAGGCGCAAGGGATTTCTGGGCACCGTCGCGTCCAGTTCCTGACGGGTGGGTCCACGCTGCTCGGCCAGCAATGCTTCGTCGCATCCAAAGGCCTTAAGCCAGTTGCCCGGCGCGCTGCGCGCCGCCGCCTGACGCAGCAGAAAGAGTAATTCGGCGAGATCGCGCGCGCGCGACACCGTTACGCCGGCCGACGCCGACGCCGCTTCCAGGAAATGCAGGTGAGAGTCAATCAGGCCCGCCGTCACCGTGCGGCCGTCCAGGCGGATCAGATGGGTCTCGGGGCCGACCAGGGGTCTGAGTTCGGCGTAGCGGCCGCAGGCTACGATGCGCCCGCCGCCGACGGCAATCGAATCGGCGTCCCGATGGCCGGCAATGCGGCCGCCGTGGAGCATCAGATCGGATTTTGCGCCACTCATCTACCAATCATGCCGAGCGCGGGCGCTGGGCGGCAATCAATCGCCAAACGCAGCAGCGCCCGCCGGTTTCATTGTGGCGCCGCCCTGGACCAGCTTGCTCATGGGGCGTGGGCGGACGCGGCGATGAAAGAAGCGGGCGCCGCCGCGGGAGCCGATGCTGCCTTCAGTCGGAGGAGGGTAGCGGTTTGGCTTCCTTGATCTTCATCGCGGCGTCGCAGCATTCCAGCGAGCCGTCGCCCGGCTTGTTGCACAGAACCTCGGTCCCGCACTTGTCGCACATGTAGCGTTTTCCCAACGCGTTTGCCATCGCTCTGCAGTCTCCTTGTCCAAACAGCGGCGGGCCTGAGGCCCGGCGCAAAAAATCATCATTCAAAAGGCAGTTCGCTGACCACCGCCGCAACTTCGCCCTCGCCGTCCTTGACGACGACCCGCGTGCCCGGCTGCCAGGCGCTGTGATGCATGATTGCCAACCCCACGATCCCCAGCCGCGGCGACGCCGCGATGCTGCTGACTTGCCCCACTTCCCTGCCATCCAACCATGCGCTGGCGCCGGTTTGCGGCCTGCGCCCGCTGATCCGCAGTCCGTACAGCCGCTTCTTCACCCCGCCGCGCGCCGTCGCGCGTTCCACCGTCTCCTGGCCGACGTAACATCCCTTGCTGTAGGAGATGCCGCGTTCCAACCGGGCTTCCAAGGCGATGGTCTTTTCGGTGGCGTCGACGCCGACGCGGGCATATCCCTGCTCCACACGTGCAACGTCGAGGGCGGCGACACTTACCTCGCGGAGTCCCGGATTGGCGGCCATCATCTCCCGCAGGAAGCTGCCCGCCTGCGATGATGGAAGTACCACAGTGAAGGCCGTGAGTCCAATACGGGGCAGATTGGCCACCATCCGCTCCCGCTCCAGGACGAAGCGCCACGGCGCAAGCTGCGCCGCCGCCGGCATCACCGCCGCCACCGCCGTGGCGGCATCGGGTCCGGCCACGTCGAGGATCGCCAGCTCTTCCTGTTCTTCCATCTCGACGTCGTCGGCGACCAGGAATTTCTCCAGATGCTGCCGGATGCGGGGCCACAATGCGCGGTCGACGTCGAGGTGCAGCACGCCGTTGTCGGCCCACACATACAGGTCGCCGATTACATGGGCGTGGTCGGTCAGGATCAGGGCGTAGGTCAGCATCCCGGGCTTGAGGCCCTTGATGTCGTTGCTGCACATCCCATGCAGGAACGATATCCGGTCGTCACCCGCCATCCGCACCATCAGGCGGTCATCGCGCGGGCAGATTGCGGCGCGGTTGGCCAAGGCGGTCAATTCTGCGCTCAGTCCGTCGCCCGCATGTGATTGCAAGGAATCCATTCGTCAGCCCTGAGGTACCGATTACAAAGCGTACTCCGGTGTGTTAAGAGATTGGCAGCCGCCCCGCGCACAACACTATCGGCGCCGCTCGTTAACCCAACCCTCATTCTAGCGCCGCGCAGGGTGCAATATAATACAGGGAGGGCGAGATTATGGGTGCATTTCTGCTCGGCTTCATTTGCGGTGTCGGCGCCACCGTCTTCATCTTCCTGTATGATGAAGGCGAGATGTTCCTGAAACTGGCCAAAAGCGTCCGCGACGTAACGGCCCGCTACAAGCAGCAGCAGCGCACCGGTTGAAGGTCGAACGCGAGCCCATGAATTTGCCGCCACCAAGGCACGGCCGGGGCTGCGGCCTGATGGTCGGGCTGTGCGCCTTGGCCATTGCGCTGCTATGTAGCGCGGCGGTGGCCGCAGTGGACGACGCCAGGGCGCTGTCGGCGCGGCTTTCCGACGAGGCGTTTGCACTGCTAAGTTCGCTCAGCAACGGCAACCGCGACCATCCAAGCCCGCTGCTCGGTCCAATCGGCGTGTTTGCCGCCGATTCGCAAAAGCTCAGCTCGGCGCTCCAATCCAGCGACCGGCGCGGTGCGAGCGCGGTGCTGGCGTCGCTGAAGTCGGATGCGGCTGCGGTGGACAGCGCCGCGGCCTCGGGTGGATTGGACGCCAGCAAATGGGCTGCCGCCAAGCATGATCTGGAGCAATTGAGCGCATTGATACCGGCCGCGCCCGCCGGCGCCCTGCCTGCGGCCGCGTCGGCCGAACCCGGTCCATCGACGGCGCCCGCAGCCTCAAGCGAACCCCGTTCCGGACCCACGGTGCGTATCGAATCGGCGGAAATGGTCGGACCCGATGTGTTACGAATCAAGGGCTACATGAGCGCGCACGGCATCCGCTCGGCAGGGATCTACCTGAGCGGCAGCCGCCTGGCCAGGCTCAACGTAAAACCCACACCAGGCGAACAGACCGTTCGCTTCGACCTGCAAATCCACAATCCACAGCAAGGCTCGGTGCTGCGCGTCTATGACTCTGCGGGACGCAGCGCCCAGGCCCCGATTATGGGCGAGGCTGCCGCCGCAGGGCCGATCATCGAACGCGGCACGCCCGTGGCGCCGATGCCCGCGCCCAGCCTCGACAGCGACGAGAACGTGGCGCTGGGCGGCGGCAGTGACGACTTCAGCTCGGGAATGAAGGCCATGCTCAATCCGCCGGCCAGCGCACCGGTGGAGAGCAATCCTTCGGCGGAAGGCGCCTCGGTAGATAACACCAAAGAGATTCCGGCCGCGACTCCGCCGCCGTCCGGACCGCGGCGCCGGATGCGCAGCCATCTGCGCGCGCGCGGCCCCAACGACATCCACATCCAGCTCGACGATTTAACTGTCGTTGACCCCGGGATGCATCAGTACATGGTCCGCGGGCAGATCACGGGCAGCGATCTGGAGCGGGCCGGCATCTATGTCGACGGGCGGCTGGCGCAGGAAATCGCGCTTAACAGCGGCAGCGGATTGCGCACCAGTAACTTCGCCCAGAGTTTTACCGCCAACGGCTCCGAAGCCACCATCAGGGTGTATCGCACGCGGCGTGACTACACCGAAAGCTCGCTCAATCTGGCTACCGCAGCAGTCGGCAGCGGGGCGGCCGCTCCGGCGATCATCAACTCCACCATCGGCGGCGCCTATGGCGGTTACGGCGCGCTCAATCCGGGTCAGCTCGCCGTCCAAATCACTTCGGTTCAGGCGGCGGCACCCTCGCTCTACGTGGTCAGCGGGATAATCACGGGACAGAACATCGCCTCGGCCGGGATTTATCAGAACGGGATGCTGGTGCAGCCGCTCAACATCAATGGCGGCGGAATCGGCGGACTGATCACGGGCCTGATACCGGGGATGAACCGTCAGGTTTCGTTCGTCGGCCGCTTCAATCCCGCGATGGGATACGCGACCGTGCGGGCCTACAACACGGCGGGCCTGATGGCGGAGCAGCCTATCATCGCGGGCGGGACCGGCTACGGGATAAATCCCTACGGCGCGATGAACCCGTACACCACCAATCCGTACGGCGTCGCTCCCTATGGCGCCGCGCCTCCAGGCTACGGTGCTCCGGGAGTCGGAATGGCACCGGGGGTCGGCGCGTCGCCGCGCACCAGCGGCGGTCTGGGCAGCGTCCCCTGGTGAAGTGGTACGCGAAAAATTGTCTGCGGAAGGCGCGCTGTGCAGCCGCGGTTTGGGAACCGCCGCTGTCTTTTGGGCGTCAAATGCTTGCGGCGGCCAGAGAAACGGCGCCTACCTTGCCTGAGGCGCAAACCGTCATTACCTTATTAGTAACCGCCTTGCGTTTGCAAAACATTATTTTATAGGAAGGTTATGCTGCTTCAGGCCACTCAGTTACGTCCGGGGATGATTATCGAATACAACAAGGATCTCTGGCGCATTATGACCATCACGCACATCACACCGGGCAACTGGCGTGGGATGGTGCAGACCAAGCTGCGCAACATCAAAACCGGCTCACAGACTGAAAACCGCTTCCGCTCCGAAGATCGGGTCGAGCGCGTGATTCTGAGCCAGGTCCAGATGGAGTTCCTCTACCAGGACGGCGACGACTTCCATTTCATGAACACCGAGACCTACGAGCAGAGTACCATTCCCAAGGATCTGATCGAGGACGTGGTGCCCTTCCTGACGCCCAATTTGCAGGTCGAAGTGGAGTTTCACGACGGCACGCCGCTTAACGTCAAGCTGCCCAAGACCATCGACCTTAAGGTGGTCCAGACCGAGCCGGGCATGAAGAGCGCGGCAGTGACCAACACGCTTAAGCCGGCCACCGTGGAAACCGGCCTAGTAATCCAGGTGCCGCACTTCGTGGCCGAAGGCGACACCATCACCATCAACACCGAAACGCGCGAATACCTGGCGCGCACGAAATAGGACCTGACCGCCGGCCCCTTCCCGAGGCGGGAAGGGACAATCCACCGGGGAGGACGCGGGTCGCTTCTTTGCGTGCGCGGCCCGGGTCGGCGTGACCCTAAGCGGCCGAGTTTGGCTGCGCGAGACAGGCCGCATGCCTGTCATTCCTGATTTCTGCAAGGGTGCCACCAGGAACGATCGTTGGCAGGCCTGTCTCGCGACAAAAAATGCGTTGTTTCCCACGCCCCGATACACGGCCCGATCCCATCAAAGGACGTTTCGACGCCCAAGGCCGGCGCGCGCCTGAAGTTCCGCGCAAGTCCGGCGCCCACGTCCGTCCGCGCGGGCATCGCCTCAAGCCGTCTCCCGATGTGATCATCGCCCACACCCAGCCGGGCCTTGAAGGCGTCGCGATACGCGAAGCGCTGGCGCGCTTCCCCGGCGTGCGCGAAGTCGGCCGGCGCAGTATCGCTGATCGCAACGGGATGGCGCTGCTGGGCGTCGATCGTCCGCAGGCGCTGACGCGGATGCGATGTGCCGAGGACCTGTTCGCGCTGGCCGCCTACGCCTGTCCGCTGGCCGCCACCGAAGAGGGGCTGGAGCAGGCGCGCAAAGTGGCGCGCAACGCGCCCTTTGTCGAAACCGCACTGGCGCGCCGCGTCGCGCTCACGCCCGGCAGCCGGGCGGGCCGGCGGCTGGGCTTCCGCGTGCTGGTGCGCACCACCGGGCGCCAGGAGTATCGGCGGGTCGATCTGCAAAAGGCGCTGGAGCGCGGAATCGCCGAGCGCGGCGATCGGCGTTGGCGCCTGGAGGAGCAGGGCGAAGTCCAATGGTGGGCCACTCTGCTCGACGACGAACTGATCCTGGCAATCCGGCTGACCGACGATCGGATGCGTCAGCGCGAGTACAAGGTCGCTCATTTTCCGGGCTCGCTGCGGCCCTCGGTGGCGGCGGCGATGGCGCTGTTGTCGCAGCCCACCGACGACGACGTGGTGCTGGACCCGCTGTGCGGCGCGGGTACGATTCTGATCGAACGGGCCCATCTGGGACGCTACCGGATGCTGCTGGGGGGCGACAGCGACCCGCGGGCGCTGGCGGCGGCGCGCGACAATGTCGGACCGCGCTACAAGCCGATCGAGCTGCGCGAATGGGACGCGGCGGCGCTGCCGCTTGGCGACGGCGCCGTGACGCGCATCATCACCAACCTGCCCTGGGGCCGCAAGTCAGGCTCGCACGCCGACAACGTCCGGCTCTATCCCCGCCTGCTGCGCGAATTCCGCCGCGTGCTGGCGCCCGGCGGCCTGATGGTCCTGATAACGTCGGAGACCCGCCTGATGCGCGAGCTGTTGGAGGAGAATCGCATCGTGCCCAGCTCGATCCTGACCGTCACCGTGCTTGGCACCCCCGCCTCGATCTACGTCTGCCGGTTTGCGTAGTTGCCCTTTTATACAAGCAGCACGGTTTGCACGCCGTCTGACGCTCAATCACTCCGCGCGTTGCGCCGGGCCTGAGCGCGGGCCTCGGATGGCCCTCCATAGTGCGTAGATGAAAATGACCTGAAACATCAGTGTGCTTGCGAGCACAAGCGCGAGCCCTAACCAAGAAAGCGCGGTTGCGCTCCAAGGCAAAGCTTCGATCGCGGCTGACCCCGCGAGCATTATGGCGCATATCACCAGTACCCGCCTCCCAAAGGGTTCTATTGAGGGGACCGTCGCAACGGCGAGAGCACCGGCGGCCAGAACTGCTGCTCCAAGCGCTACGACAGTGAAAAACCCCGGCACGCCGATCACGGCGGCCACAACGCCACTCTCCACGCCACTGACGACCGCGTAGTATGAGACCGCACCCAGCCCAAGCGATACCGCAGCCACAATAAGGATAGCGCGCTTCGATGATTTCGCCGTTTCCCTCCAAACAGCTCGAAGCACCCAATGTCGCCAGCTATGGCCGGACCTTCAAGGATTAGCGCGGCGGCGGTGGTACAGAGCGGTGCGTTTGGGCCCGTTGGAGCGCAGCCCACGGCTGCAGCTGCGAGTGCCGGTTCAGGAAAGCGTGCCAGCGCTTCGCGCACCGACGCTTCGGACCGCTGAGACTACTCTTTCCTGATGAAATTAAGCGCCGCCGAGTTCATGCAGTAGCGCAGGCCGGTGGGCTGCGGGCCGTCGTCGAAGACGTGGCCCAGGTGGGCGTCGCATTCCTTGCACAGCACCTCGATGCGGGTCATGAACCAGGAGCGGTCGGTGCGCTTTTCGATGTTCTCCTCGGCAATCGGCTGCCAGAAGCTGGGCCATCCGGTACCCGACTCGAACTTGGTGTCGGAGCTGAACAACGCGTTGCCGCAGCATACGCAGCGGTAAATTCCCGGTTGATGGTTGGCGGCGTATTTGCCGCTGAAGGCGCGCTCGGTGCCCTTGCGCCGGGTCACGTAGTACTGCTCGGGGGTGAGTTCCTTCTTCCATTCGGAATCCGGTTTGACCACCTTGTTGACCGTTTGCGGACCAATGCGTTCACCCGAATCGCTGAACTTGATGATGGTCACGGTTGGTGCACCTCGACTGGAATTTTCCGCCAGCACGCCGCCGGCGCCGGCGCCTGCCTTACGATCCGCAGCCCATAGCAGCATCGGCGCCGCCAGCATCGCGCCGATTACCGTGCGTCGCCGCAGCCGCGCGTGCTGTTGTACCGGCACTGTCGATGCAACAGTCATACGAACTTCCCCGTCTTCGCCCGAGGCCCTCGGCGTTGGTGTTCTGGAGGGCCGCCTTGAAAATTATATTTCCCGGCGCGCTTGGACCTTTCAAGCGACGGGCTTGGCCGCATCGCGCCGGGGTTTAACTTACGATGCCGTTGTGCCAAAAGCGGTTTCAACTGCGCAAAGGGAGGCGTAGCCATGAAACTGGATGCCAGGGGCCTTGCCGTTACGGCCGATTCCGACGCCGAGGTCCATGCGATCGATCACTATGCGGACCAACTCCTCAGTCTGGGCGCCGATTCGGGTGCGATCCTGGACGCCGCCGCCGCTTTTACCGACTGTGCAATGGTTCAGGCGTACGCCGCGAGCACGTACGTGTACGCGCAGTCGCCGGCGCAGGCCTCCGGAGCGCGTCCGTTCCTTAAACGCGCGCGCCGGCACTGGGAGGATCTGGACGAACGTGAGCGGCTGTTTATCGACGGCGTCGAGGCCGGATGCCGGGGCGATTTCGAGCGCGCCATCGGCGCCTACGAAACGATCGCGCGCCGCTGGCCGCGCGATGTGGTAGCGGCCAAGCTGGCCGAATTCCACTTTTTCCAAACCGGCGAAGCGGCCCGCCAGTTGGCCTTCATGGAAAATATCGCCCCGGCAAACCGCGACCATAGCCATCTGCGCTCCATGTACGCGTTTGCCCTGGAGCTGTGCGGACGGCGCGAGGAAGCGGAGGCGGCGGCACGTGATACGCTGCGGCAAAATCCACTGACCATGTGGGCGCAGCATTGCCTGGCGCATGTGTTCGCCGGGCAGTCGCGGATCGGCCAGGGAATCGCCGAGCTTGAGAGTTATGCGTCTGGATGGCGCAGCTTTGGCCGCTACATCCAGGCTCACAACTGGTTCCATCTGGCAACCCTCTATCTTGCCAACCTCGAATTTGAAGAGGCCCGCGCGCTGCGCGCCCAAATCTGGGGCTTTTTCCCCGACACCGCCGTGGAGTTGACCGATGCGATCTTGCTGCTGTGGTACCTGGAACTGGCTGGCGTCGAACTCGGCGCCGAATGGCACGAGATAGCACCCCACGCGCGGCCCTATGCGCACGAGCACCTGTTCCCGTTCCTCAACGCGGTGGCGCTTTACGCTCTAAGCAGGGCGGGCGAGACTGCCGACGTCCAACGCGCGCTGGATGAGATGCAACGGCACGCCGAAAAGCAAACCGGCGCGGCGGCGCGCGTGTGGCGGGAAATCGGGATACCGCTGGTGGGCGGATGCGTTGCGTTTGCGCGCGGCGAATACGGCGAAGCGGCGGCATTGCTTGCGCCGCTCCTGGATGACGTGGCGTGCGTGGGCGGCAGCGACGAGCAGCGCGGGGTGTTTATCCAATCGCACCTGGTGGGATTGCTGCGTTCGGGACAAACGGCCGCGGCGCGGCGCGCGCTGGAGCAATACATCGGGGTGCGGGGAATCACCCGGTTGGAGCAGCGGTGGTTGGAGGCGGTGTGAGGCGGGCGCAGACTTCCAGCTAATGGAAAGCGTGAGTGTCCAGCCGGTGAAGCCGCGCGACGGCTGCAGCGGGGCGGATAGCGCGATCGGCGCGTCAGCGGTGAGCTGACGAAAAAGGTGGCGGGTGTTGCTCGCGCGGCCGATCAACGGTTGGTTTTGGTAGATGGGCGGGAGCGTGGTGACGTCAGCCGCCCCGGGCGGGAGTGCGGCGGGCCGCCCCGGCGGGGCGGCCCGCCGCACTCCCGCTCCCGCCCCTGGCGCCGCGTTGACGGCGCGCGCCGTCAACGCGGCGCCAGCTCCACATCCCCCGCCGCCACCGCCTCATCGGTGTTGCGCACCAGCTTGACCCGGTACGCCAGCCGAATCAGCCGCTGCGTGAACTTCCACCCATCGCCCGTGCGGCGCAGCTTGTCGAAGTACGTGCCGCCCGCCTGGATCAGTGTGTTTTGCTCCTCGCGAATCTCATCCCAATAGACACTGGCCGTGGCCGTGTCGCCGCTCAGTTCGATCAACGGGTTCTTGTAGCGATGGCGGATCAGGCGGTTGGTTTGGTTGTAAATCGCCCGCGCCTGGTAAAAGGCCTCTACCGCTTTGCGGCCCTCGTGCCGTTGCTGCGGACCGCTGCCCGACTGGATGATCAGGCTGGAGGGATCGTCAAAGGTCGACAGCACCATCTCCAGGTTGACCGAATCCACGCCGCGCCCATAACGGTACATCAGGTCGCGGATCGCCTCGCGGTCGGCCAGTTCGCGAATCAGTTTGGCTTCTTGTGCTTCCATCGTAATTGAGGTTTCCTCCGATCGAGTTGGGTAGCTTAAGCGCCCCCGATTGCACAACGTCAACGGTGGGAGGTTCGGCCAGATTGCAAAACCGCTTTGCGCTGGATTAAAAAGCCCTAGGGTCTCTGAGTCTTATCGCCAAAGGGAGAAGACCGATGTCGTTGTACGTTCACGCGACCATTAAGATCAAGCCGGGCAAGCTGTTCGAGGCCTATGAACTGCTCGGTCGCATCGTTCCCGAAATGGAAAAGGCCGGGTGGAAGCTGATTGGCGCCTACCAGGGCATCGTCGGCGAAACCTCCACCATCGTCGACCTGTGGGAGGTTCAGGACGCCAACGCGGTGCCCGCCCTGATGGCGTCGCTGGCCGCCAACCCCAAGATGGCGGAGCTGGGGCCCAAGCTGATGGAACTGTTCGCGCAAGAGGAGTTCCTGCAGTTGATGGTCAAGGCGCCTTACTCGCCGTAATCGCGGGCTGAATTTCAATAGCTCGCGCTTCAGACGCGCTTGACTTTACGCGGCCGGGGGCCTAGCAGCATGTTGAGAAGGTGCCGTTAACGGAGTGCACGATTACGCTACGCTCAACACCCTGCACTAAAACTGGCTGCCTTCCTTCGTCTTCTCTTCCTCTGGGAGAGACCAGGAGAGAGGTCGGTGGGCAGCAATGGCAGCAGGAGGATTAGCCATGGTCCCACGCAGAGTCATTTCTGCCGATTCCCACATGACCGAGCCGCCGGATCTATGGGTCGAGCGCCTGGATCGCAAGTACCGCGACGTCGCGCCGCGAGTGGTGCTCAGCGAGGAAAAGCGCGGGCCGGTGTGGATGTTTGTCGCGCCGGGGATTGCTCCCACGCCCGTGGCGGGATTGTTTTCCGCCGGCAAGCGCGGCGCCGAATTGCGCGAACATTTCAAGCGCGGCTACGAAGCGGCCCGTCCCAGCGGATGGGACCCGGTGGAGCGGCTCAAGGATCAGGACCTCGACGGCATCGCCGCCGAGGTGCTCTATTCTTCCTTCGGCTTGAAGTTGTTCGGCGTTGGCGACCTCGAACTGCAGCTTGCCTGCCTTAGGGTTTATAACGATTGGCTGGCGGAGTTTTGCTCGCACGACCCCAAACGCCTGCTCGGGGTCGGCCTTTATTCGCTCGACGCGCTGCCCGACGTCTCGGAAGTCGAACGCTGTGCGCGCCTGGGGCTCAAGGGAATTTTGATTCTGGCCACCGATACTTACGGCGTTCCCTACAGCGACGCGCGCTTTGATGCGTTATGGCGGGTGTGCGCGGACCTCAACCTGCCGATCTCGCTGCACAAACCGCTGGTCTCGGGGATGTCGGTTACGCCGGCGATGCCGACGGCCGCCGACCTGCAGATTTACGTGGTGCATATCGTCGAGCAGTGCATGACGCGGATGGTTTATGGCGGGGTGTTCGAGCGCTTTCCCAAGCTCACCGTGGTGTCGGCGGAAAACGACGTGGGCTGGATCGCCAACTGGGCCCATCGGCTGGACCACGTCCATGGGATGATTCCCGGGCGTGGTGGTTTGAGCCTGATGCCCAGCGAGTACGTGCGCCGCAATGTATGGGCCACTTTCCAGGACGATCCGCTGGGACCGGGCACGTGGCGGTTTTTCGGCGCCGACAACTTCATGTGGGCGTCGGACTTCCCACACACCGATTCCACTTTTCCCAATTCGCTTAAGGTAATCGAGCAGAACTTCAATGGCGTGCCCGAGGACGTGACCGATAAGATCGTCTTCGCCAACGCCAACCGGCTGTACAATATGGGCCTGGGCTAGCCGGAATCAAAATATGCCGCCATCGCCGCCTATCGATGATGGGCCCGCATCGGGGCACGCGCTGCGGCCGCATTTCAGAAAGGGCGGCGTCGAGCAGGGATGCTCACGCATCGGCAGGGACGCTTGCCCCACTGTTCACTGCTGAGAAATCATGGTGGTGTTTCTATCCAAGCTGCTGGCGCCGGCGCTTTCTCCAATCGGTATTGTCTGTGAATTGCTGATCGTGGCGATTGTGACGCTGCGATCCAGACCAAAGCTCGGCCGTGCATTTGTGGTACTGGCGCTGGTAGTCCTGGTGGTCTGCAGCAATCAATGGTTCGCTGCCGCCCTGGTCCGATACCTGGAGACTCGCGACCTGCCGGCGGCTGCGCTGCCCCGCGCCGGGGCAATCGTAGTGCTGTCTTCAAACACGCGGCCGGCGATCCCGCCGCAGCCCGCAACGGCGCTGGACGGCCCCACCGCCAACCGCCTGCTTTATGGCGCGCAGCTTTATCGCGAGGGCAAAGCGCCCCTAGTGATTGTGAGCGGCGGACGCGTACCCTGGCTGAAGGGACAGCCGCGGTTGTCTGAGAACATGGCCGAGATCATCGAGCTGCTGGGAGTGCCGAAATCGGCGATTATCCAGGAGCGTGAGTCTGCCGACACCTACCAGAACGCGGTGGACGTGGAGGCGATCCTCAAGCAACGCCGCATCGGCCGCATTTTGCTGGTGACCTCGGCGATGCACATGCCGCGAGCGTTGGCCCTGTTCAGGCGTCAGGGCGTCGAGGCGATCGCGGCGCCGTGCGATTTCTTCTCCTTCACGCCGCGTCACGACCCCGAAGCGGGCTTTTGGCAAGCGGCTGCGATCGATCTGCTTCCCAACGCCAACGACTTGGGGATGACGAGCCTGGCGGTCAGAGAGCTGCTGGGGATGGCGGTGTATCGGGCCGCCGGCCGCCTGTAACCCGGCGTGCGTGGCCCATGCGCAGGCGGGCCTTGTCCCTGCGCATCCGGCCCGCCATCATGCATCTGCTGCCGCACGCGGGACTTGCGCAGCCATTTGCATACAGGGGCAGGGGAATGATGGAGGAACAAGCAGTAGGTTCGCGAAGCGGGCGATGGCTGGTGAAGGCGGCTCGTCTGGCCGCCATGGTGTGGATTCAGATTGGGCTGGCGCTGGTGCTGTTCTGGCTGGTCAGCGCGACCGCCGGCGCGGTGGTCAAACGTATCCGCCACGCCCGTGATGTCATCCCCGCCCCCGAAGAAGCTTACCGGGGCCAGCCGTGGGCGGCGCAATACTTCGACACGCTAAGCCGTGTGCACATGCGATGGTATCCGTATTCGTACTGGAAGGCCTCGCCGATGGCCAGCCCTTATCTGAACATCGACGCCGACGGCAACCGCGTGACCTGGCACCCACCGCATCGCGCGGTCAGCGCTGAACGCCCCGTGGTGCGCCTGTTCATGATCGGCGGCTCGACGCTGTGGGGCACGGGCGTGCGCGACGACTATACGCTGGCCTCGCTGATTGCCCGCCACTTCACCGACCATCCCGCCTATGAGCTCGACGTCACCAACCTGGGACAGATCGGTTACGTCAACACCCAGGAGCTGCTCCTGCTCTACCAGCTACTGCGGCGCGGCCAACGTCCGGACTTGGTGATTTTTTACGACGGCGTCAACGAGGTCTTCACCGCCTACCAGGACGGCATTGCCGGGCTGACCCAGAGCGAATTCTTCCGGGCCCAGGAATTCAGCATCCTGGGCTCTTCGGTGGGGCGCAAACGCCTGTACCGCATCGCGCTACGTACGGCGCTGATGAACACCGGACTGGCCGATTTGGTCAAGTTGCTCTCTGGCAAAGATGATCCCAACCTGCTGCCGCATGACATCAAGCCGTCGCCGGCGCTGACCTACCTGGCCCCGCCCCAGGATTTCGAGGGTATCGACGCACTGGAGCGCGACGTGGTCGACATGTATCTGTTTAACGTTCAGGTTGAGCGGATGCTGGGTGAACGGTTCAAGTTCCGGCCACTGTTTTACTGGCAACCGACGGTCTTCTCCAAAAACGAGCTTGCCCCCTTTGAGCGCCGCCTGCTGCCCGGCGACCCAACGCGGGCAGAGTTCTTTCGGGGGACTTATAAAAAGATGGCGGAGGTGGCTGCCGCCAACGGCATCGCCGACATCAGCGGCATCCTCAACAACCGCCATCAACTGGACTTCATCGACCCCTACCATCTCAACGAGTCCGCCAACCAGATCGTGGCCGAGCGGATGGCGTCGGATATCGAGCCAATCCTTGAGCAGATCGCGCGCGAAAAGCGCGCGGCGGGCGCCTCCGCACGACGCGGCCAGGGAGTCAGGCGCGTGCCGGGATAACCGGCAGCGTCAGATGCGAGGCCAGGCCCGCGCGATGCATGACGGTTTGCAGCGCGGGCTGGGTCTCGGCGTCGGCAAACAGGTCGTGTCCGGTGTTGGGATTGCGATCGAAGCGGGGAAAATTGCTCGACGCGACCTCCAGCCGAATCCGATGGCCCGCGGCAAAGACGTGGCTCGTCGCGCCCATGTCGATGGTGTACTCGTAAACCTCGCCGGGCTTGAGCAGTACCGGGTCAGATTGCGATTGGCGATAGCGCGCGCGGATGATCCCGTCGGTCAGGTTGCGCGCGTGGCCCTGCGCGTCGACGTCGACCAACTTGGCGGTGAAGTCGGTGTCGGGCGCGGACGACGACGCATACAGGGTCAGGCAAATCGGTCCTGTCACCTCGACCTCCTTTTGTAGCGGTTCGCTGGAATAGACCAGTACGTCGGCGCGGCTTTCGATCGCGCGCTGGTCGAATGCGCCGCCTGGCACCACCGCCGGATAGCAGCACAGCCCGCCGCCGCGCGTGGGTGTGGGGTCGAGCGGATTATAGAGGTAGGAATCGGCCGGCTCATCGCCGGGCGCCTGCGGGGAGAGCGCGCCGTCGCCGCCCGCGCTGTTGGCGCGCCCGCGGCTATGCAGGTAGTAGCGGCGCCAATCGGTGCGTTTGAGCGGCCATTCGTTCTCGTCGCGCCATCGATTGGACCCCATCACGAACAGCCGCACCCGGGCGGGTGTGTCGCCGCGATGGATATCCTTGAGCCAGCGGTCAAAGAAGTTCAGCACCAGCCGATCCTGATCGATGGACAGCGGCGTGGAGCGGTAGCCGAAATCGGCGTCGCCCGCCATGTTGGCGCGCGGCAGTCCGTGCGCCCACGGCCCGACCAGCAGTTGCTGGCCGCTGCGCGCCTGCGCCGTGGCCCCCCGCGACTGCATCCCGACAAAGTTACGCAGCGTGCCGCCCAGGAAGATGTCGTACCATCCGCCGATGTTGAAGGCGGGCACCGCGACGCGGTCGTGATGGGCCGCGACGTCGATCCGCCGCCAGTAATCGTCGTAAGCGGGATGCTCCAGCCAGTCGAAGAAGTAGGGCGCACCGATACGGAACATGGGCAGTTCGCGCAGCGCGATTACCTCCAGCCATTGGCGCATCTGGTCGATGGCGCCGATTACCTGACCCAGTTCCCCCACCGCCCGGGGATTGTGCCTCCGCGCCTTCATCAGGTGCTCCGGCGCCAGTGCCGTCATCGTCCAGCTCAGGTTGAATCCCAGGCAAAAGGCGCCGCCCTGATAGGTCCATCCGTCGTGGTAGTTGGAGGCGGTCAGTTGCGGCGCGATCGCCCTGAGGCTGGGCGGCGCCTGGATGGCCGCCAGCCACTGCGTGACGCCCATATAGGATGAACCCCAGGTGCCGACCTTGCCGTCGGCCCACGGCTGGCGCGCCGCCCATTCCACGGTGTCGTAGCCGTCTTCGAGTTCGCTGATAAAGCAGGTCCACTTCCCCTCCGAGCGGTAGCGTCCGCGGCAGTCCTGGACCAGCACGTTGTAGTCGTTGAGCGCAGCCCGCACCGGATCCATCGTCTGACGCAACATCGGGCCCGACTTGCCGTACGGGGTGCGGTTGAGCAGCACGGGCAGGCGTTCAGGGCTGTCGGGCCGGTACAGGTCGGCCTTGAGCACGGTTCCGTCGCGCATCGGCACAGGGATGTCCTTGTCGATTACAATCTTCTTCGCCATCGCCCACTCCACGGATTCGCGGGGTTTTTGATAGCGCGCCTGCGCCGGGGCGGCAAGGCATGTGAGCGGCAACGCCTTACCCGCGCTGGAGTCTTCGTCCAAAAAAAGCTTTTAGCTAAATATAACAGCTAAGCTGGTATTTAATTCATAGAAAATCAAGTTTCGGTAATCCCAATAAGGAGTATAAAATTTCTGTGGAGAAATTTAATTAGAGAACTTGCCAAACGCCTCAAGTATCTCTAGGCTTGCCAAGGCAAATCGCAAAGTCTGCATGGCTAAGACGGGGTTAACATTATTTGATTTGTCTGGAAAGGATTTTGATGATGGAACCGAGATTCAGAACCGGATATGCAGCCATCAAATGGCTGATCTTGGTCGCCCTGGCCGTATCGTTGGCGGGATTGGCGGCTTGCGGCTCCGACAATTCCGGCTTGGTACTGGGCCCAACTCCAACCCCTACCCTGGCGCCCGAAGCCTGTCTGCCCTCCAGCTCGATCGGCGTGCTGGTTCAGGGCTCCAATGCGACGGCGTACGCCCCCAGGGGTAGCTGGGAAGGTGGCTCGGTGGGCGTGGACGTGGTGCCTCTGGAAACCAGCGCCGGCCTCGGCACGGGGAGTGCGCCGACTCTGGTCACGACCCCCAACGTGGTCAACTCGTGCTCCTCCAATGCCACTACGGGCGACACCGTCTGCGTCGCAAACGGCACCGACGTTTACATTCTCAACGGTACCACGCTCAAGAATACCTTAAGCAGTAGCGGCACCGGAACGGTCAGCTTCACGGGCGGAAGTTGCACGACCTGCGGGGTGGTGGTCGATTCCAGCACCAACACCGCAGTGTTGGCGATCGCCAAGAGCGATTCGCCGTCGAGCTCTGCCTACCAGACGCTGGACCTCGCCACCAACACCTTCGCGTCGCCGCTCGATTCGCCGACCGGCATCTCCGAGGACATCGCGGTTGACCCGATCCGCCACCTGATCCTGTCGCCCAACGAGCAGGGCAATTACGAACTGGTCCAGACTAAGCCCTCGACCGAGGTCTTCACCAACCAGATTGTCCCGATCCCGACCCCAACCCCGGTTGGAGCGCCGTCGGTGGGACCCGACCTGGACTCGGCGGGCGAAGACTGCACCACGGGCATTGCGCTGGCCACCGACGAGTTCACGGGCAATCTGTTTATCGCCGACCTGACCCAGGCGACCTTCACCTCGGGCTCGCCCGGTACCTGGAGCGCGCCCAGCCAGTTCCAGAATTTTCCTGAATTCGAACCGCTTGAGGCCGGCACTTCGGGCATTGCGGTGGCCCCCGGTACGCATCTGGCGCTGGTAACCGGCGAATTCGGCGGCAGCCTGGAGGGCGTCATCCAGCTTCCCTCCACGTCCGGGAGCGGCACGCCCGCGGTGGTTGACTGGGTGTCGTTCGAGATGCCGTCCGACCCCAGTGGTGCGCCGTGGAATCAGGGCGATGACCCGCATCCGGCCACTGCTTACGTCAGTCCCAACACCGGCAAGGCCTACGGCGTGCTGGGCAACGGCAGCTTTACCTTCCTGGCAGTGGTGGACCTCGATGGACTGCTGAAGGCGCCACGCACCGGCCATGTCGTCAACACCCCGCTGCCAGCGGGTCTGGTGACGTTCATCGCGGAGTAAGCAATCATCGGCTGAAGCGGGCTGTCGCCAGGCGGCCCGCTTCAGCGCGTACAGAGCATAAGCCGATGCCGCGCCTTGAGTTAGTAGATTCGGTGTGGATGGCAGGGAGCCGGAAGAAAAACTATCAGTGGGTTGGCCGCCGGTGCCCGCCATGACGCGCGAGCGTTTTTTCGCTTGCGGCACCGCTGACCAAATATGGTGGAACGCGAGCCGATCGGCGCGCGCGTCGCTGACAGGCACAGACGCCTGTCGCACTACTTCCGGCATCTTCAACGGTTTCGGACCCGCCCCAGTCGATGGCCGATGAACCGCCAAGCGCGTTTGTTTGTTCAAGCAGCCCGTGGGTGCACTGCGCCCCGTGACAATGCACATGGCGCTGCGGTATGGTCAGCGCGGCGAGGAGGCCGAATCATGAACCGCTGGCAAATTGGCGAGGTCAAAATCACGCGCGTGGTGGAAAGCGAAAACGCCTTCGACATGACAATGCTGCTGCCCGACGCGACGGCGGAGAACGTGCGCCAGGAAGAGTGGCTGCGGCCCAACTTCGCAGACGACAAGGGCGCGGCCAAACTCAGCATCCATGCCTACGCGATCGAATCGGGCGGGCGCAGGATTATCGTCGATACCTGCATCGGCAACGACAAGCGCCGCCCCGGGATGGAGACGTTGCACACCTCGTTTCTGAGCGACCTGGCCCAGGCCGGGTTTGCGCGCGAATCGGTCAACCTGGTGCTGTGCACCCATTTGCACGTCGATCACGTGGGATGGAACACGATGCTGGTGGACGGGCGATGGGTGCCGACCTTTCCCAACGCCCGCTACCTGATGAGCCGCCGAGAATGGGAGCATTGGGGCCCGAGCGACGACCCCGCAGTCGGCGACTCGGTGCGCCCGATCTTCGCCGCGGGCCTGGTGGACCTGGTCGACCTCGATCACCGCATCAACGACGAGATCTGGCTGGAGCCGACCGTCGGGCATACTCCGGGCCACGTCAGCGTCAGGATTTCCTCGCGGGGCCAGGAAGCGGTGATCAGCGGCGACCTGATGCATCATCCGATTCAGCTCGGCCATCCGGACTGGAAATGCACGTTCGACACCGACCCGGAGCAGGGATGTAAGACACGGCGCGCGTTTATGGAACGCTACGCCGATCGCCCGGTGCTGGTGCTGGGCACGCACTTTGCCACGCCCTCCGCCGGGCACATCGTCAGGCATGGCGGCGCTTTCCGTTTCCGAATCTGAGCGCGAACATGCCGGCGGCGAGCACCGCTGCACAATCAGCGGTACTCGTCGCCGCAATCGCCGATTGCGGCGTACAGGTCGCGCGAGCGCGCCAGCAGCGCCTGGATTCGCATCAGTTCATCGGCGTTCAGGTGCACGTCGAACGCGCGTGCATTGTCCTCGATGTGGGCCGAAACGCCCAGCCGCGCGCCCAGGATCACGCCGGCCACGGCGGGCTGGTCCAGGACATAGGCGGTCGCCAGGTTGGCGATGCTGACCTGGCGCTGGCGCGCGATTTCATCCAGTACGCCCAGCAATTGCTGGAACATTGCCCATCCGCCCCAGGCGTCGATCATGCGCTTGTATTTCTGCAGCGACGCGGTGTCCAGTTGCGCCCGGCGCGGCTCGGGAGCGCCCAAAAACCGTGCGCTGAGCAGCCCCCCGCACACCGTGCCATAAGCCAGAAGCACGACCCCGTGCCGGCGGCAGAACTCTGCCATCCTGACCTGCGGACGGCGGTCGATGAGCGAGTACTGCACCTGGTTGGAAACGATCCTAATCCCATTGGCAATAATTTTGCCAAGATGTTCGGTATCGAAATTGGTCAGGGCCAGATGCCCGATTTTGCCGGCGCGCTGCAAGTCCGCCAGATGCCCCAGCGCGTCCAGATAGCGCTCGTCGCCGTAGTCCCACCAATGGAACTGCAGCAGATCCAGCGTCTCGACATTCATCCGGCGCAGCGAACGGTCGATATTCGCCTCGACCACCGCGCGCGTCATCGTCGCGGGCATCGGCACCCACTTGGTGAAGGCCTGCACGCCCGACAGTGCGCCGCGCCCGCGTCGATTCTCAAGCCGCCGCCGGAACTCACCGACGAAATCCTCGGCAGGACCGTAATGGTCGGCGACGTCGAAGGTGGTGAATCCGGCGTCGACGTACGCGAACATGCTCTCGACCGCCTGCTCGGGATCGATCGATCCGTGCGCGCCCGAAACCTGCCACATGCCGTTGAGGATGCGGCAGATGTTGAGGTCCGGGGTGAACTGGAGCCGGCTTGATTGCGGTAGGTTCATGGCAGGAATCGTGGACGTTCCTCCCCGCGATGTAAAGTCCGATGCGGCGCTGACACTTTGCGCCAATCAGCCAACCGGCGGACAATCAAAACGGTCACGCACCGTGGGCCGAGGTGATTGTCTGGCGTGCCGTTGGACGTCGTTACAGGTGCATTCGGGTATATCGGGCGATACATCGCCCGCCGCCTGTTGGCGCAGGGGCGCCGCCTCAAGACCCTGACCGGCCATCCGCAACGTCCCAATCCGTTCGGGGATGCGGTTGAGGTCGCATCCTTCAGCTTTCACCGGCCCGGCGAACTGGAGCGCCACCTGGAAGGGTGCGACACGCTCTACAACACCTACTGGATACGATTTGCGCACGGCGGGATCGACTTCGAGCGTGCGGTGAGCAACAGCCGGACGCTGGTCAGGGCGGCGCGGCGTGCCGGCGTGCGCAAATTCGTCCATATCAGCATCACCAATCCCTCGGAGGATTCGCCGCTGCCATACTTTCGCGGCAAAGCGCAGGTAGAGCGATGCATCGGCGAGTCGGGGCTGTCCTATTCCATAATCCGGCCCACCGTGGTGTTCGGCGCCGAAGACATCCTGATCAACAATATCGCCTGGCTGTTGCGCCGCCTGCCGCTGTTCGCCATCCCCGGCAGCGGCGATTACCGCCTGCAACCGGTGTTCGTCGAGGACCTGGCCGCAATCGCGGTTGAAGCCGGGCAACAGCCGCACAGCGAAACCCTCGATGCGGTCGGACCGGAAATCCATTGCTTCGAGGGATTGGTGAGGCTGCTGGCAAAGACCGTCGGCAGCAGAGCGCTGATCCTGCATGTCCCGCCGCAGGCGGCCTTGCTGGCGGCCAAAGTGGTCGGCCTGATGGTCGGGGACGTCATTTTGACCGCCGACGAAGTAAGGGGCCTGATGGCAAACCTGCTGGTGTCGGCGCATCCGCCGCGCGGCCGCAAGCCTCTGACGCAATGGCTGGCCGAGAATGCCGATCGCGTTGGTGCCAGCTACAGTTCAGAAATCGCACGGCATTACCGGTGATAGTGAAATTGGCTGTGTGGTCCAGCCTTTCAGCCTGTGATTTGCCTGGAATCGGCAATTCGCGCGGCGCGTCGAAAGCGACGTCGGCAGCAGATGCGGCCGAGCAAGCTATATAGTGGGGCGGGCGCGGCGGCCGCCCCACTACTTCTTGTTCAGCTCATCGAGGCCCACACAAAAGCTGAAAACTCCGGCTACAGATCGTAAGCCTGGGCTACGGAATTTCAGGGGACAAGAACGTCGAGAAGCCCGCGACCGCAGTCGCAGGCCTCCCGCCGTACTGTCGTCGTCGACAATCAGTGCACCAGGCGGTTGCGCAGCAGGCGGCCGGGCAGGGCGCCAGTGTGTTCGTTATTGCGCAACAGCACCTGGCCGTTGACCAGCGTCGCCAGCATCCCCGAGGACTTCTGCTTGAGCCGCCGCGCGCCGCCGGGCAGATCGTAGGTGACCTGCGGCATCTGCGGCTTGACCGTCTGCGGATCGAACACGACGATGTCGGCGAACATGCCTTCACGCAGCAGGCCGCGGCCGGTGAATCCCCAGTGCGAGGCCGGGACAAAGGTCAGCATGCGGACCGCCTGCTCCAGGGTCAGCGCCTGGCGCTCGCGCACCCAATAGGCGAGCAGATGGGTCTGGAGCGAGGAGTCCATGATTTGCGAGACGTGGGCGCCGGAGTCGGAGAACGTCACTACCGCGCGCGGATGGCGCATGATCTCCAGCACCGCCTCCTGATCCTCGTTGGTCAACGGCTGCAGGAAGAACTGTTTGAGATGTTTTTCCAACGCCAGGTCGATAATCGTCTCGACCGGGTCCTGGCCGCGTTGCGCCGCGATTTGCGCGATCGATTGGTAGGGCGGTGTGGTGCGGTCCATCAAAAAGAACCAGTCGAACTCCGCCCGGCGCGGCTCGGCGCCCACGCCGCGCGGGCCTTCGGGCTCCATGTAGGCCGCCGCAACCAGCTTGCGGCGCGTCTCGGGGTCGCGCAGCCCCGCCTCCTGCTGCTCAAGTGGCAGCTTGCGGAACTCGCGCCACACCGGATGGCGGTCGAACAGCATCGTGGTTTCGAACGACTGCACGTTGGCGATCCATCGGCTGTGCACCTGCACCGACATCCGGCCGCCTTCCAGTGCCGCCTGGTTGGTCATGTCGAAGTACTGACGCCACAGGCCCGGCGCCTTGCGGCTGGCGCCCATCCCGAAGCTGACGTGCACGCCACTATCGACCGCCAGCGCGCTGAGCCGGCGCAGGTAGTCCTTGAGTCGATCGGGGTCGCGGCCGGTATCCTCGCCGGCGATTTCGAAGGTGCCGGCGTTAAGTTCGCTCATCACGCCGACCAACTCCCGCACCTCATCCCAGGTCGCCAGCCGGCTGGCGACCGGGCCGCCGTCGGGCGTCTGATGGTTGACGGTGCGCGAGGTGGTGAAGCCGGCCGCCCCGGCCAGCATCGCCGCTCGCAGCTCGCGCTTCATCGCGTCAAGATCGGCGGGGGTCGCCGGGTCGGTGAACGCGCGCTCGCGCATCACGTAGGTGCGCAGTGCCGAATGGCCCACGTAGGGCGCGTAGTTGATTCCCTTGGGCGTGCGGTCGACCGCGTCGAGGTATTGGGAAAAAGTCTCCCACGACCACCTGATGCCGGCGTTCATCGCCTCGGGCGAGATGTCCTCGGCGCGCTCCAGGTTGCGGATCACCATCAGCTTGTCCTTCTCGGCGCACGGCGCCAGCGAGAAGCCGCAGTTGCCCATCGCCACGGTGGTGATCCCATGCCAACACGAGCAGGTGCCGATCGGATCCCAGAACACCTGGGCGTCCATGTGGGTGTGGACGTCGATAAAGCCGGGTGCAACCACGTGGCCTTCGGCGTCGATCACCTCGTGCGCTGGTTCGCGGATTTTGCCGATGGTTGCGATTTTGTCGCCCACGATACCGACGTCGGCCCGATAACGGGGCATCCCGGAGCCGTCGATGACAGTGCCATTGCGGATGATCACGTCGTATTGCATGGCTTCTCCTTGTTCTGCCTGGCGCCAGAACTGTGCGCCGGTCCCTTTCAGTTCAAGCTGTTTGGATCATTACTTACCGCTTTTTTCCGCCCGTGTCGCCCGTTTCGCCGTGTGCAGGGCGGACGGGAACGAAAATCGCACCCGAGGTACGGCGGGAGTAAGATGAGGGTCAAGAGAGGTGGCTTGACCTCCCGGCGACGGCGCGTAGGCATTGTGCTGCCTGCGCGAGCGCTGAATTGCTTCAGCCGGCCGGGAAAGGCGGTATTACGTGGAAGCCAAATTGCTTGAGTGGTGCCGGCGATTGATTGCGATTCCCAGCGTTACAACCAATGGCACGCGCGCGGTCGCCGAGTTTTGCGCGGCGCAGATGTTGGCGCCGAGCGGCATCGGTGCGCGCCTGATTCCCTCGACGCTTCACGGCGCTGACAACGTCAACCTGGTTGCGATAATTGTCGGGCGCGACCAAAGCGTGATGCCGCTGGTTTTCAACACCCATCTGGACACGGTGCCGCCCGGCGACCCTGCGTTGTGGACCGCCTGCGGCGGCGAGCCGATGCGTCCGCGTATCGACGGCGATCGCATCTATGGGCTGGGCGCCGCCGACACCAAGCTTGACTTCGCGGCCAAGGTGGCGGCGCTCGCCGGCCGCCGTCCGCGCCGCACCGTGTATCTGATCGGCACCTTCGGCGAAGAGCGAGGATTGTTGGGCGCCAAGGAACTGGCCGCCGGCAATCTGCTGCCCGCACGCGCTCTGGCCTTTATCGGCGAGCCGTCGGGGCTGAGCATCGTCACTGCGCACAAGGGTCTGATCGTCTTTGAACTGAGCATCGGATTCGAACCGCTGCCCCATCGCGGCGGCGGGGCGCGGCGCGCGGTGTACAAAGGCCGCAGCGCCCATTCCAGCACTCCGCATCTGGGACACAACGCCATCAAGGCTGCACTGGCGGCGATGGGCGCGGACAGCGGCGTCGAGGTCCATGCGCTGTCGGGCGGCGACGCCGTCAACAAGGTCGCGGCGCATTGCGAGATCGTGGTATCGGCAGGCGGCGGCGTACCCGCGGGCGCCGCGCTTGAGGAGCATCGGGGCGCGCCCTTTTCGTATCGTCTGCCCCACGCAGCGTTGCGTGCCCTGGGCGAATTTATCGACGCCCTGGAGCGGTTTGCGCAAAGTTCGGGACCGCCTGAAGAGGACTACTCGGCTCCCACCCTGACCTGCAATCCCGGCGTGGTGCAGTCATCGGAGCGCGCTTTGACCCTGGCGTTCGAGCTGCGCCCGCCGCCCTCGCTGTCGCTGGATTTGGTGCGCGCGGGCGTGGCGGCTGTGGTCCGTGACATCGGGAGCAAATTCGCTGCGCTCAAATTCAATCTGCGCGAGATGCGCGCCAGTCCCGGCTATCGGGCCGCGCTCGACAGTGAGGTGGTGACGCTGGCGATGGCGGCGCAGGCGCGCGCCGGCCTTGCGGTCGCCCACAGCGTCAAGACCGGATGCACCGAAGCGGGGGTGTACGCGAGCGCAGGCCTTGCGCCGGTAGTCTTCGGCCCCGGCCCGTTTGCAGGCAACATCCACGCGCCCAATGAGTACAATCTGCTGAGCGAAGTGGAAGGTGCGGTACGGTTTTACGTCGAGCTGTTGGAGTTGTGACACGACCCGATGCTGCAGACCTCACCCCCCGGCCTCTTCCCCTCAAGGGGAATCAGAAATTCGTGTTCCCCTGCCCCTTGAGGGGAGAGGGTCAGGGAATAGGTTTCACGGCAGCGGGATCACATCCACGGTCATCCCTTCCTTAATGCCCAAGGCCGCAATTGCTTCGGCGGGCAGCACGATTTGGCGGCCCTCGGGCGGCGCGGTGGCGATTTGGACCGCGCGGAAGCCGCCGCTACGATCCTCGAATCCGACCAGGCAGGCGCGCTCGGATTGCTCCGAGGGCGTCAGGACGCTACCCGGCACGACCCGATAGGAACGCAATGCCTTGACCGGTTCGAGGTCGGCGATCGCGGCGCCGTAATAAGGACCCGCGTCGAAAGGGTCGATTTGCTCCAAAAAACGCAGTCCTGCCTGCTCCAGCAAACGCACGGCGCCGCGCGATTGTTCGCCGGCCACGCCCAGTGAGGCGCGCACCTCCTCGGGGAGTAGCGCGGTGTAGAGCGGCGCGTCAGGGAACAGGGCGCGGATGAATTCCTTGTCATGAATCGACAGCCGGTCAGCCTCGCGAAAGCTTAGCCCCGTCATGCGGCGGCCGTAATGGTCCCAGAAGATGTTGCCGTGATCGGGCGTCATCGGCGGCATGATCTCGGCGATGATGCGGCTTTCGAAGCGCTTGCGATGGCGCGCGATGTAGAGAAAGCGCACCCAGGAAAGCTGCTTGCCGATCTTCTGCGGCAGCCGGCGCATTTGCGGATCGACAATCAGTCCGCCCACTTCGGTGGGCCCGTCCATCGAATGGCGCAGGCGCAAAAACGTATGGCGGAACATGCGGCGCAGCGTATGCGAATAGCGTTCATCGCTGTCGATCTGAAAATAGTAATGGGGAGAAGCCGGCGTGCCGTGCTTGGCGATAATCATCGAAGCTCCCGCCAGGCGGCCGCTGTCGAGATCTTCGGCGCAAAACACGTACACCGCCCGGGCGCGGTCGCGCACCCGGCCGCGAAAAGATTGCGTCGACCGCCGCAGCGTGTCCTCCATCTCCCGCTTTGTGGTAGGCATATTGATGGAATCGAGCAGGCGCGCCAGCTCCAGCAGCCGGTGCTTGTCGCGGGGTCGGGCTTCGCGCAACAGGAACATCGGTAGTTGGCCAGCCTAACATTTTTCCCCGCGCGGCAAAAAATAGTCCGCCGCCAGCCCTGCTCAAGTCTCCGTTGCTTTGAAAAAGGCGGTTGTATATGGTGGGGTTTGGACCGGGTGGCCGGCGCGAAGGAGGACGCGGGCGATGGAGTTGCCGAAGTGCCAAAAGTGCAACAACGGGGCACTCATACCACTTTCGGATTACGGGCAGGAAGG